>JACRBG010000023.1 GCA_016234595.1 Chloroflexota bacterium | reverse complement strand
CATATTGGCGAAAATCATGTATTTGCCATGCGCGTGCATATAGGCCTCAATAAATTCCAGCAATTGTTCAGTTGCCGCCATAACTGCTGGGCGGGTCGCTAAGGCCGTGCGATTGCCAATTAACACTGCTTGCGAATCTACAATCAGACCATCGTTCAATGAACGCAAATTATTTTCACGTAGGGTTGTGCCACTGCTCGTAATGTCAGCAATAAAATCCGCATAGCCGATGCTGGGAGCGGCTTCTAGTGCCCCATCGGCGCTGACCACCCGAATGCCGGAAATTTGCCGTTCCTGCAAAAAGCGATTGACTGAATTGCCATATTTGGTGGCGACCCGTAATTCATGTTGGGCGGCCCTAGCAGTCAAGTCTTGGACGGTATGTACCTCTGTCCATTCCATTGGTACGGCTAGTACCAGCGCACATTGTCCATAATCCAAGGCTTCATGCACCAGCATCAATTCATCGGTTTCGCCGCCAAACGCATCATACACCGTGTCATAGCCTGTAATGCCTAAATCAATATCGCCGGAGGCCACACTCACCGGAATATCGCGCGGACGCATAAACATCACGACTACCCCCGGCAAGGCGGGAATCGTGGCGGTGTATTGGCGTGGATTGGTCTTGTTGACACGCAACCCGCAGTTGGCAAGAAATTCGAGGGTTTCCCCTTCCATTCGCCCTTTGCTTGGTAGTGCGATTCTTATCTGTTCACTCATGAAAACTTTGTTCTCCCTATTTTTGACTGCTTGATAAACAAAAACGCCCCACATCCGGTTGGCGTGGAGCGCATATTTGCTGATTTCGGGTGCGCCTATCGTTAATTTTTTTACAGGCGCGACACACCATCACCACCGGAAATTGGGCCGGAAGTTATGATGATGGTGATGATAGATCGAGGTAGAAAGTTGATTTTTGAACATGGGCAAAAGTATAGCGTTCGGGTTTGGGCCTGTCAATTAGTTTGGATAGAATAGACGAATGTGCTACTCTTGAACGCATAACTTTACGGATGGCTGGCACAAACATTAGGGTTGGAATTTTATGACAGATTATGATCGTGACCCTTTTCGTGATGATTTTGAAGATATAGATGAACTCGAAGACTTGCACGACTTTGAAGATGAGGCGGTCGAGGCGTTTTGTGTGACCTGCCGTGAAAAAGTCGAGATGCTGAATCCGCAAGCCGTTTGGACAAGCAAAGGGCGACCCGGTACCCGCGGCGAGTGCCCAACTTGCGGTGGCACGGTCTATCGTATGGGCAAAACATCCGCCCATGATTTTACGTCCAAGCCAAGTGCGGTGAATGTAGCTGATACGCGGGGTATAGGTAAAACCAAAGCCGCTAAGATCAAAATCGAAGCTGCCACCTATATTGCTGCCTCCGCTACGGATGCTGAATTTGCTCAAAAACTCGCTAACGATCTAAAGGCGGTTGGGATTTCCACTTGGCTAGATGATGGTGAGACCTCTGAAAATGTCAATTGGGCCGGGGGTGTGCATCCCGCGTTGGAGCAATGCAAAAAAATGGTGGTGGTCGTCTCACAATTTGCCATCAAGACAGGCAGTGTCGAAGCATCATGGCAGTATTTCCGGAGCCAACGAAAAACCGTTGTCCTAGCAATGGTCGAACCCATTGATCCACCCGACGATTTGCGGCGCTGTGCCCGCTTTGATTGTTACACCGACTATAAAAAGGGTCTGCGACAATTGGTTGAAGCGTTGTCAAGCTAATTTCACCGGGTTGATGTGTTTTTAGCCTAGATTCAGCACGGCGGCTTTAGCCCGTGTTTTTAAAGGGAGGGTATTGTGCGCAAAATCTTAGTTTTTGGAGCCGGATTGCTTGCCGGGGCGATTATTGGCGCGGGGGTGTCACTTCTCTTGACGCCTGCCTCCGGTGATGAATTGCGCGAGGGCACAAAAGATCGGTATAAGCGCATTCTGGATGAAAGCGTCAAGGCTGCCGCTGAACGCCGTGCCCAGTTGGAAGCCGAGTTAGCCGAGATGACCCGCCCCAAAAAGGTTAATGAAAAGGCTAACGGGCAGTAAGAACTGAGATTGATGGCAACCATCCAAAACATATGGGTGTGGTGCAATCATATCCTAGGTCTCGCATTATTGAGGCATCGGAATTAGTAATACGCAAATATATGCGCCCTTCTTCTACAAATTCGCCAATGAGTATCCAGTTTTCTTCGGGATGCCAGTCTAATTGTCCATAAGAACCATACGCGCCTACACTATTCGGCGGTAGTTGAATCAGTTCATTTAATGCCAAATCGAAAATACATGGCGTATTGTATTGACCGAGGCATTTTCCTATGATCGCAACATAATGCTCGTCGCTTGAATAGGCGAATGTACCAATGCTTAAATCGTAGGCTTGTTGGTTTTCTATGATTTGGGTCGTTATGCCCAAGTCGTCATTATAGCGATAAGCAGTTCTATTCTCGTTTCCTGCTATAAAAAGCAAGTCGTTACTGTTTCCAATCCATCCAATACTTGTAACATCGGGTGTGATGTTTTGAGGATATTCAATGAGACTGATGTTCAGTAGCTCTAAAGTCAGCAACATGATTTTAGAGTCTGAAACCAGAAACCAGCCTCTATTGTTTTGATCTGACCAATGTGACAGTTGCCCGTATTCATCACCCAAAACCTTCGCATCGGCTTTTTTGATAATCTGTTGGTCTACAAATAGCACCCAAAGATCAAATAAGTTGTCTTGATTTCCGCAATTTGGTTGACTGTAGATAAAAGCATAAGAGCCGTCAGGACTCCACTCGACTCGCTTTATGAAGGATTCTGCCAATTCATTTGATAGGTTTAGTTGAATTGTGTTTAGTTCTTCAGTTGATTGAATAAGTGTTCTCGTCGAGGGAATATATCCATTTCCAGAAGGCGAGATGGAAAGACTAATGCCACACTCGTTTTCCGGCAAATCCACTTGGTATTCAAAGATTTTTCCGTCCAGTTGAATAGCCACGAAGTTGATTTTGTTTTGTAGCACAGGATCAGAAAAGTACAAATAAGCGGCTTGACCGTTTTTTACCCAGAAAGCTCCTACAATTGGAGGTTTTTCCAAAGTGGATAAATCGTAATCTGAGCTGAATTCAAAAATCACACTCTGTGATGATATATCTTTCATCACAAAAAAATCGAAATACTCTGTTCCAATGCCAAAATCTTGGGTACGGAGAATATAAAGCATGTCTGATGTGGGCGACCAACGACTGCTTATTGAAAAATTTTCAGCTTTCGCAGGCGATGAAGGGAAATTGAATTGTTGATCTTCTCGACGGTGGACGACGGAAATTTGTGAGGAATTACTGTTCCAAGCGAACCATTCACTAGAAGGTGACCAACCCGCCCCAGAGAGATAGTAGTTTGAGCTGGGCAATAAGTATTTTGCCAAGGTATGTTGTACTTCGCCGTCCGCACTTTCTATGATAAAAGCGTTTTTTTCTGACGAATAGTAGTAAAAATAAGGATTTTCAATAGAACCTTTTGCTTGTAATGTCCGACTTGCCACCCCAGTAATCAGCAAGGTGAGAGCTATGAGAGAGCTTGTTATTGGCTTCCACCAACGCATTTTGCCAAGCATATAAATTAGTTCCCCTTATCTGACTAGCTGTTTGAGATAAGATTGCCTATTGGGGCTATTCTTCTTTCCACAATATCACACTCATCGGTTTCACGCTGATTGGTAAATGGTTAATTTTTTCGCTTGCCTCATCCACAATTTGGCCCATCCAAGCCAAACCACTCGATTAATTTTATTGTCATCGCACTAACTCATGCGTTACTATAGTAACGGATTCAACTTCGGCGCATATAATTCTGATTTATAGAACTTGCGTTCTAAGCCTCGCTCAAAAAATAGAGGCAAGCCTAAGTGCTGCCTCTATTTTGTACTCATGGATTAGGTTAATCGGTAGGCGTCAGGGTCAGGCGATATTTGGCGGGTTCGAGCGTAAAGGGTGCTTGGGCGCTTACAATAACCACCGCCCCACCCTCTGGCACATCAATCGACATATTCGATTGGCCTGCTTCTACCGGAACATATTCTACTTCAACCGGGTCACTCATTTTCACCACTGCCACTGACCAATCTTGCCCAACGGTCTGTTGTGTCCGCAAAAACCCATCGACAATCCATCCGCTATCCGACGTTTCAACATCGTCCTTTAGCCCAATTTCAGGGATTTCAACATCATCCAAAAGGAATCCCGGCCCCGTCATGGCATTGTTGGTGATGTACTCAAAGCGAATCTGAATGTCTTGACCCGCATAGCGACTGAGGTCTATTTCGTCCGCAACCCAGCCATCGGAATAACCCGAATAATGCAGGCCGGGGGCGGTGCTATAACCATCCGGATATTGCATATGGTGGCCCGACAGCGGATCCCACCGTTGTCCGTTGTTGGTTGAGACGAGGACATGCAGATAATCTGGTAATTCGCCTGTTTCCCACCACAAGTTGTAACGCAGGGTTGCGCCGGTGACCCGGGTCAAATCAACGGTGCGGGTCAGGCTGCTGGCCGCCCCCACCGCATTATATGACCACCACATCCATTCACCCGAAGCTGGGGCTACATCTACCAATGGGGTTGCCGTTGAGCCGTTAAAATCAAGCTGATACGTCCCCGGAAACTCAACCGATAGATAATCTGCCCCATATTGATTGGCACTGCTGTTATAAACAAATTCGCGTTTGACACTGCCCAAATCAACCAAGGGCGGGGTGGTCGTCAAATCATAGGTTTGATAATAATAACGCCCGTCGCCAACATACGGATTGTCAATCAAACTGGCAATGTACCAATCAATCATCAATTCGTTCAGGGTCGTGTTTTGCCCCGTTTGTTGCAGGGTGTCATAAACAGCGGCCAGTCCATCATGCGGGTTCAGTGTCAACGCCTTGATGAAATCGGAGCCAAAACGTTCATACAGATAGACGGAGAACAAATACCCCGCCCCATAATAAGCTGATTGCTCATAGTAATCGAGTGACCATGAATTCAAGGGCCGATTGGTGTCTGCCATGAACTGCTCAACGTTAAAATGATTGACTTCATTATCCACGACGCCGATAAGATGTTCCGCGAGTTGAGACAGGCCCTCATCCATCCAGCGGTATTCATTACCATCCCGATTGAATTGGATCAGGTGCTGAAATTCATGGGCCAGCGTCGCATAATATTGTTCGCTGCCCAATGGGTTTTCATTCAGCATAAGGTAGACCGCATCACGTTGATTACTCGAAGGGCAGATATGTTGGGCACATTGGTCTTTGGGGCTAAAGAAACCCAACAGGCCGGGGTAAAACTCATTGACATGCACCAAATGAATGCGGGTGTCGCCATCAATACCGGGGCTGGCGTTTGGACCAAAAATTTCGCGGTCTAGCCACCAAATGCGTTTATCAAAATAGTCGCCGGTGGCCTGTAAGTTTTCCATGTCCACGTCCGTACCCGGCTCGAACCAGAAATAGGCATACTGGCTGCGATAGTACAGTTCCATGTCATAGACATCGGAGGGCGACTCGCCAAGCGCAAAGGTTGTCCTATCACCGACCTGATAGGGATCAGTGAAAAACGGCCCAAACACATCGGCATACATCTCCCATCCCCAGCGTGTTTCGGCATCTCCTTCATGTCGGACGGGCGGTGGCGCGGGAGCATCAGCCCATGTTAGGCTGTGGTTCCCACCTGAATCAGCTTTTGCCATCATCATCGTTGGCAGCAATACGGCGATTAAGCCAATGGCCCCCACCCAACGTAGAGATTGACGAACACGCGGTTGAAACATTCTGTTTACTCACTTTCCCAGTGGTCAAGCCACATGGGATACTTACTGTACTGAAATGTCGAGATTGAACGTCGCGGGAATGATGGTGGCAGGCGCAAGGCCAGAAACAACAAGTGTCCAGCTTTTGACATCCCCCCCTAACGGAAGTGTCCATTCACCAGTGGTGGCATCTTCAGCGGTCAAGAGAGGCTCGACTGTCAACGTGCCATCGGCTTTTTCTTGAATAAGTTGGAGGGTAAAGGCTTGGGGCAAGACATTATCAATCCGTGCCCAACCTTCAACCTGCCAGCTTGGATCGAGTGGCTGTTCAAAATTCTCGCTAAAGCCAATTTCGGGGATACTGACATCATCCAATAAGAAGCCGTTTTTGACGACGGCATCATCGGTGATGTATTCAAAACGCAGCAGGATTTTTTGCCCAGCATAGGCTGACAAATCAATGGATTCCTGCACCCAATCGCCGGATGCAGCAGTATAGCCTGCCCCATAGCCCGTATTAAATGGGTTTTCGCTGGTCGTGCGGTCAGTCTCAAGGGGTGTCCATGTTACCCCACCATCGGCACTGACCATAACATAGGAGAAGTCCCACAATTCTTCAATGTTGTACCATGCCCAAAAATTCAGGGTGGCACTGCTTACGCCAGTCAAATCCACTTGACGGGTGAGGCGTGCATCGCTGTCATCCACTTGGTTTGACCACATGGCAAACTGGCCGTCATGGGCATTGGCAGGCAGCAATTGAACCGTATCGTTGCCACTGAATTGCAGGGTGACATTTTGGGTGTCTGGCCCGCCTTTAAGGGTGTAGTAATTCGTGCCCCATTGGTTAACTGACTCGCTTGCTAAGGTGGTGGGCAGACCAATTTTTTCTATCCCACCCGTAATCGTCACCAAGTCGGCTAATTCAGGATGGGTATACGCATAGCGACCATCGCCTACACTGGCATCATTAAGGTAATTTGCCACCGTCCATTCGGCAAAAACTTGTTCAGCCGTTATGGGTTGACCGGTCATGGGGTCAGTGATGCCCAGTGCCTCTAGGGTGTTTTGAACGCTCTGCATCCCATTGGCATCATCCGCCACCATTGTTTTAATAAAATCAATGCCAAAACGTTCTAGCAAATAGGCATTAAATAAAAAAGACGCCCCGTATAAAATGCCTCGATCATCTTCCGGCCAATAGGTCAGTTGAGTTCCGGGTCTTTCAAGAAACGACGATGTGAAATCACTTGGCCCAAAGCCTGTGATGAAAGCCGCCAGTTCGCTTAAACCTTCATTCATCCATGAGGTTTCATTGGCATCATTGACCCAATGAATCATATGTTGAAATTCATGCGCCAAAACACCGACGTAATACTTGGAGCCGATATAAGGCAGCATAGTATCTAAATTGACATAAAACATTTCCCGTTCATTGGAGGAGGAAATGGCCTCATTGGGAATTTCTTGTTCGCTGTAATAATAGGCCGCGACAGAATCACCCAGATTGGATACATGCAGGATATGCAACCGCACATCCCCATCAATCCCCGGTGACCACTCGCTGCCAAATACCTCATGCTCTTGCTGATAAACGTCATTAGCAAACTCATCGGCAGCATTTTTTAGGGAGTTATAATCAACGGTGTAGCCGTTTTCGACCCACATATAGGCCACATCATTCATATAGACCAACGTGGCATCAATGGTAAAAACGCCTGTATCATCATTTTGGGCTGAAAATTTTTCCACATCGCCAATTTGATAGACTCGTGCAGGTGTAGTAGGTGGTGGTGCGATTTCCCCAACCCCTTTGAGACGTTGGGCCAGATCAAGACGATCACGCGGGGGGACAACGGCTTCCGCAAGGGCTTGCTCAGTTGGATATTTTCCGCCATCTTCCGCTTGTGCAGGCGATTGAAGGGTTGCAATGCCAGTTACAATTGCGACTACTAAACCCAAAGCCACGAATCGTTGAGTAAGCGCAGTCGGGGTATTCCAATGGAGAATCTTCAAGGGAGCCTCTTTCTGACAACTATGAAACACTATAGCATAATTTCCACTGACTTCATCAAATCCTCATCAATTTTTCGGAGTTTCTCATTGAAAATGTCCAACTACACTAACATACAGACGGGAACGCTGCGGCTGGGTATAATTTCGAGTACAGAGAAACGCCTCTTTTTAACAGACGACCCGATGGTAGCGGATGTTCCAAAATATTACACCAACAGGTCGGGACAGGCTCAAACCAAACTGTCAAAACTCAGTGCTAACAAAGGAATTTGGGGTGATTAAATCTATTTTGAAGCGTGTTCGACTGCCTGAACCCAATCTCCCGCCGTGGGGGTTACGTTTGGTGTTTGGAACAATCGTGATGTTTGTCGTGGCCTCGTTTTTAGGATTGTTGATCACGACCACGATTCGGGAAGACAGCCTTACCGATGCAGAAGCTCCCTCGATTATTATGGGTGGAGCGATTGGGTGTGTGATGGCCTTAACGCTCGCCTATCAATATAGCAGTGGGGTCGTGCTGAAAAAGCAAGAATCCAGCAAGAATTATAAACAGACGGTAGCTCAATCATTAGGCTTAATCCCCAGCCAAAGCCGCCCTTTGTGGATTACCTCGCTGGCAGCCCTCGCGGTTGCTATTGCGCTGGACACGGTGAGTTTGATTTTGGGTAAATCCGATACTAGTCTGCCCTTAGGACTTGACCGGATTGATGGAGCCAATACCCTGACATGGGTTGTTGCGGCGTTGCTGTTTATCGTATTGCGTCCAGCGGCAGAAGAATTAATTTTTCGCGGAATCCTGTATCCTGTTCTTGTCAAACGAACGAAGGATAACCTACAGGCCGTCGGTCTAGCTGCTGTGATATTTGCCTTGTTCTATTTCATCCAAGCCTTTACATGGAATATTAGCTGGCAAGTGACCTATTGGAGCCTGCTATACCCGTTGATTCTGGGGCTGACAGCAGGCATTATCCGTGCCCATACCAAATCTACGACAGCCGCGATTCTGGCAAGTGCTATGTTCGGCCTCTTTCTAATGATGAAAACCCTACTTATTTTTGCCTAACATTGAACGGAGAACCCCCCATGCCCTATGAAAACATTTTGGTAGAAAAAGTCGAAGGTGGCGTTGGCCTCATTCGGCTGAATCGCCCCAAAGCTCTCAATGCCCTCGACAGTGTTCTTATGACTGAATTGGTGCAGGCCCTAGGCGATTATGAGCGTGACCGCGAAGTTGGCTGTATCGTAATTACAGGGAGTGAAAAAGCCTTTGCTGCTGGAGCTGACATTAAAGAGATGGAGAATGCCACAACGGTTGAAATGTTGACTCGTGATAGCATCAGCCTGTGGGATAAGGTTGCCAAAATCAACAAACCCATTATCGCCGCAGTATCGGGCGTGGCGCTTGGCGGCGGCTGTGAATTGGCAATGGCCTGTGACATGATTGTCGCCTCGACGACCGCTAAATTTGGACAACCCGAAATTAATTTGGGAGTGATTCCCGGTGCGGGTGGCACCCAGCGCTTGACCCGTGCCGTTGGTAAAGCCTTAGCGATGGAAATGGTATTGAATAATCGCTGGTTAGAAGCCCAAGAAGCCTATCAATTTGGCTTGGTCAATCGGGTGGTTGCCCCCGAAACCTATTTGGAAGAGACCTTGAAATTGGCGCGTGATATTGCGGCGCGTGCCCCGGTTGCTGTCCGTTTGGCGCGTGAGAGTGTCAATGCCGCTTTTGAACTGCCCCTCAGCGAAGGCATTCGTTTAGAACGGCGTAATTTCTATTTCCTATTCAGCACCGAAGATCAAAAAGAGGGCATGAACGCTTTTGTCAACAAACGCCCTGCCAAATGGCAAGGAAAATAGGCTGATGGATGATTTATTTAAGCCTGAGTTTTTTCGGCATTCGATCTTGATGTCGGTGCGTTTCGCAGATTTGGACGCCCTCGCTCATGTCAACCATGCCACCTATCTGACCTATATGGAACAAGCCCGTATGAGCTATGCTGGTGATGTATGGGGCTGGAATGGTGACATGAAAAAACTAGGCATTATTGTGGCACGGGTGATGGTGGACTATAAAGCGCCCCTGTTTCTCAACCAGCCAGTGCGGGTATGGACACGCTGTTCCCGCTTGGGCAACAAAAGTTTTGATCTGGCCTATCTAATTCAGCGCGAGGGTGAAAAAGGACCAGCTAGCATCATTGCGACAGGGGTGACGGGTATGGTGGCCTATGACTATGCCAGCAATAAGACCATCGGATTTCCGACTGAATGGCGTATACGAACCTTGGCCTATGAACCCGCGTTATCTTGACGAGCTAATTGAGGACAAGTAGACTGGCTATATCTATCTAATGGGCTGTCCAAAAGGGGGCATCGTTCTTTGATGACCGACGAAGACCGTTCTTTGCGTGAACTACGCTCAGAAGCTGTTGAAGATTTTCTAAAAGCGGTCTACATGCTGCAACAAGAGCATGAACTGGTTCCAACTACGCTGTTGGCGCAGTCGTTGAACATTACACCTCCTTCGGTTACAGACATGGCAAAAAAACTGTCGGACACAGAACGACTACGTGAGCCATTGTTGGTGGTCAAGCCCTATCGTGGGGTGCATCTAACCCCGTTGGGTGAACAAATCGCCCTAGAGGTACTACGCCATCACCGTTTATTAGAACTGTATCTTGTCGAAGCGTTGGGCTATAGCTGGGACGAGGTACATGATGAAGCCGATCGTTTGGAACATCATATTTCTGAGCGATTTGAGGCGCGTATCGCTGAGGTTTTGGGCAACCCTATTATTGACCCGCATGGCGATCCCATCCCAACCGTCGAAGGTAAATTACTTGGTCAAGAACATTTGCACCCGCTGGCTGAATGGCCGCAAGAAAAACCCGGCGTAGTGGTGCGCTTTCTTGACCAAGCCCCTGAAAAACTGCAATATTTTGAAGAAAAAGGTCTAAAACCCGGCGCGATTATTCAGATTACCAAGCGAGAACCCTTTGACGGCCTAATTCATGTTTTAATTGACGCCACCTTGCATGTGTTGAGTCAAAGCACCACTGAATCCATTTTGATTGCTGAGTCGCCCGCACGTTAACCCGATTGTTAAGCAATCTGAATTGTTGATTTTTGCGCCATGAGTACAATCATGGACATGAATTATGCTTGTGCTTGAAAGAAGGGGTGGTTTTTTATGAATGGCGTCAGTATCCAAGATCTATTGCTACCACAGCAAGGTCAAGTCACTTGGGATTTAGCGGTCTATGGTTTGATGTTTCTTTCAGTTATTGGTCTTTTTATGCTGTCACAGGGATCAATGAATGACACATTGATGATTTCGGCTGTGATCATGTTTTGTGTTTTGGACAAAGCCTATGCTTGGGGCTATATCCTTAAACCAGATGGGGTATATCCCGGAATGCCAACCGATTGTAAGTTAGCTCCGGGCGTGTGTGAGCGGGATGTGCGGGTTGCTGCTCATATCATACATCTTGGGACTTATATGATGCGGGTGTTCATGTTTGCTTTTCCTTTGGTCATTACGGGCCAAACCCGTGTAGGGAAAGCGCGTATCATGGCAGGTATCATTGCTGTTTATGCCGGGGTGTATTCAGCGGCGCGGTGGTATTTCCAGCAGCGCAATGCCTCTGGTGCGGTCTTTATGATTGATTGGTTGGAGCCTCAGAATATTTTCCGAAGCTCCGTGTTTGTGGTTGGTTTAGGAACCCTAGCCTATCACTGGCATTGCAACCGCTTCCGAAGCATAGACTGGGAGGCAGAAATGCTTATAGGCGGGGTGTTGACCTCGGACGACGCTGAAGTAGAGATCACGCAAGGCATGGACAGTCGGCCCTAATTTGCCGTTGCCCACAGGCCGCTGATCCACTTGTGTAATGGCGGCCAATTGAACCCCAGTACCACAGAAAAACGCCTCTTCCGCTACGTAAAATTCGGTGCGGTCAATGGGGCGTTCAATCACTTCTAGGCCCAATTCTTCGCGCACCAATTGCATAATGGTCATGCGCGTGATGCCTTCTAAAATATCGGCATTGACGGGGGGGGTAATCACTTTGTTGTTGCGGATGATAAACACATTTTCGGCACTGCCTTCGGCGATATGGCCTGATTCATCTAGCACGATGGCTTCATCATAGCCATTCATCAAAGCTTCCGATTTGATAAAAGCCGAATTGATGTAGGCTCCGGTGAATTTGCCGCGTGCGGGGATGGAAACATCGCTAATGCGCCGCCAACTACTGACCGCGACTTTAGTCCCTTCTTCATCACCCAAATAGCTACCAAAGGGGATGCTAAACATGGTGAAGTCGCCTTTGAGGTCATTTAGGCGCACCCCAATAACTGCATCCGATTTATAAACCAATGGACGGATGTAACAATCTTGCCGGAAGCCTTCCGCTTGCAGCAGACTGAGCAGGATATTCACCATGTCGTCTACGGTATAGGGCAGGTCAATGAGGAGCATTTTGGCCGAGGCGAGGATGCGTTTGAAATGATCTCTTGGGCGGAA
The DNA here is from genome assembly GCA_016234595.1 of Chloroflexota bacterium. Taxonomy (GTDB): domain Bacteria; phylum Chloroflexota; class Anaerolineae; order Aggregatilineales; family J027; genus CFX10. Next base: position 93,066 of record JACRBG010000023.1, on the reverse strand, counting down.
CACATACAATTCCTCATCCGCTTCGTTCCAATACCCGCGCAGACCCCCGAACGCGCCCGTCCCATAATTGAGCGCATGGGTCATCACGCTGACTTTAGCTTCTTCGATCGGAACGATGTGCCCTTCAAAAAACGCGAAACGGTTTTTCACGATAGTTCTCCTTTTTCGCTGTACGACTTGATGAATCTTAATGCGAAACGGCATTCACCGAAATATTTTTTAAGTAAAGATATAGTTCACTTAAAAGTATAAGATTCTGAGTCGGATTTTGCAACATGTTTAAAGTCATGGATTTTTTGAAAGGGGATAACAAAAAAGAGGTGATTCAGTGAACCACCCCTTCTATTACGGAACCAAAATGTGGGTTACAGTGGAATCACGCGGTGAGGCGGATTGCCCCGTTTGTTGGGGCGGGTATTTTTGCGGCGACGATTGTTAGGAATGGCAGGAATGGCGGCAGGCGCAGCGGGGTCATTTTCCAAATAGGGCAGATTGGATTGGACAGAAACAGCAAGGCTATGGAGCTTCTTGACCACACGCGGGGCTTGTTCAGGCGGGAAAGCCAATAAACAACAGGCAGGAGAACCGTGCCCCAATGCTAGTAGATTCGCCCGTACCGATTTAACTGCCGTCAACACTTGCATCGTTTGTTGTACATCTACCACCCCAATCGCGGCGACAATCGCAATCGGTTCGATGCGCCACTCCGCATTAGGATAGGCTTCGGTAAAGGCCTGTTGAAGTGCGGCTAGGCTTTCTTGGTTGGCAGTGCGGCGGGCTGTGGTTGGGATGACAAAACACAATAAGTGCCCCGCATGGGCATTGACGGTAATCACGGGTGGAGCGGGTTGCAGCAAGACTTTTTCAAGCGCTTGGCTGGCGAGGTCGGTCATAGGAGGCAGGCCCGGTATGCTAGGTACAGCATTTGAGGGGGCAAATACTAGCAACCCTTCAATGGAAGTGACGGCGCTAAGGTGCTTGGGCTTATGGGGGTTGGCACTGTTGATGCGGGTACCAGCGTGGTCGGGATTGAAGGTATTACAGACACGTAGTGGAATGTGTGGCCCAATCAAGGGTTCAACACATCGCGGATGCAGCACTTTGGCACCAAAATGGGCGAACTCACTGACCTCTTGGTAGGAAATGGTGTCAATGACTTTGGCCTCTTTAATTTTACGCGGGTCAGCAGACATGACGCCGTTCACATCCGTCCAAATCCAGACGTCACTAGCATCAATCAAACTGCCAAGATAGGTCGCGGAATAATCCGACCCCCCACGCCCTAAGGTGGTAATTTGGCCTTCGGGAGTTGCCCCAATGTAGCCTGTCACGATGGGGACTTGTTTTTGTTCTAGCAGAGGCCCAATGATTTTTTGGGCATTAGCGCGGGAAGGAGCAAAATCGGGTTGGGCATTTTGGAAACGGCGATCTGTGACAATAACTTTACTCGCATCCACGGGTTGGGCTGGGACGCCATTCACCCGCATAATCGCGGCCAAAATCCCGGCCATCAGGCGTTCCCCCATGGACATAGCGGCATCACTTAGGCGACTGTCGGCCCCCCCAGCGGCGGCAATTGCCTGACAAGTGCCATACAGTTCCTCTAGTAGGGTGTCAATATGAACATCCACTTTGTCCAGTTCAGCCGCATGGTCGTCAATATTCATGAATTCACGAGCGGCCTGTTGATGGCGGGCACGCAGCGCATCTAGTTGGTGTCGTACCCCGCTGGGGCCAGTAAAATCAGCTTTGGCCGCGTGTTCGACCAATTTGACCAACGAATTAGTAATGCCACCAATAGCCGAGGTGACAATCACGACATTGTCCCATTTCTGGCATTCGTTGCGGGTAATTTCGATGACTTGTCGAACGGCATTGGCGCTGCCCACCGAGGTGCCGCCGAATTTCATGACCAGTATCGCCATTGGGTTCTGCTCTCCTGCGTATGTGTTTTGGTCTAGATAACAACAAACGCGACGTGGTTGAGAGTGCTTCACGTCGCGTTTGTGGAATTTCGTTTGGTTTAGAGTTCTAGGCTCTTATATCCAGCGACCTGAAGCACACCATTCCGGTACCCATACCGGTAGTCGAAATAGTCATCATAGTGCAAATCAGGCCAAATGTTTTCACAGAACGTCAATCTCTGCTGAATATGAATTTGAAACAGCATAACACAGGTATATTTTGAAAACAAGCAATTTGGGCCATTTTGACAAACGAACATCGGGTCATCCATTAATTGGTAATTGACGTGAATCGCCAATGAGAATAGATCGTCCTCTAGCGTAGCAGGTAAGCGTTACATGGGTGTCACGGAATCGTCACGGCCAAAAATGCTAAACTAAAGGACAAACTCGGTTGGTCGCTTCCGTAACTAAAGTAAATAGACTAACAAGCCTAGGGTGTCAGCATCAGATTTTAGGATTTTGCCTAAACACCGACAGGTGTAAAATGACGCTCGGCATTTATGGCGCAGAAGTGATATTTTTATGACGACTCCTGAGACCCCCTTTTCAGAAAAAAACATGACTCCTCGCAAAAGGATTACCCAAACATTGCAGATCCCATCAACCGAGGTGGGAGCCTCACCCGGCCTGCCTGATAATTTACCTAACACTGGCCCTTCGATTATTCAAATCATGGCCTATAATGCCACCAAATTTGAAGAACATAAGATCAATGACCCCGCTGAAATCCGCAATTATTTGGGCAAGTGGCCTGTCATCTGGGTCAATGTGGATGGTTTGGGCGATAAGGAATTGGTCAAAAAGGTTGGGCAGATTTTTGGTTTAAGTGATTTGGCGTTGGAAGACGTGGTGTTGGCAACCGAACAGGCCAAAGTCGAACGGTATGATCAGCATTTATTTATAGTGGCTCGCATGGTTGCTCTGCAAAAAAATATTACGAATGAGCAGTTAAATATTTTTTTAGGCAAAAATTTTGTCCTGACCTTTCAGGAATCCCACCCCGGCGATTGTCTTGACCCAGTACGCAATCGTATCCGCAAAAGTTTAGATCGCCTGCGCCAAAGTGGGCCAAATTATTTGGTCTATGCTTTGCTGGATGCGGTGATTGATGCCTATTTCCCGGTTCTAGAGCAATATGGCGAAACACTGGAGGAAGTGGAAAACATCCTGATTGAATACCCAGAGCGTAAAGTCATTGCCCAATTGCACTCGATTAAACGCGATTTATTGGTGCTGCGGCGAGCGATTTGGCCGTTGCGTGACGCGGTGAATGCCTTATTTCACGATGCACCCGAATTTGAAGACGAGCAAGTCCGCCACTACCTGCGTGATTGTTATGACCATGCGGTCAAGGTGATTGATTTGGTAGAGGTCTATCGGGAAGTGTGTGCCGATTTGCAAGATGTCTATTTGTCGAGCATTGCCAATCGTACCAATGAGGTCATGAAGACCCTGACGTTAATTTCGACAATCTTCTTGCCGCTGACTTTTATCGCCGGGGTGTATGGGATGAATTTCAATCCGCATAAGTCACCTCTCAATATGCCAGAGTTGGAATGGTATTGGGGTTATCCCTTTGCCTTGTCGCTCATGTTGGTGGTGGGAATTTCACTGGCAATTTACTTCAAGCGCCGCAATTGGCTATAATCCGCCCCATGCAAAAAACATTGATGACAAAACGGCTTTTTGGCTTTTCGCTCCGTACAATTGGTGTGGGGTTGATTGCATTGGTGATTGGCACAGCCGCCCTGTGGCTGGATTTGGAAAATGATGGCCTTGTGGCGGATTTGCTGTGGAACGTGACGGGCGAAACCGAACCGGGGCCACAATTGTTGGGTGGTTTGCAATATCTCGCCAATGGCACTCGTGAGATGCCCCGCCTTGAAAAAGATGCCCCCATTGAAAATCTACCTCAGAATCCGTTTGGGATTAACGCCTTCCTTGAGCAAGAGGCCGAACCCGCCAAACGCGAACAGGCCATGCAGCTAATTGCGGAAGCGGGCTTTGGCTGGCTACGTCAGCAGTTCCCATGGGAAGATATCGAAATTGATGCTAAAGGGGATTTTGTAGATCGGCGCAATGATCGAAACGCGGATGGACAAATCAATGAGGCCGACTTTGTTTCTAGCTGGGATAAATATGACCAAATTGTGGATTTAGCCAACCAATATAACGTTAATATGATTGCGCGGATTAGCAGCCCCACCCCACCTTGGGCTTTGCCACCGGGAACGACTCAAACCAACGGCCCACCTGTTAACATCCAAGATTTTGTTGATTTTGCGGTGACACTGGCGGAACGTTACCAAGGGCGTATCACCCATTATCAAATCTGGAACGAACCCAATCTCTATCCTGAATGGGGCGACCAGTTGATTAGCCCAGAGGGTTATGCTGATTTGCTGTGTCGCACGCACGATGCCCTTAAGGCGGTTGATCCTAACATTGTGATTTTGACCGGGGCGATTGGCCCAACGGTTGACCACACCGGACGGGATGCCTTTGACTTATTATTTTTACAGCGCCTTTATGATTTAGGAGCAGGCCGTTGTTTTGATGTCCTCAGTGCCCAAGGCTATGGGTTGTTTAGTGGGCCGACTGATCGCCGGATGCGTCCCTTTACCATGAATTTTGCCCGTCACCAATGGCTACGTGATATTATGGTTGCCAATGGCGATGCCAACAAACCCATCTGGATTAGTGAAATCGCGTGGAATCCTGTGCCGAATGATCCTAATATTGCTGGCTTGGATACCTATGGCCGGGTCACGATGGAACAGGCTGCTGCATGGGCGCCCTTAGCATATGAACGGGCGTTGGAAGAATGGCCGTATGTGGGCGTAATGAGTTATTGGTTCCTGAAACGCCCTAATGAGATTGAAGCCAATCAAAGCTGGTATTATTTCCGTATGGTTGAGCCAGATTGGACACCCACCCCAATTTATTACAGCCTGCAACACTATATTCAATCTAACGGATGGCAGCATCCCGACAAGTCATGGCCGACCAAAGCACGTGAGCGCTTGCCACACGTCCTTATAGCGGGCTTGGCCGTGCTTTTTGCGGGAGCAGTTTTGGGGGATGCTGTGATGAAACGATTGGAGCAAAAATGAATCGGCTAATCCGCTGGCTTTCGGTGCTGATTCTATTGGTCGCAGGTTTTTGGCGATTTCATTTACTCGAATCGCAATCCCTGTGGCATGATGAGGGCAACAGCTTACGTCTTGCGGAACGATCTATTCCAGCATTGATTGAAGCCAGTAGTCACGATATTCACCCCCCCGGCTATTATATCGGCCTGAAATGGTGGATGTTTTTGGCGGGCAAAACGGAATTTGGCCTACGGTCATTTTCAGCCTTTTGGGGATTGCTGGGTGTGGCAGGAACCTATGCGCTTGGCCGCCGTTTATATGGCCCATTAGCAGCCAGTATCGCGGCGGCACTGGTGGCTGCAAACCCTTTTGCAGTTTATTACTCGCAAGAAACGCGCATGTATTCCCAGTTAGGCGCATTAAGTGTGTTAAGTTTCTGGGTGCTGGTCAAGATGCTACACGCCAGCGACCACCATCGTGCTGAAAATCGCCCCAACCAATTTGCTTTTCACATCGCACCTTGGGCCATCTGGCTGATGATTATCAATACAGTGGGCCTATATACCCACTACACCTATCCCTTTACCATGATTGCCCAAGGGGTGGTGTTTTTGTGGTGGTGGATTCCACGTCGTGACCCACGTGCCCGGAACGTCTATATTGTTCTCAATGTGATTACTCTAATGTTTTTCCAGTCGTGGCTACCGACGGCCTATAAACAAATCACTTCGTGGCCCCAAACAGGCGACCAGACCGCTTTGTTAGATCGGGCAGATCGGGTTTTTACACTATTGATTTATGGGCAAACCGCGACCCACCTTTCCGCATTAGCCTACGTTGTGCCGATTGGGCTGTTGGTGTTAGGGGTGTTGCTGCCCGACCGTCGTGCTGGGGCCGAACGACCTTCAGTGTTGTGGCGTGTTAGTTTACCGCTGATTTGGAGCGGTCTGAGTATTGGGGCATTGCTACTTTCCGGTGCTTACCGCGAAGCTAATTTGAAATTTTTAGTGCCTGCCCAAATGAGTATCGCGTTGATGCTAGGGCGCAGTCTGGAACGTATTGGGGCGGTATTGAGTGGAGTGGTTCGCCCACCTCAAAGCTTGCTGATGCGGTGGAGCAGCGCGGCGGCTCTTTCGATACTAGTGATTATCCCCAATATCCACAATCTTGGCCCCATGTACCACGATGAACAATATGCCCGCAGTGACTACCGTCAAATAGCTGAATTGCTGACACAAGATGCGCGGGATGGGGATGCTATTATTTTAAATGCTCCTAATCAAATCGAGGCATTCGATTATTATTATCATGGCGTTAGCCCCGTTTATGGCCTTCCCAAAGGTTTAGGGGGAGATAATGCTGCTACCGAGCAAGCCACGGCTGATTTAATCGCCCAATACAAACGAATTTTTGTAGTGTTGTGGGGGCAGAGTGAGCGTGACCCGAACGGTGTTGTTGAATCTACCCTTGATGCCGGGGCATATGTTATTGGACGCCAGTGGATTACCGATGTCGAATTGGTGCAGTATGCGGTTTTAGACGCCCCACCGACCGAAGCCTCGCAGGTGGTCAAGATGGCTTTTGGCGATCACATTATATTGGTGGGCTATGCCCTATCTACTGATGGGACGGATCAGCAAATTTTGCCGGGGGATGTGCTAGGCGTGACGCTGTTTTGGCAAACGAATACCCTCTTAGACAAGCGTTATAAGGTGACAGTGCAATTGTTAAACCCCGATGGCACATTGGCGTCGCAGCATGATAGTGAACCTGCTAATGGACGGGCTATTACGACAACATGGCAGGCGGGGCAGACGATCACCGATAATCATGGCTTGGTGGTCAAGCAAGATGCCATCACGGGAACGTATAGTTTGATTGTGGCGGTGTATGAACTTGACCCACCCAACACCCGCCTGATTCCCGATCAACCCGATGCCAATAACGCCTATCGTTTGACCACCTTGACGCTGGAATAATCAGCCAAAAACGTCGGTTGGGGGTTCAGCTACAGAAAAATGAATGGTTTCTTGTCGGTCGCCGTTTAGGTAAATTTCGACTTGGTAGGAACCACCCTGCCAATCACTGTCCCCTTTAAGGCTAAACGTGATTTTGCCACTACCCGTTTTGATGATGGTTTCATCGAGGCGGGTGTTTAATTTCTCGCCGTCGCTTTCGACCAGCGTCCATACGGCTTTGAGTTCCGTATCATCGGGGGCATTTTTCAATTCGACAATGATATAAAAAACACTGTCGCGTTCAAAGCTATCCACCCGGTTAACGCCGTTTTGGTCGCTGGCAAGATAGACCCGGTCAATTTTGGCTTTGACCAAACCACAGCCCGTCAAAATCGCCAGTAAAATGATCGTCCCAGAAATGAAAAAATACTTTTTCACGTAAGGCACTCCTCAGTGCAAGAAATTTTCAAGAGTATACTGTAGCGCGAGGTTACTGGGTAGCAAGGTTTAATTTCGATGACACAACTCATTTTGATGAATGCCCCTCAGATTACCCCGTCTCGTTTGAAAGATGAACCGTTGGGGATTGATACACGACGAGGGCAAATTATCGCTTCTAAGCAATTTGGCGAAGTGATGTCGATTGATTTAGCGGGCTATGTTATTTATCCGGGTCTGATTAACGCCCATGACCATCTTGAACTCAATCATTTTCCGCGCACTAAATTTCGAGAGGTTTATCCCAATGCGCGGGAATGGAGTGATGATGTTTCGCAGCGCCTTAATGCCTCGCCCTATTTGGAATTACGCACCGCCCCTCTTGCCGACCGATGTTTTATTGGCGGCCTCAAAAATCTATTGAGTGGCGCGACGACGGTGGCACAGCATAACCCGCTGCATCCTCCGTTGAAAAAATGGAATTTTCCGGTGCGAGTGGTGCAAAAATATGGCTGGGCCCATTCGCTTTATCTAAGCCCTGCCAATGAAATTCAGTGGAGTTATCACAAGGCGCGGCGACGAGTGTGGATGATTCATGCGGCTGAGGGGACAGACACGATTGCGGCGGGCGAGTTTAGTCAATTAAATAAATTAGGGGTGATTGGCCCCCATACCATTTTGATTCACGGAGTGGGATTAAATGAATCGGATACCCAATCGGCCATTGAACGAGGAGCTAGTTTGGTGTGGTGCCCTTCGACCAATGACTATCTATTGGGCAAAACGGCGGCGGTGCAGGAATGGATACAAGTCGGACGGGTTGCTATTGGGAGTGATTCACGGTTGACAGCCGATGGGGATTTATTAGATGAATTGCGGGCGGCCCAAAGAACGGGTCAAGCCGATGCTCAAAACCTCTTTACGATGGTGACGCACAATCCCCGCCAAATGTTAAAGCTGAAGGATGTCGGCGATTTGCAAGTTGGTATGCAAGCCGATTTAATCGTTTTGCCCCACCATGACAATCCGTATCAGGCGCTGACAGAGGCAAACCGGGCAGATTTATCGCTGGTGATACATAAGGGACAGGTGATGATAGGTGATCCTGAATTAGTACAGCGGTTTCCGGGGAAATTTGAACGGGTGGTTTTGGATGGGCGCGAAAAATTAATGGCGAAGTCATTAGTGGATAGGGTACGGCGCTGTACTTTACAGGAGGTGGGATTACAATTAGGGACAATTTCATCCTAACCCACTGAAACGAGGTCTTTGTGGCAAATCTAATTCAACGATTGGTCAGTTTTTCATCGGGTTGGCGTTTGTTACAAACAGCGATTGGGACGATTATCAGCGCCATTGGGGTGATTGTGTTCCTTATCCCCTCCCAAATCGCACCGGGCGGTGTTTCCGGCATTGCCATTATTTTGCATGAGGTCATTGGGTCGCCGGTTGGGATTATGACGCTGATCTTCAATATCCCGGTTCAAATATTTGCCTATCGTACTTTGGGAGGAAGCTGGTTAATTATCAGCACCATTTTTTCAGTGGTCATTTTCAGTGCAGCGGTAGATATTTTGCCAGCTTTTGTTACAACCCATGGCGTCAGCGAGAATGATTTGCTTAACGCGATTTTCGGTGGCATTGTGGGTGGGATTGGCAGCGGACTAATTTATGGTGCGGGGGCGACGGCAGGCGGTACAGCCACCCTTTCACGGATTTTGCAGCACAAAATGGGCATTCCCTTGAGTAGTGCCTATCTATATACCGATACCTTGATTATCGGCATGGCGGGCTTGGTATTTGGTTGGGAAGCCGCCATGTATGCGATTGTTTCCCTGTTTATCAGTGGTTTTGTGGCGGATTATGTACTGGAAGGGCCAAGTGTCATTCGCACGGTGACGATTGTGACCGATTATCCCCAAGAAGTTTCCAAAGCAATTCTGGGCCAATTGGGGCGTGGGGTTACTTCATGGGAGGGTATGGGCATGTTTACCGATCAACCCCATACCGTTTTGTTTGTCACGATTGCCCGCCCCCAAGTTGCCACCCTGCGCCATGTGGTGTTCGCCGTTGACCCCAAAGCATTTGTGGTGATTGGGCAAGGGCATGTGGCTTATGGGCGTGGCTTTAAACCTGCCCCGATTTCCAAAGGCGAATAGTTAATCGGGTCGGAGTTCGACAATCAGGCCGTCACTCCAATCATATTTGGCGTCCATTTGGGCGGCAACAGCAGCGGCCAATTCGGGTTCGGCATCGCGGTCAATACCTCGACCTTTGCCTTGATACGTTTTTTCGCCCACGCGGACAGAGATTATCGGATTGTGTCGGATATTCTGTACCCAGTGGGCTTTTTCGCGCCCCTCGGCCACAATGTAATAGGCCCCATCATGGCTGACAAACCAGATTTCGATTTCGTGGGATTTTCCACTTTTCCAGCCAGTGGTGGTGACATAACAAAACTCAGGTTCTTGTGCGCTCACAGGGGTTGCTCCAATGGATAGTTGATGATGAGCAAGGGCATGTAAAAGCCGGGTTCACCGTATATATCGGGGGCGGTCATGATGAATTCGGTGAATTTTTTAGCCTCTTCATAAGTCTCGATGAAACCGTGCTGATTGGGACGAATTTGAAGTCGTTCCCATCCATCTTTTTCAAGGCCATTGCACAGCCAAGAATGGTTTATATCGCCAAAATCGCTGCACACCACTTCATAACCGAGCATTTCCCCTTCTGGTAAAGGCGACCTTTGCCCAATGATATGAGCTAATCCACGTTCTCCTTCATCTTGGACGCCTACCCTTAAGGTTGGTTCGACCAATAAAAACGGTTCGATAAAATCCTTGTGTAAACCTGCCCCAAGCAGAAACAGATCATCTTTTTGGGGAATAAACTTAGCAATGAAATCACGGGCGGTTTCAAGGTGATACGTCACATCAGGAAAACCGATTTCTTTATCAAATCGTTCATTACACCACTGTTCGAATTCTGGTCGAAGGGTGTCGGGAATACCAAAAGCGTCAAAATCTTCCTGCGAATTGGCCCAGTAGATAATCGGCGCTATTTTTGCGAGGCAATGGGACACGCTCAAAAATCTATCGGATAGTAATTCAGCAGATTGCCAATCACCGCGTGTAATCTGTTTTGTGATGTAGTAGCCTGCCGAGACATAATCAGAGAGGTTAATGCTCATGGCCTATTTGCCGTGCGCGTAAACTCAATCCAATAATGATCCGTCCATGTGCGGAAGGGCCAAGTGTCAGCCAGATGGGTCTCGGCGGTAATTAGAGGTTTCATGATACGGGGTCGCTTATCCACCACCCCAAAAGCATCACTGGGGGGTAAAAATACCCCTAACCCACGTACCTGCTCGAATTGAAAATAGGGCTGGAAAGCGCGGGCCAATTGGCGGGGTGAGGGGTAATAAATGGGTAGTGTGCCCCCACCCGGCAGCGCGGCGATTGTTTCGCGTTTAAACCGACGGAAGGCGGTGCGGAAATCCAGATGGAGGCCATGCCAAAGCGTTTCCCACATACAAAATGGGGAGATGATGCCTAACCCGACATAACCCCCCGGTTTAACAGCCTTTGCCAAAAATCGCCCTAACCCGGCCCAATCGCGGGTGCAATTGACCGGGCCAAAGTTGCTATACACCCCATCCATCTGATCGCCATCCCATTCCGGCAGATGGTTTAAATCAAATAGCAGGGGTGTCACCAAATGACCTAAATGAGCGCCTTCGGCTTTGGCCTGCGTCTGTTCCAGCATAAACGGGCTGATGTCGGCAGCGATGATCTTGACTCCGCGTTGGGCCATCCACAGGGCATCTATCCCGCCAGCACACCCGATTTCAAAAGCAGTGCTGCCTTCTGGAAAATGTGGCTCTAGCCAACCCCAGACCCGTTCCCGCAGCCAACGTGAGACCGGACTTTCGGCAAAGTCACGGTCATAGACGGCAGCAAGGGTATCGAATGCGGCGTTATTCGACATTTTTTAGATGGCGCGACCTTTTTCAGTGACAATTTTGCGTTTGTAGTATTGGGCACTGCGTTTGGGAATACGGGCCTGATTTTCATAATTGACATAATACAGGCCAAAACGTTTGCTAAAACCCTCGGCCCATTCAAAATTATCCATCAGGCTCCACACAAAAAAGCCCTTCAACGGGACGCCCTGAGCAATAGCATTTTCGGCAGCGGCAAAGTGATCAATCAAATAATCCTCGCGCAGTGGGTCATCCACAATGAGGCCACCCGACGGTGGGTCGTCAAAGGCTGCCCCATTTTCGGTGATGTAAATGGCCTTGGGGTGATATTCTTGATGAATTCGTACCAGCAACTTGGTGAGACCCTCCGGGTAAATTTCCCACCCCATCGCGGTCGTTTCGACATTGCCCATCGGGGCGGGCAAAAATTGTAGGGGCAGCAAATCCGGCATCCATGAGACCTTGTTGCGGGTGTAGTAGTTTATGCCGAGGAAATCAAGCGGCTCGGAGGCTTCTTTGACGGCATCAAGATTGATGTCCTTGAGATTTTCACCCAATGCCTCCACCATATCAGCAGGGTACTGGCCCTTAAAAATCGGGTCAAGGAACCAGCGATTAATGAAGCCGTCGTTGCGCACGGCAGCTTTTTTATCATCGTCGCTGTCGGTAGCGGCTTCCGAATAGGCCGTATAGAGGGTAATCCCAGCCAGACAGTCTTCAGAATTTTCGCGGATGATAGGCATTGCCTCACCATGGGCCAGCAACAAATGATGGGCGACTTTGTAGGCGGTGTTTATGTCTGTCAGACCGGGAGCGTGTTGTCCATAAAAATGCCCGATCATGGAATAAACCCAAGGCTCATTGTGGGTAATCCAATTTTTGACACGCCCCCCAAGCCGACGGGTGACGACATCAACATAATCGGCAAACCATTTTACACTGTCAGGATTGGCCCAACCGCCTTCCTCTTGGAGTGCTTGAGGGTAGTCCCAATGGAAAAGGGTCACAAACGGCTTGATATTGGATTTGAGCAGTTCATCCACCAAACGGTCATAAAAATCCAGACCGATAGGATTGGTGTCACCTTGGCCTTTGGGCATGACACGCGGCCATGAGATGGAAAAGCGATAACCATCTAGCCCCGTTTCGCTCATTAACTGAACGTCCTCAGGGTAACGGTGATAATGGTCGCATGCGATGTCCCCATGATCGCCGTTACGGGTTTTGCCGGGGGTGTGCGAAAACCGATGCCAGATGGATTCACCACAACCCTCACTGGTGGTTGAACCCTCGATTTGATAGCTGGCCGTTGCTGCACCCCATACAAAATCTTTGGGAAATGGCATAATGTGCTCCTTAAGGTTGTTTCTCGCAACAAGGTGCTGAAGCGACCTTGTTCTAAAATCTAGGAGTGGTCGTGAGTGTCCAGATCACCCGCGCCAAAAATCTGTCCCGGTTGAATGACGATTGGCCCACCTAAATCTACTGTGCCTACCAAGTCATAAGTCATCGCACCAGTGATGCGCACAGGTACAATTTCACCTTCGGGCGCTTCGCCCTGCACCATAATATAACCATCAATTTCAGGGGCATCACGGTAGGAACGGCCTAGCGAAATCGTTTCTCCGGTGGGGCCATCATCATCTTCGACTTCGGCGTGGCCCTCGATCAAAACAGGCACGATTTTGCCCACTTGAGCTTGGTTACGCTGCAAACTAATCGGTTGTTGAATTTCCATTAGCTTGTCACGACGGGCAATTTTGATGTCGTCATCCACTTGATCGGGCAGGGTGGCGCTGGGTGTGCCGATTTCGTAGCTATAGGTAAACGCCCCTACACGGTCAAATTGCATATCTTTGACAAACTGAGCCAGTGTGTCAAATTCCTCATCCGTTTCGCCGGGATAGCCCACAATAAAGGTGGTACGGATAGCAAGGTCGGGCATAGCCGAGCGCATTTTGCCAATAGTTTCATGTACCCATTCGATATTGGCTGGGCGGCGCATTCGCAGGAGGGTTTTACGATGGGCGTGTTGCAGTGGGATGTCCAGATAATGCACAATTTGTGGGTGGCTTGCCATCGTTTCAATCAATTCATCAGTGACATAACCCGGATAGGCATACATAATTCGCATCCACGGCACATCGGGCACGGCTTTGACCAATGCTTTCAACAGGACGGCCAAGCCATTTTTCAGACCCAAGTCATAGCCATAGTCGGTGCTGTCTTGGGCGATGAGGATGATTTCTTGCACGCCATTGTCCCGTAGCAACCGGGCCTCGTTCACAATCGCTTCGATAGGACGGCTGACGGCTGTACCCTTGATAGCAGGGATGGCGCAGAAAGCACAGGGACGACGACAGCCATCGGCAATTTTCAGATAGGCACTTGCGCCTTGAATGCTGACACGGGCCGCCCCACGTTCATCTGTGCCAACGGTTTCGGCGTCGGTGGGTAGATGGTAAAGCGGTTCGGGATGTTTGCGGGTACGGATGCGTTGCACCAAATCCACAATATCCATCCAGCGACGTGTACCGATAATCCCATCCAGCCCTTGTACTTCTTGGGCCAGCGTATCACCATAACGTTGAGATAAACAACCCGCCGCAATCAGATATTGGTTAGGTTGTTTAAGTGCCGCCAATTCATTCAGACTGTTGATGCTTTCTTCTTTAGCAGGGCCAATAAAGCCACAGGTGTTGACGATGAGGACTTCGGCGCGGGTGGGGTCATCGGCGGCCCGCATCCCGGCGTTTTCGAGTAGTTGTGCCATTGATTCGGAGTCTACGGTGTTTTTGGAACAGCCGAGACTCATCAAATAATAACGGTCTTTGATGCGACCTGCTTTTGCCATAATGATTTAATTGGATAGCCTTCAACTCTTGAGATACAATGCGGATAGCGCAATCATAGCGGATTCCTATTTCAAATTAAAGTGATGGGTTCAATCATGAGCAAAGTTTATGTGGGCGATTCCCCCATTCAGGGCAAAGGGGTTTTTGCGAAGGTCAACATCGCCAAAGGTGAGCCGATTTTAAAAGCCGATGACTCGCGTATTGTGGATGAGACCCATCCCCTGCGGCCTGAACTTGGGGAATACGAATATCACACTGATTTTATTGCTGAAAATGTGACAGTGTTATGGCAAGAACCCGAAAAATATACCAACCACTCCTGTGATCCCAATACTTTTGTCAAAACGATTAACGGCGCTCGCTATGTCATTGCTTTGCGCCCTATTGCGGCAGGTGAAGAAATCACCTTTGATTATCGTATCAATGGTAGAGGGGAATATGTTTGGGAATGTGGGTGTGGCAGTCCGCGTTGCCTTAAGACGCTGGATTCGGATTTTTTCAAGATGCCAGTAGCCCTACAATTGGAATATATCATCCTATTGGAGGATTGGTTTATGGCTGAAGAAGCGCCCAAAATCGAACAACTTTTGCAGCAAGGACTCAACCGCTGATTTGTCAGGCGGGCGAACTTGCTATAGTATTTCAGGTAATCCGTCATTATCTCTGTACAAGCAGGAGGGTAGCGTCATTAACCGCAACGTGCGCCATCTCGTAGCACTTTTCAGCATCGGGCTGATACTCTCGATTGTGTTGGTAGCCTGTGGGGGTGAAAAAGAAGCCCCGCCCCCCACTCGAACCCCTTTGCCACAACCGACCCCGACACCCCGTTCCACTCCGTTACCCGAAGTGGAACTGCCTATTATTTTGGGTAGCCCCGATAAACCAATTGATCTATTCTTCGTCATCGCCAGCGCCGAAAGCTCCCAAGAAACGGCCCTAGAGACTTTACAGACTCAATTGACTGATCAATTGGGTGAGGATTTGGCTGTCAAAGTGGATTTATTGGCAACCCCGCGTGAAGCATTGGATACGATTTGTAATGGCGAACCTGCTCTTATTTGGGTGGATGCCTTTACCTATATTGCTGCCGAGCGCGCTTGTGGTGCTACACCGCTCTTGGGGGTACGTCAAACGCAGCGGGTAGGGGCTAATGGGGTCAGTTTTGACTTTGTGTATGACCGTCGCGTGTTGGGCAATGCAGCTACCCCTGAAATGCTGGCAAACCGCAAAATTTGCCGGATCGAGGGCGATGACTCGCCGATCAATTGGGTCTATCCTAGTTTGGCCTTACGCGCCGTCGGGGTTGATCCTGTGTCAGGGGTACAAGCCATTGTAACCGTCGCTGATGCTCAAGAGTTGGTGCAAGCCGTCTTTGAGGAAAAATGTGTGGCCGGGGCGATTGCCAATAACCAATTGGATACTTTGGTGCGCCGCCTCCAAAACGCTACCCCCGCCGTTAGGATCAATGAAAGAACCGACGCGCCGGATGTGATGGTTATGCAAGAAGGTAAAGAACCATGGCCGGATGTCCCCTATTCCGTCCTCATTGCCGCGCCCGACTTTGTTTTGCCACCGACTTTCAGTGATTTGGTTGTGGCTGCTCTCCAAGAGTTGATTGACACTAAAGAGGATGATGCCCTAAAAGCGCTTGTTCCCAATGCCGAACTCGTAGCGCGTACTGCTAACAACTATGCCGATTTTCGAGCATGGTTGGAAGCCGCACGGTGGGGAATGGACAATTGAAATTTTGCTATGCTATCATAGCCGGGGTCGAACCCGGCTTTTTTGTGCCTGCCCCGATAGTTTACACATTTAAGGAAATATGTCTGACCTTGCTGTTGTGATTGTCAATTGGAATACTCGTGTCCTGACTTTGGAAGCCATTCGCACCTTGATGGAAGATGTGCAGCGTGGTGGCCCCTATGATACCAACGTCTGGGTCGTTGATAATGCGTCGAGTGATGATAGCCCCGCCGCGATTCGTGCTGAATTTCCCGAAGTCACCGTCATCGAAAACATCAAAAACATTGGGTTTGGAGCCGCTAATAATGTAGCAATGCGGGCGATGGGTTTTGGCAACAGTGCGGTAGATGAAAACAGCCTACCCCGAGCAGTCTATTTGTTAAATTCTGATACCCAAACACGCCCCGGAGCCACCAGCATTTTGTTTAATAGCCTTTTTTCATTACCGGATGCTGGCATAGTTGGGGCACGGCTCACCTATGAAGATGGAAGTTTTCAACATAGTGCTTTTGGGTTCCCCGGCCTTTCCCAGCTTTGGCTCGATTTAATGCCTGCTCCCGGCACCCTTTATAACCGCCGCCTGAATGGACGTTATCCCCGTAAACTCTATGAGCATCCTAAACCGTTTCGGGTGGGCCATACACTTGGCGCAACGATGATGATTCGGCGCGAAGTTATCCAAAAAACGGGCATGTTCGATGAGCAATTTTTTATGTATGCCGAAGAAGTGGATTGGAGTTGGCGCATCCAAAAAGCGGGCTGGAAGATTTATTGCATACCCGATGCCCATGTGATTCATTTGGAAGGGCAGAGTACACGCCAAGTCCGCCCCGACAGCATCATCAATTTGTGGCAAAGTCGCCTGCGACTCTATCGCAAACATTACCCTCTTTTTAAACGTCAGCTTGCCCGCTGGTTAATTGGTGTGGGGATGCGCCGCAAGATTCGCCAAGCCCGTCATGCCTATGCCCTGCGTCAAATCTCTGCGAAAGAACGGGATACGCTGATTAGTGCCTATGAACAGGTGATGGGGTTATGACAGTACCGTTGGCCGGGGTAATTTTGGCGCGCAATGAAGCCGCAAATATTCAGGCGTGTATTGAATCATTGAAATGGACTGATCATGTGGTGGTTTTTGAATCGGGCAGCAGCACTGATGACACCATTGCATTGGCTAAGGCAGCGGGGGCTGAGGTGATTAGTCATCCGTTTGAAAATTACTCTAAACAACGGAGCGCTGCCCTTGCCGCGGTGGATGCTGAGTGGGTGCTGTTTGTGGATGCGGATGAACGGGCCACGCCTGAACTTGAGGCTGAAGTCCGCCGTTTAATCGCTCATCCTCAGCATATGGGTTATTGGATTCCACGTCATAACTATATTTTCGGGAAGTTAACACGTTTCACCGGCTGGTATCCTGATTATCAGATGCGTCTACTTAAACGCGACCAAGCAACCTATGACCCTGAACGTCGCGTGCATGAAATCCCCATCTTAAAAACGGGTGAACCCGGCCATCTGGAAAATCCACTGATCCATTACAACTATCAAAACTTTCCGCAATTCGTCGAGAAACAGCGGCGTTATGCTCGTTATGATGCCGAGATTATGAAATCTGAAGGGCAGCAACCTAAATTTCGTAATTTTATTTTGCAGCCCATCCGTCAATTTCGCTGGCGCTATTGGACACTTAAAGGCTATCGGGATGGCCTACATGGATTGCGCCTTAGTCTATTGATGGCATGGAACGAGTTTGATAAATATTGGCAGTTACGCCGATTGTGGCGGGAGGCAGCGCGATAATGGAACAAAATAGCCCTGTGTTGCCCTCTAAGCGGGGGACGGCTACAATTCCTGTTATGACCGATCAAGCGCAGTCCCGCACCATTCCTGTTATTGCCCTGCTAACCGATTTTGGCTTGCAAGATGGCTATGTGGGGGTTATGAAGGGCGTTATCCTCTCTATTTGCCCCACCGCGCAAATTATTGATATTTCCCATCATATCGCTGCGCAAGATATTCGACAGGGGGCCTATGTTCTGCTGACGGCCTATCGTTATATGCCCCCCGGCACGATTTTTGTCTGTGTGGTTGACCCCGGGGTAGGAACATCCCGCCGACCCGTTGCGGTGCAAACGAGTCAGGGTATTTTTATTGGCCCAGATAATGGCCTCTTTAGTTATGTCTTTGGGCAGGTAGAAATCCAACAAGCTGTAGCACTCCAAAACCGCCAATATCATTTGCAGGGTATGAGCACAACCTTTCATGGGCGAGATATTTTCAGCCCGGTCGCCGCGCATATGGCAAACGGTGTGCCTATTGATCAAATTGGCCCTGCTTTAACTAAATCATTTGAAAAACTACCCCCCCCTTTATTGCAAATCGAAAGCGACCATGTGCGCGGGGAAGTGCTATATATTGATCATTTTGGCAATGTCGTCACCAGTATTGGGCGTTTGGTGTGGGGAGCAGATGACATGCTGCAACTCCATCCTCAATTTGGGGGTTCGACCTTTTCCGAGCGGGCGACGGTGGCCCCATTTTTTGCCGAGGCCACTGCTGTCGAAATCGCAGGGCAAACTTTTGCACCGTTAGGTCTCAGCTATATGGGGGCGCAAAAAGGAAGTATTTTGCCGCTGATTAACAGTGCCGGTCAGCTTGAATTGGCCGTGAATCAAGGGAGCGCAGCCCAAAAGCTAGGGGTGGCGATTGGCGACCCAGTGATTTTACATACTGGTTGAAAAAGGAAATACACTTGTCTATTCCAGACCAATTTATTATTGAAGGCGGCTTTCCGCTGCAAGGCCAAATCAAGGCCAGTGGCAATAAAAATGCTGCATTGCCTCTGCTTCCAGCTTGCCTGTTAACCGACCAACCCATTGTTTTGCGAAATATGCCAAACATTGGGGATGTGCGGATTATGGGGCAATTGCTGCAAAGTGTGGGGGCCGAAGTCGAGTGGCTCGATGTTAGCACAGTGCGTGTTCATGCCCAAGACATTAAAACACATAGGGCTTCACCGGAACTTGCCAAAAAGATTCGACCCAGCACTCTTTTGGCAGGCGCGATGTTGGGGCGTACTGGTCAACTGGATATCGCAGCCCCCGGTGGTGATGTGATTGGACGGCGGCGTTTGGATACCCACCTGATTGCGCTGGAAAAACTTGGCGCAACGATTGAATATGACGGCTCATTCAAAATGAATGCTGACGGATTGCACGGCGCGAACATTTTGTTAGATGAAGCCAGCGTCACAGCGACTGAGAACGCTGTCCTAGCGGCTTGTTATGCCAAAGGGACAACAGTACTGCGTAATGCTGCCTCTGAACCACATGTCCAGCAATTATGCCAATTTTTGAACCAACTCGGTGCCAAAATTGAGGGTGTTGGAACTAATCAGTTGGTGATTGATGGTGTTGAAAAATTGGGTGGTGGTGAGTTTCGGGTTGCCGCTGATTATATCGAAGTCGGTAGCCTGATTGGGGCAGCGGTGGTGACGGGTGGCGAACTCCTCATTACGGATGCCGATCCGCAGTATTTAGATATGATTGCGCTGGTTTTTGGTAAATTAGGCGTGACATGGGAAGTACGCGGCAACGATATTTTTGTCCCACGCGACCAACACCTGATGATTCAGCGCGATTTTGGCGGCAACATTCCTGAAATTAAACCACAAATTTGGCCCGGTTTCCCCACCGATTTAATGAGTATTGCCATTCTGGTAGCGACCCAGTGCGCTGGGGCCGTTATGTTCCACGAATGGATGTTTGAAGGTCGCCTCTTTTTCACAGATCGTTTGGTCAATATGGGGGCGCGGATTATTTTGTGTGACCCTCATCGGGTTTTGGTCCAAGGGCCAACCGCTTTACGAGGCGACCAGGCCATTAGCAGCCCTGATATTCGAGCAGGTATGGCAATGGTGTTGGCCGCTTTATGCGCTCGTGGCACTACAGTCATCCGCAATATTGTCCAAATTGATCGCGGCTATTCTCGATTAGAAGAAAAATTAAAGGCCTTAGGCGCTCATATTGAGCGTGGGCCGATTGGAGCAGCGGTATTGTGACCACTACCGAAAATCCCGAACTACCAGTTGCCGAAAAGAAAGAAAGAGTCCGTCGCCCTTTAGGGTTAACCATTGGCCTATTGAGTGTTATTCCCCTGTTTGGAATCGAGCCGATTCTTTGGTTGTATGTGACCTATCGTCTAAATTCCAATGCGGGTGGAATTATTAGCGGTGGCCTTGAATTAGATGCGTGGCGCTGGTCTGGGGGTGTGGTGGGTGCGTTTGTAGTCATTACTGCTATTTTTGCTTGGTTTGGTAAACCACAACGCTCGCGATATTTAGTGCAAGTAGCGGTCATTGCCAGTTTCCTATTGATTATGGTTGCTGCATGGGCACGGGCTTTTGGCACCTGTACAGGCTGCTTGATGGATGGGGCTACCCAGACTATTGACGATATTTTCCGTTGCAAAATCCCTATCCAAATTATTGGGTTTCTTTATTTCATTTTCTATATCAATCGCGCTCCGTCTCGTGCTTTTTATACCCAAGTACCGTTACCGCCGTGGAACCCTGATGAAGACTAGTGTAGAAAGGAATTGATAATGAGCCGAGTAATTAACACCGATGGCCCTGCTAAAACCCGTAACCAGCACATGCGTACTTGTGCCGAGATTTTACGCCACCTGAGCAAGAAAAAAGAATTTGACGCCGAGACTAAGGACATGGTGGCCCAGATTGTATTTTCCCTGCGAGAGATTAATGACACCATTGAACAGTCTTCGGAGGCGTGGGAAAAACGTAACTATTGGATGAAGGCCGAGGAATTTCGTCAACGGTGGACGTGGACAGGCAAAATGGCCGATCAGGTAGAAGACCTCATCCGCCGCAATAATTGGGAAGCCTTCCCTACCATGATGGTCAGTCTCTTTCAGCATTTTGGCGAAATCAAGATCAACAAATTCACTCGGACAGCCGATACGTGGCAAGGGGCCTATGATCGCCTAATGCACGAACGTTAATCTTGCGATTCGCTGTGGGTTGAAGAAGGGTCTATTTGCCGCATTAGATTTCTAATGGCTTCATTGGTCAAAGCTTGCCCGAAGGATGGACTAGCCGCTTTTTCTGGTTTGGAGGGTTTTGGGCGTAGTCGAGACATGGTTTTGAGCCAAAGTGCATGATAGTGTCCCGCTGTGGCCTGATCATTCCGCGTTTGGGCGACTACGGAAAGCCCGCTATAGGCTTCGGAGAGGACTAAATAATTCCTCAAATCTTCGGCAAGTGCCAAAACCATCTTGAACAACCCATCAGCCGAATCATAATTATGTGAAGCCAGATGAAGTTTGGCTAATGGTCGGATGATGCTCACCAATAATTCTTTGATCTCAGGTTCGGACAAGTGAAAGGCAAGTTCAACTTTTTGAGTAGAAGTCAATTCAAACGCCTGCTGATAAAAGCCTATTGATTCATTTAACATTGATGGATAGGCTAGTCGGGCCCGTAGTCCTGCCTCACACAGATAATTGATGGCTAAGATAACCTCCCCTGCTGACCGATAATGCTCAGCGACCAGCGACGCATACTCGATAACACGATCTCCACAAGCCTTAATTAACCATTCAGCGATTTGGTGGTGATAGGAACGTCGCGCTTTTTTCAAAACGCTTTCGTAAGTAACATCCCTTAAGATGGCGTGTTTAAAGGTATATTCGCGCGTTTCCGCAAATGTTGATTTTTCGCGGCTATAGATCATCCCATGCTGACGCAGCGAGGCTAGGGTTCCTGTAACGTCGCTAACCGATACCGCACTTTCAATGGTTTGCCCCGTTACCCGAAGCGTCCGTAATGTCCCATCCCAAAAAGTGGTTCCAATTACTGCCGCCTGTTGAATGAGAGTACGTTCCTCAGGGGTCAAGGCATCCAAACGGGCTTGCAATACACCTGTTAAGGTTGGTGGGACACGCATTTGGGCTAATCTATCCATTGCGACAGACCATTGCTGGTCGTTTGGAAAAATAATCCCGTCTGCAATCATCACTTGGATCAGTTCTTCCAAATAAAATGGGTTGCCCTCGGCATTGCTCACAATTAAATCTCGGAGGGTATCGGGCACAGTCTCAACCCGATGCAAAATCTCCCGCACCAATTGGCGACTGTCTCGGGTTGAAAGAGGACGCAAATCAACCAGTGTATGACATTCTTGACCTTCACCCCATAAGGGACGTTTTTCATACAATATGGGACGAGCGAGGCAGATCACCAACAGGGGTAACTGTAAATGGGTGTAAGCAAACTAACTGATGAAATCCAGTGAAAGGTCATCGGCCCAGTGAATGTCTTCAAGGAAAATTACAACAGGCTGACGGGTTGCAATGCGCTCAAAAAGTCGCATCAAATCATTGGGGGCGTCTCTGCGTTTTTGTGAAGACTGATCTTCTTCAGTATTGAGCGTGGCAAAAGCAAAACCGACCATCTGACCAATGCTCTGGGTTACTTCAGCAATATCGCCTAAAGTCCAAAAATCGGCTAACCCAGACTCCATCTTAGCCCGGGCTTGTTCAGCCGTATCCGTGTCTTGAATCTTGAAATAGAACTGAAGCAAGTCACGAATTAGGGCATTAGGCTGTTTTTCAGTGCTAGGGAATGCCCGTCCATTGATGCGTAAAACAGTATGCGGTTGGTGAGTCATCCATGCGCCAAATTCTCGTAACAGTCGGGATTTGCCCACCCCGGCATCGCCCCGGATGATTACGATTTGAGTTTCACCATCTTCAACTGCCAATTGAAACATCTTTTGCAGGTGCAACATTTCGGCATCCCGACCAATCATGCGGGTTTGGATGCCCTCAATGCCGCGTTGACCCATTTCAAAACCACGTGGTATTTCCCGTTGCACAACATAAACTTGGATTGGAGCTAACGCGCCCTTAACCATAATTGGCTCAAGAGGCTGCACTTCAAAAAATCCACGCACATGCAGATAGGTTTCGTGCGAAATCAACACCTCACCTGCCGGAGCATGGCTTTCCATGCGGGCTGCCATGTTGATCGCATCCCCCATCGCGGTATATTCCGAGCCTGCCTCGCCCCCTACTTCGCCAAGAGCTACTAATCCTGTATTGAGGCCAACGCGCACATTAAAACCCTCAATCCCCCATGTCACCACGACTTCTTGGGCATAGCTGCGGGCTTCTTGAATAATGGCTAGAGCGGTACGGACGGCTCGAACAGGATCATCTTCGCGGGCGCGAGGTGCACCAAAGAAGGCTAACATGCCATCCCCCATCAGGCGGGCTACATGACCTTGATGTTGTTTGACCTGCTGACCAAAACGAGCCAACGCCGTGCTGAGGATTTCGAGGGTGTCTTCGGGATCAAGATGACCAAAAATTTTAGACGACGATACTACATCGGCAAAAAGAAAAGTGACCAGCTTACGTTGCTGATCACTTTCAGATTGTTGTTTTAGAGTCGCAAGTTTTTCACGGGCAGGGGCCAACATCGTCTCGACAACACCATCCCCAAGCGTATCTCGCTGGGTTTCAAGGGCGGCAATAGCTCGCTCTAGTTGGCGGATTTCATCGGTATTCATGGCCCAGTTTGTCAGCCCTGACTATTGTCTCCATTGGTCGAAGGCAGAGATACAGCAGGCATAGTACCCGTCGTGGTTGAGAAACCCGTCCCAGCCGATGCCCCTGTGACGTTATATTCCATCATCAGGGCCTTATATCCTTCGATATACATGCGGGCGCGGGCTTGTTCCAAACGCCACAGCCGATCAAGAGAGCTTTGCATTGGTGTCAGATCACCACGCGTATCTTCAATGGTTTTGCGATGGTCAACCATATCTTTTTCGTGTTTGCGCCATGCTTCGTCGTTGGTCAGGGTAAATTGTTTCCAACGCCGTTGGTCGTCTTTGACCCAGTCATTCCATTCTTCACGGAAGCGCTCCTCAGAAAGACGCTGCATTTCCGACACTTCATTGATACGACGCTCTAGTCGTTCACCAATACGCTCGAAATCCTCCACAATTTTCTTCATCTGCCGATACGTCTCGGCCCACGATTCAAATCGTTCCAGATTACGTCGGATGTCTTCATCATAGGCCCCAAGGTTGCGGGTCAAGTCTTTGATTTGTTGGTCACGCTGTTGGGTAATGAGATTTTGCTGGTCAATGAAGTTTTGCATTTCTTCGCGGCGCATCCGTTCACCTGTTTGGCTTTCGGTGATGCGTTTTTCGGCAGTCAAGGCTAGATTTTCGACCCGTTCGATTTTGAGTTTGACACCGTCAATTAATTTTTGCATTTCTGGCATGCCCGCTTGGACATCAGAAATACGGCGATTATCTTGACGGCGCTGTTCTTCCAAGAAAGCGATACGGCGTTCGGGTTCTTCAATTTTCTTGGCAATGTCCTCTACGCGCTGCTGGACAGCCGAAAGACTGGCCGCCATACGATCACGCTCAGCCCGGGCAGCCCCAAGATCATCTTGTTGATGTTCCAACCGATCTAGTCGCTCATTGAGTTCGCGGATGGGGCGGGACATCATTTCGCGGGCGAATTCGTTGCGACGCTCGGCCTCACGTTCAGCGGCAAGGCGTTTGGCCTCAATACCTTCGATGATCTGACGCATCTCCAAACGCATCTGCTCCATCATTTCGGCGTCCCGTTCAGCCGGGATAAATTGGGTGCGGGCTGTGACGAGATCATTTTCCATCCCGTTCATCTGACGGGTTAATTGTTCAAGGGTTTCTTGCTGTAAGACCAAGCGTTCTTCGAGCTTGGCGATGGTCGTTTTATCGCGGCGACGCTCTTCGTCAAGCCACTCAATCATTCGCATTGCTTGTTGAATATCCATACATCGGGCCTCTACAACTAAATTTTCAATAAGGGCTGCCGAAAAAATTGAAGGGCTATTATACCATCACCTGCCAAGAGCATTCTGTGTTCGGCCTGCGCTAGCCCCACAATTGGGCAAGGAACTTCATTTTCTCAATCGCTTGGAAAGATTCCCCACCTTCATGATTATTATAATGCCAGATGCGGATTTGTTTGGGGCCAGCATAATGATTGTAGGCGGCAAAGACGGTGCGTGGTGGGCAAATATCATCCATCAAAGCCACCGAAAATAGAGCTTTGGCATGGGCGCGAGAAGCCAGATTAACACCATCAAAATAATTGAGGGTGTTGAAAACGGTTTCAATTTTCTCACGATGGGTTTTGCAGAAGCGTGAAATTTCAGCATAGGGATGGGTGTCGGTGATTTCAGTAGCTTTGCGATAGTGGCATAGGAAGGGCACATCCGGCATGGTTGCCTCGACGGTCGGTTCTAGGCTAGCGGCGGCCAGTGCAATACCCCCACCCTGACTTCCTCCTGTCACAGCGATGTGCTCTTTGTTGACGGCTGGATGAGCACGGGCCGCTTCAACCGCACGCACAGCATCGGTGAACACACGGCGATAGTAGTACGTGTTGGGATTCAAGATGCCGCGTGTCATGAAACCGGGGAAGTGCGGATTTGACCCATCTGGTTCAGGATCAGGGGTGTCGCCTTGACGCCATGTAGTGCCCTGCCCACGGGTGTCCATGACAAAATGAGCATAGCCAACACTGGCCCATTGCAGCCAATCAATCGGTAGACCGCGTCCACCTCCATAGCCAATAAATTCAACCACACATGGTAAAGGCTCCGTCCGCTGGCGGGGCAGAATAAACCATCCCTTAATGGGCTGACCACCATAACCGCTGTAGGTCACATCAAATACTTCAACTGTGCGATAACCTGATTCAACAGGGGTAAACACAGCCTTGAGCGGAAATTTGCGGGCTTCAGCCAACGTATTGGCCCAAAAGCTGTCAAAGTCGGGCGATTCATGGCGCGACGGCAAATACTTTTCGAGTTCTTCGAGTGGCAGATCAACAAACATGGGGTGTTCCTCCCTATGGAGAGAATAAATATTTTTGAGCAGGATTTATTCTAATAGGGGAGTGTAATATAGACCACATCATCTTGCACAGTGACCGGAAAACTTTTGATCGGCAAAGTTTCAGTTGCTTCCAGCAATTCGCCAAATAATCGGATGCGTGGATTTTCGCTTTTGCTATATTCAGACATCGGCGGCGGCAAAATAGCCTCCCATTCGACCTCACCCGACTCCACCCGGTAGGCTGCCCCATGCAACGCACAGACAATTAGGCCGTCGGTGTATTCGCCACGATGCAGGGGCGCACCAGCATGACCACAGCGATTTTCCAGCGCGTAGATGTTGGCCCAATGCCGCACGATAAAAATATCCATGTTTTCGACCCGATAGCAGCGGGGTTTGTCGTGTTCCAGTTCTTCGACGTGACAGACTCTGACCAGTTTTTCCAAGGATTGACCTCGCAGTGGATGACAAGCGGCGCTATGCCCATTATTATAATGGGAATACTCTATCACTCAGTTATTGCGATTTGATAACCATGCCCAAAATCGGAATTGACGCCCGCCTGCTCTACTATCGGAAAGGCGGCATCTCAGAATATACCCGCCAATTGATGCTGGCCCTCGCCGAATTGGACACGACCAGCGACTATGCCATCCTGCACAACTTCCGGGATACGGAAAATTATGCTACTGCACCTAATTTTCACCGCGTCAATCTATTCACACCCTGCCATCATCGGCTGGAACGCACGGCCTTGTCGGTAGAATTGGCACGCCATCGGTTGGATGTGTTGCACAGTCCGGATTTTATCCCGCCACGACGAGGGGCACGTCGTCATATCATCACCATTCATGATTTACACTTTTTGCATTACCCGCAATTCCAAACTGCTGAAAGTCTACGTTACTATCGTGACCAAATTCATTGGGCCGTCCGTCACGCCGACCATATTTTTGCTCAGACCGAGACGACCAAACGTGAAATTGTTGAGATGCTGGATGTACCACGCGAAAAAATTACCGTGCATTTATTGGGGGTGAATCCGAATTTTCGCGTTTTGCAGGAATCCCAAATCCAAGCGACCCTTGCCCCCTATCATCTACCGACTCAATATCTATTGTTTGTCAGCACGATTGAGCCGCGCAAAAATATTCCCGGTTTGTTGCGAACCTATGCCCAATTACGGGCCACTCGCCCTGATATACCTCCCTTGGTGATCGGTGGTCAGCGAGGTTGGTTTGCCGATCAGGAATTAGCACCGATTACGGAACTTGGCCTGACCGAGCATGTGCGGTTGTTTGAGGATGTGCCTTTCGCTGTTTTGCCCGCCTTGTATAATGGGGCACGTTTGTTAGTAATGCCGTCGTTTTATGAGGGGTTTGGAATGCCTGCCATTGAAGCAATGGCCTGCGGTACACCCGTTGTGGTGACAGAACGCGGGGCATTACCTGAAGTGGTCGGCAAACACGGCGTCTATATTAATCCTGATGAGCCGGAAAGTATCATGCAGGGGATCACCCGGCTATTGGATGACCCCGCCTTCTATGATCAATTGTGTGAGAGTGGGCTGCAACATGCTGCTACTTTTACATGGCGTAGGACGGCAGAAATTGCATTAGAAGTCTATCGTAAAATAATCGAGTCATAAATCGTTATGAAAAAATCGGCGCTGCTTGCTCTGCTGCTCTGTTACTGCGCGATGTTGGGGTCGGTGTGGGTCTCGGATTCTGTTTTTGAAAAACTGCCCCATCTGGAAGACGAGATGGCTTATTTATATCAAGCCAAGATTTTTGCACAGGGCGATACTTTTGTAGACGTACCCTTGCCCCTCCGCTCCTATTGGCAGCCCTTTCTCTTGTCCGAAAATGGCAAACGTTTTGGCAAATATCCCCCCGGTTGGCCGTTGCTGCTGGCGGTGGGGGTCAAACTCAATATGACATGGGCTATCAACGCTTGGATTGGTATGTTGAGTGTTGCCTTGACCTATCGCTTGGCGCGGGAAGTGTTCAACGAGCAAACCGGGGTGGTGGCAGCGGCCCTATTGACGATTAGTCCGATTGCCCTGTTGATTAACGGTACATTGATGGGCCATACCTCAGCCCAATTTTTCACCCTGCTATTTTTATACGGGGCATGGCGAGTTGAAAAAGGCGAACATGTGCTTGGTTGGGCGGCCATCAGCGGTATGTCCTTAGGGATGGTCGTGGCGAATCGGCCTTTGACTGCGGCAGGGGTCGCGGTGCCACTGGTCATTTACAGTGGATTGCGGGTATTGGTAGCCTTGATTCGCTCGATTCAGCGAGGATGGTTAAGTCGTAAATCAAGCGAGACCCCATCCCGAAAGTGGCTGGCTGATGAAAATGGTCAATTGATTTGGTGGGCACGCTTGGCAATCCTATATGTCCCACTCATTTTCGTTACTGGAGTGGCGTATTGGGCCGTTAATGAGTTGTACTTAAAAAAAGGAGACGATCCTTTTTGGCCCAAGTGGCCTGTTTTGGCGATGGGGGTAGCGATCGGGCTGGCGATTATGGCGTGGGTGGTGTTCCGAGATGCCCCTGCCGAACCGGTACTCAATCCGCCTTGGCCCTCACAATTTGGCAAGACCTTACGCCCCTTGCTGATTTTGGCCGTTTTTACGGTGGCCTATGGTGCGTTATACCCTGCTTTTACCTATGCGGTCATTGGTGACCCTACCAAAAATCTATACGAGTACGTTTGGAATTATGACAAAATCGGTTTTGGCGAAGGGCATGGTCGCAACACGGGTGGGCATAGCTGGTATTGGGCCAAGTATTATTTGCGGAAAGACATGGTCTGTTATAGCCGTGATTTATTTGGGATGGTACGGCAACCCGATAACCCGCCAGATTCCCCAACTGCTGTCAGTCGTAACGATTGTATGGTGGATAAAGCCGGGTTGAGTTGGATGCTGCTGCCACTCGGCCTATTTTTTGGTTGGCGGCGACGCTGGATGTGGCTGATTGCGCTCACGGCTGGCTCGATTATTTTTGTAACGATGTTCTATTGGATTGGGGCGGGTGTTTACAGTGCCCGCTATTATTACGAGGCAACAGCCTTCTTAGCCATTATTGCGGCGGTGGGTATCACTGGCGTAGCCGATATGCTCAAAGGACTGCACCTGCGTAGCGGGGTATATATGCTAGCGGCGCTGGCGATTGGCATGTCGTTGGTGGGCTATACTCCACACCGGATTGATAAGCTCTATCGTTATGGGATTATCGGGGCAGACCAAATCGAACGAGTTGACCGTCTACGCGGCGATGATAACCGACCCGTCTTGATTATTGCCTACTTGCCTGAAGCCCGTATGTGGCGGGAAGTGGGCGCATTGATGGCGTTGACTAGCCCCTATCTCGACAGCGAATATGTTTTGGCGCGTGACCCCGATGGCGGCTATACCGATGGGCTTATCCAGCGATTTAAAGATCGCAAGGTGGTGATTTATCGGGATGGTGTATTCGCCCCCTATGAACCACCGCAAGGCGAGGCAGTTGGCAAAATACCAAGCCAGTGAGTTATTTTTCGCTTGAATTATCAGTTCGCCGATTGGGCGGGGGCAGTTTTTGCACGGGTTTGGCACGGGCCACCACATAATGGTCAAAATCACGGGCGACATAGGTGCTGGAAAACACACTGCGGGCCTCGTGGCGCACATCCTGATCGTGATTGCGGCGAGAAATATGGGTCAAGATTAAGGTTTTTACACCCGTATCTTTGGCAAGCTGGGCGGCTTGGATTGTGGTGAGATGGCCTACTTCACTCGCCAACCGCCGTTCCTCTTCCATATAGGTCGCCTCAATAACTAGACAGTCAGCATCTTTGACATAGGGGCGCAAACTATCGGTATCACCTACGTCACCAATCACGACCAATTTGGCCCCCGGCACTACCTCACCAAGTACGTCATTGGGGGTAATCACTCGCCCATCGGTTAATGTAATCGCTTCCCCTTTGACCAACAACGCCCGTTCTGGCCCATTTGGGACGCCCAATTCAGTGGCTTTTTCGGGGTTAAATTGGCGGTGGTCGTGCTGCTGAAACACAAAGCCGAAGCAACCCGGCCCGCGATGAATCACTGGCACAGCAGTCACTTTCATATGTTTGTCTTCCACAATCACATCCCCGGCTTCAATCGGGATGAGATCAATCGGAATGGGCACAGGCGCACCACGCACCACAATATCAAAAATCAGATCATGCACACGCTCTAGGGTTGCCATCCCCCCATAAATCTTGACTCCCTCAATGCCTTCTTCCCAGCGAATAAAAGTGGAGATCAATCCGCCCAGCCCTAAAATGTGGTCAAGGTGGCTGTGGGTCAGCAAGATATGATCCAAGCGCCGAAAGCCAATGCCACTTTTCAAAATCTGGCGCTGGGTACCTTCGCCACAATCCACCAAAAAACGGTATTCATTGGCAAGCACCACCAACGCAGGCAGGCCACGTTGGATGCTGGGGGCGGAGGCGGAAGTACCAAGAAAGATGACTTCAAACATGCGCGTTTCAATCTTCTGTGTTGATGAGAATAGGTTGGCTGATTTGGAGATAATTACCCCGTAGTTGATGTGCTTCGGGGTTAAAAATGGGCAATTGATTGGTCGGGCGTCCCTCATAGACCCCTAGGGTGAGCAGATATTCCTGATCTCGTAGGGTATCCGGCAAAATCAAATAGCCGACTTGGATAACAACATCACGTGGGCGCAGTCGCTTGGTTTCAACATTAAACCCATTGATTTCATTATAGGGGCTGGCTTGAGGCGTGTCATGTAAGCGCACAAAAACGCCAATGTCCGGGGGTAATGGGCCATCTACTCGCCAATAGCTGATGACGGTCAACACATCGCCGGGTTTAAATTCGGGCTGGTCAGAAATTGGTTCAATGCCGATAAGGGTTAAGCTATTGTTGAAGCGGAAAGGTAGCCCAACAGTTTCAAAAGGACTGCCCGTTTCTCGAGGGTAGTATAGTGTATTCAAGGTGGTTAAACGTCCACCCATATCTGCTAGGGCTTGCTCGGCATCAATAATCCACCCCATGCCATTGGGCAGACTGGTGTTTTCCAAAGGTTGGGCGAGGCGTATCCATTCCAACAGGGGTGCGGGGACATTATTGCGCTCGTCAGCATCCACAAATAATAGCCGCATCGGACTGCCCCCGGCTGTCAAAATCAAATCGCTGGTGCAGTTGGCAATGCGGAAGGGAATGTTTTCGCGGTGCAGCATCCATTCCAACAAACGTGAATCCGCGACTGTTCCGGGCCTGGGGGTTGCGCAGATACTGATGGGCGGACCGTCGGCGTTATTTTCAAGATAATGGGCAATCTCACCTAAATCGGTGTGATAAGCCGCTTGCATATCCTGCCGTTTTGACCAATTGGTGAATAAATTGTCGCGCAGGCGCAGGATGTTCGCCCCGAAATCCAATAGCATGAGGAGTGCAACTAGATAGACCACCGGAGCGGGCCATGCCAATCGCCCTTGTTGCTTTTTTAGCCAACTGAGGCTTATGGGAATATCGCTTTGTTTGATAAACCGGACGAGCTCAAAAACACCCACACCAATCAGCATATAGACTAATGGTGAGACAAACGACAGCGCCCGATAATCTGGGCCTTTATCCAGCCACATATCCGGCAGCAGGCCTAAAACAAAAAAGATCAGCAATAGGCCATAATTGGCTTGACGGCGGAGACGAACAGCTCCGTAGATGCCGAAAATTAAGAAAACAGGCTCGATATATGAAATGAGCGGTAAACCGGGGACGTTGTGAGCCGGATTTTTATCGCCTGCTTCTAGCCAGAAAAAGCCCAAAATCGTTTTACCGATGGATTCAATTAGGGCAATGATGCTGGACGGGCGTTCAGCAATAAAAATATAGGGCCCACTATAGGTCGGGTTACGCAGCACCGAGATGAAATAGGGTAGAGCCAAAATAAGGGCTAGAAGCAACGCATAGCCGCTGTTCCACCACAGATAACGTGACACCGATTGGCGGGTGGAGCGCAAATAGAGCACAAAAACAAAGATGCCGATGCCAGCCATTAATCCGGTGTAATGCTCATAAGCCGCTGCTGCCATCGCGACTGCCAACACTGTATAGGGCCCAGTGGTGGGAGATAAGGGGCGTATTTGTCTGCCGAGATGGAATGCTTTGAGGGCAGCAGCAAGGACAACCAACATCATGAGGGCAGATAGGGCGGATTCGGTAACTGTACGGGCCGCGATGATGGGCCAAATGCCTGCCAGCATTGCCAATAATGCGATAAACGCCACCCCGCGACCAAATAGACGACGGGCCACCACGAAAGTGAGGGCCATAGTCAACAAGGAGGCCATTAAAGGCAAAAAGCGCATGACAAAAAGACCATCCCCCACGATCATTTTGGTGGCCGCAATCAAAATGGGGAAAAATGATTCAGTGCCAGATGGGTGAGTGTCAAAAAAGACCTGCACATTGCCATCACGGATGCTTTCGGCCAGACGCAGGGTCGTAATTTCTTCGTCCGAAAAACCTAGGGGGAGGGTAGCGATGTTCCATGCCCGCAGCAAAAAACCTGCAATCAGCAGTAGCACGACCAGCAAGGTATCCCAACGTTTAGCCACGACTCTTCGCTCCTCCCCACCAAAAAGCTGGTTTCATTTTCACCTCTATTGGGCAGTCGCAATCGCCGTAAAAACCAATACAATCGCGCCGAGGCCTGCTAAACTCCACATTAGCCGTACCTCCCGCGCTAATAATGTTTCTAATTCATTTGGTTGCCCTTTGCTTGCCAATAAAATAGCCCGTTCTAGCGCCGGGGCCAACCAAAACTGCGTCAAAAATGTTAGCCCCACCATCGCCGC
Organism: Chloroflexota bacterium; assembly: GCA_016234595.1. GTDB lineage: Bacteria > Chloroflexota > Anaerolineae > Aggregatilineales > J027 > CFX10. Next base: position 60,244 of record JACRBG010000023.1, on the reverse strand, counting down.
AAACACAACGTGCTTCAGCAGCATGGCAAAACTCCATGTGTTTTTGAAGGTCAGGAAACCCTCATAGTTTGGATCACCCGACATTTGTACCAAACCTGTGCCCACCAGCATCACTAAACTAAGATTTGCCATTGGGCGAAAACGGGTTTGAACGCCTAACACAACGCGGCGACGCTCCTCTTGGTTGGTGAGGCTACGGGCGGTTTCGGGCCACACAAGGAATAAAATCATTGCTAGGCCACCAATCCAAATAACAGTGGCAATCAGGTGGACAAAATAGGAAATAGCGAGAATGGTATCTTTCATATTGTTCGATTTTTAAAGATTAAAAGCGGATACTGTCAATAATTTCCCCATCAAACCATGTTGGGTCACTGACCAAGAACTGCCGGACTTTAAGATAGCGTTCGTGCTGTTCAGGACTATTGGCATTGGCGAGATAGGTCGCCCGATTTTCAAACATCACCACCAACATCAATTCATCAGGGTTTTGGTCGTTTTGATAGACATGCACCGCGATGATACCGGGAACCGCGATACTTTCTTGGGCGTGCAGGGTCTGTAAGGCGGCCTCTCGCATCCCCGGTTTTAAATGGTAGTGCCCAATTGTGCCATACATCGCTCCTGTCTCCTCCTCGTCGTTGCATCGTTGAGATGTTGGTAGCCTCTAAATTGTATCGTTCAATGGCAGAAAATAAACAGGGACAGGAATTTTGGCCCTGTCCCCGCAGTGAATATGCTGATGTAAAAGGTTTACTGGCCCGTCACAGCGGCCTCAGCACGGCCTCGGAAATCCATCTCAGCAATCTGACCCCACGCAGGTGACAGATAGTAATTGGGGCGGATCAGTGAGTAGGGTACATTGTCGTTTGTGGCATTAAAGCCTTCTTCCGGCCCAAAATTGAGGTTCCAGATAAAGGCCAAGCGTACGAAGCCCCATTCTTCCATCAATTGAATGGCTTCGACAATGAATTGGGCACTTTCATCCAGCGTGTTGTCGTTGGCAAATTCGAAATATTGTGGATATTGGCCGCCAAGATCGGCAGTGGTGGCCCAGCCAAATTCGGTCACACACAAAGGCACTGTGCTGCCCGCCGCACTAATTTTATTGGCATAGGTGGTCAGTGTGCTATAGAACGACCATGAGGGATGTGGGCTGTCAAATGGGCCGCGGAAGGTGGCTGTGGGGTCATTGGGCACTTGGTCATAGGGTACGTTCGGGCCAATATTGTAGCCGTTGTGGTGTGCGCCAAAGCAGTCAATCACATCCAGCACGCCCGCCGCGATGAGTTCGTCGGTGTAACGGAAATCATCATGCACAGCATCGTTGTTCACACCTGTTGGGGAAAGCGCCCCGCTGACTACCATAATGTTGGGGTCAAGGAAACGAATGGTATTGGCAACTGCCCGCAGCATTTCCACATATTCTGGGGCATTGATACCGTTGATGCTAGCCCATTCGCGGTCAATATTCATTTCGTTCCAAACTTCAATGGCATGGATTTTGCTGGGATAGCGTGTAATCAATTGAGCAATGAAGTCGGCAAATTTTTGATTGTCAGCCGGTGGGCCATTCTTGGTCAGGTCAGCGCCTGCTTGACGTGCCCATTCCGGAGCAGTCACCACCCCAACCAGCACCTTTAGGTTCTTTTCGGTGACGGATTGGAAGAAAGCATCCAGATAGCTCCAGTCATAAACGCCCTCTTCGGGTTCAACAAATTGCCAGCGTACCTGCAATTTGACCCAGTTCAGACGTAGTTGATTGGAGACAGCGTCGAGCGTCCCCGTCATCGAATTGGCATCTTTGCTATAGGGGATCATCACCTGCGCGCCGAGGTCAAAGCCCGTTTGTTGCGTGGCTGGAAGGGTGGGTGCAAAGGTTGGTGATGGTGTGGGGCTGGCATCTTGTTGAGCTGGCTGGGCAGGTGGATTGTTTTCTGTGCCACCATTGGCCGCTGATTCTACCGCTGGATTGGATGCACTCCCGTCCGAAGCCTGTGCTGCATCGCCATTGCTGCTTGAAACCGGGGCCTCACCGTTTGCGCTGGTGTCTTGAACAGTTTCCGGTTGGACCGTGTCATTGTTGGTCGTGGTTTGGTCAACCGGAGCAGCTTCTTGTTTAGATTGGTTATCTACAACTGCCGCAACACTACTGTTGGTATTATTATTGCTGCCGTTGTTGTTATCGCCTAAATTGTCTGTGCCGACATAAATGGCGACAAAGGTTGCCACCCCAACCAAGAGGGTGACGGCCATCCAAACGGCCATGAATCCACGCAACTGTTGACGTTGGTGGGTAGGATGTTGCATGTGAGTTACAGTATTCATAGACTTCCTTTCGCTCAAATAATTGCCTTGATGAAAAACACAGCCCCCTTAATGACAATCAAGAGGGCAAAAGTTCATTGAAATTTAGCGACCTGCCAAACGATCACAGGCAGGGCAGGAACCATCAGGACGAATGAGCGCATAACCACCCATCGGGTCGTCACCAAATGTCCCGGTAAAGTCCATATTCCAGATAATCACCAATGGCACTTTGCCACTGCTACGGGCCAAGCGGATAGCATCAGCAACCCATTGGCCTTGTTGGGCGGCGGTGGTGTTGGCTGCCCACCCGAACGCTCCCGGTAGTGGGCCATAGCCTTCGGGGGTCAAATAACCCAATTCAGTAAAACAAACGGGTTTACGGATGGCGCTGTAGTAGGTGTTGACCATGCCATAAAAATAGCGGGTATAGTAATTGTCACGAGGATCACCGCTGGTCTGGCGAGGGCTGACAATCCCCTCATTGTAATGAGCGCCCACACAGTCCATATAACGAGCAGCGCCAGCGGCAGCCAGCCCCGCAATATAGTTGTTGTCGTTCCAGACCCGATCACGCCCAAAGGCGCTTTCGGCCCCGGTCGGAGATGGAGCGGCACTAATCACAATTGTCCCCGCATTCGTCCCCTTGATGGCGTTATAGGCTTTTGCCAGCAATTGGGTGTAACGAGCCGGGTCAATTTGTCCGGTCGGCCATTCGCGGTCAATGTTGGGTTCGTTCCAAATTTCAATGGCATCGGCTCCCAAACCCGCTAACCCACCGACAAATTTGGCATAGTCATTAAAATAAGCATCGCCACCGCCAATATCGGCTGGATACCCGACCACGCCCAACAAAATGCGGAAGCCTTTGGCATGAGCATCGTTAATGGTGCCTGCGACCGAATTGGGGTCTTGTCCACGCCCATAACGAATCTGCACTTTGGCCCATGTCATACCAGCATAGTGCATAAGGTCAGGAAAGGCGAAACTAGACACATGCGCACCATAGGAAAACACGCGCAAATTCGCCGAGCTATAGGCGGCTGGTGCAGGTGGATTACCCGTTCCAGTGTTCCCTCCACCTGACGTAGTGGCAGGCGCAGCGGCAACTTCGGTACCGGGTACAACAGCCAATGAGTTTTTATCGCCAGAGACTTGTACCAAACTAGCGAATAACCAACCGGTTTGACCATTATAGACAGCTTGCAACCAAGTGCTATCGCCATTGCGCCCAGTCAATACAACTGAGGTGTTGGCGCCCAACCCGGCGATAACCCCGGCGCTAGTACTAGGGGCACTACGGAAATTAACTACACCCGTCGTTGTTCCGTTTAGGCCACCCGCAGGCGCGGAAGCTGGGGGATTGGATGGATTCGAGGGCGTGGTGTTGGTTCCGCCTGAGGTTGGTGCAGCGCCTTCGACTGTGAGGACAGGTAGATTTTCCATCACAAAGTCATGTCCGAATTGCAAATAGTCCGAGAGCATCCATCCGGTGGGGCTACCACTTTCGGGCGAGCCGTAGACCCATACACCACCGTTGCCTTGTTGATCTTCGCGCCCGGTGATATTTACCACGGCATTGAGCGGAATTAAACCCAGCGGCGAAGCATTAACACCCGGACGCAACCGTATTGCCAATGAATCGGTGGTAACACGCGCCTGTACTGGACCCTGAGCGTGAGCAACGGGACGTGAATTGATGGCGGAAAGAACGATAGTTAGAAGAAAAGTGATGATAAGAAAAAAGGTTATGGTACGTCGCATTAGTCCTCGACCCATTTACAATTTTATCGAAAATTTGAGTGTGGTTAGAGTTGATTAACTGGCCCACAACGCGGCTGTAGTCTAGCACGAAGCAGGGAAGTGTCGCAATAGACCAACATTTGGCGTCAGGTGAACGTTGGTTTATTAATTCTGACCTTTGTGTGTTGGTGAAACAATAAAACCCGACTATAATTCTTAGTGTAGCTTAATGTTTCTTGAATTTTCCTGAAATTGGTAAACGACCAAGTTACCCTTATGCTAAGGGTAGTTTGTAAGTAGTGGGAAGGCCTTATGAGTTCACCAGAACGCGATCCCATCCTCCGCAAAATTACCGTGATGATTGTTGATGACCATCCTGTTTGGCGGCGGGGTCTGCGGAGTGTATTGTCGGACGATGAACATTTAGAAGTCATTGCCGAAGGTGAAAACGGGGAGCAAGCCCTTGAATTGGCACGTGAGCTTCACCCCGATGTCATTTTGTTAGATGTCAATCTACCGCACATGAATGGGCTGCAAATTGCTTCAAGGCTCAAAACTGAGCGCAATTCGGCTTGTGTGGTGATGCTGACGGGCTATGATGATGAAGAACAGGCCCTTCATGCGTTACGGGCGGGGTGTTCGGCCTATTGTTCCAAAGATATTGACCCGCTTTTGTTGATTGAGGTCATTCAGAAGGTCGTGCAAGGCTACTATATGGTCAAAGGTGAATATTATGACCTTGCTGGCATTCGTAAATGGACAAACAGCCGCATTGAAGCGACAACAGGCCCGTATACCATTGACCCCCATGAACATTTTGTTCCCCTTAGCCCGCGTGAAATGGAAATCTTGCGCTATGTCACACAGGGCAAAACCAATAAGCAAATTGCCGAGGTCTTGAAAATTAGCCAACAGACGGTTAAAAATCATGTGAGTTCGATTTTGACCAAGCTTTATGTTGAAGACCGGACGCAAGCGGCAATCTATGCCATGCGGCGTGGGTGGGTGCGAATTGCGGATACCCCCAATAACCATGATAATCAAGATAGCACGAGTGACCACCATGGGAGATTGTAATGAGCGTTCAATCATTGCGCGATGAACTAATCGCTGAAATCCAATCGGAATACGATACTATCAAAATGCGGATGAAGGAAAACCAAGCCCTCGCCGATCAAAGCCAAGTTGAGGTACAGCGCCTTCAGGAACGCAACGTTTCAGTGAATGCCCGTATGCGCCGTATTGAAGATGCGTTTGATACTGTGCCCCGCCAAGACATCCGCGTGACCTATGAAGATGCGATAGACGCCAAAAGCCGTTTGCTGACGATGCGATCACAGCTCGAAAAATTGCAAGAAGGTCAGCAACAACTGGATCATTCGAGTCAAATTTTGGGGCACTTGTTAGAAAAGCTGAAAAGCGCAGGTAATTTTGGCTTAGGTGGTGGTTATACCCCCGGTTCAAGTTCGGGTGGTGCGCCAAAGCCATCCCTAAGCCTTGATGGGCAAGCCGTTGTCCGAATTGTGCAGGCCCAAGAACAAGAACGTCAGGTCTTGGCGAATAAATTACATGACGGCCCAGCCCAATCGCTAACGAATTTCATTTTGCAAGCGGAGGTCTGTCAGCGTCTGTTTGACCGTGATCCTGACCGTGCCAGCGCAGAATTGACCAATTTAAAAGCTGCTGCCAGTCAGAGCTTCCAAAAAGTACGCGATTTCATTTTCGACCTGCGCCCGATGATGCTGGATGACCTCGGCCTTATCCCTACTTTGCGCCGCTATGCTGAAAATTTTGAGCAGAAAAGCGAAACCAAGCTGCAATTTAATGTGGTGGGTGAAGAACGGCGTATGGCAAAACACACCGAAGTGATGATGTTCCGTAGTGTACAGTCGCTGCTTTCCATTTCGCGTGACCAGTTGAGCGCGAAAAATATTCGTGTCATGATTGACGTGGGGACGGACACTATCAAGGCCGTGATTGAGGATGATGGACAAGGTTTTGATGTTGAGTCCTTATCCAATCCTTCGCAAGGCGATTCTAGAGTCCAAGGGCTGAATGGTTTGGTCGAGCGCATCGAAGTCGTGGGTGGTAAGCTCGATATTTATAGCGAAGAAGGATCAGGCAGTCGTTTTCAGTTGGTGCTACCCGTCTTTGAGGATGAAGAACCAGATTTAGACTAGGCCAAGTGCTTGCGTTTGAAAAATTCATCGTAATAATTGATTTTGTGTGAATTTTCTAACGCCGATAGGACTATAGGCCCGTTTGCATTATTTTATCTTCCAACTACACTAAGGGAAGGCAACTTTTAGTCTAAAAATGTTCCTCCCCGGAAGGAGCAACTTACATGCGAGGTCGTGTTCTCATTTTAGTTGGTTTAATTATTGTGCTGGGGGTTGTCCTCGCTGCCGTGTTGTTACTTGGCGGCGGAGATAATAAGAAAGATGCTACTGCGACTCCGGCAACGGATACTGTGGATGGTGCGGCAACCCAACCATCTGGCGGTGGCGGCAACAATAATCCCCCTGTTGCAACAATACAAGAAAATGTTGAGTATGTAGTCATTGCCCTGCAAGATTTGCCGCGAGGTATCAAGATTACCGAGTCAATGGTTGATGTGCGTGCATGGCCGCTTGGCTCTGCGCCTACCACCTCCTTCGTTGCTACAGAGCAGGTGATTGGCAAGATTACCCGTACCGATATTCCGCGCGAATCACCGCTTGTCCAAGCACAATTAGTTGAGAGTATAGCAGATATTGCGGGTGAAGGTTCGGACTTAGCCACCCAAATTGACCCCGGATCAGTCGCAATGGCTGTTCCGCTGGATGCAACAGGGCTTGGGCAGGTCGCTTATGGTTTCCAACCCGGTGACCATATTGATGTTATTATGTCTTTCTTGTTCATTGATGTGGACGAAGAATTTCAGACCCGTTTGCCAAACCAAATTACCATTGTGACGCGGCTTGAGGACGGAACCATTGGCTTTACCGAGGGTCGTATTGGGCGGGCCGAACCTAGCCCCATCTTCCCCGAAGGTGTCGTTATTGGGCCAAGCGAAAATATTCAACGTCCGCGTTTGGTAACCCAGCGAACCATTCAAGATGCAGTTGTCTTGCATGTGGGCTGGCTCCCAGAAGATGGTCGTTTGTTTGGTGCTGAAGAAGCAACCCCAACTGCGGCAGCTGTGTTAGCCCCACCCCCAACGGTTGACCCCAATGCCAGCGCTAATTCTAATCAGGCGTTGACGGTAGTTCCAACCGAGACAGCTTTCATTCCTGTGATTATGGTGGTCGCTGTCCAACCCCAAGATGCTATTGTTTTGACATGGGCCGTTGATGCAGGTATTCCAATTACCTATGTGCTACGTTCCGCCCAAGACCAAGGTGCAGCCTCCACGCTGACCGAATCGGTCACACTTGAATATATGATTAATACCTATAATGTCCGTCAGGCCGAAAATCTGCCGTTTGCCATTGAACCTGCTGTCACCGATATTCGTCGGTTAGACCTCAGCAGCCTTCGTACTTTCAGTGGCTTAAGCGATCCAGCCGTTCAACAGGCTACCAACTAAGCAACAGCATTGAGCATTATTTGAAGGTTACCATTTCTGACCCGAATGGGTAGAGATGGTAACTGGATTAAAGGAATTATTGATATGGGTAAGCCACAAGGTGGCATGGGTAAAAAAGATGTCATCCGGGTCATTCTGGTAGATGATATTCCAGAAGCCCGTGAGGGTCTGCGTAAATTGTTAGCCTTTGAGCCAGATATTGAAGTGGTTGGCTCAGGCAGCACGGGGCGTGAAGGCCTAGATTTAGCCATTCGTACCCAACCAGATATTATTTTGATGGACATCAATATGCCGGATATGGACGGCATCAACGCCACCGAGCAGATTAGCAAAGCTGTCCCTACAGCGGCAGTGGTGATGATGTCGGTTCACAAAGACTCTGCCTATTTACGCCGAGCGATGCTGGCTGGGGCGCGAGATTTCCTTGAAAAGCCCATTTCCGGTGAAGAACTGTACTCGACCATTCGCAAAGTTTATCAATTGAATGCCAATGTTCGAGAGCAATACCGACAAGGTGCAACATCGGCCTCACCCGAACGAACTAAAGCTACTACCAGTGGTGCTTTAGGAAGTAAACGGGCCGGTCACATTATCGCGGTCTATAGCCCCCAAGGTGGTGTGGGCAAAACCACCCTTGCTACCAATGTTGCAGCCGGGTTAATGCGTGAAGATACGCGCGTGTTGCTCATTGACTGTGACCTAGAATTTGGCGACTTAGCCGTGTTTTTATACCTCCAGAGCAATCTCAGTGTGGTAGATTTGGGGAAAGCGGTTGAAGAACTTGACCCCGATCTCATTGAAAATGTATTGATGACCCATGCCAGCGGTTTGCGGGTGCTACTTGGCCCTGCTCGCCTTGATGATGTTGATGAAACCAACTTGCTTACCCCAGAAGTATTTGAGCAAATTGTTCAACATCTGGCCGCCAATTTTGACTTTACCATTTTGGATATGCGTGTGCGCCTTGACCGTTTGGCCGCGCGGCTATTCAACCTAGCGGATCGAATTTTGTTGGTCGGAACACCAACGCTTCCAACGGTAAAAAGCTGCCGTCAAGTGCTAGAAGTGTTAGATGGTGAGTTCGGGCCAGAAAAAACTATTTTTGTTATGAACCGTGTAACCGATCCGCGTGAAAAAATCGGATTACCACTCGAAGATATTGAAAGAAGCCTGAAGCGCCAGATAGAAGCGCGTATTCCACTTGACGAGAAGACCATGACCTCGGCTGTTAATCAAGGTGTACCGGTTGTCGCCAAAGGTCGTGGTAAATCACCAGCCAAAGAAATTATTGATCTTGCTGAATTGGTGCGGCGTTCCGTCCAAGGGGATGAATCAACACCCATGCAATCGAGTGCTGCTGGTAAGCAAGAACGTTCCCGTTTTGGTAGACGTTCGGGTGGATAACAATGTTAAGTGCTCAAGAGTCGAATAGGTCGCCCGTTTCTGAAGTTTGAGTTGGATGAGGAGTATTTTCTATGTCGTTACTACGCAAGATTGAAAAAGGTGGTGGAAGCACCCCCGGTGGCCCCGGTGATGGCCCGCCCCGCGATGATGCCTCACGTTTGGACGAAATGCGTGTTCGTCGCCAACCCGTCCCCCAACAGGCTCAAGGTGCATCCAGCTACAAAGACCTGAAATCGCGTGTCCAAAAGAAGTTGCTGAGTGAGATTGACCCTTCTATGGACCCTCACTCACCAGAAGTCCGCACCACCATTGAAGAACTTTTTACCACCATCTTGGCTGAAGAAGGCATTGTCTTAAGCCGTGCCGATAAGCAGAAATTGTTCGATGCCATCCTTGCCGAAATCTTGGGTTATGGCCCCATTGAACCCCTCTTGGCCGATGAATCCATCACTGAAATTATGGTGAACGGCCCCAAGAATATCTATATTGAACGCAAGGGTACGGTAGCGCGGGTCAATGTGACCTTTGAGAGCGATGAACACGTGAAGCGTGTGATTGACCGTATCGTGTCACCACTCGGTCGTCGTGTAGACGAATCACATCCCTATGAAGACGCCCGTTTGAAAGACGGCTCGCGTGTGAATGTGATTATCCCCCCGCTGGCGCTAAATGGCCCAACCATTACTATTCGTAAATTCTCCAAGTCGCCTCTCCAAGTCGAAGACTTGGTACGTTATGGTTCCATGACACCCGAAATTGCCGAATTTCTACGGGCGTGTGTGATTGGCGCCTTGAATATCATTGTGTCGGGTGGTACAGGTTCGGGCAAGACAACCCTCCTGAACGTACTCTCCAGCTTTATTCCGGGGGATGAGCGCATCATCACAGTCGAAAACGCGGCTGAATTGCAACTTCGCCAAGAGCATGTTGTTACTCTTGAATCGCGCCCAGCCAATATTGAAGGCAAAGGCCAAGTATCTATTCAAGATTTGGTCGTCAATACCCTCCGTATGCGTCCTGACCGCATCATTGTTGGGGAATGCCGTTCTGGTGAGGCCCTAGACATGCTTCAGGCCATGAATACAGGTCATGAAGGCTCCATGACGACTGCCCATGCCAATACCCCGCGTGACTGCTTGTCCCGTCTTGAGGTTATGTGCCTGATGTCGGGTATGGATTTGCCCGTGCGGGCTATTCGTGAACAAGTATCGGCAGCCGTTGACCTTATTGTTCAGCAAAGCCGTATGCGCGATGGTACACGTAAGATTACCAACATCACTGAAGTGCAAGGCATGGAAGGTGACATCATTACCATGTCGGACATCTTCGTGTTTGAACAAACAGGTATTGAGGCCGGTAAGGTCATTGGACGTATTCGGCCCACTGGGATTCGGCCTAAATTTATTGACCGCATTGAGCAAGCGGGTATCCACCTGCCCCCATCGGTCTTTGGGATTGGGTCGGCACGCTACTAGCAGCAACTTAAGGCTGGGGTGGGTTTGGCTAATAGACCCATTCCAGCGCAAAAATAACTGCAAAATGAGACCCGTTTTGCAAGAAGGTTTTTGAGGAGGTCGGTAGTGGAAATTGTCATTATTGGAATATTCGCACTAGTTGCGGTTTTGGTGCTAGGTTTCGGTGTCAGCAGCCTACGTCGGGAGCGTCAAGTTAAGCTCGATGAGCGCTTGGGGCGCTATACCGCCGACTATGGTGTTTTGCTAGCTGACCTAGAAGAAGAAGATAAACAGTCCAAAGAACAACGGGCTATTACCCAAGCGCTTGATAAGGCTATTGAGGGGCGTGATTTTGCCAAAAATTGGAAAGATCAATTAGCCCGTGCCGATCTCAAGATTACTCCCGGGGAATATGCTGCTTCGCATATTTTTTCGATCATTGCTTCTTTTATTGTTGGCTTCTTCATCATTTTTGGTGGCAATGTCATTTTAGCAGGGGTTGCCGGGGCAGCGGGATTTTTCTGGCCGCGCCTCTATGTGGGCTTCCGCAAGAACAAACGGCTTCACAATTTTGAAGGCCAACTGCCCGATACCTTAGGGATGTGGGTCAATGGTCTCCGTTCTGGTTATTCGGTGTTACAAGCGATGGAAGCGATTGCCCAAGAAGCTCCTGAACCGACGGCAATGGAATTCCGCCGTGTAGTCCAAGAAATGCAATTGGGTGTAAGTCGTACCGACGCCTTTGATCATTTGCTGAGTCGTATGCCCAGCGATGACCTTGACCTTGTGATTACAGCTGTCAACATTCAACAAGAAGTTGGTGGTAACTTAGCTGAAATTCTAGACATCATTAGTCATACCATCCGTGAACGTATCAAGCTAAAAGGCGAGGTTCGCGTGTTGACATCACAGGGGCGTATGACAGGTTATGTTATTGGTGGTTTGCCTATCGTTTTGTCAATTTTCCTCTATATGGTCAACGAAGAATACATGGGGCGTATGTTTAAAAACCGCACCTGTGGTTGGCCGATGTTGTGCTGCGGTATCGGCATGATCTCACTGGGTACTGCTGCCATTCAAAAAATCGTGGACATTGAGATTTAGGGTTCGTATCGTCTCATCCAATATGAGTCGCAACTGGTCGTGAGGAAACCGCTGAGATGGATACACAATTAATTGGGATTATTCTAATGCTGCTGCTTGGCGGTGGCTTGTTGGCTGGTCTCTATATTGCCGGACGCGATCAAGAGGAAGGTGATCCTCTGATGCGGCGTTTGCAAGAATATGGGGATCGGGAGCTTCCAGCTTCACTTGACGAACTGGAAATGTCACTCAGCCGTAAAGAACGTATCGTGGTTCCGGCGTTTAATGCACTTGCTGGTGTTTTAGGCGGCTTTGCACCGGAAAACCAAATACAGATGATTCAGATGAAACTGGATCGGGCTGGTAAAACCGAAGCCGACCCCTCGATGTTTTTTGCCCAACGGATTTTCCTAACAGTCGTATTGGGCATTGGGGGGTTTGTGCTATTTTTTTTCCTAACGGATTGGCCTGTCATTCGGGCTGTCATTGGGACAGTTGTTTTTACCCTTTTGGGTTATTTCTTGCCGATGCTGCAATTGACTAGCCAGATCAAAAAACGCCAAGACGGCATTGTCAAAGCCCTACCAGACGCACTTGACCTTATGACGATCTGCGTGGAAGCTGGCCTCAGCTTTGACATGGCGATGGGCAAGGTCTATGAAAAATGGGACAGCGACCTTGCACAGGCCTTTGGGCGTGTGTTGCAAGAAATCCAACTGGGTAAGCTCCGTCGTGAAGCCCTGCGCGATATGTCGGAACGGTTGGATGTGCCAGACCTAACCACGTTTGCGGCGGCGATTATTCAAGCTGACCAATTGGGTGTGAGTATTGGGAAGATTTTACGTGTGCAGGCTGACCAGATGCGTGTCAAACGTCGTCAGCGTGCCCAAGAAAAAGCTCAACAAGCCCCCGTCAAAATGATGATTCCGATGGTTTTCTTAATCTTCCCCAGTATTTGGATTGTATTGATGGGGCCATCGGTGATTTTCCTTGTCGAGCAAGGTATAGTCGGCGGGATATAAACCTATGTCAGAAGCCGACTTACAATCGGATAGAACACTTGCAGACTCGCCTCATAGGGCGAGTTTTGCCTTTTATTCAGGAGGTATCAAGCGGTTGCTGCACACGACATGGTCAGTGGCCCTTGATCTGGTCTATCCCCCAATATGTGTCAATTGTCAGCGGGTTGGTACGTTGTTATGTGACTATTGCATCGAGGCGATTGAGCCGCTACCCATAACGACTCCCCCACCCAATCTTTTCAGCAATTATTTTAGCGATTATATTGCATTAGGTGCGCATACCACTGTTTTACGAGAGGCACTCCATGCGCTTAAATATGAACACGAACCACGCCTAGGGGCAGTGTTGGGACGATTGCTGGCTGAAAAGGTACAAGCAGAAAAATGGCAAATTGACATTATTATTCCAGTGCCTTTGCACTCGCAACGATTGGCCGAACGGGGGTATAATCAAAGTAATAAAATCGCAGAAACACTTGCGATTGAAATCGGAAGCACTTTGGCTTCTGATGCCCTTGATAAGGTGCGTGCAACAACATCACAAGTTGAGCTTTCCGCAGCGGAACGCCAGCACAACGTAGAAGGGGCTTTTGAAGTGGCTGAAACTTATCAGCAGCATCTCCTAAACAAAACAATCCTCCTTGTCGACGATGTATGTACAACTGGCTCAACTTTGATAGCGTGTGCCGAAGCATTACGTAAAACCCATGTTGCTTCAATATTTGTTGCCACCGTCACGCGCGCTGGCTCTACATCAGCAGATTCACTTTCAGGAAAAACTATTTCCTGAAGTTTCCTTATTCTTCGCATCCTTACCTATGTTGCAAAGGAGTCGCACGATGGAGATTAAAGTTCATACCAGAGGTCTAAACTATGGCCCAAAATTGGAGGATTACGTCAACAAAAAAATAGATCGTCTGGGTCGCTATCTGCCAAATATCATCACTGCCGATTTGGAGCTTTCGAGCGAGGGACGCAGTAATCAACCAGTGGCCCAACTCACCATTCGGAATCAGCGGGGTGTAATTTTCCGTGCGGAGGATAAAAAACAAGAAGACATTTTTTCTGCCATAGATGCGGTGGCCGACAAGATGTCGCGCCAAATTCGCCAATATAAGACCAAGCAGCGCCGCAAGGGCAAAGAGCGTTGGAGCAATGCGGTTGATCCTGAACTGATTGAAATGCCTTTTGATGAAGCGGAGCCAGAATCTGCCGAAGAAATGGCCGAAACCAAGATTCTCCGGCGTAAAGATGTTACCTTAGCCCCCATGAATGAGGATGAGGCCGTTGAGCAGCTTGAAATGCTGGGTCATGACTTCTTCGTTTTCTTAAATGGTGATACAGGCCATGTCTGTGTGGTGTATAAGCGCCAAGATGGTAATTTTGGGGTCTTGAACACACAAACAGTCTAGTGGGGAATATTTCAATCTGCCCTTCTATAAATTGACAGGCGGGGTGGGGTATGATACCCTGCCCCGCATTTGATTTCTAAAAAATATATCTAAAACACCTATGCTTAAACTCGATTATCAAAAATACAAACGCCCTCTCATCATTACGGCTCACCCTGATGATTTGGAGGGTTTTGTGGGTGGCTTAAGCTATTTGCTGTCCCACAATGTCGTGTCCGTTGTTTTTGCCGGGGGTAATCTCGGTATGTGGGATAGCACCTATGAACATCTCTCGGCTGAGGAATATATGCAAATTCGTAAGGCTGAGTCGAGCGACGGGGGCAAGATTTTGGGCCTGCATGAGATTATCCACATGGGCTATTATGACCGCCATATCCCTGTCAATGAAACAACAGTTCAGCAGGTTTTGGATCAATTAGCGCAATATCGGCCCGATGTTGTTGTTTCTTTTGAGTATTTTCATTTTTCGACCCCCTATCCCCATCCTGACCATATCGCTATTGCAACGATTGTACGCAATGCGGTTGCGCGTTATGAACTGAACCACACCCTTGATTACTATGTTTGCTCGACGCTTTTCCCCAATCGTTTTGTGGATGTCTCGGCGGTGCGGCGTATCAAATTAGACGCGCTGGCGTGCCATACCACGCAAAAGGGGCTAAATGGGATTATCTTCCCATTTTTTGAGCGAATGTTGTCTAAGCTTTGGGGAATTTATATTGGCGCGGATTATGCCGAGGCCTATCGCAAAGTCCATATCCCCAAAATGCAGAAGCGTTTGGGGATAGTGGAAACGCCCTAGACCTTACGGATGAAATGCAGCACGGGGTCGCGGCTAAATTTGGTGACCAGATGCACAATGCGGGTCAGGTTAAACTTGCGGATGAGATGGATTTTAATCGGTCTTGGGAGTTGCCTCATACTGAGTTGGGTGAATTTATATTGATTCGCTAAGTAGCGGATCACCGGGTTTTTGGTAATCAGGTACAGGTTAAAAGCAGCGTTGATGGCAAACATTTCATCAATCATCTGCCGTGCGACGCCTCTTTCACGGGCGCTTTCAATGATATACAGCGGGCCAATTTCACACCATTCAGCATTAATGGCTTGCCACGCCCCAAAACCTAATAGGTTGTCCCCCTCATAAAGAAATCGAATCGTGCCGTTGCGGATGAATTGTTCAATTTCCTTATGGCTGACCTCACCAATGAATTTGGTGGTTTTGATTTCTTCCAATACTGCGTCAATATCATTTGGGCGTTGCAAGGTCGGCAGCATATGTATGCCTTCCATTAGGCAACCACCTCAGCTTCCTTCAAGCGTGCGCTAATCTGTCCGGCTGAGGCCATTTGAATACACCCTTCTACAATGGCATAGGCGCCAATAAAGAGAATAAAAGCGAATTCGTCACCTAATGGCGTGATGATTAGACCGAGGCCAATTAACATGCTACCAATGGCCGAAATGAGTGTAATGCGCTGGCCTTCAATCGGGGATTCGATTTCGAGGAAGCTCACAAATTCTAATACCCCTCGGAAAATCAATGCGAACGCGAACAAAAAGGCCATAAACTTGAAGGTCGAATACCCATTATAAAGGGCCAATGCCCCCAAAATAATTTCGACCAGCGCCCGTGACAGCGCAATTTGCCACAACCGCCATGTTGCATTGCTTCTGGCAGCCGTAGCCGCAATTTTTAGCCCGTCTAACATCAGGCCAAGGGACACAAGATAGACCGCCACAGTCGCTGCCAGATGCGGATTAAGCATCGCTGTGACGCCAAACAGCACGGCCAAAAAACCGCGCAGAGTGATAAACCACCACTTGGTTGTGTACGTTTCGCTGAGGCTCAAAAAATACAACATAATGCCCTTAATAAAGTTGATAATTGCACCCCTGAAACGAAATGTCTCAGGGAATTGTTCCCACGCTAACGATTCACACGCGGGTCATCTGGTGCGACTTGGAATTGGGCCGGCCACGGAATGTAGTGACTAAGAAACTCTTCTTTGTCGACCAAGATGTTACCGTCGGCATCTTTGATAGTGCGATAGACATAAACATCCGAACCCGAAACGGCATAATCAACTTGGATGGCTTGCCCGCGTCGCAAACCCGGCGTTCCTCGATAAAGGGTTGGCCCCGGTGGTGTCACATTCCGCACATACGGGCCTTCTTTAGTAACTGTCCGCCCCACGCTGGTGCTATAGATTTTGAATTGAATACTCGCATTAGCGGGACGAACGTAGACTTCCAACAGCAAGTGATAATCGGTGTCGTTTTCAAATTTGAAATCCACAATTGGGGAAAATACCGTCGCATCCATGCCCGGCCCTTCACCTGTTTCATAGTACGCGACCCTATAGCCGTGTGGATAGCGTTCCACAATTGGGAAGCCCTCATAAAAAGCTGCTTGGAACAGCGTTGAGGAGACTTGGCAAACCCCACCCCCGACACCTGTGATGGTCTGGTCACCTACAATAACAAGGCCCGTCTCATAGCCTTCTTCTTCGCTCACATCGCCCAGATATTGGTTAAATGAAAAGACGGTGTGAGGCGGAATCACAATGCCATGAAACTGTGAGGCCGCTACTGCAATATTGGTCTGACGGTTGGATGTGCTGCCTGCATAATAGGTGGTTGCTGCGGCGACTTGTTCCGTAATCCCAAGCTCCTGCGCGGTCATCGTGTCACGAACAGCCGGAGGCACGGTGCGGAAGACCAGCGGCACTGTTCGGTCAGTAATTGAAAAAACAGCATGTTCAAACAGTGGTAAGGTGTTGGCGTCATCCAATTCGCGCCCATCTTGGCTGGCTTGGATGACATCAAGTTGTTTAGTTTCATCATCAAAGGTGAAACGGGCATCCGCCGGAGCCGTCCGCAATTCCGGCGCGATTTGCTCCAAAAAGCCTGCAACCGCGTCCGTAGTGACATTGACCTCGTAATGCGAGGTGCTATCCCCATTGGAGACTTTTTCAATCCGCAGCATATTTTCAATATCTTCTGGTTTCGCCGTCCACGGCCCTGCGCTGGTGCCTTCTTCAGGGGTAATAAAGAATGTCACCCCCCGTGGGTCAAGGGCCACATTAACCAATGTGGCGGCATCGCTGGCATCCCAAACTTCGGGGGCTTGTTCCACCACCACCAGATTTATTTCACTACGGCTGCTCAGATGCATAATTTCTTGTTGTAACAAAGCCAGTGTTGCGGGAACATCAACCACTCGTCCTACCTGACTTGATGTGGCAACGGCTTGATGATTTTGAATTGTTAGGGTGGCATCTTGAACCGGACGATTGACAAAATCATTGGAGACCTGCGCAAGAATTTGCTCGGCCTCGCTTTGGTTATAGGTAATCACTGGGGCGAGTGGATAACCTTCACGCCAAACTTTCCATTGGTCAAACAAATTACGGGTTCCACTGCGACTGCGTCCAACACTATAGGCTTCATTCACAGTCGCCTCAATGTTCATGGTCACGCCAAGTTCACTGGCAGTATATTCCCATGTCTGGTCGCCATCGCGAAAGACAAATATCGCATCGTCAGGATAGGTGAAGCGATTTGCTAAGGCTGCCGTCGCCTCATCTTTGGTCATCCCTGCTAGGTTAAGGCCAAAAATGGTGGAGACACCGGGATAGATTTTGTCTTGATAGGTAAATTGATAGCCTGCAATGCCCGCGACTACGAGGAAAAACATCAATACAAGGCCCGTAACCACCAACATAGGCAACCGAATCATCCAAGGATTCGGACTTTCTTCATAGACGACCCGGCGCGGTGAAGAGTAGTATCGTTGTGGGCCACTGGTCATGGGCGGTTTTCTCACCTAACTAATATAACCCCAAAGAGATAACGACAATCCTAGCATTTTTAGCGGTAATCAGCAACTTTTTTCGTTTTTGTCGCCCCAATTGTAAGAGGATTACAACTATTGTGCGTTTGGTGAACGATACCATGACTCCCGCTAGACTTACCCCGCGCCTCTCATTAAAATGTTGCCGACCAATGATTGAAGAAATAAGGTTTAAACATGCGGCGATTTCAAGTGGTATCGGTAGTGTTAGTTATTTTAGTGGGGCTAACGGCGATTGCTTTTGCTCGTCCAGCTAATGCTCAACCCCACGCTCAAGACGCTTCCAGTCATATGTTTGTGATTGTGCAACCCAGCACAGAAATTCAACAGGGTCGCTCGGCTCTCTTGCGGGTGCAGATTTTAGATGGCTCCCAACCCAAAGAAGTGCAAGCTACATTTTTGGGCCATGTTATCTATCTCTACCCCAGTGTTGATGGCGACTGGGTAGGATTTTTGGGTGTGGATATGGAAGCTCCACGCGGCACCCAACCCGTGGAAATTTTCTATAACGATACGGATGGCGTCCAACAGACGTTTACCCAAGAGGTTTCGGTTGTTTGGGGCGCGTTCACCTATCAAGATATTGGACTGCCCTATGCCCTTGAACCGTTGCTTGATCCTGAGATTAACCGCGAAGAAGAAGAAACCTTGCTGCGTGCTATGAACCGCACGACGCCCGAAAAATTTTTCACCAGTTTCATCACCCCCGTCCGTGATATTGTCATCTCGGAGTTTGGTGGTATTCGCAATTACAACAACGATGCTTTTACAGGTCGCCATACCGGGACAGATTACATGGCAACGACGGGCGATCCAGTTGCTGCCGCTGCTGATGGACGAGTAGTTTTTATTGCCCACCTGCCCATTCATGGCAATCATATCATTATTGATCATGGCTGGGGCATTTTGACGGGCTATTCACACCTTAGTGAAATCCAAGTAGTGCCGGGGCAATTGGTACGTCAAGGCCAAACCATCGGACTGGTCGGGGCGACGGGTCGGGTGCAAGGGGCACATCTGCACTTTGAAGTCATGGTAAATGGCGTTTGGGTTGACCCCCCCCAATTTTTGACCCTCCCACTTCCCGCAAGCCTGCCGAATCCCTAAAGTTTGAACCTTCGAACCAAAGAATTCGCCTGTCGCATTCCAATACTAGAACATAGTATAGTTGTGTGGCAGGCAGTTTTTGATTTACCTACCTTACAACCAATGAAACGAACCCAATAATTTTTTGTGATGGACGAACCACAATTCAATTCTGAAGAAAGTCTAGCGCCCCATAGTCAGGAAGCCGAAGAAGCCGTACTAGGGGCGGTTCTCATTAATAACGATGCCCTGTTTGAAGTGGCGGCGTTTTTGCGTGCCGATGACTTTTTCTTCCTACGGAACCAATATGTGTGGGAAGCCATGATGCGGATTCAAGAGCGCAATGAGGCTATTGATAGCCTTACCTTAATGGATGAGTTGCGTAACCAAAACCGCCTTGATGCCATTGGAGGTGGGTCGTATATCACCTATCTTCTCAGCAATTCCGCCACCTCAATGAACGCGGAAATCTATGGTCGAATTGTTGAGCGTACGGCTACCCGTCGGCGTTTATTGAAGGCCTCCACTGAGATTTCGCAATTGGCAACAAGCCAAGATATGGATGTAAACGAAGTCATTGAACGGGCCGAAGCCAGCCTGTTTACCGTGACCGAGCGACGTCTTAAACGTGATGTTACACTGATTCATGACGTGCTGGCGGAGTATTATGACCGCATTGAATATCTCTATCGGACACATGATAAACAATCGGGTGTGCCGACGGGGTTTATTGATCTTGATCGTTTGTTGGGCGGCCTACAAAAAAGCGACCTATTGATTTTAGCAGCACGCCCCGGCATGGGGAAAACTAGCTTTGGCTTGAATATTGCCCGGAATGCGGCACGGGCAGGTGGACGAGTCGCCGTTTTTAGCCTTGAAATGAGCAATGAGCAGCTTGTCCAACGGTTTATCGCCAGCGAAGCCGGTATTGATAGCCAGAAATTGCGCCTTGGTGATTTAGATGAGCGCGAATGGGGGCTTTTTACCCAATCCGCCGCTCGCCTCAGCGAACTCCCCATTTTTTTGGATGACACAGTTGCTATCACGCCGATTCAACTCCGTACCAAGTGCCGCCGTATCAAACGCGAATTTGACATCAACCTTGTGATTGTAGACTATCTCCAGTTGATGAACGGCAAACAGGGAGAGCGTAACCCTAATCGCGAACAAGAAATCAGCTATATTTCGCAGTCGCTTAAAGAATTGGCCCGGGAATTGAATGTTCCAGTTTTAGCATTGGGCCAATTAAACCGTGCCGTCGAACAGCGTGCCGACAAAAGGCCGCAGCTATCGGATTTACGCGAATCGGGTTGTTTGTCAGGTGATACGCTTATTCCACTAGCCGATACGGGGGAAATGGTACGAATTTGTGAATTAGCGGGGCGCTCCGAGTTTAATATTTGGGCGCTTAATGAAAAGACCATGAAGCTAGAGAAAGCATTGGTCAGTAAAGCCTTTTCGACAGGGATTAAGCCTGTTTATCGCCTGACGACACAATTGGGTCGGACTATTCGAGCTACAGGCAACCATAAATTTCTGACCATTCGAGGGTGGCAACGGCTAGATGAGCTTAAAGCAGGTGATTATCTTGCTCTGCCGCGCACATTACCAAGCCCAGTTCACCAGACCATGACCAACGCAGAACTTGCCTTGCTTGGTCATCTGATTGGCGATGGATGTACATTGCCGGGACAGTCTATTCATTACACCACTCGTGAGATTGACCTAGCCCAAAAGGTTGCTGATTTAGCATCTGAGGTCTTTGGTGACAGGGTGAATCCGCGTATCCAACAAGATCATACATGGTATCAGGTCTATTTACCGACAACTCTTAAGGTCAGCCGTCGAACTCACAGCCCTCTAGTTGAATGGCTGAACGAGTTGGGCATATGGGGATTACGTTCTCACGAGAAATTTGTCCCGGCCAAAGTATTTCAACAACCTGTTGAATCAATCGCATTATTTTTGCGCCATTTATGGGCAACTGATGGCTATATTAAGCTTATTCAGGGTAAAAGCCCGCGACCGATTGCGTATTATGCTTCGAGCAGTGAACGACTTGCCTATGATGTTCAGTCGTTACTGATTAGAAATGGCATCAATGCCAGACTGAAGCGTATTCCGCAGGGAGATAAAGGCCGCGACCAGTTCCATGTCATAGTCACTGGGAAACAAGATCTTTCCATCTTTATCGAAAAAATTGGAGCGGTAGGGGAATATAAGACCCAATCCTTGCGTCAAATTCATCAATACCTGGATGTACATGCTGCCAACACCAACCGCGATATTATCCCGTTTGATATTTGGCGAATGTATGTTGTACCTGCGATGCAAGTGTCAGGAATGACTGTGCGGCAGATGCAAAATGCTATTGACATGGCCCATTGTGGTACAACTCTTTATAAACAAAATGTCAGCCGTGAGCGGGCTTCTCGTGTAGCCAATGAGGTGCAGTCAAAGACCTTGGTTGCATTAGCTGAAAGCCACCTCTATTGGGACTCCATTCAATCTGTGGAGTTGGATGGGGAGGAAGAGGTCTTTGATTTGACTGTACCCAGACTACATAATTTTGTAGCAAATAATATCGTGGTACACAACTCAATCGAACAGAATTCAGACGTTGTGATGTTTATCTATCGCGACGATGTCTACAACGAAAATTCGGAGACCCCCAATCAGGCTGAAATCATCATTGCTAAACATCGCAATGGCCCAACTGGAACAGTCTCCCTCTACTTTGACAAACGACTCACCCAGTTCCGTGACTTGATGAAACAATCCATTGACCTCACGAATTATTAGGCGATGTTTTCAATTCAGCCTACTCTACTTTGTAGGGATGGGCCGGACTAAAATCATCATGTCCGTAACGACCGCCGAAAAATATTAGGATACCGATTATGCAAGGATTTAATGGCTTTCCATCTGGTAAAGTCAAGTCTGTCAAAGTGCCAGTCACTTTTTTTAGTGACTTGCTACCGATTGTTGACCATCTTGCCGAGCTAAAAGTCACTATCTACTGTATATGGGCTTTGCAGCAGCAAGAAAGTAAATATAGGTATGTGCGTTTTTCGGACATTGTTGCTGACGAAATATTTATGGCTGGCTTATCGTCTAAAATTGCTGAACGCAAAGCAATTTTGCAGGATGCGTTGGAACGAGCTGTCGTGCGGGGTACGTTGTTCCATGTCACTGTCCATCTGCCAAATACGCAGGACGAAATTTATTTCATGAATACCCCGGATGGCCGGATTGCGCTGGATGCCTTAGAAAAAGGGTCATGGGTGCCGGGGGATGCCGAGCGACCTGTTCAGATGATTACAGAACGACCCACGATTTTTGCTTTGTATGAGCAAAATATTGGCAATATTACACCCTTAATCAGTGACCAGTTGCGTGACGCCGAGCAAGAATATCCTGAAGGCTGGATTAAAGACGCCATTCAGATTGCCGTTGATCAAAACAAACGGAGTTGGAGTTACGTTCGGGCAATTCTTGACCGTTGGATGAGGGAGGGAAAAGGTAAAAATGGCTTCTCTCGATGATCACATTCGCAAACAGTATAACAGTATTTGGGATCAGCCAATTCCGGAAAACCCCGAACCACCACAGGAGGTTTGCCCCTATTGTGGTGGGTTTGGTATGGTAACAAAAGATGTACCTGTCGGTCATCCCGATTTTGGTAGGGCCTTCATGTGTGTGTGTCGTCAAGCTGCGGCTGTCGAACGTAAAGCCGATCACCTCCGTAGTATCAGCAATCTTGCCCATTATAAAGACCTCAACTTCGATGCGTTTGCGACTACAGGCGAATCGCTTAACGGAACGCAAAGCACTATTCTACGCAACAGCATTGATGCGGCTTATCGCTATGCCAATGCCCCGGAAGGTTGGTTATTGTTTTTGGGCGGCTATGGCTGTGGTAAAACCCATTTGGCTGCTGCTATTGGGAATCATCGCCTGCTCTATAATCAGCCCGCGATTTTTTTGACTGTGCCCGATTTGCTAGACCACTTGCGGACGGGTTTTAGCCCGAATGCCGAGCAGGGTTATGACGAAATGTTCGAACAATTACGCGATGCCCCGCTGCTGATACTGGATGATCTAGGCTCCGAAAGTCAAACGGCATGGGCCAATGAAAAACTCTATCAATTGTTCAATTACCGCTACACCCGTCGTCTTCCTACTGTGGTCACAACCAATTGCGATATTGATCAGCTTGACCCTCGTATCGCCAGCCGTTTAGTGGATCGCAATTTGACTAACCTGATTAATATGCAGGGGTTGCCTGATTATCGTCGTCACCCTGAAGCCCAATCGGCAAGCGAAATTTCCAACCTCAAAATCTATATGCACCGCACTTTTGAAAATTTTGCCACCCGGCGTCCCGGCCTCTCGTCCGAAGCCAATGAAAGCCTCGCCAAGGCTCTGCGTATGGCAAAGGCTTTTGCTGCCTATCCCGACGACAAATGGCTAATTTTAGTGGGTAAGAATGGCTGTGGCAAAACCCATCTGGCGGCTGCGATTGCCAATGCACGTTCAAAATCAGGGGAATCCGTCTATTTTATTACCCTGCCTGACTTTTTAGATTATTTGCGAAAATCGTTCGATGCTAATTCACGCTCCAGCCTTGAAAAACGCTTTCAAGAGGTTTGCAATGCGCGGGTGTTAATCCTTGATCATTTTGACCTAAGCGCAGCCTCGGCTTGGGCAAAAGAAAAGGTTTTCCAACTAATCGAATATCGGTATGTTCAATCTTTGCCTACCGTTATTACAAAAACTGGCGATAGCATTGATGACCTTGAGCCTGTATTCCGTGCCCGTCTCTCTGATCCCCGACTGTGCGAAGTCATTTATATTATGGCCTCCGAATTTAAAGGTGGGGTATCAATTACGCCAAATGCCAATAATAAACCCCGACCTTCCAATTAGGCAGGCCTATTTGAGGGTCATTTGATACCGATTAAAATCTTCTTCGGTGGTCACTTCTCCACCACTGACCTCATGGCCTCGGATGTTGCGTTTGTTGTCGAAAAAAACGGTGATTTCGGCTCGACGAAATGAGCGGGGGCCGACCACTGTTTTTTTCGCGAAAAAATTGCCATCATCATCTTCGGATACATCACTATAAGGGTTCAGCCGCAACTGGACTATCTCATCTTCAGGGGAGGGTCGGTTGGGCACTTTGTGTACTTTGACATACAGATATACCCCCCCATCTTGGCCTTTAGCTCCCCCTCTAAATAACGACTGGATATTTCGCAGAAATCCCATTAATGCAATCTCCTTGCCCTTTGCAAAAACCTATAACGCCTTGATGTTAACACTCAATTGTCAGTTTTGGTAAATGAAATTTAAATTTAAATTAAAATTTATTTAAACTTGGCTTAGAGCGTGTTTTATGGTGTCAGGTTATGATTGTCACTCGGAGTCAAAAAGATTCTACCCATCTGTGTTAGAATCCTTGTCAATGTATTTCCCCAAATAACAATCCTTTAAGGAGGAGTTACGAAGTGAAATCTGTTTTGAGCAAATCTTTTGTTCTACTTATCGTATTGGCTGTACTCGTAGCCGTGCTTCCCTCAGCGGCTGCCCAAGATTCATCGGCTTTCCGCAAGACATTTGAATTAACTGTTCCTGCGACCGATGGCGCTTTTGCGGGCGTTGATCCCAGTGGTCAAACGGTCACTTGGTGGCACAACCACAGCAACGCACGTGAAGAACGTGTCAACGAACTGGTTGCCGAATTCAATGCTAACAATCCTTGGGGTATTACTGTTGAAGCCTCCAATCAAGGTAGTTATGACGACATCTATGGCAAGATCATCGCTGGCCTGACCTCCGGTGAACTGCCCAATTTGGTTGTGGCCTATCAAAACCAAGCACTGGCCTACAAAGCTGGTGGTGGTATTGTTGACCTGAACCCCTATGTTACCGATCCAACTGTTGGTTTGAATGAAGCCGAAGTTGCCGACTTCATTCCAGCTTTCTTCACCCAAGACATCGCCCCTGACGGCGTTCGTATTGGCTTCCCCCCCAACCGTTCCGCCGAAGTGCTGTACTATAACAGATCAGCCTTGGCCGAACTGGGTTACGATGCTCCCCCAGCCAATTGGGACGAATTCCGTGAGATGGCTTGTGCCTTCACCGCAGGCGGCTGGAGCGGCTACACGGGTGATGCCCCCATGGGCTACAGCGTCCGTACCGATGCCTCCAACGTCGCTGCTTTGACCTATGCTCTCGGTGCTGACATCTTCGATGCCGAAACCAACACCTACACCTATAACAACGAAGCCACCATCACTGCCCTGACCTTTATGCAGAGCTTGGTTGCCGATGGTTGCGCTAACTTGATTGCCGAAAACTTCGCCGATCAAAACGACTTTGCCGCTGGCAAGAATCTGTTCTATATGGGTTCAACCTCCGGTATTCCGTTCATTGCTTCCGCCATCCAAGAAAGTGGCGTTGCGCTTGACTGGGGTGTGACCTTCATCCCCTACGGCGAGACCCCTGCGGTAGACATTTACGGCGCAAGCGTCAGTATCATCGCTGGCAGCAGCACCCCCGAACAACAACTGGCGACTTGGCTGTTTGTCCGTTGGTTCACCGAAGCCGATCAACAGGCGAGTTGGGCTGCGGCTTCCAACTACTTCCCGGTTCGTATCAGCACCGCCCAAAATCTGGGTGATGTGTTTGCCGAATCCCCACAATTCGAAGAAGCCTTCAATCTGTTAGTTGATGGTCAAGGTTTTGTTGAACCCGCCACCGCTGGTTACGATGTGGTGCGTGACAACGTAGCCGCTGCCTTCCAAAGCATTTTGGTTGAAGGTGTGGACGTTCAAGCGACGCTCGAAGCGCTGGACACCGCCGCTAACGAAATCGAAGCCAGCTTCCAATAAGCGGGCTAAAAGGGGAGAAGGTGGTTAATCTTTTTTCCCTATCCTAGCATGACAAAAACGGGTCTTTGCATTTTATCCAAGTGTAAAGGCCCGTTTTCTAACTTTTTCATGAAAATTTTCTAACTCCTCTATTCAAACAATTGTATAATTACACTCAAACAACCCCTTTATCTTCTTTGAGAAAAATAAATTCTTCGCCAATGCTATATTGATACAGTATAATGTCTCATAGGATGGCCTTAGTCCATCTATAGTGTTGGTATGTAGCAGGTTTTTGCGGAGGCAGTGTTATGGCTTCAATACATCGTATTATGGTAATTGATACACGGGCACATCTAAGTGATCTCGTGCGTGCCGCCATGTCTATGTTGGGCAGGCGTTATGCGATTTATGAAGTCCCATCACCAGAATCTGCGCTTGATGAGATTGCACGGGTTGACTTTGATTTGGTGGTGACGGCCCTCGCGCTTGATGGTGGAATGAATGGTCTTGAACTAGCCAAACGGGCGATTCGGGAACGGGCTGGCTTGGCAATTGTCGTTGTTGCGGCTGAAAATGATGCTGCGATTGAACTTGAACAGCTTCAAGAAGTTCCTGTTCAGTTTATGCCCTATCCCCCCGGCGAAAAATTCGTGCGTGCCCTTCGCGTTGGCCTTGATGGGGCCGATGTAGTTGAAGCAGCCGAGGGCCCAGTCGAAGTTGATCTTGGGCCAATTCCGACGCTGGATGTAGATAAAGCGCGCGGCATTTTGGTCAATACCATGCGGGATGCTGGGGCCATCGGGGGCCTGATTGCCGATCGTACAGGCCGTGTGGTGGTAGATGAGCGTACAGGTTACATTGACAAGAGCCTCATCGCGGCGGTATTAGGACCAACTTTTGCCCATGCCACCAAAATCGGCCCTCAAATTGGCGGGCAAGGCTGGTCATTAAAATTCTATGACGGCAATCGCTACGATTTGTTTGCGCTTGCGCTTGGCTATCATTATTTTGCGGCTTTCTTGTTTGATGACACTAAGACCGGCGCATTTGGTGCAATGACCCGTTTTGGGCGGCAGGGCGCTGAAGAAATTATCAAGTTGCTGGGCGATAGTGCATGGACTTTTGAACAACCTGCCACATTACCTACGCCTGCTTTGTCTTCACCGCGTCCATCTTCCCGCCCACCCAAACATGCTACGCAACCTCTACCGAAAATTGAAGCAGCCCCCACCCCACCGCCTGTGTTGGATGAGCCTATTTTAGAGCCTGTTGTTGGGGAGCTTGATTTTGATTTACTGTTCGGGCAAGCCGCCCCTGATGACTCGAGTTTCGACGATTTATTTGAGAACAACCAGCCATCAGATTTAAATATTGGCAACATTCATGGCGATAAGATGAGTTTTGAGGAGGCTCAAAATATGGGCCTCTTGGGTGATTAATCAAATCAGGCAAGGCAGGAATGTCCGTGGTCACAAAAACCGACGACCCGATGATTGGGCAAATTTTAGGTGATTATCGCGTAGTGCGATTGTTAGGCAAAGGTGGTATGTCGCGGGTCTATCTGGCGACTGACCGCAATTTACAGCGCGATGTTGCTCTAAAGGTCATTACACTAGATCGTGACCG
Organism: Chloroflexota bacterium; assembly: GCA_016234595.1. Taxonomy (GTDB): domain Bacteria; phylum Chloroflexota; class Anaerolineae; order Aggregatilineales; family J027; genus CFX10. Next base: position 32,805 of record JACRBG010000023.1, on the reverse strand, counting down.
CGCCAATGAATTGATGAAGCGCTTCAAGCGAGAAGCCCGCACAATTGGTAAGCTCGATAGCCACCCCAATATCGTGACCGTCTATCGCTATGCCACCCAAGAAGATACCCACTACATGGCAATGCAGCTCATTCGTGGCGAAACATTGACGCAGATGCTGGGTCGCCTAAAACGCAAAAAGAACTATATGCCCTATGCCGATGTCCTAAATATCATGCGACAAGTGGCCGCTGCTTTGGACTATGCCCACAAAAATCAGATCATCCACCGCGATGTGAAACCTTCCAATATCATGATTGAGGAAGAAACTGGCCGAGTGGTTTTGATGGATTTTGGCCTAGTGATGGAAGCCGGAACAGAAAGTACGCTTGGGACGGCTTTTGGGACACCGCGTTATATCGCCCCTGAGCAGGCTATTTCATCCCAACAAGCCGTACCCCAGAGCGATATTTATTCGTTAGGGGTCATTCTATTTGAAATGCTGACCGGACAAGTGCCGTTTGATGAAGAATCGGCCATGAGCCTTGCGTTAAGCCACATCACCAACCCACCGCCTTCGCCGCGTGAAATTCGGGCCGATCTATCGGAAACAGTCTCAAAAGTTGTTCTAAAAGCGCTGGAAAAACAACCTGAAAACCGTTTTGCCAGTGCTTCTGAGATGGTCATGGCATTGCAAACGGCCTTGGGCAACTTGCCAACCCAAACCGAAATGCCTGTGCCTGCCCCCACTCCCGTGCCCATGAAATCTGGCGCACCCGTACCGCCACCCCCAAGCGCGGTGGTACTGGATGCCCCGACGGATACGCCGAGCAAAACACCTGCCAAACAAGCTGCACCACCGCCTCCCAAGCCTGAGAAAAAATCTCCGGCCAAAGCAGCCAAAAAGGAAGTACCTGTGGTTGCACCTGAACCTAAAAAGCCTGAGCCAGCAGTCGGGGTGGAGTCGGGCCAAAAACCCAATCGTAAGCCTTTAATATTTGGGCTTGGTGGCGTGGGTGTCTTAATCCTCTTGGTGGCGATCTTAGCGCTCAGTGGCGTGCTGGGTGGCTCAGATGATAACTCTTCTAAAGATTCTGGTGGGGGCACGGGTGAACAGTCGAATAATGGCGTAACCAATAATAATGGCGACGCGAATCTCCGCCTCATTTATACCGACGATTCATTGACCATTGTGAATATCTCAAACCAAGTCTTGAATTTAAGTGGTATTGGGTTTAATTCGCTCGATAATACCCGTGCATTTATCTCACGGGACTTTGGCGCCCAAACGATGAGCGCGTTTGAGCCGGGGGAGTGTATTCGGGTCTACATGAATGGGAATGGTCTCCCTGACGCCGACCTCTGTCCAGTCCAAGAGAAAAACAAAAACATCCCCTATTATGCGAAAGATAAAGCCAATCTCTATTGGGTGTGGAGTTCAGAAGTCAATTCTGATGAGGAATTTCGCTTAATTTTGAGCACCGAAACCCTCAAGACCTGCAAAGTTGGGCCAAATCAATGTACCGTTAATTGGCCTCAATTGGCCGACAATACGGCTGGACAATAGCTAGCTGCTTTATGCTGGCTTGACTACAAGGTCATCTATTTTGAACCCGACAGGTGTTTCAATTATTCCCTACACCCCTGCTCACTATCGAGGGGTGTTGCAGTTCAGTGCCCAGCAGCTTCGCACCCATCACCATTTGGATTGGCGTCAAATCAATGAATGGCTGCGCGATGAATATCACCATACCATGCTGGCCTTTCGCCACCAAACATTGATTGGTGTCCTGTCAGTATCGCCTCCGCACAACGGAACAGCATGGCTGCGGTTGGTTGCTTTGCATGACCAAGCCCCCGCTAGTCTCTTTCGAGACTTGCTCCAGACTACACTGGCCCATTGTGCTACCTCAGGTATCTATGAAATTGCCGTCTTGGAAATGGAATTTTGGCTGCAAGTTCTACTCGAAAGCAGCGGCTTTAGGGCTTTTGACCAGATTGTGCACCTAATTCGTGAACCTGCTCCAATCGAATACACCCCACCCCGTGACTTCAAAATTCGCATGGTACGTCGGCATGACCTGCGAATTGTAGAAACCATTGACCATGCGGCATTCCCTCCTTTGTGGCAAATGAGCCTGACCGATTTAGAAGAATGCAGCACCTATGCGGTGAGTTTTACAATGGCAGTTGTTGAAAAACACGTTGTGGCCTATCAGCTTTCGACCTCCTATTCGGATGGCATTCACCTTGCTCGGCTTGCAACATGGCCCTCGGCCCAAAAACGGGGGCTCGGCAAAAGGTTGGTTCAACACCTAATCGCCCAGTTTCCGCACCATTCCATTACCGTCAACACTCAATCCAGCAATCTGGCCGCTCGTCGTATTTACGAAAATTTGGGTTTTGTCACCCAAAAAATGCCCACGCCAGTTTGGCATCTCCTGTTACAATCACCCGTGTCGCCATTGCCTCAATTCGAGGCCGATTCCCAAAGCGAATTTTGATTGAGGCGGCCCTTAGAAAAGTGACTTAGTGCGTTTATGACGACTATCTATTATGAAAAAGATGCTGATCTGCGGAATCTTAGACAGCGCCAGATTACCGTCATTGGCTATGGCAATTTAGGCCGTTCGATTGCGCTTAATTTGCGGGATAGCGGGTTTGATTTAATTGTAGGCAACCGCGAGGATGATTATGCCCGCCTCGCTCGCAATGATGGCTTTCTGGTCATGCCAATCACCCAAGCCGCGCAAGGGGCCGATACCATTTTTTTGATGATTCCCGATGAAACCATGCCACAAGTCTATTTGGATCATATCGCCCCCAATTTACGCACTGGGGATATGCTCATTTTTGCATCGGGCTATAACATCGCTTTTGGCTATATCGAACCGCCTAATCACGTGGATGCGGGTTTAATTGCTCCCCGCACGCTTGGCATTGGGGTACGTGATGGCTTTTTGAATGGGCTGGGGTATCCATGTTTCGTCGCGGTGGCCCAAGACGGGTCAGGTCGGGCATGGGACTATTTATTGGCATTAGCGGGGGCAATCGGAGCGCTCAAACAAGGGGCGATTGAGGTTTCCTTTAATCAGGAAGTCGAAATTGATTTATTTTTGCATCAAGCTGTGTTATCGGCCATTCACAGCACTTTGTTGACGGCGGCGGATGTGCTTATTCGCGAGGGTTATCCTCCCGAAGTTGTACTGACGGAATTGTACCTGTCCGGTGAATTAGGGATGTTGTTTTCGCGGGCTGGTGTGACAGGCCTCACCAATGCACTGCAAATGATTTCACCCGCTGGTCAATATGGCATGATGTCTCGTACTGAGCGCTTTCAAGAGGTCAAAATGCAGCGCCAACTGGAGTCCATTTTGGATAACATCCGGCAAGGCAATTTTGCTCAAGAATGGATTTCAGAATCGGCGGATGGTTATCCTCGCCTAAAAGCCTTACAACGGCGTTTTCAATTAAGTCCCTTGTGGCGTTATGAACGTGAGGTGTTGGATATTTTGCGGGGCTTGCCTCCTGAATAAAACACTCTTTTTTTGTCCCCATTCCTAAAATTTCTGCGTTATACTCAGATTCAGTTTTCATAATTTCAGTATTTTGTGTAGGAAAAACACACATGGAAAATCGCAAAATCCGCGTACTGATTGCCAAACCCGGCCTTGATGGGCATGATCGGGGTGCGAAAGTAATCGCTCGTAGTCTGCGCGACGCGGGCATGGAAGTCATTTACACTGGCTTGCGTCAAACCCCCGAAATGATCGTCGAAGCCGCCTTGCAAGAAGATGTGGATGTGGTAGGTTTATCAATTTTGTCGGGCGCTCACATGGCCCTGACCCCGCGTGTTATTGAATTAATGCACGAAAACGGCCTTGATGACATCAAAATCATAATTGGCGGCATCATTCCGGATGAAGATGTCCCAGCGCTTAAATCAATGGGGGTGAGCGAGGTTTTTGGCCCCGGCACCAACACCGATGACATCGTAAAACATATCCGCACTGTAGTTTCTGTTTGAGGATTTGAGTGTGTTAAAAACGTCCCCAGAGACGCTCGTCAGTCAATTACTGGCGGGCAACCGTCGCGCTTTGGCCCGTACCATTACCGCCGTCGAAAATGAGACCCCTGAGTCGGTTGAAATCTTAAAGGCCCTCTACCCCCATACGGGTCGTGCTTATACGGTTGGCATTACAGGCGCACCCGGTACAGGTAAAAGTTGCCTTGTGACCACCCTTGCCCAACATCTCCGCCAACACCATAAAACCGTCGGTATTATTGCGGTTGACCCCACTAGCCCTTTTACAGGTGGCGCTGTTTTGGGTGATCGTTTTCGGATGCGTGACCTTTCGGGTGATGCAGGCGTGTTTATCCGCAGTATGGCAAGTCGTGGACAATTAGGCGGTTTGGCCCGTACTACCTATGATGTTATGCGGGTCATGGATGCGGCTGGTTTTGACATCGTGATTATCGAAACGGTGGGCGCAGGCCAAAATGAAGTGGAAATCGTCAAGGCTGCCGATACCACCATCGTCGTTGAAGCCCCCGGACTAGGCGATGACATTCAAGCCATCAAAGCCGGGATTTTGGAAATTGCTGATATTTTGGTCGTTAACAAAGCCGATAACCCGATGGTGCAAAATACTGTGCGTGCCCTTAAAGCCATGCTCGATTTAGGCCATCGTCAGCGCACCGTGGCCCATCATGGTCAATTGATGGTTCAAACCGACAGCAGTGGGGCGCCAGAATATGATTTCCGCGAAGTGCCGATTATCCAAACGGTTGCCATCAATGGTCAGGGGGTACCGGAATTAGCCGAGGCGATTGAATCGCACCGGGCCTATCTCGCTGAAAGTGGAATTCGCCAAGACCGTCACCGGGCCCGTTTGCAAAGTGAATTGGTCGTCCGCCTCAAAGAAATCTTGCTCAAGAAACTGCTGGATAGTGTTCCCGACGAGACATTGGATGATGTAGTGGAAAGCCTCCTCGCCCGCCAAATGGATCCGATTAGTGCCGTTCAGTTTTTATTAGCTCATCAAATGTAAGGCCATACCGATGAACATCATCCTCTTATTGTTCACCCTGCTTGGCATTGTCGGGATGGCCTATGGCCTACGCATTATGATCAAGCAATCCGTCACCCTCTATCGTCGCCGTACCGGACAGATGCGTGAGTATGAAGGTCAAGCAGCCCAACTCATCGGGGTGGGCACTGTGGCGATGGGACTTGGCGGGGTGTTATTTGGCTTAATTGGTTGGAGTGGTGTGTTCTACGGTCTAGTCGGCGTCACCATCTATTTTGTGATGCTTAACCTTGCTGACCGAAACTAAACTCTATCTCTGTAGCGCCCTTTTTCTAGGCTATAATAAGAATGTTGAATTTGAGTTTCCCCTCGATTTCGGGTTGACCGATTCCAAGATAGGGCGTGTGAATGCACCTGACACCAGAAACAATTGAAGAATATTTTTCGCGCTATGAGTGGAGCTACACTCGCAGCAGCGAAAATACATGGATTACAGGCGTACGGACTTCAGTATCGTCGTTCCGTATCTTCATCCGATTAAGCGAACATTGGATTTATTTTGTAATTAATCCATTTGTCGTGGCTCCCCCAGCGCCCGAAGATCGCCTGCGTTTTTACTATCATGTGCTGCGCCTCAATTTGGACATGAACATGGCGAAATTTGGCTTAGACAGCGATGGCGATTTGTTCCTTGCGGTGGAACTGCCCACCGAAAATTTCGTTTACAGCCATTTTGCTGATGCCCTCAACGGCATTTCGCACCATGCTGAACGCCTCTATAGTGAAGTGTTTAATCTCGGTCACAATGCCAGTCTGTTACATGGCCGCTATGACGACGAATTGCGCGGGGATGATTTGCCAAAACGTGAACTGCTGCTGCCTTCCCGCCCAATGGATGATATGGATTTACCCGAAGACCTAAACGATAGCAGTGGAATGGGGCCAATCATCGCTGGTAAAGAAGTGCGGATTGTGGATGGCGAAGATGGCAATCCCCGTATCGAATTTGAGACGGCCCAAGATTTGGACGTGCCGAGCGACCTACTCACCAATACCCCAGCCGAAGCCGATAGTGGATTGGCGCTGTTGGATGATGAAAATGCGTCCGCTGACAAAACCTCCCATGGGGATGATGCTCAACGGGATGGTGATGAACCGGAGTCGCCTAATGTAGATTCCACCGAAAGTTTGGACGATAAGGACGAGGAAGAAGACGATTAATCTTCCACCAACCGCCTAGGATACAACGTTGCAACGCTCCAAAAACAACCCCCGACTACATTTTCTTAGCCTTGCCATTGCTGCAATTGGCTTAGCAGTGGTGGGGCTTTTTATCTTTGGTACATGGCTAGAAACCCCTAGTGATGACAACACGATGGATCGTTTTACTGGGTATGCCCTTGCCTCTAAAAATGTCAATTTCACCGAGAATTTTCCGTCGGGTGCAATGTTTATTTTGCCCGTTGTGGTGGGTGCAATGAGCTTTCAACACTATCGGCGCATTGCCACACCGGAACGCCCCGGTAGCCGGGTTAACAATGCGTTGATGCTGACACTGGGCCTTATAGTCGTGTTGTTATGGATGCGGACCTATACGCTCAATGTGACGGACGCGCTCAATGAAAGTCCCCTTGTCACGTCCGGTGAACAATCGGCCTATACCCATACTGATATTATTCGTGACTTTTTCACAGTCGAGCTCTGGCTTTGTTTGGCCCTGTCTGTGATATTATTGATTTTGCCCTTTTTGGATAAACGACCTGCCGCCGCCTCAATTTTTCTAAATCCAGAGCGACAGGGTAATAAAGCCGGAAAATTCAGATGAGTCCATTAATTGTTGCTTTTCAAGGTGAACACGGAGCCTATTCCGAAGAAGCTGTTCGTCAGCATTTTGGTCAAGTTGAAACCCTGCCCTGCCCTAATTTTCAGCGCCTATTTGAAGCCGTGTTGACGGGGCAAGCCACCTATGGGATGCTGCCTGTTGAAAATGCGCTGGCTGGCACGGTTGCCCAAAGTTATGAACTGCTTTTTGAGCATGATATGCGGGTTCAGGCCGAGGTTATTCTACGTGTTCAACATATGCTGCTTGCTCCCCCCGGCACCAAGCTGGAGGACATCCAGCGGGTGAAATCTCATCCGCAGGCTTTGGCCCAATGCGAAGGCTATTTACGCCGTCGTGGATTTGAGGCCGTCGTGGCGTATGACACCGCTGGCAGTGCCCGTGATCTGGCTGCGAACCCTGAGCCGCACACCGCCTCGATTGCCAGTGCCCTTGCGGGTGAACTGTATGGCTTGACTGCGTTGGATCGTGGGGTTGAAGATGAACCCTATAATTCCACGCGCTTTTTTGTAATTGGGCTACATGATGCCCCGCGCACCGAAGGCCCCCAAAAAACCTCGATTGTTTTTGCCGTGCGTCATCGCCCTGCCGCCCTCTATGAATGTCTTGGGGCATTTGCACGACACGAGGTTAACTTAACTAAGCTAGAATCGCGCCCCATGCGTTCCAAAGCGTGGCAATATTGGTTTTATCTGGATTTTGAAGGTCATGCCGATGATCCGCAATGCAAACAAGCCTTGATTGGGCTGTTGCAATGCGCCTCGATGGTCAAGTTACTTGGCTCCTACCCGGCGGCGACATCGGTGTTGATGCCGGAAAACGATAATGGGCATGTTCAACCCGGAGGCAAAAGATGAACACGAACGCCAGAACGTGGCTGCAATGTGTGGACTGTTCCGAAACGTACTATCGCAACGCCAAACTCTACAACTGCCCCAAATGTGGTGGCTTGCTTGATGTGCAGCATGATCTGGATTACCTGCGAACTCGTGTTTCAACTGAATTATTTGACCAACGCCTCGGCGGGTTCAAAAATTGGGAGCGCAGCGGTGTTTGGCGTTACCGTGAACTGATTGCCCCTGAATTGAGTGAAGAGGAAATGGTGACTCGGGGTGAGGGCAACACCATGCTCTACGACAGTCCGCCGTGGCTGGCTCAGTTTACCGGACATAAAAAATTACAACTGAAGCACGAAGGTGAAAACCCAACGGGCAGTTTTAAAGACCGAGGGATGACCACTGGTGTCAGTCAGGCCAAACATCTAGGGGCGCACGCCGTTATTTGCGCCAGCACGGGCAATACCTCCGCGAGTATGGCCTCCTATGCGCGTCTGACGGGTTTGCAAGGCGTGGTGGCAATTCCAGCGGGCAAAATTGCACTCGGCAAGGTAGCCCAAGCGATTGCCTATGGGGCGACCTGTTTGGAGATTTGTGGGGATTTTGACCAAGCCCAAAAATTGGTACTAGAAGCCGCCAATAAGCTGCCTGTCTATATGCTGAATTCCGTCAACCCCTTCCGCTTAGAGGGCCAAAAGACGATTATGTTGGAAATGTTGCAACAGCGGCGGTGGAAAATACCTGATTGGGTGGTCGTGCCGGGGGGGAATTTGGGTAACTCATCCTCGTTTGGCAAGGCTTTTATGGAACTGCATCATCTCGGCATTATCAAACGGATGCCACGTATTGCCATTGTCCAAGCCGAGGGTGCATCGCCATTCTTCCGTAGCTGGCAGGGTAATTTTAAAGAACACATCACCATGAAAGCCGAAACGTTGGCAACGGCCATTCGCATTGGCGATCCCACCAACTATGCCAAAGCCAAACGTACCATCGAAGTCACAGGTGGGCTAGTGGTCTGCGTGACCGACCAAGATATTATGGACGCCAAAGCCTGTATTGATGCGGCAGGGATTGGCTGTGAGCCTGCTTCGGCTGCTTCAGTAGCAGGGGTGCGCCAATTGGTCGAACAGGGCGAGATTAAACCGAATGACGAAGTGGTTGCTATCCTGACAGGTCATCTCCTCAAAGATCCCGATGCTGTAATTGATTATCACAAGGGGAATTTAGAGGACATCGCGCCCAATTATAGCAACCAGATTCACCAAATTGAGGCGGATTTTGATGCGATGGCGGCATGGGTGACGGCCCCTGCCTCACCGCAATAGGCTATTCTTGCAGCACTTGCAACCGCAAATCACGCAGGGCATCCCGTGTCTTAACGATCTCCTGCGTGATATTGACTTCCATCATGCCATGCCACCCAAACGTGGTCATATATTCCACCGAAACCACCCCATGATAATCGGCTTCAGCCAGATCAACCATCAATTGCTCTAAATCCAGCTTACCTTTTTCAAAGGGCACTTGCAGCCGATCTCGGCGAGCCTGTCGCACTTGCACATGCGCTGTGTGTTCAAATAACATGCGGATATTGCGCCACGTAATCCCCTGTGTCACCAAATGGGCCACGTCCAGCGTTAAACTCAATCCCGGCACAGCTTCAACCAGCAAGATGGCATTTTCAGGCGTGGCAGCGGATGAATCCAAATGGGGTTCAAAAGAAATACGTAAATCGGTGTTTTCGGTGGTGTCTACAATACGTTGTAAGGCTGGTACGGTTCGGGCAAGACTATGTTCTGGCCCATCGGGTTGAATCAACCCCGGTGATACCGTGATGCCCGGCGTGCCTAGCTCAATCGCAAATGGAATGAGGCGTCGAAAAAGCAGTAGTTGAGCTTCTCGTCGAGCCGGATCAGGGGCATTGACATGGGGCAACAGCAAATACAAATCCGTGACGTTCAAATTAAAATCCTCGACCACCCGCCGTACCGCCACCCCATATTTTTCAGGATTACGGGCGGCCTCAATCACATCAATATGCGGGCCAGTACCCAAATCAATTGAACGAAAACCGAGCCGCGCAATGGTTCCAATCGCCTCACGCAACGGTAAATTGTTATAGGCCCACGCATGACACGCGATTTGCATCATTAGGTTCTCCCACTTGGTTAGGGCTGGATCGTCACCACGACTTGGTAATCATCGGGTGGAGGGGCAATTGCCATCAGAAAAATCCCCATCACCTCGTAATCACAGTCGGGTGTCACTGCAAATTGTACCCAAATCGTGACCGTTCGCACTTGTGTATCTGTTGTGGGCGGACTGGGATATAAATTGGCATCACAGCCTTGCCCCATTTGGATTTGCCCAACCAAGATTTGCCCCGAAAAATCAAAGGTTGGGGCCAGCATGACCCCTTCACATACCCCTAAACTGTTCAGGTTATTAAAATATTGGTCAAGGTCAGCTTGGGAGCGTAACACGATTGGTGTGCCAACCATGATGTGCAGGGCATCATAACACACGCCATCCAAAACATAGGCCGCATCCACATATCCAGCCGGCAGCATAGGTGTGGCCGTCTCAACGCTGATGGGTGTCAACTCACTTCTCAAAATCGGCAGTGTGTTGGTGGGCTGAATGGTCGGTGGCGCGGCGGCTGGTAGGCTTGGATGGCAGGCAACCAATAGCACAAGCAGGCTGAATCCACCCCCCGACAAAACACAGATTTTTTTTAGGAATGATCTTGACATTCGAGCAATTGCACGCTAAGATTATGTGTGTTAACAAAATGAAATGCGGGCGTGGCTTAGTGGTATAGCGTCTCCTTGCCAAGGAGAAGGTCACGAGTTCGAATCTCGTCGCCCGCTCAATCAATTTCCGGCGTAAGGCCGGTTTTTTGTTTTATAGCCCCGTTATGTTATCCCCAATCCACTTCAGATACTCCGCTGACCCCAGCACAACTGGCATCCCAATAATTTCGGGCACTTCATAGCTGTGCAGTTGTTTGATTTCGGCCTCCAACTTTTCTTTAAAAGCAGTCGTGGTGGTCTTGAGGATCATCAAGACTTCGGCCTCGTCTTGAACTTGATCTTGCCAGATAAACATCGAGCGCACGGGAACCAGATTGGCGCAGGCGATGAGCTTTTTCGCCAACAATTCACCTGCGATTTTACGTGCCTGTTCTTCCGAACTCGCCGTGACTAAAACGACCAAATAATCACCCATGCCCGCCTCTAATTGGCTACCCCTACAATCGGGGCCACACTATACAACAGGTTGTACTGCTTGGAATAGATAACTACGCTGTTATATTGCGTCACATCAAGGTCAGAGGGCAGTTCATAGTTTTGTTCGCCGATATTGCCCTTAATGATGCTGATTTCAACTGCTCCCAAAGTGCCTTCATTCATCTGGTCAATGGTCAGCGGATTTTGGGATTGGCTAAGGTAGACATACAAATCTGGCCCATTGATTATGCGGAAAGTTCGGTCAAAGGCATTTTCAAAACGCAGAATCCGTTTAACTAGTGTGCCATCCACCGTCGCGATTTCATAAATGGTTGCATTTCCCTCGGCTCCGCGAACAGCATCAAAGCTATTGAATGTACCGCTCTTGATTTTTGTGGTGGTTGGGGTATCCGATGTCCCTTCCATCATACTCTCGGCAATTTCACTGAGCGTATCTTCGTTCGCCACTTCTTTTTCTGCATCAGGGTCAAGGGCTGCTTGCTGGGCCAATGCCAGCTCAGGATTGGTTTTATAGGTCTCCCGCAGCGTATTGCATTGGTCACCATTGATATAGTCGGCACAGCTAAATTTGTCAGTGTCGCTGCTGGTATCAATCAGCGACGGTTGCACTTTGGGAACCCAATAGGTCGAGGTGACCGCAGCCACTGCGAGAAGTCCACTGATAAGAACCACTGTCCAATTGGTATAGCGTCTCATAAATGTGATGATAACTACTGACTCCAGTTGATAAATAGGCCATCGCAGTATAGCGCAAGTCGCCGAAAAAAAAACACCCTTCTAGCCATTGGTTAGAAGGGCGTCGAGAATTAGGCGTGGAATATCATGGGAATAGGGCTTGGCGGATGCTGTCGAGGATTTGCAACGCCGCCAAATTCCGACGGTTCACACCGCTGGATAGGCTGCCATCGTTGAAATCCATTGCCCCTGATCCACCGACACTATACACCCCGTTGGAGGCGTTTTGCATCGTGATATACACATTCCATAGCGGCACATTGTTGTCAGTGGCAATCGTAACGATGATTTCGTTGTATTGGGCAAGTGTGCCTGCATCAACAAAGCCATCATTTGGCAAGGTCGCCAAGACGGGAATGGTGCCGTTAGCGAGTGCTGTATTGACGGCTTGTTGCAGCAAGGCTTCAAACTGCGCTGGGGCTGTTTGGGTAGCATTGCTTGGGTTAAAGCTGATAAACAAAACCGCAGGCCGTGACAAAGCCAATTCGCAGTCCAGTGGCGTTTGGCCCGGGGCACAAATGGCACTGTTGGCATAGGTGGAGTCGAACAAACGGTCAATTGTCCATCCATCCCCGCTAGCCGCACTTTGAACGTAATAACTGGTCGTCGTGTCGCCTGTTGTGTCGTGGGCGGCTTGGACGTTATAGAAATCTACCGTCGCTTGCAGATAGCCATAGTTGCCATATTGAATGGTGGCAACATCGTTCAAGAAGTTTGGCCCATTGACTGAATCATCGCCAGCCACCGAGAAGACATTGTTGCGTTTGCCTTGCCCTTGACCATTGTTATAGACCTGACCAATTCCTTGTAGTGCCCCAATGTCGGGCAGTTCAGGATACTGGGTGACATCAAAGGTCGGTGCAATGGCATTGACCGTAACACCAAATGAAGTCGAAGCTGTACCCCCGTTACCATCGTCAATATTGACGGTGATATTTGCGTTTCCAGCCGTTGAGCAGGTGACACTTAAAGGTTCACCGCTGGCATTGACATCCGCCACACCGGGGTTATCCGAGAACGAGCTAACGCTAATCGGATTATTTTCGGGGTCGCTGTAACTAATGGCGACACTCAAAGTATCCCCTTCATTACAGGTTTGACCACCAATTGGGTTAAGCGTCGGGTTTTGATTGGCCGGGGCATTGACGGTGACGCCAAATGAAGTCGAGGCCGTGCCGCCGTTGCCGTCATCAATATTGACCGTGATGTTGGCTGAGCCTGCACTGGCGCAGTAGATACTCAACGGTTCACCACTGCCATTGACAGTTGCCACACCGGGGTTATCCGACGAGGACGCCACATTGATGGAATTACCATCGGGGTCACTGTAGCTGAGGGTGACACTCAAGGTATCGCCAACTGTACAAGTCTGGCCGCTGATAGCATTAAGCGTCGGGTTTTGATTGGCCGGGGCATTGACGGTGACGCCAAATGAAGTCGAGGCCGTGCCGCCGTTGCCGTCATCAATATTGACCGTGATGTTGGCCGAGCCTGCACTGGCACAGAAAATACTCAGCGGTTCACCGCTGCCATTGACAGTTGCCACACCGGAGTTATCCGACGACGAGGCCACATTGATGGAATTACCATCGGGGTCACTGTAGCTGAGGGTGACACTCAAGGTATCGCCAACCGTACAAGTCTGGCCGCTGATGGCGTTAAGGGTCGGGTTTTGATTGGCGGGCGGGTTGACGGTGATGCCAAATGAAGTCGAGGCCGTGCCGCCGTTGCCGTCATCAACATTAACGGTAATGTTGGCTGATCCTGCACTGACACAATTAACGGTCAATGGTTCACCTGTCGCGTTAACCGTTGCCACGCCGGCGTTGTCTGAACCTGCCGTGACTGTAATCGTATTACCATCGGGGTCATTATAGCTAACCGGGATATTGAGCGTGTCGCCGATATTGCAGGTTTGACCACCCACACCATTAATCGTCGGGTTTTGATTTGGTGGTGCCCCAACCGTTACCCCGAAGCTGATGTTAGCAGTGCCACCCCTGCCGTCCGAACCACTGACGCTAATCGTGGCCGTGCCTTGTGTCACACACCCGATAGTAAGTGGTTCGCTAGAAGCGTTGACGGTTGCTACGCCGCTGTTATCTGAGGTTGAAGCAATCGTGACCGTATCATTGTCAGCATCACTGACTGTCAAATCCACTGTTAGGCTTTGACCGGGTAGGCAGTTTTGTGGGCCAACTGCCGCAATCACTGGTGCTTGATTTGGTGCTGTGACAGTGACCACAAAGGTATCGCTGGCCGTACCACCCTTACCGTCATCTACAGACACAGTAATGTTGGCCGTACCGCCTGCCACGCCTGCTACGTTAATTCGATTTTGGCCGTCTTCCCGAATCGCCGTTGCCACCCCCGCATTATCCGATGCGACATTGATATTCAACGCATCACCATCGGGGTCGGAGGCCACGAAATCAACTGATTGGCTTTGCCCTGCTGTCAACGACATATCTGCAATCGCTGCAATCGTTGGCGGTTTGTTAGCTACGGTCGCAGGGTCAACCTGTACTGCGAAACTGGTTGAGGTGCTGCCACCTCGTCCATCGCCCACTGAGACAGTGACATTGGCTTTACCAACCGCTACTCCATTGACTCGTATCGTATTGTTTTCACCTGCTGACGCACCCGCTATGGCCGCATCCGTCGAGGTCGCTGAATAGGTCAGCTTGTCGCCATCAGGGTCGCTGATGTTTAAATTGACCGTGATGTTATCCCCAACTTTGATAGTTTGGGCGGCAATTGCGGCAATCACAGGTGGGCGATTTTGTGGCGGTGGAGCATTGACTGTCACGCCAAACACGGCGGATGCACTGCCACCCTTGCCATCGCTGACCGTCACGGTCACTTGGGCACTTCCCGCGCTTACCCCAGTAATCCGAATTGAAGTATTCGAATTCTTGGTCGCGGTTACGGCGGCGTTGTTACTGCTGACATTGGTGGTTAACACATCACCAACGTCGGGATCACCAATATTCAAGGTCAGGTCACGATTTTCGCCAATATTCAAAGATTGGCTTGGAATCGCTGCGATAGCTGGTGGGTTATTGGTGGTCAATTTGGGATTAATCACCACTGAGAAAACCGACAGATAGGTTCCCCCGCGTCCATCACTAGCATTGAGGGTAACGGAAGTTGTCCCCGCGTTCAGCGCCGAAAGGATAACGGTTTGGCCCGTGCCGTTGGTAGCCGACAAAATCGAAGGTAAGGCGCTGGTAGTTGTGAATGTCACTGGGTCACCATCAGGATCGCTAATGGTAACTGGCACAGTAATCACCGTCCCCTGTGTCATAATTTGATTGGGGATAGGGGCGATAATGGGTGGATTATTGGTGGTGGTCGTCTGTTGCACCGTTACAAGGAAGCTGGTTTGCGTTGATCCACCGCGTACATCTGTCACCCGCACAGTAACGGTTGCGATACCTGCTGCTTTGGCTTGGATGGTGATCGCCTGCCCAACCGGACTCACCGTTGCCACATTGACATTATCAGTCGTCGCAAAGAAGCTGGTTGCATCGTTGTCTGGGTCATAAATGCCGAGGGCCACTGTCGCCGAGATGCCGGGGCGCAAGGTCAGTGGTGCGATTGGACTAATCACCGGATTATTGTTGATACGGGGTGGGGTATTGGTTGGCAGCCGATTGCGAACTTGCAACCCGCCTACAATCACATTGTTGACTTCACGCCCCCCCTTCAACCACACATGCAGCCGGATTTGATATTGTCCGTCTGGCAAACTACTGGTATTCCAGCCACCCAAGGCACTGTTAAAGACCGGCACAGTAACGGCTTGAGGGGTAATAGGATAATACAAACCACCGGGATTTGGGTCTGGCCCAAATTCCACCGCATACTGGATGAAATCGGGGTGGCTGGCACTCCCAAAAACGGTCACAAATCCCTGAATTTGCTGCCCAAAGACAGGCGAGGTGATTTGGATGTTATTCGGTAAATTCGATGGAATGGTGGCGACTCCACCACCACTTGGAAAGCCCGCAAATTTAGTTGGGGTTGGTCCCGTTTGGCCGGGTGAAGGAAAAGGCGATGGTGTTTGAATGGTTTGCGTGGAAGTTCCGCCGGGTGTAATGCTGGGGAACCGGACAGAAGTAGGGGCTTCATCACCCTTACTTCCCCCACGCCGACACGCTCCAAGCACCAGTGCCGCTGATAGCAATAGAAAAACTATCAGAAAGCGACTACGGTGTTTTGCACGTAACGGCATAGCATCTGAATCCTTACTTGAAGAAACCAATATTTTAAGGGCATTGTATGCCTATTTACGGTTTTCCACAACGTTTTTTGGTGTTCGAAAGCGTTGCGATTGCTCTACTCTTTTCAGCAGGTTTAATCGCGTGGCAGAATTGCCTACCCCTGTCTATAATCACATTTTGTATGTTTGTATGTGGTGGTACAGTGGTTTAGGAGAAAAAGGGTATGACCGAGCAGACTGCTTCAACAACACTGCCATTGCAGGGCCTCTACCCTGAAAATGGGCATCGTACCGATGGTGAACAGAAAATCATTCAATCTATCAACCCGGTCACCAAAGCCGTACTGGGTGAAGTCCCCCTCGCAACACCCCAAGACATCCAAACCATAATGCAGCGGGTTCGGGCTGCCCAACCTGCTTGGGCCAGTCGTCCGGTTGAGGAACGGGTGAAGCTCCTCCGCAATCTCCAAAAATCCATTTACCGCAATCATGAAGCCATGATTCAGATGTTGGTGGATGAAGCGGGTAAGGTAGCCCATGAAGCCCGTATCGAGATGATTGATGTCTTTGGCATGGCCGAATATTATGTCAAAGTTTCCAAGAAAGCCCTCAAGCCGCGTAAAACCTATGTCATGCTGCTGCCCTATCGTCGCCAAAAAATCGTTCGTAAACCCTATGGGGTCGTTTTGGTGATCGCCCCTTGGAATTTCCCCCTCCTGTTATCGTTCACCCCCATCATGACGGCCTTGGTGGCAGGTAACACAGTTCTCTACAAACCTTCCGAGTATGGAACGCAGACAGGCGAACTGATTAAAAAAGCGATTTATGAAGCAGGTTTTCCCGAAGATGTGTTTCAAATCGTACATGGCTATGGTGATGTCGGCGCGGCCTTGATTGATGCCCACCCCGACAAAATTTGTTTTACGGGGAGTGAGGTCACCGGGCGCAAAATTGCGACCAAAGCGGGCGAAAAACTGATTCCTGTAACTTTGGAATTGGGCGGCAAAGACGCGGCGATTGTTTTGGAAGATGCCGATATTGACCGCACTGCGCGGGGGTTGGTATGGGCAGGTGTCTTAAATGCGGGCCAGATGTGTGTTTCCATCGAGCGTGTCTATGTGATGCGTCCGGTGGCTGACCAATTGATTGAACGCATGAAATATTATATGGACAAGCATGTCCGACCCGGCCCTGACAGTAATCCCCAATCTACCTACGGCGCGATTATTACCGAGGCGCAGGTCAAAATTATCCAGCATCAGATTGAGGATGCACGTGCTAAAGGCGCGACCATTACTACTTTTAGTGAACCCAAAGGCGACGGAGGTGAACGATTTTTTGCTCCCACGCTTGTCACCAACGTTACGGCTGATATGGAATTGATGCAGCGCGAAACCTTTGGCCCGGTTATTCCGGTCATTCCGGTGGACAGCGAAGAAGAGGCCATTCGCCTGCACAATGATTCTGAATATGGCCTGACAGGTAGCGTGTGGACGGAAGATGTCGAACGTGGCAAGCGGGTGATGGCAAAACTTGAGGCTGGTGTGGTCAGCATGAACGACCATGTGGTCTCCATGTCTGCTCCCGAAACCCCTTGGGGCGGTATCAAATCCAGTGGTTATGGGCGGACACGCGGCATAGAGGGGCTAATGGATGCCACCTATGCCCAAACATTTAGTGTCGAGCGTTTCCGTATCCCCTTTGGTTTTGACCTCTTTTGGCTACCCTATACCCCCTTCAAACGTGCTTTTTTACGCCGATTTTTCCACCTGTGGTTTGGTGCAACCTTTAAAGATCGTTTGAAGGCTTTTAAGCCCTAAACAAAAAGGGTAGGTCATCTCGACCTACTCTTTATGATTTCCATATATTGGCTGCTAGGCTTGACCAGCTTCATCCTTAAAAGGATTGCTATCGGACGGGGTGATAGTTTTATCATCCCCAAAATCCACCACAATATTTGATTCTTGCGAATCAGTGGGCGGTTTTGGCGCTGGCGGTGGCGTCACAGGTCGAGGTACTGGCGGCGGCGTGGGGCGTGGCGCGGGTGTGCTGCCCAGTGTTTGTGTCGGCGGTGGCATCATCGGCCCTTGTGGATAGCCCATGTTCGGATTAGGTGTCAAATAGAACATTTGCTGCTCTGGCTCGTCCTCTGGCCCACGCACTACCGCGGCGATGACAATTCCCATGACCCCCAGAATCAACATCCCAATGCCTAAGACCCCCAAAGGCCCCAACATATCCTGTGCGATGGATCGCTGAAACGCGATAATGGCATCGCCAGCCAGTTGTTGAAGCGGGTTCGTCGTAATAGCTTGCGGCGAACTGACAAGATTACTTAGCCATGCAAAGAGGGGAATAAAAACAAACAAGCCACTGATGGCAAGGGTGAGGCCCCCCCACAAGAAAAAGTCTTTAAACGAACGAACAGCTACCATCACCAACAGGGCAAATAGCATCAAGGGGACTAGTCCAGCCAATGGCAATAGGCGATCAAAAAACAAGACTCCTTTGCGAACTTCCTCAAACGATTGATCCACCTCTTTAAGCGTAGAAGTTTGGTGATTGGTGATTTCGTTCCGCAAGATAAACTGGTCGGGCAGGCTGTCTGCCAGTAAGTTCATATAGCCTTGGAGGTTTTGTTGCAAGGCTTGTTGTGCCGTCGGGTTACGTGGTTGGCAAAATGGAATGCTATCAGCTGTGCCTGCCAGATAGTCATTAACTTCGGTTTCTTGGCTAGGTGAGCAGTTGTCCCATGAATCCATCATTTGGACAATAGCCTGACTGCCTTGTGGCCCATTCAGGGTTTCCCGCAAGGTGGCTGAATCAAAAGTCACGTCAAAATACTCACGCTTATCGTTAAAATACTCGACTGCTACAACTGCGTTCGTCTCGAATTGTTCTTGTACCCGATCTATGGACACTAAATCTGCCGAGATATTATCCCACACATCCGCGTCAGTGTTATTGATGGCTTCACGAAGTAGTGTTAAATTGCGTTCAGTATCCGACCCATCATCTGCGCCATTGATTTGGGCTTGTAAAAATGCTGGGATGACCAATGGCCGAAGCTTTTCATAAAACTCCCGATCGAGTTGGGTATAAGTATTTTCTTTACTCATGTAATCCCACGATACCAGTACGTAAACCGCGCAAGGTATCCAGATAACAAGCGTAGCAAGCAGCATAAACCCTAAAATTTGACCGAGGCAGCGCAGCATGGACTTTCCCTTTGCCTAATGGACGGGCGAATAGACGCCTGCCAATTCGAGAATTTTGACCGCGACGTTGGTTCCATTTTCAAGTGTGATATTGAGTGACGTGTCTGGGCTTGCATGGGCGGATTTGACCACTGCTAACCCAATCTGTTTTGTTTGACCATTAATCGAAGGCATACTGGCAACGCTGGTCAATGTACCTGCATTTTTGCCAGCAGGGTCGTTTAAAATGCTCCCAACTGGCACAGGCGCTTCGATTTCGACCTTGACCAGCATTTTGGCTAATTTCCCCCGGCTTTCCATTCGGGCGATAATTTCCTGCCCGATATAGCAGCCTTTATGAAAACTCACCGCATCCCATAAGCCTAATTCAAGCGGGATATAATCATCGGTCAGCTCATGGCCGCTCTCTGGTAATCCTGCTTCAATACGTAGCGCCTCGATGGCCTCAGCATTGGCTTCAATCACCTGATGTTCAGCAAGTTGGAGCTTGAAACTTTCCAAAGTCCCCGGTGTCCCGATAACCCAAAAGCCATCGCCTGCTAACCCCGGCACACGCACCAGCAACGTTTTATCGGCTGGTTTCTGTTCATCTAGGCTGGCTTCCAAAAAATGATAGCGAGGCAGTGTTTCAGCTCCTGCCCACCAATGGCTGACCAGCTCGGCGCTATAAGCTCCAAAGATACCAATCTGGCCTAATTCTTGGCCGACATTTTTGGACTGAAAGCGGTCATTAAAAAACACATTACGTTGTAACCAACCACGAATCTGGTCAGTCTTCCCCCGACTCGTAATCATCAACGCTTGTTCACCCCGATTTAACACCACCACCCAATCCACCAAGCGGCCAATCGCAGTGGTAAACACTGTTGAACAGCCTTCACCCACTTGGAGTTTTAGCGTGTCATTGGTCGAAAGCCGATGAATCAAATCAAGGCGGTCACGGTCAGTGCAAATCACCCGTCCCAGATCACTCAAATCAGCCCAAATTGCGTGGGTATGGGCGGCATGAATTATCTCCACCAATGAATTATTTACCAATACACCACTCATTCCTCAACATCCTCATCGAACTCGTCTGGCTCATCCGCAGCCGTATTACGCCAATTAATAATATCTTCGGCGTGTTCTTCCTCATGCCAAATCGCATTTTCATAAATCAAATATGACAGCGGTTCGCCTTCCATCCAAGGGAAAGACCGATTATCATCGAGGGCCTTATCATCCAAAACGTTAATCGCCTCAATCAAATGTTTGGCAACACCTTGAAAATCCTCCCACACCACGTCCAATTCACGGGCCGCGCTGGTGTGGTATTGTTCCTCATTCCATTCATCAATGTCTTCAATGGTGGCGACAGTGGGCGCACCTTTTTTCTTATTTTCGACATGCACCAATCCGGTAATGAGCTCGGATTCCCACGCTGTCAAATGCGCCAACACATCTTTGACCGACCAATAGCCAACGGCCCCCGGTATCAGCATTTCTTCTTCTGATAGCCCCTCGATTGCACGCAGCAATTTGCTACGGGCACGTTCATAGGCGGCGATGATGTTTTGCTTTGGCACGGTTGGACTTGCTCCTCAATTCTAAAAATCAACAGGGCATTTCTCTGTTATTATAGCAGTCTAAACCGTGCCTTGAGATGACGAGAATTATGATTGTAATTGTATTGCATCTAATCTTTATTGCGTTAATTTTTGGCTTGCCCTTTACCCTGATCCAAATTTTGCACCGCCGCTATAAGGTGGGTTATCCATTGTTGGTGGTCGGTGGGATGACCTTTAGTCTCTCACTATTTATACGGACGGCGCTTCTCTGGGTTCTGCAAAATGGGCCGTTCCTCAATTCTCCGTTGATTGGCTCGACTATTATTGGCTTGGTGATTAGTTTTACCGATATTGGCGCTCGCGCATTTGGTTATGCAAGGTTAGCACGCAGCACGGTCTATCGCCCACAGGCTATGCTCATCGGCATCGGCCATGCGCTGCCCGAATTGAGTTTTGTGGGTCTCTGGGTAATCTGGGTGGTGCTAGGTTTAGCCAAACAGGGGGCGGCTCCAGTTGATCTCTCTGAAGTTGGGGGAAACGCCTTTGGGGAAATGATTAGCACCCTTGCGCCGTTAGGCCTCCACATCACCTTGTCATGGATGGTGCTGCAAACCTTTTTACGCAACGAGGCGTCATGGATTTTTCAAGCCATTTTATGGTGTGCGATGGTCATTGGCACCGAAGAATTATTGGTCAGGGGCAGCACGCAACCCGAAATCTTGACTGGTTTATGGTGGGGTTTGGTGACTGTAATCAATCTAGTGATTTTTTGGCGTATCAAACCCCCGTTTGTTTGGGAAACACCCTCTGAAGATCAGGGTTCAACTGTCACATAATCCCGAATTTTATTGAGTGTGCCTTCCCCTATTCCCTCCACCTCCAACAATTCCTCAATACTCTCAAATGGACCGTTGGCGGTGCGATAATCAATAATCGCCTGTGCGGTCGTTGGGCCAATCCCCGGCAAAGCATCGAGGTCATCAAGGGTCGCTTCGTTGATATTGACTACCCGCGGCGCATTCGGCGTCGGGGCTGGATTACCGTCCGTATCTTCGGCTTCGGCTGGTAATGTGGGCACAAAAATCATGTCACCATCTTGCAAACGCTGCGCCAAGTTGACCGCATCCAAATCGGCATTTTCCAACGCACCCCCTGCTGCCGCGATTGCATCCTCAACTCGACTCCCAATGGGTAGCGTAAGGCGGGCTTGCGGATTTTGTACCGCCCCGGTCACATAAATTTCCAATGGGGCTGGGGTTGCGGTTGGCAAATCGGTGGCAGTCGGTTGTGGGGGAATAATTTCAACCGTCGTGTGTTTGGGTTCTCGTAGCAGATAAATGCCCCCTGCAACGAATAACGCTGCTGCAAAAATAAGGGCGATGATTGGGCCATAGGGGGAACGTTTGGGTTGTTCCATAAAAAGTGCTATCCCAGCTAAAATGAGGCTAAGTATATGTGTACGATTTTACCAAAATCTGTGGCTACTTCACAAATGAAAGGCAAGTAATTTAGTTGCGCGATTAGACAAAGTTGATTTTATGCGGCTTTTGTGACTTTTGACGAAATTTTTCACAAGTAATTGGTCACTTATGACAATGATTAAACGCTTACCTACGTGGTATCTTGAGAGTACCTCCTAAACTCTAGCTCTACCGCTTACTTCTGCTGGTGAATGGTCAACACCCCCTTACTTATATCGTTGATTGGTTCACCAGCGGGGCGGGTTTTTTCAGAGAGCCTTCCCAATCCATCCCAAAATGAAAACAAAAAACGGCACGCGACTGAAATTTCGCCTGCCTGCTGCCATATCATGTGTTGCTTAGAATAATGCGATCAGGGCAGCATCAAATTTGCCAATCCCGTCAGTGCCCCAATTTCTTGCAAGGTTGAGGGTACATGGCTGTGGGTATGTGTTCCTGCGGGCAAGGATGCCATGATATTGAGTTTGGAGAGGATTTCCCCCAGATCGCCGCTCTGATAGACTTTGCGGTTGAGGTGATAGGGCACAAGCGATTTTTCAGCCGTTTCCTTTGCCCGGTCCCAGCGAATCAAACGGATTTCGCCTCGGTCAATTTCCATTGCCGTAATCCCATTGGTATGAACACATGAGCCTTCGTTCATATAATACGGTACGCTATCCATCAGATAGTCATTGGGTTTTTCATCATCAAAGATTTGAATGACCTGATGAATTTGCTCAATCACGGCGGGCAGCAACCGACACATATTGGCATCGGTCGTTTGTTCTTGATAGCCGATTAGCCATTCATGCACAGCCCGTAGCAAATACAGTTTTGAGAGTGGCCGAAACACGGGCCGATGGGTATGCCCTGCAATGACCATCACCCGATTTTCTTTGCCCCACTCTTGCAAATGCCGAGCGCGATTACACAAAATCAGATTATTATCCGCCGCAAGATTCAACTTCCACTTAGTCGCGTGTTGGATATGACGCCACCCATGCCGGACAATTTGACGGCTAAACCATGCCCGTCGATCTGCATTGGGGTCGCCCTGATGTCCATGTGTAATAAACACCCGATCTCCCAACATCACACCTGAATAGACATTGATGGGGCCAAGCACCGGGCGCAAATGACGATTAACCTTTTGCGGGTCGGCCCAGTCATCATCGTGATTGCCATAAACCCGCATATAGTAGTCTTCACCGAGGTTGGCATATTCGCGCTCAATAGCAAAAGCGGTGCTTTCATGCGCGGCAATGACATCCGAGAACTTACTTTTCCAGCATTCCTCAATATCACCATTCAACACAAGGCGATAATCGTTATCCATGTAGTAGCGTAAAGCATTGATATACAGTTCAGAATTTTGCAGGAAGTCGTCGCTGATAGGGGTACCGTCCCCCTTATGCACATCACTCAGGATGACATAGCGATCTTTGGCAATTTGATAGTTGGTAATTCTCAACGCACTCTTTTGTGCAGCATCAAGTGACTTAAAGGTGTGAGTGCGTTCATTGGTTCTGAGCATAGTGTTCCGTTTCTGTTGTATCCGATATGCCCCCCGGCCACCCAAAGGGGGCAAGTGTACTGAGAGAAAAATAATCGGTCAATGACGTTGACCGACTGATTTCAAATCCGGGTGCTGGGTAAAAGGCCGCCAGCGTGCCAAGTTTGGCAGAGCAAGGGGTGGTAATGTGAGTCGAGCAAGTTTGGGAGAACGATACAAACTGTTAAGGCGTTCATTGAGCATGATCGCTTCTGTATAATACCCCTCAAGCTGACCCATGACCGTTTCCCACGGACGCTGTTCTGCAAATTGGCGGGCATGGATCGCCATTTGCTGACGTAGTACCGAATCATCTCTCAATCGTTGTACTGCATTAACGAAAGATTGAGAATCACTACTACAAGTATACCCGGTTTTATTCTGAATTACTAGTTCCCCCGCTCCGCCTTCGTTAATTACGACAGATGGCAGACCCGAAGCCATCGCTTCTTGAACAACCTGCCCAAAGGTTTCATTCGACCCAGTGAAGGTAAATATGTCCGAGCTTGCATAAGCGCACGCTAAATCTTCACCAACCAGATACCCCATAAAATAGGTATCCGTGCCCGCAAACAGGGTTTCTAGTTTTTCACGCATGGCCCCATCGCCAATAATCGTCAGGGCCACCCCCGGCATTTTGGCAACCTCAAGCAGTAAATCAACTCGTTTTTCATAAGCCAATCGTCCAACGTAAACACAAACGAGCGAGTTGGGGTCACGTCCATTTAATAGACGTTCACGCCATTCTTGAGAACGATGTTTGGGGTTAAACCGATTGCCATCTACTCCCCGTCCCCATGTCCGCAGGCGATGATAACCCCACGTTTGAAGTTGGTTTAAGGTGTATTGCGAAGGGGCAAGCGTTAGGTGGCAACGGTTATGTAAGGTACGTAACCAATCACGCAGCCCCTTGCCCAATAAGTTAAGGCCATAGTGTTCGGTGTAGCCGGGCAAGTCGGTTTGATAGTTGGCAATCACTGGGATTTTTCGGTTTAGCCCTGCTATAAGGCCATTAACTCCCAGCAGGGCAGGGCTGAATAAATGAATTAAATCCGGCTGAAATTCATCTAACAGCCTGCCAACCCCGGGATTGGGCATCAGGCCGACCCGTGTCTCTGGCGCAAACGGCATCCCGAATGACCGCAGCGGAACAACACGGCTCGAACTGACGTGGGTAGGGGCGAAATCTGGCGCAAAAACCATCACTTCGCGTCCGGTTTTTTCAAGGTATTGTAAGGTGAGATAAGCCGATTTTGAAACGCCATCGAGTTTCGGCAAGAAGGCTTCGGCAAAAATGGCTACCCGCTTGACAGGGGCGGCTTGTGGTGGTTTGTCGGCTAATTGGATGGACTCGCCACCAAAAAGCTGACGCGCCCCGATTGATTCCAGTTCTTTACGAACCTCATTCAGACGTTGGATGGACATCGTGGTTGTTCGCCTTTGCCCAATCAATAGTTTCCTTAAGCATCTCCCTACTAGAGTATCGCTAACAGGTTAAACAACAACCCTTATCGTTTCAAGTTTTCTTTAGGGGCAGGTAAATTAATTTTCACACCAGCTGGGGTGAGAAATTTAAGTTTCAAGTGGGTACAACTCTACAATACGAATTCCTTTGGCCCACAGCAGAATGTGGTATACTGGCAAAAGTGCCATTTAACATTTCCTCAATGATTCTGGATTAGATTATGTCTGCAGACCTGACGACTTTAAGCATTGTGGAAGCCCGCGCCGGACTACGCAGCGGTCAATTTTCCGCAGTTGAACTCACCCAAAGTTATTTGAATCGAATTAAGGCTCTCAATCAAAACATTAAGGCCTATTTGCGTGTCACTGAAGAACAAGCCCTCGAATCGGCCCAAGCGGCGGATCAAGCGATCCAAAATGGTCAAGACGGTGCTTTGTTAGGCATTCCATTGGCGATCAAAGATGTCCTAAGCACATCTGGGGTCGAAACGACTTGCGGTTCTAAAATTCTAGCAGGTTACATTCCGCCTTTTAACGCGACGGCTGTCCAGCGCCTATTCGATGCAGGTGTTGTCATGTTAGGCAAAACCAACACCGACGAATTTGCGATGGGGTCTTCCACCGAAAATTCGGGTTATTTTACCACTCGCAATCCGTGGGATACCGAGCGTGTACCGGGTGGCTCAAGTGGTGGCAGTGCTGCCGCTGTTGCAGCCCGATTAGCGGCTGGCGCGTTGGGTACAGATACTGGTGGGAGCGTGCGTCAACCTGCCGCCTTATGCAGTGTCGTGGCGATTAAAACCTCCTATGGGCGTATCTCGCGTTATGGCCTCATTGCGTTTGCCTCCTCGCTCGATTCGATTGGGGCATTTGGTCGTACAGTCAAGGATACAAGCCTCATTCTCGGTGTGATGGCAGGTCATGACCCCAAAGACAGCACCAGTATGAATGTGCCTGTCCCAGACTATTCGGCAACTATTGAACAGGGGATCAAAGGTTTGCGAGTGGGTGTCCCCAAAGAATATTTTATTGAGGGGATGCAGCCCGCCACCGAAAAAGCGGTACGCGCCGCGATTGCTCAACTCGCAGCGATGGGGGCCGAAATCCGCGAAATTAGCCTACCCCATACCCGTTATGCCCTTTCAACCTATTATCTTATTGCCCCAGCCGAAGCCTCGGCAAACCTTGCCCGTTTCGACAGTGTGCGCTATGGCTTGCGCAAAACCCAATCGGATTTGTGGGAGACCTATAAGACCACCCGGGGCGAAGGTTTTGGCCCAGAAGTCAAGCGCCGCATTATGTTAGGGACATACGCCCTCTCAGCGGGCTATTACGATGCGTATTATCTCAAAGCCCAAAAAGTGCGCACTTTGATTAAGCAGGATTTTGAAAAAGCCTTTGAACAGGTGGATGTAATCGCTTCCCCTGTTGCGCCCTCAACGGCTTTCCGCATTGGTGAAAAAGCGGATGACCCCTTGCAAATGTACCTGAGCGACGTTTTTACCCTCCCCGCCAGCCTTGCCGGGATTTGTGGGTTGTCATTGCCCTGTGGCTTTGATGAAAATAATTTACCGATAGGCCTGCAATTGATGGGGCCATTTATGCGTGAGGATGTGGTGCTGCGTGCGGGTCATGCCTATGAACAGGCAACTGAATGGCATGTACGCCAGCCTGCCCTGTAATTCGCATTTATCTGAAAACTTCTACACGGAGAAAACTCGATGAAGGTTGTCATTCCCCTAGCTGGTTATGGTACGCGCCTCCGTCCCCACACCTATACCCGCCCCAAGCCTCTCATTAATGTTGCTGGGAAGCCCGTATTGGGCCATTTGCTGGATAAACTCAGCACCCTAGATGTCAGTGAATACATCTTCATCGTGGGTTATCTAGGCGACCAAATCGAAGAATATATCACCAAACATCAGCAGGTTCCCGCCAAATATGTTGTGCAACAAGAGATGTTGGGTCAATCGCACGCCATCTATCTGGCCCGCGAACATCTGACAACCGATGAACCTGTTTTTGTGGTGTTTGGCGATCACATCTTCGAGACCGAGTTTTCGCTTATCAAAGATGGCAAACATGAAGCGGTCATCTATGTTAAAGAGGTAGATGACCCCCAGCGTTATGGGGTGGTTATGTTAGACGACAACCACCATATCGTCAAAGTGGTCGAAAAAGCCGCCCAACCCCCATCTAACCTCGCCGTCATTGGTTTATACTACATCAACAGTGGCCGTAAATTGATTGACGCGATTGACCGCCAAATTAAAGAAGGCAAAAAGACCAAAAACGAATATTATATTGCCGATGCGCTGCAAAATTTGATTGATGACGGCATGAAGTTTGATGTCGAATCCGTCTCGGATTGGCTGGACTGTGGTAGTCCTGAATTGGTGCTAGAGGCCAATCGTTTCCTCTTAAGCGAAGGTGGCCGCGATAACAGCAATCAAGTGCAGTTTAATAACGTCATTATCATTCCACCTGTCCGCATTGACCCCTCCTGCAAAATCCAAAACTCGGTGATTGGGCCCTATGTAAGCATTTCAGCAGGTTGCAAGATTGAATGGAGTATCGTGCGCGATTCCATTGTGGGGGAAGAGGCCGAAATCCAAAATACCCTGCTTGAATCTAGCCTTGTTGGTCAAAATGCTTTTGTCAAAGGCCAGTTTACCTCCTTTAATGTGGGGGATTCATCCAGCGTGCGCTTTACCTAAAATTGAATATTGAAGGAGGTTGTTATGCAAAATCGGCATGAGCGAAAAGCCATCCTGCTGTTTTGGATTGTCATGATACCCGCGATGCTGGCGTGCAACCTCCTAAATTTGTTTGAGACTGACAACCCTTCGAATATTTCTACTCCTACCCCCTTTGTTCTCCAGCTTGACGAAGTCCAAACACTTGCGGCGGAATATCAGACGTGGACGCGCCTGAATGACGAGCCGTTTAATGTATCGGCGGCGTTGTGGGCGTTATGTCGTCTCCCCTCACCGGAAGAAGAGGCTTATCTTGCTAGCCCTCATGCCGAATACTACATCAACGTATATGTCAATGATGTGGGTCGTGAGTTAATTACCCAAGAAGGCCCACGCACCCTACCTGTTGGCACGATTGTAGTGAAAGAAAAACTCGCTACGCTAGAAGGTGAAGTGCGTAACGAGTTGGGTATTATGATTAAAGATGGCCCGTCGTCGTGGCAATATCTCTATTGGGACAATGGCACGCTCTATCAATCCCCGGATGAGGTAGGCCATTGCGCGGAATGCCACAGCACCGAAACCGAAGGGGACTCAGTGTTTTGGCCCTTGTCTCCCCAATAACCCTTTACACAGCTGGATTACTGGCTTCGGCTTTGGGTAGTGTCACCCGCAACACCCCGTTTTTATATTCGGCGGTGGTCTCTTTATCCCTAACAGGGCGTGGAATGTGGAGTCGTCGGGCGAATTTACCATAACGTCGCTCCCGTTTGAGATAGGCACTCACTGGGATGCTCTCATCCGGACGAGTTTCGCCGCTAATGGTTAGAAAGTCACCACTAATCACCACATCAATACTTTCGGGCACAACACCCACCATCGGCGTTGTAACCACCACCACGCTCGTGGACGTCTCATAAATATCTACAGGTACATCATAAACATGGCTGGCGGCGAAGGAAAAAGCATCTTCCATGGCCCGTTTAATCGTATCACCGACGTTATTGATTTCACGTCGCGGGTCAAAACGCGGATTGCCGGTCATAGCAGCCTCCTATTGCTCTATAAGGCCGATTACCTGAAGCAGCACTTGGCGCACACTTGATTTTTGAGTGGAATTACAGGGCATCACCGTAATATCTTGCCCTACTTGGGTTCCCCGCCGCACCTCATTCAAACTAGCCGCCCCTTGCAAATCGGCTTTGCTGGCGACCACCAAATAAGGCACAGGGTGGATGTTATAAAAATTCTCAATCAACTCGGTGGCATCCGGAAATGAAGCGGGGTCGGTGCTGTCCACCAACACCACGAACGCGGTCATTTCTTTTGCCAAAATCTCCCACATAAAACTGAAACGGGCCTGCCCCGGCGTGCCATATAAATGAAGCTGGCGGCCATCAAGCGTAACTCGTCCATAATCCATTGCGACGGTTGTTTCGGCCTTAATTCCGCTGTCCTCAGTGGTGATTTTACGCTCAGTGCTGACCACCGGAACATCCGAAATCGCATTTACAAAACTGCTTTTGCCAGAGCTAAACGGACCAGTCACAAGCACCTTATACAGCGACATTCGATTCACTCCTCAGATTCCCGCGCTTCAGTTGTCAGCATTTTAACGTGCCTAGTCCTGATTATCCAGAGGGCCTCTACTCTGGTTCAGGTGGCGGTGGGGCAGGCATGGTGCCCTGCTTCCGAAAATCCACAAAACGATACCCCACCCCCCGCTCCGTCAAAATATAACGTGGGTTGGCGGGGTCAGGTTCGATCTTTTCCCGCAGATAGTTGACATATAAGCGGACATAATGGGCCTCATCCCGATATTCATAGCCCCAGACTTTTGCCAACAATTGCTCATGTGGCACAGTCCATCCGGCGTTTTCAATCAGGTGATACAGTAACCGATATTCGGTTGGGCGGAGTTTGACCCGTTCGCCTTTGACAATTACCTCGCGTTGATTAAAGTCCACGCTGAGATAGTCATCAATTTTCATAATGGCATCACTAGGTGGTGCGGGCATATCCAATCGCCGCAGCACCGCCCGCACTCGGCTCGACAGTTCGCGTGGGCCAAATGGCTTGGTGACATAATCATCCGCCCCAAGCTCCAACCCCACCACCTTGTCGTCTTCCTCGCTTTTGGCCGTCAAAATGATGACCGGGATGCTCGAAAATTCGCGTAACATGCGCAGCGTTTCAAAGCCATCCACCTGTGGCATCATGATGTCCAGAATGACCAAATCGGGTAATTTGGTGCGAATGGCTTCAAGTGCATCCAAACCATTGCGGGCCTCCAAAACATGGAAGCCTTCTAGTTCCAAATTCATACGGATGAAATCAATCATCCGAGCCTCATCATCCACCACCAGAATCCGTTTGGCTTCTTTGGGGATGGAGCGTGGCATTTGCGGTTTCATAGCCGAATCCTTCTGTAGTAAACCGCCTAATCGCGGATGAAGGTCATGACTTCTTCTTCTTCACCCGTTGGCATAATCTCAATATAGCTAATCCGCCACCACGGAATCATAATTTGGGTGACTTCTTCCATCAGAAAGGGCAAATCTTTCCCATCCCGTTTGCGGGGATTCACCAATGTCACGAACTGATGGGTCGGGTCGGGCAAATCATTGACCTCAGCCATCATAGCCTCGCCATCCGAAACATGCACATACAGGGTCTGCATTGTGAATATCCATCCTATTTGAAGTAAATACGTAACACCAACTTACCAAAACGCATCTCATCCCCATCATGTACAATACGAGATTGGCGGGGAATAAGGCGCTGCCCATTTAAATAAGTTCCATTCACGCTACCCAAATCAACTAAGGTGAGGGTATTGTCGTTATATTGCATAGTGGCATGGGCACGGGAAACCCCTTCTTCTACTGCGTTATAAGAAGAGAGGTCAATATCGGGATAATGGCCCGATTGAATATCAGCACGTCCCACTGTCATTTCCGCTTTGAGTCGAATCACAAGAGGTTCAGTGGCCCCACTGACATGCACCACAATCGAAGATATCCCTTTAAGGCTTGTTGTACCACCGTAGATGCGGGTGTTTAGGGCATCGAAAGCCGAGGCGGCGTTTTTTAATTCTTGGGTTCCAATCGCAGCCGTGTTGCTGGTTGCTGTTGCTTGTAATGCCATGAGGATAGGATTTCCGCATTCGTCGCAGAAATATTCCCCCTCCATGTTGCCTGTTCCACAATAATTACAAATAATCATGCGATTATTCCTTATCGTCGTCAGGTGGAGGCAGCATCAAAGAGCGGGTCCCAAACTTCAGGGTCTTACGCCCTTCTTCCGAAAGCTTGCTGGTCTGACGTACTCGCCGCGCCTCTTCCATTGCCATATGGGCCAAATCTTCTTGCCCTGCTTGTAACAATCGCGTCGCCAAATTCTCTAGCCGTCGAGTGGCTTCTTGAACTTGACCATCGTTAATGGCTTTTTCGGCTTTTTGCTGCATTCGGTAGAGCGCCAATTTCCCTAGCGCGTCAATAATTGTTTTAGGGGGTTCTTCCGGTGGCGGCTTGGTCGAGACTTCGGTTGTTTGGTCAACGATTGCCTTAAATTCATAACGTTCAGCTTCGCCAATCAAATCACCCGTAATATCCAACCGCACCATTGAGCGAAACCCCGGTTTCATATCGGGGGGCATCTGGAATTGGAGCAGCACCCTTGTTGGGCGGGTACTTTGCAGCGCCCCCAAATTAATCGGTTGCGACTTGACCTCTAAAGGTTGGGCACTTGGCGACAACCGAAAACCTGATTCAAGACGAACATCCGAATCGGGGGCTACAGTTAGACGCAGGCGTTCTGCAAAAGCCTCTGACAAGGTACGTACCCTGTCATTTAAAAAATTAACGACGGCCCCCGGTGAATTAACATAAGTCGCTCCACCGCCTGTTTTTGCTGTCAAATCATCTAAGAAAACATCGTTCCATTCATCGCCTATGCCCATCGCGCTGATACTGACTCCCACTTTCTTGGCGTCGTCAGCTAATTCAAGGCATAGTTGCTCATCGCCATAGGTACGCCCATCGGTGATGAGAATGACATGGTTGACACATTTACGATTGAAATATCGTTTAACTTCTTGGTAAGCAGCCGATAACCCTTGAAAAATTTCCGTCCCACCGCCCGCTGCAATCGTATTGACCCGTGATTTGATGCCTTCCGGATCGGTGACAGGTTCGCTTTTGACTAGTACATCGGCCCGATCACTAAATGCGACCACACACAACCGATCGTCGTGGCCCAATTGCGACAAGATTTGATGAGAGGCCACTTTAACTTTTTCAAGTCGTGCACCCCGCATAGATGAACTATGATCCAATACCAGCGCAATATTGAGCGGGGCTTTGCGGGGTTCATTTGGATTGACCGCTTGGTCGCCGGGGCTACGAGCCACGATTTCTAACAGCAGATACATCACCTGTGACTCTTTAATGACAGGCAAAATGCGCCTGCTTGGAATACAACGTGCCGCAAAGGATGGCCGCTTAGTCGCTGCCCGGCTAGTCAAAACTCGATGATAAGTTGAGCGTTGAATTTCATCACTCAACACCTCGTAAGCCAGATTAATATCTTTAAATTGGAGCGAAGCACCCTCATGCCCGTTAACATCGGGATGGAAGCGCCGTGCCGCCTGACGATAAGCCGTTTTTATATCATCGGCAGACGCAGACGGTGATACTCCTAAAATGGTATATAAGTCATACTGTTGATACTGAGAATCCATGCGCGACACTCGATAATGGGTGTTTTATTATGATTGGGCAGGTGAGACACGAACAATCACCACTGTGATGTTATCCCGTCCCCCACGTTCATTGGCGAGTGCCACCAGTTTTTCACAAGCGGCCTGTGTATTGCCTTCCGACTTGGCTACGGCTTCAAGCAGTTCGTCCTGTTTTACCAAATTCCAAAGACCATCGCTGCACAGTAGCAAATAGGCCCCCGGCGGAAT
>JACRBG010000003.1 GCA_016234595.1 Chloroflexota bacterium | reverse complement strand
GGGGATGCCAGCATCTTTGGCTCGTTGAATCGGGGCAATCGAGGCATCCGCACCTGCATTGTCCAGAATAATCGCCGCCGCGCCTTGAGCAATCGCCACATCAAAGTGTTGATCTTGTAAGTTCGGGTCATCATCGTGAATCAATACGAGCGTGCGATAACCCAATTCTTCAGCACGAGCCTGTGCGATGTCGGCTTCGGCTTTGAAGAATGGGTTGTCGTGCGATGGGGTGATAATCACAATCAGTTCGCCGTTGCCGTGTGGCAATTCAACTTCTTCCAATGGCGCAAAGACCCCATATTCATCCACGTTTTCAGGGGTGATGAGGATGCAGTCAATGGATTGTTTTTCTTCAGTAGGCAGTTCACCTGTTTGGATGTAGGTGTCGGCGAGGTCAACGGCCAGTTCGGAGAAATTGGCGACAGGCTGCAAGACAGTGGCCTGAATCGTGCCTTGACGAATGGCATCCATCACATCGGGGCTACCGTCAAAACCAGCGACAATCACGTCGGTCATACCAGCAGCCTGCAGAGCAGCCGATGCACCAAGCGCCATGGTGTCGTTACCCGCAATGACACCCTTGATGTCAGGATTGGCCTGAATGATGGTTTCCATCACATCGAAGGCTTCAGGCTGGCTCCAGTTAGCGGTTTGTTGCGCAACCAGTTCCATGTCAGGGTAGTCGGCGATGACGTCGTTGTAACCCTGTGAACGGATGGCGGCGTTGGTGTCGGTTTCACGACCGAGCAATTCCACATATTTGCCTTCGCCACCCATCAGCCGGACGAATTCTTCACCACCCAGCACGGCACCTTGGTAGTTGTTGGAAACCAGCTGTACAGCGGCTACACCCGTGGAGTTGATTTCACGGTCAATCAGGAAGGTGGGGATACCGGCATCTTTGGCTCGTTGAATCGGGGCAATCGAGGCATCCGCACCTGCATTGTCCAGAATAATCGCCGCCGCGCCTTGAGCAATCGCCACATCAAAGTGTTGATCTTGTAAGTTCGGGTCATCATCATGAATCAATACGAGCGTGCGATAACCCAATTCTTCAGCACGAGCCTGTGCGATGTCGGCTTCGGCTTTGAAGAATGGGTTGTCGTGCGATGGGGTGATGATGACCACCAAAGGCGCTTCGTCTTGCGCTTTAATCGCATTGCCATTGGGAGCCAGACCACCCAAGACAATCACTGCTAAAATGAGGAGCTTGACTAATTTAAACCAACTTCTCTTATTCATTATTGGAACCCTTCCTAGTGCATCTCTAGCATTTGCTTGATTCGAAAAAGGCCTGTACGGTTACTTGCCGCTACCACCCCCTTTCAAAGGGCTATTTGGGCTTGTTTATCGCGCATTACGTTTTTGAAGACGTTGTTGGAACTGGTCAATCATGACGGCCAAGATGATTACCACCCCTTTAATCACGGTTTGCCAAAACGAGCTAACGCCTTCGATAATCATCCCGTTACTCAACACGCCAATCACAAATGCCCCGATGATCGTCCCGCCAATCGTGCCGCGTCCACCGGAAAGGGACGTGCCACCTAAAACCACCGCAGCAATCGCATTGAGTTCAAAACTTTCACCTGTGGCCGGATGGGCCGAGACCAATTGCGAGGTAATAATCAGGCCAACAATGGCGGCGCAAAAGCCTGAAATTACATAGGCTAGCATGGTGACTTGTTTAACCCGTACCCCCGACAAACGGGCAGCGCGTTCGTTGCCCCCAATCGCATAAATTTGGCGGCCAAAGGGCGTTTTCATGGCAATAAACGTGCCGATTATCGCCAGCACTACCATAATCCAAATGGAGTAGGGCAGGCCGAGCAGATCACCCGATCCCAATTTTGGAAAACCCGTATTGCCGAGTTCCGGATCACCTACCAGATTGGGGAAAGTCGCACCGCTGTTGCGCAATAGGGCTAAACCACGCGCTATATATAATGTGCCGAGGGTGGCGATAAACGGGGCAACACTAAACCGTGTCACAAGGATGCCGTTGACCATGCCCACCAACATGCCGCAGATAATCGTCAGGCCCATCACAATCCAGATACTGAAGTAGACCACCACTCCAAACACCGAGAGAACAAGCCCTTCATTAATCAACCCACCCGCGATGATCCCGCATAAGCCGACAATTGAGCCGACGGAGAGGTCAATGCCGCCGGTCAAAATCACGTAGGTCATACCAATGCCCAAAATGGCATTAATGGCAACCTGCTTAGTCAAGATAATCAGATTATTGGTCTGCAAAAACGAATCAGAATAGACGGCAAAAAAACCAAATAGGATGAGCAGCGCAATAAAAGCTCGTAATTGCAAAAGGACGGCTTGTATCGGTGCGCGGTTTGATTGGGCCACTGCACTGGCGGAGGAAGCCACCGGGCTTTGAATATTTTCCATTCCTATACTCCTGCTTTCTCTAGCTCATGACCAATAGCTGAAGCCGCTACCAGTGCCTCCTCGGTAGCCTCAGCGCGCGGTATCTCGGCGGTAATACGACCTTTCGACATGACCAAAATCCGGTCAGCCATCGCAAGAACTTCTTTTAATTCGGTGGAAACAAACAGCACACCCAACCCCCGTTGAGCCAGCTGTACCATAATTGTAAAAATTTCTTCTTTGGCCCCCACATCAATACCGCGCGTAGGTTCATCCATCAGCAGCACTTTGGGTGAGGTCAACAAGGCCTTTGCCACCACCACCTTTTGCTGATTGCCGCCGCTTAAGGAGCCAATGGGGTTGTTACGATTAGAGACCTTAATGGAGAGTTCTTGGATATGCTGGTTAACGCTGGCTTTTTCTTTGCGACCCGACAGCACAAGCCTTGAAAAAAGGTGGTTGCGCAGGCTGGCTAACAACATGTTGTGGGCAACCGAAAGTGTCTGCACCAAACCCTCGCGTTGACGATCTTCGGGAATCAGCATCATACCTGCTCGAATACGTTCGCTGATGGACTTGGATTTTAGGGGCTCGCCGTGCAGCAAAATTTCACCCTCGGCATGGGGATATAGGCCCATCAACGTCTCAAAGAGTTCCGTCCGCCCTGCTCCCATCAACCCATAGATGCCTAAAATTTCACCTGCTCGCAGCGAAAACGATACATGGTCTAACAGATACCCTTGTGCTTTGCCGGGGTGGGGCAGGGTTAAATTGTCAACCCGGAGCGTTTCTTGTTGGATTTCGTGTGGTGCAGGGGTATAGGCAGCGGCGCTGCCCCGGCCTACCATATTTTCAACAATCCAGCGCAGATTAATTTCCCGCATAGGGGCAGTCGCGATCAAGTGTCCATCGCGCAGTACCGTGACATAATCGCCGATTTGTAGCAGTTCCTCTAGCTTGTGAGAGATATAAACAATCGAAACGCCCTGTGTTTTGAGTTCACGGATGACCCGGAACAAGACTTCAACCTCAGCATTACTGAGGGCTGAAGTGGGTTCATCCATAATCAATATTTTGGTGTTGCGGGCCAATGACTTGGCGATTTCGATAATTTGCTGCTGCCCGATCCGCAAATTAGCCACAATCGTGCGGGGTTTAATCGGCTGCTCAAGACGTTTCAACAACCCGGCTGTCTGACGATCTTGCTCACGATGATTGACGAGTGCCCCGCCTGTTGTGACCTCATGGGCAATAAAAATGTTTTCACTCACACTGAGGTTGGGAAATAAATTCAACTCTTGATAGATAATACCAATCCCCAATGCTTCGGCCTCACGCGGTGACTTGGGGGCAATTTCTTTGCCGTTCAAAATCAGCTTGCCACTGCTGACTTGCTCTACCCCTGCCAAGATCTTCATCAGGGTAGACTTTCCAGCCCCATTTTCGCCTACCAGCACATTCACCTTGCCCTGATAGATGTTAAAATCAACATCCTTCAATGCCACCGTGCCGGGATAAATTTTTTGGACTTTTTCGGCTCGCAAAATGATTTCGTCCATCGCCTTATTCCTGAATCTGAATTGTGACTGGTACGATTTCAATTTTGCTGGGGTCGTCTAAGGTGAATGCGCCATAGAAATTGATGGTTTTGCCTGTAATTGTGGCCGGATCAACGGCGGCAGCGACATCAGTCAGGATGTGTTCTTTGATGGCGTTCGACACTTCGGCAAATTCGGTTTGATTCACAAAGTCATTAAACTTGATGAAGCCGACCGCATCGCGTACTGCATCGTTACGTCGGGGGATCAGTGGCCCGACCAGCATAACGGCATCTGGTTGACCATCAAATGGTGCAAAGTCCAAACTCAAAGTACCTACGCGCAAATCTACGGCATAGGCCAGCACTTTTGCTTCCCCATAGGTCATAAAGCTATAAGCACCCGTGCCCGTTCGGTGCCCGTGTTCTTGAATGGCACGGTTCTGATTGGCCTTGATTTGAGCCAACAGATCATTCACTTCGATAGCCTGCTCTTTGAAAGTGGGAATTATCTGGCTCCCCCAGATGCCGTCCACATATTTGGTGGGGTTAAACCCTGCTTTGGCCTCTTTATCCTCGGCTAGTGTTCTAACCGTCG
The DNA here is from genome assembly GCA_016234595.1 of Chloroflexota bacterium. Lineage (GTDB taxonomy): Bacteria > Chloroflexota > Anaerolineae > Aggregatilineales > J027 > CFX10. The sequence goes on along the minus strand of JACRBG010000003.1, from coordinate 1,733 downwards.
CAATTTTGCAGGATGTAGTCGCCAATAAAATAAATATAAGCATGGTCAACAATAAGCTGCGTGAGGGAGGGGTTGAGTTATTCATGAGCAATCCCCTGCAATAGCCTTTCTGCGGTAAACCGATCGGTAATAAGGACATTAATCCACTTCCCCTCTAATGCACCCCGAATGGCGGTCGTTTTGCGCTGCCCTCCTGCCAGCCCAACCGTACGCTCGACCCGACGCAATTGGTCTAGACTGATGGCAATCACTCGGTCAGTTAGGGCAGTGCGAACAGGCTTACCGGATGCATCGAAAAATTGGAGACAAATGTCACCCACTGCTCCGGCGTTTTTCAAAAATTCCAGTTCATCGGTAGAGAAGATATTGCCGCTGCTAGCAAGCATTTTAGATGGCTCGACGCCCCCGATCCCAACCAGCGCCAGTGTCATGTCGTCAAACAAATCAACGACGGCTTTAACATAGGGATCTTCAAGTAAGATTTGACGGGCTTCCATCGAACCAACAACCCCGGGGGCCAACAAGAACCGAGCGCTGCCGTTAATCAGCCGCGATAAACGCTCATTTAGGCGATTGGCATGCAGGGCCGCCTCAGGATTCCCCAGCCCGCCCAAGATTTGAACAACTTGAGCATCCAGCTTGCGAGAAATGGGATGCATGGCATCCACCATTTGAAGCAGAGTCGAACTCCACGAGGAAATACCGATAATCTCATTTTTTTTGAGGGTGTTCTCTAAATAATAGGCTGCCGCCGCACCGATAGCCCGCTGAATATATTCATCATCATCTTGCATACAATGCGCGATGATGACTTCTTTTAAGTCAAACGCGACCCGCAACTCTTCTTCTAAATCAGCATAAACCCCCGCAGGCATACTGACCGTGATGCGAACAATTTTTTCTTCTTCGGCACGTTTAAGCAGACGTGATATAGAGGCTTGCGAGACATCCAGTTGTTCAGCAATGTCGGCCTGCTTCATCTGGAGTTCGTAATAGAGGTGCGCAATTTTTGCCATCAAGCGTAATTCTTCAAGCTGGGTCATGTCGCTAATTCTTAATTTATTAATCAACCATCTCTAAGCTCTAATCATCTTGAATATTTATTCAACTATGAAATTATATTCAAGATTGCATTAACAATAACGCGCCTGCGAAAAGTTGTCAAGTAAAAACCACAAATTTAGGGTAATCGATGCTACCAATCTTTTTTGTCATGCATCGTCTAACCCACTCAGTTCGCTTTTCTGTGCTTAGAATCAGTTACCAGAAAACGCGTTTCCAACTCCCCTACCCTAATTGCCGAACCCCGCTCGGCTTCAAAATAGAGAATCTGCCGAGCAGCAATGGTGTCGAGGAACATCTCAAATGTGTCGGTGGTGTGAATCGCTCCGTTCGTCCAAATCTGGCTCACTGGCAGCACGTTCATCACCTCAATCAGGCCCATGTTTAACAATTGTGTCACGAAGGGCAACTTTTTTGGAACAGGAGTCAAGGATCAGGATTAGTAAGATGGAGAGTGCTATAAACACACTTAAGATTCAATTTCCCTCCGATAATACGGTGAAATTGGGCTGATTTTTCGGTAATATGAGTTAACAGAATGGCAGTTCTGGGAACTGATTGATAAATACGAAAACCACCCCTAAGAGGCAGCCTTGCTCGAAAATATCCCACCCGCTCCCGAAAATAGCCTCCTCACCCCTCAGGCCATCCCCCTCGACCAACATCCCGCC
>JACRBG010000025.1 GCA_016234595.1 Chloroflexota bacterium | reverse complement strand
ATGTGGTGACGGGGTGGGGGGGGGTGCTGGCCGTCCGGTTTACCGATCGGGTGGGCAAAGGGATTCGCACGGCGCCGCGAGACGCCCTGATTGCCGATAGCATTGATGACCAACATCGCGGGTTAGCGTTTGGGCTACATCGGGCTGGGGATACGGCAGGGGCATTTATTGGTCTAAGTATCGCGCTGGGGGTCGTGTTGGCAACCCAATCGGACGCGCTAGATTTAAGCCGCGATACGTTCCGAACATTGGTGTTGATTGGCATTATTCCGGGTTTATTGGCTGTCCTTGTGTTGGCTGTCGGGGCACGTGAGGTGGTGACTAAGGCCAAAGCGGGGCAAGCTGCCGCCGTCAAAATGCCCCTCAGCCGTGAATTTAAAATCTTTCTGGGGATTGTGGCGATTTTTACCCTCGGCAATTCGTCCGATGGCTTTTTGGTGCTGCTGGCCCAACGGCGCGGCCTGCATGTCGCGGAGATTTTGGGCATGTTGATGACTTTTAATTTGGTCTACACGCTATTTTCTGGCCCGCTGGGGGCACTATCAGATCGAGTGGGGCGGCGCCGATTGATTTTAGGGGGATGGGCCATCTATGCCCTGATCTATTTGGGATTTGCCCTGACAGCGACGGGTTGGCAGGTGTGGCTGGTGTACGCATTTTATGGCTTGTACTATGCGTCGGTGGAAGGCACGGCTAAAGCATTGGTGGCCGATTTGGTGCCCAAAACACAACATGGCACGGCCTATGGCATCTACAACGCCACGATTGGTCTGATGGCATTCCCGGCAAGTTTGCTGGCGGGTATTTTATGGCAGGGTGTTGGTGGGTGGGATGGTTTTGGCCCCCGGGCACCTTTTATCGCCGGGGCAGCCTTGGCACTGATCGCGGCATTATTGTTGGCATGGCACAACCCCGTCGCATCTAAACCGACGCTTCAATCAGCCTGATAGGTCTGTAGAACGGCCTGCATTTCTTGGATGAAGGCCTCGCGCCACGCATGGGGTTCGACGAGTTCAGCCCCATGTCCTAACCATCGCAGTAATTCAAAGACCCATGCCTGCGTGCCTTCGCCATAACGCATCAACACCGCGTCGGGTGCGACGGTCTCAAATTGGGCATGACCAAAATACCAATCGCGGCGCAGACGTTCGGCTTGGGTGGGGGTCATACGAATGACAACGGGCGACATCTCCGCCCAATTGCTAATGGCTTCATCTAGCCACTTGCGCCCTAACCAGTCGGTGACTTGAAAAGGAGTATTCGCTTGAATTGGCTGTTGGGGCCGACGGGTAATGCTCATGACCCGATCTGCCCGCCACAAGGATGGCGACCCCGTGTGCCCAATTTTCTGACCCGCTAGATACCAATGATTGCGATCCCAAATGATGCCATTGGGAACGAGCATATATTGACGCTGTGCCTTGCCGTAGGGCGAATAATAGGTGATTTCGACGGCACAGCACTCTAAGATTCCCTGTAGAAACACGGTAATGACTTGCGCCTCGCTCAAATCGGATTGGGCTGTCTCCGCAAAAGCGGGTTCGGGGTGAAAAACATCATAGGGCAGGTCTTCAAACCCAATCAACTGCTCGGCTTGACGCAAGATGTCATGCAAATAGTCGGGGACAACCGCCAATAATTTCTGACGGGCCATCTCCAACTCATTGGCAAAGGGTTTGGCACGGAGACGATCTAATAGAGCCAGTCCGATCAAGAGCGAGGTGGCCTCGCCAACTGAAAACGCGATGGGCGAAATGAAATAGCCATCCATTAATTTAAAGCCACCATCACGCCCCGCTTCGGCGTAAACAGGCACACCCACCTCAGCCAATGCCTCCACATCCCGATAGATGGTGCGTTTGGAGACCTCTAGTCGCCGTGATAATTCTGCTGCCGAAAGCGGTATTTTGCTGTTCCGCAGCAGCAACAAAATCGCCATTGCTCGGTCAAAACGATTCATCGTATCTCCCCAAATAAATGCTGACACACTGTTGGCAACATTCACCCATATCCTGATTGATAGTGACTATTCTACAAGAGAGGGATGCAAAATGTCGTTTGAAGCAAAACATTTGGCCGAGGCACTTCAGCAAATGTTCACCACCAGCGATCATGGCTGGTTTAGTTCATTTGTAGCCGCGATGGACGGGTTGACCGCCCAACAAGCTGCCGCCGTGCCCGCCGAAAAATTCAACAGCGTATGGGGTGTGGTCAATCATGTGCGCTTTTGGCAAGAAGCCGCCTTGCTGCAATTACAAAAGTTGCCCGTTGATCATGAGGCTTTAGGGGCAGCGAATGGATGGCCGAGTGCGGGGAAATCTGAAGCGGAATGGGAAGCCTCGAAAAAACAGGTGGTTGAGGCTAATGCTAAACTGGCGGCTTATGTGGCGGGCCTAAGCGAGGCTGGTTTAAATGAGGCCCTGAATGACAGCGGTCAATGGAATACACGGCATCATCTCATCCAGAGCATGATCGCCCACAACAGCTATCACGCCTGTGAACTGATTAGTATCCGTAATATGCAGGGCCTCTTCTTCGACTCACTTTAGTTTAGGCTTGACGATTAAACCGTTGGTGGGCTAGACTATGCGGCGGAGTAATCCCGCGATGAGGCTCGCGTAACATCTTGTCATGAGATTAATGGCTTCTACCTAACTTGAGGTAGAGGCTTTTTTTGTTTAATAAGGGGTTGGCTATGGCAAAGCGACTGCTCAGTTTTTTTGAAGAACTGTTTCATTTCCACCCGCGAGACTTCGGGGATTTTTTGCAACTTTTGGGGAAGTGGACATTATTGGGTGGGGCGGTCGGCGTTTTGGCTGGGATTGCCTCGGCAGTGTTTTTGATCAGCCTGAAATGGGCCACTAACTTTCGGTTGGATCACCCCTCCCTACTTTTCCTGTTGCCCCTTGCAGGTTTTGGGGTGGGGTGGATCTATCATCAATTTGGCAGCACGGCGTCGCAAGGCAACAATCTGGTGATTGAAGAGGTCAATGCCAATGCCACCCGTATCCCCCGCCGCATGGCCCCGATGGTGTTGATTGGCACTGTCGTTACGCATTTGTTTGGCGGTTCAGCCGGACGCGAAGGCACAGCCATTCAGATGGGGGCAAGTCTGGCGGATGGATTGCGCCGCCTGCTCAAGATCAATGGCGATGACCGCCGACTGATGATTATGGCGGGGATTAGCGGCGGGTTCGGCTCAGTGTTTGGCACACCCGTCGCCGGATTTGTGTTTGGCATGGAAGTGCAGAGCATGGGCCGGATTCGCTACGATGGCCTTGTACCGTGTTTGGCGGCGGCGGTGGTGGGTGATTTGACCACCCGTGCGCTAGGGGTTGAACATTCGCATTATCCCCATCTACCCAATGTCGAAATTGACCCGCTGCTGCTGGTTAAAGTTTTAATCGCTGGGGTGCTGTTTGGTATAACGAGTATCCTGTTTGTTGAGTTGACCCATGCCGTCAAAACGCTGCATTTCCGCAATGTCAGCTATCCACCCCTACGCCCATTTTTCGGTGGCTTGGCCGTCGTCGGCTTGGCGCTGTTACTGGACAGTCGTGATTATCTTGGCCTAAGCCTGCCGCTGATCCAAAAAAGCCTGAATGGGCAGGGGGTTGTCACCTTCGCGTTTCTGCTGAAGCTGATTTTTACGGTCATTACTTTAGGGTCGGGGTTTTTGGGTGGGGAGGTCACGCCGCTGTTTGTGATCGGCTCGACGCTTGGTTATACGTTGGGGCGATTGTTGGGGGTTGACCCGATTTTTATGGCCTCAATTGGTTTTGTGGCCGTGTTCGCAGGGTCAAGCAATACGCCGATTGCCTGTACGCTGATGGCGATTGAATTATTTGGCGGCGCACCCCTTTATTTGATGTTAGGTTGCGTGGTGGCCTATCTCGCATCCGGGCATCGTGGTATCTATGTGACCCAACGGATCAGTGCCCCCAAAACATTTCAATTGGAGGTGCTGCCCGAAGACAGCTTAAAATCGTTGGCGGAACGGCGTAATGGGTAGGGGGATTTTCGGCATCACTGCGGGCCAAACAAGGCAAAACCAAGACCTGCCAAGATGAAGGTGACAGCCAAGAGAATGGTGAGTGAGGATTTCAGGAACAGGCGGTTGCTTGTGCTGACGATTTCATGCACGCTTGGCTGATCGGCGAGGTAACGAATAGGGAGCAGACCTTCTGGTGCACGGCGCGACAAATCACCCGCTGCTATGCCATCAAAGCGCGTCCCATCCACTGTATACGAATAGTAGGTACGACGGAGGCCGTTCTTCAGACCTTTCGATTCTCGACCTGCCCACGTGATGGTGGCGTTGGTTGCGCGGCTGTCATGCTCGTTGAGTAGTCGGCCCGTCCGCCACTTATGCCAAATGGGGTAGAGCATCCAAATGCCACGGAGGGCGAATAGACCCCCAACCAATAACCGCAATATCGTATCCATATCACTCTCTCTATACATTAACGGAGGTAAAAGGTGTCATTTGGGGACTTCAACTTTCTTTATTAAGTTGTGCCAGCGCTTTTTCAATCCAGCGTTCTTGCATCTGGATGTCCATTAGGGTGGCCTCCCAAATTAACCGCTGATGGGGGGTGGCTTGGGCGATGGTGACATCAAAGAAGGCTTCACGGGCGGTTTTATATTGAGCCGTGCCTTCCTGATAGGCCTTCAACCATGCGATTACCTGAGTTTTGGATAGGCGGTTTTCCGCAAATAGAAATTTTAGAAGGGTGATGTCGCGTTCTTCCAATAATTCGCGGTTCGACAGTGGGGCGAGCAGCCATTCATCCAACATGGCCGCGCCGGATGCTGACAACTGATACATCTTGCGCGCCCGTGCCTCATTGGGGATTTCTAATTCGCCCTCAATCAATTCCAGTTGTTCCAGTCGTTTGAGGATGGGGTAGATCGCGCCGGGACTGGCACTCCAGCGATGCACACCTGTTTCTAGGGTACTGATGATACTATAGCCCGACTGCGGCTCGACTGAAATGAACCCCAGCACCACGTATTCCAGTGTGGTGAGTTCACGCTCTAATTTGATTTTTGTCATACCCCCGACCTAAACAGTACCAACGTACTACACGCCTTGTTACGAATCGTACTATACTAAAATTACGAAACGTAATATATCAATAATGACGTATATCAGAACGTAGTATATCACAAGTGAGCTATGGGACACAAACTCGCCTTTGATTTTGGAACCACCAACAGCCTCGTTGCCCATTGGGACGATCACCAAGCTGATTTGGTTCATTTGGATGAGTTAAGCTTGCCTGCTGATCCAATTGTGCCATCACTGGTCTATATGGGGGCTGCCCTGCATGATGCGCCGATGGGAGCACAGGTGATTGCAGCAGGCCTCCATCAACAGGCCGACCACCGCCTGTTTCGTAATTTCAAACGGGGAATTGTGGTACGACCTGCCCCCGCACCGCGCTATCTCGATAATCAACTTTGGTCGGATAAAGCGATTGGTAGCGCTTTCATTCAGCGGGTATTGGCGAGCGTGCCTTTTCCCAAAGACGCGATTGACGAAATTGTACTGACCGTACCCGTGATCGCTTTCCAAGATTATCTGGATTGGCTGCGGCAGGCGGTTCAAGAGGGGGTGAATGGCTTACCCATCGAAAAAATCCGCGTCGTGGATGAATCTACCGCAGCGGCGCTTGGTTATGCCGTTACAGAGCCGGATGCGCTGGTGCTGGTCTTTGATTTCGGCGGTGGCACGCTGGATGTTTCGCTGGTACAGCTTCCCAAAGATAAAGCCAGTACAGGCGGATGGCTAAATCGTTTGCGACGGGGTGGGGATGCCCCAACAGCCAAGATGATTGCGAAGTCGGGTGGGGCGCTGGGTGGCAGTGACGTAGACCGATGGTTAGCCCACCACATCCTCAACGAACTTGGCTTGGATGAAGGATCGGAGGGCTATCAAAGCCTATTGACGGCGTGCGAAAATGCCAAAATTGCCCTGTCGAATACCGAATCGGCTTTGCTGCAATTCACACTGGCAGGTGTGGTCTATGAACGCCAATTGACCCGTGTTGATTTGGAGGCCGTGCTGCACCAAAATGGCTTTGATGCCGCCGTTAGCCGTGTTATCGAGCGGACTCTCTACACCGCCCGTCAGCAGGAAATCTTTGCCGAACATCTCAAAGACGTGTTGATGGTGGGCGGTATGGCGTTAATGCCCTCTGTCCAAGCTATTTTGCGGCGCTATCTGCCGAATGCCACCCTGCACACGGGCAAAGTTTTTACGGCTATTGTTGAAGGGGCCTTGCAAATTGCGGTGGGGTCGGGCATTGATGACACGTTAGTACACAGCTATGGCCTGCGGCATTTGGAAAATGGGCAGCACCGCTATGATGAAATTTTGCCTGCCGGATTAAAAATCCCCACGACGCATCCGGTGGAGTTGATTTTGGGAGCGGCGCATGAACAGCAAACCGGTATTGAATTGGTGATTGGGGAAATTGACCCTGAGCAATCGGCAGGTGTCACCATCAATCTACAAGGGGGTGAATTGGTGGCGATGGCTGAGGATTTGGCGGTCGCACCCCTCAATCATGACCAGCCCACCCAAATCCCACTCGATCCGGTTGGCAAGTTAGGGGCAGAAAGGATCAAGGCCGCCTTTTCGGTGGACGCTGACCGTCAATTGCTGGTGACCGTAACCGATATGGAGCGACGCAAGACTTTATTAAAAGATCATCGGTTGGGGTTGGTGCGATAAATCTGGCCCGGATGAAAGGATGACCTAGGCATGACAACGGGATATGAACCCATGCTGATGCGACAGGAACGCGGACGGGCTTGGCGGCTTTCGCCACGACGGTTGGCGACAATGCTGACGAATCTACCCCCTGAAGCAATTTCATTGGCCGCAGCGGAAGAGATGCTGCAACACGAGAATTTTAATTTGCGCTACCATGCAGCGACCCTGCTGAGTCAGCGGGGGGATCGGGAAGCACGGTTGATTATGGAAAAAGCATTGGTGCATCCCTCGGCGCCTGTTCGGGCCAGTGTTGCCCGTCATTTGGATGGCTTCTCATGGTTTGTGGCCGAGCCGATGCTGCGGCAAGCATTGCAAGATGCCGATGCACGGGTGCGTGAGGGGGCAGTTTATGCGTTGTGCAGTTTTGGTAGCCCCGCCGCAATGCAACTGCTAATGCAGGTTTTGGTCGGGGAAAATGATGATGTATTGCAAGCCGCCGCGATTGGGCTTCGCAAACATACTACGCCGGACGCCGTGCCTGTTTTGAATCTTGTGTTGCAAGCCGTTGACCCGCTGGTGCGTGGACGGTCACTGGAATCATTGGGGGCGAACCAGACCAGCGATGCAGCCGCAGCGGTACGTAGGATGTTGTTGACCGACCCCGACCCTGATGTGCAGTATGAAGCTATGCAGAGTTTGGTTGAATTATTAGAAGCCACCGTGCTGGCCGAGATACCCGATATACTACACAACAGCAGTGGCCTCTATCGCCATGCCCGACTACGTGGCTTGCTCCATGCCTGCAACTATGTGGGGGTCAATATCGAAACCAGCCCTTATTGCACCCAAATTTTGGAGGCCCTTGCCGATTGCAGCCATGATGAATCGGAGATGGTACGCCTACAAACGACCTATCTGCTGGCGTGGATTAAACACCCCCGCGCCACCGAGCTTTTGGAGCAGGCCGTCGCCGCGGAAGTTGATGAGGTCTTAAAGGCGCAGATGACGAGTATCGGGGTAAGTCTGGGGGCGATTGCGGTGGGTTGAATCGCGTACCCGACCCGTAACAGGTCGCCATGCTGTCTGCATGAGGTAAAATCGAGTTTCGTGCGAGTTTTCCAGCAGGTCGAGGGCTAGGGGAAAACTCCAGTTCTCTTGGAATTTGGTAGCTTTATCAAGGAGCAATAATTATTTTTATTTAATTTATCTAGGTTTTCGCAAATAAGCATTTAGCGTTATATAATCTAACTTTAATATAGATATATGGGTCTTTTTTGTATGAGGAAATTTCCCTTGTCAGGATCACTGTGTTTAATATGCAGTATTCTAACGTTATGTCTTTCATTTCTAATTTGTATATATATATATGCGATTTATCGCCACCAAAATAAAACGAAAAACACTTTTTCCCAAACACTCAAAGAAAACGAGCAAATCGAGTCATTAGAAGAGAAAAAAACGCAGGTCATTCCCTCGCCCATATCCATGAAACCAATTTCCAGTCCTAAAACATCATCATACACCAACTCTATCTCTGATCGTGATATGGAGCAATTACAAATGATTCGTGCATTATACAATCAATGTCGAAAAGGACGTACTTATGTACCGTTACATGAATTAGTATCCTCCAGTGAATACTCATATGATGAGCTTTTCGTCATTGTTAATGATCTTTATAGAAGAAATTCTGGTATTATTAGGCTTGAGTCTGTGCGAGGAATTAAAGGTATTAGTATCTCAATTCGTAACTAAAGCATATTGCGAGAAAATATGTCAACAAAATCTATCAGGCTTTTTATCAATAATCTAAAATATAAATTGGGATTTTCAGATGATCAGCTTGAGTATGTCGACTATATCACAGTTGGAAATAACTTCCGTAGTATTATTTCAAAAATCGAAAATGCAATTAAGGATGTGAATTTCCATCCCGCAGGGATAGATTTTGTTGTGACAGGTGGATTTGGTTCGGGTAAATCTCATCTTGTATATAGTGTTCAAAATCGAGTTAAACAAATCAACCTGAATTCTGGGTTAGTGTGTGTGGCGGATCTTAACACATTAAGAGACCCTGCGGAGTTTCAGTATAGTCTAGTACAAGGACTAATATCAGTACAGGGCGGAACGTTAAGAGATGCATTGACAGAAATATACGAGAGACTAGCCCAAGAATATCGAAATCGAAACCATGAATTATCAGAAAACCAAATACTCACAATGATTCGGTGGTCTTTATTGATACTTGTCGTAGGTGGAGTAGTGCCCCCAACGACAGGGCTTAGTTTTGCGGAGATAATTAAGATACTCAAAAGTATTTTCGAAGAATTTACCAAACCCCATCAAGAACGATTTTCTGTGGATTCAGAGACACCAAAGGATTTCGTGGATGCTTTTCTAAATTTTGTTCAAACTCCAGAAAGCGCCTCTCAATTTGAGGAAGTCACTCGGTACTTGTCGAAAAGCTATATACTAACCGATGTCGTTTTCAAAATATTGTTTCGTGCTGGATACCGCACTGTGATTGTTCTTGTAGATGAGGTGGAAAGTACAAAGGAAAATTGTGGAGATGATTTAGGAAAACTGTTGATACAGTTTCGTCATTTTCGAGAATCTCTAAAGAAATGTGGTAGCGAGTATCCGGCAATAGTTGCTGTCTGGACGATGACAGAAGAATTCTTGCGTGATCAAGTTGAGAAAATAGATCCTCCCTTATCACAAAGATGGGAAGATAGAGTTCTTGGGTTGGATCCCATCGCTGATGATGAAATACACGAGTTAATAAATAAACTGATTGAGTTATATAGAAAAGGAGGCTATTCCTTTAAGAAATTGCCTAGTAATTATATGGACATTTTCATGCAGCAATTAAATGATTACTTTCACATGAATACTATAACTATGAGACGCTTGATCTCACGCATTATTTCAATAATTGAAAATGAATATTTAATCACATAACTATCAAATCATTATTGGGTAACCATCTCCAGAAATCGAGCATCAAGCGGATGGGCACAAAAAAGCTCTATCATCGCTAATGGGGCAGCAAAAAAGTAGCCAGACGAACACATCGCGCCGATTTTCTAACTGCGGGCTATTATAGATTGCGATAGAGCTGCATCATTGGCCTCGTTAGGCGCGCAAAAGCAAAATATTGGCAAAGGCCAGCGCTAAAATGAGCAAGGCAATGGTAAACATCAGTTTATAGCGGTTGGTTAGTTGACGACTTTGAATCATCTCAAAATCCTTTTACCATAATCAACAGGTGTGTGTCTCTAGATAGTTATACGTTATTTACCCCGTAAGGGTGCAAAATGTTGGGCGAGGTGAGTCAACGCCTATATTGCGTTGCCCACCCGTCGCTATTTAAGTCGTCAGCAAGGCTAAATCCGCGTTGACCATCAAATGAATGAGCTCTTCAAATGAGGTGCGTGGCTCCCAACCGAGTTCGCGTTTGGCCCGACTATAATCCCCGCGTGAGGCTGCAATTTCGGTAGGGCGCATAAATCGCTGGTCAGTGATGACATGCTCTTCCCAATTCAAGCCAACTTGCTCAAATGCCACCCGACACAAATCGCGCACGGTGTAAATGGTGTTGGTGCCGATGACATAATCACGTGGTTGGTCGTTTTGCAGCATTAACCACATGGCCTCGACATATTCTTTGGCATAGCCCCAATCGCGCACGGCATCCAAATTACCGACCCGCAGCTTGCCATTTTGTACCAGTGGCTCACCCAATTCGTTGAGTGGGGGGTTTTTAATGCCGAGTTTGATACAAGCCGCCGCCATCGTCACTTTACGGGTCACAAAATGCAGACTGCGCCGTTCACTTTCGTGGTTGAACAATATGCCGCCACATGCGAACATCCCATAGGAGTCGCGGTAGTTCATGGTCATCAGGTGGGCATATTGTTTGGCGATGCCATAGGGGTTGTTGGCCGAAAAGGGGGTGTTTTCGTCACAGACTTCATAGGGCACACCACCAAAAATCTCGCGGCTGGTGGCCTGATAAAAGCGTGCGTCGGGTTTATGGCGCAAGACTGCCTCAAGCATCCGCACCACACCGACCCCAGTAATCTCGGCGGTCACAATCGGTTGTGTCCAGCTATCGGCGGGGACGGACTGGGCAGCCGTGTTATAGACCTCATCAGGTTGATATTTTTGGACGAGCGAGGCCAGCCGATCCCCATCCATCAAATCGCCATATTCGAGGGTGATTTTGCCGATGAGGTGGTCAAGGTTGGGATAGCGGTAGTTGGTTGAGCGTCGTGCTAAACCCACCACGCGATAGCCTTTTTCGAGCAATAAATCCGCCAGATAGGAGCCGTCTTGCCCGGTGATGCCTGTGACAAGGGCCGTTTTTTGTTGTGCCATAAACGCCTCTCTTGGAAAATGCAACATTTAAAAAGTGTGTAGTCAGCAACGGATTGTAAACAGGGGTGGTTGAATTGCCGAGAGCGGCGTTGGTCGAGCGTAAGTGTGGGAGGGAGGGCGACTGATAATCGCCCATTAGCTATGGCAATAGGTCAACGTCTTCAAGACTACCGTGATCTCATGGCGTAAAGGGTCACCTGTCAGTCGGAGTAGTTCGGGGAGGGTGTAGCGCTCCGAAAGATGAGTGACCACCCGCAAGCCGATATGGTAACCCGACCGGGCTGGAATATCCGTGCGCTCGATCCGACCAAAGAAGAAATCGGCATAATCTTCACGTTGTTCAGAGTCGATTTTGTCCAGCAGCTCTGCCGCAATTTTGGGGAGCAGTTCCTCGGTGCGGGTCACCAATTCGGGCGTTAACAGGATTTCAGTGAAATTCGCCGTCAAGTTTAGCCGCCGACTGACATAGACCGCTAACCCCTCGCTCCACAAAGCCCAAAATAGGCGTTTTTCGACAATATCTGGAACCACCTGAGCATGATAGAGGTGTGTCCATTCGTGGTGCAAAAATGGGGTCAGGTTGGTTTGTTTGAGCCATGCCATGACATCCACCCCTAACAGCAGGGATACCTGACCGCCCACTTCCTGCACACGACCATCAAAACAAAAAAGCGAAGGCATCATATAAACCGTGCCTGACCATGCCATGTCGGGAAAAAGGCCGATGAACTTGGCCCAATCGCTGGCCCAGTTTTGGCGGAGTTGGGTATCTAATAATTTCATTTGGTCAATCAGTGGGGTGATCTTGGTGAAATAATCCAACAGGTGTTCATCTTGGAGTAACTTTTCAAACCATTGTACCGAGTCGAACAGGGTTTGATAGGGAGCCACGACGGATTGGCGGAAGCGCTCAATTTTCTCAGCATCTGGCGGGCCCTCACTCGCCGACCAAAATTGCCAGAAATCCGCCATCACGTCCACAAATTTGATCGCCATTGTTGACCTCGCGCTGCCTATATAGCCTGAATTTGACTGGATTACGCGCAGTCAACCCCGATGGTTCACCAGCCGCCCCCATTGGAATTAATGACCTGTCCGGTAATCCAGCGGGCCTCATCGGTACACAACCACGCGATTAATCGGGCGGCGTCATCCGGTTCACCCCAACGCCCCTGTGGGGAGTTCGATTTCACCAGTTCATAAAGGGTGGCATCGGCATAACCTGTATCCGTCGCGCCGGGGTTGATAGTGTTGACCGTAATGCCACGCCGCACCAGATAATCGGATAGGCTCAGGGTTAATTGATGAATTGCCCCCTTCGACGCGATATAGGCCAATTCACCCGACATTGGCCCTAAATGCTGCCCGGAGGTCATCATAATCACCCGCCCACCTGAATTTTTCTGAAATTGCGCTGCGAATGCCTTGACCAATAACAACGTGCCGCGCACATTGGCTTGTAGATGCGCGTCAATATGTTCGGCGGTCAAATCCTCCAATGCCCCCATGAGGCTGTAGGCGTGGTTGGCGACTAGTATGTCTACATGCTCGAAGGCCTGCACCGCCGCGGATACGACCTGTTCCGCCGCGTGGGGGTCAAGAAAATCGGCCTCCAGATGCTCGACACGTGGGCCAATCGTGCGGAGTTCCGCCAGCACGGTTTCGATGTTATCCGCGCCCCATGGCATTTGGGCATCATAGCGGGTCAGCGATTGCACCAACACATCCGCGCCCATTTCGAGTAGGCGTTTGGTGATGGCATAGCCAATCCCGATACGACGGCTGACCCCCGTCACGATGGCGACCCGTCCAGCTAGGGGGGGATTTTGATTCGACATTATTGGGCGACTCCGCTGGCCCGTACTGTCGCCCACGTATTGACATCCTGAATGCCTTCGGGGTCGAAAGGATTACCGGGAGGACCGGACAGGGCATGTTGATTTAAACTGATACGTTCGCGCAGTTGTAAGCCAAGGGTTTTGAGTAGCCCCTCGATTTCGTTAAAGTTATCTGCTTTCACCTGTTTTTCGAGGGTGAGTTGGAAACGGCGGAAATCGAGGCCGGGGTACTGCGCCACCACATCCCGTGAGGCATCCCGCAGCGCATCGTTGATAAATAAATCCGGGGCACGGGTGGCCCAATCGAGTGCCCACCATTTGGTGACCGGATTAGCCGCCTTACGATAGGCATCCGTGTGCAGATAGCCTGTCCCAAATGAAAATAGGGTCACGTTGTTCGGGTCAACCTGCTGATCGGCATAGGGGTGCATCAATTCACGCGCTACCACTTCCGCAGGGTTGCCAAAATTGCCCACGCCGCCATCCACCAAAAAGCGTTTGCCGTCGCCCGTTGGTACAGGGATGGGATCCCAAAAAGTCGGGATGCACGATGAGGCCAAGACCGCCTCGACCAATTTCATATCGGCAAATTCGTCGGTGCTGGTGGATTTAATGAACCGGGTCTGCCGCGCCGCTACTTCCACTGCCGTCATTACAATACGCGGTTGATGGGGTTTGCCATTCAGATATTGCCCCAATTCGCGCACGGTTGGGTGAGTATTGGGGGCAGGGTGCTTGGCAAGTTGCCTCAACATCACTTCGCGCAACGGATCGAATGAATAGCGGGCAGGCAGGAGCATATAGAGGAAAAATTCGCCCACAGCGAGGGGTAACTTATCCAAAAAGCGTACCACGCTAATCGGCAGATGCAGCCGATTTACTAGTGGGATGGTCACCCCAAAGGGCCGAAATCGCCCACCTTTCGAAAAGACGTGTTTGCCCAACTGCTCATATAAATCCAAAATCTCTTGCCCAGTCATGCCAATCGCCAATGATGCCGCGATGACCGCCCCGGTGCTGGTTCCGGCGATCACCTTGACACGCGGGTCGTTAATCAGCGGGCTAGTGCCGAGTTGTTTTTCAAGCTCAATCAGGCCGTGCGCAACAATCGCCCCTTTGACGCCACCGCCATCAACCGCAATGCCGATATTTTCGCGGACAGGTGCAAACATTCCACTACCCCCTTGTAGTTTATAGAATAATGCTTAAATCCTAGCCTAGGATGTGGATGAGCCGTTGTTAGCCAGACGGTCAAACCCATCTGGCTAAGTGAGAGGAAAAGCCCCATAAATGAGGCTAAAAAACGGGTTTAGCTGGCTTTAGTCAGCTTACCTATTCCTCCTAGCCTTCAGCTTTGAGCCGATGGCGATCACAACATCCACACCTTCTCCAAAACTCAGATTAGATTCTAGCTTTTTTCGGCTATGGGATCGGTCAAATCAGCACCAACATAATCAATAGGGCGTAAACTGCAATGACCCCGCGCGAAAAGTTGAGCATTGCCTTGGTGCTTTGACCCGCTTCGGTATAGCCTGTGGTCGTCAAAAATCGCTGTTTGATGACCTCGCCGATAATATAGGCCGCACCAAACAAAATCACATAGGTTTCTTGGTCAGGCTGGCGCAATAAACCAATCAACAGGGCCGCGTGTCCTAAAAAATTGAACACGGCATACGCCATTGAGATAACTTCTTTTTGGATGTATCGCAAGCCAAGCGGGGCGGCCATGCCGAGGGTCAGCAATCCCAAGAGGATGACGGCGGCGAGATGGGGATTATCCCCGATGATAAATTTGTCCGCGCCAAGGCTGTCCACAAACGCGACGAACCCCAACAAGATGCCGATTCCTTTGACCGCTGTTTCCAGCCAGCCCAATAGACCCCAATTGGCTACGTGCCATTGCTTTGATGATGTTGCCTCTGATTGCATAGTTGCTCCCTTTTGTTATGAATCGGATTTATCGGACAGATTCTAGCAGGGTTTTGAGCGATTCCACATCCGCCACCCACCATGCAATGGAATCCGCTTGGCCCTGCTCATTGGTGAAATTGAGTTTGATAAGGGGGCTGCCAATGGACTTGCCCATGTATCGGTCAGCGATCTCAATAGACTGGACGCTACTCAATGGGATATGAAATTCGGCCTTAGGTAGATAGCGTTCAAAATAGACCTCGCTGTCGGTCACTACGAGTAACCCTGTCCCGCCAATTTGGGCGACGCCTTTGGATTCTTGCCCAAAAAGATTGGCATCGGCGATGATTGTTTTGGCATTGGGGAAACGCTCACGGGCAGCATTTTCGCTCTGCTTTGCCATTCCCAGAGCAGGCGAAGCGGGCTGACGTAGGCCCTCAAGTGTTTGTATCACCGCCTCAAGGTTGGGCACTAGCCACGCGACGGAATCTGTCCGGCCTTGCTCATTGATATAGCGGATTTTCAGAAGGGGCCGACCCACTGTTTTGCCCAAATGAGATTTGACGGTTTCGACGGCTTGGATATTGCCGATGGCAGTACGCCAAGCATGGCGGGGAGCCAACAATTCAAAATAGACCTCACTGGTGGTGATGGCTAATACGCCATTGCCGCGTAATTGAACCACGCCCTTTGATTCTTGCCCAAAAAAATTAGCTCCGCGAATGACCATTTTGGTATTGGGGAAACGTTCCCGAATGGCGGCTTCACGCTGGCGGGTTGCGCGGCCAAGGAGACTGAAAACAACCACCAAAGTGACGACTGTTGCAAAACCAGCCATCAATACAATCACTAGGGTATCCATAGCAGCATCGGCCTTCTTGGATTTTGTGACGGGTATAAATCCAGATTATACACCGAGGCGGGATTCATAATATTGTTGCATAGCGGGGTGGGCCGCCAACCAATTGACGAATTCCTGAAAGCCATCTGGCACGGAATACCGCGGTTGCCAGCCGAGGTCGGTTTGGATTTTGGCGTTATTGGCAACCCAAACCGAGGTATCCCATGCACGGTCAGGCATTGATCCCCACTGTGGCTCGGCTTCAATCGCTAAAACTTGGCGGGCGATGGCTACAATCTCGTCTAACGAGGTTTGCACTCCTGTGCCAACGTTATAGACCGCACCGAGTTCCTGATTAGGTTGGGTGGCTGCCAGCAGATAGGCGTCGTTGACATCTTCGACGTAGACATAATCGCGGGCAATGGTCGGGTTGACTAGCGGCGGCAGTTGCCCCTGCAAGCCCTTAATCGCTAAGATGGGAATCAGGCGGGTTGGTTCTTCATAGGGGCCATAGACTGAATAGAGGCGTAGCGTTGGCACATGCACTTGTTGTTTTTGAGCAGTAAAACGGCAAAAATGGGTGGCAGCAGCTTTGGTCAGAGCATAGTGGCTATTGGGGTCAAGCCAATCATTTTCAGAGGGGGGATAATCTTTGAAGCCGTATTCCGACGATGAGCCTGTGTTGATGAAGGCCTCAAAGCCCGTCGCCAGACATGCCTCCAACAAATTAGCCGTGCCCGTCAGATTGGTCTCAATCATTTGTCGCCAATTGGCCTGATTGGAATAGGCTCCATACGCCGCTAGATGAAAAATCCAATCCGGTTGGATATGGCGGATAATGGTTTGAAGGGTGGGGGCATCGCTGAAATCCACAATATGCAGATGGACATTGGTGCGGATGCCTTCGATACGCCACGCCGCATATTCGGGCCGCAGCAGTAAATGCACTTCATGGCCCAATTGCAGCAGGCGACGAGTCAGTGATGCGCCTACAAATCCGGTTGCCCCCGTGACAATCGCACGTTTCATGGAAATCCATCCCCAGCCCTAAAATCCCCTCCCCGCCGAGCAGAGAGGGGAAATACGGTCAATTAGCCCAGAAAATTCTTGTAATCGAACACATCCATATACTGCCATGTATAGTCGCGGATGGCAGCTTTTTCGGCGGCAGAGAGTTCGTCAGCGGTGGCACGATTGACAGCGGGGGTGACTTTACGGAGTGTGCCCCAAGGATACACTTCTTCAAGTTCATTGCCGTTCCATGTGGGTTTACGCAGCGAGTCGGCAGGGGACACCCCGATTTTTTCGCAGATCGCGCCGAGAGTTTTGTACGAATCGGCCATGACATCTTCGGCCCGCACAATGTGCATCCGACCGGGGAATTTTTCGCGGAAATATAGCGCGTAATATTGATTCATCGTCCAGCCCAGCATGTAGTGATGCAAACTTAGCGGCACAGGGCGCTTTTTGGTATCGGCATAGGCTGACCAAGGATTACGGACGACGTGCAGGAAGTGGGCTTGGGGCAGGTCATTCAAAATCTTATCAGCGTCTACCACGATAATCGGGCTGTAGCCGACATAGACCTGTTGATCCCCCGTGCGTTTGTAATCTTTCCACGCATCAAAGGTGGCCTTAAAAAACGCCGCCATATTGTTGCCACGCGAACGGCCCGACTTGTTGACATACTCCTCATAAATCTTGCCCCGCTCATCGTCATTCATATCGAATGGCATGTGGCGGAATTTGCTGACGTTGGGTGTGCGTGAACGAACCTTGCCCTCTTCGTCAATAATGGCCTTGTAATCTTGGGCAGGGGTGGCTTCCAACGCGAAGGTGGGCCAGCGATATTTGACCGGATACATCGAGGTCAAATGATCTTGCACCATGCGTGTGCCTATTTGGGATTCGAACGGATAAACGAACATTTGGGGGTGACCATCTAGAAAACGGTGGGTGGTATTACCGCCATTTTCATACATCGCCCCCAACATTAACAGACGAAAATCATTACTCATGCTTCATTGCCCTTTTGATCTAATGTGTAGCTATAGAACAACAATTTTTCGCGGCGAGTGGCGCGTTTGGCCCCCACCGGAAAGGGAAAGCCGGAGGTTATCTGATGCCCCAGCGGCTCTACTGCAAATATCTGGTTGCCATAGGGCCAGATGATGCTGCCTAAAATGTCGCCGGATTGAATATTCACGGCATGTAATCCGCACAGGCTGTTTTCTACTTCAAGGCCGGGTGCATATTGACGGAAACGCGGAATGACCCGCGATGTACCCACAAAGGCTATATCCCCCCAAAAGCCAAGCCCGCGTGTCCAGCCGGGTAATCGGGCGACGATGGTCAGTTGGCCGTTTTCGACCAAGCACAGTTCGCCATAACCGCTGTTATCTACCCAGAGTTTGTCCTGATGTAAACGGGCCGAATGGGGACGGGTGAGGCCGTGTACAATCGGTTCGCGGGTTTGACCCGAAAAGATCACACCGCGCTTATCTACGGGGAAATTGCGATGGCCGGGGCGACGGGCTGAGATTTTATCAGCCGAAGCCGAGAAAAAGGAGTGCTCAATATGCGCACCCGCCGCAATGGAATTTAGCTGGATATGATTCTGACCAAAAACGGGGCCGTCGTCGGTCTCGATACACTTGGGCCACCAAACGCGCTCACCCCTGCCATTTTCTGCCAGCCGCACCACCGCATTTTGCCCGACAGAATTGGCGAAGAGTGCACCGCCAATAAAAGCTAGGTCGTGCATGTAATAACAACCGGGGTAATAATGCGAACACACCGGAACCAACGGATTATCTTCAGGGCCTTCATAGGGCATATCTAAGCGATCCAGATGCCCATGCACCGCCGCCAATTCAAAAACCTGATTGGGGTTGCGGGTCGAGGCGACATAGAGATGGCCTTTATCCGCATCCACTGCCAAACCGGAAGGGTGGGGCAGTTTCATAAACGACAGATGGGGGTCGCCGTTTTGCACCGTCATCGCCATCAGCAGGTGTTCATATTCGCGGCTAACCACAAGGGTGATGCCAAGATTTGCCAATGTCGCCCACCATTGACCCTGCACTTCATAGCGCAGCAATTTGGGGTCTAGTTCGGCAGCGTCGTTCCATTGGCTGGCGATTTGGGCCGTATCACGCCATTCCCCATGATGATGGGCCCACAATCCGGCAAGGGTCGAAGCTGACTTGGCTGCACGTGGCTTCAAATTTTGCTTCGGCCCATTCTGCGCCATAATTGATAGACTCCTAGATACATGCGATAGGCCGATTTATAGCTAGTGGTCGAACGTCCACTATGTCGCTTAAAGGAAAAAATAGGCACTTCGAGCATGGGGTAGTCTTCGCGGCGACAGACGGCGTTGAATTCGGCATCAATCAAATCGTCATCGCAGGTCAAACCCAATAATTGGTTGCAGGCGCGTGGGAAAACTTTGGGCGTGCCATTGACATCCCAATAGGCCAAGTCGAACAGGGCGCGGCACTCCAAATTATAGAGCAATGACCCCAAACGGCGTTTCCAATTGTCGCGGATTTTACGGTTGGATTTGATGACTGTTTCAGGATTGGCGACAGCGTAGAGTAACAACAGTACCAGATTTTGAGGACTGGTGCGGGCTGAATTGGTATAACAAATTAGGTCGCCTTTGGCTTCTTGAATGCCTAGTTTGACGGCGAGGCCCCAGCCGCCTTTTTCGCTGAATACCACCCGCACGGATGTAAATTCCTCGGCCAGTTGATTGCAGATTTCCAGTGAGTTATCGCGGCAGCCATTGACTACCAGCAGGAGTTCGTATGGATTAGGGATTTTGCTGAGGGCCTGCACATAGGCGGTCACAATTTCGCGGATATGATCGGCCTGATTGTAGACCGGCAAGATAATTGAAAGGAGTTGATTGGACATTATTGGGTCTTTATCCCTTGTAGTTCACGCAAGGCCGTCTCGACTAGGGCACTTGCCGAAATCCCATACTGATGTTGCAGATAGCTTTGGCTCCCCGATACGGCGAGGGGAGGGGTAGTTAGGCCGCAGCGCACCACCCGACAGCCTAGCGCTTGCTCGGCAACCACTTCTGAGACGAGCGACCCAACACCACCTGTTATGTAGTGCGCCTCAACAGTGAGGGTCAAAGGAAAACGACCCAATAGCCGAATGAGGTCATCAACGGGGGCGGGGTTGAAGCTGGAAACAATCGCAACCGTCGCTTGGATGCCTTGTTTCGCAAGAGTATCAGCGGCGGCAACAACTTCATTGGTGATGCCACCCATTGCCACTAGCAGCAAATCACCGCCCTCGCGCACTATTTGCAGGCGACCAAGCTCAAAACGGCCATCCAAATTGGGGATGATCACTTTATCATTTTTGCCGATGCGATAATAGATCGGGCCGGGTAAATGCCATGTTTGGCGCAAGGCACTGGCCGTTTGGTCAGCATCCGCCGGAGCGATGACCGTTATCCCCGGTTGCGTCCGCATCACGCTAACATCCTCCAAGCCGTGATGGGTAGGGCCAGCGTTACCATATTCCATGCCGCCACCTACACCAACCACCCGCACAGGCAGGTGATGAAAAATGGGGCCGTTGCGGATAAATTCATAGGGGCGTAAAGAAGCAAACGTGACAATCGAATAGGCAAAGGGGATAAAACCAGCCTCGGCCAGTCCGGTCGCCACCCCCATCATGTTTTGCTCCGCCACCCCCATATTGACGAAACGGCTGGGGAAGCGCTCAGAAAAAATTTCCAGCGCCATGAAGCCAAGATCGCCCGTTAGGAGCATGATGCGGTCATCTTGGGCAGCGAGTTCAACTAACGTTTTTGCAAAAGCGCCTCTCATGGGGCTACCTCGATTGCGGTAGTGCCGACTTCCTCAAGTGCCTGTGGGTATTCAGCATCATTCATGGGCATGTAGTGCCATTTAATTTGGCTTTCCATATAGGAGACCCCTTTACCAAAGGTGGTGGAAGCGACCAAGACATGCGGTGGCCCGCTAATCGTGTCTAAACTGGCGACAGTCTGTTGCAAAGCCGCAACATCATGACCATCCACCTCATGAACATCCCAACCAAAGGCCTGCCAGCGATTTGCCATCGGCGACATTTTAATAACCGCATCGGTGTACCCAAAGGCCTGCTGATGGTTGAGGTCAACCAGCACAATCAGATTGGACAATTGGTGGTGGGCCGCAAACATCACAGCTTCCCAGAGCGCCCCTTCGTTGCATTCGCCATCACTGACCAGTACAAAAACCCGGCGGGATGAATTTTGGAGGCGAGCCGCCAACGCCGCACCTGTTCCAAATGAAAGTCCTTGCCCCAATGAACCTGTTGAAAAATCTACACCGGGGAGGATATGTTCGGGATGAACCCCCAATAATGAGCCGTCGGTGTGGAAGGTATCGAGTTGTTCGGCAGTGATCCACCCCTTCAAATAAAACGCGGCATAAAGTGCCAGCGCCGCATGGCCCTTACCCAGTATCATGCGATCACGCTCAGGGTCGCTGGGGCTGGGAATGTTTAAGATGCCACCGTAGAGAGCCGCAATAAGATCGGCAATTGATAGGCCAGAGCCAATGTGCCCAACATTCGCCCGTTTAGATTGTTCTAAGATAATACGGCGTATCGCTGTGCCATTTACTAGACCCATACCCACCTTTTTTCTCTGCCAATAACTATGCTCGGTAGCTTCACAATCATTGGTTTAGAGCCACGACGCCGAGCGAGTTTATTATCCTACCGATCAGTCAAAATTGGTTGATCAGAAATTTACTCTTCAATCTTACTCTATTTCGACCATTACATCAGAAATTCCAATTTGAATATTAATAAGTCAGCGTTACGCGCCAGAAGATCATCTAGTATAATGGCATCTTTGGTCTATTCATAAAAATAAGGTCGCATTAGGTTATGAATTATTTTTTGCATCCCCTTAAGATTTTGGCATCAAAATTTCGGAAATCCGACCTTATAATAATAGGTATTGTTTTCGTATTAGAAATTATACTCTGGCTACCTTTTGGTTTTAGAAACAACGGACTAATCGAAGAGTGGACATTTATCCGTAATTTTGACCACGGGCAGATATGGACACCCGGTATCCCAGCTAATCGTATTCTTGATACCATCGCATTTTGGCTAGGTTACGTGTTTACCCCCAATTCCTTTGTTGGCATGACAGTGATGCTCTATGCCCTTCTGCTCGGCCAAGGTCTAGCCTATTATCTATTTTTTCGTCAGTTAACCAATAACCCATCCATCGCGCTTACCGCTGCTATCTTAGGGTTGATCTACCCCGCAGGTACTGGCATATTTTATATCAGGCTTCTCAACTACCAAGTCTTACCCCTCTTCTATTTTCTGGCGGCCTATCTGCTGCTGCGATATTGGCAACAACCGAGTCGGGTCAAACTGTTGACGATGTGGGGGGCATTACTAGTCTCCATATGGGTTACGGAGTTAGCCATTCCAACCATCTGCTTAACTCCACTATTTTTGTTATATCAAGAAAAGCGCCTTACCAAGCGATTATTCAAAGTAAGCGGGCTGTGGTATCTCCCCCTGATAGGTTCACTTCTAACATGGCTCTATCTGTATTTGACTGACAAAATGGGCTATTTAGAGGGGATGGCGAATGACAATACTGACTATACGTTTCGTGATAACCTCACCGAAATCGTCAAAGCTATGGTACGGGCTTATCGCCGTGCCTATTACGATGGCTGGAACGAGGGCCTTCACAATGTAAACCTATGGTTTTTAGCTCTCGCGATAGGTTTTGCGGGGATCGTTTTTGGCTTCGTCTTTTCACAGCTAAGGCAGTCCAACGCCTTGTCCAATCGCAAGGTTTATCTTCTATGGCTCGTTGTTAGCCTCGGGCTATTTCTCATCGGCATTTTACCCTTCTTGCTTGCCCCTAATTATAGACACACCACCGACCGTTTTTTTGCCATGGCCTCGCCTTGGGCGGCGCTTAGTGTGGCATTGACCCTTTATTTATTAACCACTGGCTTTTCCACAAAGGCTCGACGTTACATTTTTCCCGCTATGGCGAGTTTAATCATCGTTTGGGCGATGCAGTATGCCTTTCAGCAACATCAAAACGCAATCCGCTTTTCGATGGTTGAGCGCGACATTCTCACCCAGATTGCCACCACCGTTCCCCATCTAAATAACCAAGTCATCGTCGTCTACGATGAAAGTGGTCACTTAACCACCAATGAATATGTTTTTGGGATGTCGGTTACTTATATGCATTTACGCGATGCCCTTTCCTACCTATATGAGAAACCCGTGCAAGTGTATACCTGCGCTGGGTTGTTTTACCGCTGCGAATTCGACCGCGATCAATTTTATTACTATTATCATCTCACGGATGATCAACTGGTTGCCCAAGTGCCCATTCAGCAAGTCATTGCTTTTAGATATTGTTATTCAACCAGCCTGATAGAACAAATTCCCAGCCAACTCGCCCTAGAGCCCCTTGGCGATAGTTACAATCCCCGGGCCATAATTCAACCCGATCAGGCCCCACCGCGAAGGCTAGCTAACCTTTTCCATGACT
This sequence comes from Chloroflexota bacterium, assembly GCA_016234595.1. Lineage (GTDB taxonomy): Bacteria > Chloroflexota > Anaerolineae > Aggregatilineales > J027 > CFX10. The sequence continues at coordinate 34,885 of JACRBG010000025.1, read as the reverse complement.
GGTTTATTGACGTTGATACCCCTCTATTTACCCCTTTGATGGGCGATCGTTTTGAGTTTGATAGTGAGCCGCCGGGCTGTGGTTGGTCATATGTCCAAGGCAATGGGGTATGGTCAACTTCGGATACTTCTACTCTACTCTACGACCTCAATTCAGCCAACTACCATATCCGCTTCAGAGTACTCTACGTTCTCCAACCTGAAATTCTGAGCAGCTTAAAACTATACGTCAATAACACCGCTGTTCCCTTGACTCAATCATTAGATGCTGATGGCGCGATCCTTTTCGATGGGGTTATCCCGCAAGCAGCCACTCCCACCAATCAAGAATCCAGTGAATTGAAATTTGTGGTGGATCACGTCGTCTCACCTGAATCACTTGGCCTCAATACCGACACCCGCCGTTTAGGGTTATTATTTGATTGGGTTCAAATAACACCGGTTTCGGGATAAATAAGCCTATTGAGTTAATCTCGTTCCTATCTAACATATCCAAAATGAGTACGCGGGGTCAGATGCCATGCACCGTGTCCTTTTAGTTGAAGATACACTCCAACTTGCTACGACTATTGTCACTGAGTTGACCCAAGCCCATTTTCAGGTTGTTCATGCTGCCGATGGTCAAACAGCCCTCGCGCTTTTTGGTGAACAGGCTTTTGATTTGATCGTTTTGGATTGGATGTTGCCCGATATGGATGGGTTGGATGTGTTACGCCAAATGCGCCAAGCTAGTGCCACTCCCATCTTGATGCTGACCGCCCGGAGCGATGAAACCGATCGCGTAGTGGGTTTAGAGGTCGGGGCGGATGATTATCTGACCAAGCCTTTTAATATGCGCGAATTGATTGCGCGGTTACGGGCCATGCTGCGACGGGTTGACCTCATCACCCAGTTAGTGCAACAAGATCGGCAAGAAAAAACAGTCCAACGTCTACAACATGGCGGCATTGTTCTGGATGAAGAAGCCATGCAAGTGGAGGTCGAGGGTAGTCCGGTTGACCTTAGCCCGACGGAGTTTGCATTGCTACGCCTCTTGCTGCGTTATCCCGGACGTGCTTTCAGCCGTAAATATCTGATGGATGTCATCTGGGAAAGTCAGTATGAACAAACTGACCGTGCGGTGGATTACATGGTCATGCGCCTGCGGAAAAAACTAGGTGAGGCCGGGGACGCGATTGAGACCGTTTGGGGGATGGGCTATCGCATGAAGGCCGAGGGCTAAGTCCATTGTTGCTGCTCAAAGCCCCACCTCGCCGCGCCTTGTTAGAATCCACCTTGCTACCGCTGGCATGGATGATGGTCATGTTCACACTGGGCAACCATGCCCGACCCCAATTTTTGCTGAATACGGTCTCCTTCGCCAATACATTCGGGGCCTGTATCTTGGCAACACGGCTGTATCCTAGCCCTTTTTGGCGCGAGGCCTTACTGATTTTGGCGCAATGTGGGCTAATGACCCTCAACGTGGCTGTCATTGTTTTGCTGTTTGGATCGTCCCGTAATCAGTTCTCGACCTATCTCTCCATTGCCACGGTGGGAACACTGGTCATCGCCACGAATGCACGATTGTTGGCCCGTTTTTGGTACAAATGGAATCACCTTCGCCAGCGCCATTTTTTGTGGTCATTGACCCATGCTCACCTGATGGTCGTGGAGGGATTAATTCTCAGCGGCCTATTGGCGGTATTGTTCATCCAGATTTTGTTGTTTTTTAGGCCTTCGGAAAAAAACGGCCTAACGTTGGTCGCGTATATTCAAAACATCGAACCCTATATCACGGTGGGGGGCCTATTGACTTTGGCCGTGTTGCTGCTGGTGCTGCCACCTTCAGCACTATTTGCCTATGTCGTCTCGCGGCAATTGGTACGCCGAATTATGGTGTTGGAACAAGCGACGGCCCTAGTCGAGCAGGGGGATTATTCGGTTCAAGTACAGGTCGAAGGCGAAGATGAAATTGCCCGTTTACAAGCCCGCTATAATAGCATGACCAGCCAGCTTCACCAGACCATCCAAAAACTACAGGTGGAACAGGCTACCGTTGCGGGCTTATCCAAATTGCAGCGCGAAATGGTTGCCAGCATCTCGCACGATTTGCGGACACCCATCGCCACGCTACAAGTCTATTTAGATACGCTGGTCGCCTCCCCACAAACCAACCGCATCAAAGAGGAAATTGACCATCTGCGCCGCTTGACCGATGATCTTTTTGAGGCGGCCCAACACGAATCCTTAACCCTGACTTTGCGACTTATGCCCACCCACATTAAGCCGCTATTGGAACAAATCGTCGCAGTGACCCATGCCGCCGCGCAGGAATTGCGACAGGTAGAAATCTATAGCGAGATACCCGCCGATTTACCCCTCATTTTGATTGACAGTGATCGCTTGAGCCAGATTATTCGCAATTTACTACAAAATGCGTTGCGCTGGACACCACCGGGGGGCATGATTCTGGTGCGGGCCGTACCAATCGAGGCTGAGGTGCAGATCGCCGTCCAAGATACGGGTATTGGGATTGCCGCCGATGAACTGTCGAATATTTGGCGGCGGGCCTATCGGGTGGACTATTCACAAGAAGGTAGTGGGTTGGGTTTGGCAATGGTCAAACAGTTGGTTGAAGCCATGCAAGGGCGAGTCAGTGTCGAAAGTGTGGTCAACAGCGGCAGTTGTTTTAGGGTGTATTTCCCAATTTTTAAACCTGCGTAATATTGCCACAAATTTGCCACAATTTTACCAAAGGCCTGCCACTCATTTTGTTTACGATAAGTCTATCGTGAACCCATTTGGAGGGAACAAGATGCAAAAAGGTCTAGGTCTTGCATTACTCGTGGCGTTATCATTAGCCAGTTTCAATATCTCTGTTGTGGTCAAGGCGCAGGAGCCATTTACCCCCGTGTTTGTACCCAATCCGTGTGCTGTGCAAATCCCCGTTGGTTATGTCGACGGCGAAAATCTGATTTGTGGCACAGTCGAAGTGCCCGAACTGCACAGTGACCCGACCGGCAAAACAATTCGTCTGGCAGTGACGGTGATTAAAAAAGCGGGTGGTGCGCCTGATCCCTTGGTCATGTTTAACGGCGGGCCGGGGTCAAATATCCTTAATTTCCTACCAATTATGTCTTCCGAAACAGCGGCCTTGATTAACCAAAATCGGGATATTGTGCTGATGACGGAACGTGGGACACCGGGGGCCGACCCTGAATTGCGCTGTCCCGAAATCGCGGCGGCTTTGGAAGGTCATTTTGGGGAGTCGCTTGACCAAATCAACGCCATCAAACTCGAAGCCTATACTTCCTGTCGGGAACGACTGATTAGCGAAGGTGTCAACCTCAACGCCTATAACAATCCAGAGCGGGCTGCCGATGTGCCAATGGTTATGCAAGCGCTGGGTTATACAGAATATAATCTCTGGGGTGTTTCTGGGGGTGGCATTATGGCCCAATACGTCCTGCGCCAACATCCTGAAGGTGTTCGCACGGTGATGACCGACAGTGGCACTTTCCCAACCGCTTATATCGGCGATGTGTTTTTCAACATCTATGACATTGTTAGCAATGCCTATCGTCGTTTTTTTGAGGCGTGCGCGGCGGATACCATGTGCAGTAGCACCTATCCTGATTTAGAGACGGTCTACTGGAATACGATTCAACAACTCAATGACACCCCAGCCTCGGTACAAATCACTGATCCTACGACGGGCGAAACGATTGATTGGATGTTGACAGGCGATGTGGTCGTCTCGATTTTGGCGAATGAGTTTACCAATGTGGAAATCCTGCCCAGTGTGATGTTTGACATCGCCAACGGGGATTACAGTTATGTGTTGGCGCGTGTGCCGGGTTTGTACAGCAATGATGCTGACTATGCCGATGGGCTGTACGAATCGGTGGTTTGCTCCGAAACCTCGGGCCTGACCCAAGAGACGGCTGCCAAAGACACGGCTTATCTACAGGTGGTGGACGCTTTGTACGACCAAATCCAGTTCAATATTGATTTGTGCAAGGTGTGGGATGTTGCGCCAGTGGCCGAAGGGCCAGTCATTACCAGTGATGTGCCAATTCTGATTATGGAAGGCAAGTTCGACAGCAACAAGCCACCAGAATTTGGGGCGATAGTCGCTGATAATTTCACCACCAGCTATCTGGTTGAGTTTGCCGATACGGCGCATGGGGTGTTTGGGGCGTGCTCATTGATTCTGATGGGCGAGTTTATGAATGATCCCTACACCGCACCAGATACCAGTTGTGTGGCGACCGAAACCGTATTTGCCGCGGCGGGGAGCGCCCTAACATTCTCCGAACACACGCTGCCCGATATTGGGGTGACGGCCCAACTCCCCGATGGTTGGACAGAGGCCGATAAAGGGGTTTATGTCAATCCGTTGGATGGCACCGTCTTGGTCATTATGGCGATGCCGGGGGACAATGTTGAGGACGCCGTGATGGCTTTTGCCTCCTCAGTGGGATTACCCACCCCTGAAAAACTCGGTGATGTGCCCCTAGGAGACAACACATGGTCAGTTTATCAGGTGATTGATGGCGATACTGGTTCAATGATCGCCGCCGCCAACGTCAATGGGCAAATCTACCTGACGGGCCTACAAACAACGGCGACGGGCTTAGAAGATGCCATAAACAACATCCTCCAACCCGTGACAGCCTCATTAACCTTCGCGCAGTAAATTACACCATCGAAGAAGGGCCACTCCATAGATGGTGGTAGCCCTTCTTTTGTTTTAGAATTCCAAGCGATCGGTAGGGGTGTTGGTAAGGGGGACACGGTCGCCCCATGTACCATGTTCGCCCCAAACAACTGGCAGTTTGACGCCGGCACGGACAAATACGGGGATCGAATCCACCGGCGTAGCAATGACATAACTACGCCCCCCTTGGTAGGGCTGGTGTGTCCATAAATCCACCCATTGACCTTCGGGCAACTCAATCAGCATCTCACTCATATCGGGCTGGACAACGGGGTATACCAGCAAATCGCGCCCAAAATAGTAGGCATAATCGGACTGGGTGGTGTCCCACAGTCGCAGAGCACGCATCATTGGCTGACCCGTTTCGGCTGACCACTGGGCCTCTTGCCAAATATAGGGCATCAGATTGCGCCGCACATTGTTAAAGTAGCGAAAGATTTCAATCAGGCGGGGGTGTCCGGTTTGTTCTTGCATATTCCATGGGGTGCGGTCGCGGCTGGGTACACGGTGCGAATTGTACTCGGCATGGTATTGCATTATTGGGCAGAAAGTCGCCATCGCTGTGCCGCGCAGATAGAGTTCAGCGCTTGGCAATTCGCCACTAAACCCGCCGATGTCCCAACTCCAAAACGGGATGCCCGAAATCCCCGCCGATAATCCTGCCACAATCGAAGCGCGGAAGGCTTCCCATGTCGAATTTTCGTCACCGGCCCAATGCGCGGGAAATGCTTGTGAACCCGCAAAGCCAGCTCGACTGAACAATAATGCATCCCCATTGCGCTTTTGATTGGCAAATTCATAATAGGCTTTGGTGTAGAGCAGGGGGTAAAGATTCCACAATTCATCGCCACCCCGACCATCAAAAAAGCGGGTAGCGGCTCCCCATAAATGTTCGCCGCCATCGGTTTTAAAGCCATCAATGCCAAGTTCATCCAATAGATAGGCGCGTTTATTCAGCCACCACTGGATGCCTGCGGGATTGGTCACGTCCCACAAGTAGCCATTACGAAACCAGAATGGGCGGATTTTATAGAGACTCCCATCGGCCTCACGCACCCCAAAACCTTGCTGCTCAAAATAGGCCCAATCGTGGTCATGTTGGGGGTGGGGAGCGTCTATTTTTTTCAGCGCCGGAATCTGCCATAAAATCAGGTGGATGTCTTTTTCATGTAGGGTATCCACCATCGCTTGCGGGTTGGGCCATTTGCCTTCGGGCGGGAAGGTGAAATCGCTATAGCTCAGGGCTTGGTCACCGGGAACGGCCTGATATGCGGCATCATTCCAGATATAGAAGGTTGTTTCATCGCTCCACGCTTCAATCACCAGCACCGAGGCATCAATTTCATGCAATTCGGTTTGGGCGACCTCGTGCAGCACCCGTTTTTGCGAATTCCATTCATTGGCGCTCATCCATAAGCCAAAAGCCCATAAGGGGGGCAAAACGGGTTGCCCGGTCAAGCGGCTAAAACGTCCGATAATTTCCAACGGATCGCTATTTTGAAACCAGACCAGACGCAATTTTTCATCTGGGCCAAGTTCAGCATCAAGTGTCCATCTATCAGGGGCGGAGGCGGCGAGGTCAAATTGCATCCAGCGGGCACTCTCTACATAAACCGCATAGCCATTGGAAGAGAGTAAAAATGGCATGGGCATATAGGTGCGTTTACCCTGCGTTTTATATTGCTCATAACAGCGCACATCCATCACCTGCCCACGCTGATTGAGGGCGTTGTAGCGCTCACCCAAGCCAAAAAACGCTTCATCAGGCGGGCAATTAAAGGTCAGGCGCACCCGTCGCGCTTTAACCCCATCCGTCAGCCATTCGACTTTTTGTAAATCGGGCAGGCCGCCAATCGTGGAGCAGGCGATCCCATCGGGGGCAATGTTCATTTCCCAGAGGCCTGTTTCGAGCGGGTGCACTTCGGAACTGGCCGGGGCGCTCTGCCATGCCACGCCTATCATTTCATGCTGGGGGCCTTTTACCCCATCGGCCTCGACCCAATATGTTAGCTTCGCGCCGAGGGGTGGGGCCGTTAACTGAGCCTGCCAAACATCCTGTTCAATATGTACCCGCCGCGCCAATAGTTCCACGCCGACCCCATGTTCAAATTCAGGCTGCCAATGATCCAACCGTTGCGCCGGGACAGGGGTTTGACTCTGGTCGTCTAGCTGACTATGGACAACGACCTTTTTGACGACGTCGGGCGGACGGGTGACTATCCCGACCGTAAATGGCTCACCACTGAGGGGGTGACGTGGAAAACGCTCCTCTGGCCCTTGTTCATAGGGATGTTCTTGCCCAAGTGGAATATGAATGACCTCGGTCATACGGTTCCCTTTAATAGTGTTTCCAAGATTAAATACATGGCATGTGACCACAGCAATGGGCAGGCCGATGTGCCCCACCGTTCGACCCAACCCGGATAATGACTTGCCGCCAGCAGATGTTCAGAAACTTGCTCCGGCATCTCGCCAGTGGGATAGGCTTGGGCTTCAATCCAATGCAAAATTTGCTGGGCTTCGCTGCGACGACCTAATTCAACATAGGCCCAACCAAGCCATGCCGCCAGCAGGAGCCATTCGCCACCGCCGTAATAGACATCAGCCCGATAGCGATAAACCCCACCGTCAGGATAATGCAAATCGCGCTCAATTTTAGCCAGCGTCTTGGTAAAAATGGGGTCGTGGATGTCCACCAGACCATAGGGCAGGGCCGTCCATAATAAATTGGCATCCACTTCGGCATTGCCTAGATATTTCATGAAGTGCCCCTCGCTGGCGATACCATGTTGCAGGGCATAGGTGCGAATATGATGGGGTAGCTGGTTGGGCACGAGCATGGGTTCGATCTGTTGAACAGCCTTCAATCCACCGTAGATCGCGGCAAGCGTACTCATGTGGATTTGGTCGCGGTGTTCTTCCCAACAATCATAATTGGGTGACTGCCATAAGGCGTTTAAATAGGCAACCGTTAGGGTAATGGCGGGTCGTAATTTCTGCCAAAAATCGGGTGCATCGGTTAATCGGATATGTTCCACTGCCCCCCATAACCACGTGCCATAACCATCCAATTGAAAATTGGGCCACTCATCGGCTTCCTGTGCGCCATCTAAGGTAAAACGGGTCGGAAGATAATCGCTCTCTAGCAGGGTCTCGCCACGTCCTAATTTAGCCACTAAATCAGCCACATGAGCTTGGTAATTGCTCAGGGTGCGCCCCACCCATTCATAAAAACGACGGGCGCTATCGTGTTGGCCCACCACATCCATCGCGTAGGCAATCCATGTGCCATCCCGCAACCATGAATAGCCATATTGCGAAAAGGTGGGTGAGGCCACATACCCCCCACCGGAGGCTTGTCCGGCGCGAATGATACGAATACTAGCGTCGTGTAAGTGGGTCATAATCGGTTTTCCACCTTCTGTATCTGTCTTGTGGCTTGTGCCTTACACAGGGTTGGCCCCTCGCCCCAATGGGCATTGAGGCGAGGAGCGAAGAGAGGAGATTTAATTACTGTACAAGCGCATCCAGTTCATCTTTAGCCGTATCGAGGGCGGTTTGCGGATCAAGTTCACCGTTGACCACCGCTTCCAGTAAGGCGTTAACCGTATCTTGCATTTCGTTTTGGCGAACAATCACGGGCGGCACAATCGGGCTTTCCAGTGCTTGGAACACGGCAGCACGATTGGCGGGCGGGGTTTGTTCCAGATAGGCAGCGAAATATTCGGGTTTGTCGAGAGCAGGCAGTTCCCAGCCCGTGGCAACCCGCACCGTGGCGGCGGTTTCACTGGAGGTCAGGTATTGTGCCCAAGCTGCGGCTTCGGCTGGGTGTTCGGTGTCCTTGGCAACGGCGACGCCATTGGCAAAGAAATGATGACCTTTGTGGGCGAGGCCGGGTTCAAGCTGAACGTCCCAATTGAAAGGCACTTCGGCAAACGCGCTGAACATCCAAATACCCGTTACGACCATGCCCAATTGACCATTTTGGAACAGTTCTTCCGGAGACACCCCCGCTTGTTCAACTGGGTCGGGCATTACGTCTTCATTGATGAAACTGAGCATAGTTTCCAACGCCTGCACACATTCGGGGGCGTTAATGGTGGATTCGGTCATATCTTCATTGAAGAATGCACAGTCGTTTTGACCCGCCTTCTTATAGAATTCCCAGAATTGCACGGGGGAATAGATACCCCATGTATCTTCGCCCAACCCGCGAATGGCGGCGGCGGCAGTCATGGCGTCTTCCCATGTCCATTCAGCGGTAGGATATTCAATACCAGCTTGGTCAAATAGGTCGGCATTATAGAACAACAACACAGTCGAGAAACTTTCGGGCAGGGCCAGTTGTTGGTCTTCATACTGGAACGCTCCCAACGCGGCGGGGTAGTAGGGGGCATCAGTGCTGAGGCTGTCGCTCAAATCCAGCAGTACATCATTGGCGGCATAGCTGACAAAGTTTTCATAGTTGAGTTCGAACACGTCGGGGGCATCATCCGCCACAAAATCACCTTGCAGTAGGGTGAAATAATCGGCAAAGGGGGCCGATTCGACTTCGACGTTGATGGTGGGATTTTCGGCTTCAAAAGCGGCAATAATCGTGTCCAAATCAGCAAGATGATCGGGAGCAGCCGAGAACGTGAAATAGGTGACAGTCACGCTGTCTTGGGCTTGGCTGTGATGGGGCATAACACCCAATACGACGACTAACAAAAGGCTGAGAGTAACTAATCTACGAAACATTGCATCCTCCTAAAACAGTGAACATGGAATAGAACTAAGGTGGGTATTTACCCTTTGATGCCGCTGGTCACGACACCTTGAACAAACCAACGCTGTGCCAACAAAAACACAGCCAAGATAGGCAGGACGGTGATGACCGCCCCAGCCATAACGAGATTCCATTGTGTTAAAGCGCGTGGCCCGCCTTGCAAAACAGCCAAGCCAACGGGGAGCGTCATCACATCTTCCCGTCGTGCCACAAACAAAGGCCATAAGTAGGCATTCCATAATCCCATAAAACTGAAGACCGCTAGAGTTGCCAATGCAGGCTTTGAAAGAGGCAGCAGCACACGCCAGAAAATGGTGAAATGATTCGCGCCATCCAAGAACGCAGCCTCTTCTAGTTCGCGGGGCAGCGTTAGGAAATGTTGGCGCAGTAAAAATGTGCCAAAAGCACTGAATAACCCCGGCACAATCAAGGCTTGATAGGAATTAGGCCAGCCCAATTCCCGAATCAGAATAAACAAAGGGATGAGGGTCACTTGCGACGGAACCATCATGGTCGCCAGATAGAGGGTGAAGAGGGCATTGCGGCCCTTCCATTGCATCCGTGCAAAAGCATAGGCCGCCATCGCTGAAACCAGCACCTGTCCACCCGTACCCACCACCGCTACCAAAATGCTGTTAAACAGCATGTGTTTAATCGGGATGAGGTCAAACAATTGGCGATAACTATCAAAGCTGGCTGGGTCGGGAATCAGGCGCGGGGGTGTCTCTAATATGAATTCGCGCGTTTTGAGGGAGGTTGCAAACATCCACACAAACGGCACAATCATGATGAGGGCCAGCAGCGTCAACATTAGATAACTCAGGCCGTGTCCCAACTGGCGCTGCCAACCACGCGGCAGGGTCCATTTGGCTGGTTCTTTAACGATCGGTTGTTCAACTGTAATGCTACTCATGGCGGCTCACCCTCTATAGATCGTAGTTGACCCAGCGTTTTTGCAGCCGGATTTGGACAAATGTGATGGCAAAAATTACCACAAACAAGACCCATGACATCGTAGCCGCGTAGCCCATCCGACTGTAGCGAAAGGCATTGTTGACAATTTGCTCCACGACGACCGTTGTTCCACTGCGCGCAAATCGTTCGGGCATCAACCATGCCTGCTCAAAAACCTGAAACGAGTTGATAAGCGAGATAATCAGCGCAAAAAAGATGGAAGGGGTCAGCAGGGGTAGGGTGATAAAACGCAGCCGTTGCCATGGACGCGCCCCGTCAATTTTGGCGGCCTCATAATAGGTTTCGGGGATATTTTGCAACCCTGCCAGCAACATAACCGCCACAAAGCCAGTATCTTTCCAGACGCTGGTGATAATGATGGCATATAGCGCCGTATCAGGATCGAATAGCCACGCGGGGCCTTCGATGCCGAGTTTAGCGAGTAGAAAATTCAAGAGGCCAAAACGCGGATTAAAAATCCATTTCCAAATGACCGCCACCACCACCCACGAAGCCACGACGGGCACAAAAAAGGCCGTGCGAAAGACCGATACCCCGCGCAACCGTTGATTCAAGAGTAGGGCGGTAATCAAGGCCGTCACCAGCACCGAGGGAATGTAGTAGGTGATAAACATTAGGGTGTGTTTAAAAGCAATCCAAAAATCTTTGTCGTGATACAGTTCTTTAAAATTGTCGAACTTGATAAATTTCGGGTCGGACAGCAAATTCCAATCGAACAGGGTCAGGCCAAGCGACGAGAGGATCGGGCCAAGCACAAAAACCAGTAACCCAATGAGACTGGGGGCTAGAAAAAAGGCCACCCATCCCCATTTCCGAAATCCGACTTCACCGACCATTGAAAACTTCCTTTACTCAGTAAAAAAAGTTTAGGCGAAAAAATTCAGGCGTCTTGGGTTAGAGGTGTTAATAAGGGCGATTCAAAGACTTTGCCCACCACCAAGCCCGCCGCGCCGCGTGCCCACAACTCTTCATCCGCCGGTTTGACTACAATCCGCACATTGTCTAACAGGCCATCAAAGGTATGTTCGTGCAGCGCTTCCATCGTGGATTGCAGGCGATAATCCTCGGCAATCACCCCCTCACCACTGAGGACAATGAGTGACGGGGAAAGGATATTAATTACGGTTGCCAACCCCATACCCAAATAGCGACCGCTGCGGGATAGAGCCGAACGGGCGAGTTCATCGCCTTCGCGAGCGGCATCTACCACCCGTTGTAAGGTAATGGGAGGGCGTACCCGTGAAGCTATACCTTGGGCAAGAGCTTGCTCGACATAGCGGAAAACCGCTGGGTCAGCCGCCATTGCTTCCAAACAGCCAAATTTGCCACAATCACAGGGCAGGCCGTTGGATTCAACGGTGATATGCCCCAATTCACCCGCGCCGCCACGTGTGCCTTGATAGCGTTGGTGATTAAACACCATGCCCATGCCGATGCCGCGCCCCACCGTCACTACCACGAAATTGGCAACCTCATGCCCTGCGCCAAAGAGTTGCTCGGTCAGGGTGAGCGAATTGACATCGTTTTCGATATAAACCGGCAGGCCGATTTGGGTGCTGAGAATGTCGGCAAGGGGGACATCCCGCCAATGGAAATAGGGCGAATAGTGCACAATGCCCCGGTCATAATCAATGACACCCGCCAAGCCAATACCCACGCCGACTACACGACTGCGCGAGACCCCCGAAGCGGCTAAAATCCCATCAATAACGCCTCTTAAGCCCTCGATGACCACTTCGGGGGATTGAGCACTTGGCAGGGGTCGTTCCAAATAGGCAAGGGGGGTGGTTTCAAGATCGGTTAGCACGGTGACGATACGCTGTTCCATCAGCTTAATGCCGATGACATGCCCCGCAGTCGGGTTCAGTCGCAGCATGGTTTGACGACGCCCACCCGTGTAATCGCCCTCACCATCCTCTTTAATCCAATTTTCCGTGATTAGGGCGCTGGTAATTTGCGAGACGGCTCCTACACTGAGGCCGGAAAGTTCGGTCAGTTGTGAGCGCGACAAGGGGCCGTGTCCACGCAGGATATTGAGAATGAGGTTGCGGTTCATCGCCTTAATAAGATCACGATTGCCGCGTCGAGGTTGGGTCGTCATAGAACTTTCATCACTCAGTGAAATAAGTTATTTAAAGGATAACTCGCTCGGCAATATTTGTCAACACTTTAAGCAGTTATTTCCGAGCAGTCGGTTTCATTGAGCGTAGATTTAGGAGAGCCGAGGTCAAAAATTCAATCACCTCATCAGCGGCGGCCTCCGCAATAGGGGATAGTGATGTGCCAAAGAACATTTGCAGCGGCTGTATGCCTAACAATCGAACATGGCTGTTGAGCGCGATTTCAATATAATCGGCCAACAAGGTCAGGGGTAGCGTGTGGGTGGAGGCGCTGACTCCATCAATCGCCTCCCGATTTAACCAGCGAATGGCTCCCGCGGGCGCATCAAACCCTGCCGCATCAATCAAAAGGGTTAGGGTTGGCCCAAAGTGGCGAAGCTGGCCCGTGCAACTTTCGGGGGCGATGCCTGCCGCAATCACGCGCACAAAATCTAAAGCAGTCAACTGCTGGGCCAACTTCATCGCAATATAATGACCAACCCCATCATCCCCATAGAGAGGATTACCAATCCCCATAATGGCGATTTTGGAGGGTGTATTATGGAGTTGACTCAGGCTCTGGTGTAACGAGGCCTGCCAACACTCGCTCGACATCTGCATCCTCCCCATAATTAACAGTAAAGGGTGTTTTGGTCAGAGATGCCAATTCCCACGTCTCGTTGGGCATTTCCAGACAGCCAAAACGACAATTTTTGACACATTGCCCGCAATAGATGCAGCGATCCGCATGATAGCGCATCACAAATTGTTTGTTGGCTTTGTCCACCGTGATGATTTCAATCGCGTTGGCTGGACATTCTTTGGTACACAGACAACAACCCGTGCAGCCCTCAGGGTTATAGGTCAATTTCCCACGCAGACGCTCAGGTGTGGCGGTGCGCTCCGCCGGATAGCGGTGGGTAGCAGCCCGTCGAAACAGTGAGCGAATGGCATCTTGCAACAATAAATGACCTTTCATGCCTGCACTCCCTCCCATACCACCAGTACCAGCCATTGGGCCAGCACCAACAATGACCCCCAGCGCCACCACAGGCCAACGGTCTGGTCAATGCGCAGCCGTGCCACCAGTGATTGAATCCCGACAAGGCCAAGCAGCAAAATGAGGGTTTTTAGCACAAACATCGGTAAGCCATTAACCCCACCCATGTAAAAAGCGGCCACCATCGTCAAGCCTATCACCAATTCGACATGCCGCCCTAAACGAAACAGGGCCAAACCCCGTCCGCTATATTCAGTCAACGCGCCCGCAACAATCTCGGTCTCGGCTTCGGGGGCATTGAAGGGGGACATTTCTAGCTTACCCAACAGTCCAATCAGCGCGACGATAAAACCAATGGGTTGGAGAAATAGCATCCAGCGGCCATCGGCATCGGCGATAATCTCATTAATTTGCCATGTATGGGCCATCACAGCTGGGCCAAGCATCGCCAGTAAGAAAGGGGCTTCATATGAAAACAATTGGGTTAAGGTGCGGGTTGCCCCCACTAGCGAAAAATGATCGGAGGTGTTCGCTCCGGCCAAGCCAGTGCAGAGAGTAAGCAAGCTCAAGAGGTAGAGCGCCACAATCAAATCACCCTGAAAGCTATAGGCCGGATGCCACCCTGCCACAGGTACATAAAGCGCCGAAGTCAACGCACCCGCTAGGGCTACAATCGGCAGGCCCAAAAACAAAAGGCCGTTGCCATCTAACGGGATAACTTCCTCTTTGGTTAACAATTTGGCGATGTCGGCAAAGGGTTGAAACCAACGTGGGCCGACGCGATTTTGCACGCGGGCCATTAATTTGCGGTCAACCCACTCATAACTCATGCCCAGCGCCAATACAAACAGGCCACCGGGGAAGAAAAAAAGCGTAACCAGATCACGAATGGTGTCCATATTCACCTTCGATAGTAATCAATGCCATATTGACGTAACTGCGCCCAAGTCCACTGCTTCTCACCCAGTTTGGTAGAATGAATCGAAACGGCTCGATCATTGCAAGAGAAGCATGGGTCAACCCCGGCTAAAATCATCGGCACATCCGCCAGTTGACTGCCGACCGCCAAAATACACACTGACGCCAAATTACAGAGGGTGGGGGTGCGCACTTTGATACGCTCAGGTTGGTCAGTGCCATTACTTTTAATAAAATAGAACAACTCCCCACGCGGCGCTTCGACCCGGCTAATGGTCTCGGCGGGTTTAATTTTGCGCGGCATCCGGGCTTGTAATTCGCCTTCGGGCAGTTTTTCTAGGATGAGCCGAATGAGACGGTAACTTTCAAATAGCTCTTTCAATCGCACCACAAAACGCGCCTCCAAGTCACCCTCGGTTGCTGTCACGGGCACAATCGGAAAATCAGCATAGGCCGCATAGGGCGATTCAACCCGTAGATCGCGTAACGCTCCCGATGCGCGGGCGGTTGGCCCAATGAGGCCCAATTCTTCGACCTGTTCGCGGCTGGTGACACCCACGCCCCGCGTCCGTTGCAACAAGGTCGCGTCGGTCGTGACCACCGCCACATAGTCATGGGTGCGCTGTTCCAAAAATTCCAGCCCTTTAAGGATCATGTCTTGAAGTTCGGGAGTCATATCAAACTTGACCCCACCGAGCAGGTTGGCTGAATAGTTGACGCGGTTGCCTGTCAGCGCCTCCAAAATATCCATGACGGTCTCGCGGTCACGCCATGAATACATAAACAGGGTATCGAAACCTGCCTCATGCGCAGCGACCCCCAACCACAGCAGATGACTATGAATGCGTTCCAATTCGGCGACCACCACCCGAATCGCTTGGGCACGGGGCGGCGCAGTCACCCCCGCTAATTTCTCGACCCCCAAACAATAGGCAGTGGCATGGATATGCGAACAGATGCCACAGATACGTTCTAGCAGATAAAGGTTTTGCACCCAATTGCGCCCCTCGGTAGCTTTTTCAATGCCGCGATGGGCATAGCCCAACCGCACCGACGCGGCTGTCACCTGTTCACCATCGACCGTAAATTCAAAATGGCCGGGTTCCTTAAGGGCCGGATGCTGTGGGCCTATTGGTACTACAAAACGTTCTGGTACAGTATTCACGGCCATCACTCCTGTCTAATTTCCAAGACGGCATCTTTACGCAGTGGATAAACATCATTCGGCCAACCATCCGCCAAAAACAGCCGAGCCGTATTCGGGGTATGCGTGACTATCACCCCCAACATTTCGCCCAATTCACGCTCATAGATGCTGGCATAAGGAAAAACGGAACAGATGCTGTCAATCGTTGGAATCGGGCTGCGTGGCACACTGATACGTAGGGTCAAAATAGCCGCTCCAGCACAAAAATGATAGAGAATTTCAAGCTGGCCTGCCGCCAATTGGTCTAAACCCGTGATGGTCGCTAGGTAGCCCCACCGCGCCGCTGCCAATTTGCCAACCGCCTCCTGTAAATCTCTAGGTTCAAGTGTGATGTCCAAACGGCTTTCTTCAGGATAGGCTGCATTTTTGGCTAGCCCCGTCAGCAATTCCCCGGCAATTTTTAAGGTTTGAGGGGTGTCCATCAGTTGGCCTCCTCAATGTTGGCTTGGGGGGCGGGGTCTTTCAGATGCCCTAACAACTTGACCACCCCGTCAATAATGGCTTCGGGGCGGGGCGGGCAACCGGGGATATAAACATCTACCGGGAGAACTTCATCCACATGCCCGATGATGTTATAACACCCTTGAAAGACCCCGCCGGAAATGGCACATGACCCGACGGCAATGACAAATTTGGGTTCGGGCATCTGCTCATACACCCGCAATAGACGATCACGCGCTTGCAATGTCACCGGGCCAGTACAAATCAGCACATCGCCATGACGAGGGCTGCCTTCTAGCTTGACCCCAAACCGCTCAAGGTCATACCGTGGGGTTAGGGTAGCGAGGATTTCAATATCACACCCATTGCACGACCCCGTGTTAAAATGCACCACCCATGGCGAATTGACCCGCGCCCATGTTTTAAAATCATCTACGACTTGCTGCCATGTCATCTTGAGTTGCCTCCCCTTATTCCAAAATCAAGGCCAACAGTGACACCATAACCCCCGCCAGAAAAATGCCTGCGACGGCGGTGAGGTCGCTGCTACCTGCGACGAGAACACCCAAATGCACCACTGCAAAAAACAATGCGACGATAAAAAATGGCCGATAGCCCGGGACAGCCGGACGAGTGGAAGGAGCCTCGCCGCTGGCATAGATGCTAGATTTGTTGGCGGAGGCTTTTTCCGGAGCCAGCCATTGCCCAATCAGCGATAACGCCCCAACTAAGCCGAGATAAATCACAAATGCAATCGGTGGTAGCAATAACAAATCGTCCATCTCAACTTACCCTCCAAACGCCGTAAATAGCACACGTGCCGCTGGTTCAAGGATTCCATGCAGCAACCCCGGATCAACCCCGCTCACCACTATCGCCACCGCCATTACCAACAAAGGCAGACCAATGGTTATAGGGACACGTCGCCCCTGCGAGATTTCTGGCGTATTTTGACGTGAATACAGCACATTGATGACGGGGGCATAATAGGCCAGCGATAAAACACTGTTGAGCGCCGCAAAAATGACCAAACCCGTGATGGCCGATTCATGTACCGCCATACCCGCCGCGAAAATCTGCCACTTGGACATAAACCCTGCCAATGGTGGTAATCCGCCTAAACCCAACAGGGCCAAACTTAGCGCCAAGGCGATGAGTGGGTAGCGTTGGGATGCCCCGCGTAAATCGCTGATTTTCAGAGGTTGATGAGTATCGAGGATATAGATAAACGCGCCAACCGCCAAAAATGCGAGGCCTTTCATCAGGGCATGATTGAAAAAGTGGAACAGGCCACCTTCAAAACCATTCATGGAATGGGCATAAATCCCCACGCCAATCCCAAACACCATATACCCCATTTGGCTCAGACTAGAATAAGCCAGCATACGCTTGATAAGGGTCTGACGCAGCGCCAATAAATTACCGACCAGCATGTTGACCGCGCCAAACCCAATCAGCAGCGTCCCCCACGAAAAGGCCAATGACCCCAACGTGCGGAGCAGGGCGATTAGGGCGACTTCGATGACCACACCCGACAGCATGGCACTAATGCCACTGGGGGCTTGGGCATGGGCATCTGGCAGCCATGTGTGGAAGGGCACAAGGGCCATTTTGACACCAAAACCCGCCACAAACAGGCCACCCGCCGCCCAAAAAACAGGGGCATGTTGGCTAGTTTGGGCAATTTCCTGCAAATCCACGGTGCCAGTTTCGGCCAAGATGAGGGCGATTCCCAGCAAAATGAAGGCCGAGCCAACCGCGCTTTGCACGATATATTTGACACCCGCCTCCAATGAAGCCGATTGTTCGCGGTAAAAAGCCACCAAAAATGAGGCTGAAATCGCCATTGCCTCAAACCACACCCACAAGTTAAACAAATCGCGGGTGCACACCAAACCCAGCATCGTGCCCATCAAGAGCAGCAGCAGAGCATAATATTTATCAGCCGCATCGTCTTCGGCCATATAATCAATTGAATAGATCGCCACCAACGTGCCGAGGGCCAAAATCGTCCCACAGACCAATAGGCTAAGGCCATCCAGTTGGAGTGTGACCATACTAGCGCGATAAGTCAGTGTGCCGTCCGTATCAAAATCATGGGCGGCGATACCAAAAACGCCCCATGCCAGCGCCAAAATCAGCAAGGCCATCCAGCGCATCAGGTGCAAATTTGAGTGCAGCAGATGGATTTTACGATCTAGCCGCTCTACCAAATAAGCCACCGGCGAAAGGGCCAGCGGTAGGGCAATCAATGTGGCAACTGAGTTAAACTCCATCTCACACCTCCGCCGCGACGTAGACTAAAATCGCCAGCAAGCCCACTACAATCGCAAAGATATTCCAGTCCAACTGGCCTGTTTGGGTCGAGCGTAGTTTCTCGGCGATTGATCTGGTACTGTGTATCACAGCCTGATTAAGGGCCTCAAACCCAAAATCCTGCCGGGCATATTGTGCCGGGGTCTGCAATCGGTTGACCAGCCAGCCGAGACGGGCCCGGATAATCCACGCCAGCAAACCCAGCGCCACCACACATACGGCTAACAATGTGATGGGCGCGGTCATCACGTCTGTAATCACATCCCCTGTGCTTTCAGCATGGAGGTGATGATAGGGTAGGGTTTCGGCCAATAATTTACTTAACGGCCCCGCCAAGAGCCATGTGGTCAGCGTACCCACGGCCAAAACACCCAGTGAAATACGCATAGCCGTGGGGGCATCATGAACATGGCCTTCAAATTGGGGCGTTCCAAAAAAGACCATCCACACCATCCGCAGGGTATAGAGGGCCGTGAGGCCTGCGCCAATGAGCATGGCCGTGCTAAACAACAAGGGCGCTTCATCAAAACCGCGCTCCAAAATGAGTTCTTTGCTCCAGAACCCATTCACGCCGGGGATACCTGCCAGCGCCATCGCCCCAATCACAAACACCACCGCGACGATAGGCATGGATCGAGCCAAGCCGCCCATTTTGCGCATATCGCGTGTGCCGAGGGTATGGATCACGGCGCCCGCCCCCAAAAAGAGCAGGGCTTTAAACACGGCATGGCTTAAGAGATGGAACTGGCTGGCAAAAATGCCACCCGCCCCCACCGCAAAAACCATAAATCCCAATTGGCTGATGGTCGAATAGGCCAATACGCGCTTAAGGTCAGTAGCGACAAGCGCCATCAGTGCAGCCAATAATGCGGAGATCATGCCGACCGCCATCACCGCTGTTGTCCATCCCGTCACACCTTCAAAGAGTGGGTAAAAACGTGCCAGCAGATAGACCCCGGCATTGACCATCGTCGCGGCATGAATCAGGGCACTAATTGGGGTAGGGGCTTCCATCGCACCCGGTAGCCATGTATGGAACGGCACTTGGGCTGACTTTGCCATCGCGGCAATCAAGAAACTAAAGGCGATCAGGCTTAATTCATGGTGGGGTAGGGTATCGGCTTTGGCTAACAGCACCGCGATTTCATCTGTGCCCAGCCGTCCATACGCCGCCAATGACCCGATTAGCAGGCCAATACCGCCTAACTGGGTCATGATAAGCGCCTTTAGACCGCCTGCCACCGCCGCTGGATTGTCGTGGTCAAAGGCGATGAGGGCATAGGAGCATAGGGCAGTTATTTCCCAAAAGAAAAAGAGCAGCAGCAGATTTCCAGTCAGCACCAACCCTGCCATTGCGCCAATAAACACCAGCACCAGCGCATAATAGCGACCGAGGTAGCGTTCATTGTGCATATAATCCACTGAGAAAATCACGGTTAGGCTGCCAATCACCGCCGCGATTGCCGCCAGAAATACACCGGGGCCATCGGGCACGAAGGTAAAATCGCCAAACATCCCGCCCATATGCCAGCGGATGGCAACATCCGTGTCGTGATAGGCGACCAGCATCAGGGCAACAACTGCACCTACCAATGACACCATCACCGCCAAGCCATGTTGACGGGTGGGGTATTTATCGGGAATACGCCAAACAATCAAAGCCCCTAGCCACGGCAGACCGATGGTGAGACCAACCAACCATGCTGTCATCGCTCACCTCCGCAGACTAGACAGGGCCGCGACATCCAACGTGCCGAGACGCTGCTTGATTTGGATGACCAATGCGAGGCTAATCACCGCGACCATCGTGTCGGCGACGATAATGGTAATAATGAGGCTTTGGGACAACTCCACTCGCTGGCTCATCTCACCCGCCACGGCAAAAGCGATAATCACCGCCTTGCCAATGACTTGGAGTGCGACCACCAATTTAATGAGATGGTGCGTCAGCAACAAGCCATATAAGCCCACCCCGAACAAGACAAACACGCCGATAAACGCCAGTTCCGCTTCTGAATGCGTCATACCAGTTCCCTTTCCAGTTCCAAAATAGGGGCGTCCTCCGAAATTTCGACCGTTTCCGAGTGGGAAATTTCTTCGTCAAGGGCATGTGCTTGATGTTGCAGGGCAGCGGGTAAATGTTGACCGGCCAGCAATCCTAAGAGGCTTAACACAGCGCTGAAAATGAGGACGATTTGGAGTAAAACATCGAGCGCGCGGTCATGCCAAAGGGCTTTGGCAAAATCCTTGGCGTCCGACCCCACCCCGATTGTTTTGGGCAATGGGAGGGCGATCCATGCCAACACGAGTAGAACTGCAATGAGCGGCACAAGGCGAAAACTTTTCTTGCGATTCGATTCAGGATTGGGGGGTGTTTCCCCACCGGCGATGCTGATGGCGAACACAAGCAAAACTGTGACTAAACCCGCCCCTACGCTTAATTCGATGACGGCTGCATGTGGCGCGTCCAGCGTAAAAAGGATGATGGTCGTCAGGGCGCTTACGCTGGCTAACCAAAGGACGGAGACCAGAAGGTTCTTGGCTTGGATGGCTTGGATTGCACAGAAGGCCGCAATCAGCACGAGACCCAACTTATCCACTTCAAGCTCCTATTAGATTGTTAAACTCTAAGCTCTATTTGAGAAATTTTTCACAATATAATCATAACCTGATCTTCCTAGAGGGGGTAGTGCTAGATGTCATACTTTACTGGCGCTGTAAGTAAATTTGAAAGACCCAGTCAACCTTAGCCTTGGATAAGGCAATAGCGAAAAGGGGTGCCAAGACTTTGGGAGGTAAGCCCTGATTGGTAGGAGCATGAGGGTGTTGGAGACGCATTTTTTCTCAAGTTGGCTGTAAGGTGACGGGCATACTTTACACATCACAAATCAAACACAACTGTCGGTCAAAGTAATGCTCTTTTTTACTGGCACACTAGTCCAAAAACTCCCGCCCTTGCAGCTTTCGACACCGTTTGGCTTTCCCCGCTTCCACACCGGAATGGACATGGTATCAATCACAAACCGCTCCCCGTCACTCCACAAATTACTGACGATACGCATGAACGTTTCTAACTCCACACCCAAAAGCGGCATAGCTGTTACCTTACGATTTACATTTGGGCTAGACATTTCGTGAATTTGCATACGATTGCATGCATACGATTGCATTGGAGTAAAATCTCGATTATAATTTATAAATTATAATTTAAATCTGCTAGAGTTTAGGTCTATAGCCCCTTTATGGAGACCAGAGGAGGTCAATCGAAGATACGCCTTGCCTTAAAACAAAATTCGATAATGACAATTTTTAGTTTGGAGCCAGCCCATGAAACTAATGAAATCAATGTTGGTATTTATCATCGTTGCCGTAATTGCTGCCAGCAATGCTCACTTTACGGCTGCTCAAGACAAGCCATTTGAAGGGGTGACTGTTGAACTGTTGACCTTCACCGGCCCGCAAGTTGCTGAACCCCTCCAACGCCGTGCCCCTGATTTTGCTGAACTGACTGGCGCTAAGGTGAATATCACTACCGTGCCGAACTCTGATCTCTATCAGACGATGCTCACGGATTTGGCGACAGGTACTAACAGCTACGATGCGTTTTTGTTTGCACCCCAGTGGATTGTTGACTTTGCCGTACCGGGTTATATCGAAGATCTGACGCCTTATGTCGAGAATGACTCTGCCCTAGAATGGGACGACATTGCACCATTCTTCCGCGACTTTAGCGCGACGTTTGAAGGAAAAGTCTACTCCATTCCGTTGGATGGCGATTTTCATATGGTGTACTATCGCAGCGATGTGTTGGCAGCCGCTGGCCTAGAGCCACCCCGAACATGGGATGATTATTTGGCGGTGGCCGCTGCGCTGAACGGGACGGATATGAATGGCGACGGCGAAGGCGACTATGGTTCGTGTATCTCCAAGGCGCGTAGCCAACAGAGCTATTGGTGGATTATCTCGATTGCTGCTCCTTATATCCAAAGTAAGGGCACATCGCAGGGTGCTTTTTTCAATACCGACAATATGGAACCACTGGTCAACAATCCCGGTTTCATCCGCGCACTTGAAGTCTATAAAGAAACTAATAAGTATGGCCCGCCCAATGAATTAACCGCGAATGTTGGGGATACCCGCAGCCTCTTTATTACAGGCCGTTGCGCACTTACGTTGGATTGGGGAGATATTGGCTCATTGGCGGTAGATCCTGAACAATCTGTGGTGCAGGACAAAGTAGGTTCGATTGTCACACCCGGTTCTACCGAAGTATTGGACTGGGAAACGGGCGAACTTGTCGCCTGTGATGAGACCACCTGTCCCTATGCAATTGACGGTGTGAACTATGCGCCGTTTGCTTCATTTGGTGGCTGGGCTGGCAGCGTAAATGCGGCCTCGGATCAGAAAGTTAAGGACGCAGCTTATGCTTTCTTTTCCTATATGTCACAGCCTGCTCAGGCCAATGAGGATGTGACCATTGGTCGAACAGGTTACAACCCTTACCGCATTTCCCAGTTTGAAAACCTAGACCGTTGGCTGGAGAATGGCTTTAGTGAAGCTGCCGCGATTGACTACCTCGGCGCTATTGAAGCGAGCCTGAATAACCCTAATATGGTGCTTGATTTGCGCATTCCGCAAAATCAACGCTACGAACAAGTCTCATTAGACCTCGTCTTAAGTCAATTCTTGGCGGGTGAATTCAATGCTGAGGAAGCCGCACAAGAAATCTATGATCGGTGGGATGAAATTACCGAAGAACTTGGGCGGGATGATCAACTGAACGCTTATCGGGCCACCATCGGCGCAGAATAGGTCTCAGGGAACAGCGGGATAACCTGCTGTTCCTCTTTTCTAAACCCGTACCATCCCATTTATTAAAAGCCTTGGGTCGAAAGTTAAGCTCATTCAATGATAGATGGCCTTAACCTCATAGTTATGCCCCAAAAATTAAGTATCTATGCCAGCTATTTAAAGATAGGTTGATGTATGAACGCGGAGCAAGCAAGCAATACCCTTGACGCCAGAGCTTTGCAAACAACTTATAGAAGATTGAGATCACGACTTTCACAGTGGGTGGATCGATCACCAAGAATTATGTTTTTATTGCCAGCAATTTTGATTGTCTTGTTTCTTTCCGTCTTCCCACTGATAGCATCAATCTACTTGTCTTTTTCTCGTATCCGACTGGTGCGCGGTGGCTACGAAATTACTTTTGTTCGCTATCTAAATTATCGAAAACTTCTTAAAGGCACCGAAGAGCGTCATTTTCTGGGCAAATATGCCGAGCCATCGGATTTTTGGAAAGCTGTTTTTGTTTTGCTGGTGATCTTCGCGGCCTATTTTGTCGTCTATCGCTTTTTGAAACACCTTCGCCATAATCGGTTCAATTTGATTTTTATCGGGATTACCCTCTTATTCAGTATAGGGTTGGCTTGGCTGATTCCCACAACTTTGACCGGGCAACTTTTGCCGGGGACATTAGAAATACGCGAATTAATGGGCAAATATGGCAATCCCCCTAGCTTGTGGCGGACAACAATTTTCTGGTCATCCATCGGCCTGGCAGCCTACTATGTTATTGTGCAGTGGATAAATCATGCCCCTATCAATATTTTTGGTTTTGCCTTTCGGGTTGCTACAGTAGGTTTTGCCGCAACGCTCCTATGGCTAGCCCTGATTACCTTAAATGACGATGGGCTACCGGGAACCCTGATCGTAACCTTTATTTTTGTGTTCATCGGTATTTTCTTTCAATATACCATCGGATTAGGTTTGGCCCTCTTAGTAACCCAGAATCTGCCGGGCAGACGTTTCTTCCGCGTCATCTTTCTCTTGCCGATGATGATTACGCCTATTGGAATTGGCTTTTTGTTTCGGATGCTCACCGACACACTCAATGGCCCATTTTCATCTATCTGGCGAGCCGCCGGGTGGGCAGACTTTTCATGGGTCAATACGCCTTTTGGGGCGCGGGCTGCCATTATCATTGGTGACACATGGCAATGGACCCCGTTTGCCTTCATTATCTTGCTAGCGGCTTTGGAGGGTACCTCGCAGGACACCATTGAGGCGGCCCTTGTGGATGGCGCGAACCGCCTCCAACTCTTTCGCTATATCATTCTCCCCCAAATCATCCCTGTGAGTACAACCGTCGTTCTCATTCGACTGATTGAGGGCTTTAAAATTATTGATATGCCCCAAGCCTTGACCTATGGCGCCCCGGGTACGGCAAGCGAATCGGTGACATTGCAAATCTACAACTCTTGGCGTGCGCTCGATTTGGGCGGCTCAGCAGCATTGGCTTACTTGCTGTTAGTGGTGTCCACCTTTGTTGCTGTCGTCTATGTGACAATTATTCGGCGTAGTTTATTGGAGCGTTTTCAATGAAGAGATTTTTTAGCTCCCCTAATCCTTTTCGGCCATCGCCTGCTTGGATGGTCGTTTCATATATCTTTTTGTTCATCTGGGCTTTTGTCGTGTTATTTCCGTTCTATTGGCTTGGTGTCACCGCCTTTAAATTGCCGATTGATGTCAGCTCGGGGCCAAAATACCTTCCGTTTGTAGACTTTAAGCCCTCGACACACGCCTTTGAAGAATTGTTATTTGAGACTGAAAATTTCGTGAGTCGGCCCTATATGAATACCGTCTCCATCGCATTGACAAGCTCCATTTGCACCATAGTGATTGGATCACTGGCGGCCTATGCCTTAACCCGCTTTAACTACCAACCAAAACCCGGGTTGGTGGTGGCCTTTGCGGTTTGCATTGGCATTGCTATCTTGCTGATTCATAACGGCATGGGATGGCGACCGGCTGTCATTATTGCGACCTTAATTTACTTATTGGTCGCAGTCACGATTGGGCGGCGTTTTCGGGGTGGGCTTACCAATGACGATGTTGCTTTCTGGCTTGTTTCGCAGCGGATGTTACCTCCCGTAGCCGTTATTTTGCCCATTTACATGATGTTTCAACAGCTTGATTTGTTGAACACACGGATAGCAATCATCATTACTTATACGGCGGCCAATCTACCCCTTGCGATCTGGTTTATGCGCGATTACTTTTTGAGTATCCCTATCGAATTGGAAGAAAGTGCTTTTATAGATGGGGCATCTCGCTACCAAGTATTTTGGCGTATTGTAATGCCGCTAGCAGTCCCCGGTTTGGTGGCAACTTTCCTGATTGTGTTGGTTTTCGCGTGGAACGAATATCTTTTAGGATTATATCTCTCTGGCCCCAATACCCAAATGATGCCGCAATTAGTGGCTGCCCAAAATGCAACACGTGGCCCCCAGTGGTGGAATATTTCCGCATTGGTGCTCATGATGGTTGGTCCAATTGTGTTGCTGGCAATCGCGCTAGAGCGGTTCATTGCACGCGGTATTTTGGTCGGCGCTGTGAAAGGCTAATCGTAGGGTCGTCAACTATGAAAACACTCACTTTACAAGAACCCGGAAGATTTTCCTTGCAAGACACCCCGCCGCCGAGTCATGCTCTGAAAAATCAGGCTCTGGTGCGCGTTCATCGAGTGGGGATTTGCGGCACTGATTTGCACGCTTTTCAAGGCAAGCAGCCCTTTTTCGCATACCCTCGCATCATTGGGCATGAGCTAGCGGTTGAAATAGTGGAACTGGGTGAAACGGATGAGGCCCATGATGTAGCGGTAGGCGACTGGTGTGCTGTCGAACCCTATCTAAACTGTGGTCAATGTAGGGCCTGTCAGCGTGGTTATACAAATGCTTGTAGCGCCTTAAAAGTATTAGGGGTGCATATAGATGGTGGAATGCGCGAACTATTAAACCTGCCCATTCGCAAATTACATCGAGTAAGGGGTTTATCCTTAGCACAGATTGCGCTGGTTGAAACGATGGGTATTGGAGCACATGCTGTCCGACGCGCTAGGCTTGAAGCAGGCGAGTTTGTCTTGGTGATTGGTGCAGGCGCTATTGGGATGGGCACAATGCAATTTGCCAAACTCGCCAATGCCAAAGTTATTGCTATGGATGTCAATCCTGACCGACTCCATTTCTGTCAGAATGTGCTAGGTATCCCCTATACGATTGATGCGAGACATAACTCTCTTGACCAGTTACGCGAGATTTTAGGCGAGGATAGGCCCAGTGCAGTCTTTGACGCGACGGGCAATCTAACATCCATGACAAACGCCTTTCAGTATGTTGCCCACGCAGGGCGGCTCATTTTTGTGGGATTAGCGCAGGGGGATATTACTTTCAACGATCCCTATTTCCATAGTCACGAAATAACACTTTTAGCGTCTCGCAACGCGACCCGTGACGACTTCAGCTGGGTTATCGAGGCTTTGGAAAAACACACTGTTTCTGTTGACAGGTGGGTTACTCACGAAACGAATCCAGAAGAATTACCTACAGACTTTCCAAACTGGCTTCATCCACAATCAGGTTTATTGAAGGCGATGTTGAGATTTACCTAGCCTACATTCCAGTGGTATAGACAAGGGTACTATTTCTTTGATCGTTCGAGACCTCTCATCGTATCTCAATAAATAAAAAGAAAGTAGGCAACCCATGCCGACCATTATTATTTACTGGTCGCCCGGACGCACCGACGATCAAAAAGCGCGAGTGGCCGAAAAAATCACCCAAGTTTTGGTGGATGAAGGTGGTGCTAAGTTGGAGGATGTTTTAATCATCTTCCAAAAAATTGAATCCGGCAACACGGCCCGGGCAGGGAAACTTGTGATGGGTAGCCTAGAGACTATGCCCAAATCATAAGGGCGATCTTGGATACGAAACGGCAATACGGCTGCCTAAAGGGTTGCTTTTGTGTACTTATTCGACGTAGGGATGGTCGAAAGCCAATTGTGCTATAAATAGAGAACCTTGCCTGCTTACAATAAGCCCAGCAATCGGTTTTAACGGAAAGAAATTAAACATGAACTATATTGTTCCTCAAATACCGACGGTCACACCTGTACTAGCCCATGAGGCTATTTTGATTGCCAGCGGTGACCTGCGGCTTGCAGCAAATCAGATATGCTGGCCTGCGCAAAAAGATATGGAAGATCGGGTGATGGCTGGCTTTGCGCAAGAAGGAATCCGTGTGCGGCGGGGGCACCCTTATGATCCAGTCGAACAGCATGGCTTTATCTCCAGCCAGCGCATGGGGATGGATGTTTTTAAGTCAATTCCAAAAGATGCAAAATTGATTGTCGCCGAAGCGGCCTGGCAGTATAGCCACCATGTTTTAGCTGGATTACGAGATCATCGCGGGCCAATTTTGACGATTGCCAATTGGAGTGGGCAGTGGCCCGGTCTGGTCGGGTTGCTCAATCTCAATGGCTCGCTTACTAAAATGGGCGTGCAATACAGCACCCTTTGGAGTGAAGATTTTACAGATGAGTTCTTCCTAAATGGTATTCGACAATGGATCAAGGAAGGCAAAATAACTCACAATATAGCCCATGTACGGGATATTGATCTGGTTTCGCTGCCCCCCCAAGAACGCTCACTCGGCGAAGCACTGGCAGCCGAACTTAGACATGAAAAAGCCATCCTTGGCATCTTTGATGAAGGCTGTATGGGCATGTACAATGCCATCATTGATGATGAACTCTTGAACCCAACAGGGATTTACAAAGAACGCTTAAGCCAATCGGGATTAGTGGCGGGTATGCACTTGGTGTCAGATGCTGAAGCACAGGCCGTTCGTAAATGGCTGGATGCCAAGGGTCTGAAATTTGTTACCGGCACGGACGAGGCCGCTGAACTTACTGACGCACAGATTCATGAGCAGTGCAAAATGTACGTCGCCGCAGTACGCATTGCCCACGAGTTTGGATGCGCAGCAATCGGCATTCAATATCAGCAGGGCTTGAAAGATATGACCCCTGCCTCTGACCTTGTTGAAGGCTTACTGAATAACACCGAGCGCCCGCCGGTCTATCATGCTGAAACTGGCGAGGAACTTTATCCTAATCAACCGCTTCCCCACTTCAATGAGGTGGATGAAGGCGCGGCTGTTGATGCGCTGGTCACCAATCGGATTTGGACGGCGATGGGTCTTAATCCTGACACCACGCTGCATGATCTACGCTGGGGTGAACAGTACGGGGATCATTATGTCTGGGTATTCCTCATTTCCGGGGCGGCCCCAGCCTCGCATTTTATCAATGGCTATGCTGGCGCAAGCAGTGAACGTCAACCGCCCATGTACTTTCGGCTTGGGGGAGGAAGCCTTAAAGGGGTAAGCAAACCGGGTGAAATTGTCTGGAGTCGCATTTTTATCATGGATGGTAAGCTCCATGCGGACCTTGGACGTGCCACAGTGGTTGAACTGCCACAGGCTGAAACCGAACGTCGTTGGCAGCTGACGACCCCACAGTGGCCGATTATGCATGCTGTTTTACACGGCGTTACCCGCGACCAGATGATGGCACGCCATAAGGCTAATCATCTCAATGTGGCCTATGCGCCAACTGCCGAGACAGCCGATAAAGCACTGGCAGCCAAAGCTGCTATGCTGAATGCAATGGGTATCTGGGTTCACTTTTGTGGCGATGTCAAAATAGGATCATAGTTATGAGTGATCGACTGCTTGGTCTAGCCATAGGTACTTATAGCACCCAGCGGGTCTTGGGTCGGAACAAATCGAGATCGTCACCACGCGCTGTATCGGCACGCTTGTTCTTTGGCTTCTTGCTATTTCAAAATCTGATTCGCGGCACCGCTAGACGAGACGAGACAAGCACGTGCCAGTCGGCCCATTTCTTGAGGGACGGCATTGTCCTTCCTCAAGTAAAACAGTGGAGCAGGACGTTGGGTAAGTGCTGTCGAGTCATCAGCAGGATCTGCTGCGACGACCAGAATCAGTGGAATGTGCGCAAGCGCGACATTGTCCAGCAGCAAACGTTGCACTTCTGGCCCCTGAGGATCAGTCGAATCGAGGATTGAAAGGTCGGGCAGCATCAGATCAGCTATTTCAACGAACAGCTTATTAACCGCGACCATTTCGACGACATACCCTTCACGTTCAAGGGCTTTCTGCCAAGAGAGCGTAAGCTCCGATTCGGAACACGCTAACAGCACAAAACGAACGTTGATCTTGGCGGAGTCATCGTGGGAAGAGTCAAAAATCACTGAGCGTCGGGCTGTATACAACGGGGTTTCAGTCAAAGCGGTGGTCTTAAGCACACGCTGCTGAGGCGTAGCAATAGGCACAGTGAAGTAAAATTGGCTACCTACCCCCACTTCGCTTTCCACCCAGATGCGGCCCCCTTGCAGTTCCACTAGCTGCTTGCTGATGCTCAGCCCCAGCCCACTGCCGTGATATTTGCGCGATACAGTAAGGTCGCCCCGATGAAAACGATCAAAAATGTTCTGGCGGGCATATTCAGGGATCCCCATCCCGGTATCTGCGACACAGACGAGAATTTCAGTATCGCCAGAAGAAGCACCGACCCGGATGCTGCCCTGTTCGGTAAATTTGGCAGCATTCGAAAGCAAGTTGAGAACGACTTGGCGCACATAGATGCTGTCGGCCCACACAAGTGGCAGATTCGCTGGGATGTCGTGTTGGAGTTCAAGCGGTCGCCCTTGCAGCAGGGCGTGAGTAGTAGAAAGCACTTCATAGAGGACAGCGCTCAAATCAAATGCTGTTTGGTTGAGTTTGATCTGGCCTGCTTCGATTTTGCTTTGATCCAGAATATCATTAATCAACCCCAACAAATGCTCACCGCTTTTGCTAATCGTGTGCAAATCTCGTTGATACTCGGTGGGCAGGGGAGTGGGATAAATATTGAGATTGGAATCCAACATCGCCTGCGTCAGTCCAATAATCGCGGTGAGGGGGGTGCATAGTTCGTGGGACATATTTGATAGAAACACACTTTTCAGACGGTTGGCTTTATCGGCCTGTTCACGGGCCATCTCGGCTGTGTCGAACAAATCGGCATTCCGGATGGCAATCGCAAGCTGATCGGCTAGGCTTTGCATCACCAAAACGTCATCTTCGCTAAAAGCCTCTAGTTGATTGCTTTGCAAGTCTAACACGCCCACAATCTTCTTCCCGATGCGTAGTGGCAGCACCAGCTCCGAGCGCGTATCGGGCAGCGCTTGATCGGGAAGACACATCGGGTCTTTTGAAACATTGTTGGCTAGGTGTGCATCGCCGTGTAGCGCACACCATCCGACCATACTCTTCTCATCCATCGCTAGGCTGATTTCTGGAACCGCCAGCAGAACATTGTTTTGGGGGGCACTGCTGCGCAGGATGACTTCATTGGTTTCAGTATTGATCAGGAAAATGCCTGTGTGGTAATAGCCGAAACGCTGATAGATGATCTGCGCAATCTGGGTCAGCAGTTCATTACGATCCAAAATGGATGTGACGCTGCGTGCCACTTCGGCATGGGCCTGTAACTGAATAGCACGCTGTTTGAGTGTTTTGTTTAGGCGGTCGAGTTCTTCGGCCTGCCGCTGCACCTCAAAATAATTACTCAGTGCCCACACCGCCGGAGTAAGCTTTTCCTCGGCAGATTCTAAGATCACCCGAACGACGTCTTCAACGCTGGTCGAGGCTGTATGGCATTCTGTCACCTTGCGCCCCGCTCGCAAGATCAAAATCCGGTCAGCAATCAGAAACACATCATCCAGATTTTGGGTGACTAACAATACTGATCCACGCCGATCACGTGTCTCACGAATCAGTCGCAGAATATGAGATTTATAGGCCTCAAGCCCATTAATCGGTTCATCGAGCAGCAGTAAATCAGGCATCCAGATGGTTGCGCGGACAAACGCCACCATTTTGCGTTGGGCACTGGTCAGGTCATTGAGCGGGCAATCGAGAGGCGGAATATCAAAATCGAGGCGTAAGAACTCTTTTTCAGCATAGGCCTGCAACTGTTGATTGTCCCACCAACCCACCCAGCGTGACAACAGGTGGCGCGCGGACGGAGGTTGTCCGGCAAAGATATAGGTTAGAGCACTCATATACTCGGCAATATTGATGTCTTGATGCACTACCCGTATGCCCTGCCGACCCGCACGGTAGGAGGGTGATAACCCTACACGTCTGCCGCGTACATAAAAACGTCCCTTGTCGGGTTTAACGATACCAGAGATCAGTCCCAGCAGCGTTGATTTACCAGAATCTGTATCGCCGACGACCCCTATCACCTCACCCGGATAAATGTCCAGATCAAGATCACGCAGTGCCTCGATACCGCCATAGCGTTTACATAGTCCGATTGCCTTTAAAAAAGGCTGCTCTGTTTTGTCCATACTGGGTATTTTACCCTAAACATCCAGCCCAACAGTTAAGTGGGCTGGATTCATCATTGAGGTTGTGCGGCGATTTGTTTTCAGCGTAGCGCTTCGCTGGATTTGAGGAAGAATCTTAGCCCGCGTGCCAGCCTGAATAGTTTCTTGAAAAATGCGCCCGTACGGGGGTCTTGACGAGCACGGTCAAGGACAATCGCCATAATGATCACAAAGCCAATTGCCGCTGGCTGCCAATAGGCATCAACACCGCGCAGATTCATACCGTTACGTAAAACCTGCATGGTGGCTGCCCCAATTAAGGTTCCGATCATCGTCCCTTTGCCACCTTTGACACTGGCCCCACCGATAAACACAGCGGCGATAGCATCAAGTTCGTAGCCCTGCGCTGCTGTAGGCATGGCGACACCCAGCCGAGCGGTCATTAAGGTTCCACCGATACCAGCCATCAGGCCAGACAGGGTAAACGCCAGCAATTTTACGCGCCGTGTATTAATTCCGGAGAGCTGCGCGGCCTGTTCGTTGCCACCCAGCGCATAGATTCGATAACCCCAAATGGTGCGCGACAGGAAAATGGTCATGACAATGACAATTATAATCATGATAATGGTAGGGTAGGGCAAATTGTAATCTACGAAAGGAAGCTGCAATTCTCCTTGACCAATCTCGCGGAAATCGCTGTTGAAACCGCGAAAGGGCCATCCTTTTGCCCATCCATAACACACACCACGCGCGATACTCATCATGCCTAAGGTGGCGATAAACGGGGGCAGCCCACCCCGGGCGACCAATAAACCGTTCACCAAGCCAATAAATGCTCCCATGGCACAGCCCGCCAAAAGTGCCACCGGCACATACTGACTGTCTACCATCATGATCTCTCGGCCTGTTTCAGTAACTGTTTTGACGCCCCAAGGGGATTGGTCACCACTGATAAAATAGGCCGCGGCTAAGCCCGATAGTGCCATCACCGAACCTGTTGACAGATCAATGCCGCCCGCAATGATTACGAGCGATTGACCAAACGCGGCAATGGCGATCCATGAGAAAGCAAGGATAACATTGCTAACATTTTGAGGCCCGGTAAAGGTATCTGTTGAGCGCCACAGATACACGCACATCGCAATCAAAATGACAAATACACCCGCTTCTTGACCGGATATGATGCTGCGCAACAAGCGGCGAGAGGCCTGACGATTGGTGGAAACGGTGGATTGTTGGTTGTTCATACTGCTAAATCCTCTTTCAAATTATTATTAGGTTCCATCACATCTCGTTGCCCGCTGGCATACGCCATAATCCGTTCTTGGGTGGCTTCTTCGCGGCTTAAGATGCCTGCAACACTCCCTTCGTGCATGACGACAATTCGGTCACTCATCGCCAATATTTCGGGCATTTCAGAAGAAATCATAATGATACCTATACCCTGTCGGGCCAGTTCGACCATCAACGCTTGGATTTCGGCTTTGGTGGCGACATCAATGCCGCGTGTCGGTTCATCCAAAATCAGAATGCGCGGGTTGACCATCAGCCATTTAGCCAGCACTATTTTTTGCTGATTGCCGCCGGATAAATTCTTGATGATTTGCTCTACATTGGGCGTGCGTACACGTAGTCGCTCTATATAATTCATGGCGGCCTGACGCGAAGCTCGCCGATTGACCCAACCAATCCGAGAAAAGCGGCGCAAGGTGGGCAGCATCATATTAAACAAGACCGTATTTTCTAATACCAACCCCTGCTCGGCACGATCTTCAGGCACCAGTCCGATTCCAGCTCGCAGTGCTTGGCTGGGTGATGATAGATGGACAGACTTACCGTTAAACCAAATTTTGCCAGTGTCACGATGATCGGCCCCAAAAATCAAACGCATAGTCTCGGTGCGTCCTGCCCCCACCAACCCGGCAAAACCAAGGATTTCGCCCCGGTGCAAATCGAACGAGACATTTTTAACCCGCCCTTTGCGCGTCAGATTTTCCACCCGCAAGATCGGTTCGCCGATTTCGACCTGTTCTTTTTGGAAGATGTCCGACACATCACGACCCACCATCATCCGTACGATTTCATCAATGCTGGTTTCGGCTGTTTTGAGCATACCGACACGCTCACCATCACGCAGCACGATAATTCGGTCGGTGATTTCCATCACTTCTTCAAGGCGATGTGTGATGAAGATCACCCCCAATCCCCGTTTACGCAGGCCGCGAATAATCCCAAAGAGGGTCTGGGTTTCGTCATGACCGAGCGCCGAGGTTGACTCATCCATAATGATTACGCGGGCATCCACCGACAGCGCTTTAGCAATTTCGACCTGTTGGCGTTCCGCGACGGATAATGTGCCCACGATTTCCCAAGGTGTCACATTAGCCCCAACGACTTTGAGTAGCTCTTCCGACTTCTGCTCCATCTTACGCCGATTCACCAGATGAAAAGGGGTCAACAACCCTCGATAGTGTGGCTCGCGGGTGATGAAGATATTGGCGGCAACGGTCTGATTCAGCGTGACCGTGAGTTCCTGATAAATGATAGAAATACCGAGCTTTTGAGAATGGGCCGGGTTTTGGGGGTGGATTTCTTTTTCACCTAGAAAGATGTGCCCGGCGTCACGCTGATACACGCCAGCCAATATCTTCATCAAGGTGGATTTGCCCGCGCCATTTTCGCCTAGCAAAGCCAATACTTCGCCGGGATACACCTCAAAATCAACATCTTTAAGGGCCTGCACCCCCCCCGGAAAGATTTTGGTGATGCCTTCAACGCGCAGTGCCGGTTGCGGTTCCAATGCTATTACCTCACTAAACTTGATGCTGAATACTTAAAGTGGAGGTGAGAGAGGATAGCCCCTCTCACCGACAGATTATTAACGATTTTTCAGTTTAATAGGGAGGAGGCAACGGCTGGGTAAAGTCCCCGCTGTCCCAAGCGGCTTGCATCGCGTCCACGTTGTTAATGGTCACAAGGTCCATACCACTGTCCGTCCATGATGGATAGGGATACAGATTACCGACATGATTAAGCGCCATGAACAGGGTGTCATAACCCCAACCCCAATATTTCTGACCGACGAGGGCATCGAGACGACCGTCTTTGACCCATTCGAGTTCGACGGGGAGGGTATCGAAGGCCACAACTTTGAGATCACCGTTCATGGTGCCATCCTCGAAAAGTGGCATCGCACCATCACCGGCGAAAACGGGCCAT
>JACRBG010000022.1 GCA_016234595.1 Chloroflexota bacterium | reverse complement strand
TCCTCCACTTGTAACATCGCGGGCCTCCTTGGTTGCCTTGCAGGGGACTATCCTGTTTGGCCTCTAAGTCTGCCCGCTTTTCTATAAGCTGGGGATTTTTAAATCGCTATTTCTGGGGATTTTAATCTCGGCACTGACAGGGGGATGAAGTGAAAGTTATGGTAGGCGAGGTGGTTTAACCCTTTGATCTCCCCCATTGCATGGTACAAAATAAGGGTGTTTTCGCTGGTTTGTTATTGGCATCGGCGCAATTCTAATTATGCTATAATGGACGTTCCAATGGCTAGGTTTGGTACTGTATTGGAACTCTATGAAATTTAAATTTCATCTGTACGTTCAGAAACATCGGAACCGCACGTACACAGTGACGGTGCTGCCGTTTTATGACATCAGCAGTTATGGCATCAATATGACAGAAATCAAGAAAGAACTGTCGGATGTCGTCATTGAGCGCATTGCCGAAATGCCACCGAATCAGCTCCATCGGCTAGAATTTGATTCCCACATCTATCTGCAAAAAGTGCAGGTAGAGCTACGCCCGGTTGACCGCAAAAAACGCAATAAGCGGCGCGAAAAAGTTAAACTCCTCTTTAGTGTACTGGTCGAACCCCAAGAAGACGGTCAGTTATATGTCACCGTGCCGAAGCTGGCCCCGCATGGCCCCGCCTTTTATGTTTTTCAACCTGATGAGTTGCAGCAGCAGGCGAATATTGAACTGGCGAGCTGGCTTGATAATTTATCGCTTGACCAATTGATGGAACACAAATATGCCCGCAGCGAAAGTCTTGAGACGCTTGAAGTTGAGGTCTCGTTAAAGAAGCCGAAAGAACGCGAACAAACGAGTAATGAGCGCGGCGGGATGTTTGGGCGTGGTGGCGGGGACAGCCATTGGGCCTTAAAAGAAATGGGCATCAATCTAACTGCGCAGGCGGGTGAAAAACGTTTCCGCAAAGCCTATCACCGTGAAGAAGTGGTGGATAAGGCCATGCAGGTCTTGCTGCAATCACGCAATAACAGTGTGTTGTTGACTGGCCCAAGCGAAAGTGGCAAAACTTCGATTGTGCATGAAATTGTCCGACGTATCGCGGGCCAAGATGCGCCTGAGGGCCTGTTGGAGCGCGAAGTGTGGATGTTGGCCCCTGACCGGATTATCGCCGGGGCTCAGTACATCGGCACATGGGAAGAACGTATTAACGACCTTGTGAACGAGTGCCGCAAAAAACAGCATATTTTATATGTCAGCGACCTACCGGGCTTATTAGAAATTGGCCGGTGGTCAAAAAGTGATTCGAATGTGGCACAGGCCCTTAAACCCCATATCGCATCGGGCGAGGTGGTGATTATTGGGGAAGGGTCGCCTGACCGAGTGACGATGGGTGAACGGTTGGGGTCGGATTTTATGAATTTGTTCCGACGAGTGGATGTGCCTGCCATGTCGGAGGAAGAAACACTGGCGGTGTTGAGCAATGTGGCACGCGATTTGGAGCGTGAATTTGATCTGCGGATTGAGCCAAGTGCTAATGAAGCCGCCAGCCAACTTTCGCGCCGATTTTCGCCTTATCGGGCTTTTCCGGGCAAGGCCATTCGCCTGTTGGAAGAGGCGGTAGCGGATGTATCGCGCAAAAAAGAAGACGTGGCTGAGCCAGAGAATGGGCGAGGAAACTCGGCATCGGTTGGTTTGCTGCGCCGACTGCCGAAACGAGCGGTGGTCAAACGCCAACATGTCATTGATACCTTTGCCCGCCATTCGGGAATGCCAGAATTTATCGTCAATGATCGCTCACGCCTTGACCTTGACGAGGTCGAAAAATATTTCGTGGAGCGAGTGCGCGGTCAAGAGCAAGCGGTGGGTTCGATTGTCAGTTTGGTAGCGACTGTTAAGGCGGGATTGAATGACCCCGGCAAGCCCTTGGGTACGTTTTTGTTCATCGGGCCAACGGGGGTAGGCAAAACCTATCTGGCTAAAACACTGGCCTCCTATTTGTTTGGCGACGAAAAGCGGCTGATTCGTTTTGATATGAGCGAATATGCCGATTTAGACGGGGTATCGCGGCTGATTGGTTCGTTTGGCAGTGAAGGTGAATTGACCAAGCAGGTGCGGGCCCAACCCTTCTCAGTCGTGTTACTGGATGAATTTGAAAAGGCCTCACCACGCATTTATGACATCTTTTTGCAGGTGTTGGGTGAAGGTCGTTTGACTGATGCAGGTGGACGCACGACATTTTTCCATAACAGCATCATCATTTTGACTAGCAATTTGGGCACGTCGGCAGGCGGTTTTCGTGGATTGGGTTTTGGTAGCGAGGCCGTTAACTATGCTGAACTTAATGCCCAATTGATGACCCATTTTAAGGATCAGGTGGAAAAATATTTCCGCCCTGAATTTGTCAATCGTATTGACCATGTGGTTGTGTTTAAACAATTGGAACCACTCGCTCTGCGGAGTATCGCCTCACGCGAATTAGGCGAAATCCTGATGCGTGATGGGGTTACGCGCCGCAATTTGCTGGTGGAGATTGACGATGCGGTGATTGATCTGGTCTTGGAAAAAGGCTATAGCCCGCAGTATGGGGCGCGTCCGCTCAAGCGTGAGATTGAACGCTTGGTGGTTGCACCGATGGCTCGTCAGTTGGCCCAAAAGTCGGTGGAAGATGCTGAATTGATGCGGATTGAAGTTGACCGGGAAACCAAACAGGTTAATCTGAAACTTGTGCCGATTGATGAAGCCCGGACCACTACCCAAGTGGCTCTTTCGACAGCGTTAGATGGCACTGATATTCAAAAGCTGCAAATGGATACGGGGCAGTTGCTAGAAGGCTTTGCTATGCTGCGACGTAAGTTGGCAGACTGGGCTGAGAGCGATACGGTCAAAGAGATGAACACCGAAAAAGCAGCACTCTTGGCGGCGACCCAACTGCCCGATTTTTGGGATAAGGGGGAAGAAGCGCGTCGCAAATTAGCACGGTTTTATTTCCTTGACCGCCTGACCCGCCGCCTGCGTCAGTTATTGGAACGGTGTGAATATCTGGAAGACTTTGCTATGCTGGTGAATCGGGAGCGTGATTTGCGCTATCAACCCGATTTGGCGCGGGATTATGCTGAACTGTATAGCAATGTGCTGTATTTGGAAATTGAGATGCGCACGGGGCATTTGCCGCACCGTCACCAAGCTATAATGTTGATTCAACGGCTAGGGCAATCTCCGCTGAAAGATCAACAGGCCGCCACGGAATGGCCGCGCAAAATCGCCCGCATGTATTTGGAGTGGGCCGAGCGTAAGGGCTATGATCGTGAGGTGTATTTGTTGCAACCAGACGATAAAGGCCCCGGCAAGATGGGTTTTCATCACATTACAGCGGGCAATTTTGATGAACTTATCAAGCGCTTTGAAAATCATGCACCGACGGATGAATTTGCCGTATTTTTTGAGGGCAGCAATGTTTTTGGTTTCCTTAAAGGTGAACGCGGAACCCATAAATTGATCGGGGTAGATGGGGCGGCTGATGAGCTTTGCCGCGTGCAGGTGTTTGCTATTCCTGATGGGACGAATATCAGCCGTTGGCTATCGGATTATCAGTATATCAAAAACGAAATTGCCGAGGGCAAACGGCCTCCACCCCCCACTGAAAAGCATACGGTTATCCGTACCTATTCCCTTGAAAAACAGGGGGAGCGCTTTGTGCGGGATATGCGAACCACGGTGCGCACTACACGGGTCAAGGATGTGATGGAAAAAGGCCGCTTAGATGATTTCATCTTGGCCTATTTGCAGCAAGAAGATGAAAGTGTGGCATGGGAAGATCGCTTCCCGCCGACTTTTCCATTTGAGCGCCGCATCTATCGAGATCGTAACCCATCGGCTTCATAAAAGATTTGTCTGTTTTTGTAGGGGAGGGTTAGCAAACCCTCCGTATTTTTGGGCGATATGCAATACTTGAGTGAGGTATGGTTTGTATGGCTGAAATCACGCCAGATCAAATTTACGACGTGATTGGCAGGGCTGGGTTTGAAAAATTGGTGGAAGGATTTTATCGGCGGGTAGCGAGTGATGATCTTTTGCGCCCGATGTATCCGGAAGCTGATTTGAAGCCAGCCCAACACCGCTTGCAGTTGTTTTTGGAACAATATTTTGGTGGCCCCACTACCTATGCGGAACAGCGTGGTCATCCTCGTTTGCGGATGCGCCATGCCTATTTCAAAATTGACCAGTCGGCGCGGGATCGTTGGGTAGAGCATATGACGGCGGCACTAGATGAAGCTGAGTTCGCGCCAGAAGTGACGGCGGTGATGCGAGATTATTTTGAAAATGGGGCTTCGTTTTTGATGAATACCTAATGAGAGGAGAGAATAATATGGCAAAAGCACAAACTAGGCCAACCGCGCGAATTGATAAAATAGTGTGGCGGGTACGGCGGATGTCACGTCCTACGCGAATTGTGGTCAATATGCTGATTTCATTAGTTGTCGTCGGCCTCATTGGCTTGCCTATCATGTTTTTGTTAAGTGGTAGTGATAGCGTTGAGGGTGGAGGGGTGGCGACCATCCCTGTTACTGTATTGGCCGTGATTTGGCTGATTGCTTATGGGGTAGGATGGTGGTCAATGGTTGGGTTTGATACCGATGTTGAATGGGTAGCCCACCGACCGGCTGGTTGGATGTTGGTTTTTGGCGTCACAGCGTTTCTCATTTTTGTGCTAGAAATTATCTTGGCATTATTATTTGGCTTTGTTCTATAAACAATGCGGAGGGAAAAGCTGATGCGCCGATTTTTGTTTTTGGCGATGCTGGTTTTGATTTTGGTGCTGGCGGCATGTGGGAATAAAAAAGATAACAGCGATGGTGGTTCAGGGGGGGGTAACAACAATACAGCTACCACAACGATCCCTACCGACCAACCAACCGCGACTTCTATTCCGGCTATCACGAATCCAACCTTGCCACCGGCGGCGACAATTGATGTGAGTAACCCGAATGGTAATACTACTTCCAGTGGGGCAGTGACCAGCCAGCCATCACCACAGCCAACACGTGGAGGTGGGTCAACTTTGCCTCCAACATGGACACCCAGCAGTGGGGTGGCTGCAACTGCTATTACACCCTCAGCTATTCCCCCGACTGTTATACAGCCAACGATTGGTCGGTTAGAGATTTGTATCAATTTTGCACCCGACTACACTCGTAACGTTGACCAGCATATTGTAAGCACAGATTTGACTATCTATTGGTTCCCAGTAGATGGTGAGGGGATTACCTATGTCGTGGAGTTATATAATGTAGCAGGTGTAGTGGTTTATTCAACTGAAATCCCTGAAACTCAAGTGACTTTTGCAGCAGACCTTTTCCCAACACGCGGCACTTATTATTGGAACGTGCGAGCCAAGCAAAATGGCGTGGATGTGCCTTGTGGAGCGATTGATAACGAGATATTCGTCAACGGATAATACTTCCAAACAATTACAGAAAAAAAGGCCGACCTCAACAGTCGGCTTTTTCATTGCTTATTAGGTTTCCATCAGTGGTAGCCAGCACCCAAAGGTACTACCCATGCCGGGGGTACTGCTGAAATAAACTTCCCCCCCATGTCGCTCGATAACAGCTTTGACCAAGCTGAGACCCAAACCTGTGCCGGGAATGTCTTCTGTGCCGGGGGCTTGGGCGCGATAGAACCGCTGGAAAAGGCCACTTTGACGATCCTCTGGGACACCAAAACCCGTGTCTTGTACCTCAAAGCGGAAGCGTCCATCTTCGACCCAACTACGCACCTCGACCCGACCCTCATCCGGGGTATATTTGACCGCGTTACCAACCAAATTGCTGAGGGCTTGGGTCAACTGAATTTCGCTCCCTGCCACTAAGACCGATTGGGGTGGCATATTGACAACATATAGTTGATGTTTAAGGTCGGCTTGGGAACGCCCACTTTCGCTGACCTCGCTTACCACCATCCACATATTGACCGGTTGGCGTTTGATGTTTTGCTGACTCTCAATTTTCTCAAGATTTAAGATGTCTTCCATCAAACTTTGCATTCGATTGAGGCCGTTTTTCATGCGGGCCACAAATTCCCTTTGCTGCTCATCCAAACGGGGCGCTAAATCCATCAGCAGCAGTTCGAGATAGCCTTTGACACTATGGAGTGGATTGCGAAGATCGTGCGAGGCCATGCGAATCATTTCGGATTTGACTTGTTCCAATTCGCGCACATTAGCAAAAAGGGTGGCTTGTTGCAAGGCGACAGTGGCTTGGAGGGCCATGCTGCGAACAAGGCTGATTTCATCGGGCTGGGTTTGGCGATTGTTGCGGCTTTCGCATAAGATTAGCATCCCCAGCAGATCTTCTTCGTAAATCAGAGGCACAACCAAAATAGATTGCACCTTCATGGATTCGATGACACTACGGATTCGGTCATTAACGGTTTGGTCGCTTAGCCGGAATTGGCGAGGGCCGTCTTTAACTGTCCGCATAAGATCGGGATAGTCTTGCACGCTATACAAGGTTCCTTCAGCAGGAGGGGTATCGGGCATTTTTTCATTAATGAAACAGTGCTTGACCTTTAATACCCTCATCCGTGAGTCGTATTCAAGAAAGCACGCACTTGAACCCTCTAACAAAATGGTGATGCCGCGCGTCGAAAGCTCAATGACATCATGGCGCTCAAGTCGGCTAGAAATCATCGTGCTGACTTGATAGAGTTTTTCAAGTTGGACGGCATAGGTTTGGGTTTTTTGGTAGATGCGGGTTTTATCCAAAGCAGCGGCGGTGCGACCTGCCAAATGAACCAGAAACTCGGCATTACTCGTGTTGCTAAATTCACTGACCGGGATATTTTCCAATGCGATAAGACCCGCTGGCTTACCACGATTCATCATAGGGATGAACAAAGTCCCGGTGAGATCATCTGGGCGGGCATCTATCACCGGAGTATTATCTTGAAACATTTTGATGGTATAGGGGTAATGTTTATAGAGGGCGTCCAGTGTCATAGCCTCAGTCAGAATTTGGGATTTACCAAGACTTGACAATTTTTCTAATAATTGGGTGTCCTCGCGCATCCATGCCACTACACAAGCCGAGGCGCCACTGCGACGTAGGGCACTATCGCTGGCTAAATTGAGTACCCGCTCAATATTGAGGGTATAGCCCAGTTCGCGGTCAATACGATGTAAAATATCCAATTGTTGGATTTTTTCTTGGAGATTCTCATCTAATTCACGAGCTTTGAGTAACCGCCGCACCCGATTGCGTAAGACAGCCCAGTTGATCGGCTTGGTTAAATAATCGCTGCTACCAGATTTAAAGGCCTGCTCGACTGCATCAAATTCATCAAAGGCTGTCATGATGACAACAGGGGTTTGATTGCCACCGGGCAGGGCCTGAATTCTGGCACAGGCCTCTAACCCATCCATAACGGGCATCATCAAATCCATTAAGATAATGTCGGGTTGATATTCTTCAAATAGTGCAACGCCCTCCGCCCCATTCGAAGCCAAAATGACGTTATAGTCTTCGCCTTCCATCACGGCTTTGACCATCGTTTGCATACCCGTGTCATCATCCACACACAAGATTAGCGGTGTTCGGTTAAAGGTGGGCAGCATGAACCAACCTTTCAGGTCTTTTATAAAGAGTGTAAATTCCCAGACACTAGTGTAACTTTAGAACCCTATTTTAGGCAAAAGACAGAAACCTCAATAGTAGTATTAGGTGAAATATTGGAGTGCTAGGCGGACACGTTCTTCAATTTCATGAGGGGCGTCCCGCGGGATGGATT
The DNA here is from genome assembly GCA_016234595.1 of Chloroflexota bacterium. Lineage (GTDB taxonomy): Bacteria > Chloroflexota > Anaerolineae > Aggregatilineales > J027 > CFX10. The sequence goes on along the minus strand of JACRBG010000022.1, from coordinate 62,253 downwards.
GTAGGGCGCTTTGGGCTTCGACGATGCTGTAACCGAGGGAAGTGAGGGCCGCCAGCACATCGGCATCCACATCGCTGATGACAATGGGACGGTCTGACAACGACCCCGCGATTTTGTCTTTTAACTCAAAAACGATTTTTTGGGCGGTCTTTTTGCCAATGCCGGGGACACGGGTGAGTACATCGGCTTCCTCATGCACTACCGCATGTTGCAATTGCTCACGGGTGATGGTGCTAAGGATAATCAGGCCCAATTTTGGCCCCACTCCGTTAACAGTGAGCAGGGTTTGAAATAACAGGCGTTCTTCTTCGTCCACAAATCCATATAGACTTAGGGCATCTTCACGTACAATAAGGTGGGTATGTAATGTGACCGATACCCCGTCGAGGCGTTCCAAAACCGTGCGGGTGACAGCGATGTGTAGGCCAATTCCACCCACCATCACCACGAGATAATCTTTGCCCTGTGAAGCGACCGTGCCAGAAACAATATCAATCATAGTTTTATTCCGCTAGACGCTCGAAACGAGTGGATTGAAGATGGGTAATCGCAATTGCCAAACCGTCAGCGGCATCATCCGGCTTAGGGATTTTTTCGAGGCCGAGCAGTTGGCGAATCATTTCTTGCATTTGATTTTTATCGGCACTCCCAAAACCGGTAATGGTCATTTTGGCAGTTTTGGGTTTGTATTCGTAGATGGGCAGACCCGCTTGGGCCAATGCCAAAAGTAAGACCCCACGGGCTTGGGCTACGGTGATACCGGTTGTCACATTTTTGCCGAAAAAGAGTTCTTCAACAGCAACTTGTTCCGGTTGATGCTCGACAAGAAGTTGGCGCAGTTGGGTATAGAGACTCAAAAGGCGATAGGCTGTTGGGGTGTCAGGGGTGGTCGTAAAAACTCCATAGGCAACCGCTTCAAGCGTGCCATCGGAGTGCTCGCGCACAAGGCCATAACCCGTTCGGGCAGTGCCGGGGTCAATGCCAAGGACTAACATAATGTTTTCCCCTCCCCATTGGAGGAGAGGGGGTTCAAATTTACAAGGGTAGTCATTAGTCGGCTTGTTCGAAGGCTGCGATGGCTTCTTCGCTGACCTTCAAATTGCTGGAGACAGTCTGGACATCATCCAGTTCTTCCAGTTTTTCAATCAGCTTAAAGACCTGCACGGCCTGATCGGGTTCAAGTTCAACTTCATTGGTGGGTGACCAAATGAGTTTGCTATCCATGACAGTGTACCCAGCTTCGGATAACGCTCGTTCAACCACACTCAGGCTTTCACGGGCGGTATAGACCGAGATGGTGTCATCGCCTTGTTCTAGATCATCCGCACCTGCTTCAGCGGCAATCATGAACAGGGTATCAAAATCCACCCCATCGGCAGAAAGTTCGATATAACCCTTTTGAGTAAACTGCCACTGCACCGCGCCGCTGCTGCCCATTGTGCCATTGTTGCGATTAAAGGCGTACTTGATTTCGGCAAGGGTGCGGTTGCGATTGTCCGTCAAGGTATCCACCATCAAAGCAATCCCGTGTGGGCCATAGCCTTCATAGGTGATTTCCTCAAATTCGACGGCATCTTCACCAATACCTGCGCCTTTGTTAATGGCCCGTTCAATAGTATCTTTGGGCATGTTGGAAGCACGGGCTTTATCAATCGCAATCCGTAGGCGGGGGTTACCACTGGCGTCAGCGCCCCCTTCACGCGCAGCCGTCATCAATTCACGACCAATACGGGTAAAAATCTTACCGCGTTTGGCGTCCTCGGCGCCTTTTCTACGCTTAATTGTTGACCATTTACTATGACCGGACATCGCATAATCTCCAATTTCACTTCAAGCCACACTTAGGTGGTTCATATTGTCTAGCCAGAAACCGCTTTATATAAGCGTAATTATACCAGCGGCCTAAATTACATGGCAATATTGGCCTAACGTGTGATTGTCGCGGTGCCTCTATTGCGAGTCATGCCCCCAGTTATCAAATGGAATACAACTGGGCCAAAAATAGCACGCCGAGGGTAGGGGATCCCCATTTATATCAAAGCGGTTTTGATTAATGTCCTCCAAATTAATCTCAGCACCACTATAGGGCATCACACAGGCTGCGCCTTGATAGACAAGATCGGGTTGACGGGTTTGAAGAAGCGGCTCACTGGGGTTGAAATAATTATATACAAGGCGAGAGACGTCCTCGATGAGTGTCCAGTCTTGGGTCACTTGCACGCCGGCATTATCAATGTTAACTCCATCCCAGACATACATCACAAAAATATAGGGAGCACCATTGGAAAAGACAATGCCAACATCCCCGACCACACCTGCATCTGGTACATAACCCACTTTATGTGCAATGGTCACACCCTCAGGTACACCCAACTCCAATAGGCGACGGAAGTGAGTTCCTTTGAGCAATTCGATGATTTCTTTGCATTCGGTCTGGGTAATTTCATCAGGAAAAACCGACAAAAGACCACTGTTGTGATAGGCACAGTCATAAATCATCATTAACATCGTGCCCATGTCGGCGGCGGTGGTTACATTTTGATTGCTAGGAAGCTGGGTATTGACTGAGGTATCAATTTGAGCACTTGCCACGCTTGCTCCGGGGCAAGGTGTTGGATAGACCTGTGTATAATAATCAGGGATGGGCAATATCTCTTGTGGCCCAATGTCAATTAGGCTAAGTAGATTAGTGTTTACCGCTCCAGCCTTACAAAAGGTATCATTCAATTTTTGTAGACCCGGTCTAATCGCCTGTTCACCTGTATAAATAGTTAAATCGTTTGCTGCACCATTATCTGAACAAATCACGGCTGCCCCTAGCAAAAATTTTAAATCATCAGTCGGGGCGGTAATTTGATAGCGGAAAAAATTGATGAGCGTGCCGATTTTGATGGTACTGCTTGCCAAAACTCGCGCATTCGGCAAAATGCCCATCTCTTCGCCCGTGTTCAAATTCATGACATACATCGAAACGACAGTGTTTTGACCGTTATAGAACATGCCACGCGATTTTTCAATGTAGTCAATGATGGCTTGGCGTAATGTATCCATCGTGGCGGCTTGGCCGGGGGTGGTCGTGATTGGTAGGTTAATCACACGCTTGGCCGGGTCGGCTTCATAGAGAGCTTGGCGAATCAACGCGGCGGTTTGGGCTTGATCTAGGCGGGTATAGGCGTCACTGTTTTGAAAAGTTCCGGTTGTCATGTCGAAGCCAGCATTACCAGCGTCGCGGTCATAACGAATGGAAAGGTCTTGGATATATTGATTCAACTCCACATCCGAGACGCTTGCCATAAGAGGTACATCAATGGCGGGTTGGGGGCGATCCCACAGGTAATTCCAAAAACCGGTCCAAAAATTATCTTCTACCCCGTTTTGGCGCTCAGCAGCAGCTTGCATCGCCTCGGTATCGAGTTGGAAACCGACCTCGCTGGGGTTCAGCAAAATAGGACTGCCTTCATAACGCATTACAATGGGTTGGTCAACATACACAGCCTCAAGGCGGGCCAGCCGTGCCCCCGCGTCGAGCCCACCGACCTGAACACCCCCAATCGTCACGTCTGTGCCAAGCTCATTGGAGCTGTCGCTGTAGGCTACGAGATTCGTGCCGAATGTAATCGCGGCGATAATGAGCAAGACACCAGAAAAAATTTCAACAATGGGCACTCGACGGCGCTTTTGTTGGGAACGCAATTCACTTAGGGTCATTGGGCCGACCTCCTTTGCTAGGCAATACTGATGGTTACTTTACTGGTGGGGGGACGTTTCGACTATGACGATATGCCAACGCTAAGTCAATTACGTGGACGTGTTCGGCAAACAGGCGTGGCAGATCTGCCCGGTTTAGCCATTCATAACTCAATAATTCGCGGGATAATTTTAGCGGTGGGTGACTTGCTGAGTTATCGAGCAGTTCGACGGCAAAGGCCATATCAATATGGTTGCGCCAGAAGGGGCTTGACCATGTGCTGAGAGGGTATAAGGTTTTGACGATTAAACCCGTTTCCTCGTGAAATTCACGCTCAACCGCCGCTGTTAAAAGCTCATTGCGATTGACCCACCCCCCCGGTAGCCCCCAAGGTTGTTTGCTGTGAAAAACGTGTTCGACCAGCAATACCTCATCGGCATTGTTGAGCAGAACACCGACCACACCCGCCGTAAAGCGTGGCTGGAAAACCCGTATCATGGAAATGGCGGTCAGGGTTAATTTGGGGTGGCGTCGCACATTATTGGCAATGCGCTGGCCTAGACGGTTGTTAGATGAGTGATTAGAAATGTTAGACTCCTCAGTCCTCTCAATTCCTATGAGATGGATGGGAGTCTAACAAAGGCATGGGCGGGTGGCTAGAGTGGATTATTGTGGTACGGTGAAACCGGAGGTTACGCCTGTACCTAATTCTGGGTTAAGCCCCACTACATCGAAGCAACACAAGCCGCCATCGTCCAATATGCCGAGGCTGGTGGGGGTGACTGTGCCATTGGCTAGTTGGTAATATATAACCTCATTGGTTTGATAATTACGGGTCAACCAGCCATCGGGTGTGCCTGTCATGAAGCCTTCTTGGTCAGTCATGGGGGCGACTAGGTTTGTGCCATCACGGAAAAGGAGTTCTGCGCCCGCTAACGAAGTTGGCATGGGCATTTCAAAACCCTCTTGCACCCCAAAATTATAGAAATTGACCAGCACGGCTTGCCCATCGGCAACCCATTCCGCCATATTCAAAGGGAGGGCATCGGGGTGTTGGAACAATAATTGCCCTTCGGCTTGGTTGGGATCGCTATAATAAAACACCACATTGGGGGGCACGCCTTCAGGATAGACCGCGCCACTAGCTGGATACGATTCGTCATAAACCGCCGCAATGCTTTCACCGGTTGCCTTTAGTTCATGCCGCCGAAAAATCATGCTGAAGGGTTCAATCGGGTCACTTAGGGTGCCTGTGGCTGGATCCCAAACTTGATATAGACCCTCAATCACCCCGATATAACAATTAAGGCAGGTAGCGGCGACCCGCACTCCATCGGCACGCCATGCCCCAAAGACCGCACTTTCAACAGGTACTGTCATCTGGGTGACGTAATCGGGATAGAGATCATCCACCGATTTATTGGCGGTGACGATGCCCGTTGTGACGTTGAAGGTGCTAAACAATGCCGGAATATCAGCCGTTCCATTTACGTCTTGGGTGCTAAATAGGGCCACAGCAATCTGGGTGCTGTCGGGGCTAAATGGCCCTAGCGTTGCACCATCCATGACCGAATTCAGGGGGTCAATCAGTTCTAGGCAACACGTTTGGGTCACGAGGTCGGCCACAAAAACCGAGTTTTGATAGGTCACACCGTCATCACGCATATAGCTGCCAATGAAGGCAAGTTTGGTGTGATCGGGTGATAAGGTGGCGTTATAGACAGCGCCTTGCAATATACGAGGGCTAGTTAAGGTAAATTGATTAGTGATGCCTTGTGGGGTCAAGGTGGCAACCGTTAGATTGTTGCCATTAAACAGAGTGATTTCCCATACCGGAGCGCTTTGGGCATTGGTCGTGGGGAAGGGTGATGCGATAAAGGCGATGAGAAAGGCGACTATTAACCAAACTCGTCTCGACATACGGGTTCTCCTTGATTGTATTTGAGAAAATGGGGAGTCGTTCCACCCCTTTACACATTAAGTCGGTCTGTCAAGGTCATACGGGTTCATTTACGACGTTTCAGCCGGGATACTGGCTTTGGTATAGGGATGGACGCTGGGCAAGATGAATTTGAAGGTGTTACCAACGCCCTGTGTACTCTCGATCCAGATTCTACCGCCATGCGCTTCAATCAAAGCACGCGCGATGGACATACCAGCACCGGTTTCGCCAATCCCTGCAATTAGGGGGCTATCGGCGCGGTAGAGCCCGCTGAACACACGCTTGAGTTCTTCGGGGGGTACACCACCGCCTTCGTCACTGATGGCGACATAGACGACATCGCGCAGGGTTTCTTGATGCCCATTGTTGGTGGGGATGAGTAGGCTGGCTTCGCGCCGAGCCACAACCCGCACACTGCCATCATTGGGGGAGACTAGATAGGCGTTTTGAATGAGTTGATTGATAACCTGTTGGATGGCTTCAGGGTCGGCTTCAATGGGCAGGTTATCCTCGGTAATGTCCATGTCCAAGACAATGCCTTTTTCGCCAAATTTGTAGCGGCTGTTGGTGATGGCGTCGTCAATTAAATCCACCAAATTGAGTTTTTGGGGATGCAGGCGCAAATTGCCACTGTCGAGGGTTGAGATGCGGATTAAATCTTCGACTAGACGGGCTAGGCGATCCACATTGGCTTTGACGCGGGTCAAAAATTGACGTTGCAAAGCTCCCAAAATCCCTACTGATTCACCCAGCAGCACATCGGTATAGCCCATAATGACGGATAGGGGGGTGCGTAATTCTTGGGCCACTGAAATCACCGCATCACTTTCAACCTGTGAGCCGTCCGCGACGTCTTTGACCGGGACAGCAGGCAGGGCACTGAATTTTTCGATTTGCTGTTTATAATTCTCGATTTCTTCATTGGCGCGCATCAAAGACTGCTCAATGTCGCTGCGTTCGCGGGTGATTTCTTCAATCATCCCAGTCAGCGTACCCACCCCTTCGGTATTGAGTTCTTCAAGGCGGTCACGGTCATCGCCCAAACGGGCTAACACGGTGTCATATTCGGTTTGCAAGCGGGTTACTTCGGCGCGTAGATTGTCGCGTTCGGCGTTGAATTGAACCCGTTCGCCACCCAACTCTTGTTTTTCTTCGTTGGCGCGATTGAGCAGTACCAGTGTTTCATCCAGTTCCATTTTCAATGAGTCGTTGTGGGCAATCATGCGGGCGCGGTCAATCTGCCACTGTTCGCGTTCCAGTACCAATGTTTGATACTCATTTTTTAAGCTGCCCCGACTCTTAGCAAGGGCCTCACGGTCTTGCATCAAACGGGCGATTTCGGCTTCAAGGGCGGCGATTTTGCTACCGCGTTCATTTTCTTGAGAAATGGCGGTTTGCAAATTTTGACGTTCTTTGAGTAGGGCATCCCGTTCACCCATGGCTTTTTCAGCCAGCATCTTATATTGGGCACGCTCTTCACTGAGTTGGGCCATCTGCTTAGTCAATTCCAATGAGCCGCCTTCAATACCCAGTGTCTCCAATTCGCGGCGGGTCTGATCTAACTCTTGGGCGATGCTATCCCTTTCAAGGGCGACGCGGGCTTTTTCTTCGGTTAGAGTGTTCAAGACCTGCAAAAGCTGCTGATTGGGTGGCGCGGCTTTGGTGGCACGGATTTCGGCAAGTTGCTGCTCTAACTGCTGTTTTTGTTTTTGCAGTTCAGCGTGTTCGCGGCGCATGGTCTCAAATAGATGCTCATACATTTCCGAATCGCCTTCGGATGTTACACCAACCAAGGTGGCACGGGCATCGTGTAGGGCGATGGATAATTTTTGGCGCTCGTTTTGAAGTTGGAGGCGTTCTTTGGAAATCGCCTCAATGCGCTGAGTAATGCTTTGGGCGTCAGGGTCGTCCCCCAAAAATTCGCGGATGCGGCTGCGTTCGTAATCGAGTTCGACTTGCAATTCGCGGATGAGTTCAGTTAAGTGATTAATCTGATTTTCGGCAAGGGCTAGGCTGGCCTGCATTTCCTGACGGGCTGCCATCATGCTGCTTTCATCTAGCGAATCGGAGGTATCGCCCTCGATGATGGAGAGGATAGCACGTTCTTCGGCTTGCACCCGATTTAAAAAGGCGGTGCGGCTGATGACTAGAAGACGAGCAGCGAGGGGGCCAATGGATTCTAACAGGCGCAAATCATTTAGTCGTAGTTCGCGCCGGGTATAGGGCGTGCCGACAATCAAAACGCCCACCACTTTCTGATTACGAATGAGGGGTTGTAGATAGGTTGGGCCGATGTGGGGCACGTCGAGACGGGTATATAAATCAAGCAGTTCTTCGCCATGTTCCTCGATTTTAAGTTCGCGTTGACGGCGAGTTTCAATGGCATTGACGAGGGTCGACTGTTCCTCTAAATTCAGTGAGGACATACCCGTAATCGGCTCTTGCTCAATTTGATTATAGGCCGCGATCACATCCGCCCAATTTGCATCTTCATAAACTACTAGCGCGACCACATCGGCTTTTAATGCTTCGGCAACGGCAGTGACGGTTTGGCGGGGCAGGGCGTCGGTTTCGGCTTTGTCCAGCATGGTGCCGAGTGATTTGATAATTTCAAGCGCCTCATTCCGTCCTCCCAGAGACGATATCCCGGCGGTCTCAGCAGTGACGGTGCGGCTCATGTTTTCAATTTCACGACTGCTGGAACCTTCATGCGAAGGGGGGATGGTAGCAAAGGGGCGCGAGATGCTTTCGGCATAGTTTGCTACTTGGTCAATCGCATTAGTGAGGCGATCCACGACCATACGATAGGCGACCACCATCACCAGCAGGCTACCTGCCAAAAATGTCCAGCGCAGCCCACCCGCCGCATCACCGTCTAATTTATCATTCGCCAATTGGTAGAGGGTAAATACATGCCCGATGAAGATGACCAAGAAAAAAAGCAATTTTAGGGGGATGTCGGCAACAAATTTATAACGAGTAATCAGCAATAAGAAGCCAAAAATCGCCAAGATGGTCGGGACAAATGTCCATGAGATGCTAAACGATTGGGCATTAAAATCTTGGTCGGGATTCCATTTAGTATAGGTATAGGCCAACCCTGCAATTAACAGACCGCATAATGCAAAAGCGAGGAGGGCAGCAGTACGATCCTTTTTCTCTTTTTCAGCCGTGATGAGCGCCCACCCAATTAGTACCAAGATAAGGGCATTGGCGGCGCGTTCCAGTGGGGGCAGGATATTCATGGAATTGTCATCGGTGACAATGCCCATGAGTGAGCCCAACATCAACGAAACCCAAACCAGTTGGACAAGGAACAACCCAGTCGTATAACGTCCGGCGGCCCATTCTTCTTTGGAGCGCATCCGCTGGCCTAACGCCATGAATAGCGCAGCCATGTAGATGACAAAAATGCCAATAAAATAGAGCAGTTCGCCAGTCGAATCCACAAACAAGTTCACAAAATCTTGGGCGGTGTCCAAATCGCGCTCCAACGGGTGGTATACGTATTCTTTATCGTCAGTATAGCACAGGTGTTTACGGCACGAGAGCAGGAAATATATTAGAAGGTACGAGTCGGGTATCAAAAGTGTTTAATTGCGGTTATGCGCGTCTGCCCTACGTATTCTTGCCTTGACTTGGCAGGGGGTTGGGGAAGGCGCTATAGTTGCTTGCCGATTTTTGACTTAGAAAAATAATCAACTAACCTCACCCCCCGCCCCTCGTCAAACTTAGAGAGGGGAGTAAACGACTGTGTTTAAGGCCTGTGTTCGGGGTGGGGTTGGTCTATATGTTTGGGGAGATGGTGCATGGTCAGGCAAAAACAATTTTGGCTTGGAATGAGTGGATTAGTCATGGGGGTCAGCCTGTTATTGGGCATTACGGCCAATCAACACAACGTGGATGCGGCGGGACATCAGCAGGGTAATTTTACGCCGCTGCCCACCAATACCTCGGATGCACTACCGGCTGCACCATCGCTAACTCCAACCCCGACGGTTGAAACTATTCCGCCAACCACGACCCCATTGCCAACTTCCACTACGTCCTTAGCTACGCCAACGGTGCTGTATCCGCTAAATCCTGAACCCGGCCTTGTCTCGAATGGAACGGTCGTGCCAACCCGTATGCCACTGTTGGTCGCGCGTGACCGGGATGGCTCGGAATATGAACTCTATAATTTCTTGCTGCTCGGCAAGGACAGCGAATCTATTGACCAAGCCGAGGGTATCTATCGCACCGACACGATGATTATTGTCAGCGTCAACATGACCACCAAGACGGTTTCGATGCTCTCCCTGCCGCGTGACGTGCTCGTCTATATCCCGGATTGGGGGATGCAACGTCTCAATTTAGCGTGGGGACGGGGTGAAGCAGTGGGTTGGACAGATGGCGGCTTTGGTTTGCTGCGCCAGACCATCCTCTATAATTTTGGCATCCGCATCCACTATTACGCCATGATTGATTTTAGTGGCTTCAAACAGGTGATTGATACCCTTGGTGGGGTGACGGTGGCGGTAGACTGCGCCATCCAAGACTATAAATTTACGGGTGAATATGATGCCAATGGCGACCCGACCTTTGAATTTTATACCCTGCCGGTTGGGGTGCATCACATGGACAGCATCACAGCGCTGTTTTATGCACGTAGCCGCCATTCTAGTAGTGACTTTGACCGAGGACGCCGTCAGCAACAAATCCTACGGGCGATTTGGGCACAGGGTAAACAGGGTAGTTGGGTGACAGACATCCCTGCATTGTATGACCAATTGACGGATGTAGTTGAGACCAATATTCCGCTGGATGTGATGCTGCAATTGGCTCCGATTGCGTTGGGCCTTGAGCCGAATCAAATTGAAAATCATTTCTTCCGCCTCGGCTATGAAACCACCTCATGGACATCGCCGGATGGCAGCAATGTGCAAATCCCGCAACTTGGCATTATCAATACCATTCAAGCCTTTTTGACCCCGCCAACGGGAAATCGTTTGGTAGGGGAGGGTAGTCGGGTCGCCATTTATGACAACAGCGGCTTGGGTGTACAGATGGATTATGTCGCGGCGGATCGTTTATTGTGGGAGGGCTTGATTTCGGAGCCGATGGGGGTGGGTGCGCCACCTGCCGATTATGCCACTATCACCGACAGCCTTTTGATTGATTACACGGGGGAAGAAAAGGGCAGTATCCGCGATACGCTGGTGAAAATCCTGAATATCCAGCCGTCGAATGTCATCGTTCAGCCTGACCCGAACCGCACTGCCGATTATGCGGTTTATCTCGCGCCCAATTATTCGGCCTGCGTGGAACGTGATGTGCTTGCGCCAGTGGATGTGACGCCGACGCCGCAACCGTAGTATCTGATTTCTGCGAGAATATGGTGGGTTAATTTAGGGGTGCCATAACCCCTTTTTTATTTCCCAATTTCTGGTTAGAGCAACATTTCAAAACCGTCACAGTCTTGTATCAAAATACCCATGTCGTCTTGATTTAGAATAATAGCTCTATTAAATTTAGAGTATATGTTCTGATTTTTTAGATTCTTATGAGGAGAGTTTTGAATTATGGATAATGAGTTTGCTGGTTCTGTGAGTCCAGAGATGGCAAGGGTTAAGGCTGCTGCAAAGGCCTTTTTCGATTCGATGGAATTATACATGGGGACTATCCAACAGATTGAGGATGAGATAAAAAGGCTTCAGGGTGAAAGTGACGACCCTCATCAAGAAGGGCCACACCAGCAAGGCGGCAATCTTGATGATATTTGTGAAGACCTTGATCCAATAGAATGCCTTCAAGGGTTAAACATAGAACTAACCACAGAAGGGTCTGCTACTTGGACTGATGAACAAATCCAAGTTGTTTATGACAGTATTAAAGCCCAATATAATGCGATAGCACAGGTCGGAGGTAGTTTTATAGACTTTTTCCCAAAGATAACTATCATTCTTTCGGATGATCCTAGTGAATTTGCCGCATTGACTACAGAGGACTCGAATAAAAATGTTATTCTACGGACAGGCACTGCTGGAGAAATAACGATTACAATTTGGGGGTCGGGTAATGTTCCTTGGCCTAGCGAACCTAATGGGACGCCCGTTTTTAGCCCTGAGTTAATCACACACGAGTTTGGACATGCCCTGAATTATGGATATGGGCAAAATCTTCTAAATACCCTCTTTACAGATCCATATCTGGGAAACCCATCTGCTGCTAATCAAGGCACTCAAGCTGTATGGTTACCTTTTCCGGCAGGTTCGCATGATGACGACCCCCGCACTTTTGACGTGAGAATTTATGGACGCATGTATGGTAATCGATGGAATAACACTGATGAACAGACTGCTGAGGCATATGCTGTTTGGGTTTATTCCTTTTACACATTAGAAAATCTTGATGTTATTGATTCTTCATCACAGGCTACTATATGCGATATGATTCAAAGGCAACAGGCTTTTTGGGATGCTATATTTTCGGGTAGAATTGATCTCACTGAGATTAATTACAAAGATTATGATGTGAATGATCCGGAATATATTCGTCGTTATGAAAATTGGAACAAGGCTTTAGCTGAAGCTACCAATATATTAACAACTCCCCAATTGAATACAAATTGTAAGTGAAAGGTTACGCGGGATATGCCTAGGTTGCCAAATAAGCGGAGACGAATTTTACTAATTTCTTCAATTGTAATTCCAATAGGAGTTTTAATTGCTCTGCTTATTGTTTCCACAAAAAAAACGCACTCATTTGCGCCAACGCTAGCTCCAACGCCGACTTCAATTAATCCTGATTTGATTAGGTCAATACAATCTCTCATGACCGATAAGGATTGCTCTCTGCCGTGTTGGTGGGGATTTACATTACACCGGGATACTTTACAAACCACTAAAAGCACTCTAAAAAACCTGTTTCCAGATTTACTTGTGCAATCAAATACGGGTGAGAAATCTACAAAAACATTTATGGTTTTACCAACGGGTCCCGATTTAGACAGCGAAAATGGGAACGGGGTTGTGAGTTTTTGGACTCGTAACTCAGATAATCGTTTAGTTGCAGTAAATTTGAGTTTGGATTATCCCGCTGATAGTTACGTAGATTGGTCTTCATATATGCCAACAAATATTTTGACTGTCTATGGAGAACCAGAGGACGTGACAATTTCATATCCCCTAGATGGTTTGCCTCGTGGTACAAGCTATTATCTGATCATGTCCTATCCCCAAAAGGGCATTTTCGTATCTTATATGATGTACTATGCCACTTTGGAGGAAATTATTGATGATTCGGTAGGTATCCCCATCTGCAATTATCTTTTGGATGTCAGCCTTTTTAAGATGTGGATACAAACAGAAGATGCAAATGCTGATGATATAGGCATTTCCCTAGATGCCTTAGACTCTTTACAGCCCAATGAATACCATTTGGAAGACATCAGCACTTACGATATGGCATCCTTCACTGAGGCATTCTCAGAACCCGATACTTGTATCTATACCTTGCCTTATGATGAATGGGTGCGGGCAGAATAACTCGAACCGCTTTTTCCCTATTCTTCCTCACTCAAGCGCATAAACCGCAGCATGGGGCTTTCACCTGCCTCCAATAAGCCGGCTTCTTGTAAGGCTTTGAGGGTGGCCCGGGCTTCTTGGGCGGATTGCTCTAAGACATCAATCAGGGGGCCAATGCTCAACCAGCCCAAATAGGCCGCTAATGCACCCGCCCGCCGATATTTTTTCTCTAATAACAAGAAATGGCGTGGCACAGGGGGGGTATTGTCATCTACCACAGGCAGGTCGGGTTTGGTGTCGCGTTCGGCTTTGATGATGGCAGGGACTTCGGCCAAAATCGCGGCGGATAGACTGGCATCGCTTTGTTCAGCTTCGCGCTGCTGACGGGCAGCCAGTAGTGCCCCGGTTTGACCTGTGCGCCGCAGATAGCCTGTTAAGCCCGTTGATGGAATAGGGGCTGCGTCGGGGCTGTCGGTGTTGCGGAGGGTCGCCACACGCCGCCAATATTTGAGAATCTGCCCAATTTGTTTATTGTCCACCGCAGGCAGTTCGACAGGTTGGGGGGCTGATCCATTGGCGCGGTACATGCTGTCAATCAAAACAATCGGGAACGAAGCGGGCGGCTGGGCCCAATTGACCGTATTAAAGGCCGAGCGCAAAATCATTTGCTCTGGAATGAGTTCCAATAACTGACTGGGAATCATGGTTGGCTGCAAATCGGGCACAGTCAAAATGACATGCAGACCGAGGGTTGGGCCTTCTTTGACTAAGCGATAGAGATTAGAAAACCATGCTTGACGTTCCTCACCCCACCCTTTGAGGGACACAGCATCTAACAAAATTAGGAGGCGCGGGAAGGGTTTTTGCGGTTGGCCTTTGACCGATTCATTATAGTCGTCCAGCGTTTTGGCATTCTGCTGGTTAAATTGATTTTTGCGCTGACCCAAATGTTTAATCAGGCCGTCCAGCAGGCGACGGAATTCTCTAATGGTGTGCAGTGTGCCGCCTAAAATATGCGGACTTTGGGCAAGGGCATCCAAGACATCCGTTCGCCCACCAATCAGGGCAAAACGAAATTCGGCAGGGGTATTAAATAAGCTGAGTTGTAAGATAACTGCCGAAAGCAATTGTAGGCGTTGAGGTGCATCCCCAACAATCAGCAAATGGGGCATCATCCGCAAATCCCGCACCACCGTCTGCTGGTTGAGACCCAAACCAAGCGAGAGAGCCGTTGAGTCGGTGATGGTAAGGAAATTTTCTTGTCCTAGTAAATAATCGAGGCTGAGGGGGGTGGGATTGAGGGGACGTACCAATAAAACAGCCCCCTCGCCAGATTTTTGGGCTGGGTAGAGTTCGACGAGTTCGGCCTCAAGGCTTTTTTGTAGACCGGGCAGGGCGGGACGCAGATTTTCAATGAGTCCACCCAATTGAGCCGTTTGCCCACTCATGGCTGGCCGCAAAAAGAAGCGCAGATGGGAGGGCGAGGCTCGTACATCCACAATTCGTACCGGTGTGTTTAATTCAGCAAAGCGACGCTGAATCTGATTCGCTAGTTGATAGAGATACTTGGCGTCGTAGGGCTTTTCCGCAGCCGCGACCCCTACATCAGCTGCGGCAGGTGTCACCCAACCGTTTTCATCTATTCTCGATAGAAGCTGCGGCATACTTCAACCCCCAATGCGCGTACATGATGAACATGCCTATTTTAGAAAGGAGATAATAAATAATCAAGCGAGGTTGGTTTGTGTTTGCGGGTCTAGACAATTTTGGGGTCAAATTCCAAGTACAATGGTTAATGTTGAACTTGTTCAATCACAGATTGCATTTATAGACTGATTTTGAACAGCTTGAAATTGGCTGTAGGCGGATAAAATGCTTAAAAAATGGATGTTGGCTGGCTTGATTGTGGTGCTGTTGGCAGCGTGTGGGGAGGACGAAACCGATAAAAAAACCCAACCCCGTGACAATGAACAACCCGATGCAACGATTGTCTTAACTCTAGTTTCTTTACCGGAGCAGACCATTTTGCCGGGATGCCCTAGTAATGATTTGGAAGATTGGTTCGAAAATGCCTATTTCACGATGCAGTCGTTTGCAACTGAGGCGGATGAACAGCGGAAATTAGTGGATAATGATGACCGGGATCCTGCATTAGAAACACTCTCGCGCCTGTTGAGTTTGCGTAATGTGGTTGCTATGACGGCAACACCTTCGTGTGTGGAAATAAGTTCGCAGCAAGTTTTAAGCGCCATGCAGGGTGTGATTGATGGCTTTCAGCGGTTTACCTCGGGGGAGATTGACAAGGCCGATTTAGGCGAACAAGTGTCGCCTTACATTACCAGTTTGAATGGATTATTGGTGGATTTACAAGCGGTAGTTGATCCACTTTATAAATTGACACCCTCCTCTTCTTCCGATTCAACCAGCGCACCTGAATGAGCGATTTCGGCAGTGGATTGTTCGGGCTGACCATTCACTGAGGCCGAACTTTGCAAAAGGCGCTTAACAACAAACAGCGTCAAGTCATCGAAAGCAGGCTGATCGCCCGTAAACCGATCAACGGCGGCGGTCAGCTTTTGTACAAAATCGGCAGCAGAACGTTCGCGCAGTTTGCGGGTGGTGATATGAAGCTCGACTTCGCCAAATTCTGAATTGTCGGCGCGTTGGGCTTCGGTCAACCCGTCGGTATAGGCTAAGAGGGTATCTCCCGGCTCGACTCGGACAGTGGCTTCTTGAAGCTGGATGGGATCAAATAATCCAAGCGCAATGCCCTTAATGCGCAGTTCGACCAGTTCGCCATTTTCCCGCGCAATTAGGGGGGGATTGTGACCGCCACTACTAAATTGCAATTCACCTGTTTTGATATCCAAAATGCCATACCAGCAGGTAAAAAAGAGTTCACTGCGGTTGTCGTGTACGACCAATTTGTTGACCCGTAGCAGGGTTTCAGCCGCCGAGCGCCGCCGTGACGCCACCGCCCGAATAATAGTGCGGCAGACCGTCATAAACATAGCTGCTGCAACACCTTTATCGGCTACGTCGGCTATGACGAAGGCATATTTGTCATCGCCCAACGGGATAAAGTCATAAAAGTCACCCCCAACCAAACGGGCCGGACGATAATAGGCCGCGATGTCCCACCCATCAATTTGTGGGGGTTTGTCGGGCAGGAGGCTTAATTGGATGCCGCGCGCCACTTCCATTTCGCGCTCAAAACTCTCAGCGATTATGGCTTCTTCTTGCAGGCGGGCGGTGCGAATAGCAAGGGCGCTTTGATAGGCAATCCCAATCAAAATATTTAAGCGCCGCTGACCACTGTGGCCTTCATATTCAAAATAGTCCACCAACATCGCGCCGACAATCGTCCCTTGTGCCATCAGGGGCAACGTTAAAACCGCTGGAATTTCGATGGCTTCTTTGAGGGTGTCGGGGATGAAATAGGGCAGATTTTCCCCCGCGGGGACGGCTTGCAATGTTTCCGCCAGCGTGGCAAATAACTGACTCTCAGTTGGGCGGATGACCATTTGGCTGACCAGTCGTTCCCCTTGAGGCGATAGGCCAAAGGATTTGGAGGCATAGAACTGCTGGAGGCCATCATCCCAACGCAGGATGACACAGCGCGTTACACCGACTAACAATGTCGTCAGGCGAACGATACTTTCCAGCGTGCTGTCGAGATCGTATTGGCTGTTGACGGCCTCGGCGACCTGTAACAACACGGTGGTGATCCATTGTTCTTCTTGCTGGGCCGTATACAGTTGAGCGCCTTCAATAGCAAGAGCGGCTTGGTTAGCGATGCCCGATACCAATTCAATTTTGCGGCGGGTGAGGGGGGCATCACCATCGCGCTGACCAATCAGCAATGTGCCAATCACAGCGCCTTTGGCAAAAAGTGGTAGCAAGACGGCCTGTACCACATCAATATCCACCGGGAGACCAGACGGCATGGGCGCGGTAGCCTCCAAAATGACGGGGCGGCCCGTCTCAATTAAATCACGCAGAGGATCCCACTGGATCGGGTCAATTTTGAAACCTTGAAACGCCTCAACAAAACGTTGATTGACACCCGATACCTCAACCATGCGGAAAAATTTATCTTCTGAAAGGAACACTGCACACCATTCTACCCCGGCCAATAACGGCGTAATGCGGGCGACGGTTTCTAAAACTTCATCCGGGCTGGTTGCCTGGCCGGTGGCCTCGGCTACTTGGAGGAGGGCAGTGGAAATCCATGCCTCTTCTTTTTGCGCCATATACAACTGGGCATTCATAATGGCGACAGCGGCTTGGCTGGCAAAGGTGCTGGTAATGGCTTTTTCTTCGGTACTGAACGACTGTACACCGATGCGCTTAATCGCTAAGTGCCCAATGTGTTCTTCACCCATGCTTAGGGGTACGGATAATGTATCTTCGTGGCGGGGTTTAGGCGGTTCTTCGCCACTGGCATCGGGTGGTTTAGCGGCCAGCATGGTCAAGATACGGTCAATATGATCTTCGGTGTCTTGGTCAGCGGCCAAAACCTCATCCCAAACAGCATCATCTTCTGTGACGCCATGAATAGCACTGACCAGATAATAGGCTTTTTCATCATCCAACAGCAAAATCACTGCTGAGGTGTATTCCACTACACGCTCTAGGCCCAATAGAATTTCTTTTAATACGCTGTCGAGGTCGAGTGATGAGGCCAACACGGTGCTGACTTCTTGTAGGGTTTCTGACAGGATGCGGCGGCGCATTTCGTTGGCAATTAAACCTGCATTCCGCAAGGCAATCGCCACTGTATCGGCCAGCGCCTGCACCAAGGCCACATCTTCGGCTGAGAAGGCATCGGACTTGGGACTTTGAATATCGAGGACACCTAAGGTGCGTGACCCCATTTGGATAGGGACGGTCATTTCGCTTTGGGTGTCTTCTAGCCCACCACCAACGGCATAACGTTCGTCTTCAGCAACATTGCCAGAGACAATCAATTGGCCGTGATTTGCAACCCACGCGATAAAACCTGTGTCATTGATGTTATAGGCCAGATTTTCAAACAACCAGCGTTTGGTGTGGCTGCCCTTGCCACCTCTAAAAATGACCCGATCCCCATCGCGCAGGAAAATATGCACGCGGTCATAGCCGAAATGATCGGTAATGAGGTCAATGACTTCGTCAAACAAGCTGGAAATATCCAAAATCGAGACCACCGCACGGGCGGCTTCGATAAGGGCGTTCGTGCGTTCGCCTTGACGACGTTCGGCAGAGTAGGTTATGGACTCTTGGACAGCAAGCGCTAATTGTTGGGCTAAGGCATTGAGGGTGAAGGAGTCCTCTTTATCAAAGGCATCTACCTCATTACTTTGAACATCCAAGACGCCTAATACACGATTATCAAAAATCAATGGGGCAGCGAGTTCGCTCTTGGTGGCAGGCAGCACCACCGAAGCGACATAACGCGGGTCTTGGCTGACATCGCCAATAACAGCGAGTTCGGCATTTTCGGCCACCCAGCCGACGATGCCATAGCCCATTTTCAGGCGGATGTCTTTAAACCCAGCATCCCACGCTGTACTGGCCCCAAGCACAAGCTCATTGGTTTCGGTATCAATCGTAAATAAATTGACGGCATAATAGCCAAATGTGCCTTGTACGAGGCGTAAAATTTGCTGTTGGAGTTCGGGTAAGGTCTGAACCCCACTCAATTGACGCGAGACTTCACCAATCAGACGCAGGCGGGTGGCCCGTTCTTTGGCCGCGGTGTACAACTGGGCATTACGAATTGCACCAGCGGCTTGATTTGCCAAGACCATCAACCGACCTAAATCTTCGTCGGTAAAGGCCGCGGGGGTATGGCTTTGGGCGGCAATGACCCCAATAATCTTTGTCCCAACAATCAATGGGGCAAAAATGGCGGAGCGGGCCGGATTATTTTCGTCGTAATAACGAGGGCGGGCGGGTAGGGTGTCCCATTCTTTTTGGAAATCATTCACCAACAGGCCGCGTGCATTGTCGCGTACCCAACCAATCAGTCCTGCTGCCGCCCCATTTTTAAAGGTCTGAGGGGGTAGGCGTTCGGCCTCTTTGAGCCAGACCTTGATTTCATAATCGTCGCCGTCAATGAGGCCTAATTGAAAGTCGCGGGTGTCAATGACCCGGGTGGATTGTTGATAGACGATTTCGCAGAGAGCATCCAGATTAAGCTGTGCTCCCAAAATTGCCTGTCCCACATCGGCCAGTGCATCGAGGCTTTGACTGGCTTCGTAGGTGTGGGTTGCTCGGCCCCACCCGCGCCAATAGCCGAGAACAATCCCGGCAATCAGCAGCAGTGCGCCACTGAGCATCACCAAAATGAGGCTGAGTGCATTCATGAGCAGAAGATTCCAAAGAGCCTACAGCGTATGAGCAGCGTTGCGGTAATAACACTTTCCTTAGTTTTTGCTGATCGGGTCATCGGCAATGACATCACCGGGACTGTCATAGATGTGAAACATCATATCAAAGCCAATCATTTCAAAAACTTCACGGATACGCGGCTGTAAATCGGTCAAAATTACGTCACCGGCGTGCTGTCGGGCCAAACGCCACGCACTGACCAACACTTTTAGCCCGCTGCTAGAGACATAATCTACCTCGGTCAAGTTGACAATCAGCCGCTGATAGCCTTTTTCCCCAATAATTGTCTTGAGCTCATGCTCGACTTTTGGGCTGGTTTGACTGTCCAAACGACCAATCAGATTAACTTGGAGGTAATTTTTGGGCAGGGGTTTGCTAGTAATGGTCAATTCGGAAGTAGGTGGCCTGACCGGAGCGCGGTGAACAGCAATGGCTTTCCGTAAGGTGAGTTGATTTTTATCATCCACGAAACGGTAATCCACCGCGTCCATCAGTTTTTTAATGAAATAAATTCCCCAACCTCCCGGCGCGCGATTGGCTAAATCCTCAGAGGGGTCGGGGTCATCATGGGTCAGCGGATTGAAGGCTGGACTGTTGTCGCTGATGACAATAATGAACGAGTCATCATCCACGCCGGTGATAATATCAATCGTCCCCAGATGCCCATATTGGCTTTTGGGAAACCCATGTTCGATGATATTGGTGCACGTTTCATCTACAGCCAATTGGCAGTGATACGTGGCCCGTTCATCCAACCCGGCTGCCTCAGCCGCTTCGACCACAAATTCACAGGCAGGGGGAATATTTTCTAACTGTGCTTTAAAAGACAAATATCGCTCGTCGTGCATTGCAGTTCCCAAAGACATCAATTTACACCACCGCGTACTAGAAGCTGCCGACTGCCTCTACTTGTGTCGGAAAAATCTTGAAAATTTCATCGAGACCCGCTAGCTCCAAGACTTCGCGGACACGTTCGGATGGGTTGGCTACGCGCACATCGCCCCCGCTACCGGGCATCCCTTGAACACGCTTCAAGGCTGATACCATTTCGCGTAGGCCCGCGCTGCTCATATAATCTACTTTGCTCAAATCTAGCACAACACGGCTTTTGCCCGCATCAATGGCACTGTTGAGCGCCTCACCCAATTGTCCGGCGGTGGTGCTGTCCACCCGTCCCGAAATTTCAAACAACTGCACACGTTTAAATTCGGTGCTCAAAATCTCAATACTCATCGAAAGCCCCTCCGTAGAAAAGGATTCTGCTTAAAATGCACAGATATTTATGAGGTCGCATTTTTCAAACAGGCGACATTATACCATTAATGTTTTTCTCAGCGAAAAATTGTGTTTGGGGACTGCTATAATAAAACTTCGCCGTTGGGCAATTGGTTCAGTGATCGTAGAGAAGGACTAGGATGCTGTGGGGTGGTTGTTGACAATTCCAATGGGTGCATTTTTGCTGCTGCTGGGTATTTATTGGCAGCCAAACCCAATCTCGCGCAAAGAGCGCAAATTGCAGGCTCGGTTGGACGTGGCGCAGGGTGTAACACCCGAATTACCTGCCTCAACAACTTCTGATACTGAAAAACCTAAGCTGACATCAAGGCAGGTACAGCGTTATTTGCGGTTATTAGGTGAACGGGCCGCCCTCATTGGCTTTGGATCTTTTGCAATTCTGGTCGGCGCGATTGATGATCTTGGCAAATTGGAAGATCGCGGGGCGTTTTTGGCGCTCTTTGGCCTCTATGCAGGCATGATTGTGTTGGTGCAACGTACGGAACAACGGCGCAAACTCTTAGTCTTTTGGTTGATGGGTATTGCTGCTTTGCTCACATGGGGTCGGGCGCAATCACGAGGGGTGGCAGTTGAGGGCGATTGGGCAGTATTGGCGGCCCTCGGTGTCAATTTCCTATTTTGGCTATTGGTTAATCGTCGCTTTCCTCCCGGCTCTAGTGACGTGATCGAGGTCTATGGAATGGAATAAGGGAGATATTGCTCTCCCACCATTTAAGCGTAACGGCAGTTATGTTAACGGTAGCCCATTATGGAACACTCCCTGTTCATAGTAATGGACAAAAAAACACCCCCACAAGCCTATTGTGAGGGTTTTCATCCATCCTCGTGCATGGCAAGGATGGAAAGGGGATTTTTCTACCCAATAATGTTCAATGGAATCACATCGGCATTTGCCATCGCCACTACGCTCACGCGGGCCGCAATGGTTTGGGCGATTTCCAAAAAGGCTTTGCCAGCGGGGCTAGTGGGATCGTGGATGACCACTGGACGACCATTATCGCCGCCCTCGCGCACCCCAGCTTGCAAGGGCACACGACCCAAGAAGGGTAGGCCACGTTCAGCGGCTAATTTCTCACCGCCACCTTGACCAAAAAATTCTCCGCACATGTTTTCCATCACACCCAACATGGGGACTTTCAATTTCTCAAACATAGCTATCGCGCGACGCGCATCTTCCACCGCGACAGCTTGCGGCTGGGTGACAATGACCGCACCGGTCAGCGGTACTGATTGAGCAAGGCTTAATTGGGCATCGCCCGTGCCGGGGGGTAGGTCAACAATCATATAATCCAAGTTGCCCCATGCCACATCGGTAAAAAATTGACGGATGGCACTGTGCAGCATGGGCCCACGCCAAATCATAGGGGTGTTGGGGTCGGCCAAAAAGCCCATGCTCATGACCTTGACGCCATAGGCCTCGAATGGAATCATCTTGGCTTGTTCGCCTTCTTCAATCACGCGGGGGCGGGCATACCCCAGACCAACCATCGTGGGGATGTTGGGGCCAAGAATGTCGGCATCCATCAAGCCTACCCGCGCCCCATGCTCGGCTAGACTAACGGCGAGGTTGGTCGAGACGGTGCTTTTACCGACCCCACCTTTACCGCTGGCGACCGCGATAATATTTTGGATGGGCATATCGAGGTTGCCATGTAGACCTTTGGGGACATTCGCATCCCATTTGATAGCGACTTGGTTGATGCCCTCGATAGGCAGTAGCACCCGTTCGGTTTCCCGCACAAATACATCTTTCAGTGGGCAGGCGGGGGTGGTAAGGACAATGGTGAAATTGGCGATGCCATTCTCTACCGTTAAATCTTTGACCATGCCAAGCGACACAATATCGCGGTGCAGTTCTGGCTCAATAACCTTACTGAGCGCCGCCATTGCCTGATTGATTAGCGAATTACTCATCAGAAAATACCCTCGTAGATTGGAGCTTATTGGAGCTTACTAAGTGGGTGAACCGCTGGCTCACCCCTTTAGGTTGTCATTTGGGCGACGATGGATGGCGTCGGCGAATAAAATCAAAAAAGATTTGCATAATTATAGCGAGGTCAAATAGTTAGCGCGAGGGGGCAGCAAAACATTGGCGCAATATTTCTAACATTGGACTGCTGGGATTGGCGGTAATCCATGCCAGAATGTCTTCACGGGCGACTTTGAAACAAGCAATGAGTTCGGCGTCCGTGCCTTTAAAGCGTCCAATCGTGTTTTGGGAACAGAGAGTGCAACCGCGCATGGCCCGATAGCTATCGGCATGGCAGGCAAGGCAGCTATTGAGCTTGACCATCATCCATGTAAAAGCCAGAATATCGGCATGGGTATCATTGGTTGTGTGTTGGCAGAGGCCATCCACAAATTCACGCCATTCTGGGCCGCGCAGATTACGCAGGGACGGGATGACACGCGGCGGGAAAATGATTTCGGTATCGGGTTGATGCAGCATAAGCAGGCACTCCTCAATACATGGCATACGCCAATAAATGAAATTTTTAGTCGGCAAAAAGGAAATCTAACAAGATTCTAACGTTGGAGAGGGGGGCTGTCTACTGACTTTGGTTAGAACTCAATTGAAATTTTTCGTTGCCGTGTAGGGGAGTCTAGGCTACACTAGACACGCTCATTTTATTACTTTAAATGAACCAACATTTGCCATTTCGCAGCAGGAGACTGCTTTCAGCATGAATAAACTATCCACGCAAGTTGTCGCGTTTCTTGTGTTAGCCGCCGTCACGCTGGTGGGTGTCCTAGTCGTGACCAATAGTGACATTGATACCACGGTTAAAACTGCCGATGCCTCGGTTTTAGCCCTTAATGCCAATGATAGCTCGATTGATTTCTCGATTAGTTATCCCAGTGAATGGCAAGTTGCTCCTAGCTCGGATGGGTCGGGTTATGTATTTATGCTAAAAGACCCGCTCAAGGGTGTTGCAGATGAGGCTCAACCGCAGATTCAAATTGCATTACAAAACCTGCCTTATGCCGATACGCTGGCATCGGCGCAATCCGATTTGGGCGCAGACAGCTTGGTGGCCTATGATACGATTGACAATCGGCGCAATGGGGTTCGTTATACCAATACCAATGCGTTGGATAATGGGCAACAGGTCGTGGCTGAAATTACGATTTTGAACCCAGTAGATCAGTCAGTGTCGCCTGCTGTTGAAGAAAACCGCACGGTGATTGTTCGACTGTCGGCGGACTCCAATCATATTGGGGATTATCGCCAGACATTGGATTTGATGCTGACGACACTTAAACTGGGTGAGCCATTTAGAGTACCTGAATTGGCGCAAAGCATTAACAACCCTACCAGTGGTATCACGGTTAATTACCCAGCGGATTGGACGGGTTCGATTGACCCCGCGCCAAACGATACCATTATCCGAATTGTTCCACCGGGCGATACCAATGATGTGTTACGCATCGCCTATGTGCCCCTGCTCGACCAAACCACAGGTACCCCCATTACCTTGTCGGATTTGGAAAATCAGATTTTGGGAAGTGTTGACCCCTCCAGCTTTGTTCAGCAAATGGCGCTGTATAGTGCGGGTGGATATTCAGGTGATGCTGGCGCGATTTCAGTACCTGATAATGGCAGCGGGAGCGGTGACAGCGTGGTTTATGTGGTCTTCTTGCAACTAAGTGATGGGGATGCAGCGGTCGCGTTGGCCCAAGCAAGCCCCACTAATATAGTCGAGTTGCAACAAGTGACGGATGCCATATTACAGACGATTCAGTTTGTAGCTCTGGCTACCCCAGAAGCAACGGAAGCACCAACCGAGGAGGCTACTCCTGCGGCTGAGGAAACGGCCACCCCAGAAGCAACAGAGCTCCCGACGGAAGCACCAACCACCGAGGCCACTGAAGCTGCAACGGAAGCGCCTACTGAAGCACCAACCGTAGAAGCTACCCCAGCGAACTAAGTGAATGCGTGTTTTGCAAAAGGCGGGTTGTCGCAGACTCGCCTTTATTATCGTCTTTATTAAGTAGAAAATTGGGTTATCCCCACCCAGTTTTGGAGCGTAGGAGAAAGCATGACCGAGTTAGTCCGTAATTTGATCAATGGCGAATGGGTTGAGGCGAAATCGGGTGAGACGTTTCGCAGCATTAACCCGGCCACTGAAGAGATCGTCGGTGAAATTGCCAAGAGTGGCAAAGACGATGTCGACGCAGCCGTGAAGGCAGCCAAAGCAGCCTATCACGATTGGCGTCTGACCCCCGCACCACGTCGGGGTGAAATTTTGTTCCGGGTGGCGCAGATTTTGCAGAATCGCAAAGAAGATTTGGCACGCTTGATGGTGCAAGAAATGGGCAAGGTCATTGCGGAGGCACGCGGTGATGTGCAAGAAGCGATTGACATGGCCTATTTTATGGCAGGCGAGGGTCGTCGTTTGTTGGGGTATACCGCCCCGGTTGAAATGCCTAATAAATTTGGGATGGCACTGCGGGACAGCGTGGGTGTGGTTGGCCTGATTACCCCGTGGAACTTCCCGATTGCGATTCCCTCTTGGAAGAGCTTGCCGGCTTTGATTGCTGGAAATACCGTAGTATTTAAACCTGCGTCGGATACCCCCAAACTCGGCGCGGAATATACCCGGTGTTTTTATGATGCAGGCCTACCCCCCGGTGTATTGAATGTCGTATTAGGGCCGGGTGGCTCGGTGGGTGGGGCGATTGCTTCACACCCCGATGTCAAGGTGATTTCATTCACGGGCAGCACCGAAATTGGCTATAGCATGTATGCTGAGGCCGCTAAGAAGGGCAAGAAGGTCAGCCTTGAATTGGGTGGAAAGAATGCCATCCTCGTCATGGATGATGCCAATCTGCCATTGGCTGTAGAGGCCATTTTGTTCAGTGCATTTGGTACGACGGGTCAGCGCTGCACCGCTACCAGCCGTGTAATTGCTCAAAAAGGCATCCGCGCCAAATTAGTAGATATGCTGGTAGAACGGGCGAACGCACTCAAATTGGGCTATGGGCTGGATGAAAAAGTGGATGTTGGGCCAGTGATTAACGAATCGGCGCGGCGTGGCATTCATGAATACGTGCAAATTGGCAAGGCCGAGGGCGCACGTCTGCGTTGCGGGGGTGATTATGCCCGTGATGTGGATGGCGGACGCGGTTTCTTCTATCAGCCAACGATTTTTGACAATGTGGGCCATAACATGCGGATTTCGCAGGAAGAAATTTTTGGCCCTGTGTTGAGTGTGGTTGAATGTGAAGACCTTGATCAGGCCATTCAATTTAACAATGATGTGGCCTATGGTTTGAGCAGCAGTATCTTCACCGAAAACGTGAACGCGGCCTTCCGGGCTATCCGTGACCTGTCTACCGGGATTGTGTATATCAATCATGGGACAACTGGGGCGGAAATTCAGTTCCCCTTTGGCGGGACACGCGGCACAGGCAACGGGATGCGCGAAGCTGGACAAACGGCGCTGGATACCTTCACTGAATGGAAGTCGGTGTATGTGGATTTCAGCGGCAAGCTACAACGGGCGCAAATTGATACTGAGAACATTTTGGGCAAGCTAGACTAGATTAAACTAACTAACCCATTGGTATAAAGAGGGTAGGTCTTAGACCTACCCCTACCAACAACAGAATGATTGAGGAACCCTAAATCATCCGATTTGTTCCTATTGGCACAATCACTAGTCAGGTGTTAAACTTTGGAAAAATGAAACTTAATTTAAGTTATTTTAAGTGCTGCAACCCATTATTTCAGTTTATCTGTGTATGATGCCGTTATGAGCCACCCACGTGAACCGCTCTATTGGGAGGCGACGTATGCCATTGCGATGCGCCTTATGGAGGATTTTGCATGGGTTGATCCGACGGCACTTGGCACGCAGCAGTTGTTAGAGATGGTATTGAATTTGCCAGATTTTGCAGACGAGCCAATTCTCGCTAACGAGGAATTACTGGTCGAAATTTTGCGAGTGTGGTACGAGGAGAAGAGCTTTCATGACCAATCATGACCATTTGGATTTACGTGAACTGCATGACCCCGATATTCCATTGCCCGTTGAATTACAGGGGAATCTTGCAGCGACCAGCCTAAGCCGGGTTTATAACTGGTCACGCGCTAAGGCGACATGGCCTTTGCTGTTTGGGTTGGCTTGCTGTGCTATTGAGATGATTGCTACTGCGTCCAGCCGCTATGATATGTCGCGGTTTGGGATGGAAGTAATGCGGGCAAGCCCACGCCAAGCCGACCTATTGATTGTTTCGGGGACAGTTACCAAAAAGATGGTCGTGCCGATTGTGCGTATCTTTAACCAGATGCCAGAGCCGAAATATGTTTTGGCGATGGGGGCGTGCGCGTCGGGTGGCGGCCCTTTCAAAGAAGGGTATAACGTCGTCAGCGGGATTGACCAATATATTCCGGTGGATGTGTATGTGCCCGGTTGTCCGCCCACCCCGCAAGCGTTGATTCATGGGTTTATTGCGTTGCACAAAAAGATGGAAGGTCAACGCATTACCAATCGGAACAGCGTGCCGTGGTATAGCAAAGGCCCCAGCGAAGAAATTCCGCTACCCATTCTTGGTCCAGATATTGTAGACCCTCGCCAAGCCGCCATTTTGCGCCAGCAGGCTGAATCTGCCGTGTTGTTGGCAGAGGCTTCTGGTGATTAATTTTAGGAGACAACAATAAAAATGGTAGATAAAGCATTGGTACAAGACCCCATCCAAGAGGCATTGGCTGGATTAGGTCGTTTTGGCGGGGCAGTGAAAGCTGATGACCGTCAAAATTATGAGGGGATTGTCGTTGACCGCGATTCGTTGGTGGATGTGGCACAGGCGATTCGGGATGAACTTGGCTACGACTATTTATCGAACGTAACCGGCGTAGACTATCTTGGTTTTGGGGATTATTTTGAGGTGGTCTATCATGCCTATCGCACCAGCGGTGGCAAGGCCTTGACCGTCAAAACCCGCACCCCGCGTGATGTTGCCACTGTGCCAAGTGTGGTCAGTGTGTGGCCGGGGGCAGATTTCCAAGAGCGCGAAGCCTATGACTTGATGGGCATTCATTTTAGTGGACATCCCAATCTGAAGCGCATTTTGATGTGGGAAGGCTTTGAAGGCCACCCACTGCGGAAAGATTGGAAAGAGGCTTATTATGAAGCCGAGCATAAGCCATTTGATTCCCGCTGGCCCGGTGGGAATGTAAGCCGTGCTGAGGAATATAACCCCTTTGGCAAGAATGTGAAGTATCCAGCGGGTTTTACAGGTGACCAAATCCGCGATATGTCGGAACTGGATCATTATGAAGGCCTGAATTTGGGGGTACAGATTGAAGGTAGCGCGATTCACACCGATAAATTGGTGGTGAATCTTGGGCCGCATCACCCCAGTACACATGGTGTGTTCCGAATGGTTTGTACCCTGAACGGCGAGACAGTGGAAACACTCGAACCCGTTATGGGGTATTTGCATCGCAATCATGAAAAGATTGGCGAGCGCAATACGTGGATTATGAACATGCCCTATACCGACCGCCTTGATTACATTTCTAGCATGAGCAACAATCACGGCTACGCGCTGGCGATTGAAAATCTGATGTGGAAAAATCAGGTCAAGGGCTATAACCAACCAACCGAACGCACCGAAGTAATTCGTGTGTTGATGGTCGAGTTGACCCGCTATATCAATCACCTGTGGTCAATTGGTTTCTTGCTGAACGACCTCGGCGCTTTCTTCACCCCAGCCCTGTACGCGATTTTTGAGCGCGAACTGATTCTCGACTTCTTTGAGGCGACGGCTGGCACCCGTATGATGTGCAATTACATGCGCTTTGGGGGAGTCTTTAAAGATATTCCCGAACGCATGATGGCCCATGCTGTGTTGGAAAACGATGTGATCCGCGATGTGGATACGATGGAATTCCTGCACAATCTGATTTATGAGCGCCTGCCTAACTTTACGGATGAATTTGACCGCCTGCTGACCAAGAACGAAATTGTGTATAACCGCACACGTGGGGTCGGGATTTTGACGGCTGACCAAGCGATTGCAGTAAGCGCGGCTGGGCCTGTTTTGCGGGCGAGTGGCGTGCCGTATGATGTGCGCAAGGCTGACCCCTATAGTATCTACCCCGAATTGGACTTCGATATTCCGACCGGAACCTATGGCGATGTGTATGATCGGTACTTGGTGCGCTTGGAAGAAATGCGCCAGAGTGTACGGATTTTGCAACAGGTCTATCCACGCCTGAAGGACACAGCCGGACAGAGTGTTCTCGGTATTGATGCCTATAGCCCACGTATCCCGAATGGCGGCGAAAGCTATGGTCGCGTGGAAAACCCGAAAGGTGAACTTGGTTATTATGTGGTGGGTGTGCCGGGCAAGGACTTTGACCAAAACCCGTGGCGCTATCACATCCGCGCTCCCAGTTTCATCAATCTGACGGCCTTAGAGCAGATGTGCGTGGGTCACAAAATAGCTGACCTCGTGGTGATTTTGGGTAGTATTGACATTGTATTGGGTGAAACGGACAGATAATAACCCCACCCCTAACCCTCTCTCCGCGTTTGGAGAGGGGGATTTTGAGCGAGGAGAGAGTATGTACGGAATTGGAATTTGGAACGGCCTGCGTATCACCCTAAAACGCTTTGTAGATACGTTTGTGGTTGACCTCGGCATGTTTGGGACAAAACAGACCCCCGAAACCTTCGCCGTGCGTCAGGGGACACAGGCTAAAGGTCTCTATACCGTTGAATATCCAGACGAAAAGCTGGCGATGCCGGAACGCTTCCGCTTTGTGCCGTTTTTGGTCGTGAACAATGCTGATGATCCGCACGCCCCCAGCCATGACTGGTGTACGTCGTGTGGCATTTGCGCAAAGGTTTGCCCGCCGCAATGTATTTGGATTGTGCGTGGAACGGATGCTAAGACGGGTCGGCCTAAACCTGAGCCCGAAGCGTTCTATATTGACATTGATATTTGCATGAACTGCGGGTATTGCGCGGAATATTGCCCATTTGATGCCATTAAGATGGATCATAATTATGAATTGGCATCCTATGATCGTACGTCTAACCATATCTATGATAAATCCCATCTTTCTAAACCTGTGAGCTATTGGCAGCAGATTGCGCCAAACCGCGCATTGGAAGAAGCCGAGGCCCGTGGTCAATGGGAACACAAGGATACTGCGAAGGTCGCCAAGAAGTCTGGTATCGCGATGACCGAGCCGGAATGGGAAAAACGCAACAAAGCCTCGCATAATCCCGATATTGAAACCGCTGCCGCGAAACCAGCCGCTGTTGCCGCTGCGCCCGGTGCACCCCGGATTGCTGCTGCACCTGCGGGTGTGAGTATCAATGTGGAAGGGGCCAGCCCTGACCAATTGGCACAGTGGGCCGCGAATGAAGGCTTGCCACTGCCAGCCCGTTCAGCCGCTGCCGTCAAATTAGAGCAGATGATGGCTGAAAAGACCTTCAAGCCATCCTCCGAACATCGCAAAGCGGTTTCGGCAGCAAAGAAGACCGCGAAGGAAGCTAATACAACAATCGAAGAATCGGCGGCATCCTTCAAACCGGGTGAAGTTGTGATGGCCGCCGCGCCAGCCGCAACTGCCACCCCTGTTGCCGCCGCAACACCTGCCGCTGCTCCTAAGGCCGCTGCGCCAGCGAGTTTGAGCATCAATGTGGAAGGGGCCAGCCCTGACCAATTGGCACAGTGGGCAGAAAATGAGGGTTTGCCTGTCGCTGCACGGGCGGCAGCAGCAGTGAAGCTTGAGACCCTCATCAAAGAAAAGACCTTTAAGCCAGCTTCGACCCACCGCAAAGCAATTTCGGCGGCCAAGAAAGCTGCTGGGGATGCTGGTACAACAATTGAAGATGCGGCAGGTGGATTTACCCCCGGCGCAGTTGTTGAGACCGTGGCTGTGGCGGTTCCGGTTGCTGAAACCGTTGTCGAATCCGCCCCTGTATCGGCTCCCGCTGCACCAGTAGCTTCTGCTCCGGCAGCGGCAGGTGGTGTGATGGCGACTATTGAAGCAGGTAAGGAATTGGAACGTAAAGGCAAGGCCAAAGAAATCAAGCTGACTAGCAATGACCGCAAGCAAATTGCGGAGGCTAAGAAGCTAGCGCAAGAAAACGGCGTTGCTTGGGAATAAACTCCCTCAAGAGAATGTAATCAAAAAAGGGATGCTATAACACAAGCATCTCTTTTTATTTAAATTTCCGGTGGGCCCAAACTTTCGTATATAATGCAATGTAGGCGTTTCACTTCTAATTACCACACAACTATTTATCGGAATTAGTCAACAAGAAGACTAATATTCTTATGACGCTTTCTACTTATTTTTATCCGCTTCCTCAGGAGACTGTATGACAGATCATCATCAAATTTCCAGTGATTCTGATAGCGAAAAGAAAAAACTTGAACAAGCCGAACCGATGGCTGACCAAGAAAGCCCTGATTATTTTAGGCAGGGTATTGGAATTGCGCTTAGTGGGCAAGGGGGCGATGATGGGGGTGATTTGCCAGAGAATCACGCGGCTGTATTGCACGACCCCCGTTTGTCAGTACAGACACGGCGTAATATGGCGCTTTCGATTGGGCGGACGCGAGGCAATCAGTATTTGCAGCGGATGGTGACACAACCCTCGCAAACTGGGGTTGGGGCCGTAAGTCTGGTGCAACGTGGAATCTTTAGTGCTGATAAACAGATGACGGTGGATGAGATTATCGATTCCAAAGATTCGGATAATGTCAATGACACCAATATGCCCGCGATTTTGGCAGCTTCCCCCGACAAAAAAGCCATGATTATTTCACTAATCCACAGCAATTCATGGGTCGGCCCCAGTGACGAATATAAGCTGGAGAAAATTTGGGACTCCATGGGGGTTAAGGGAATCGAGGCTTATTTTACGCTGTTTCAGCAAAGTGTGGATTATGGCGTTGAATATGAGGGCATTCCCTGTCTCAAGGATTTGAAGGAGAAATTTAAGCAGGATACGCAAGGGCTGGCACTAAAATATCTCAATTCCAACCAAGAACTGGTCAAAAAAGAAATGGATCAGCTGGGGATAGATGCCGAAAGTGGTAAGCCGAATCAAAGCCTTGGGGCGGATCAGGAAAAAAGACTCAAAGAAATTCAAGAGGCAGCGGGCATTCTTGGCGATGCGATGCAGGCCAAACATCACTTGGATCAATTGCAGGTGGGTTATACGACCAAAAATAAATCTAGCCCGCCGCTTGCCACGATTAGAAATGGCTATGGGCGCACTTTTGTATGGGAACAATATTTCCATGAAGGCCCGCCGGAAATGACCTCGGTTCCGGGGCAGGGCAGGGGCAGTGATAAGCTTCAACCCTATTCTGAAGTTAAAGCCCACTACGACGAAATGAACGGCATTATTGAGGGCTACTCCACTAAATATCCCGGGTTATATCCATTGGCACAGGCTGGCCGTTTGGAAGAATTGGTGAAAGCAGACAGCCCCCAAGCGGTTCAATCTCTGATGGGCGAGGGCCTGCGTGATTTAGCGGTCAACATCAAGAAATCGATCCCGATGATTAGCTCGAATGACCTTGATTATCGAGATTTGCTGCCGATTCATGGGCAATTGATGGCAGGTACAGCAGGGGGGAAATTCAATTGGGCATCCCCAGTTGGTAAATTTATTATCAAGGAAGAAGTCGAGGGCCATGAAAGCGCCCAGTTTTGGACAAGTTTGGGGCTTGGGGCCTTAGCCGCTGCTGCCTTTGTCATTGCTGAACTGGCCACCTTTGGAACCGCCACCTTCTGGATAGCTGCTGCTGCTGGGGTAGGGGCGGGGGTTGTTCAGGCTGGAATGAGCATTGAGAATTGGGCGGATATGTCAACGGCCTCGAAGTCAGCCGTTAGCCCCTCATCGCAGCTTATTTATGAAGGTCAGGTTAGCGCGGCAGCCCTTGCGGCAGTTTTGGACACGGTATTCGCCTTTATTGACGCTGCCGGTGTTGGGTTGAAAGCCATCCGCGCGGGTGGATTGACGGCGAAGAGCTTGGCACGTCCAGCAGTAGACAAGATTGTGACCGAGACAGCTAAGAATGCAGAAAAAGAGCTGATTGCCAAACTGCCCAGTATTGGTGCGAATGCCGAAGGTAAAGAAACCCTTGAAAAAGCCATTTCCCAGTTAGGTGTGAATAAGGCCAAGGATGCTTCTGGAAAATCGTATGAGGAGATGATCGAAATTCTGGGGAAAGAAAACCCTATAGCCCAGCGCATTCGAGACGTGATGAAGCGCGGGCCAATTTCGGCGGCAGACATCAATCTTTATAAGAAAGACCTAAAGATGCTGGCTGAAGACGTGCGACTTGGTTTCCGCACGGTGCAAGAAGCTGATCAAATCGCTATGATTTTGGTAGAAGAACTGGGGCCGCTTGAAGTGGTGAAAAGGTCGGGAGGATGGAAGGCCCTCAATTCCTCGACCGTATTTGGTAAAAGTACCGCCGCAGGACAGGCGATGGAAGCGTGGCGACAATCACTCATCAAAGAAGTCAATGAGTTCATGGATAAGATGTATGGTGGGGGAGCAAAAAGAACGGGTACACCGGGCAACATCTCGGACTTGGACGTCTCTCAGACCGGGAAAAAAGATGCGGCAGTCTCCAGTGTGGATGCGGCTAAACATCGGGACGCCGCGGTTGAATATCTGGCCCAAAAGCTGGGAGCAGAACCGAGCGAACTCAACAAATTATTGGATACAGATTTGTTTGTAGACCCACGCCGTATCCATCTGTATGACGAGGTTTTTGCCCAATTGCCGAAATTGCGTGAAGAGGCCGCCCAACAAGCCGCCGCCTTTGAACAAGAAATGCTGATGAATCTGCGCTTGGGCCAAGCGGAAAAATTGGGCGATGAGGGGTTGATTGCATCGCTGAAGAAGCAGATGGAGGGTATGGGCATTAAGATCACGAAAGTGCCGCTGCCTTCCCCAGAGGGGATTGGGTTGTTGAATCATGAAATTGATGGGCTGGTCAATCAGCTTGAAAAAGCGGTAATGGCGAAAGATATTGAGGCCCAGAAGAAACTGGTGGTGGATATTGCGAAGAAGCAGGCCATGATTAATGCGGCTGAAAAAGGCGGCTACTTCTCTGGTGGTGGGGTGCGCTCGATGGTGAGTGAGCGTGACTACTTCCCCGGCTATGAACCCTACAAACAACTTGATCCCGCAACAGGTCAGGTTATCAAGGTAGGGGAAATGGCAGGCAAGCCGATGCTTAAGTCGCAGCTTTTGACGGCGGCCCTTGACCAACTGATGAAATTGGATAAATATGCCTCGCAATTTCTGCGTGGAGCGGTTAATCCCAGTCAGTTGGCCGATGTTCTCAAGAATATTGGTAAATATGGGGAACGCTTTGCCTCAATTGTCGAGCGGGCTGGTATTAAAGGAACAGGGGACGCGGCGAGTGCGTTTAGTGGCCTTGCCGCGAAATTCGAGAATATCTTGAAGAATACCCGTAACCTACCAGAGAAATTGGCGGAGCGTCAGAAGGTCATTAATGACTTGGTGGCCCAGACCAAAACGGCGATGGGCGATTTTGATAAATCACATTTTGCCCTGATTAAGGAACTTCAGTCAGAAGCTAATTTGCACGCAGTGGATGGCGGGTTGGAAGCGTTAGCTGCCGCAATGAATGCGCGTTCGCAATTGAAGGTGACAGAAGCAAATGTGATGCAGATGCTGTTTCAATTGGGATCGCAATTTGGAGTCCCGATTGCTGAAGATCAAGCTAAGGAAGCAGCAGGGGAAGGTAAGGAAGCCACACCTCCGCCCCAAGCGCCCGCGCCATCACCCGACGATGCCAAGAAGAAAGTTGATGAGGCTAACGCACAGGGTACAAATTAGGAGTGGTTTGCCAGTCACACCCTAGTTAGTGGGACTAGTGGCGTGACTGGCAGAGGGGCAAAACGGAGAAAGTCAAAAATTGATGGATAATAGCTTAGGTTCGGAAAGACAGCCGACTGGTCACAAGTAAAATCAAGATTGAGCCAATGAATGCGACCAAGATGTCAATCCATCGGATGACGAAGCCATTGTTGAGTGACCCAGTTATTTGGATATTCAAAATATCAAAAACGAAGCCACCGACCAACGCGCCCGCCAGCCCAATCAAGACGACCGTGCTAAGGTTTTTGCGACCGCGCATAAAAAAACTGGCTAACAACCCAGAGATTAGACCAATAACGATCCATGCGATGATCTGACCTACCGTGGTATTGAGGGTTACTGGTTTACTGGTAATGGTGTCGGCAAGAAAGAACATCATGAGCCTCCTTATTTGGATTTGCTGATAACAGCATACGGTAGAAGCTAAATTTTGAAATCCACCACTTGGTCGCTTGTGATATAGGTCAGGTGGCTGATTTCGGGATAGACAATACGAGGAAAAAACATGTCCATGTCATCAGACCAGCATCGAGAACGCGCCGCTGAGGTGATGCGAGTCATTACCTGTGCGATTGTAACAGCCAGCGATACCCGTACCCCTGAAACCGATACGAGCGGTCAGACCATCCGCCGATTATTGGAAGAAGCTGGACATCAGGTCGTGGCCTATCATGTAGTCAAGGATGAGGCCGATTTGATGGCGAAATTGTTGGATGACCTAACAGGGTTTGAACAACCGCCGCGCCTGATTTTGTTTAATGGAGGGACGGGGATTGCACCACGCGACCGCACCTATGATGCTATTAGCGGAAAATTGGAGAAGACGCTCCCCGGCTTTGGTGAATTGTTCCGCATGTTAAGTTATGAACAAGTAGGAGCGGCGGCAATGCTATCACGGGCGACGGCAGGGGTCTATCGCGGGTGTGTGGTGTTTTCAATGCCGGGGAGCGTGGACGCAGTGACACTGGCTATGACTAAACTGATCTTGCCTGAAATTCAGCATTTGGCTTGGGAAGTGGCGGGAAAACTTTAATTTATGATATGCCTTATGGCATAGCATTTCAAACCACTATCTCATTTGACAATACAAGAGGCCGCGTGTTAGGATTAGGCAGGAATTAGTTGAATAAATTTGCAAAGAATTCCCAAAATGAAGCAATGGTATAGGTAAAACGCAGTATGTTTCAAGAAACGCGGCGACATATTCTCGATATATTGAAGAAAAACACCGAAATGACGGTAGATGAAATCGTAGCGTTGCTGCATCAATCCAACGAGAAGAAAGTGACGGCGGCAACTATACGCCATCATTTGGATATTTTGCAGGTAAATGGGTTGGTCGAAGCGCCAGAAGTGCGCCGTCGGGAAAGCCCGGGCAGGCCTCAATATGTCTATCGCTTGACGGAAAAAGGCCTCGATTTTTTTCCTTCGAACTACGCGGGTCTGGCAACAAGCCTTTTAGAACAAATGAAAGCGCATCTACCGCGCCCTGAAATCAACGTGATTTTGGAAGGGGTGGCGGATCAGATGAGCGCCGATGCAGGAATTCCGAAAGATTTGCCGATTGAAGATCGTCTAAATTTTGTGGTGGGCTATCTCACCGCGATGGGTTATGAAGCTGACTGGCAAGCAGACTCATCGGGTAAGGGGTATATTCTTTCGACCTCGAACTGTCCTTTTGAGAAAGTGGCTGATTCGCATGATGAGGTGTGTAACATTGATATGCACCTTGTGGCGAATTTGCTGGGGGTTGTGCCACGCCGTTTGGGCCGCATTGCCGAAGGGGAAAAAAGCTGCAATTATTTTATCCATAACTTGGATGTAATGGCGGTCAAATAAATATCAATTAAAAGCGTTTTTTATTTACAAAATTTAATTGACGGTTAAAACTATCAGCAGTACACTACCAATCTATTCGCCTCAGTTTAGTGTGTAAGGGAATATCATGACTGACATGCAGGTACAGGAAAAGGTCGAACTGATCATTGAAGACACTCCGGTATTGGTGGTGACGCCACCAGCCGTTTCGAAGATTAAGCAGTTATTGGCAGAAAAGAATATTCCTGACCATGCACTGCGCGTATTTGTGGCGGGCGGCGGTTGCTCTGGCCTGCAATATGGAATGGCGTTTGAGGGGAATGTGCAGGAATTTGACACCAGCGTTGAAATTGATGGTGTGCGCATGGTCATTGACCCTACGAGCTTGCTGTATGTGCGTGGAGCAGTCATTGATTTTGTCGACAGCCTGATGGGTGGCGGTTTCCGCATTGATAACCCGAATGCAGTTTCAACCTGTGGTTGTGGCACTTCGTTCCGTACTAAAGACCATGAAGCCTCATCCGAGGGTGGTTGCAGTACCTGCGGACATTAATCTAACAATGGCACAAGGTATTTAAGCATATCTTGTTCTAGGACTTCAATGAAAAGCACTTACTGGGCATTGGGCGCGGCGGCATTTTTATTGCTGGGGTCGCGCCTTGCTCTGCCTGAAGATTCGGCTGAGAACACGGATGTCATTGTCCGAATGGCGCTGGTGATGGGGGCAACCCTCATTCCGGCGTTTTTTGTTTTGTGGCTAAAGCGGACCGAAGCAACATGGGGCTGGCGCGAATTTTTTGCTGTGCCCGATCCGATTGTATTGGTATTAAGTGCAGTGGCAGGCTTGGCGATTTGGCCGGTGGCGTGGTGGCTAATGTCCATTGCGAATAGTCGGCTTAATGACTTGTTTGGCCCATTTATCCCCTTGACCTTATTTTTGCCCATTGCATGGAAAGATACTTGGACACTCTATGTATTGAGTGAAGTGGTGTTTATTCCATTAGCCTTTGCTGTGCTTTTTTGGGGTGTGGCCCAGCGTCAGTTCCAACGCAGCCTGATCCTTGGGGTAGTATTTGGTTTCGTGGGTATTATGATTTTTGGACAGGGTATCGCTGGCTTTTTGGGATATGGGCTGTGTGGTGTGATTGGGGCTATCACGAGCCTGCACAGCAAATCACTATGGGCTGGCTTTGCGACCCATGCCACGTTTATGTATGCCAATCTTGGTTTAAATGATGAGTTGACCAAACAAGTCTCGGAAGTGGCAACATTAAAACCCAAACCCTATCTGGGTCAAGACTGGCTCACCTTGTTGTTGGTCGGCGGCTTGGTTTGCCTTGTCGCATTACAAGTGCTGCGTTTTAGGACCGAATCTGATAGACCCACGCCACCACGACAAAAAAATGCGTGGATTGTACTCCTCGCGTTTTTGATTGCAGCCAGCGTGGTCGGCTATGACGAAATCCAGCAACGGGCTGACCGTGAACCGCTACAAGCTGATTTACAAACGACTGCGTACCCCTAAAACTATCGCTGAATATTGCATAGGGGATGTGTGTTTTTAAGTATTGTTTGGCGCATATTTTTCCAATAGTTGGCGTGCGTCGTTCAGCACGGCTTCGTGTAGATCATGTGGCTCAATCACAACCGCATCATGGCCTAACCCAAAGACGAGCATCTTGGCAAGCTCCATTGACTCTAACCGCAAACGGACAGTCAGCCATCCATCTGCAGTGGGCTCCTCCAACACCTCGTATCGCCCCGATACCAGCCACTGCACAAACTTGAGGCGATTCTCATGCACCCGCAGGGTTAGTATATAAGCTGTTATCGTGTCCGCAAATCGCTGCGCATTCTCATGCCAATAGGTAACAAGATCGAAATCTTCCCGTCGTTGAAAGTGCTCGTTTTTTACAGTTATGCTGTAAAAACGCGATAGGCGGTACATACGGAACTCATCGTCGCGTTCCGCGATCAAATACCAATGACTCGCCTTTGCCACAAGGCTATAAGGGGCCAATACCCGTTTGACCTGCTCACCATCGTAATGTTCATAGACTACTTCGACCAAGCGATCCTCGAACACGGCACGCTGTAGCTCTCCATAGAATGCCATTGGTGATGGGTCATGCCACCACCACACTGGATCAACGTAGAGGCGCTGGTGCACTTGGTCTACTGTTGATTGATGCTGGAGAGGTAGAGCTGCCGAGAGTTTTCGTTGGGTACTCTCGGCGGCCTCGCCTAAGCCAATGTCATATAGTAGGCGCGTTGTTCCTGCGACAAACAAGGTGCGAAGTTCCGACTCCTTAAGGCCTGTTAAAGTCGTGCGATAATTCTCATCTAGCGCGATCCCGCCACCATGCCCACCTTCTGCATAGATCGGGATACCTGCCAGTGACAACGCCTCTACGTCCCGCAAGATTGTCCGGATAGAGACGCCTACTTCCTTAGCCAGTAGTTGCGCGGTCATCTTGCCCCGTGTTTGCAATATCAACATGATTGCCAGTAACCGATCGGCCCGCATCTTATCCTCACTTTATGATCACTTTTAAAACGGCTCATCTTGCATGACAAAAGGTGTCAGGCAAGTCAGTTTACCATACATATATACAGAATTCAGCCTATACAGGAGCGGTGGTAATGACGATTCGGGAAAACGGCAACTATATGAGGGTGAATGGCGGCAACCTATATTACGAGATGAAAGGGGATGGGGAAACAGTAGTGCTGGCCCATGCCGGGTTTGTGGACAGTCGTATGTGGGACGCGCAGTGGGAAGAACTCGCACAGCATTATCAGGTCGTTCGATTTGACCTGCGAGGCTTTGGTAAATCCGACCCAGCAACTGGGCCAGTTTCGCGTCGGGATGACCTCTATCAATTACTCAAGGGGCTGGGAGCTCAGCGGGTACACCTTGTTGGTTGCTCAATGAGTGGCGAAAACGCCATTGATGTGGCACTTGAACACCCTGAAATTGTCGCTTCGATCACGGTTGTATCGGCAGTGCCAAGCGGCTTTGAATTGCAAGGTGCTCCACCTGCTGGGTTATTTGAAATGATGGCGGCGATGCAGCAAGGGGATATTGATCGGGCTTCTGAACTTCAGCTCCGTATCTGGATTGACGGCCCAAATCGTCAGCCGCAAGAGGTCAACGACCATGTGCGACAATGTGCGGCTGAAATGAATCGTATTCCTGTTCACCAAGCCACTTTTGCTATTGCGGATATGGAGCCGCTTGCACCACTCGACCCACCTGCGATTCACCGACTCAACGAGCTTCATATTCCCACCCTTATTATTGCCGGAGCAGAAGATAATGCAGAGATTCTGCGTGCTGCCGATGTGATGGCGCAAGCTATTAACGGTGCACACAAGGTTATCTTGGCTGACTGTGCCCATCTGCCCAATATGGAGTGCCCTGAAGCATTCAATGGTGCCTTACTTGAGCACCTGCGCACGGCATCGTAGTTTATCCAAGTTGGCAAATCGTGTTGGAGGTAATTCCCTGCGATTACCTCCAACTGCTTTCACTTCATGCCATCGCTGTCAACAAACTGCCGTTCGACTTGCTTTATAAGCGACGTAGTATCCCCACCAATAAGCCCAGTAGACCTAGTGCCGCTAATCCGACAATTGGCACGATCGGCGCGAAACCAGATGAATTATTTGGACTAGTAACGGTGGATTTACGTAGCTCCTCGATACGAATGGGAGTATTGGTAAAGGGTGGGAAAGTGAAAGTGGGTAGCCGTTCTCCGGGGGCAAGCGTCGAGGTAGGGCCAGCGACTTGAGTGAAAATCCCCTGCGGCGTCACAAAGACCTGTGCGGTTAGGGTCAATAGACCGCCGGGGGTTTGTGTGGCAGAAATCGCAGTTTCTTCACGGGCAGCTAGAGTGGGGTCAGTCGTGGGTAGTGATTCGACGGCAATATCGGGAATGGCAGCAGGGTCGCCAATGATCGTAACGACACTTTGGTGCACCCAGCCTAAACGCGAGGGCGTATCGGGATATTCGATTTGATACCACTCGAAACGCTTGGCAAGCACACGATATTGAGCGCCGGGTTGGATTAAGCCTAGTCGATTGGCGGAAATATCCGGCTCGGCCCGCACATTGGTGTCAGGGCTTTTGGCCTCCGCTAAGATTGGGCCAGAAACCGTAGCAGTAGCAGTTGGTAGGTCGGTGGCAGGTGGCAATGTGGGGGTACTGGTGGGCAAGTTGACGGGTAGGGGGGTGCTGGTTGGGCCACCTTGAGCGACGAGTGGTTTTGGGGCTGGTTGGTGATTTTCAGCCGAGGCATGGTTTTGGTAGACACCAATTGCCACTATCAACAAAAAACCAAGCCCAATCAATCTAAGGCGACGTTTCATTCCAATACACCTTTCAGGCCAAAGAGTCGGACGGCGTTGGCAGTGGTGTGGGCGGCAAATTCCTCAATCTCTATATTGTGTAGCTCCGCCAAGCGTTCGGCGACCAATCGCACATAGGCGGGTTCGTTACGTTCGCCCCGATGAGGATGAGGAGTCAGAAAAGGGCCGTCGGTTTCGACCATAATGCGATTCAGTGGGACATGGGCTGCAATTGAACGAAGCTCGTCGGCTTTTTTATAGGTAATTGGCCCAGTGAAGCCGAGATAGAAGCCCAACTCAAGGGCAGCATCAGCGATCTGTGGTGGGGCGGAAAACGAATGGAACACGCCCGGTCGGTCTTTTAGGCTTGGCGGGAGCGTGGGAACCCATTGACGCAGGGTAGCGATGACATCCTCACTGGCTTCACGATTGTGGATAATAATGGGCATTTCAAGGCGGGCCGCCAGTTCTAATTGATCTTCAAAGGCTTTTTGCTGGACGGGCTTGGGCGATTTGTCCCAATGATAATCGAGGCCGATTTCGCCAATGGCAATCACTTTGGGATGGGGGGCAAGATGCTCTAGCGCGGCCAAAATTTCCGGCGACCATGACACCGTAGAATTGGGATGGATGGCTACCCCGGCGAATACGCGATCATATTTTTCGGCAAGGCGGATAGCGGCTTGAGATGTGCCTAAATCCGTGCCGGGATTTATGAACCAATGTACACTTTGTTCGTTGGCTCGTTGAAGCACGGCCTCGCGGTCGTCATCGTAGGCGTTAAAGTCAAGATGGATATGAGTATCAATGAGATTCATTTCAGTCCCCACCCCTGACCCCTCTCCATCGAATGAAGAGGGGCGATTGGGGGTATTGTTGGCTAGAGGGTGTTAATCATGCTGGGTTGGTGATGGGGGCTATCCGTGAGGGCTTTCACATCGGCCTCAACCATCATTTCAACCAATTCTTGAAAACTGACGGAAGGTTCCCAACCGAGCTTTTCTTTGGCCTTAAGGGGGTTGCCGATAAGCAAATCTACCTCGGCAGGACGAGTAAAACGCGGGTCATTCCAAACGACATAGTCATCCGGGTTGAGGCCGACATGCCCAAAAGCGAGTTCAGCAAATTCGCGGATGCTGTGGGTTTCGCCA
Source organism: Chloroflexota bacterium (assembly GCA_016234595.1). Classification (GTDB taxonomy): domain Bacteria; phylum Chloroflexota; class Anaerolineae; order Aggregatilineales; family J027; genus CFX10. Next base: position 20,226 of record JACRBG010000022.1, on the reverse strand, counting down.
GTAGAAATGACATAATCTTCGGGTTCTTGCTGTTGCAGCATCAACCACATGGCGCGTACATAGTCGCCAGCAAAGCCCCAATCGCGTTGGGAATCGGGGTTACCGAGATAGAGTTTGTCGGTGATGCCTTGTTTGATACGGGCCACGTTCCATGTGATCTTGCGGGTCACAAATTCGATGCCACGACGCGGTGATTCGTGATTGAACAGCATCCCGCTGACGGCGAACATGCCATAACTTTCGCGGTAATTGATGGTCATCCAATGCCCATAGACTTTGGCAACTCCATAAGGACTACGGGGGTAAAAGGGCGTGGTTTCGATCTGGGGGACTTCACGCACTTTGCCAAACATCTCGGAACTGGAGGCCTGATAAAATCTGGCCTTGGGGGTGACGTGACGCATGGCATCTAATAAACGAGTGACGCCGAGAGCCGTCACGTCGCCTGTCAGGGTCGGTTGTCGCCATGAGGTGCCCACAAAACTTTGAGCAGCAAGGTTATAGACCTCATCGGGTTGAGCGATCCGCAAAGTTTCTTCAAGCGAGGTCTGGTCAAGCATGTCCCCACCGACGAGGGTAATTTGATCTTGTACATTTTGAAGTCGGCTAAAATTAATAGTGCTGGTGCGACGGACAAGGCCATAGACCTCGTAACCTTGTTCAAGCAAGAACTCGGCGAGATAGGAACCATCTTGTCCGGTGATGCCCGTAATTAATGCGCGTTTTGCCATGAGTTCAGTAGTCCTTATGACCTGATTGTTTGATTGGGCTGGATTATTTTACAAGAGTTTTGCTAATGCCTGCCCGATTATTCCCCTGCCACTAGATGACAACTAATCTCAGCTTGTGGCAAGCGGCCTCATTATAATCGGCAGGGACGTTTGCGTACAGTCTGCTATGCTTGGACACGGGTACGGCAATCATTGAGAACATCGGCAAGCGTCTGCTCTATCGAGATTTGCGGTTGCCAACCTGTATCGTGTTGGAGGGCGCTGAAGTCGCCATAGACGATGGGGGCATCAAGCGGGCGGAAGCGGCTAGGGTCAATTTTAATCTCGATGTTTTTGCCAGATAGGGCAATCATCTGCTCAACGAGATTTTTGAGGCGATAGGGTTTGCCGCTGCAAATGTTATAGACTGCTCCCGGTTGCCCCTGGGTGGTTAAGAGATGATAGGCCCGCACAACATCCCGCACATCACAAAAATCGCGTTCGGCTTCTAGATTGCCCACATTGAGTTGAGGGGGTTTCAAGCCTGCTTCGATTTCAGCGATTTGCATGGCGAAATTGGGGATTACAAATTGGGTGGTTTGACCGGGTCCCGTGTGATTGAAGGGGCGCACCCGGACGACATTGAGGCCATAGGTATTGAAGTATTGCAGGCCTAAAGCATCTTGGGCGACTTTGCTGACGGAATAGGGATCGCCGGGATTAAAGGGTTGGGTCTCGCGGATGGGTAGGGCATCGGGCTTGACTGCGCCATAGACATGGGCTGAGGAGATAATCAGAATGCGGGTGTGCATAAAATTGGCAAGGCGCACGGCCTCTAAAATATTGAGCGTACCGCGTATGTTGGTTTCGTGGGTGGCCCAAGGGTCGCTGTAGGAGGTGGGGACGTGGGTTTGGGCGGCCAGATGAATAATGACATCGGGCGTGATAGATTCAATCAAATGTTGCACGGTGGCTTTGTCACGCACGTCAAGGTTTTGCAAATCGGCAAATTTTCGCAGCGTGGCTTCGGTGGGCGTGGGTTCATTATAGGTCGTGCCATAGAGTTCATATGACCCCACACTGAGAAAGTAATCGGCAAGGTAACGGCCTACAAATCCGGTTGCGCCGGTGATAATGGCTTTCAAGAAAATATCTCCAAGTTTTGGCAAGGCAGGGCAATTCATGAATCGCCCCTACAAAGCGTAGTGTTTTATAAATTGCCAAGTATAACCTGTTAGATAGTTGCTGCAATGGATTTTTGCCCTGTGTTAAACTGAATATTGTCCACTGACAAGGGCGATTTGCGAATCAGTCCTACAACGAGCGAGGTAGTTAATTAATGACAAAGAAAAATGGACACGACCAACAAGATATAGGCGGGCTAGAGGATCGTATTGTCGAGGATGTCTATGGGACGCGGCAATATACGCTGGATGGCCTGTGCGAAAAAATTATTGAACAGTTCGGTATGGAAACGAATGGACGGCTTGATATTCTGGCCGACCTCAATACACTCCAGAAACAAAAACAGGCGATTCGCGAGGTTGCCGAATACGTTCTTGGGGTTGAATCGGTGATGCTGCAAGGGCAGGAACGGACGTGGTTGCTGGATCGGTTGCATCGGGACTTGTATCGGTTTGGGGCATTGGAAACGGTGTTGAATGACGAGGCCGTGACTGAAATCAATATCAACAGCCCGAAAGAGATTTTTTTGCGACGTGGGTTTGGCGATTTAGAACGGGTTAATGTCAGTTTTCGCGATGGTACACAATTGGCCCAGATGCTTCAACGGGTGTTGACTCCCTTAGGGTTTGACTTGTGGAAAGGGGAACCCTTTATTGAAACAGGGTTGAAATTAATGGGTCGCCCGGTCAGGTTTTCATTGGCAGGGCCACCCATGACGCCATATTACACAGGCCAAATTCGATTACACCCATCTCAGCCGATGACATGGGATGATTTGCAAGGCAGCATTCCCAAAATCGCCGCCGACATGCTAATGGGTATTGTGCGGAATGGGCATGGGTTGTTGATGGTTGGCGATGGGGGCATGGGCAAAACGACGCTACTGGCGAATCTGCTGGCAGCGAGTCGAGCGGAAAAATCGGGCTTGGTTCAACGTGCGCCGGAAATTCAGCCGAATTATTTACCCCCCCATGCCACCGATTATACATTGATCTCGGCGGATGCCCCCTCGACAGCCAATTTTGAGAAGCAGATACGCGCTGCATTGGGGATGCGAGGGTTATTTTTGGATGAGATTCAAGGGGATGAGGGGACAGCCTTTTGGCAGGTGCTATCGTCAGATACAAAACCTCAGGTCGTAGCGACCTTTCGGGGTAAGGCTAATATTGCACGGTTGTATAGCGCGATTGGAATGGTGGTGCGAAAAGTGTACCGAAGTGTGCCCCAGAGCCAAATTGATGCGGCATTGATGGAGCGGTTGCCGTTTGTGGCGATATTAGAGCAGCAAGAAGCAGGGCAAGCACCACGCATGAGTTTGATTGGGCAATGGGCCCGGGTGGAGGAGGGCGAAGCGGGCCTAACCATTGAGCCACTGTTAACGTGGGCGCGAGGGGATGATAGGCCAAAGCGAACAGATATACAAATGCGGCTAGAAAGCGATTGACAAAAAGTTAGTGGATTGGTGGATATTTAAAGCATATGTTTCTATAATCGTGAAAATGTGTTAATTCATGGAAGTCAGAGAGGCATAGAAAATGACGGCGCGTGATGTATTACTCGTGGGCAGTTTACCCTATGAAAACGAAGAAGCGGCAATGCGACGGGCATTGGAAACCTTTGGGAGCAGCCTGTTTTCACTACCGGATGGTGAAATTGGGACCAAAGACGAGATATATCAACGAGGCCGCCGGATGGGATGGGTGCAGACTGCTATTCAACTCAACGCTGATAATGATGCCTTTGAGATTAAAAAAGATATTGAACGTGATAAAGCCACGGGCCTGTTTAAAAATTACCAAGACCTATTTGTGCTCAAACCGAAATATAGCCCTAAAGAACTTGTGCCTCATTTGAATTTTGGGTACCTCGAATTTTTCCGTAACAGCTATCCGACTTTTAAACGCCTGCGTGAAGAATATAAGCAGCCGAATATGGTGTTTCAAGTTGGGATTCCAACAGGGTTGGCGATTGGATTTCTTTCAATGAAGCCCCCGATGGCGTTGCGCTATCGTTCGGCCTTTGACCAGCGGCTTGCTTATGAAGCGAATGAAATTGTGAAAGAGGCGGGGGATGATGTCATCATCCAAATCGAAATCCCGATTGAGATGGGCTTGGCCCAAAAACTACCGGGCTTTGTGATGCCCTGGCCTGTGGGTATGGTGATTTCGCTAGTCAAACGTATCAACCCAAATGCACGCTTAGGGATTCATATGTGCCTCGGTGATTTGCATAATAAATCACTGGTCAAGTTGGATATGGAAGGCCTAATTGTGAAGTTTGCTAATCAACTGCTCAAGAAATGGCCGACGACGCATACCCATCTTGAATACATGCATTTCCCCTTTGCCGAAGGTGAAGTTGCTCCTAACAAGAACCCTGAATTTTATGCACCGCTGAAGAATATTCAATTGCCAAAGGGGACGCGGTTTATTGCTGGCTTTGTGCATGAAAAACTCAATTTGGACGAACACGCTACCGTATTGAAGGCCATTGAAACGGCGCGTGGAAGCCAAGTAGGGGTTGCTTGCTCGTGTGGATTGGGTCGTCGGACGACTGAAGCCGCCGATCAATTATTTGAGCTAACAAAACAGGTTGCAGTGTTATAGCGATTAATTTGATCCAGCGGTAATGATCAAAGGGCATTTCTCGAAGATGAGAGTGCCCTTTGTGGTTTTAGAGTTTTTTCCACTCCCGAAACCATTCCCATGTGCGGCGGAGGCCTTCATGCACTTCGACCTGTGGCTTGAAATCCAGCAGGCGACGAATTTTGTCGTTGTTGCAAAAGGTGATAGGGGGATCGCTGGGTGGGGTAGGGGTGTTGACGGTGTTGATGGTTCGGCCTGAGAATTCCTCGATTGTTTCCACAAATTCACGCATGGAAATTGGGTTGCCATAGCCTAGATTCATGACTTCATAACCCAATGGTCGTTCGAGGGCCGCCATTACGCCGTCCACGGTGTCGTCAATATACGTCCAGTCGCGGTGAATGTCCCCGTCATTGAATAATTTGATGGGTTCGCCAGTCAGGGTAGCTTCCATTAATTTCATTGGCATCATATCAGGGCGTCCAGCAGGGCCATAGACATTAAAAAAGCGCAGGACGGTCACATTTAGACCAAATAGATGGTGATAACTGTGGGCCAAAATTTCGGCAGCGCGTTTGCTGGCAGGATAGGCCGCAAGAGGGCGGTCGGCTGTGTCAGTTTCGATGAAGGGCAGGATTTTGGTTTCGCCATAGACTGATGAGGTGGATGCTTGGACGAACAGGGAAACATTGTAATCGCGGGCGGTTTCGAGCAGCACCATCGAACCCGTGGTGTTGACGTGCATATAGAGCGGAGTCTGTTTGACACTTTCACGCACGCCTGCCATCGCGGCAAGATGAGCGACACGGCTGATGCCATATTCTGAGAATAGGCGCTTGACTAAATCGGCATCGGTAATATCACCCTCAATGACTTTGAGACGAGGGTGATGGCCGAGACGTTGAATATTAAGGCGCTTGAGGGCGGGGTCATAATAGGAATTGAAGTTGTCGAGAATGATGACGTCATCACCCTGTGTTAGTATTTTTTCAGCCAGATGACTGCCAATAAAGCCTGCACCACCTGTGACTAATGTGGACATGTCGATCTAATCCTTCGTAATGGAGAAAATCACCCCCACCCCTAGCGCTTCTTCACCCAGTGAGGCGGAGAAGGGAGGGCAGGGCGTAAAATTTTAGTCTTCTTCGTCGAAATAAAAGCGGGTGACCCCGGTGATTTCGTCGAGGCGCTTCATTTCATCATCTTCAAGCCGCAAATCTATTGCACCCAACAACTCATCGAGTTGCTCAACTCGACTCGCGCCGATGATGGGGGCGGTAATAAAGGGCAGGCTTTGCATCCAGCCGATTGCCATTTGAGCCATAGTTTTGCCGTGTACTTGGCCCAGTTCACGTAGCGCATCCAGCACCGCCCAGCCCTTATCGTTCATATAGCCCTTCATACGATCGCTGCCGCTGCCACGTGAGCCTATTGGTGCGCCGCCTTCACGAGTATATTTGCCGGTCAAAAAGCCGCCTGCTAAGGGACTGTAGGGGATGCAACCGACGCCTTGGTCGAGACAGACTGCTGCTATGTCCGGCTCAACCTCTTCGCGATTGAGGAGGTGGAAATGGGGTTGGATGCAGTCGAAACGGGCCAGATTGTGTTTGTCGCTGACCCAAAGGGCTTTCATAAAATGCCAAGCTTTGTAATTGCTGGCCCCGATGTAACGCACCTTGCCCTGTTTGACCAGATCATCTAAGGCGCGTAACGTTTCTTCGAGGGGGGTATCCCAATCGGGCCAATGGACTTGATAGAGGTCAATGGTATCGGTTTGGAGGCGGCGCAGGCTGTGTTCAACGGCTAACATAATATGCTGACGACTGAGGCCTTCACCGTTCGGGCCTTCCCACATGCGACCTCTAACTTTGGTCGCGATGACAATTTGGTCACGGGGCTTGCTTTGCAGCCATTTGCCAATGATTTCTTCGGCGACGCCACCGGGATTACCTTCAGCCCATGAGCTATAGACATCGGCGGTGTCTAAAAAATTGATGCCAGCGTCCCATGCGCGATCTAAGATATGATAGGCTTCTTCTTCGGTGGATGTCCAGCGGAAAGTCATTGTGCCGAGGCACAGTTCGCTGACCTTTAAGCCTGTTCGCCCAAGATTGCGAAATTCCATTGGTAGCCTCCCCAAAAACTACAAAATTACAGATGCCTTTGACGCGGGGCAAGTTTACCCTATTTCGAGTAGGCGACAAGGGGGTAAGATTGAGCTAATTCGAGGCATTTTTAGGAGAGAAATAAATTATGGAAAAGCAAAAACCGCGTGTTTATGTTACACGAATTATTGCAGAAAAAGCCCTCAATCTTTTGGCGACTGAATGCGAAATGAAGTTATGGGAGGGGGCCATGCCGCCGCCGCGCGAAGTGCTGTTGGAAGCAGTACGCGAAATTGATGGATTGGTTTCCTTGCTGACGGATAAAGTCGATGAAGAATTATTGAAACAGGCGCTGAATTTGAGGGTCGTTAGCAATGTGGCGGTGGGCTACGACAATATAGATGTCAATGCGGCTACACGACACGGGATACCGATTGGGAATACACCGGGAGTACTGACCGAAACGACGGCTGATTTGACCTTTGCGCTTATGATGGCGGCAGCACGACGATTGGGCGAATCTGAACGGTACATTCGAGATGGGAAATGGCAGACTTGGGATCCAACCGCTCTGCTAGGCGTAGATATTTTTGGGGCAACACTGGGCATTATTGGGATGGGCCGAATCGGGCAGGCTGTTGCAAAACGAGCCCGTGGTTTTGAAATGCACGTGATTTATTGCGGTGGAGGACACGGCTATCAAAGCCAGTTGATTGGGGCGACACGGCGTGAAATGGATGAGTTGCTGCGCGAGAGTGATTTTGTGAGTATCCACTGCCCATTGACACCAGACACCCATCATTTGATTGGGGAGCGTGAGCTGGGGATGATGAAACCAACGGCGATTTTGGTTAATACAGCCCGAGGAGGAATTGTTGACCCGAAAGCCTTGAATACAGCCCTCAAAAACAAACAAATTGGTTATGCGGCCTTGGATGTGACTGAACCAGAGCCAATTCATTTAGATGATCCGCTGTTGACACTCGACAATTGTTTAATCGTGCCCCATATCGGCAGCGCAAGTGTACGGACGCGCGAAAAAATGGCAATGATGGCAGTTGAAAATCTACTGGCCGGATTGAAAGGGGAACGGTTGCCCCATTGTGTCAATCCGACTGTGTATAACCGCTAGACCTGCTTTTTCGCGGCGGCAAGGCCTATGTCAAAGGGGGGATAGACGATGCCCTTTTCAGTGATAATGCCTGTAATATAACGCGCCGGGGTGACATCAAAGGCAGGATTACGAACAGGGTAATCGGGAGGGACGAGTGCCATGCCGTAAGGTGTGAGCAATTCGGCGGGGTCACGTTCCTCGATTGGAATTTGCACGCCTGACGTAATCTTAAGATCAACGGTCGAAGTGGGGACGGTTGGATAGAAAGGGATACTATTTTCTTTGGCTAAAACTGCGACCTGATAGGTGCCAATTTTGTTGGCCGTATCGCCATTGGCGGCAACCCGATCGGCCCCAACTAAGACAATGTTGACTTCGCCTCGGTTCATAAAATAGCCACTAGCGGTGTCGGGGATGATGTCGAAGGGAATGCCAAACTGTTTACACTCCCATGCGGAAAGCCGTGCACCTTGCATCCGAGGCCGGGTTTCATCTAGCAGTACATGAATCTTTTTACCCTGTTCATGGGCCATGCGGATGACACCGAGGGCCGTGCCATAATCTACGGTTGCCAACATGCCAGTATTGCAGTGATGCAAAATAGTATCGCCATCTTTGATCAGGGCCGCACCATGGGCAGCCATGCGTTTGTTGATAGCAACGTCCTCTTCAGCAATAAATTGAGCTTCATGCAATATCGCGGCGCGTAGCTCATTGCTGGAGGTAACATCACTTGAATTTACGATAGGCAGCATCCGATCAATCGCCCACATCAAATTCACTGCGGTTGGACGGGCCTGACGAAGCTCTTGGGCAGCGGTGTTGAGATAGCCGCGGAGTTCATCAAGATGGGAGGTGGAATTTTGATAGGCCGCGACAGCCAGACCAAAAGCGGCGGCGGCTCCAATAGCCGGGGCGCCACGCACGGTCATGTTTTTGATGCCTTCTATCACCGACTCATAGGTTACAAAATCAACTAATTCCAAATCCCACGGCAGTTTGCGTTGATCTATCATGCGGAGGCGATCATTGTGCCATTCAACAGTACGCATGGAAATAATCCTTACTGTTTCATACCAATAAAGTGAGCTTTAATATAACAAGGTTTTGAAATTGGGCACAGTTTAGACAAAAAAAGAGGCGTACCCCCTTAAGATGGTACACCTCTTATGATTGAATCAGCTTCGATTAGTCACCAATGGCTGGGACGACAGGGCGCACGCCTTCGGAGGCGTCATCATTCGTAACCGGCTCACCATCTTCTACGAAGGGACGAACGGTCGAGGGCAAAAGCGCCAGTACCAACAGGGTTGTCAGGACTAGAATGCCTGAACCAATCAACATGGCTTCGGTCATGCCGTCCACAAAGGCACGGTTCGCTGTGGAGACGACTGTACCCGAGACCTCAGGCGGCAGGGCTTTGGCGATCCCGTGGGCGCCTTGAATGCTGCCACTAGCGATGTCATAGAGTTGAGCGGGCAGTAACCCCTTCAATTTCCCTACCCCATCTTGATAGACGGTATTCATGAGTGTGCCGAACACAGCAACACCCAATGCGCCACCTAATTCACGGGTAGTATCGTTCATGGCTGACCCAACGCCAGCTTTGCTGACCGGAACAGAACCCATAATGGAATTGGTCGCAGGACTCATCGCAATCCCTAAGCCACTGGCAAGGAAGATTTGACCTACTAGAATGGTGCGATAGTGAGTGTCAACATCCAACGCTTGTGACATAAAGAACATACCACCTGCACCGATGAAAATCCCAAGGGCCACTGTGTATTTTGTGCCGAGCTTGTTAGCGATACGAGCCGAAAAACCTGCGGCAAAAGCCAACGCAACTGACAATGGGATAAGGCGGATGCCAGCTTGCAGTGGGGTAAAACCGAGAACGGTTTGCATGTATTGGCTCATGAAGAACAATGACCCAAACAAGCTGAAGATAATCAGTGCCATCGCGGTATTGGCACCCGTGAAAGACATGTTTTTGAAGAAGTGGAGTGGTAGCATCGCGTGTTCATAGCGGCTTTCCCACACAGCGAAAATACCCAATAGTAAAACGGCAATTCCGAAGGAAATCACAACGTTGGTTTCCGTCCAAGATTTTTGCCCAGCTTCAATAATGCCATAGACCAGTGCAAACAGACCGGGGATAGAAAGCGCAACCCCGGGAATGTCAATCTTGGGTGCGGACTCATCTTTAGAATTAAAGATGAACATTTGACCACCGATGAGCGCTAATACGTTCACTGGAAGATTAACGAAGAAAACCGAATGCCACGAATAGTGTTCAAGCAACCAACCGCCGATGGTGGGGCCAAGCCCGACACCAAGCCCAAAGACAGCGGCCCAGAGCGCAATGGCCTGTGAACGTTCTTTGGGAGGGAAGGTGGCTGTTACAAGTGACAGGGTAGCTGGCATAATGACGGCGGCAGCCATGCCGAGGAATGCCCGCGAAGCAATCAGCATTTCGGTGCTATCCGAAAGGGCAGCCGAAAGTGAGCCGATGGCAAATAGAACCAACCCAATTTGCAAAGCGGGTTTCCGCCCGTAACGATCACCGAGCGACCCCATTGTGAGCAGCAATGCGGCAAAGACAAGGCTATAGGCATCAATAATCCACTGAATTTCGCTGGTGCTGGCTTTCAGATCCGTCGAAATAGAGGGAATGGCGGTGTTGAGAACGGTATTGTCCAAGCTGATGACCAGCAAGGAAATACAAATGAACAGTAAACTCAACCAACGGGTTTTATAACCGGGCTGACTTTCATAATCGGTAATGTCATGCGGATCGAAAACAGCGTGCGACATGATGGGTATGGCCTCCCTAAAACGTGAAATGTGAATAGTGATGGGTGTGTGTTATGGTATAGAATTGGGCTGAACGAGCATTTTCATAAGAATGTCCATGAACTCGTTGAGCGGGAAATTGACAAATTGACTCATCTCAAGATTCCAAAATATTTGCCCATAGCCAAAGCCAGAGCACATGAGAATCCATGCCAATTTCTCAGCGGACTCACGGCTTTCCATAAAAGGCGCGACTAGGTCAATAATTCGGTTGTGAAAATGGAGATGATTGGCGTGGAATAAGGCTTTTTCTTCATCGTTGAGGCGATGAAATTCACCTAAAATCCAACGCATACTTTCCATGCGTTCGGGGCCAGCTTGGGCCATCTGGGTAGTGATGATTTTGACGACATCGGCTAAAGATTGGGCCTTGGGGTCAGTTTCAATGATAGACAGAGTTTTAGGCATTTCACATTCCAACACAGATTGTAAAAGTGCCCGTTTGCCTTCTTTGAAATGATAATAGAGAGCAGCTTCGGTGCAACCTACCACCTCGGCGATTTGACGAACCGAAGTAGCAGTATAGCCTTGTTCTGAAAACAGGCGGGTGGCAGTTTCGATAATTAAATCTCGCCGATTAACCCGTCCCGTATCACGAATAGAATCCGACATAAATTTCCTAGAACATCCGATTGCTTAACGAGTGTTAACTATAGTTAATGATAGGACAAAAAATTTGTACGTCAAGCCCTCGACCCCCAAATCATTTGGTAGTTTGTGCAAAAGCACAAATTGAGGGTGGAGGATGCACGGGTGAGCAAGGTTGACTATAATGACATTATGAGGTCAACGATTTGTACCAAAGGGAATAGACCATGAACTTAACCCGGCGATTTTGGCTGGTGAACCTAATGATCGTGATTAGTATTGTTGTGGCGGCGTGTGGGGGGAATGATGACGACAAGAAAAAGGATACTCGCCCGACCGCAACGGAGACTATCCCCACAACTGTGCCCACATTTCAACCTGCCCCAACTTTACCCAATCCAATTGATGTACGTAATCAATCCGAAAGTGAACGGGCTGGGGTTTGGGTGGTGCAAGGGATTGCTGGATTGCCCAATGTGGATATTTATTTGAATGAGACCCTGATTGTGCCCCGCATGGGATTCAATGCTATCACTAGCCGAGCGTTACCCGTCAATGCCGGGGATTATCAGTTCAGTTTGGTACAGGCTGGTCAAACCCCAGAAACTGAAGGAGCCGTATTATTTCAGGCAAGTGTCTCACTGGAAGCCGGGAAAACAGATATTTTGATTGCAGGTGGCACGCCCGATGCCATTCAACTTTATGATGTGCCTCAGTCCCTTGATCCAATGACAGCGGGCCAAGCACGGGTGGTGCTGGTGAATGCAGCAAGTGGAGTGGGTGCAATTGACTTGGCAACAGGCGGTAAAACGCTTGTTGAGGGTGTTGAAGTCGGTACAGCAGGGGATGAGGTTAGCCTTGCTGAGGAGGATTACGATTTTCAGGTGCTGACTGAGGGCAAGCTCATTGTAGAAACCCGCCAACAAATTCGGGCGGGGTATGCTTATACCGCCCTTCTTTTGAATGATGTAACGCCGGGGATATTCAAGACAGTTTTCTTGCAGGGCCAGACGCCACCGCAAACCCGTGTGCGGGTGACTCATGCTGCGGCGAGTGTGTCGGAAGTGGCAATTTATCTGGATGACGAAAAAGCCTTAACCGTTGGGATTAGTTATTTAGAATCGTTGCCATTTGAAACTATTCCATCCAAGACCTACCGATTGCGAGTGGTGTCAGTAGGGGGCGATCAGACTGATTTATTGACTACGAATATCAGCCTGATACCAAATCGGACAGTGGATTTGGTGTTGCTGGGCGAAACAACCGATTTGCGATTACTTCAGGTGGATATTGATACAAGTTTACTCGCGCCCGATACGACCCGCCTGACAATTGTCAATGCAATTCCGGGTGAAACCCAAGCGAGGGCGATTAGTTCGAATGACCGACAGGTACGTGCCCAAGTGCCTTATGGACGAGCGTCAAACCCGATTGACCTTAATCTCAATCAAAATGCCCTATATTTTATGGGCGGGACACAGAATGACTCACATGTAATTGAAGATCCCGGAGTCTTTAATTTTGCGGCAGGGGAGGTTTATACCTACATTTTGACTCCCTCGGCAGTGGGAAGCCTGTTACTACTTTCGACAGATGTAGGAGTAGATTCGAGCGCACAGGTGGCTGGTGATAGCCCCGCACCAGTTGAGGATGTAAAGGTGCAAATAATAAATGCTCTAGATGTTGAAGCCAACATAGATGTTTTATTTGATAATGAGACACTGGTTGAAAGCTTAGCATGGGCAGATATTTCATCTTCACTGACATTAAGCAGTCGAGTTTACCAATTGCAGATTAAGATTGGTGGGGAAGTCATTTATCAAGGTGAGGCGGTCATTGACTCTGAAGAAAGCTCTTCCATCACCTTATTTGTTGTGGGTGATCAGGCAAATGTGGTTGTTTTGACTGAGCCAGATTACGAAGGCACTGTAAGTTTGTCCATTACACAACTACGCTTTGTTCATGCCAAAAGTAGTGGGCCAATTTTGCATCTCTACACGCCCATTACCGAAGGTACACCCATGCCTGAAAATTCGACAGGCCGAGCAGATTTAATCAACTCTTTGGAAACTAAGACGGTTTCATCGGTGATTGAGGTTACCGCAGGCACATTCCAAATTGGTGGGACTGATGCTCAGAATGGAGAGCCTCAATTTATCTCTGAGCCTCTCACTTTTGAGGGTGGGGCTTTTTATGATGTACTTCTAATGGCAGACGCCAGTGGCGGTGGTTGGAAAGTTATCGTGATTCAACGTGAACGATAGCCTTGACGGTAGGCGGTGGGGCCTGATATACTGGCTTTCATCAATCGGGGTGTGGCGCAGCCTGGCTAGCGCGCTTGCATGGGGTGCAAGAGGTCCCGGGTTCGAATCCCGGCACCCCGACTGGTTTTTGCCCAGTTTTGCATAGGTAAAGACCCCAATTAAGCTTATTTTGAGATATTTTTTAAAGTGCTGTACCGGTGTTTTGGTTGCCCCCCGACACCGATAAAGTTATGACTAACCCACCTTGGCGCTATGCGATATCCAGTAGGCGCTCGTCAGGGTGGGTTTTTGTTTCAGGGTCTTCGTATTCAATAATGAAAAGATCTCCGATTCCACACCCCAAATAGTCGCTCCACGTGAGCAACACATTGTCATCGAAGCGGGTGACTTGATTTGCCATCCACATATCGACAGTGCGCTTGGATAGACCCGTCTCGTCTGTGATTGTCGTCTTATAAATCGTTCGATTTTCACGTCGAGCTTTTATGGCAACCAACTCGGCGACTCGATTGCGTAATATGCGCCGCATGTCAGTCTCCCTTCTAAATCAGATAAATCTAAATTACCACCTCAGGTACACCTTGTCAAGTACTGTGGCTATGTTCATATCCAAAACGCTTGACTTGATGGCTATATTTTGGTACACTATGGATACTTAGTTAGCCATAAGCAAACGACTCCCCATCTTCCGCCAAGTTGAGTGGGAGTCGCCAGCCGACCAAGACACATGAAAGTACCTAGTCAAAGGAGATTATAACATGTACGACCCTACGCTTGAAATCTTCGTTTTACAGACCTCCATCGAAACGACCTTTGAAGTCATCAGCGAAGACGCTATTCAAGACCAATACCTCGCATGGCGCGATCAAAGTTATGGGTTCTTGTTGAATATGCTGGGCAGCTGCCACAGCGAAGTCGAAATCAGCGCGGCGCGGCGACTGCTGCTCGACCAAGACTGGCAGGTCAAATACAGCGAGTTTTACGAAGACGCTTACGCCTACGTCGCCAAGGACGGCCAAACATGGACACGCCTCTTTAAGAGCGACTTACGCAGCGAAGCCCGCCAGATGATAGGGTTGCAAGAACCGGAACTGGTCAAACTCTTCAACGGCCTCATCGACCAACTCGACGAAGCCATCGATATGGCAAACGAGCGCGACGACCGCGCTTACCCCGCCCGGTCCGCTGGCCGCTTTGCCAAAGTGAGCTAGGAGCAAGTCCCGCACACCCAACCCTCGCCCACGCGGGGGTCGGCAGGGATACACACCATGACACTTACCACAACCCAACCTATCACCAGCGCCGAATTGCTCGACCTCCTACATGCCATGACCGTAGGTCAACAAAACGCGATGCGTTACGGGCATGACGCCTATGTCAATCGCCGCCGTTGTTTTTTCCTGAAGTGGCCGACCACCAAAGCCGAAGCCGAGGCACTCTGCCCGGATTACCTAACGCAAGTCGGACACGGTCAGTATGCCATCACCGAACTCGGTTTGGCGGTCTATCGGGCCTATCTGCACCAGCCGATTGTGCCACCCGACGCAGGCTCCAAGCCCCAGACGTATCACGGCACCCGGCTTGGTCGGAATTATCGCTTGCGCGACATGTGGGAAAACAAGTTGCCTGCTAATGGTCTTCGGGGGGCGGCTGAAGTCGCCGAACCCGACGCACCAGTTGAGGCCGTCGAGCGGCCCGACACCCCCGTGGTCAACGCAACCAGCGCCGACCTAGCCACCGCCACTCCCGCCGAGGTGGTGGTCGAGTCAGTCATTGAAGTCGCTCCGACACCCGCCGTCGCCGCGACCACGCTCGCCCCGCTCGACGACGTACAAATCGACATTACAGGAATGCTGCAACCCCTGTTGGCCCAAATTGCCGCCCTCGAAACCAAGCTGGCCCAAGTCAGCGCCACCCTAGCGCCGCCGCCACGACCGCTGGCACTGCAGCGTAAGGGCCGTCGTGCCGCCATGCCGCTGGCTGTGTTGGTGTAGGAGGCCGACCATGTTTGAAATACTCGAACGCAGTCTCCTCCTCAAAATGGCTGCCGCCATCCAAACAGGTCTGAGTCCCTACCCAGCCACGGACGTGCTCGAAACCCTGCTGCTGTACCGCTTGGAACGACAGGGCTATGTCGAAATCGTGGTGCTGACGGCTTTTACGGACTTGCCGCTTGCCATCGGTGGTTTACTGACGCCGCTGGGCATCGCCCATCTCGCCGAACTGAACGAGGCGAACGATGCCTAAAACCACCCGCCGCTCGGCTGCACCCAACCCCGCCTACCAAGCGGGCTGGCGTGCCGCCTTCCATACCGCTTGCGCCAAAGGCCATACGGGTTTCAACCCCTCGACCACCGATCGACTGGATTGGGGCTACGACTGGCCGAGCTTTATGCGGGGTTGGGCCGCTGGAAAAACGGACTATTGGAAACTGTAGACCCCTATTGAATTTAGAACACATAAGCTAAAATTTTAACCGGGGGACGCGCATCCGCACCAACGCGAAGAAAACCCATGAACCTGCACATTGGCAAACGTAAACTGATGAATCACCCCAAGCTCGTCACGGTCGTTCGGATCGAGGATGTGACCGCCAACGGCCAAGTCCAAGTGAGCTGGCCCAAAGGCCGAAACAAACCCGGACGGTGGGTCACGACGCTTGACCCGGTGCACTTACTGGACATCACCCAAAAGCCCAGCCGTCCACGCCCAGAAAATGACAACGCCTATGATTACTTGCCGTTGTGGTCAGACATTCCACCCCTGTACAGCAGCGAGGCCATCCCGCTGGCGGAGCAGGTCGTACATATCAAATTGTTCGCCCCGGCGATGACGTGGTATCTCACGGAATTTTCGGAAATCGCCCCAGACGGCTACCCATGGCTGGCTTTCGGTTATGTCCGCAACGAGGCCGAGCCGTACTACAGCGAGTGGGGGTACGTTCCGATTGACGAGCTGCGCGATCTACGTTGCCCACCGCTCGGCTTGCCGATTGAGCGCGACCTGTACTGGGAGCCAACCCCGTTTGGCGCGATTCGGTTTTAGCGCCGCTGATTGAATTTCGATCTACCTTAACCAATTAACCGGGGTGCGCCGGGATACGCACAGGAAAAATCGCATGAATACTGTCACTGTGAACTATGATACCTTGTCCACTGACCAGCTCGACCGCTTGGCCGACGATCTTTTTACTGCCGTGAACAGCCGTCGTCAGGCGGCCACCCAGCGGGATGGCATTATCAGCGATGCGGAACTGATCGCGCGGCGGATGGGCCAAGCCCTGCTGGATGAGTCCGCTAAATCACCCAACAAACGCGATGGCTATCTCTATCTAGATGAGGTCGGGCTGATCCGCGTGGATGCCTATGGGAATGCTCAAACCATCATTTACGAGGGCCGCGAGGTCTGGAATAAACACGGGAACGTCTTTTTACCCCGTGAAGATTGGATGGCTTGGGTTAGAACGACGGCGCAGGCTTTACGGGATCAACACGAGCGGGAACGGGAAGCCGACCTCCGCCAAAAACTTGTGACCAGTCTGCAAGACACCCTGCGTGGCACGGAATTTCCGAGTGTGGCGGCAGCCCTCGAACACTTCCAACTTGGCCCCTTCGCGCCAGCCCCTGCTACCCCAGCCCTGCTCACCGACGACCCCGATACGACGGAGTCCAGCCCTAGCCCAGCCGACCTCCGCCGCCAGATTTTACTGGCGGGGTTACAAGCCACCAGCGACCCTGAACTGCGCAGCGCGACTCTCCGCTTGATTCGCCGTCAGTTTGGGTTGCACATGCACGATACGGTGCTGTGCCAAGCGGTGGTGGCACGGATTGAAGATGAGGCCGAATTTAACGAAGTCCGGCGTGAAGCGGTGGCGACGGCTTGGTGTGTTTATCGGTTTCATCGGCGCCCTGCGGCTATCGCCCCCATCGGCGCCTCGAGCAGGTAGACTTAGCGAGAAAAACCGAGGGAGCGGGACAATGGAAGAGGAATGGGTACGGGATCGATCCCGGTTACGGGCCTTGCTGCAGGAACAGCCAAGTGGGTCGGTGCGGCAATATGCAGCCGCCCTAGGCAGAAGTCGCAAATGGGTCCAGAAATGGAAAAAACGCTTGATCACGGCTGATCCCCACGACCTGCAAGTCCTCATGAGTCAGTCACGAGCACGCAAAACCCAACCAGAGGTCTATCACCCCGCCGTCATTGAGCGCATCTTGGAATTACGTGATGAACCCCCTGCCGCTGTGCCACGTCGCTTAGGTGCGCCAGCGATTCTGTACTACCTGCACCACGATCAGCGCCTGCAAGCCCAAGGGTTGCGCCTGCCCCGCTCAACCAGCACGATCTGGAAGATCTTGGATGCCCACCAACGGATCTTGCGTTTCCAACCCGCTCCACCTGAACCCTTTGAACGACCGGCCCCATTGGACACATGGGAAATTGACTTTACCGATGTCAATAGCGCCGTGCCTGTAATCGAGGCGAAACGCCAACATTGGGTGGAGGCTTTAGCGGTGGTGGATCGTGGCACCTCCATTCTCGTCGACCTACAAGCCGCCAGTGATTACCAAGCGCCGAGTGCTTTGCGAGCCATCGCCAGCACCTTAAGACGGCATGGCTTACCCCAACGGATCGTGTTTGATCGGGACCCACGTTGGGTCGGCAGTTGGTCAAGCGATCAGTTTCCCTCAGCGTTCATGCGCTTTTTATTATGTTTGGGGGTTCAGGTTGAGGTTTGTCCACCCCAACGCCCCGATCGTAAGCCCTTTGTCGAACGCTACTTTCGCACCCTCCAAGAAGAGTGTGTCAATGTCTACACTCCTCCCACCGCCACGGCAGCTCAGGCCGTTTTTGAAGCGCATCAAGCGCTCTACAATCATGCGCGGCCTAACCAAGCCCGTGCCTGTGGTAACCAACCGCCTTATGTGGCTTTCCCACGCCTGCCCATCCTGCCCACACTGCCCGACACCGTTGATCCGGATCACTGGTTGTTGACCTATCATCACCGCCTCTTTAAACGCCGCATCCGCAGCAATGGCACCGTGGCGGTCGACAAACACGATTACTATATTGGACGGGCTTCCATTGGTCGCTATGTCTTACTGCGTTTGGATGCCCATCAGCAAGTCTTGGACGTGCTCCTCCAAGGTCAATTGATCAAGCAGCTTCCCATTAAAGGTCTTGTGCGCGAGCCTTTAGCTTTTGATGCTTATCTCAAGCTCATGCTGCAGGAGGCTGAGGCCGAGTGGCGCCGCTACCAACACACGCTGATCCTGCGAACAGGCTAGGGGCGCCGATGTCCACGATAGCAGGCGGCGCCGATGAAACCGATAAACACAGCTTGGCCTTGGATGAATTGGTGGACTGAGGCACAGACCATCACCAGTCAAGCGTTGTTTGGCCTAATGAATATGGGTAGGGCGGAAGCGCACCTCGTGATTGCGGGGATGGCGTTACTCGGCCAAACCGACGAACCACCCTGCGAGGACGAGTAGTCACTTCGAGCACTCAAAGCTGATAGGGTATTCCGCTTGGGAATGCCCTTTTCGATTCCCGCACAACCCCCGGTATTTAGGGGCCAGAAAGCCTTGGACACGGGCGAATCAGAGCTATCATGTGACTATAGTTGAGTAATCAAATAAATAAAAGGATTATAAAAGTGAATGAGTCGACCGCTATGCCCGAGGCCATCCAAGCTTTACTGGACTTGCTGAAAGAGAAAGAAGAACAATATCGTCAACTGAATCACGAACTCGCCGTCGTGCTCAGTGAGCATTCCGCGTTACGCCATATTTTCAAAATCCTGCTGATGAAAATGACGATCGGGTCGCCGGTCGACCTGCCGGAAATTGTGGCGATCGTGCGTAGCACTTTGGAACAGACCGAACCACGTTAAGGCGAATCGGGCGGCATTGCCGCCCCTTTTTGCTGCCCACAACCCCCGGTTTTTAGGGGTCAGCAAGCCTTGGACGTGGGGCGTTCCGAGCTATCATGTGACTATAGTTGAGTAATCAGATAACCCAAAGGACTAGAAAAATGAACACCAAGCTAAATGCCCCCCAAACCCCCGCTTTTGAACTCGATGAGAACGTGCTGGTCAATCTCGCCAACATGCCGGCCAAAGTGGTCATGATCAGCTCAGACGGCCAAACGGTCAACGTGGTGTTTGGTGATGGCTACGAGGCCCACACGGTACCCGTCACCAGCGTCACCCGGCCTATGCCAAGTCGTTTCAAAGTCGGCGATCCAGTGGAGGTCGGTCAAGTTGGGGTGCCCGCCAAAGTGGTAAGCATTTCGGCTGACGGCTTGACGCTCGAAGTGGTCTACGAGGACATGGTCGAGGTTTTTGAAGTGGACGCCTGCAACACGACCCTGCTCACCGATAAACCTAAAGCGGTGGTGCACCGCGTAGCCGAACTCGAACGGCAAGTCGCCGAACTGCAACGTCAAGTGGCAACCCTACTGCCAACGATCAACCCAACCCCGCGCTCGTAATAACCCACTGCCCACCCTCAGTGCCCCGAGGTGCTGGGGGTCGGCACAACCCCCGGTTTTTAGGGGCCACAAAGCCTTGGACGTGCGGGATTCAGAGCTATCATGTGACTATAGTTGAGTAGTAAAATTAATCAAAGGACTAAGAAAATGAACAATGCAATTGTGACCCCCGAAGCCCTGCAAGCCTTAATTGTCAATGCCAAAAGAAAAGTCCTCAAAAACGCCGGAATAAAAATCCCCAGATGCTGGGGTTGAGTCAGGCCTCCTTCGCGCCATTGGGCATGGCAAGCATGGCTAGTTCAGAAAAAGAACCCGATTTGAGTTTGTCTT
>JACRBG010000001.1 GCA_016234595.1 Chloroflexota bacterium | reverse complement strand
CAAGCGGGCTACCATCGCTCCCTCCTGACCTCTTGCTTTGCCTTCATTATATCCGTATTTAATTGTTAAAGCGCATTAGTAACGCTTTCAACTTCGGCGCATATAAATATCAGTAATAGAATGAGTGTTCTATAAAAAATTGGCGATTCTTGCAGCGGTTCGCATGTTAAGTGATCCGCATTTCAGGCTAGATTCAGCACGGCGGCTTTAGCCCCATGTGAGCTTGGAAATCGCTATGGGCTGATTGACCCGTCGTAGAAAACAAAAACAGGTGGTAGGTGCCACCTGTCTTATAGATTTTAGAGGACAGGTTTTGGACACCCGCCCTCGTTGATGGATTGCCGATTACCGCGTGGGTAAATAGTTCTCGCGGCTGGCGTTTTCCTCATTCGGGGTGTTTTCCGGATAGAGGTTATCGCCCGTGCCAAAGGTTAATTGATTTGTGGTCAGTGCCACATCCACCGATCCCGCATTGATAGGCAGTGCGGGGGTCAGGAAGATGTCGGGTTGGCCTAAGACATTGGAGGTAAAGACGACGTTGGGAGCATCACAGGCCCATGTGGGTGCATAGTCGGCGACAGCATTGTCGGTGACTTTGCGAGTCTTGCCTGTCTTGAATTCATAGACATAGATGTCCATGTCACCGTCAATATCGGATTGATAGGCCAGTAGTTCATCACTGTGATACCATGCGGCATTGTTGGCATTACCTGCTGCATCAGAAATGGCTTGGAGATTCTTGCCATTTTTGCCCATCACATACAGGACGCTCTTGCCACCCAACCGATCCGAACGGAAGGCGATGTAGTCACCAGCGGTTGAATACACCGGGTCATAATCATTGCCCGTGCCATCGCTGATGAGCGTGGTTTCATAGGTGCTCATATTGAGCGAGTAGATTTGCCATTGGCCGCTGCGGTCACTTTGGAAGACGATAGAACCAGAGGCGGGTGACCAGAAGGGATTGATGTCGCTGCCTTCGTCCACCGTCAGGCGCATCACCTGACCAGAGGCCAAGTCGAGTGAGTACAGTTCCCAATTGCCGTCACGGTTGGATTCAAACACAAGGCTTTCACCATTCGGCGACCACACTGGGTCTGTATCCACACCCTCATTATAGGTCGCACGTTGGACGAACGACCCATCGGTAGAGGTGACATACAGTTCCCAGTTGCCGTCGCGGTTGCTGACAAAGGCGACAAAATCTCCATTGGGGGAACGGGTGGGAGCGACATCATGGATGCCTTCCCCAATCCCGCGCGATAGATTGGCTTGACTAACGGGGTTTTGCCCATCCAGACCGAGCCAGAAGATTTCCCAATCGCCGGTTTGATTGGTGTGATAGAGCATCGAGTCTACGCAGGCCAGTGCCGAGCAACCGTTGACGTTGATGGATTGGATGCCTTCACCCGCATCGTTGGTTGGGTCAATGGGAGTAACGGCCAGATCAGGATGCAGGTAATCAGTTTGGATACCGGGAATGCCTTCCATGCTGGCGGCTGGCAATTTACCTTCGCGGCTGGCGTTTTCTTCGGCTGGGAAGCTTTGTGGATAGACGTCTTCCGCTGGTTCGTTGGTCAGTTGCAAGGCTACTTCTTCAACCTTGATCGCTGGTGCGTCAATCGGCAGCGCACTGGTTTGGAAGATGTCCGGGTTGCCTGTAATGTCCGAGGTGAAGATCAACTCATCCGTACCGCAAACCCATGTGGGGGCATAGTCGGCAATCACGTTGTCGGTGATTTGGCGTGTGCTGCCGCTGGCGAAATCATAAACATAGATGTCAAGGTCGCTGTCCAGATTGGACTGATAGGCAATCAGGGCATCATCCGGTGACCAAGTGTGGTTGGTGGCATCACCTGCCGCATCGGAAATAGCGACCGGAGCGCCGCCCTTCGCATCCATCACGAAGATCATGGCATTGGTGTTGCCGTCGCGGGTCGAACGGAAGGCGATGCGGTCCCCCGTCGAAGAGTATTGCGGGTCAACATCTTCACCCTTGCCGTCGCTCAACAGGCTGGTTTCAAGCGTGCCGAGATTCAGTTCATAGAGTTGCCACTTGCCGCTGCGGTCACTTTGGAAGACGAGTTTAGAACCGTCGGGTGACCAGAAGGGGTTGATGTCGGTGGCATCATCAGAGGTCAAGCGCATTTCTACGCCTGTCGAAAGATCAAGCAGATAGAGTTCCCAGTTGCCGTCACGGGTTGTTTCATAGACCAGCGTATTGTTTGGCCCCCAAGCCGGGTCAGTGTCAATTGCCACCGTATTGAAGGTGACGCGATGTAGTTCGGAGCCATCAGTACGGCTGACATACAATTCCCAGTTACCATCACGGTTGCTGGCAAAAGCAATCCATTGACCGTTGGGTGAACGGCTAGGAGCTACATCGTCCACACCAGCACCTTCGCCCCGTGAGAGGTTCGGGTTGGCATCGGGTTGGCCGGGATAATCGCCGAGGCGGAAGATTTCCCAGTCGCCTGTACGATTGGTGTGATAGACCTGGAAGTTGACGCATTGATAACCGCAACCGGGCACGGGTTTCCATGGGGCAGAGGGGCTAACATCACCATAAACTGTGCCTGTCGTGCCATCCACTACCGGGAATTGAACGGTGGGTATCAAGCTGGTGTTGTTACTAGGATTGGGTGTAGCAGGCGGTAGTTGGTCGGTTGAACTTGGATATTCCATACAGGCAAATTCAACATTGAAGCTGCCCACATTACCCGTGCTGATGAAATGATAGGTTTCATTCGGCGCTGTCGGCGAGACAATCACTGTCAAAGGTGTAGCACCGCGGGCCAGTTGGAATGTACCCGTGCTGACGAGTGTGTTCACACTGTCACGGATTTCATAGGCCTGTGGTGCAATCATGGGGCCATCACTGTTGTTGATGGTGAACAAGACACGCATCGAACTGCACAACCCATAGACGTTGATGTTGGGTGGGTATTCGCAGGTCGTGTTGGCGGTGATGCCTGTTGTACCGGAGGTAAATGTCACAGGGCCAGAGATATTGCTGACGCTGAAGACCACCGAGCCATTTTGAGTCAATTGGAACGGTTGGGTTAGGACAACCACACCGTTGCGGTCACGAATGGTGGCGGTGTCAGGATCGGGCATGGGGCCGCCGACATTATTGACAGTAAAGGTCGCAGTACGATCAGCCGAGCAGATGCCAACAGCGGCAATATCCGGTGGATAGTTGCAGGTGGTGTTGGCCGTGACACCCGATGTACTGGTTTGGAGTGTGACCGCCCCCGACAGGTTATTGACCGTGAAGGTTTGGGAAGCATTCCCTGCCAGTTGGAAGGATTGCGTCAAGACGACGTTGTTACTGGAGTCAAGAATCGTTACCGTATCGGGATCAGGCATGGGGCCACCCGCGTTGGTGATCGTAAAGGAAGCGGCACGGTAGGCCGAGCAAGTGCCAGCGGCAGTCAAATCTGGTGGATAGTTGCAGGTGGTGTTGGCCGTGATACCGGATGTGCCCGTTTGCATGGTAACTGGGCCAGATAGGTTATTCACCGTAAAGGTCTGGGAGGCGTTACCCGCGATTTGGAATGATTGAGTTAAGACAACCACGTTATTCATGTCGAGAATCGTGATTGTATCGGAGGCGGGCATGGGGCCACCGTTATTGGTGATGGTGAAGGAGGCGACTCGGTAGGCCGAGCAAGTGCCAGCAGCGGCCAAGTCCGGTGGATAGTTGCAGGTGGTGTTGGCGGTCAGGCCAAAGTCAACCGTGCTGAAGGTCACAGCACCAGACAAATTGGAGACAGTGAAGGTTTGGCTTGCGTTGGCCGCTAACAGTACGGCATCGGTTAGAACAACGACACCGTTCAAATCACGAATGGTGACCTGATCAGGTGTAACCATATCTCCGCCGTTGTTGGTTACGGTGAAGGAAGCAACGCGGAAGGCCGAGCAGTTACCGGTTACGCTTAGGCTTGGCGCAGGGCTACTGTTATTGAGGTTGACTACCACGGGACGGGTGATAATCCCTGTCGTCGTCCCATTGGTGATGTGCATACTGACCTGATAGGTGCCCGACGATGCAAAACCATGACAAATCGTGTTTTGGGCAGGGCCAGTATTGGTATCGCCAAAGTCCCAACTGGTGACACTTACGCCGACGGGCAGTACCGCGGTAAAGCAGAAGTTAGCGGCATTTTGCGGGTTGATGGTGAAGGTCGCCGAGCTTTCCAGTGGGCTATAGGTGCGAATCTGGTTGGTCGCCGTTCCGGTCAGGCCACTCGTATTCTGAATATTCAGGGTGACAGGATAGGTTCCACCGGGGGTGGTATAGGTCGTGCAGATTTGGGCTGGGCGTGGATTAGCACCTGTATCGTAGTGCCGAATATCACCATTGCCAAAGTCCCAATCCCAAACATTGATGTTATTGCCCGTGCTGGTATCGGTAAAGCAGACGGTCATGGGGGCTTGGCCCGCGTACAGCGATGGGACAAACGAAGCACTGATATTGTTGATGTCAATCAGTGTAAATTGCAGACTAGCTGAGGTTGGGCCGAGTGGGCCAGTGCCGTCCGCAACTACGGTGTATTGGCCGGGGTTAGTGAAGAAACGAGTGACACTGGCATTTTGTGCAACATTGTTCACTGTCCATAGCAAATTGTTGCTCGCATCATAACCGCGCCACCGCAAATTGCCCGTCAGATTAGTCACAAGGGCATTAAACGTCTGGTTCGTTCCAGCAAAATTGCTGCCCGTCCGATTGATGGCAATACTTTGCGCTCCATAAACATGGAAGGCGACCGTGAAGGTGTTCGTCCGTGAACCAGAAGGGTTAGTACCCGTTAAAGCGACGTTAAAAACGCCTGTGGTATTAAAGCTTAGGCAACCGGGTTGAGCGGCGGTAGTGGTTTGTGTGCCGAGGGTGTTGGCAGCGGTGCCAAAATTCCAATTATAGGTTAGGCCAGCTAGACCATCAAAGCTGGTATTGGAGGTGTTAGTAAAGCAGATGGATTGACCGACGGCGATGGCATTGGCATTACCCGTGTAGGTGTAGCCAACGTTAAAGGTGCCGATTGCCAACGCATTTTGCAGGAAACAGGTATAGGGCGTTTGTAAGGAAGTGTCCGTTACATCTACCCGCAATGTAAAGTCATCCACACCGACAGGGGCCAACAAGGCACTGTCGAAGGTAAAGCTTGGGCCTGCAAATACCCCATCGTTGGCGCTGGTGACAGGGGGGAAGGTGTGGGTGTACCCGTTAGGGCCAGTCAGCGTCCATACATATTGGAGCGGCAGGGCATTCCCATTATCAATGTCAATGTTATAGGCATAGTTGCCGGGATTGGCGGGGCTATAATTGTTGCCCGCACCCCAACCATCGCACGCGAAGGCTACACCAACGCCTTGAACATCAAGGGTTTGCCACCCCGAAGTACAGTTGTCGGCTGGTAGACCATTGGCGGCATCTACGGCTGCGCTATAACGGATGCGATATTGCTCGCCCGCGGTTAGGAAGGTGACGTTGAATGGATTGGTTGTGCCACCGGGTTGCGGAACCCATACCCCATTGATGGCATCCCACAGTTGCAGTTCCCAAACAAGGGGATTGACCGCTGCCCAAGGACGATTGTAGGTATTGGTCACACTACGACCGTAGCCGACGGTTTCACCAACGACCGGGGTCACGTCGCCTGTTGGGAGATTACAGGTGAGACGATTGACCGTCACCGCCACGTTGCGATTCATATTGCAGGTAACGGTTGTGGCGTCAGGGTTGGTGACCGTGACCAAAACCGCGATATTGTCATCTGCTGGGGCGGCTGGGAATGAAGCCGAAGCGTTACTCCATTGAACGGTTGCTCCATTGTTGTTGGGACGTGGATTTTGCGTTGTAATCGTGCCATTGGGGGCAGTCCACGTATAAGTTACAGGACGGCCTGCTAGACCCGTAATGTTGGCGGTGTAATTGCTGTTGACAGCAGCACCAGTCGCATTGTTGGATGATTGAGGCGTACCCGGGCCGCCAATGTTGGTACAGGCCAAAGTGGGCCAAGGATTGAGGTTGAAATTGACCGTTTCATCGCAGGTTGAAGTGGGTGGAACATAACCAACACCATTATCCACATCTACTTCGTAACGTACTGCAATGGGGGTTAGTACAAGGGGGTCAACATTTGTATTGGTCCAGTTGAATGTCGCGGCTGTTTGACCCACTTGAAGGTTACCATTGACATACCAACGATAGGTTTGGACAGCCCGACCGCTCAAGTTTTGCACATTGGCGGTAAAAGTATAGCCCGTGCCGTTGGCATAGAGGGTGCTGGGTAGATTGTTGGTCATCTGGCAGTTCAAGGGTAGCCACGAACGGGTGATGGTCTGCGTGTCGGCACAAGATGCACCGTCAGGCGTAGTCGCTAGGAGGTCAATTTGGAATGAGCCAAAACCATAGGTGGCCCAATCAATACCTGTTAGATTTGCGGCACTACCAGTCACAGGTAGAAATGGACTGTTACCCGTGATTGTCCAGCTATAGGTGACAGTTCGACCGCCAATATTGCCCACATTGCTATTGTAGTTTTGGGCTGGGTCGCCGGGGAGGATATTGAAATTACCCGTGATGTTACAGGTCAATTGTAGCAGAGCCACGTTAATCGTCATTTCGGCATATGAACTTCCGCCGGGGCCTGTGACGGTCAAGCGGATGGTGTTGTTGCCGAGTTGTGTTCCCAGAATATTGCCGATTGGGATATTGGTGGGATTTTGAACATTGCTATCAATGATTCCATCGCCATTAAAGTCCCACGCCCATGTCGTAATCGCACCTGTACTGGTGTCGGTAAAATTGACATTTGTGCCCCAAGTGATCGTACCATTGGGGGTGGCGGTAAAGTTGGCAATGGGGGCGGCTACAACACTAATGGTTTGGGTATCGGTGGCACTTGCCGGGGTTGGCAGACCAGCGTCGGCAACTGTCAAGCGAACAAGGAAAACATTCGAACTGGCATACAAATGACAGACCAGAATGTTGTTATCCACAACGGGGCCTGTGCCATCCCCAAAATCCCATGTATTGACCACAATGGGGCCAGTGCTGGTATTGGTAAAGCAGACTTCAATTTGTCCGCCGGGATTGTTGCCCGTAAATTGATAGGTAAAGCTGGCAACCACAATTTGACCGGTGGGATAAACTCCAACTTGTTTGGTCACTGTGCCATTGCCGCCGGGGCCAGTATAGGTCAAGACAACATTATAGGTGCCGTCAGCAGCAAATACATGACTGAGTGATGGAGGAGCAGCCTGATTGAATGTTGCCACAGGTGAGCCATCGCCAAAATTCCATGACCATGAGGTAATGGGGCCAGTGCCTAAATCTACACCCACAATATTGACCGTTAGCGGTGACGTTCCATCGGAGGGGGTCATGGTGTAGTTGGCTGTTGGCGGGGGTGCATTGAGAGCTACTGAACGCATTGCCACGGCAACTTGGCTGCCGCCATCGGTCACAGTGAGGCGGATGTTATAGGTTCCATACGCTGAAAATGACCATGACGTGTTCTGGGTGCTTACAGGTGGATAAACCGTTGCATCACCCACAGGTTGGGCAATGACTTCCCACAGATAGGTCAAGCCACCGGGGGTGCTCGTATTAACGGTTTGAACCGTGACCGGGAGGAGGCCTGTATAGTTAGAAGGGCTTAGATTAAACCCAGCCACTGGGGATGTGGTAATTGAAATGCTGCCCGTAAGTTGGGGCAACGCATCACAATTGAGCGTGATGTTCTTCGTCCCCGTTGCAAGATAGGTAATGGTGTGTGGGCCAGCCCCAGTTGCTGTGAAACCATCCCCAAAACCCCATGTGAAGGCTGCAATCCCAGAATAGAGAGCGGTGAAGGTATAGGTATAGGGATTGCTATCGTTGCTGTTATTAATGTCTAGCTGACAGTAGGTTTGCTGGGCTTGGATACCACCTGCTCCATCGTCAACAGGGGCGGGCTCAGTGGTTACAGCCGGGTCAGTGGTGATAACACCCTCAGCTCCGTCAGTCGGCGGTGGTGGGTCAATGGGCGGAGGTTCAGGCGTTGGTGTGGTAGTAGGTGGATCGTCGGCGAGGGCTGTTCGAGGGTGGCCGTCTTTCAACAGCACCTGAGTTCCTCCCAACGTTCCAGTGATTAGGATTGTGAGAATAATAAAGACGTTAATACACAACCGTTTATAGCTATAACGCATAAGCGACCCGTCCTCCACCTTTTGGCTGATGAATTTGTTATATGGGATAAACCTTAGACAAACCTTCCATACAACTCATTATATAAGAAAGAGTTGATTGTTGAAGCCCGCTATCCTGAATTTTTCCTGAAAATTAAGGTTTGTAAACGAGTTTTATGTACGATTTTATGTTCTGTCTATTACAAGAATGGCTAAAAGTAGGCCTTTTGATTTAATCCATGCGCTTTGTACGAAATGTGTATGTGGTCATTAAAACTTTTTAATTCTAAATTTGTAAACCCTTCCAACATCCCGTAAACTACTTAGGTGCGTAAAACTGCGATGGTTTGGAACTTAGTCCCTATTTGATAGGGGGGCGTTGATGACCGGAAACCCTGCGGCAAATCTCATTGGCAAACGCTACCAATTACATGAACCTCTAGGTCGTGGAGCCATGGGGGCAGTTTATCGCGCCACCGATCGGCTAACGGCCCAAACGGTTGCAGTGAAGCGTGTGACCGTCATGCTGGAAAATCGTCCTTTAGATTCCAGCACCGAAAAGTTTGATACTCGTTTGGCTTTGGCTCGTGAGTTTAAAGTATTGGCTTCGTTGCGCCATCCTCACATTATCAGTGTGCTGGATTATGGGTTCGATGAGGCCGGACAACCCTTTGTCACGATGGAGTTGTTGCAAGAAGCACGGCCCTTTGTGTTGGCGGGTCAAGGCGAAACACTTGAACGAAAAATTGAATTATTGGTGGAACTTCTTCAGGCCTTAGCCTATCTGCACCGTCGGGGCATATTGCATCGGGATTTAAAACCGGGCAATGTTCTGGTCACAGCAGACGGCAAAGTTAAAGTATTGGATTTTGGTTTGGCGGTTGAATCTGACCAAGCCAAAGAAATTGCTGGAACCATTGCTTATATGGCCCCTGAGGTTTTGCAGGGCAAGCAGGTGACGGTCGCTTCGGATTTGTACGCAGTGGGGGTGATGGCCTATGAACTGATTGCTGGTCGCCATCCTTTTGATGTTCGTGATACCAACCACCTCGTTCATGCTATTTTGGGCAATAACCCTGATTTATCATTGCTCTATGCCCAAACATTTCACGCGGGGATGGTTCCTGATTTAGATGGGGAATTGGGCGACACCTTACACTTTGAGGGCAACCAGCCCCCTACCGAATTTTTGGACAGCGCACTAGATAGAACTGTCACGTATGAAAACCGGGTTGTGCTAGACGACACCGAACACCTTGTTAGCCCGCCTGTTGGTGAGGGGGATATAGAGGTTGATTTACAACCTGCCATTCCCAATGAGCGCTACATTTTGGCCTCAATTGTTGGGCGACTGTTGGCAAAATCGCCAGCGGATCGTTACCACGATGCCTATGATGTTATTCAAGAGCTATGCGCAGCGATGGGGCAAGAAGTTCCAGCGGAGTCGGCAGCGATACGGGAAAGTTTTTTGCAGGCGGCTGCATTTGTTGGACGGAATGCGGAACTTGATCAGCTTACAAAAGCTTTGACCGAGGCTATGGTAGGTCAGGGCAGTGCTTGGCTTGTTGGGGGGGAAAGTGGCGTTGGCAAGTCGCGCTTACTAGATGAACTACGCACCCGTGCTCTGGTGGAAGGGGTCATGTTACTGCGGGGTCAGGCCGTTGCCGAAGGTGGCCTGCCGTACGATGTTTGGCATGATCCACTTCGTCGTTTAGCGCTGACCTCAGATGTGACCGATGTTGAAGCAGGCATTTTGCAAGACTTGATTACCGATGTTGAAGACCTCATTGGGCGCAAGGTGGCGGATGCGGTTCAACTTGAAGGCACGGCTTATCAGCAGCGTCTGCTGGGCACAATTGCCAGCATTTTTCAGCGCCAACATCAACCCGTTCTGTTATTGCTAGAAGATTTGCAATGGGTCTCTAACGAAAGTTTGGAGATTGTCAAACGGCTGTCGGGCATGATTGGCGAATTACCCATCTTAATCATAGGCAGCTATCGCATTGAAGATCGCCCTCAATTAGCCAATGAACTTGCTGAAATGAAACCCCTCAAGCTCGAACGCCTTTCAGCCGAGGGCATTGCGGAACTCAGCGTTTCGATGTTGGGTGAGACAGGTCGCCAGCCCCAAGTGTTGGAATTGTTGCAACGGGAAACCGAAGGCAATGTGTTTTTCATGGTTGAGGTAGTGCGGGCGCTGGCCGAAGAAGCTGGCCGACTTGACCAGATTGGGCGTAGCGGGTTACCAGACTATATTTTTGCGGGTGGCATCCAGACTGTCATCAAACGCCGCTTGGAACGTGTCCCAGCCGAAGGTCAATTCTTGCTGCAATTGGCGGCAGTATCGGGTCGGGAATTGGATTTGGCTGTGTTAGAACAAGTCAAGGGTAGTTTGAACCTTGAGGATTGGCTGATTGTCTGCGCGAATCGGGCCGTTTTGGAAGTGCAAGATGGGATATGGCGTTTTGCTCATGATAAATTGCGTGAAGCTGCTCTGAATGCTATCCCTGCTGAACAGCAACCGAAATTTCACCGTCAGATTGGTGAAGCGATTGAAAAGGTTTATCCGGATGCCCTTGACCAAGCGGCTACAATTGCCCAGCATTGGCGCGTGGCAGGGGATGTGGATAAGGAACGGTTCTATTCCCAACGTGCGGGTGAACATGCCCTTAGCATCAGCGCATTTTCCGATGCTATCGCCAGTTTTGAACGGGCTTTAGAATTGCTGCCAAGTCCATCATCTGATTTGAAAATCCAGCAGATTGAGTCTGAACTTCATACTAAATTGGGCGAGACGCTTCAATATACCGGCGATTATGTGAACGCAATCCGTCGTTTAGAAAAAGGCTTACAAATCGCCCGCACTATTAACTACCAAAAAGGAAGCGCACGGGCCCTCAATTTGATGGGCGATGCTTATTGGGGCCAAGGTGATTATCCTAAAGCGGCCAGTAATTGTGAGGAAGGCCTCACGATCTCAAGGGCAATTAATGACCAGCGCGGCATTGCACGGGCCTTAAACCGTTTGGGCATGGTTTCGGCAGAGACAGGTGATTACGCGACTGCTGTGAAACGGCTAGAAGAGAGTCTGCAATTTGTTGGGGTGGTGGATGATCTTGAAGGCTGCGCAATGGTAATCAACAACCTCGGCACAGTCGCTTATGCCCAAGGGGATTATCCCGGTGCACGGCGCTATTTTGCTGAGAGCTTAACGATATGGCAGACGGTTGGCGACCGACGACAAGCTGCTATTTCCCTCATGAATTTGGGGAGCGTGGCGGGCGAACAAGGGGATTTTGAAAGTGCGACCCGCTATTTTCAGGAAACGCTCGAAACCTGTCGAGCCATTGGGAATCGGCGCGGGGTTGCAATGGCGCTTGATAATTTGGGCTTCGTGGCTGAACTCAAAGGGGACTATGCCAGCGCTACCCGCTATTTTGAAGCCAGTCTTGCGCTTGCCCGGGCCATTGGGAATCGGCGGGGTATGGCGACGACATTAGTGAATTTAGGGCACATGGCCCGTGCAGAAAAAGGGCTTGAACGAGCGGCAGATTATTACTATCAAGCGCTCAGTTTGGCCCGTGAAATTCAGGCTATCCCGACTTTGATGGAAGCGTTGATTGGCCTTGCTGATGTGATCCCCGACCACAATCGGGCGTTGACATGGTTAGGCTTGGTGATGAATCACTCCGCTACTTCCGAGGGGACGAAGAAATTGGCGGCCCCAGTGTTGGACAAACTGAAATCAACAACGGTTGCCCAAAAAGCGGATGCGGCCATTACAAAGGGAGCCTCGCTCGATTTGGAAACCGTCGTAGCTGAAGCGCTCCAAGAACGCGCTAATATGCTGCTACAGATGATGGGTCGGGTATAAAAAAGCCACCTATAAGGTATAGATGGCTTTGAATAGAACGAATTTAAGGGGATAACGACATCCCCTTTTTGATTTTATTCAACGGCGGCGTAGAAGGCGTCAATAGCAACTGTGCCGCTGGCCGGAACAATCTTGACCGTATGTGGGCCGGGGGTTAGATAGTTGATGACTTCGTGTTTATTGTACGCGGTACTCGACGAGTAGGTAATGACCGTGCGGACAGCTACATCATCAATGACAATGGTGAAGGAGCCGAGTTTGGGCCCTGCGACATAGACCACTTCGAGTTTTTCACCTTCAAATGAGAATGTCAAATAGGTGTTTTTGGCGCGAGTGGCGTAAAGATATTTACCGCCGCTGGCGTAGGGCGTGCTGACGGCTGACCACCAGCCTGATCTTGCCACAATGGGGTCATCTGACTCAATTAAACGCCATTCCGCGACTGTCCGGTCAGGCAGGCAACTATAGGGGCCAGTTGTCCCCGGCACAAAAGTGGCATTGAGGTCTTTACCCAGCGCACTTTCGGTGAGTGGTGGATACTGCCCATCAAAAATGCAGGCGTTGGGATAGGTCAACCACTGAGCACCGACCATACTGACGAATGGCGCGGCGAAGGATGTTCCGGCAAGGAAACTATTATTGCCATAGGGGAAACCCGCACCGGGGGCGACTACATTGCCATCGTGTGAGAACTGCCACAGCGGGCCGTTGTTGCCGAGGGTCGCGCCTGTCGCCACCACTTCGGGCCAGCGGGCAGGAGCCAGCGGCCATGAGCCTAACCAAGGCCGATAATTGCCCGAGGAGGCTACAGGAATAACCGAGAATTCCCCATTCGAGTCGGCACTACGTTCCAGATATTCTTTCAACAAACCTCGGAAGTCGGCGAGTTGGGCTTCATCGTCTACTGATTCAACCAGCTTGAAGATGTAATAATCCACCTTATCTTCGGGAATACCCATCTGACCCATCAGGTAATCACTTAGCCCAACACCCGCTTCATCCGAGCAGGGGGTTGAATATTTGCTGGCCGTGACGGAATAGTAAGCCCCATCAGGGGATTTCAACTTCCATGTGAGGTTACTACCATTAAAACTCACCCGGAATACATCGCTATGGGAACCGGGCAAGAAGGTAATGGTCTGTTTGCGGTCTTTAGGATCAGGCGAAAAGTAGTTTTTCTCGCCGACAGGGAGTGTCACTGACCCATTATTGTAGTTTTCATACCCAAACCGCGCTGCATAAACGCCACCCCCAATATCGGCCACACATTGTAAGGTTGGCTTGAGGGTATTTCTTGGGGTTGATGGCACGCTACTGCACAGCGTCGAGTATTTATTGGCGCTGACTGTCCGAATGACATTGTCTGGGCCTTTGAGTGTCCAGACTAATGTTGTGCCGCTGTTAAAACCCACTTGAAAAGTCTTGTGCCAATCGCCGGGTTCAAAGACACGTGCTTGTTGGCGATCTTGAGGGGTGGGGCTAAAGCGGTTGTTGGTTCCGACCGGGATACTATAGGGGACATCGTTGGTATTGTTATAGCCAAACCATGCCACGTAACTGCCATCGGATTTTTTGGCAACACAATCAAGCGTAGGGGTAACAGCCTGATTGGTGACGGGTGCGAAATCGTTGACCCATGCCAGCGCGTCATCAAATTTAAAGGGTGGGATGGGCGTGTCGTCAATCATCATACCGGGGTCTTCGCACGGGATGATGCCGAAGCTCATATTGATGACAAAGTGCTTATAGCCTTGCTCTAACAACCCCCCGGGGCCTTCAATTGTATTTGAGACCACCTCTTTGAGATTATCAGTACGATAACCAGTATTGCCATCGCCAATGTTGACTGGAACGAGCAGGATATTTGACATATCTACTACACTGGCAAGGTCATTAAACACTGCCAGTACTTCGTTACCGTGTGAGTCAGGCGTGCTGAAATCGTCCAAAATGATAATGGCTGTTGGGGTGGTGTTAAAGTCTTCCCCAGAGGCAATATCAGGTTGTAGATCAAGCAACCACTGATTGGAGATAGGATTATCGCGGATTTCTTGGGCAACTTGGGCAGGGTCGATCCCCAGACCTGAAACGGAAAAGCCGAGACCCGAAACCGAGAAACCTAACCCTGAAACAGAAAAGCCGAGACCTGAAACCGAGAAACCTAACCCCGAAACGGAGAAACCCTGCCCACCAAGAAGTTGCGGCGTCAAAATGCAGGACTCACCAGTGGTCGTTTCTTGGCCTTTGGTTGTGGGTACATCATTAAAAAACAGGAGACTTGAGGAGAGAACTAAAAGAATTACTAAAAATAAAACCCATTTCAGCGTTCGTTGAGAGCGCATATTTGATAATCCCCCGTAGCCTAGTAAAACGTTGGTTAATTTAACCTCTGTTTAGCATATAGAGGTTTAGAATTCTAATTAAACAAATAAGGATGAAAAAAATAGTGCCACTAATAATTATATGAAATTGTACATTGCATTTACCTTTCAATCCTCGAAAATCACATGAAATTTCCATGAAGATCGTAAATTTCGTGCAGTTTTCTAACCTGCTATCAACGTCTAATAGACTAAAAACGTAAAGAGGCTGTTTTTTTAGTCGGAATGAGTAGCAATTTCGTGGTTATAGTTAGCCCTATATGTCTGAGTAGTTACCCCCTACCGATATTTGTAGCGGGAATTTTGGGCGGGACAGGTACAATTGCAAAAGATTTCACGATTTGCAGAAAGGACAATTGAGGATGCAATATATTGCCGACATTCAGGTCACAGGTCAAGTTACCCCTACCTACCATGAAATTTTGACACCCGAAGCGCTGGCGTTTGTTGCCAAATTGCAACGAACTTTTGGAGGCCGTCGTCATGAACTCTTACAGAGGCGTAAAGAAGTTCAGCAACGGCTTCATGATGGCAAGTTCCCCACCTTTCTGCCCGACACTGAGCCTATCCGTACCAGCTCATGGCAAGTGGCCCCCATTCCCGATGACCTTCAACGTCGTTGGGTTGAAATTACTGGCCCGACCGAACGTAAGATGATGATTAATGCCCTCAATTCGGGAGCGGACGTATTTATGGCTGATCTTGAAGATGCCAATACCCCGGCTTGGGCAAACGTGATTGAGGGTCAAATTAATCTGCGTGACGCGATTGACGGCGTTATCACCTTTACCAGCCCTGATGGCAAAGACTATCGGCTAAACGAGCAGACAGCACTTTTGATGGTGCGCCCGCGTGGTTGGCATTTGGACGAAAAGCATGTGTTGGTAGACGGTGAACCGATATCGGGATCACTGTTCGACTTTGGTCTATACTTTTTTCATAATGCCCGCCGGCTTATGGCAAAAGGCACTGGCCCATATTTTTATCTGCCCAAAATGGAAAGTCATCTTGAGGCACGATTATGGAACGATGTTTTTATCATGGCCCAGCAGGAGCTCGGTTTGCCGATTGGCACAATCAAAGCCACCGTCCTGCTTGAACATATTTTGCTGTCGTTTGAAATCGAAGAAGTTCTCTATGAACTGCGTGACCACATTGCCGGAATTAATGCGGGGCGCTGGGATTATATTTTTAGCTGTATCAAGAAATTTCGCAGCCAGCCCGATTTTCTGCTACCCGACCGCGCCCAAGTGACGATGACTGTGCCGTTTATGCGGGCCTATACCCAATTGTTGGTGCAGACCTGTCATCGGCGGGGTGCTCATGCAATGGGAGGTATGGCAGCTTTTATCCCCAGTCGGCGCGACGCAGCGGTCAATGAGATGGCTCTGACTAAAGTGCGAGAGGATAAATTGCGCGAGGTCAATGATGGCTTTGATGGGACATGGGTAGCTCATCCTGATCTCGTGCCTGTGGCTCGTCCCATTTTTGAGGAGGGGTTGAAAGGCCGCGCTAATCAAAAAGAGCGCCTGCCCGAAGTGGCTGTGAAGCCAAGCGATTTGATTAACTTCAAAATCCCCGATGGTCAGATCACCGAGGCCGGCGTGCGAAATAATGTAAGTGTGGCCCTGCAATATATCGAAGCGTGGTTGCGTGGCAATGGCGCGGTAGCCATTTTTAACTTGATGGAGGACGCAGCAACCGCCGAGATTTCGCGTTCGCAGCTTTGGCAATGGGTACATCATCCTAATGGCAAATTAAATGATGGTCACAAAGTGGATGTGGTGATGGTACGCCAGATTATCCAAGAGGAGCTTGCCAAAATTAAGGAAGCGGTGGGTGAGCCTGTCTTTGCGAATGGGCACTATGCCGATGCCGAAAAAATCCTCGACCAGTTAGTTACCCAAGATGAATATCCCGAATTTTTGACAGTTATCGCCTACAACTATATTTAAATCCCCCTGTCCGAGCAATGGGCGAGGTAATTAGCCGTATCACCTCGTCCATTTTATTTCCAACGAATAACAAAGTTTGGAGTATAATTTAAATCAACTAATTTTTTAAATATTGTGCTTCACTACGCTTACAATTTATTGGAGTGGTG
Organism: Chloroflexota bacterium; assembly: GCA_016234595.1. Lineage (GTDB taxonomy): Bacteria > Chloroflexota > Anaerolineae > Aggregatilineales > J027 > CFX10. The sequence goes on along the minus strand of JACRBG010000001.1, from coordinate 198,702 downwards.
TCGATGGTCGTAGCCCCCATGCTCTCCCCAGACCACACCGTCCGCACGACCTGTCCCTACTGTGGTGTGGGCTGTCAGATGAATTTGCATATCAAAGATGATGTGATTTACCGCGTCAGTGCCCCGTTTGATTCGGCTCCCAATTATGGCAATCTGTGTGTTAAAGGTCGCTTTGGGTTGGATTTTACGACCCATCCGCGCCGCCTTAAAACACCCCTCATCCGTAATGGTGGCCCCGGCGAATTTCGCGAGGCCACTTGGGATGAAGCCCTTAATCTTGTGGCTGAAAAACTTACCCAAATTATCCGTGAAAGTGGTGGGGATAGTTTTGCGACCTACGCCTGCGCCAAAGCTACCAATGAGGATAATTATGTTTTCCAAAAATGGGTACGGGCTGTCCTCAAAACCAACAATGTAGATCACTGCGCACGGTTGTGCCATGCTGGCAGTGTAACTGGATTGCAATTAGCCATTGGGTCGAGCGCCATGAGCAACAGCATTGCCGAAATGGAGCATCTCGACACTTTCATCGTCACAGGCAGCAACACGACCGAAACGCATCCGGTAATTAGCCTATTTTTGAAACGGGCCGTCCGACAAAATGGCGCGAAATTGATTGTGATTGACCCGCGCCAAATCGAATTGACTGACTTTGCAACCCTGTGGTTGCGGCAAAAACCGGGGACGGATGTGGCGATTTTTCAAGCGATGGCGCATGTGATAGTGGCTGAAAAGCTCTATAACGAAGAATTTATTGGTCGCCGCACTGAAGATTTTAATGAGTATATTGAATCGCTAGAAAAATTTACACCCGAATGGGCTGAAGGAATCAGTGGGGTTCCTGCTGTGCAAATTCGCCAAGCGGCACGGATGTATGCCCAAGCCGAACGGGCCGCGTTTTATTGGGGGATGGGCATTAGCCAAAGCACACACGGCACAGATAACGCCCTTGCCCTAACCAATCTGGCTTTGTTGACCGGACATATCGGCAAACCGGGTACAGGCCTCAATCCACTGCGAGGTCAAAATAATGTACAGGGCTGTTCCGACAGCGGTGGCCTGCCGAATGTCTTTACCGCTTATCAAAAAATTACCGATCCAGCCATCCTGCATAAATTTGAAACCGCATGGCACACCGCTCTTTCACCTGATCCCGGTCTAACGGTAACGGAAATGGTGGATGGAGCACTTCTTGGTAAGATCCGCGCGATGGTGGTTATGGGGGAAAATCCGCTGATGAGCGAGCCTAATTTAGCCCATGCTCGCCATGCGATGGAACATCTCGATTTTACAGTGTGCATTGATATTTTCATGAATGAAACGAGCGAATTGGCTGATGTGATTTTGCCCTCCGCCAGCTTTGCCGAAAAAGATGGCACTTTTACCAATAGCGACCGTCGGGTGCAGCGGGTTCGACAAGCCTTGCCCTCCGTTGGTGAGTCGCGTCCTGATTGGCAAATCATCTGCGAAATCGCTACCCGTATGGAAAATTTGTTGGGTGTTGAACACAGCGCAGGCTTTGCTTACCCCGACACGGAGGCCATATGGGAAGAAATGCGCTTCCTGACGCCTGATTTTTATGGCATCACCTATGAACGGTTAGAACGTGAAGGCGGGGTGCATTGGCCCTGTCCAGCTTTAGATCACCCCGGCACGCCTTATCTATTTGAGGATAATTTTCCGCGCGGCAGGGGTAAATTTTGGTCACTGGAATATGGCACTGATAGCGAATTGCCGGACACTGAGTATCCGTATCACCTGACCACAGGTCGTGTACTGTTTCATTGGCATGGTGGCACGATGACCCGCCCCTCCAAACTCAATGAGATTTTCCCTGAGCCGATATTGGAAATGCACCCTGATGATGCCCATACCCTCGAGTTGGTATCAGGTGATTGGGTTGAGGTCACTTCACGGCGAGGAAGCGTGGTTTGTCGCGTGATGGTGACAGGTCGTTCCCCCGTTGGCACGGTTTTCTTGCCCTTTCATTTTGTTGAGGCGGCAGCCAATTTGCTGACCCTCGATAAGATTGACCCCCGCGCCAAAATTCCGGATTTTAAGATGGCAGCGGTGCGACTGCGTAAAGCAGATACACCAATACGCGAGGGAGCAGAGATCGCATTCGATGAGCGGGGCACGATCAAAGACCCCACCACCTATGTGCATTAAAAGAGGCCTGTTATGAGCCTGACCCTAGCGATTATGGCGGGTGGCAAAAGCTCGCGCATGGGCACAGATAAATCATTTGTCACTCTCCTTGGCAAACCATTGATTGAACATCTCTTAGACCGGCTAGCTGATTTGGGCGAAGATGAACGTATTTTGATTACCAATCGCCCCGATGATTATGTTGCTTTGGGGTTGCCGATGTTCCCCGATGTTCTGCCAGAAAAAGGCTCGTTGGGTGGCATCTACACGGCGATTACCCACAGCCAATCTGATTATACACTGGTGATTGCGTGTGATATGCCTTTTGCGAACCCGGCCCTGCTGAAATATATGATTGGTTTGTGCGACGGGTCGTATGATGTCATTGTGCCGCGTGTGGACAATTACCCAGAGGGGTTGCACGCGATTTATAAGCAAACCTGCCTTGCTCCTATACGTAAACTTTTGGATGCCGACCAACTCAAGGTAATGGGGTTTTATGGCGATGTGCGGGTGCGTTATTTGGACGAGGCGGAATATCAACCCTTCGATGCCAAAGGACTATCGTTTTTTAATGTCAATACGCCGCACGAGCTAGAGGAAGCGCGACGATTGGCAGGTGAATAATTTTTTATTTACATAGGATAATGGAATGGAATCCCTCGCTGAGATTTTAGCTCCCTATCAAGATCGGCGGCGCGATGCGTTGCTGCCTCTTTTGTGGGACATACAAACCGCGTTTGGTCACATCGGGCCAGATGCTGTACATCAAATATCCCATACCCTGCGTGTGCCAGAAGCGGATATTTATGGTGTCATTACCTTTTACAGCCTTTTTTCCGCCAACCCCACCGCCGAAACAGTTATTCGAGTTTGTACCGACCCGATATGCGGTATGGCCGGTGCGGGCGAGGTCGTTGATGGTCTGTGCCATCAGCTTCATATCCGTCATGATGAAACCACCCCTGATGGAAAATATGCGGTTAGCCCTACGACGTGTTTGGGCTTGTGTGACCATGCTCCCGCTGCCTTGATTAGCCAGCACGGACATAGGGAATTGGCAGTGGCCCCTGTAATTCCAGAAACGGATGTGTCAACACTTTCCGGGCTTGCCTCGTATCAAAGTAATGTCAGTGGCGAAATTCTATTGAAGGGCGTAGATGGCAAGCATGTCGAGTCGTTGGCGGAGTATGGCAGTTATCGTGCCCTACACTATGCCATCACGACACTAGGGCCAGAGGGGGTGATTGGGGAGGTCGAAAAGACGGCCTTAATTGGACGGGGTGGGGCTGCCTTCCCGACGGCGACCAAATGGAAAATGACGCGCCAAGCTATGGGTCAACCCAAATATGTGGTATGCAATGCTGATGAAAGTGAAGTGGGCACATTTAAAGACCGCGTATTGATGGAAGGTCGTCCCCACCTTATTCTGGAAGGCGTGGCGTTGTGTGCCTACGCCATCGGCGCGACCAAAGCCTATATTTTTATTCGGGGTGAATATCCCAAAGCCACCCAGCGGCTGCAACTAGCCATTGATGAGGCTACCCAGATGGGTTTACTTGGGGCGAATATTTTTGGCAGCGATTTCTCGCTAGAGATTGAAATTCGGCGGGGCGCAGGGGCTTATATGTGTGGTGAAGAAACGGCGCTGTTCGAGGCGATTGAAGGCAATCGTGGGTTTCCGCGTATCAAGCCGCCCTATCCAACCACCCACGGCCTATTCCAAAAACCCACTGTTGTCAATAATGTGGAAACGCTCAGCACCATTCCCGGCATTGTTGAACATGGCGGGGAATGGTTTAAACAATGGGGCACGGAAAAAAGCACAGGCACCAAATTGGTCTCCATTAGTGGGCATGTCCATCGCCCCGGTGTCTACGAAATCAGCCCCGGCATGTCCTTGCGCCAATTATTGGAAGCTTTTTGTGGTGGGGTCATGGGCAATTTGCAAACTGTTCTGATGGGTGGGGCGGCAGGCACGTTTTTAACGCCAGATCAACTCGATGTGCCGCTGACCTTTGAGGACTTACGGGCTATTCGCAGCACCTTTGGGTCGGGGGCGATTATGGTGTTTAATGAGACTGCCAACATCGGTGATATCTTGCGACGGCTGGGGCGCTTTTTTAAGCACGAAAGTTGTGGCAAATGTTTCCCCTGTCAATTGGGTACGCAGCGCCAAATGGAAATATTGGAACGGGCTGACGCACCATTGATGGGTGATCGGGAACGGTTGCGTGATATTGGCCTGACGATGACTGAGGCGTCCTTATGCGGCTTGGGGCAGACGGCGGCTTCGGCTGTTTTAAGTGCCCTCGAAAAATGGCCGGATTTGTTGACTGTGAAAGGGCAACCTGTATGAGCGATCGCGTTACCCTGACGATTGATGGTCAAGAAATCACTGTGCCTGCTGGAACTACCTTGCTCGAAGCGGCGGCACAGTTGGATATTGAAGTCCCCGTGATTTGTTATCATGATGCCACCACCTCCAACGGGTTGTGTCGGGTGTGCGTGGTGGATGTCAATAATGGGCGATTGTTGCAAGCGGCCTGTGTCACGGCCTGTGCCAATGGTGGCAAGGTCGAAACACGCAATGAACGGGTTGAACGCAGCCGTCGCACTATCTTAGAAATGCTCAATTCAGCGGTGGATTTACATCAAGCCCCAGCGATTCAAACCCTGATGACCGATTACAACGCTGACCCCACCCGTTTTCCTGATGCCGAACGCCGCGAACATGCTCTCTTGGATGATAATCCGTTTTATATGCGCGATTACAGCCAATGTGTATTATGTTGGCGTTGTGTACAGGTCTGTGCCGAAGATGCCCAATATACTTTTGCCTTGACTTTTGGGGGACGCGGATTTGATACGCATATTGCCACCGCTTTTGACATCCCGATGCCCGAATCACCGTGTGTATTTTGTGGGCAGTGTGTTGGTGTATGTCCGACGGGGGCACTCAAGCCAAAAATCCAATGGGGCATGGAACAGGGCATGACGCCTGATGAAATTCGCCAAAGCACCCGCCGTCCGCGCCGCCGTCGTGAGGAAACTGAGGAGGGGTAGTATGCAGCAAACCGGTGCAGTCCCCTATACCTATTGGGCCATTGACCTCGAAAAAACCGAATTGACCGAAGGCGGGGTGATTGAAGAATCGCTGGTTAGCATCTTCGTCAATGGGCAGGAATTGGCGACGGTTATATGCAGTCCACTTGACCAAGAAGCACTAGCGCTCGGCTTTCTCTATAACGAAGGGGTCATCGAATCACTGGCGGAAATCCGACTACTACAGGCGAATGTCCCGCGTACCGCCGTCGATATATTTCTCAATCGGGCTGAATTTAACCCTCCACGCCGTATGATTTTAACCTCTGGCTGTGGTGGGGGTATCAGTTTGCAGGATTTGACGGCCATCCACCCCCCATTGGAAACTAATTTTGCCATCACCCCCGAAATGATTTTGCAGCGCATGGGGGATTTGCAAGGGGCGGCCCAACTCTATAATGCGGTGCGCGGCGTGCATACCTCGATTTTGGCAACTGAAGGCGCGATGCTGGTCAGTGCTGAGGATGTGGGACGCCACAACACGATTGATAAAATCGCGGGTAAGGCATTGCAGGGTGGCATGGATACCCGTGATTGCCTGTTGCTAACCAGTGGGCGCATTAGCTCTGAGATGTTAGGCAAAGCCCGCCGTATGGGAGTTCCATTGGTCGCCAGTCGTACCGCTCCAACCAGTATCAGCGTGCAACTGGCGACGGCATGGGGCATATGCGTCGTGGGGTATGTGCGGCGTGGTGGAATGCGGGTCTATACTCATCCTGAGCGGCTTGGCTTACCCGAAATTACCCCAATTTCCGCCTGATATGAGCGCTGAATTTTTTAATGTCGCCACCGTGCAGGCTGGCCTAGAAAAACTCTTTGCCCATTGGTCGCCTAGCTATCAGTCTGTGATTCTCGACCCCCGTGCTGCCTTAGGTCGTATTTTAGCCGAGCCAATTTACTCCCCCGAACGCTTACCCTATTTCGCACGCAGTACCATGGATGGGTATGCCGTCCGTGCTGCCGACACCTTTGGAGCGACCCAGTCCCTGCCCGCCTATCTCACCTGTGTTGGTTCAATCCAAATGGGCCAAGTTGCTGAAATTTCGATTAAGGCGGGCCAATGCGCCGAGATTTTTACAGGTGCGATGCTGCCAGCCCATGCCGATGCCGTCGTAATGATGGAGCGTACCCAAAAACTTAGTGAGGCCGAAATTGAAATCCTCGCGCCTGTTGCCCCCGGTGAAAATGTTGTGCAAATCGGCGAAGATATTGAAACGGGCGCAACGACCTTACCCGCTGGGCATCGCCTCCGCCCTGAGGATATAGGTGGATTGTTGGCGGTGGGGGTGTTGGCGATTAAAGTCGCTGTGCCGCCGCGCGTGGGCATTTTAAGCGGTGGTGATGAGTTGGTACCCCCAGAAGTGATACCTGCCCCCGGTCAAATTCGTGATATTAACGGGCCGATGTTGGCGGCATTGGTACAACAGACGGGTGGACATCCGGTGCTGCTAGGAATTGCTAAAGATGAAACCGCTGATTATCATAGTCGCGCCCGTGCCGGATTTGCCGAGGTTGATATGCTGTTGATGACGGCGGGGAGTTCGGTGTCTAGCCGTGACCTTACCCGCGATGTGATAGGCGGTTTAGGTCAACCGGGGATTTTGCAGCATGGTTTGGCTGTCAAACCGGGTAAGCCGACGATTCTGGCGGTTTGTGATGGCAAGCCCGTCATTGGCCTCCCGGGGAACCCTGTGTCGGCACTGTTGGTGGCGCGGCAAATCGTTGTGCCGCTGCTGCGTTACGGCTTAGGGCAAAAACCAATACCACCAGTATGTATTCACGCCACCTTAACCCATAATATCGCCTCAGTAACAGGCCGCGAAGATACCATCCCTGTTCGATTAATTGAGCGTGATGGCAACTGGCAGGCCGAGCCGCTTTTTGGTAAATCGAACCTTATTTTTACGCTGGTACGGGCGGATGGGGTGGTACATATTCCACTGAATAGCAACGGCTTTAAAGCGGGCACGCCCGTTGAAGTGATGGTGTTCAATGGCTGAACGCAACATTTATCTTGAGGATATTCCGCTGGATGAAGCACAGGCTAAGTTGATGCTGGCGCTGAAAAAAGCTGGCAAAGACTCGCTAGTGGCAAGCGAAGAAATCCCCTTATCGCAGGCCTTGGGTCGCATCACTGCCGCCGCTGTATGGGCCAAACTATCCTCACCCCATTATCATAGTGCTGCGATGGATGGCTACGCGGTACAGGCCGAAGATACCCTGCACGCCACTGAAACCCGCCCGATTATTTTACAGGTGGGTCAGCAGGCATTTGCTATCAACACAGGTGATCCCTTGCCACCTGATACCAACGCCGTTATCAAGATTGAGGATGTGCAGCCCCTTGTCTCTGACAAAATCGAGATTCGCGCCAGTGTCGTTCCCCGCCAGCACGTCCGGCTGATGGGCGAAGATATGGTGGTTAGCGAATTAGTGCTGCCTGCCAATCATAAAATCCGCCCGGTGGATTTGGGGGCGATGGCGGGGTGTGGCTATTCAAGCGTCTTGGTTCGTCGCCAGCCGAATGTTTACATTATTCCGACAGGCAGCGAACTTGTTCCTGTCACCCAAAGCCCCAAACCGGGCCAGATTATCGAATACAACAGCTTGGTGCTGACAGGCCAAATTCAAGAAGCAGGGGCGCTTGCCACCATTACCAACATTGTGCCCGACACCCCTGACAAAATCCGCGCCGCATTGGAAGATGTCATCCAACTGTGGCCCGATTTGATTTTGGTGTTATCGGGTTCATCCGCTGGCAGCAAAGATTTCACCGCCTCGATCATTCGGGAGATGGGTCAACTCTTGGTGCATGGTGTGGCGGTCAGACCGGGCCATCCGGTGATTATCGGCCTGATTGAAAATACTCCCGTGATCGGCGTTCCCGGTTATCCGGTCAGTGCTGCCCTGACGGGTGAGATTTTTATCCAACCGCTGTTGGCGCATTGGTTAGGGCAACCTTCGTCAATATCCACCTATCCGCGTGTGCAAGCCAGCATAACCCGCAAATTATTATCCCCCATTGGTGACGACGATTTTGTACGGGTGACTCTGGCGCAGGTGGGTGAAAAGTTGCTGGCAAGCCCCTTAAATCGTGGTGCGGGGGTCATTACCTCACTGGTCAAAGCGGATGGCCTTGCCCATATTCCCCGTTTTAGTGAAGGGGTGGATATGGGCCAATCAATTGACGTTATGCTTTATCGCCCCCTAAATGCGATTCAGCAAACGATTTTGGCGATGGGTAGTCATGATCCCATGCTCGATTTGCTGGCAGAGTTTTTGGCGGCCCAATACCCCGGTTATCGGCTGACCTCCGCCAACGTGGGGTCAATTGGGGGTTTGGTAGCCCTGCGTCGTCAAGAGGCCCATTTGGCTGGGGTACACCTACTTGACCCTCAAACAGGGACATATAACATCCCCTACCTGAACAAATATCTGCCCAATGAAGCCGTTACCTTAGTCAACTTTGCCCATCGCGAACAGGGGTTTATTGTGGCAGCGGGCAACCCTCACCAAATTCAAGATGTCGCTGATTTAACCCGAGTCCGTTTTGTGAATCGTCAGCGCGGGGCGGGGACACGGCTTTTACTCGATTATGAGTTACAGAAACAGGGGATTGCACTAGAAGCCATTGTGGGTTATGACCACGAAGAAATCACCCATCTAGCAGTCGCGGCGGCAGTGGCCTCAGGTATAGCAGATTGTGGTATGGGGGTACGCAGTGCGGCCTCAGCCATGGGATTGGAATTTATTTCGTTTGGCTGGGAGCAATATGATTTAGTGGTTCCGGATGTCTATCAAGATCACCCCGGTATCCAAAATCTCCTAGCCGCCCTGCGTGACCCCCGTTTTCATCAACTTTTGGGCGAGCAACCCGGTTATGATGTTCACCAAACCGGGCAAGTTGTATTTCCCTAAAGATGCTCAATCAAATATTGTAATACTGCCACTGCCTTATCATATTCGGCGATGGGCAGATGTTCATTCGGCGTGTGGTCAAGATTGCTGTCCCCCGGCCCATACGCCATGATTGGGCAGTTCCATTTCGTGCCGACCACATTCATATCGCTTGTGCCTGTTTTCAAGACAAAGGCAGGCCGTCCACCTTGACCACGAATAGCACTCAACATTCCCCGTACCAACGCATTATTTTTATCACCTTGATAGGCCTGCTCCATGCTGTAGTGGTGGAGGACGGCATCAGGCGGGGCGAACGGGCTAATCTCGGCAAACACACCTGTCGGGGTGTGATGTGGAGGTAAACGAAAACCCACCGTCAGCCGCACGGTATCCTGAAAGCCATCGGATTCGGTGTTGATGCTACGTAGATGTGGCATCACCTGTTCAAAATGGGCCGTGTGTCCTTCATTTTGTGCTGCGCACCAATCCAACACATCACTCCAAAAGGCTGCTCCAATAGCTCCAACGCTTGGTTCAGGCCGAGCCGTATGGGCAAGCGGACGGGTCAGTGAAAAATCTACAAGCAACCGCCCCTTGTAGCCCAATGTGATGCGGTCAGCGCCACTTGGTTCGCCGATGATACACAAATCAGGGCAAAAATGGTCACGGATATAGTGAGCGCCTTTGCTGGTAGCAACTTCCTCTTCGACTGCCCCGACGACGATGATCTGCCAGCCATCGGGAATGGTCGCGAGAGCAGTGGCGTCGGTAAAGGCACATAATGACCCTTTGGCATCCACACTCCCCCGCCCATACAAAAGCCCGTTTTCGATTCGCACCGGAATTTCACCCGGCACGGTATCAATATGGCCTAGCAGCATCAAAGTATGGGGCGCATCGGCTGACCCACGTCGCCCAAAAGCATTGCCTACCTCGTCTATATGCGCCTCAAAACCATGCGCTTGCATCCACCCTACTAAATATTCAACAGCCGGTGTTTCTTGGCGGGATGGGCTGTAGCGGCTCACCAATTCAACCAATAATTCACTTGGCATATTCAGCGACCTCTTGTAATCGGTGGATAATAGCTTCTGTGGTCGCTTGGGTTGTGCCTTGATGGGCGGCCCGATAGGTGATCCTGCGTACCTGTTCTGCGATTTCGGTATGCCCTAGAAAATCGAGCATCATCGCACTGCTCAAAATAGCGGCCCGGGGGTCAGCAATGCCTTGTCCTGCAATGTCGGGTGCGCTGCCATGTACGGGCTCAAACACCGCAGGCCGTCCGACCCCCATATTCGCTGAGGGTGCAATGCCAAGCCCACCCGTCAATCCCGCCGCCAAATCGCTGAGAATATCGCCAAACAGGTTGGTGGTGACAATGACATCAAAATTTTGCGGAGATTGCACCAACTTCATCGCCGCTGTATCCACCAATAATTCATTTACGGTTAAATCTGGGAATTCCTTGACTACCTCAAAAGCCACTCGCCGAAATAGGCCGCACGTCTCCGAAAGGACATTGGCTTTATGGACGATAGTCAATTGTTGACGGCGCTGCATGGCTTGTTGACTGGCAACCCGCACAATCCGTTCCGAGGCACGGGCTGTAATCACCCGTTCAGCAATGGCGGTTTGCCCATCATCCTCGACCCGTTCGCGCCGACTGTAGAGGCCTTCCGTGTTTTCACGCACAATCAGCATATCAATAATCTCGCCAACCGCCGGACGGAGATTGGCAAATAAATCAAAGTGGCGACGCAGGGCTAAAATCGGACTTTGATAGCCGGGGGTTTTGGTCATAGGGGAACTGGTTGCACCAAACAGCACGGCATCGCTTTGCTGACATAGTGCCAGCGTTTCGGGTGGTAGGGCATTTCCGGTTTTTTCAAATGTTCCAAAGCCAGCCTCGGCCTCTCGAAATTCTAATGGCAGGCCTAGGCTTTCGATGACTTCACGGGCAGCGGGAATGACCTCTTGCCCGATTCCATCCCCTGCGATAAAGGTAATAATCTGGGTCATGCTTGGTTTTCTCCTGCGAAACGGCGTTGCAACATGGGAACTAATCCACCCGCATCCAAAATGGCTTGCACCGAGGGGGATAGGCGCGGAAAATTGAAGATTTGCCCCGCTGCATGAATCTGCCCATTGGCTATATCAATTTCAATGGTATCCCCAGTCCGGACGAGTAAATTCAGACCGGGGCAGGCAATTGGCAAAACGCCTTGATTAATGCAGTTACGGAAATAGATGCGACTGAACGAGGCGGCAATGATAATATCTACCCCAGCATATTTGGGCGCGGTCACGCCTTGTTCACGACTGCTACCACAGCCCCAATTTTGCCCCGCGACAATCACATCCCCCCGACGCACATTGGCGGCAAAGGTAGTATCAAGATCTTCTAGGGCGTGGGCCGCAATTTCTTCGGGTGTCTTAAGGGTATAGGTATATTTGCCGGGGAAAATCACATCGGTATTGACGTTATCCCCATAAACCCAACAGCGATGAATGCTCATGATAAAAACTCCCTCGGATCAGCAATAGCTCCACAAATGGCACTGGCAGCAACAACATACGGGCTAGCAAGGTAGACAGGCGCTTCGGGTGTGCCCATCCGCCCCTTAAAATTACGATTAGCACTGCTAATGGTGGCTTCGTTTGGCGCGGGGATGCCCATATGGTTGCCCATGCATGGCCCGCAACCGGGGGTGGCAATGGTCGCGCCTGCCATCAATAAAGTCTCGATAATGCCGGAACGGGTCGCTTCTAATAACACCTGTGAACTGGCGGGAATTACCACTAACCGACACGCCACCTGATGACCCCGCAGGACATTAGCGGCGGCCTGCAAATCTTCAAGACGCCCGTTGGTACACGTTCCGATAAAGGCCTGCTGAATAGGTTCACCCATTGCTTCTGATAACGGCACTACATTATCGGGCTGATGGGGACGGGCGATTTGAGGCTCAAGTTGGCTGACATCCAAGGCATACTCAATTTCATAATGGGCATCAGGGTCGGGGTACAGGGGCGTATAATCGCGGGTGCGGCGGGCCTCCAAATACTTGAACACTACATCGTCGGGCGGCATATAGGCATTTTTTGCTCCAAACTCCGCCATTACATTCGGCAAGATGGGGCGCTCATCCAAAGATAAGGTGTTGAGGGTATCACCCGCGAATTCCACTGAGCGATATAGTCCTCCTTCCACGCCCATATCGCCCAAAATTCGTAGGCTGATGTCTTTAGCTGTGACACCGAGTTGCAAACGACCTGTCAGTGTCACGCGCATGGCTTCGGGCACACGTAGCCAAAGCTCACCGGTGGCCCATAATGCTGCCATTTCTGTCCGACCCACCCCTGCCCCAAACGCTCCCAACCAGCCAAAATGGGTGCTGTGGCTATCGGCTCCTAAGATGGTTTCACCCGGTAAAATCAGAGCTTCTTCGCTAATGACTTGATGACAAATACCGCGCCCGACCTCGAAAAAATGTTGGATACCCTGCTGCTTCACCCACTCGCGGATTTCGGCATGGTTTTGGGCGTGCTGCGTCGTGGGAGCAGGCACGGCATGATCGAGCGTGATAGCTACCCGGTCGGGTTGGGCAATATTTTTCGCCCCGATTTTCTCGAAAATGCGGCGGATGGCAGCGGAATTATCGTGACTGAAAATCATGTCGGGCCGCACATCCAAAATATCTCCGGCGCTGGCTTCACTGACCCCCGCCGCACGCGCCAATGCTTTTTCGACAAAAGTTTTGCCGCTCATACGTTAGCCGCCTCCCAAATTAGGGCATCCACTTCGGGCAGGGTTAAGGGGCGTACATCGGCGCGGCGCTTGATATCCTGCGTAATGGCCTGCAAAGTTGTGTTTTCCAGACTGACTCCTAGTGAAATGGCCCGTTCGCGGATGGCATTCCAACCGGTTAGCCGATGCCCAATCGCCACTTCTCGATTCAGCCCAAATTCTTCAGGTCGTAAAATTTCATAGGTGGATGGGTCGGCCAGCACCGCTTTGGCATGAATTCCGGCTTTATGGATAAAAGCACTTGCCCCCGTGATGTAATTGTTAAAGGGGATGTCAATCTCGCATATATCTGCGATAAGCTGATCCAATTGGGATAGTAAACGCAAATTATATTTGTTCACATAATTTCGATTGAGGGTATATAGCCGTGCGATCAAACCTCCTAGCGGGGTGATGCCGTTGCGTTCGCCAATACCAATGATGGTTGTGTCCACATGGGTCGCCCCCGCTTCAAGGGCTGCACACGCATTAGCTATCGCACAACCACTGTCGTTATGCCCATGAAATTCGACATCCAATCCAGTCAGGCGTACTAATTGATGAACCATTTGATAGACCTGCTGTGGCATAGCGACCCCGACGGTATCCGCCACACCAAGCCGATTGACCATTCCAAGATCGGCGACTGCCAGATAAACTCGTAGCAGATCAGCCTCCCGACTGCGAAAGGTATCTTCGGTGCTGAAGCGCAGGATAATATTGGGGGCTTGTTCGCGGATAAAACACATGACATCGGCGGCAAGATCAATGATTTGATTAATGTTCTTGCCATGACTGTGCTGCATCAATTGGGGCGATGTGCCGATCACAATATCCAAGCCATGCACGCCTGTGTCTAGTGCGCGAATCGCATCATCCCGATTGCAGCGGATGTGGGTCAGAATTCGGGCATTTAATCCCAAACCCGCCACTGCCCGAATGTCAGCCTCACTTTGAGGGGAGGCACATGGGGAGGTCATCTCAATCATTTCGACCCCAAATTGATCCAGCAACCCTGCAATTTCCAGTTTTTGCGCAGTGGAAAAAGTCGCCGTGCTAAACTGCTCCCCTTCACGCAGGGTGCTTTCAATGATGGCAAATTTGTCAAACGGCATCGGTCAAAACCCTTTCGATAATGGCAATCACATCCCATAAATCCGCATCGCTAATCACCAGCGGCGGTAACAGTCGCAAAACCGTTGGGCCAGCGGTCAATACCAACACGCCCTCATCCTGTAGACGGCGTAAAAATGGCGCGGCCTTATCGCGGAGTTCAATCCCAATCAATAACCCACGCCCCCTTATCTCCCGTACTATGCTTTCAGGCAGGGCATTGCGTAAATGTTCTATGACGGTGGCTCCACGCTGGCGAGCCTGTTCAATCAAATCGGTGTTTTGCAGCACATCAAGTGTTGCCAATGCCGCTGCACATGCTAATGGGTTGCCTCCAAAGGTGCTGCTGTGTAGTGAGGGAGCCAATTCACCAACCTGCTCCCCAATCAATACGGCTCCCATCGGCAAACCACCTGCGATACTCTTGGCAAGGCATAACAAATCCGGGGTGATACCATCCTGCTGATGGGCAAAAAGTGACCCGGTGCGCCCAAAGCCTGTCTGCACTTCATCTACAATCAGCAGTGTCCCATTGGCGCGGCACAATTCTTGGACAGCCTGTAAATAGCCCGACTCGGCAGGATAGACCCCGCCTTCACCCTGCACAACTTCAACGATGACTGCCGCTACCGTGTCATTCAGTGCCCCTTGCAATCGCTCGATATTGTTGAACGGTATAAAATTAACTCCCGGCAGGAGTGGTTCGGCGGGTTCACGGTAGCTCTTGTTCCATGTCACGCTGAGTGCTCCAAAGGTGCGCCCATGAAACCCACGCATGGTCGAAATAATGCCTGTCCGTCGCGTTCTGGCCCGCGCAAACTTGATAGCAGCCTCGACTGATTCGGCTCCACTGTTGCATAGAAATACGCGATTCATACCAGCAGCCTCACATATGGCGGCTTGGTAATTGGCTCGAACGGGATTGTGGAAAAGTTCGGGGCAGGAAATCAATTCGGCGGCTTGCTGTTGAATCGCAGCAACAATGGCGGGATGGGCATGACCCAAATTCGCTGTCCCTTGCCCACCGACACAATCTATATAACGCCGACCAGCTGTGTCGAATAAATAAGCTCCCTCCCCGCGCGCAATTTGCAAATCGCGCTTCGTATAAACGCCGCTGGTGTGGGCCTGTTCAAGAGCGAGTGTATCAAGCGTGGTGTCCAACATGTTGCCCCTCTTGCCAAATATGCGTGCCTGCGCCAGTCAATGCTGCGTTAATCGGATTTTCCAGCCGCGAATCCGCCAAAATAACCTGCTCAACCTTGGCTTCCCGTGCCGCCAATAATTTCTTCTTCATGCGCCCCGCTGCAAAATTCTCATAGCGTTCAATTTCATACAGGGTGAAGTTTTCAACAAGTGAGGTGGCGTCATTCACATCCCGTAGCAAACCGGGTACATTGCTCAGAATCATCAATAGGTTGGCATTAAGCGTATGGGCGGCAGTGGCGGCGACTAAATCCCCATCCACATTAAGTGATTCACCTGATTCCCCAATAGCCAGTGGTGCGATCACTGGGGTATAGCCTGCATCCAAGAGCGATTCCAATAAATCCCGGTCAATGCCTGTAATGCGGCCCGAAAAATCATCCCGAATCACGACGGGTCGCCCATTTTGGATGGCGCGAATGGCCTGCTTGCGTTGGGCACTGATGACGGTTGGCCCGGTCAACCCTGCAACCCGCACGCCATAACCTGATAATTCAGCACACAATTGTTGATTGACCGAAGCCGCCGCCATCCCGTATATTCCGATCATTTGGGCATCGGTGTGGCGACTGACATGCCCACCGGGGCTGGTGATAGTACGAACTGGAACGCCTAATCGGGTTGCCAATTCGTTGGCAGCGGCACTTGTGCCATGCACCAAGACCCAGCGTTCACCCGCTTGGATACGTTCGGCTAAATTGCGGATGACGGCTCGATGGTCAACGCCCGCGCCGCCCCCAATCTTCAATACATTTGTCATGGATAGATCCCCCCAAAGTTCAATGCAGTTGTTTCGTCGAAGCCACACATTAAATTCATGCACTGCACGGCACTCCCTGCCGCGCCCTTACCTAGATTGTCAATTGCCGCTAGTAGCACTGTTCGCCCAGTAGCAGGGTCGTACTCCCAGCCCACATCGGCATAATTCGTACCGGCCAACAGACGTGGTTCCGGATGACGATGCAAGCCATCTTGTTCATGCACGATGCGTACAAAGGGTTCACCTTTCCATGCACTCCGATACGCCTGCCATAAATCCCGTTCACGCAATCCAACGGGTAGGGTGACATGCACTGCCACCGCCACGCCGCGCACCATTTCGACACTTGTCACGGCCATTCGTATATCGAAGTCGCCACAATCGCGCAGAGATTGACGGACTTCCGCTTCATGCCGATGTCCGGTGAGTTGGAAGGGTCGTACAATGCCACTTCTCGCAGGATGATGACTGGCTGGGGTGGGTGTGCTGCCTGCTTCACTACTACCTACCTTAATATCGGCAAAAATCGGTTGGTCGGCGTTCAAAATCCCGGCACGCACCAATGCCCACAGCGCCAATGTCGTTGCTGTTGCGTTGCAGCCAACCCCACTGGCATAGGCAGAACCCATCAATGCCGAGCGGTTGAGTTCCGGCAGACCATAGACAAAGCGGTCTAACCAGACAACCGCTTCATGTTCGTGGGCATAGATGGTGGCGTAATCGGTAGGGTTGTGGAGGCGGAAATCGGCACTGAGGTCAATTAATCGAGGGGCGAGGGTGGCGTAGTGTTCAATAGACTGTTGGGCTTGACCATGTGGTAGGGCGAGGAATAACACATCGCAGGGTTGCAGGGCTTCATCCGCGATAAATTGGAGGTTTAACTGACCACGCAAATGGGGATGAACGTTGTGGACAAACTTGCCCACATTCCGCCCTGCCGTGACCTGCGTGACCTCGACCTGTGGATGTTGACTGAGCAAGCGTAGTAGCTCCCCACCCGTATAGCCCGATGCGCCAACGATGCCGATTTGTATGCGGCTCATCGCACCACCTCGACCGAATTCAGCACAAATTGGACCATACGGAGCGGAATGTTGACCCCTGTTGTATCAATGCTGTTGCGAAATTCCATCGTATGGTTGACTTCGCACACCAGCAAGCCACGTTCGGGGTCTTCCAGCAGGTCAATTGCCAAAATCCCACCCTGTCCCCCACTGACCGCTAACGCCGCATTCCGGCAGATTTCGGCAATATCATCCGTAATCGGGCAGTTGCTGGCCTTGCCGCCGCGAGCTGTGTTGGTGATCCAGTGGGGCGAACTGCGATAAATCGCACAGATGGTTTCCGTTCCGATCACAAAAGCGCGAATGTCGCGGGCGGGCTTTTCGATATATTCCTGAATGTAATAAATCTGATGACCGACCCCACCTAGTGTTTCCTTATGTTCAAGGATGGCTTCGGCGGCATCTCGATCATTCACCCGTGCTAGCAAGCGCCCCCATGAACCAATGGCAGGCTTAAGGACAACCGGATAACCCATCTGCTCAATGGCGGCGAGGGCCGATTCAGCGCTCATGGCGACTTCGGTAATTGGCTGGGGCACACCCAATTGGGCGAGAGCAACGGTGGTACGAATTTTATCGGCACAGGTACTGGCAGTGGCATAGCTGTTGATGACATGGATATGGGCCGCCTCCAACAATTGGGCTGCCACCAACCCCGCTGAGGTGCTGATGCTGCGTTCCAACACCACATCTACTTCGGGAGCAAATTCCCCAATCCGCGCAATCATCTCCCGCTCATCCAAACGGACGGGGCTGAGGCCTAATTCTTCAAAAGCCGCGAACAACAATTTTTCTTCGATGCGAACGCGGCTGCACAAAATTCCGATTCTGGCACTCATTCGCCCCAGTCCTCCATTTCCATCGGCGCGAGGTCAATCGTCAGGGGGTTCAATTCGGTCACTTCTAGCTCAATGCCACAATCCGAACACTTCAAAATCTCGCCCTGCATCACATTGTTGGGCACTCGTAGATCGGCTCCACATTCTAGACATTCGATATTGCTACTACTCATTTTGAAAGACTCCTCATAGATTGAAATTGGGCTAAGAAACAAAAACGCCCCCTCTGGCGATTTTCCAGAGAGGGCGCGGGGTTGACTGATTTAATCCAGCATCAAGCGCACTGTCGGGCTAATCGCCGCCAGAGGGTGTTTGTTTTTTTCGCTTTTTTGCTGATGCTGTCTATAAAAAACATGTTGATTTCCCTGATTGATTTACTCATGACCCTAAAAATAAAAAACCACCGCGATGGGTGGTATTCATTTCTGCTTTTTGGCTGTGCCCTCGTTGGCAAAACACAAAAACCACCCAGTTAGGTGCGGTTCGGTTTTTTGCCTTTTTTCAAAGTCACAGATGACATGGTCATGTTTGAGATATTTCCAAGATGATTGCTAAGTGGCGGAAAAGATAACGCACTTCATTTTATCTGTCAAGGGGGCGATCTTGATAGATTCCTGATGCCTTTCCGTGAAAAATTTAGCCCATTTTGACCCCCATCAGGCTGATAATACAGCCAAGCAATTTAGCTATGAAAGGGACTTTTATGGATGCCGAGTTGGTTATTGCAGGTCTTATCGCTGGCCTGCTGTTGGTCTATCTTGTCTATTCCTTGTTGTTTCCAGAAAGATTCTGACGCATGAGCGCATTAGAACTTGTTCAAATTGCACTATACGTTGGGCTGCTCATTGTCTGTACACCACTGTTGGGTGGTTATATGGCAAAGGTTTTTAGTGGGCAGCGTAATTTTATGTCGCCTGTGTTGACCCCTATTGAAAATGGCATCTATAAAGTTTCGGGAGTCAATGCCTCACAAGAAATGGATTGGAAAACATATGCAGTTGCGATGTTGTTATTCAATCTATTAGGTTTCTTGGTTTTGTTCGTCATTCAATTGGTACAGGGGTCACTGCCACTTAACCCCGAGAATTTACCTAATGTGCCCACTGCCTTAGCCTTCAATACTGCTATCAGTTTTATGACCAACACCAATTGGCAATCGTATGCAGGTGAAACAACCATGAGTTATTTCACGCAAATGGTTGGTCTGGCCGTACAGAATTTTGTGAGTGCCGCAACTGGGATTGCGATTGTGGTTGCACTGACGCGCGGATTGGCACGTCGGACGGGCCAAACGATCGGTAATTTTTGGGTTGACCTCGTTCGGGCCATTCTCTATATCTTGCTGCCTCTCTCAATCATTCTCGCATTGATATTGGTCAGCCAAGGCGTGGTACAAACTTTTGCTTCCTATAAAGATGTCACGACACTGACGGGGGAAATTCAGCATCTTCCGCTAGGGCCAGCCGCCTCACAGATTGCCATCAAACAACTAGGAACAAATGGTGGTGGTTTTTTCAACACGAACAGTGCCCATCCCTTTGAAAACCCAACGCCACTCAGTAATTTCTTGCAAATGTTCGCCATTCTGATGATTCCTGCGGCCTTGACCTATACCTATGGGGTGATGGTGGGGGCCAAACGCCAAGGCTGGGTGATTTTTGGTGCCATGCTGCTGTTATTTATGGTTGGCCTGATCACGATGCTGGCGGCGGAATATAGCCATAATCCGGTTTATGGTGTTGCGGGGGTGATGGAAGGCAAAGAAACCCGCTTTGGGGTAGCGAACAGTGTCCTCTGGGCCGAATCCACAACGGTGGCTTCTAATGGCTCGGTCAATTCCATGCACGATAGCTTAAGCCCGATTGCTGGCATGATCCCATTGTTTAACATCATGCTGGGTGAAGTGATTTTTGGCGGGGTGGGTGCTGGTCTCTATGGCATGCTGATTTTTGTCATCCTGACCGTGTTTATCGCTGGATTGATGGTTGGGCGAACGCCGGAATATCTAGGCAAGAAAATCGAGGCACGGGAAGTCAAAATGGCGATCTTGGCGGTGCTGCTGCCCAATGCCTGCATCTTATTAGGGGCGGGTTTGGCCTCGGTTTTAGATCAGGCCCTTGCCAGCCGTGCCAATATGGGGCCGCATGGTTTAAGCGAAATCCTATATGCCTTTAGCTCGGCAGCAGGCAACAATGGGAGTGCCTTCGCAGGCTTAAACGCCAATGTGGATTTCTATAACATTGCCCTCGGTATCATCATGTTGATAGGACGCTTTGGCATCATTATTCCCGTGTTGGTCATTGCTGGAAGCATGGTGAGTAAGCGTGTTTCCCCGCCATCCCCCGGCACATTCCCCACAGATGGAGGACTGTTTGTGGGATTGTTGGTCGCCGTAGTGCTCATTGTTGGGGCACTGACCTTTTTCCCAGCGTTGTCGTTGGGGCCAATCGTTGAACATTATTTGATGCAGGCGGGACGAATCTTCTAGGGATACACCTATGGAAACCAAAACAAAAGCTAGACCTCTATTTGAACGTACCATTGTGCAGCGGGCGGTAGCAGACGCTTTTCGTAAGCTCGACCCGCGTCAACAATTGAAAAACCCGGTGATGTTTGTGGTGGCTGTCGGGGCAACCATGACCTCAGTCATCACCATCCGTGACTTTTCTGGCTTTAATCTGCAAATTTCGCTATGGCTATGGTTTACTGTCCTCTTTGCCAATTTTGCCGAGGCGATGGCCGAAGGGCGGGGTAAAGCCCAAGCCGACAGCTTGCGTAAAACACGCACGCAGATGATGGCCCGTCGTCTATCGGGCAGTCGGGAAGAAAAAGTCGCGGCGACTGAGCTTAAACGCGGTGATTTAGTTGTTTGTGAAGTCGGTGATCTTATCCCCGGGGATGGTGAAGTGGTTGAAGGTATTGCCAGCGTGGACGAATCCGCCATTACGGGTGAGTCAGCCCCAGTCATTCGGGAAAGCGGTGGGGATCGCAGTGCCGTTACGGGCGGTACACGAGTTTTGAGTGACCGTATTGTCATCAAAATCACCTCCGAACAAGGCAGCACTTTCTTAGACCGGATGATCGCATTGGTCGAAGGCGCCAAACGCCAAAAAACTCCCAACGAAATCGCTTTGACGATTTTGCTGTCGGGCTTAACGATCATTTTCCTCTTGGCGGTAGTGTCGCTACGCGGTTTTGCCCAATATAGCGAGGAAGCTGCCGGACAAACGGGTGAGACGGCAGCCACTATTCCAGTATTGATTGCCCTCCTAGTTTGTCTCATCCCCACCACGATTGGCGGCCTGTTGAGCGCCATTGGCATCAGTGGCATGGATCGCATGATTCAACGTAATGTGCTGGCGACAAGTGGACGAGCGGTCGAGGCGGCAGGCGATATTGACGTGCTGCTGTTGGACAAGACAGGCACAATCACTTTAGGTAATCGCATGGCAACCGCTTTTATCCCAGCACCGGGTGTACCCTCGGACCGTTTGGCCGACGCTGCACAATTATCTTCACTGGCGGATGAGACACCAGAAGGTCGTTCGATTGTGGTACTGGCAAAAGAAAAATTCGGCCTGCGAGGGCGCGAATTAGGCGAACTGAATGCCGAATTTATCCCCTTTACCGCTCAGACCCGTATGAGTGGGGTGGACTTTCCAGCAGTGGATGGTCATCCAGCCCGTTCTATTCGTAAGGGGGCTGCTGATGCTGTCAAAAAGCATGTGGCCGAAATCGGAGGTATGTTTCCAGCCGAGGTGCAGACCAGTGTAGATACCATTGGTAAAAGCGGTGGTACACCTCTAGTCGTTGCCGAAGGGCACGAAATTCTCGGTGTAATTGAACTCAAGGATATTGTCAAAGGCGGTATCAAAGAGCGTTTTGCCCAATTACGCGCGATGGGGATCCGCACCGTCATGATTACAGGCGATAATCCTTTGACCGCCGCAGCGATTGCAGCAGAAGCGGGCGTGGATGATTTTATGGCGCAGGCTACCCCCGAAGATAAACTGCGTCGTATTCGCCAAGAGCAGTCGGATGGACGCTTGGTGGCGATGACAGGTGACGGCACAAACGATGCTCCAGCCTTAGCGCAAGCTGATGTAGGTGTGGCGATGAATACGGGTACACAAGCGGCTCGTGAAGCGGGCAATATGGTTGATCTGGATAGCGACCCCACCAAATTAATTGAGGTGGTGGAAATCGGCAAACAATTGCTTATGACACGCGGGGCACTGACCACATTCAGCATTGCCAACGATGTGGCTAAGTATTTTGCCATCCTACCCGCTCTGTTTGGCACATTGTATGCCCTGACAGGCAGTGCGGATGGCCCATTATCTAAGCTCAATATCATGGGCTTGCAATCAGCCGAAAGTGCGATACTGAGCGCGATTATTTTCAATGCTCTGATTATCGTGGCACTGATTCCACTGGCCTTACGTGGGGTGGGGTATCGCCCGATGGGAGCGGCGGCGGTGTTGCAACGCAATCTCCTGATTTTTGGGGTTGGTGGGTTGATTGTGCCGTTTATTGGCATCAAGGCGATTGACATTTTGATTACGGCGCTAGGGTTGGCGTAAGGAAAACTGGAGAAACTTGCAATGTTAGCACAATTAAAACCCGCATTGGTGATTTTGGGATTGATGACGTTAATTACGGGGGTTGTGTACCCCCTTGCGATTACTGGGATAGCACAGGTCGTTTTTCCCGATAAGGCCGATGGCAGCATTCGAGAAGTGAACGGCCAAGCGGTCGGCTCAACCTTGATTGGGCAGGCCAATAATGATCCGCGTTATTTTTGGCCGCGACCTTCGGCGATTGGCTATAATCCCTTACCATCAAGTGGCACAAATGCTGGCCCAACTAACGCGACTTTAGCCGAGATGGTGAAGCAGCGGGCGGCTGAAATCCGAGAAGCGAATGGGTTGGATGCAGAGGCTGAAATCCCGGCTGATTTGTTGTTTGCCTCTGCTAGTGGCCTCGATCCACATATCAGCCCCGATGCGGCGAAACTGCAAATTGATCGCGTCGCTACAACACGCGGACTGGATCGCCAACAAGTTGCCGATTTGGTTGAAGAATATACTGAAAAACCGCAGTTGTTTATCTTGGGGCAAGAGCGTGTCAATGTCCTCCTGCTCAATATGGCCCTTGATAAATTAGGGGGTTAGCCTATGGACGAGTACCGACCAGACCCAGACGCGCTGTTGGCGGCGATTCAAAAAGAAGAAGAACGCGACCAACGGGCCAAACTCAAAATCTTTTTCGGCATGGCAGCAGGCGTAGGCAAAACCTACGCCATGTTGGATTCAGCCCGTCAATTGCAATTGGAAGGCATTGACGTGGTGGTTGGTTATGTGGAAACCCACAAGCGAGCCGAGACGGAAGAACTGCTAGAAGGGCTAGAAATTATCCCACGCCAGCGGGTAGAGTATCGTGGTACGTTTCTGGATGAAATGGATACCGATGCCATCCTCAAGCGCCGCCCCCAGATTGTGTTGGTGGATGAACTGGCCCATACCAATGCACCGGGGGTACGGCATCGCAAACGTTATCAAGATGTGTTGGAAATTTTGGAGGCTGGGATTAATGTCTATACCACCGTCAACGTCCAGCATTTCGAAAGCCGTGCCGATGCCGTTCGCCAAATAACGGGAATTCAAATTTTTGAGACCGTGCCGGACTCCATTATGGATATGGCTGATGAGATTGAACTGATTGATCTTGCCCCAGAGGACTTACGCAAGCGCCTGACTGAAGGCAAAGTCTATACTTCTGAGCGTATCGAAACTGCCGCCAATAATTTTTTTCGGGTGGGTAATCTAACGGCCCTGCGTGAAATGGCTTTGCGCCTCACTGCCGAGCATGTTGACCACAAACTGCAAGATTATATGCAGGTCAAAAGCATTGCTGGCCCGTGGAAATCGGGGGAGCGGCTAATGGTAGCCGTTAGCCCTAGTCCATTTTCCGAGCAGTTGATTCGCTGGACACGCCGCATGGCCTATAATCTAGAAGCCCCTTGGATTGCGGTGCATGTTGAAACATCTGCCCAGTTGCCGCCCGAACAAAAAGAAAATTTGGCGGCTCATTTCAGCCTTGTCCGTAAACTTGGTGGCGAAGTTGTTATGACCAATGGCGATAATGTGACCGAAACCCTGCTCCACTTGGCTCATCAACGCAATGTCACACAAATAGTCGTGGGCAAGCCATTGGCCCATCCGTTCCAAGAATGGCTTCGAGGTGGCTCACTGGTTGATAAACTGATTCGGGCCAGTGGGGATATTGATATTTATGTGGTCACGGGTGACGAAATCCGAACACCCCGCGTCCACCGCTTCGGCTATCCCGAACGCCATTCATCATGGTGGGGTTATATTGCGGCAACCGCCATTGTCGGTGCAGTTACCGCTATAGACATTGTGGCGTTGCCCTACGCCAACTATCAAGCTGTTGGATTAACTGAATTGTTGGCGGTATTGCTGATTGCCATCTATATCGGACGTGGGCCTGCCTTGTTAGCGGCCTTTTTGAGTGCTATCTCATGGAATTTTCTGTTTATTCAGCCGCGCTATACTTTCAATATCAACCAACCCGAAGACATTATTCTCTTTTCGCTCTATTTTGTGATTGCTATTTTCACTGGGAACCTAACTGCCCGCTTGCGTGCGCAAGAACAACAGGCCCGCCGTAACGCCGAGAGAACGATGGCACTTTACACGCTGGCCCATGAGACCGCTTCGGCGGTGACACTCGAAGATGTGCTGAATACAGCCGTCACTCAATTGTCCCAAGTATTTGATGCTGAAGTTGCCATCTTGTTGCCCGGTGATGGCAAGTCACAAACGGAACCACACCCCGCCAGTACCCTCCGATTGGACGAAAAAGGCCTTAGTGTAGCGATGTGGGTCTTGGAAAATGGTAAACCTGCTGGACGCCATACCGATACCCTACCCTTGTTAAGTGAGGCCCAGTTTCTGCCGTTGTTGACCTCGCGGGGTACAGTCGGCGTATTAGGCATCCACACGTATGAAGACGAGCGCCTATCGGTTGACCAAGAAATTATGCTCGAGACGTTTGCTAATCAGGTCGCTCTCGTGATTGAACGGGAACTTTTGGATGAAGCTGCTGAACAAGCTGCTATGCTCAAAGAGTCCGAACGTCTCTATGAGGCCCTGTTAAATTCGATTTCCCACGAGTTGCGCACACCCATTGCTACGATCACCGGGGCCGCCAGCAGTTTGCTTGACCCCCAAACGGGTGACAGTAAAAATGCTCGTCTTGAACTAAGTCGGGATATTCAAGACGCCGCTGAGCGTCTTAATCGCCTAGTGGCAAACTTGTTGGACATGTCACGGTTGGAAACGGGCCGCTTAAAATTGAAGGTGGAATGGTGCGATGTACAAGATATTGTCGGGGTGGCGGTCAAACACATGGAAAAACGCTTACAAGGGCGACCGCTAACGATTGACTGCCAGCCAGATTTACCACTTGTGCCAATGGATTTTGTGTTGATGGAGCAGGTGCTGGTCAATCTGCTGGATAACATCGCCAACTATACGCCTGCTAAATCCCCGGTAAAGGTGGCTGTGGCAGTCGAAGGCCAATTTTTAACCATTCGTGTTACCGATGCTGGGCCGGGTATTCCGCTGGAAAACCTAGAACGTATTTTTGACAAGTTTTATCGCGTGCCGGGAACAGCTACAGGTGGAACGGGTTTGGGTTTATCCATTTCTCGCGGTCTAATAGAAGCCCACAATGGAAAATTAACGGCGGAAAATTTGGCTGAGGGTGGAGCACGTTTTACCATTCGACTACCTCTAAGTTCAAGTCCGCCCAAAGTGCGGGAAGCAG
The DNA here is from genome assembly GCA_016234595.1 of Chloroflexota bacterium. Classification (GTDB taxonomy): domain Bacteria; phylum Chloroflexota; class Anaerolineae; order Aggregatilineales; family J027; genus CFX10. The sequence continues at coordinate 172,926 of JACRBG010000001.1, read as the reverse complement.
CGTTATGAATGAAGGCCAGCATATTCTGGTAGTGGACGATGAACTACAAATTCGGCGGTTTTTGAAAATCAGTCTCGAAGCGCATGGCTATCGAGTCCATGATACAGATACTGGCAATGATGCGCTGGTCAAAGCGGCCCAACTGCGCCCAGATTTGATTATTTTAGATCTGGGCTTGCCTGATTTGGAAGGGTTAGAGGTGCTGCGGCGTCTGCGTGAATGGACTCAAACGCCCGTCATTATTTTGTCGGTGCGCGACAGTGACCAAGCTAAGATTGCGGCGTTGGATGCTGGTGCGGATGATTACCTAACCAAACCCTTTAGCGTAGCCGAATTAATGGCCCGGATGCGAGTGGCCCAACGCCACACCCGCCCGCCAAATGAAAATGCGATTTTTACAATGGGCGATTTAAAGGTGGATTTTTCAAAACGACTCGTCACAGTCAAAGGCGAACCCATTAAACTTACGCCAACGGAGTATGCCTTATTGCGTTTGATGATTCAGCATTCGGGCAAAGTGTTGACCCATCGGCAAATTTTACGTGAGGTGTGGGGGCCAGAATATATAGAAGAGACTCATTATTTGAGGGTCTATTTTGCCCAACTGCGCCAAAAGTTGGAGGCTGACCCGGCCTTGCCCAAGCTCTTCTTGACCGAACCGGGGGTGGGTTATCGCTTTGCGGTTGAGGATTGATTAAGCTTATTCGTCGGCGGGTGGGAGTTCTTTTTTCCAATCGCGGAACAGGCTCAATAGTTCATCTTTGACGGTGGGGTTGAGGGCGGACTCGGAGAGGCGGCCTATCAAGCGGATGGTATGGCGCATCTGATCGAAATAGCTATGACAGTCATAACACACCGAGACGTGGGCCTCAAAACGCTCCTTGTCCATCTCAGACAATGCACCTTCCAAATAGTCGGTGACTAGTTCCACCAATTCTTGACAAGATAATTCGTTATTCATGCCCGTCACTCTATTCGCCAAAATACTGTTCCAAGGCTTGTCGTACCCTGCCTCGCGCTCGATGTAGTAGCACCCGCTGATTAGACTCGCTGATTCCTAAGATGTTACAGGCCTCTTCGGAGGACAACATTTCAATATCCCGTAAGGTTATCACCTCGCGCTGGTTCGGGGATAAACCCTCAATTGCCATAAATATGACGCGGCGAGTTTCATCCGACAATAATTTTTCTTCGGGTAACTCACCCCAATCTTGAGGGCCAGAAAGCCAATGATGGGGATATTGAGGATCTTCATCTGGTCGAAAACGATCTACAGCAACAGTGGATTCATCTAGATCGGCTTGCTCGTCTAATGACAGGGCCAAATCGCTGTGACGTCCTTCACGTTGGGCCACTGTTTTAGCCCGATTGATGAGGATGCTATAAATCCACGTTTTTAAGGCCGAACGTCCCTCAAAACGATGAATGCCTTTTAAGACTGCTAACCATGTCTCTTGAACTACTTCCTCGGCAATGCGCTGGTCAGTGGCATATATGAGCGCCAAACGGAGCAGTGAATTTTGATATTGATTAAATAGTGATACAAAGACGCTTTCGTCGCCACGTCGAAGCCCTTGAATGATGCCTGCGTCCTCAACCGTTAACATGGATTACCCCCATTATAATTCGGCTGAACCACCCTGTTGAAAATACCACGCAGCGGCTTCAGTGCGGTTGGTCACACCCAGTTTTTCAAAGATATTCTTCAAATGAAACCGCACCGTATTTTCGCTGACATTAAGCTGCCCTGCAATCTCTGGATTGGTCAGCCCTCGCGCCACTTGTTTCAAAACATCTAGCTCACGGGGTGAAAGCAATATGGCGGCTTGAATTTGGGGTTTTTGTTGGACCGCCAACCAGCGTTGGGCCGCTCGTGGAAAGACCAATCGCCCCTGGGCCACTTGCCGAATCGCCTCGATTGTTTGGGTGGGGGATTCCGTTTTGAGAGCAAACCCCTCGGCCTCTAATTCTAAAGCCGAGCGAATACTATCCCCATCTCCAAACGCCGTCAAGACTAGCACATGCACCGCCATACCACGCCGCCGAATTTCTGTCAGGGCGGTCAAGCCATGATAGGGCATCTGCAAATCCATGACTACTACATCAACTTGGTGGTGTTCCAAGAGGTTCAGGAGCTCATCCCCATTATGGGCGGTTGCGACCACTTCCATGTCGGGGATTTGCTCAAGCAGGGTGGTGAGTCCTTGTAAAACAAGGGCATGGTCATCGGCGAGAATAAGTCTAATCTTTTCAGACATAAGCGGGCATCTTTACCAAAATACGGGTTCCTTTACCGGGACTACTAGCCAGTTGAAATTCACCATCCAGCAAGGCCACACGGTCACGCATTCCACGTAATCCAATATGGGCTTCTAGTTCGGTGGCGGCTGGCCCTTCTAGGGGTGGTGGCTCGAACCCCTTGCCCTGATCCACGACCTCAAGGCAAATCATCTCGTCTTCACCCCACAATTTTACCCACTGACGATCTACTTCAGCATGACGAAATCCATTGGATAGCGCCTCCTGCAAAATCCGATAGAGCGCGATTTTAATAGGTAGGGCAATATTGTCGGGCAGGGTCGAAATATTTAATTCAACCGTGCTGCCCGTCCATTCCTCATGCTGAAAAACCAACCCTTCCACAATGGAAGCCAATGATCGGCGGTGGAATTCTGGTGGGCGAAAAGTTCCCAAAAAGAATTTGATCTCATGCAGGGAACTTTCGATCAATTTTTCGACTTGCCCCACAATTGGAATCAATTCACCAACACCTGCTGATTGTAGTTGTTCAAAGGAAAGATGGGAAATGCCATTTTGCAGACGGGTGAGCAAGGATAGGGCTGCAAAAAGGTTTTGGACTGGCCCATCGTGAATATCTAAGACGATGCGGCTCAATTCTTCTTCCGTCACCGAAAGGATACGTCGCGATGCTAGTTCATTCTTGGGGGGCATCAAAGTGACCTCACACAACTCTACTTAAATATTTTAAGCGAAACTACAACTTCAAATTTGCTATATTTGAAATCCCACACAATCGGGTGGGTGGCGGCCTGTTGTCACCCTACCCACCTCTACTCATTTACCGCTATAAAACTATCGAAAGATGCGTTTAAAACAACCTCCAAGCTTTGTACTATTATTCACAAAAGAGCTAGATACTCCAAATTCATATTATTCAGAGGACCATATGCCCAAAAATACCACCCACCAGCAGCTAGAACGTGAATGGCAAACCAACCCGTGTTGGCAGGGTATTCAACGCCCCTATAGCGCCCGTGATGTGCTTCGTCTGCGTGCTTCTATTTTGGTTAAACACACGTTAGCACAGGTGGGGGCTGATCGACTTTGGTCGTTGCTACAACAGGAAGACTATATCAATACGTTGGGCGCGATGACCGGGGCACAAGCTGTTCAGATGGTACGGGCTGGCTTGAAAGCGATTTATCTCAGTGGTTGGCAGGTTGCCGCCGATGCCAATTTAGCAGGGCAAACCTATCCAGACCAAAGCCTTTATCCATCCAATAGTGTGCCCAGCTTGATCAAACGCCTCAATAACGCTTTGATGCGAGCCGACCAAATTCATCAAGCGGAGGGTGATGACAGCACCTATTGGTATGCCCCAATCGTAGCGGATGCTGAGGCGGGTTTTGGTGGCCCTCTCCATGCTTTTGAACTCATGAAATCTATGATCGAGGCGGGGGCGGCAGGCGTTCATTTTGAAGACCAATTGGCTGCTGAGAAAAAATGTGGTCATTTGGGGGGCAAGGTGTTAATTCCAACTTCCCAATTTATCCGTACGCTGACAGCCGCACGTTTGGGTGCCGATGTGTTGGATGTGTCAACGGTTCTTATCGCCCGAACGGACGCCAACAGCGCGACCCTGCTTACCAGCGATATTGACCCATATGATCAGCAGTTTGTGACGGGAGAACGCACCCCTGAAGGTTATTTTGTCCTGCGTCAGGGCATTGAATCCGCCATTGCGCGTGGCTTGGCTTATGCCCCCTATGCCGATCTGATTTGGTGCGAAACCTCGACTCCCAATCTGGATGAAGCCCGCCAGTTTGCCGAAGCTATTCATGCCGTCTATCCCGATAAGATGCTGGCTTATAACTGCTCTCCATCGTTCAATTGGAAACGCCATCTGGATGACATCACCATCCTGCGCTTCCAACGTGAATTAGGTGAGATGGGTTACAAATTCCAATTCATCACATTGGCAGGTTGGCACTCTCTGAATTATCACACTTTCAATTTGGCTCAACGTTATGCTCAGTCTGGTATGAGTGCCTATGTGGAATTGCAGCAGCAAGAATTCGCTGCCGAACAGCAAGGCTATTCCGCAACACGCCATCAGCGCGAATCTGGCACAGGGTATTTTGATCAAGTGTTGCTGACGATTACTAATGGGGTGGCTTCCACCGCAGCTTTAGTGGGATCAACTGAATTGGCTCAATTTGAAATGCACTGATAACCAATCAAAAAAGAGGCGACCTGTAGATTTTTCATCAGATCGCCTCTTTGTATTACTGTTTAAACGGTGGATTTAGCGCCCAGTAAAGCCGTAGCGCCCAAAAAGTGGTACAAAAACCACAGGAATCAATCGCTCAATATGCCACGTGTCGCCCGTCCGCCACACCCGCTCTAAATATTGGCTTTCCATCGTACCAACGGGGAGTGCCATCCGTCCGTTATCGCGCATCTGGGCACGCAGTGGGCCGGGAATTGATGGGGAAGACGCACTGACGATAATTGCATCAAACGGGGCCATATCGGGCAAGCCTTGACTGCCATCCCCCGGTAACACTTCAACGTTGTGATAGCCCAAATCGGCTAATCTTTCGCCCGCTTTTTCGGCAAGGTCAAGATTACGTTCAATCGAATGGACATAGGCCCCTAGCTCCGCCAGTAACGCTGTTTGATAGCCTGACCCTGTGCCAACTTCCAAGATAATTTCATGCCCGCTTAATTGAAGCAATTCAAGCATCAACGCTACGATATAGGGCTGGGAAATGGTTTGTTCATGTCCAATGGGGAGGGGACGGTCACGGTAGGCAGCGAACTGGAGGTTATCGGGAACGAAGGCATGTCGGGGAACGCGGCGCATCGCATCTAATACTCGCGGGTCACTGATATTGCGGTCAATCAGTTGTTCCCGTACCATATGCTCGCGTTCGAGGGCAAAATCTTGGTCGGTCAGCATAGCATGAGTCCCAATCGCTGATAGCTTGTTGATACTTTCTGGGACTATTATAGGACGCCTTAGCGGGGTGTCTAGGGAATTTTCAACTAAATTTCCTTGACAAATCGCACACGATGTTCTCCAGCCCCATCATAATTGGGTGAGGCGGGTGTACCTGTCTCATTAACCAGCGTCCCCGGTTCAGCTACAAATCCCATTTTGGTATGAAAAGCAATGGATTGGTGATTGATGGGGGAGGTGACACAGCGCACGATATGGCGGTTATGCTGGCGTGCCGCTGCGAAGAAATGCTCATAAAGTTGTTTACCGACGCCATGTTTCCTAAAATCGGGATGGACACCCACAAAATGGATATAGGCTTCGTTATCAAAAGTTTGGGAGAGGAAACCGATTAGGAAGCCGACGATTTGATTATTTTCGGTCATCACAAAGCTGGTGTCTTGAAAATGCACAAAAAATAGTTTGGGCAGCATATCACTCATGTGGCGGCCACCCCACCAATCATTTATGACAGCAATAATTGGGGCATAATCATCGGGGCCAGCCTTGCGAATTTCCATAAAATTTCCCTTGATGTCTAGCTCACTTCAATATACAACCGCTTGTTGGCTTTGCCCTTGCTTTGATAATCTGCGATGCGGATATGCCCTACCTCAGAAGTGTTGTGGACATGGGTACCCCCATCGGCCTGCAAATCTAACCCCACGATTTCAACTGTCCGTACTTGCTGAATTTGTGGCGGGAGCAGGTTGATCTTGGTGCGAATCAGGTCAGGGATCTGAAAGGCTTCGTCACGGGGCAGAATGGCGACTCGGATAGGACGGGCGGCGGCTATTTCGGCATTGATGTCGGTTTCAATTTCGGCAATGGTGTCACGGGTCAGTTCGCCAAATTCAAAATCCATGCGCCCTTTGAGCAACTCCATATTGCCACCCGTCACGCTGACACCAAATTTGTGCCAGATGACCCCACATAGAATGTGCATGGCGGTGTGGGTACGCATGGCAGCGTAGCGGCGCTCCCAATCCAAAAGGCCCTTGAGAGTTGTACCGATGCCGGGGTGAGACGCACCTTCAATCAAATGCAAAACAGCGTCGCCATTTTTCTTGGCTTGGGTGACGACATAGTGCATGTCGCCAGCCGTCAACATTCCCGCATCAGGTTGTTGACCACCCCCACCGGGATAAAAGGCTGTCCTATCGAGAAAAATCCCACCCGTTTCAGGGTCTATGGCCGTGACCACCCCCTCAAATTCGCGTAAATACGCATCTAATTGATAGAGTAGCTCTGTCATAGGTATCCCCTTTGTGAAAACGGGTAGGTCACCAATAACACCTATTTGGTTTTTAGGAAATTGCGCAGCGTCTCTAAGAAGAGTTCAGGCGTATCCAACATGGGAAAATGCCCCGCGTCCTCGATGTAGACCACTTTGGCATGGGGGACACCTTTTGCCAGCAAGTGACGTTGGTTCGGGTTTACAATGATGTCCCGCTTGCCATAAATCCCCATGGTGGGCATGGTGATTTTGCTCAGTTGGTCGGTGAGATTGGTTTCGCGCAATGTGCCAATGCTTTGGAAGAACGATTCCATTGTCACCTGCGACACATCTTGATTAATCATAGCTGCCATTTTCTTGCCATCTTTTGCCATAAAGCGGCTGTAGAGTCGCAAGAACATGCGCAATAGCGGGGGGAAACGCCACACAATGAAGGCAAAGGCAGGTACACCGGAGAGCTTCAGCAGCAAATTTAATGAGTTGCCGTTAATGGGTGAGCCAATACAACAGGCCTTAACGACTTTATCGGGATATTTGATGCCAGTGTTAAGTGAGACCGTTCCGCCCATGCTATGACCGACGATAGCGGCTTTGGGGATGCCCAATTTTTCCATAAATTGGTTGACCATCTCCACAAAACTCTCGACTTTAAAAGTTTGAAGGTTGGCGGAATTATCACCCGACCCTCGGCTTTCACCAAAACCCCAAAAGTCAATCGAATAAGTCTTATATTCTTGACCCAATGCTTCAATGGTCGGTCGCCACAAGGCCCATGAGCCAAGCCATCCATGTAAGAATAAAACAGGACGACCTCGGCCATAGGTTTCGTAGTGAATAATACCGGGATTAGGCGCTTCAGTTACCAATAGTGGCACAGCAATAATCCTAGCGAGTTAAAAAATAAATTGTTTATGTGTCTGCCCCTACACCAATGAATTATTTTGGCGCGTCCATCTCTTCTAGGATTGAATAGAGCAGTTCCAAAAGGACTTCTTTGACACTTTCCTTGTCTTTGGCAACACAGGAAAGCAATTTCACATTTTCGTCCTCAATGCGCAGGGCGATGCGTAGGTCTTCTGGTTTCCATGCGTCGGGGTGGTCTTGCTTATTTGCTGCTACCACATAGGGTGTAGGAGCATAGGCGCGGAAGGTTTCCAGAATGCTGCGGGCTTCGCGGAAGGTTTCGGGCTTAGAGCTATCTACCATCACCACAAAACCCAACATGCCTTCAGCCAAAATTTCCCACATAAAGTCGAAACGGCGTTGACCGGGGGTACCAAACAGATAGAGGACTAAATCGTCGTCTACGGTGATACGACCAAAGTCCATCGCCACGGTTGTATTGGCTTTTTCCAATGCTTCCGCCGAATCTTTAGCGATAGGGCTTTCCGTCGAGACAACCTCGATCTCGCTGATGGATTTGATAAATTCAGTTTTGCCCGAACTAAAAGGGCCAGTGATAACCATTTTTACAGTTTGCATAGGTGTCTCGGTACTCGCATTTCTACCATGAAAGCTGGGAGTAACCCCCTCCCTGGCACGGATGATAAAAAATGATGACTAAACTAGGTATTCTTAATTTTTACAATCAGGCGCTGGATAACATCGCGCTCAATTCGGGTATTGGCGGGTTGTTGCCGCTTCAGGTCGGTGCCACGCTTGGGCTGTTCAGCCGACTGGGGTCTAATCATCTGCACCAAGCCAGCTTGCAATAATCCATAAACAATCCGGCGAATTTCGGTATCAGTCATATTACAGGCCTTGCCGATCTGCCGAATGGTGTTTTTGCCGTTGATGAAACCCACTACACGCCATTCATTGGTGCCAAGCTGCACATTTTTGAATTTTTCACCGGGGTTTTCTGGGAATTTAAGGGCGAAGTCGAGGTTTTCGATTTCTTCCTCAAGGTGTTTTTGCTCGGTGATGACGCGCGTGCCTTCGATAATAACGTTTTTTAGGTCAATTGGCACGAGAATGTGACTATCGGGGGGGGCAATATTTTCTTTAAATTCAAACGGCTCTTTGTTCCACGTCATCAAGTCAAACACAATACTGACGGCGTGTTTTTGGATACTTCGGACAATGTCGTTTTTGGTCACATAATTGGCATTAATGAGGCGCAGAGCCAGACCTTTATCATTTAAAGTGGCGGCTTTTTCGCGGATAGTACGGGCCTGCTCTTCATTCAATTTTCCGGCGCGTTGCAAAACACTGGCGAGGTGACCGTCCTTGCCGTTCATATCTGCAAAAACCAACATCCCTTGTTGGAAATTGAGATGGGCGATTTCTTTGCCGGGAGCTACTTCATCAATTTGGGTGAGGCCATCGCCCAAAGTTAATTTTTTGCCCGTTTTGTGACCTTCATAAAGTGTAAGGACCCCAGTTTTTTTCGAAAGATTTATCAGATTGAGCAATTGCGTAGTAGTAAAAACCGCTAGATTACCTTTAAGCGCCATTGACTTCTAATACTCCTGGAGTCGCTAGAGACTAGCCTTGACGGTGTGTTAATGCAATATCAATGAATTGTGCAACCTTCATTGGGATTATACTCTTGTCCTATAGGCAAGTCAACTAGTGCGAAAATGGCCGAAAGGCGTATCCATAATGTTTTGACATGCGTCTTTCCGCCACGTATAATCTTTCGCGCTGGATTGAAAGTTTTAATGAATAATTCACAAAGGAGGATTTTTCAGGCGCAAGAGTTATTGCCCCTGATCACCCTTATGGCACAAGTACATGTGTCTAAACACCCCCTTTTGCAACACAAGCTCGCCTTGCTCCGCGACACTGAAACCAAACATCGCCAATTCCGTGAACTGGTAGGCGAGATGGCAAAATTGTTGTGTTACGAAGCGACCGCCGATCTCGCGTTAGATGAATTGACGGTCAACACGCCGATGGGACAAGCACAAGGGCATCGCTTAAAGCAAGAAATCGGCCTTGTTCCAATTCTACGGGCTGGTCTCGGCATGGTCGCTGGCATGTTAGAGATGATTCCGGGCGCCCAAGTGTGGCATCTTGGGTTCTATCGAGATGAGCGTACACTCCGCCCGGTTCAATACTATAATAAATTACCTGTCGAACCAACCGTTCAACTCTGCCTCATTCTCGATCCTATGCTGGCGACAGGGGGTTCAGCCGTCGCGGCGGTAGATGTTTTGAAGAATTGGGGTGTCCACCATATTAAATATGTAGGTCTCATCGGCGCACCAGAGGGGATTGAAAAACTCTCAAGTGTCCATCCCGACATTCCAATTCATTTGGCGGCTGTTGACGAGCGCCTGAATGAAATTGGGTTTATCGTACCCGGTCTGGGTGATGCTGGCGATCGTCAATTCGGCACAGCCTAGTCAGTTTTCAGTATCCGAGAGCAATTGATAGACAATGGCAGTTTAGCTATGACAGATATTGTGTCGGAACATGGGCCAACTTTCTTGCTTGTTTTTGGGGTGGCCTTTGGCTTGTCATCGCTGCTGACCCCATTGGCAATTCGTTTAGGCCATCGGCTGAACATTTTGGCAAAGCCGGGAGGCCGCCGCTTGCATCAACGCCCAACCTCCAAACTCGGTGGTTTGGCGATTGCGGTGGCTTTTGTTGTCGCCGCGATTGTGGCCCAATTTACTGAGGTGAAAACCACTGATTCTAATGAAATTATCCGCTTGACTGGCTTGCTGGTCGGCGGAGTTTTCATCTATATCATGGGGGTTCTCGATGATAAATATGATTTTTCACCCATCGTTAATTATCTGGCTCAGTTGACCGCAGCAGCGATTGCAGTGGCTTTTCTCATCTTTATCGAGAGTTTTAACAACCCCTTTAGTGGCAATACCCAGTCCGACTGGCCTTATTGGGTAACAGTCACCATCACCCTTTTTTGGCTAGGTCTGATGATGAACACCGTCAATTTCCTAGATGGACTAGATGGCTTAGCGGCGGGGGTCGGGGCGATTGCTTCCTTTATTATTTTTCTACACGCCACCTTTGAACTCAACCAAATTAGCGTGGGATTACTACCCTTAGCCTTGTTTGGGGCGACCCTCGGTTTCTTGCCCTACAATTTTCACCCTGCCAAAGTCTTTATGGGGGGTGGGGCGACCTTTCTCGGTTTCACATTGGGCTGCCTAGCCATCATCGGTGGCGCAAAAATGGCGACTATTTTGTTGGTTATGGGCCTACCCTTGATGGATTTAGCGTGGCAGGCTATCCGCCGCATTATGGAAGGGCGCAACCCGATGATGGGTGATCGTGGGCACTTGCATTTACGTCTCGTAGATTTAGGCTATTCACAGCGCACCATCGTTTTGGGGTATTACACCTTCAGTGCTGTCTTTGGAGGCGTAGCTTTGTTAACTACCAGTCGCCTCTATAAATTGATGGGTTTAGTGGTGATGGTGGTGATGGTGCTTGGCACATTTGCGATTGTCAGTTGGCGGGGACGTTCAAGGGGTGTAACAATCGCCCCTCAATCGGAGACTACTTCATCGTCAAAATAATTCTACAAGGGATAGATTATGCTGCTGCCTGAACTCAATTTTTGGGACGACACCCGCGACAGTCTGCACCGTGCCTCCAAGGTTTTACGTGAAATCCGGCTACAAGTCCTTCAACCCTTGCCTCATCATCTTCACCACAGTCTTCAAGTTGTGCCAGAAGGCCTAAGCACGGGGCAATTGCCTTTTGGTGGTGAATTTGTCTTGGATTTTGTGGATAGCCATTTGGTATATCGAGCAGCCGGCAGCCCCACCGTTGATATATCCCTTATTGGTCACAGCCAAGCCTCATTAGGGCAGGCGGCCAGCGCATTATTAGCCCATCTAGGCCATGCCATTACCTTGCCCGAAGATAAACTGACGGATACAGAGGCTTTTGTCATAAGCCCTTCCATCGCCGAAGACTATGCCGACGCGCTCTATTCCGTTTTTACCGCTACCGCCCGTTTCCGTGCCCGCTTAAACGGGTTGATGTCGCCCATAGCACTTTGGCCGCATCATTTTGATTTATCCTTCCTGTGGTTTGCGACCAATGAGGCCACTGAACAAGCCCCACATCTCAATTTTGGGTTTGCGCCTCAAAGTGAAGGCCTTCCACGCCCCTATTTCTATGCCTATGCTTGGCCCATTCCCCCCGGCTTGCTCGACATCAAACTACCCGAGTTGGCGCATTGGCACACCGAAGGCTGGACAGGCGTTGTCGTTCCGTATGATAGCCTGCGTGGTATGACAGGAACTTCACAAGTGATTGAAGGCTTCCAGTCGGAAATTTTCCAAACCATTGCTCCGCTGCTGACTAAAGGATAAAACCACCTATGCCACCCGAATTCCGCAAAGGTCGCAACATTAATGGTGAGCCAGTGGAAATGCTGGTCGAAAAAATGGTGTGGCGACCGAGCGTGTATGCCTTGATTTTCACTGGGGCTGGCGAGTTATTGATACAGGATAACCTTCATAGCCACAAATATGATTTACCCGGTGGCGGGGTGGAGGTATGGGAACAAGTGACTGAGGCCCTTATCCGCGAAGTTTGGGAGGAGACGGGCTTAGAAGCGAAAATCCAAGACTTGGTGCATGTGCAGGACAACTTTTTCCTGACTCCTAGCGGCAAACATTGGCATACCCTACACTTTTTCTATCGAGCTGAAGTGACGGGTGGCATCATCCGCAATAGTATCTTAGAGGATGAGTGGACAACGAACCCCCATTGGGTAGCAATTGACCAATGCACCGCTGCCAGTTTTACGGCTGGTGAGATGGTTTGGAAGGCTGTCCAAGCCGCTTTAAACCCTTAACCACCACACCCCGGTGCATTCCGGCAAAACAACTTGATTGCCATGCATGACCGTATCCGCAAAATTATTCCCGAAGAAAAAGCGTACTAGAAAATCAGCTTCTTCGGGTGATTCAAAACGATAATCGGTGCGAATCCATGTATGGTTAAAGCCCTGCTCGTTTTCCATCCAGTTATAGTATGCCGCTAGGATGTCGGTGGGTGGATTGGGCACCTCGCGGCCTGTACCCAACGTTTCTAAAATAATAGCAACTCCACCCGGACGTAAGATACGTCGCATTTCATCCACAGCCTGACTGATTTCGGCCTGCCAATTTTCCTGATACCAGACCGTCGCATGACCAAAACTCCACCCAGCAATGGCGATGTCGGCACTGGCATTTTTAATGGGCATTTGGCGATTGTCGGCTACAACTAAACGCAGATGAGGATATTGGGGTGTTAATTTTTCATCGGCCACCGCCAGCATATGATTAGAAATGTCGGTTGCCAAAATGGACTTGACATAAGGCGCAACGATGCCTGTCATTCGGCCTGTGCCAGCGCCAAATTCGACCACTTCCGCTCCTTGCAAAGGATAAATGTTCTGCAAAGCCGCAAGGATATTCGCTTGATAGTCCTCGCGCATGACCAATAAATCATATTTGTCGGCGTGTTTTTGATAAATTTCGTCTTGGGCAGGCATAGATGTATCTCCCTTAGGTTCATATGCAAAATTTAGTAAAAGTTGTCCCTGCTTGAATCTAAATATTCTACCGTCTGGATTGACAGGGACAGATACCACCTGTTCGACAAGGAGCGAAAACTTATTATCTTGATACCAAATCTTCAGTGGCATTGATGATTTTTTAGTTGGTTGCCAACCTTCGGATAAAGCGAACAAGATCGCTTGTCGCACAAATCTAGAGGTAATCACGGGAGGGTTATTTTGGACAGAGGTATAAAACTGAATACTGTTTGGTATCAATTCAAAACCTGCTAGATTTAGCCAAGGATCACGCCAATTTAGTAGCGTCACAATCAATTTCTGCCCATGAATGTCTTCGGCACTAATTTCCATGAAACTGTTGTCGTACCCTGCTCTAAATCTCCATCGGAACCGCTGATTTCCCACGACAATTGGGCGAAAGCCACGTTTCTTTTGGGATCTACTCATAAAATTCCTATTGATAAGCTAAACCCCCTAACCTTATTATCGAGAAGGGGGTTCATATTGGCTAGTTGATCATGTTGGGACGGTTACTCGGCCTCACTAGCTTCAACGGTAAATAGTGTGCCATTCGTAGTGCCAAAGACTTCGGGGAAATAGAAGGCATAGGCATGAGCCGGGATGGTTTGGAATTCACCCGGTACACTGGCCCGAATTTGATAGGTATAGGTATACGTGCCGTCGGGCAAATAGTCGGCATAGAGATTGGTCTGCTCGTCGCGCAGTTCGGTGCGATCAAACCACCACCAACCCCAATACCAGAAGGGATCATATTCCTCGGAGACCAATTGCAAATCTGGCCCCTCTGGACGTTGGCTAGTCGTCAATAACGACGTGTCTACGCCTTCCGTACCTGCCGGAATGGGGTCTTCCAATACGAAGTAGTAGATGTCTTGTGATAAGGTGATTGTCAGACGCACCGTAATGATGTCACCAACTTTGGCGCTGGTTACGGGTGTTTCAGGGTCGCCTTGCAAGAAATATTGACGGGTGACAGTAATACCCTTGCTAACGGGTTCAACCGCATCTACAGGCAGGCGCACATTGAGGTGGGCTGTGTAATACAACACCCCGTCGCCCTCACCACGCCCAATCACCAGACGGTTCAGTTCGTCTTTCAGTAGATCACTCACGGCAATTCGCAGTACCTGACCGTCGCGTACAGTGTCTGGTGTGACGGTCGTATCTGCAATATTGCCAGCGTTCAGGTCGGCGGTGTATTCATAACTGCCCTGTAATTCGCCTGTATGTACCATCCACTTAGTCAAGCCGATGATGGCCCAGACGGTTTCTTGGGTGGATTCCCAATGGTCGCCTTTACGCGCCACCATCAACCAACGCACCACATTCGGCAGCAGTTCATTATCGGGCCGCGCTTGGACAAGAGCCGCTAAGACAATCGCGGTAGTGCGGGTATTGCTGCCCCAGTTCCACCAATCATCATTCGCTTCTTCCCAATGAGCACCCGTTGCCGATAGGAAAGCCGCATTGGTTAAATCACTCACCAAATCAGCCACTTCGGGCGCATCAGGATTCAGTTGTTGATAGACCATCAGTAGATAGGCCCGTGCGGCATAGGACAAACGTAGCCGCTGGTCATAGAGGGAGGCCAATTGATTCGGGTCGGCTTGCCCATCTTGCGCAAAGACATAAGCATAGAAGGCTTGCCGATTCAGTTGCCAGTCGTCGCTATTGATCGTCACGGCTTTGACATCACCGCGCACAAAATTCAACGCCCGATCTAGCATGGTGGCATCCACATCCAAACCTGCGTTCCGTGCTTCAATCAGGGCCAATGCAGCGTAGGCCGTTACATAGGGATTGCTTTCCATCCCGCCGAACCAGCCCCAGCCGCCATCGGGATTTTGTTGGGTTGAGAGTTTGTCGAGGCCTTCTTCAAGCGCCACAAACAAATTCGCTTCCAATGCGGGGTCTTGAATCCCCAAATCTTTCAAGGCGCTGTAGGTCACGATATTGGGCAGGAAACGACTGACGGTCTGTTCGATGCACTGATGTGGATAGTTTTTCAGATAGTCAAACGAATCTGTCAGGGTCGCGGCCAAGGAGGGGTCGAGATGAATGGTGAGTTCCCCACGACTGGTATCTAAGCGGGTCGGTAAGCTGATGCCTTCGGTACGTGAACCTGCGTCCATCAGCATCCCAGCCGTCCCAACCGTATCGGGGGCAGTATAACGATAGACGGGAATTGTACCATCTGGCCCAGTGGCGAGAGTTGGTTTCACTGCGTCGGAATAATCTGTGCCGATGACCCCAAAGGTCAGGTCAATAAACGGCACATCTTCGGCCACGACATTCCATTCAATCCGCGCCCGGGCAGCCGGTTCGATGGTGACGGTTTGGGTGGCGTCACTTTCAAGCGTGACCCCATTAGACTCTAGGATAACTTGTACCGTTTGCGCTTCAGGCGTGTTGTTGTTGACTACTGCCGCCAATTGAACACGATCCCCCACCACAAAGAAACGTGGGGCAACCGGACGAATGAGCAAGGGCAGCGTGGTGACAATTTCGGTGGTCGTTTGACCGACTGCCGTATCAAGTGTAACGGCCCGGGCATCCAATTTCCACGTCGTAAGGTTGTCGGGTAACTCAATCGAGACGGAGGCTTTGCCATTTGCATCGGTGACGACATGCGGTGCCCACAAAGGCGTCTGTTCAAAATTCTCGCGGACGTTGACGCTGGTTAGGCCACCACCACCGCCACCACCACCGCCACCACCCATACCATCGGCTGCGGCAGGTGCAAGCGCTCCGCTTTCTTCGGCATCACGGGCACGTTCGATATTTTTATCGGTGAGTTCGTCCAGCAGCGAAGTTAGCGAATAGTAGCTGTAAACATAGTTGCCTTGATACCCATAGAACGTGTCTTCCATTAGGCCGCTATTAGGTGGCAACAACGAGAGAATGGCTTTATCCGTCAAGCCAATACCCACCTCAGCCGAGACCGGGTTGCCCGCCGCGTCGGTAGTGGACACATCAAACGTCACCGTGTCGCCGGGTTGGGTGATCTCGGCTGAGGGTGTGACCGTGACATTCAAGCGTTGTTGGACAGGTTCAACACTAAAATAAACGCTGCCCGTGCGGATAGTTGGATTCGGGTTGTTGGCATCAATACCTTTGACTATGGTTGCCGAAACTGAGACAGCCGATACAAAGTCTTCGGTGATGGGCAATTCATAGACCAGTGTCGCCCCTTCGGATTTGACCACATCGTAACTGAGAATACCTTCACGTTCGACGGTAATCAGCACAGTGGATTCACCTGAAAGCGAATGAGGGATTAGGATTTGGGCCGTATCGCCGGGTTTGTAGGTGTCCTTATCCGCCATAAGGTTGATATATTGCGAAGGCTGCCCCCAATAAATCGGGCCACTGCCGACCACATAAAATTGGCGGGTACTGCTGTTGGCACGTTCACGGTCATCTAACCCCGTGACCTTGATGCGGAAAATGCCGCCGTTGGGTGGGGTAAAAGTATAGCTTGCCGTTCCGTCAGCGGCTGTTGTGACTGTACCCGTCTCGACTGGAATGCTATCTTGCTGCCAATAGTACACACCAAATTGGGTTGAATCGGGCACTTGTACCCAACGCTGTTCGATAACTTCGACATCAAGGTGTTTGCCAGCAATAGGCTGGCTGTCGGCTGTGACGGCAATCAAATCAACCGTAATGGGATCTTTCTCATAACCGAAATACTGATTGCTGGCCGTGCCGACATAAATATCAGCAGGGTGCGCCAAGACTGTAGTGCGGCTCGTGATGGCTTGATTGCTTTCGTCCGTAATGGTGGCTTCAACCGTGATATTCAACGGCGCATTGGCATCTGATTTGGTGCTATCCGTCTGAATCACAAATTGACCATTACTATCGGTTGTGCCTGTGCCCTCACCGATGTACTGATAGTAGTAGTATTCCCACTCATCATTATAGAAGGAATAGCTCCCCGGCCCGGTGTAGTTAAAATAAGCCAAATTAGCCGTAGCGTACCAACTGACTTGGGCGTTACTGACCGCGCCGCCAAAATAGTAGCTCGATTTAGCAATGGCACTTAGGGTATCCCCTTGGAAGATTTCATCCTGTTGGGCTGTTACGCTGACTTCATATTCCGGTACACGGAACTCGGCCACTGTGAAATAGACCCCACCTGAATACTGTGATAGGGCCTCGGAGTCAAGTGAGACATTGATATAACCATCCCCTAATTGGGCATCTTCGGGAATCTGGATTTCGCCACTAAATGTGCCGTATTCGCTCAATTCAAGGGGCGCGTCATAGATATAGACCCCATCATAGCCAATTTCGGCCTGCACCCAAATTGTCTGGGCGTTAGGTACCGTATAGGTCATATCATTTTTGTCACGAATAACCCCTCGGAAGTAGATGGTTTCACCGGGGCGATAGATGGGGCGATCCGTGTAGACATAGGTGGTTTGGTCAGGTGGCGTACCCCCGTTCCAGCCATACCACGCTCCATAAACCCCAGCGCCATCAGCCACAACGCTGATGAACGAATTACTCAGACTGCTGTCAATTGGACTACGGAAAATACCATTGGCATCGGTTTGACCACGCCCAATCGGTTCACCCTGATAATAAACGGTGACGGTGGTATCGGCGACTGGGACACCCGTTTGCATGTCCGTGACCCAGATGAAGCCTTCGTCGGGGGTGCGTTTAAAGGTAATCCCCGCATTGACGACTGACAACACTTGGTCATAGCTTTGGTAGTTAAGGTTGCTTTCATCCGTAATCACCAGCCAATAGAGGCCGGGGGCCAACTGACCACCTTGCTCCGAGGCCAGATAGACTTCACGAGCAATGCCTTCAAAACCATTCGAATCAAAGGTTTGCGTCCACGAGCGCAGCAGATTATCGCTGGTTTCCCATGCAGGCCGTGAATCGCTGTAGTAGTTCACTGCCGATTCGAGGAGCGCAATATCCAGCCGATAGAGATTAAATGCAACAGTGGGTTTGCCACTGACCGACACAGCAATCGTGGTGTTTTCTCGATAGGCCCCGGTCACAATCACATCGCTGTAATTGGTGATGGGGGTGGCCCAGACTGGAATATCCACCGTGCTATAGGTGAAGGTGTAATCATTGGCGATGGGATTGCCATAGACATCTTCAGCCCCCGCCAAAAGGGTGATGGTGTATTGTGTCAGGGGTTTGGCGGCAAAGTTAATCATCAAGGCTTGGTTGCCGTTGACTTGAGGCGTCCAGACTTCCGGTTCAGGGTTAATCTGAATCTTGCCCTCAAGCGTCTCGGTATTCATTGGCGAGACAAAATAGATCTTTGCGCCATAACCGGGGTTGACATCCGTCGCATTATTTTCAGGATAGGTCGAATCTATACCGGGGTAAGGCACGGTATAGAAAATATAGCCTTCATCGTTGCCAAATGCGGTTGATAAATCAAGCATGGCCTCGCCCGACGCACTCATCGCGGTGGGTTTGATGATGACCTGATAGGCGCTATTGATATTCAACATTTCGGCGGGGGTGAAGGTCAAAATAGTGGCATCATCGCTCCACGTAATCGCACCAGCAATGGGTGGATTGGAGGTAAAAGCCTGAATGACCGAGAACGCCGCTTCGGTAGATGCTTTATCCATTGGCTGGCTAAACGTCACCGTGATTGGTGATTCCAATGGTACTGTATCTTGGTTAACCGATGGCGATAAACTCAAAATTTGCGGTGGCAGGGTACTAAATGACCATGAAAAATCATCGGCCAAAACTGCCCCATCCACGCTAGTCAAGCCACTGGCGACGGTTAAGGTATAGGTCGTGCCACCTTGTAGGGGTACAGAGGGCGTAAATTGATAAATTGCCGTGTTGAGCCACTCGCCTTTGCCTTCAATCGCAGGGCTGAAGGTTAATGGAACGGGCAAATCGCCCATTTCGCTGCTAGTCACCAAGGGCACAACGGGCCGATTGAAGGTCACGATGAGAGTAGAATCGGCGGCGATACCTGTCGAGCCATCTTCGGGGATGACTGTCGAAACCTGGAGTGGCCCGACTGTTTTGACCTTAAAAGCATAGGGTTCGGCAAAGGGTACGCCGATGATGGTCGTTGCACCGGTGCCGATTGTGACGGCGTATTCCATCCCGGTCGGCCATGTGGCGGTTGGAACAAAAGCCACCGTCCGTGCATCTGTCCACGTCAGGCTACCTTCAATCGCTGGGTCAAAGGTAAGCGCCGATACAACACTAGCTTGATCCATCGGTTGGTCAAACGTGATGGTCAGTGGATTATTGGCGGCCATTTCGACACCGGGCAACGGCCAAACGTCAATGACCTGCGGGGGTAGCTCAACCCCTCCGCCGTCTTGTGAATGAACAGGAGTCGGATTGACACCTGTTAACGCGCTAGTGATGATACTCACCAGCAGTAGAGTAAATAACAAGGCTTTGCGTGTCAAATCATTTTTCTCCTCACTAATTCAGAATAAACGTAAAGCTCCATTGCTAGGCTATTGAACACGAATTGGTAGATACTCCCTAAACCTAGAACGCTACAGCAAGCCGTTCTGTTCCCATTCATCTAGTAGGTGCCTTCAATAAATGCGATAGCTGTTTCAGCGGCCTCTTGAACATCAGGATGTTCATCGGTCAATAAGATTTGAAGATAAGGTAAGAAAAGTTGACGTTTTTCGTCATCTTCCATATCCATTTCGCCTATCGTATCCGCCACTTCTTCTCGGGGAATAAAATGAGGATCGTGAATAGCTTCAATGAGCATGGGAACAGCCTGAATTGGGAAAAGCCTACCTATAAAACGCAAGACCGCGGCACGAACATAGGGGGATGGATGACTTTTGAAGGTCATCACCCGATCCAAGAGATCAAATCTTTCGAGGTGGCGGAAATCGTCAATGGCGTCCATGATGATGGTATCGTCGGGATCATCAAGTGATTTTAGTAGCAAATCATGCACTTGTGGCATATCTAGGGCTGGACGATAGGTCAAAGCCAAAAGGATAGCCCGCTTCTGAGCCGTACTCTCAATAGTTTTATAGGTCTCTAAAAGAAATTGTATTCCTATACTCGACCCTAGTTTTCGAATGAGCAGAGCTGTGTCTTCATAGGCCCACCAATCCTCATTGCCCTCCTCATCAAGATGTTCAGCCTGAAAATAAGCCATGAGTTCGGGCAGGGTCATTGCATTTAAGTGCGGGTAATGTGTTGATTCATATTTGAATTCGTCAGCCATGAGGATATCCTCAAAAAATTAGCCCCCCGCCTACCATCCAGTGTAGCACAGAGGGCATCACACGAATTTATTCCTGTTTTAAGGCGATGACAGGCGAGAGTCGGGCTGCACGCAACGATGGAAATAGCCCTGCCCCTAAGCCAACCAATGTCGCCAGCACAATTGCAAAGACCCACAGATTTGTGGGGATGATGATGAGATTGCCACCGATTTGCGAGGTATTAAACGGCAGAAAATTGGTGACACTGCCATCACCCGTCGGGGCATTGGCAACGGCCTGATTAATGACCCGTCGCAAAATAAAGGATAGAATAACCCCGGTCACACCACCGGCCAGCCCCACAAGGCCGGACTCCAATAGAAAGACAGTCAAGACATCGCGGTCAGTTGCCCCAATCGCTTTCATCAGGCCAATTTCTCTGGTGCGTTCGAGAATTGCCATCGTCATGGTGTTGGCAACGCCGAATGCTGCCACCAACAAGGCTACTCCGCCGACCCCGCCCAAAATTAGGCGCATGGTACGGAAGAAATTATTCATCTGTTCCAAGAACTCGCCCATGCTATAGGCATTCAGGCCCATATCTTTGAT
This sequence comes from Chloroflexota bacterium, assembly GCA_016234595.1. GTDB lineage: Bacteria > Chloroflexota > Anaerolineae > Aggregatilineales > J027 > CFX10. The sequence goes on along the minus strand of JACRBG010000001.1, from coordinate 152,131 downwards.
GGCGTTGGTGACATCAATGGTGGTTTCGCGGCTCTCGGCTCGGACGATTACTTGACCAAAGGTAAAGGTATCCGGGTCAGTTTCTTGACCAGAGGCCCATTCGTTATAACCAATCACATCATTCACATTCATGAAAATGGTGTAATCATAGCTAGTGCCAGACGCAAATGTCCCCGATACCTTAATATCTTTTTTGATCTCCGTGCCATCGTTCCAATTAATGACGTGGAATTTGAGAGGTGTGCTGAACACGTCCACTTGAATTGGCTCATAATATTCACTGGTGGGGTCATAGAAGTTTTCGCCTACAAAGGGGCCAACAATAATCTCCCCCGGTTGCAGCGACAATTCTCCTTGTTCAAGGGTGATGCCAAGATAGGGTAGCAAGCGGGGGTCTAATCCCACAATGTTGGCTCCCCCAACATATTTGCCCGACAGCAATTCGCCCCCGACTTGTAGATTCACAAAGGGGATGACCGCCGCCACCCCCGGAATGCGCCATAGTTTTTGAATGGTTTCGAGGTTCAGTTGGGGCAAATCTTCTGGAGATTGCCCCGGTGGAATTTCCCAGCTTGGATAAACTTGGATTTCGGTGACGGCGGTACTGTTCCCGATGCCTGCCTCAGCGGATCGTTGCAGACCAAAAGTGAGAGCGACTAGCAAAATCACCGCGCTTGTGCCCACCACTACGCCGCCAGCCGTCATTACAAGGCGTGCTCGCGCCCGAAATAGGTTGCCAATCGCCAGACCCGCGAGTTCGGAAAACATGGCATTTAACTCCCTAGACCAAGAAAGCCTAAGATAACATCACCCAGCGAGGCATCCTCTTCTTCGGGTTCGGGGGTGGGTGTTGGCTCGGTTGGAATGCCTCCATTATCGTCGGGCATAGGAGGGGGTGTCACGGCTTCGGTTTCATAGATTAGTTCCATGCTGACTTCTTGATTCAGGTCGTTTAGATAGTAGATCGTGACCATAATCTTGACATGGCCCTCACTGGCAACCCCAAAGGTGGTACCAAAGGTGGTATCTTCATCGGCTTTAACTGGGCCAACAAAGACCTCGGCGGCGTCCCAAATATCGGCATTTTCACCCTCAAATTTGACGTTGGTGAAGTTGACGGTCTTGGTGCCAAGATTTTTGATATTCAAACTGATGGGCAGAGGGTCGCCTACATTGACCTGTTCAGGCACGGGGCTTTGTAGGGTGATATTGAGCCGTGGCGGAGCAACTACCACCACAATCGCCCGTAGATTATCTTGCCCGACCGTGCCATCCGGTTTTTTGTAGCGCACAGTGACAGGCAGGCTGTAGACGCCACTGGTGGTTGTGCCGTTGACAATAAACGCCTGCGAAATGGCTTTGTTGGCGCCGTTGGCTTCAATCGTACCAATGTATTGCGTGCCCCCGGACCCTACTGGGGCAAAGGTTGTACTAGGCGTTGTGGTTGTGCCACCGCCAGAGGTGGGTGTGCCTCCACCAGAATCACCACTGGATTCTACTGTGCCAAATACCACCACCAATTCGGTGGCGTCGCCGTTGCCTACATTCTGCAAATTCATATTCAAGGTGAATTCTTCACCCGGCTCCAAAATCTCTTTACCATAGTCGTAGGATTCAAGGAGCATCAAGGGTAGGGGGGCAGCGATGGGCTTGACCTGAACGGTCATACTGCCTGCTGCTTGTTGGGCCTCGCCTTCTTGTAAATAGGAAATGGTGAAAGGCTGTGATTGCGGGCCAGATTTGGCGTCGGGGCGCACAATTAAGGGCAGATCGAGGGTGACGGATGCACCAGCTTCAAGATCACCAATTGGAAAACTGTCGCCCTCTGGCCCTGCCAATAAAACATTATCCGTACCCGACACCCGCAGCAACACCTGTAAAGCCGTTTTATTACCAGAGTTGGTGATGTTGACGGTCATGGTCATTGGCTCACCGGGTTCGACGGGATTGGGGTTGGCATTGTAACTGGACATGACAACTTGGGATGATTCGGCGGCTTCTTCAACAGTGACACTCAAGGCCGCTTTGCTGGTGTAATTTTCACCACTGAAATCACGATAGGCCATCGTAATCGGGACGCTAATTGGGCCAGCCGGGGTATCCATCTCCGCAACGGCCATTAGTGTTACGTTTACCCGCCCACCCGCTGGAATATCGGGTAGAGTGGCAGTTGCTTGACCATTGGCCGGGACAAACTTTCCGCCCGAATCTACAGCCACTGAGACGCCCTGTGCTGTACGATTGCCCTGATTGACCACTTCAAAATTGAGCGTCACCGTACCACCGGGGGCAATGGTCTCTGGGCTGACTGAAAAATTCCGCGCCAAGAGAGAAGGTTGCCCCGGAATTGGGGTAGAAGGCTGTGGTGTCGCTGAAGGCTCTAGAGTGGCCGTCGGAGGGGCTAGAGTATTGGTTGGGGCAGCCGTTGGCGGCACAGGAATAACGGTTAGAGCATTGGGGGCATATTGTGTCCCACCCAAGGGGTCGCTGACCTCAATATTATAGACCCCGGGCGTCAAGTTGGTGGGCAATTGAGCCGTCAATGCTCCACTGTTGATAAATGTGGTGGTAAGCAACCCAACCCCTATCAGCCGAACCACGGTAGTATTGGCGAAGTTTCCGCCAATGACCGAGAGAATGCCTCCTTGACCAGCCATTACTTGGGCAGGTTCAGCCCCTGTTACAAAGATAGCTTGGGGCGGGGTACTGGTCGGTGTTGCGGTTGGGGCTACTTGGACTGTTATTGGGGCAGGCCATGTGACGATGCCACCCACCGGATCCATAATTTGAATCACATATTGACCCGCTGCAACATTGTTGGGGAATGTGACCACGAGCGACCCATTATCAATGAGTTGTGTGGGTAATGTGCCATAACCCATCAATTGAACGGTGGTGGATGCTGTAAAGCCCGTCCCAAAAATGGACATATAGGCTCCCTGTGAACCGCCAACCGTAATTTGAGAGGGCTCGGCTCGGTTAACCACCATGATGGGCGTGGAGGTTGCTCCTGAACCGCCATCTTGAGCAGCCACTTGATCGGAGGTTGAAATGCCGACTCCGATGACAATGAGCAGCGAGAGAATGAGCAGGGCTGATAAGAGTTGGATTTTTAGTGATTTAACGATTGACATGGAGGTTTTCCATCTCCTGTGGGGCGGCTGGAATATCGTCTACAATGCGCCCATCTCTCAAATGCAATAGACGATCTGCGTAACTGGCAACGCCAGCATCATGTGTCACAATAATGACTGTTTTGCCCTGCCGAGTTGCCAACCAGCGTAGTAGGTTCATCACGGTTTCGCCCGTCTTGCTATCCAATGCTCCGGTGGGTTCGTCACCCATGATAATTGGCGGATTGTTAAACAAGGCTCGTGCGATGGCGACGCGCTGTTGCTGACCACCTGAAAGTTGTGAGGGTTTATGATCGAGCCGTTCACCCATGCCCAACGTATTGAGCAATTGGCGTGATCGTTTTTCGCGCACTTCACGCGGGATGCCTGCAAAAACCCCCGGTAGAGCCACATTTTCCAACGCCGTCAGAGTTGGCACGAGATGAAATTGCTGAAAAATAAACCCGATGCTTTCGCGCCGAAAACGGGCCAATTCCTCACCATTCATGCTGTGCAGGTATTTATCTCCGACGATGACTTCGCCGCCCGTGGGTCGGTCTAGACCACCCATCACATAGAGCAATGTGCTTTTACCGGAACCACTGGGCCCCATGATGCCAAGAAATTGACCTTTGGGGATTTCCACATCTACCCCATCTAGCGCCCGAACCAGTTGTCCGCCTAATTTGAAGTGCTTGCGGAGGCCATAGCCACTGATGAAAGTTGCATTGTTGTTATGATTGCCGTTTTGTTTTGCCATATCTCTAGCCTTTCATCGGAGCCCGCGACGGTTGTTCGGATGGAGTCTCAGGAACTGTCTCGTTGCCCCCACCATCAAACAACGGATCGCTGCCCGGTTGCAAACTGGGGTCAATTGGCACATCGCTGGGCATAGCTTGGGTTTCGTCTTTGGGTGCTTCAACCCAGCCCGCGACGACGGGGCCAACTACTAACACACCCGCCCAAATGAGGACAACTAGTGTAGCTGACCATGCTCGCCCTTTTAGGCCATAGCGAGCCCCAAGATAGAGCAGACTTAGGCTCCACAGCCAAAACAAGGTGAGGCGAGTAGACAGCGAATAGGCGACATTTTTCTGAAATTCTGAAAGGTCGGCATACCCTTTCCACTGGTCAATGAGGCCGGACATGCCCTCTTGCCCGATCTTGCCACCTGCATAGTAGTAGGCCAACTGCAAGGCCGCCATTAATGCGAGGGGCAAACTGGAATAAATTGCAATTTGCCAATTGTGGCCCATCCGAGGCTTACGACCCCGCAAGAGGGACACCTCTATCAGCAAAATAGCGATCACAATCCATTGCAGCACGACTTCACCCGCTGCCTCAAGGGCAGTTGACCATTTGGCAGTCACTTCTTCAGGTGTGGCTTTAGTATCGGTGGTCGTAGTGGGAGCGCCGCCAGCGTCGGATGGAATGCCACCAAAATCAATACCACCACCGCCGCCCTTACCACCATCAACTGAAATACCCTCATCTATGGGAGTACTAGTATCGGTTGCAGCGGTCGTATCGTCGCTTTTCAGAGTGTCATAACGTACAGCGCTAAAGCCAACCAGTCCTAGAATTAACAAACCCACCCAGACCCACTGACGGGAATATTGACTAGCAGGCAGGGAACGATAAAAATTGGCAGGTTGCATCAGTGCCATACCCACTTGGCTGACTAACGAACGGCGTGTCATATGCTCCGTCAGTTGCAGTTCACGGGGTTCGGTGGTTTGAACCTGCCGACGTGGGCTTTTCGGTTTCTCGTCTACTTCGGTTATTGGAGGTTGTGTTCGTGTTGAAGCCATAACCACTTCCTATGGGTTGGCTAAATAATGAATGAGTGCATGTCCTGTTATGGCATGTATAACCGTAGCATCGTTCTGTTACAGACCAATGGCAGATATGAAACAGTTTTGAAACATGCCTTGCCGGATTTGAAACACAGGAATTAGCGATGAATAAAGCTGATTCCTGTCCTATGGTAATTCTACTATGACTCTACGTTTAAGTTGGTCTTAGGTTTGGGAGATTAACGTGTGTCTGCTCGGCGCGGTATAGGCGGGTTGCCACCGACTGGCTGACTGGATTAAAACAATGGCTCGATGGAGAGGATAAAGCTGCCTGTTGGTAAATAGAAAACTCTGTAGAGTTGCCCGTTACGCAATGCCTCATATTGAGGAATAGTAATGCTAAATCTAAGACCATTACTATCTTGAATTTCCAGAAAACAGCGGGCTGATGGATGTGATGGCGGGCGCCCTGCTGCGGTTGCTTTGTTATAGTACAAGACGCTGTAACCCTCAATAGTCTCAAGTATTGCGTGATTAAGGTTATAGACAATTTTGTATCTCTCAACCAAGGCAACAAGGGTTATCGGGAGGGCGAATATAACACACCAAAGTACCCAACCAGCCGATAGTCGGTAAATTATTGTGACTATAATGGTGACAAATACTAACCCCCACCCAAGCCCCAACAGCCAAAAATAATCATTTGCATGACCGACAGCCTTTTGTTTTTGCCGTTCGGTAATCCAGTTGTGGTAATTAGCCTCCAAATCTTCTTCTGTAAAATCAAAGGCCTTCTGTAAATCGGGCATGTCGGGGTGTGGGGAAGTGGTCATATTGGGGTAGGTTCTTTCTATTAGCAATAGCTCCTTATAAGCATAACACATTTGCACAAGACGAGAGATATACCGTTGACAGTGACTAGTACCTCTGGTAATCTATGCGCCGCAAAACAGAATATCAAACAAAATCAAAAACACTCTTATCCAGAGCGACGGAGGGACCGGCCCGATGATGTCGCGGCAACCCGCCAGTGTGTAGTCAGGCCATAAACACTGCCGAAGGTGCCAATTCCGGTAGATTTTTCTGGAAGATGAGAGCGACGTGTCAAAATCCGCTTTGGCCTTTGCGATAAGCGGTAACATGCTCTAGCACCCACGCGCCCTCTGAGTCCATGCCCCACCCAGAGGGCGTTTCATTTACCCGTTTTGTTCAATCATGTGGAAAGGGTTTCGATGAGCAGTAACAACACCTTTATGACCTCACCGCGCTTCTTTTACTCCTCCGAGTCGGTGACCGAAGGCCATCCTGATAAAATCTGTGACCAAATTTCAGACGCCGTTCTGGATGCTATTTTAAAAGAAGACCCTAATGCGCGTGTTGCGTGCGAAACATCTGTGACGACAGGCTTGGTTTTGGTTTTTGGCGAAATCACGACCAGCACTTATGTTGATATTCAATCGTTAGTGCGTGACGTGGTGCGAGATATTGGCTACACACGCGGCAAATTTGGCTTTGATGCGGATACCTGCGGGGTGATTGTCTCCATCAAAGAACAATCGGGTGACATTGCTCAAGGCGTAGATAAAGCCCTTGAAGCCCGTGAAGGCAAAATGTCTGAAGCTGAAATTGAAGCGACGGGTGCGGGCGATCAGGGTATGATGATCGGGTTTGCTTGCAACGAAACCCCCGAACTGATGCCGCTAACCATTTCGCTGGCCCATCAATTGTGCCGCCGTTTGTCCGTTGTTCGTCGTGATGGCACAGTGCCCTATCTGCGCCCTGATGGCAAGAGCCAAGTCACGGTTGAATATGAATATGGCAAGCCAAAACGGGTTGATACTGTCTTGATTTCCACCCAGCACGCCCCCGAAATTGACAACGACCAGATTCACAAAGACGTGATTGAGCATGTCATCAAGGCTGTCATTCCTGCTAACTTGCTCGATGCCGACACCAAGATTTTCATCAACCCAACTGGTCGTTTTGTGGTCGGTGGCCCCTTGGGCGATGCCGGCCTGACCGGTCGTAAAATTATTGTTGATACCTATGGTGGGGTTGCTCGGCATGGGGGCGGTGCGTTCTCTGGGAAAGACCCGACAAAAGTTGACCGTTCTGCCGCGTATATGGCCCGCTATATTGCTAAGAATGTGGTGGCCGCAGGTCTGGCAGATCGCTTTGAACTTCAGGTGTCCTATGCGATTGGTGTGGCTCGTCCGCTGTCCATTGCTATCGAAACCTTTGGCACCAACAATGTTCCAAATGACGTGATTGAAAACCTCATTCACAAGCATTTCGATATGCGTCCCGCCGCCATTATCCGTGACCTGAAACTGCGCCGCGCTCAGTATCGCCAGACCGCTGCCTATGGTCACTTTGGCCGCAATGATCTGGACGTAGCATGGGAAAAAACTGATAAGGCCGACCTGCTCCGCAAAGAAGCTGGTCTCTAAAAAACTAAGTTTCTCAACCGAATGAAAGGATGGGTGAACAAATCGCCCATCCTTTTTGTTTTGCGTAGTATTTCGCAGGCCCACCTACTTGACATCTCAAATGCGCTGTTATACACTTCGTTCAATTGCATAATTGTGCAATCGTAAAATAAATCAAATAAAAGGGGAACGCGGATGACACTCACAAAAACCAAAGCCGATGTTCAGCCATCACTACCCTCTCCCAAATATGTCGCTCCGGCTCGTATCTTGGTGGTAGATTCACCCAATGGGCCAGCCGATGTTCTCAGCGACACCCTGACCCGCCTGCTCCAACGCGACCTCTCTTTTACCAACATCCCCGACCAAAGCACTGTTTTAAATCAATTAGGTACCCAAAAATATGATCTCATTTTTGTTGGATTGGATACCCACCAACGTGACCGCCTCTTTTTGGTGCGCTACATTCGGATTGCGGCTCCTTTGACACCAATCGCGGTGGTGACACGCCAAGCTGAACAATGCAGCCCTGAAAATTGCGAAAAAGTTAAACGTTTTGGTGCGCAGGAACTGATTAGCCTGCCGCGGGATACGGTGGAATTACGCGGGTTAATGTCCAAGTTAAATTCTCTGAGTGTATTTTAAAAAAGTTAGATATAGAATATTGAGAACGTCTGTAAAACTATAAGAAGTTCGCGTATCCACGATAAGGGAAGTATTGTATGCCGCTGCATGGGATTGAAGTCACCGATGAAGTTACCTCGATGATGCGTTTTCGGACATCAGTGGTCTATGAAATGCTGATTAGTTTGACGACCCTGCTGGATAGTCGGCGGCATATTGCATGGGCCAATAGTGCCCGCGAAACCTTGCCTTCGGATTTTTGGGACGAACTGCGTGTTATTGTTGAACCCTTTCATCAGGGGCGTGACCTACTGGAATTGGCGGTCAATTATCCCAACCACGATGATGTTCCGGGGTTTATCGAATATGTGCGTTCCATGGATGAGGTCAATTTTATTTTCCATTTGGCAGGGCGGGTTGTTCCCTTGTCCACGCTGGAAAATATCGAATTGACCGTGCCTTCCCTCACTAAGGTGCTGGAACACAGTGAACCCAACTACTATCAATATTTTTGCGAAAATGTCCCGATGGATAAGGTTACTGAAGATATTCCGGCTTTCCAAAAGCGGTTGACTGACCTTTGGCAAATCTATTGGGATACCTTTTTCAGTTCCCAAGTGTCAACCTTCTATCCGGTTTGGGAAAAAGGCCTGATTGATAAGGAAGAGTTAATGGCCCGCAGCGGTGGACGGGCTTTGCTTGACCAGTTATTGGGTAATAAAAAATTACCGCTACCACTGCCAGCCGATTACCCCTTCACCGAAATTGCACTGATTCCGGTGTATCGTATCTCGACCCATATGACCATGTTTTTTGGTTATGGCAATATCACTATTTTGTTCGATAGTGAACGCACCGCTGCACGCCTAGCCCAAATCGAAGAAGCCAAAGAAGAAACCCTCGCTACACTGAAAGCATTAGGGGATGCCACCCGCCTCAAAATTCTACAATTGATTGCACGCAGCGATGGCAAAATGAATGGCAAAAAAATTGCCGAACTACTGAATCTTTCAGCGTCGGCGGTGTCACGTCATTTGGCCCAATTGAAAGATGGGGGCTTGATTACCGAGGAATCACTCGATAACCGCATTATCATGTATTGGCTCCAAAAAGATGTGATTTCAAGCCTGCCTGATAAACTGCTTGAATATCTCTACGACTAATCAAGCCAATATTCTATCTGGTTTGATTCAGCCGCCCAGTGCCGCTAACTTTGCGCTGTTTGCGAATTTGGTCAATGATGCCATCCACATTTTGGCCTTCTTTGAATACCCCAAAGCCGCGCCACACTTCTTGATAGCTGTCCAATGTTGTCCGTAAAGCAATTTCATCTTCGCCTAATAACTGCTCCATCAACAGCACCAAGACTCTAGCAAAAGCCCCCCGGTCGTCCTCATCCAGTAACTCGCCAATTTTGCTGATATTGTTGGGGCTTTGCCACTCCTCCCCAACGATTTGCAAAAGATCAGTACGGGTTTCGGCGTTGACACCATACATGTTTTCCGTCGCACCCTTACACAAGCGGATCAGCGGTTGAAAATGGCGATGGGGCACTTGGGTCAGACTCACCGCACGCATAGCAGCTTCACTAAGGCGTCCAATCGCCCCTAGGGCAGCTAGATAACCCGACAATAATTCAACATCGGGCTCCTTGACCGGGCTTTGAATACGATTTTCCCAACTACTGGCGATATGTTCAAAAAACAATTGTTCAATTGTTTCAGCAGCCTGTGTCACTTGTTCATGAATCGTGACCTTGTAGACTGTTTCCACACCGGGTAAATCGTTATCATGATGTTGTACCCAATGAGCCGTGGCGCACAGATGCAGGCGGTTGTCTACAATAATATCTTTGCTATATTGACTGCCAAGCCACAATACAATAACGGCTGGCAATCCCTCTGGCGTTTTGATCTCACTCAATTTGCTTAAAAGCTGAAGGGATGGAGCACTGTCCTCATCACTATATTGACTGGCTGTGCCCCAGCCAATGACACTAATGACACGCCGCGTTGCTAGTTCCCGAAATTGACCAATTAAGTTATCGTCCATGATTTGATCGGTCAGACGCGGAACCACAATCAGCATACGCCCTTTAGCTTGTTTCAAAGCATCACGTAGGGCCATTGGAATATCCTGTTGGCGGAGAATTTCGGCAATTCCCCCTTCATAAATACTCCGGTTGAGAATGCCCCCCGTCGGATTACGCAATTCGCGCAGTTCGCTCTCGACCAAGCGGGCCACCATCCCACTTCGGCTGTCCGAAAGTTGGGTACGGTTGGCGGGGGCGAGATCAGCAAAATCTTGATAATCAGCATCCTCTAATTGCAACAAATCATCCAGCCGGACATTGGCATCTTCTAGCCATTCATCCAGTGCAAATCCACGAATTTCTTTGGGTGGGGTGCTAGGGTGACTCATGTTACTTAGTCGAACAAAAACCTCTTTTTCCAGTGCATCCCAGACCACTAATACAGCCCAATTCCAAGAACCCTGATTGGTCAGTTCAACCGAGCGGATCGTGCCTAGCGACTGACCCGCTTCGGGATTGTGAACCGGATTGCCTGCCGATTGGGTTGCCAGCGCAAGGGTGTTTTTGTTAATTTGATCCACTACCTGCTTGAGTGTTGATTCTTCTAGCGGGGGGACACCGGGTAACGCTGGAGCAATTTCCAGATTGCTCTCTCTATAACCACTAGGCAGGCCAATAAACGCATAATAGGGCGTAAAATAGGCTAATTCGATATTTTCTAGGCGTGGAGGTTTGGGGATTTGCCGTCGTTTATAAAAATCTTTGCCTTTTTCGGTGGCCGAGAGGGTATTACCGCTGCCAATCTTGAGAACGGCCAGTTTTTCTGTAAAGTTGGTCGTGACCTCGTTGATAAATCGCTCATCAACGCCGAGTGCCTCAGCTAATTCCATAGGGGTTGCGGCGGGCGAAAGCTCAATGGCTGATTGTAAGACGTACTCCTCAATCACATTGAGACGACGGGCCTGCAATATTTCACACGTCACGCGAAAATAGGCCACTGGCGCGGTATAGAGGTGGGCGCTTAAGACTTGATAACCGGGGACTTGGCGCTCGACGGCCATGACCTCTTCGGCGAGGCGTGTATCAATTCTAGGCGAACTGTGAAACATCGAGCAGCGCCCCTTCCTGTTGAATGGTGTCGAGTAGTTGTTGATAGACGTAACTGCCATTAGTGGCTGAATCTGAACCAATCACCACCAATAATTCACTGGCCCGCGAAAGAGATGTTGTCAACCTACTAAGGTCATTGACTGCTTGCTGGCGTACCAAACTTACCAAGATGACCGCAAATTCCGCGCTCTGGAACTCATCCACTGTACCGATTTGAATTTCTAACGCTCGATATGGCCCTTGTAGTCGGCTTCTTAGGCGTCGGGCTTGGCCTTCATAAAAGGTGATAATCCCTACTGATTTGGACGTGCCACCCTCAGCTTGTTTCATCCACGCATCATTCATCTGGCGCAGCAGACGTTCAATTGTTTCTACCTCACCTTGATTTCGATAGCTGCCCCCTGTTTTTTCCTCAACATAGGCTGATTCAGCGGGGGTTGAGATTTTAATCACACTGATATTGGGAGTAATCGCCGACAAAATAAGGCCATGTTCACGCTGATGTCCACCCACCAATTCGGTCAGATAGAGTGTATTCACTACCTCCCGAATCGCGTAGTGCATTCGATATTGATGGGTGAGCGTGGCTTTCAATGCTTGCGGGGCCGAATTGAACAGATTCGAGAAATAGGATTGTTGTAAATGTTCCGTCTCTGAAGGCGACAGATTGAACGACTGCACGGCTTCTAACAGGGTTTGCTCACCGACCATTGGTGGTAATTGCTGGGCATCCCCAATTAGGACAACTTTGTGCGCTTTTAACATCGCCAAGAGCAGTTCAGATGGGGTAGCCCGCTGCGCATCATCAATAATCACCACATCAAAAGGCCGATATTCACGGTGATATGGCCCAATTTGGTTAAGTTCGTTATAGGTCGCCCCCATCACATTGACGTTGGCAAGATAGAGTTCACGCAAATCTACCGTATCGCTCGAACGTTGTTCCCCTAAGCGTGCAATCCAGCCCTGTACCAATCGCTCCAATCCAGCCATCAACATCAATTGGCGCGACCACTCTTGCTGCCATTCGTCGCTGCAAGCACGCTCCATCACCTTCCGCACGTAGCCGGCGTAATGAATATCTTGAACTGGCCCCAGTGTTTCGAGCAGATGGCGTGGGATGGCATGGTAGATTTCTTCCCACAGGGTACGTTCCATCTCCACGTCATGCGTATATTGCTCAAACTGCTGGGTTGCCTGAAGTTGGCGTTGTGACAAGAGATCGCGCTCACTGGCAAGTTGTTTCACTTTTTCGGCGTTTTCGACGGTCAGGATATGCAATTGATCTAGCAGCGTATCCAGCACAGTCAAGGGGTCGAGATAGCGGGGCAGGGCATTGAGTTCAGCCAATAATTTGTTGATGAGATCCAGCAACCGTTGCCATGCTGTCAATGCTTCGGGCGTAATATCAACAGGGGGACGTGTCCCATTTAGGGCAATCACCAGCCGCTGTCCGCCAATTCGTTCCATCTCGCGTTGGATATTTTGGGCCATAGATTGGCGTTTAATATCCGCTTGGCTCATTTCCGCCTTTAACTGGTCAGGGTTGACCGTTTGGGTGGCTTTCTTTTGAGCAAGGCGGGCTTCACTAACCTGTACACTTTCAGCCAGTGCCTGATGGGTTTGTTCATACACTTGGGCGATGTTGTCTCGAATCTCCAAAATGGCCTGTACACTTTTACCGCGTGAGACCAGCGTAAATAGACTTTGGATTTCGGCAGCAATTCCAGTCTGTTGGTGAATATTCTCCCATTGCTGCCAACTAGCCTGCAAACTTTTCAGTGTTTCAGTCTCAGCTGCAATTTCCCGTTTGAGTTGGCCCATATCCTTTTGGGCTTGTTGAATCCCCTCTCTTGATTGGGCTTTAATCATCTGCGCCTCGGCCAATTCTTGGCGGGCATTAGCTAAAACTTCGTGATGCCCTGCAAAGATTTGGTCAATAGCTTCATGGGCCTGATGCAAAGTTTCTTCTAACAATGCAGCGGCCCCGACCGGGTCAGGTGTTAGTTTCCAATTAATTTGGTCAAGTAGCGTTTGCAATTCCGCATAAATATTAGTACTCAGTTGAGTTTCAACTTGATGGATGGCTGAACGGAAAGCTTCAATATGAGCATCCATTTTTTGGGTCACTTGCTCACGTTGTTGTTCAGCACGTTTGGCTTTGGCTGAAAGCATGGTTTTCATGCGGTCAAGCTGTTCGGCCAGCCGCTGCAATTCGAGTTGCTGCTCTTTGATGACGCGCGGCAGCAGTTCGTGCATAACCAACCGATGCCGCCCTTGCTGGACGATTGGTTCGGCTAACCGTGCCGAATGGGCTACCAACTGCCGACTGAGCAGTTTCTCAAAACCGACAATGACATAATATTCACTGACGATAGGTAGCCATGCCTGAGCATCGGCCTTGCGAGAGGTACGAGCATTTTTCAAGCGTTCCGACAAAATGCGCTGCAACTGTTGAGTAAATTTGTTGATATTGGCAGGATAGACACAGTTAAATTTATCCGCTTGGCGCTTGTCGTCAAAGAGATCGCGTAGGCGGTCACTCAGCAATTTATCTGGCTTGGCGTTGAGTAGGAAATATTTAGAGGGGATGACCCGGTCAAGTTCTGCGATAGCCCCGCGACAGATACTATAGGCCTCGGTAATGGCCCGATAAATGGGGTCTTCACTAGCCCACCGATGCTGTTCTAATGCTTTAACCAGTGGATTGGGCAGATATTCACCCAGCGCGATGGTTTGCCCACTCAGAAGCCATTCGCCTATGCTGGTCATGGCCTCATCCATTGAACTTTGGATGTTCTGGCATTGGGTAATCAGATCACGCTGATCCGTGATAGATTGTTGCAGCGTCAGCAACGCCTGATTGTCTGCACTTGCCAACGAGCCTGTTGTTTTGGCGCTGGCATATTGTTCCAGTTCAACCGCCGTCTCTTTAATGAATTCAATAACTTGGAGGGGCCGCTGTTGAAGATCATTGACCTGTGTTTGCCATGTCAAAATAGACTGTTTAGAGTCTACTTCGGCGGCGAGAGCGGCTTCCTGTTCAACCGCTTGTTTATAGAGTTCTTGCGTTTCTTGCACCTTACGGAACGCATTCATATAGGTCTGATAGCTGTTGACGACCTTATCAATGCGCGGCATCGGGTTGGTCATGTTTTTCAATGCAACCGACGCAAGGGCTAATTCCGTACCCGCAAGGTATTGATTTTGAATATCGTCATAGAGCGAGGCTAGTTTGAGCAGTGAATCCACGTCGGATTGCAGGATGCCCAACAAGTTAGCCGATTGCTCTAGGGACTGGGCTAAAAGCGGGCCAACGCTTAATACTGAAGTTACGCGGTGTGCCCAATTTCTGGCTTCTTGCACGCCCTGACGTAGCCGCTGAATCATCAAATAATCTTGCGTATTGAGAGCTTCTTCGAGCAATTCTTTGGTGCCGCCCGGTTGCGCCTGTTCGACCAGATTAATGGCCTCGACCAAGCGATTGAGATAAGCCTGATATTCCGGCGCCATGACCACATTAAATATCTCAGAACGCCAGCGGGAGTTGGGGGTAGGCTCAAATTCAGCCGCCTCATCATTTTTAATCGCCTGACTTGCGGCCAGCAAATGTTCGGTCAGGGTATAAAGTTCATGTTCGCGTTCTTGCACCGTCGCCAGCGCATTTTGCACGGGGTCGAGCAGCTTATGGGCCTGTTCTCGATTTACCTCAAGTTGTTGGCGTTGTTCAGCATCTTGTTCAAGTGTACTCACGTATAGTTGCAAACGGCCCTGATCCGCAAAAAGATACGCGGCCATTTCTTGCTGATGGTCTCGGTTTGCCAGTCGTTCACTCGCATCCAATGCCATGCGCCTAAACCATGTATTGACAATCGCCTCGCGGGTAAATCCAGTGCGGCTTTTACCCACTCTGAGTGGGCGGATGGAAGGGTGATGTGGCAAAGTGGTGAGTAATCGGTCAACCATCTCACCTGTTTGCGTAACAACTAAAATCCGCTGGTCACGGTTGGCAAATTGATAACACAACTCGCCAATCAAGGTGCTTTTACCTGTGCCAGCTAAACCCTGAATTAAGAACAAATCAGGCGCATTGAGAGCTTTTTCAATCGCCTTGCGTTGTTCGGCATCTAAACGATCCAATAGCAGCATATCTCGGCGGAGGGTAATCAACTCCCCATTTTCTCCCGGCATCGCAGCTTGGGTAGCATCAAAAATAAAGCGTGATAACCGAGAATTGGGAGTACGCCCCCGCCCTAACGCCTCAAGTGCCTCGGCTTGCTGGCGGATGGGAGCCAAATCGGGCAGCATCTTGCAGGCCAGATAACCGGGTTGTGGAAACATTTCATCCGAATCCGCCTGTGCCAAAAACCCAGCATCAAGGCGTACTTGGACAGCCGCCGTGTTTTCATCCAACCGTTCGATGATACCCAGCAAAATATCTTCGCTGTCGAGAATGTCATGGCTATTTTCGTCATCAACAGTTGCCACGGCGTAATGGCGCAAATAGAGCGGTTCATTCACACTGGCCCGCAACCGTTCCCACGGGATATTGATTTCCTCGTTGAGATAAAACCATACCAAGACCGTATTATTGGGCGCATTTCGCCAGCGATAGTCCACAAACTCCACTTCAAATTCCCGCTCACTGACCAACCGCTTCCACGCATTGACGTGACTCCGCCAGTAACCTAAACGCTGCATTACCTGCGCATCGGCCTCAATTTCTTTGGGTTTGGTCTTGAGTAATTCAATAATCGGGTCGGGGATGTTTTGAGCCGTGCTAGAACCTGCTCCACGGCTGGTAAATTTTAGCCGCGCTGGGATATTGATATTGTTTTGTAGGCCCATGTCAGTTGAGGCTTCGTAAATGCGGCGCACCACTAAACTATTCGGATAGCGTGGAGTTTTAAGACATTCTAAGACCAGTGATCCACGTAGTGCCTCGGTATAGTATAGGTTGTGAGGATTGTTGCTATCGGTTGCCAGCGCGATGCGTAGGCGATGTTCACTTTCATAGACCCCGCTGCCTTCATTATAGAAATAGCAGTCATAGGCTTCGCCGCCTTGAAACAACAAAGGCACAATCGCTTGGTCAGGGGCACGTAAAGCTGATTCTGGTAAGTGCCCTGCACTGACCATCTGACTAATTAATTGGGTGCGAATATCTTCAGCCGTGCGGTCAGCAATAAACAGTTCCAGTTCCAATTCAATGTTATCAACAAAGCTAGGCCGTTCCAATTTAACTCGGCCACTGCCTGTCGAGGTTTCGTGCTCATAGCTGTGCAGAATAGTTTCTAATTGACGTTCGACTTCGGCCACCGTCGCAGGATGACGGGCATTTAGGTCTTTTTCGAGCATCGCCAAGAGCAGATTATTCAGCTCGTTGTTGCACGCCCCCAAGACACTTTGCAGCGAGCGGGCTGGTTCCGAAAGAATAACCTGCCGAACTTGTTCACGGTCATCATTTTGATTGATGAGAGGCGTTGGGAGATAGTATTGGCCTGAAAACAGGAAAAATAAGAGTGCCCCTAAGCTGTAAATATCACTACGGTAATCAATACTGTCGCTGGTCAGTTGTTCCGGCGCGGCGTAGGCTAATGTACCGTCCAATTCCGCAGGGGCTGTATGTTTCAACTGCCACATCAAACCGAGATCAATCAGTTTGGCACGCCAACCAGCATTATCCGGTTCAAGATAGACATTGCGAGGGGTGATGTCACCGTGCATCAGTTCGCGATCGTGCATCGCCTGTAGACCCTTGCAAATATCTATAGCAATGTCGAGCATATTTTCAATCGAAGGGTTTGCTACGGTGCGTCGCCATTCCGCTAAACTTTGCCCGCCCAGCCATTCCATTGCTAGATAGTCGAGGCCAGAATTGGTGTCGGTATCTACTTCAATCACTCGCACAATATAAGGATTTTCCAATTGGGCTAATGCAGTGGCTTCGTTGCGGAAATGATCCACCCATTCCGAATTTGGGGTGCGGAGAGGCTTTAATACTTTGACCGCCACTTGACGTTCCAACTGATTGTCAAACGCCTGATAGACATAGGCAAACATCCCTTCTTTGGGATAGTCTTCCAGTTGGTAGCGGTTATTAATGATGGTATTGCCAAGCAAACCGGGGTCAGGGGTTAAAAGTGTCATTGAAACCCTCTAGTTTGGAAAAATCGAAACAACATTATTCTATATTGTAATTAAAATCTGTGCTTTGCCCATGAAAATTGTACAACAATTGTCCGGTGGGGGTTTGTTTTTGGCTAAATTTGCGTGGGAAACTGCCAAGAAACTAAAATCCCCGGCAGTAATGTGAAGAGTTAGCGATATTCGTAAAAACCACGCCCGGTACGTTTCCCCCAATGGCCTGCATAGACCAATTGGCGCAGCATGGGAGCAGGCTGATAGCGGTCTTGTCCATAGGCTTCGCACAGGGCTTCTAAAATTCCCAAGACTTGATCGAGGCCAATCTTGTCCGCCCACTCCAACGGGCCGTAAGGGTAATTGGTGCCGAGTTTCATAGCAGCATCAATATCGGCGGCGCTGGCAACCCCTTCCATCAAAGCATAGGCCGCGTTATTGATGAGACTTGCCACCACACGCGGCAACACTCCCCCTACGCAATCCTTGATGATGACGGGTTCTTTGCCAAGGCTGGTGAAAAAATCTTTTGCTAGGCCTAATGCCCTCTCATTTGAAAACTGAGTTGGTAGCAACTCAACTGCCGATGAATGTTCTATTGGGGGCAGCGTAGCCCAACCAATAATGCTTTGGCGAGGAACCATTTTCGTTCTAGCTACCCATGCGCTAATTTCAGTTGCGCTGGCAGACAGAGTTGAAACGAGCATTGGGGTATCTGATAAGCTCTTCCGTAATTCAACAGCATAACCACGCCATGCGGTCAGCTTTTTTGATTTTCTAATTATTGCTTCAATAATGACATCAGGATTGGCTTCAGGTTGGCGCGTAAATGGAGCAAACCCTTGTTGCGACTGCTCATAAATTAATTCGTCGGGGTTCCCTTTCTCATCAACAAAAGATGTAAACACTAGATGGCCTGCACTTTGAGCTAACTTGGCTATTTCATAAGCAGGCGTCCCGTCGCCAATTACCCATACATGGCTCATTATTTCTCACCCCCGCCGTATTCATACCACCCGCGTCCTGTTTTTCGACCCAAGCGACCACTTTCGACCATACGCTGCTGTAATAGGCTGGGGCGATAACGCGGCTCATGGAAATAGGCCTCATAGACCGAAACTGACGCGGCAAAATTGACATCCAGCCCGATTAAATCCATCAATTCAAACGGCCCCATGTTAAATCCACCGCCTTCACGAATCAGACGGTCAATCGTGGTATGGTCAGCCACCCCTTCTTCCAACAGGCGCAGCGCCTCCAAATAAAACGGACGGGCCACGCGATTGACGATAAAACCGGGGACATCTTTAGTGACAACGGGCGTTTTGCCAAGCCGCTTTGCCATTTCCACAGTGATTTGGACAGCGGTTTCATCGCTAATTGCCCCGCCAATGACCTCAACCAGTTTCATTAGTGGCACGGGGTTAAAAAAGTGCATCCCGACGACCCGCCCCGGATTTTTGGTGACACTGGCGATCTGAGTCACGCTCAAGGTGCTGGTGTTAGTTGCCATAATGATTTCGGGAGAGGTAATCGTATCCAACTCTTCATAAAGGGTCTGTTTTAATTCCAATTTTTCCGGCACGGCCTCGATGATGAAATCACAGCCTGCCATGTTAGCTAGATGAGTCGTCGTAATGATACGCTCAATGGCAGCATCGGCTTCTTCGCGGGTCATCTTGCCTTTTTCGACAGCACGATTGATAAACCCACTAATTTTGCCAAACGCCTTCTGCAAAATCTCAGTGTTGATGTCATACAACAGCACCTCATAGCCGCTTTGGGCTACGATTTGTGCGATACCCCCACCCATCGTACCAGAGCCAAGCACGCCGATTTTTTTGATGGTCTCAATCGTCATAAAAATTATTCACCTTGATAGTGGGGTGGTCGTTTTTCAAGGAATGCCGTCAAACCTTCGCGGTGGTCAGCGGTGCGGCCTGCCATATCTTGTAAATCGGCCTCATATTCGAGGCTCTCTTCAAGGGTATGCGTTGCGGCAAATTCCAAACCACGCTTAATATAGCCGATGGATTTGGTGGCGGCTTTCGCCAATGTTTGGGCGACTGCTTGGGCACAGGACATTAATTGGTCATCCGGTACGACCTGATGAATCATGCCCATTTCCAATGCCTCCTGTGCCGATACCCTGCGTCCAGTGAGCATTAATTCGAGGGCGCGGGTCTGCCCAATTAAGCGCGGCAATAACCATGTTGCACCGCTATCAGGTACAAGGCCGACTTTGACAAACGCCTGCACAAAAACAGCACTTTCGGCTGCAATTCGCATATCGCAAGCTAACGCGATAGACATGCCTGCTCCGGCGGCTGGCCCATTAACCGCACCAATGATTGGCTTGGGTAAGCGGCGCATTCGCAAAATTACGAGATTATAGGTCTCGCGCAGATGCTTACCATAGCCATAATCGCCTGTTTCGCTGCCCCGTTCTTTTGCTGCGCCCAAATCCTGACCGGGGCAAAACCCACGACCCGCCCCCGTTAAAATTACCACACGCACGGAAGGATCACGTTCGGCCTGTTTTAGAGCCTCAAGCAACTCTTCCAACATGGGGTCAGTCATGGCGTTGAGTTTTTCGGGGCGATTAAGGGTGATGGTTAAAATACCGCCCTGCTGTTCGGTTAAAATGGGGGTATCCATCTTGGCTATTGCCCTTTCCATGTGGGAGGGCGTTTGACAAGATAAGCAGAGAAGCCTTCTTGTTTGTCCTCGGTGCTGAAAAGGGTATAGAAATTTCGGCGTTCAAAAACAAGGCCATCATCTAAAGCGAGTTCGAATGCTTTAAGAATCGCTTCTTTGGCGAGGCGGGTGGCGACAGGCGCTTGGGCTGCGACTTTTTGAGCGAGTTCAATCGCTTTTTCAAGATAAAGTTCAGGTGGGACGACCTTATTCACAAGGCCATAATGCTGGGCTTCGTGGGCCGATAGTACCCGACCTGCCAACACCATTTCCATCGCCAGCATTTTGCCGACAGCACGGGTCAAGCGCTGCGTACCACCCGCCCCCGGCATAATCGCCAATGAGATTTCGGGTTGTCCAAATTTAGCTGTCTCACTGGCGATGATCATGTCACAGGCCATCGCCAGTTCATTGCCTCCGCCCAAACACCACCCACTGACAGCTGCGATCAGAGGTTTGGGATAGGTGCGGATGTATTCCCACTGCTGCATTCGGTGTTCGCCGTAATCCAGCATATCCACCGCTGATTTATCCTGCATCTCGCTAATGTCCGACCCCGCTGCAAACGCTTTTTCACTCCCCGTCAGGACAACAACGCGGATGGTATCGTCATCAGCGAAATCAGTTAAGGCAGCATGGAGTTCATCAAAAGTGGCTTGATTGAGAGCGTTCATTTGTTTGGGGCGATTGAGGCGGATTAGGCCCACGTACTCAGCAGGGCGTTCGATGAGAATATTGTCGGTCATAAGGGTTTAAATTGCTCAAAGGGTTGGTTACAAGCATTACAATAATAGATCATGCGGCAAGCGGTTGGCCCAAAACTATTGCGGATTGATGTCTTGGTTGAGCCGCAGTAAGGGCAAGTGGCTACTTCCCATAACATCACGTTCAAATCACCGTGATGAATCGGCGGCGGGGCCAGTCCAAATTCACGTAATTTGGCGCGGGCCGACTCGCTAATCCAATCAGATGACCATGCTGGCGTGAAGGTCGTTTGGATTTCGACATTCGCATAGCCAAGGGTATTCAATCGCTGCACAATATCGGTTTTCATGGCGTGCAGGGCGGGGCATCCTGAAAAAGTCGGGGTAATGGTGATAATCACCTGCGATTTGTCAATCACGACATCCCGCACAATACCCATTTCCACCAGCGACACCACTGGAATTTCCGGGTCTTTCACCTCGTCCAGTGCCTGCCAAATTTCTTGAACTACATCACTAATCATCTCAGTTATTCCATCTACCACTTCGCCATTGGGTCTAGACGTGCCACCTGCTGTAAATCACTCAATAGCTGCCCTAAATGTTCAGTATGATGAGTGCGCGACAGGGGCAGGTTGCTCGAATCTGTCGGAATGGCTAATCCAACTTCACCCAAATAGGCTGTTACTTGCTCCAGCCATGCTGTTTTGAGCGCACGACTATCTGGAATATAGCCCCCTTGCGTCAACAATTCTGCCCTATTGGATGGCTCGCAAAGGGCTAGAGCATAAGGCCATAAATCATTGAGGGCTGCTTGCATCCGGCGGTGGCTTTCCTCTGTACCCAACCCCAAACGGCGTGCCCATGCTTGGGTATGGCGCAGATGATAAATTTCTTCGGTGCGGATTTTAGTAGCGGCTTCGGCAAATGGCGCATAACTGCTTTGGGCTAATTTTTCGAGCCGCATCATCTCAAATTGATCGAATAGGTATTGGCGTAGCATCGTAAACGCCCAATCACCTTTGGGGAGTTCGACCAGTTGAGTATTTCGATAGTCGCGGACATCCCGAAAATAGACCATGTGATTGGCATAGGCCTCACGCTCCTCGCCCTGCAAATCCGCCGCCAATTCGTACCACACAATCGCATGACCGATCTCATCAAGGGCGATGTTGGCAAAGGCAATATCTTCTTCTAGGATGGGGGCGTGTCCACACCATTCTGAATTGCGATGGCCTAAAATGAGTTCATCATCGGCCATTGTAATCAGATAATCTATCAAGGCCTGTTTAGATTCAGGATTCATGACTTTCTTCGACCTCCTGTTTCCGCATTAATTTTCGCAGCACCGAGAGGGCATGAAAATTGGCTTGATCGCGGAAATCCTTAACTGCTGCCGGACCAAACATCACGGCAATGTCATCGGGGGTGGATTTCAAAACCGCCTTGACCGGAAATACCCACCATGCGAAGCCATGTGTATCGGGATATGCTTGTAGGGCTATTTTCAAAGCATGGGTTGGATTTTGGGCCTCGACTTCGCCAATATGGGTGAATTGACCTTTTTGGGTCAGCTTGGCGAAAAAATAGTATTTTTCAACAGGATTACCGCTCGGTTGAAGACTCTCGATCCAATCTGGATGAAGTGCCAATTCCTCTTGGGTGCAAGTAAAAATTAGGTCGGCCCGCACGACCCATAAACTGACACATTCGGGGCGGCGCACAAACACATCCCGTGCATTTAAAAGAGCCATTTCCGCATCTGGTGCATGAACCGTTCCGGCGTGCTGATGGGGCTTATCTTCACGTTCCTGATGCAGCACCATATAACGGAGCCATTGAGTATCGCGTGTATGTGTGTCAGTCATGATTGATATTTCTCCGTGTAGGCTGCCATTGCCTCACGTACCCATAGGCCATCCTCATGCGCTTGGCGACGGGCTGTCATCCGTTCAGCATTACATGGCCCATTGCCTTTGACGACATTCCAAAACTCGTCCCAATTGATTTCACCAAAATGCCAATGTTCGGTAGCCGCGTCATAGTGCAAATCAGGGTCGGGGATGGTCAAACCAAGTGCCATCAGTTCGGGGGCTGTCTGGTCAACAAAGGCCTGACGCAGTTCGTCGTTGGTCTTGGTTTTGATGCCCCAACGAATCAGCACGGCACTGTTGGAGGAGTCGGTGTCATGCGGGCCAAACATCATCAACGTCGGCCACCACCAGCGATTAATCGAATCCTGCATCATCGCTTTTTGTTCGGGTGTGCCCAGCGCAAGGGTAATGACAATATCCTGCCCCTGTCGGCGGTGGAAATTTTCTTCGGCACAAATCCGCACCATCGCCCGCGCATAGGGGCCATACGAACATCTTGCCAGCATGGTTTGGTTAAGAATGGCCGCGCCATCTACTAGCCAACCAATCGCGCCCATATCGGCCCATGACAGGGTGGGGTAGTTGAAAATACTGGAATATTTAGCCTTGCCAGACAGCAGTGCGTCTAGCATTTCTTCGCGGGTTGCACCGAGCGTTTCGGCAGCATGATATAAATATTGCCCATGCCCCGCTTCATCTTGCACTTTGGCGATCAAAATCAACTTGCGACGCAGATTAGGGGCGCGGGTGATAAAGGCCCCTTCCGGCAGCATCCCTACTACCTCGCTGTGGGCATGTTGGGAAATCATGCGAATGAGTTGGCGGCGATATTCATCCGGCATCCAATCCCCGGGCTCGATTTTTTCCCCGCGTGCAATCCGGGCTTCGAATCCAGCTAATTTCTCCGCGTCAGTACGAATATCTTCAATGGGTTCGACCGTTGCTCCGTACATCCTATCCCTCCAAAAACTCTCACTCAATAGGGTCTATTATTCTCGATAATCCTCTTGTTTTTTCGCCATCTCGGTGTAGCGGGCCGCTTGAAACGCATTAATCGAAGCCAGATGTTTCAACACAATTTCTTGCAATTGCTCAACTTGCTTGGTCAAATCTCGAATCTCAACTTCGGCCTTTAAATTGACTTCATACTCAATATCGTTGCGGATTTTTTCGCGGGCGGCCTGTCGATTCTGGCTGATCAGCACGAACAATGAAAGGAAAATGGCCTCTAAGGAAACGACCATCGTCAGGAGGCCATATGGGAAAGGGTCAAACGCTTTAATGCCCGGAATAATATCAAGATTCCACACAATCCATACCACAAACCATACCATGCTGGCATACACAAATCGAATGTCCCCAGCAATCATGGTCAAAAAATCCGAGACCCGTTCACCCAATGTGACAGGTACAGCAATCTCTTCATTTACATTGCGTGTAACCCGATCCCGCACCAAAATATTGGCATCACGGATGCGCTTGCTCAAGATTGCCATCATATCCAAGGCCGCATGGGGATGGGCTTTGATAAGTTGCTCGATGTCGTTGCGGTCAACCACAAAAAGCTGGCTATTTTCAACGGCTTTGGCACTGGCCGAGCGCTCTTCATTATCCAACAGCGAAAGTTCACCAAAAAGATTCCCCGGCGTAACATGCCCAAGGTGCACCCGATCACCGAGTTTGTCTTGCAAAAACAACTCGACCTTACCGCTGTAGACAATCAACATAGTTCCGCCGACATCCCCCGCCGAGAAAATGGTTTGTCCGCTTATATAATTCACTTCATCAAGATTATCGGCTAGCGTTTTTAGCTCCTCATCGTCGAGCAATTCAAATAACGGGATATTTTTGAGCAGGCTGGCATCGCTGATTGGCATCGGTTACTCGTCATTCTGATTAAGGGTTGGAATCCGGTATTTCGCCATTGAGCCATTCTGGTGCTTCATCATCTGCCCAGCGGCGACGGATTTCATCATAATCAGGTTGACGTTTTTCGGCAAAGGCTTGTACACCTTCCCATGTTTCAGGGCTGGTATTATGGATGGCTAACCAATCGCGTCCATGCCCAATCGTCAAATGCCAGCTAAGATCGCGCCAGAAATTGAGTTGCTGCTTGGTATAACGTGTTTTTTCGGGGAACTTAGCCAACAGTTTGGCGACGATTTCATCTACTTTGGCATCTAGTTCGGCGCGGGGCACAACCCAATTGACCAAGCCCCATTCGCGGGCTTTGTTAGCGGGGATTTCTTCATTCAGCAGTAAAATTTCACGGGCTCGACGTTCCCCCACCACCAACGGCAAAAATTGTGTTGCACCTGCCAATGGCACACTGCCATGACTTGTGCCGACGTGCCGGATATAAATATCATCCGCCGCCACTGCTAAATCGCAACTGAGATTAAATTCATTTCCACCGCCGACCACAATCCCATTTAGACGGGCGAGGGTGGGTTTGCCGAGATTACGCAGGCGTTCATGCACCTCAATAAATTCACCCATCCATTTGTAATAGTCACGGGGGCGTTTGACGAATTGTTGCTGCTCATTTAAATCGGCCCCGGTGCAAAAAGCACGTTCACCCGCCCCGGTTAACACGAGGACGCCAATTTCATCATCCCACGCGGCGTCTTTGAGCGCGATGTTCAATTCGCTGAGGATGCCATAATTGACGGCATTCAGGACTTTCGGACGATTAAAGGTGATGGTGGCGCGGCGGTCACGCTTTTCATAGCGGATGTGTTCAAACTGAAAAGAGTCGGCAGATTTGCCAACAAAGGTACGGTCAGCCATTTGCGAAACTATAATCCCCTCTAGCTCATAGGTTGCGAAAAATTAAACACACTGCTATATATTCAAACATATTATAGCGTGACTTGCCAACTTTCCTTAAAAACAAAAAGTGAGACTTTCCTAGTGATTGGAAATGCCCCACTTTTGAATAGGCCCATATTCAATTAATTCAAATTCTCAAAAATCCCCGCCGCGCCTTGACCACCACCAATGCACATTGTCACCATGCCATATTTGGCATTGCGCCGTTTCATCTCATTCATCATCTGTACGGTCAATTTTGCCCCGGTGCAGCCAAGCGGATGCCCCAATGCAATCGCCCCACCATTGACATTGATTTTGGACGGATCGAGTTCCAGATGGCGGATAATCGCTAGGGATTGGGTGGCAAAGGCTTCATTCAGTTCAATCAGATCAATATCATCTTGATGAATACCTGTGCGTTTGAGGACTTTGGGAATCGCTTCAATCGGGCCAATCCCCATCACCTCAGGGCGCACCCCAGCCACACTAAACCCGACGAAACGGGCCAGTGGGGTTAAGCCCAATTGGGCGGCTTTGTTGGCCTCCATGATGATAACCGCCGCCGCACCATCACTGAGGGGACTGGAATTGCCTGCCGTGACCCGCCCCCCTTCTTTAAACGCGGGGGGTAATTTCGCCAGACTCTGTAGGGTCGTATCCCGCCGCAGGTGCTCATCTTCTTTCAGCACTTTGGTAATTGTTTGGGGACGACCATCTTTGCCGATGACGGTTTCTTCAAATTCAAATGGCACGATTTCTTGAGCAAAATAGCCTGCATCCAGCGCGTGGGCAGCTTTTTGATGACTCCGCACCGCGAATTCATCCATATCCTCGCGGCTCACTTTGAATTCATCCGCCACATTTTCCGCCGTCAGGCCCATATTGATATACGTCCCCGGCGCATGTTCGGCCAGATAAGGGTTGGGGCTGCGTCGTGTGCCACCACGTACAATCAGCGACATGGATTCGGCCCCCCCTGCGATAATTACATCCGCACCATTGGCAATGATGCGCTCGGCAGATTGGGCGATGGTTTGGAGGCCGCTGGCACAAAACCGATTGACTGTCAGCCCCGCCACATGCACGGGTAAACCCGCTCGTAGTGCGATAATCCGGGCAAAATTTAACCCCTGTGAACTTTCGGGGTAAGCACAACCGATGACCAGATCATCTATTTCGGCGGGGTCGAGTTTGCCGTCGGTCTGACGCAGCAAATCAGCAATAACGGTAGCAGCCATGTCATCGGGGCGGGCTGTTTTGGAGACTCCCCGATGTGATTTGCCGACAGCAGTCCGCGCTCCGGCAACGATTACAGCTTCACGCATGATTCCTTGTTAAACCCTTTCAGTGATTGTTTGCTACTCCGCAATGTTGAAAGCGGCCTTCTGTTCTTCGGATAATGGGCGGGTGCGACAACAAGATTCTGCATCAGCGATTGCAGCGTCCACATTCGGCCATGCCTGCCACACCAAAATTGTGCCACTCCGTCCGGCGGTCATAATTTGTGTACCCGTGCTGTTAAACCCGGCCTCACTGATGCCATCCGTATCGGTCAAACGCAGCACTTCCACCCCCGATGGAAAATCCCATAGACGGGCTGTGCCATCCGCCCCCCACGTCAGTAGACGTAGTGTGTCGCCATTCTGATACCAGTCTAATCCCAAGACCGAATCGTTATGGGCGTTGGTTTGCCAGATAAGTTCACCTGCCATATTCCAAACGAACACCGCTTCACCGACTGGCGCGGCGATGTATTGTTCGTCAGGGCTAAAACGCACACTACGAGCTGGAAATTCCTGATTCTCGGTCAAGAACAGCAGTACCTCACCCGTTTTGGCATCCCACAGACGCACATCCCCATTAAAGCCGCCACTCAATAGGCGTGTTCCGTCGGCGCTCCATTGCAACCGCACGGGCTGGCGGCCATCGGTAGATAGCGCAAGAGTCGGGGCGATCAATCCACCATCGGCCTGCGACAAATCCCACAGATAAATCATGCTGTCGGCTCCGGCGGTGGCGAGGGTTGTACCATAAACCTGTGCATCATTGACCGGGGCAGTATGGCCCTCCAAGCCAACAATGCGTTGCCCATCATCGGGATTGATAAGCAATGTTTCGCCTGTTTGACGGGTAATAAGAATACCTTCGTCTAGCCACAGGGCATTAAAGATTGGGCCGGGGATGTCCAATAATGCGGTTTGTGTCGCTAAATCCCATATTTTGCCATCAGCATCTGGTACATACGCCAATACACGATTGGCATCAGGGTTCCATACAATGCTGCGTGGGTCGCCGGATTCATTTTCCAAAACCAGACTTGCTCCGGTATCGAGTGACCATTTACGAGCGGTGCCATCACGTCCATTGCTGATAATGGTGTTGTCATCTAGCCATTCTGCATTTTCGATGCGGTTGGTGTGGCCCGCCAAAACCAACTCTATGCCACGCCCTTGTGGAACATCATTGGCATCAAATACCCGCCAAATGCGCAGTGACCCGTCTTGGCTGTAACTCTGCAATTGTTGACTATCCAACCAGCGTAACCCGACCAAACGCCCTTGATGCCCCAATAGGCTATTGATTTGTCGCCCAGTCGTGGCATTCCAAATCCTTATTTGCGAATCAGCGTTGCCAGTGGCTAATCCATTTTCGTCACGCCATGTGGCTGTTTGAATAACGCTGGTCAAGTCGCGCAAGGCTGTCACTAAAGCCGCTGATGCAATGTCCCAGATTTCACCTGTGCCATCATTTAAGGCCAACAATATTTTGCTGCTATCCGGCGAAGGGTAAATCATGTTGATGGCAACTGTACCGCCGCCAAATGTCGCGAGAGCCTCACCTGCCGTATTCCATAGACGGGCTGTCCCATCTTCGCCCCATGTTACAAAGCGAGTATCATCTACAAAGCGCACTCCGACGATATTTCCGATATGGCCCGTCAGCGCTACTGGATCAGTATTCGTCTGCCAAATTTGGGCAGTGAAATCTGCCGAAACGGTCACGAATGTTTGACTATCCGGCGACCATGCGGCGCTGTTAATGGTGTTGGTGTGGGCTGCATTATTCTCAACAACAATTTCACCGGATTGGCTATCCCAAATGATAACGGTGCTGGGGGCAGCCCCGGGCGCGGTGCTGTCCCATGCCGCTAGCCAGCGACCATTTGGTGACCATGCCGCGCTATTGGCTTGGATAGGGGCATTAAATAGATGTACATCGGCGACCGTATTGGTAGCAGGCGCCCAAATGAAAAGGTTCTGCCCAGCACAAATCGCAATCACATCG
Source organism: Chloroflexota bacterium (assembly GCA_016234595.1). Lineage (GTDB taxonomy): Bacteria > Chloroflexota > Anaerolineae > Aggregatilineales > J027 > CFX10. Next base: position 123,512 of record JACRBG010000001.1, on the reverse strand, counting down.
GCGGTCGGCTGCCATGTCGCGCATAATACCTGCTGATCCGCGGTATAGGTGTTGATGAGCGTACCATTTTGCCAAGCCCGCACGGTTTGGTCATCATAGCTGAGTAGTTGATGATTTGGCCCCCATTCAACACCTTGCACAGTCCGTTCATGCCCAGTTAGTGAGGTAACAGAATCGCTCTTTAATTGGTCCTCAACAAGGATTAGCCCACTGCCCCCCACTGCAATTTGACCATTATCGAAGGCCACTCCACGAATAGAACCCTCAAAGGCTTGCAGATAGGCCCGTTCCATGCTGACTTGCAGGGCACGAGTCAGAGCAAACTCAGCTTGAGGTACATAGGGGCGTGGGGTAGAAACACTGGGTAGGGCACGCAACGACAGATCCAAGGCCGCGACTGGGTCAACTGCCAATTGCTGCAACGACAAATTAGCGAGTAGGCGTGATTCATTGGCAAGGGCTTGGTCACGTTCGACCTGTGTTTCCGCTTGGGCAGTGGCCCGCAAATTCGATTCCGCAATGGCGCGGCGCTCATTTGACTTGGCCTGTGCTTCGTTGTCACGAGCCACACTGCGCTGATTAAAAGCAAAAATCGCTAAAATAAGTGTGACAATGGCCGCAACACTGGCCCCAATCAACAACACCCGTAAGCGATCTCGCCCTTGTTTGACGAGGGCCAATTCGCGTTCTTGGCGGTTTTTTTCGGCCTCCATTTGACGTTGATGTTCGGTCACACTGGACTGGATGTACTCGATTTCCTGTTGGGTCAATGCCAAGCGACCACTATTGGCAAGAGCTTCAAATTGTTGCAACCGCACCCCATTGGCGAGAAAACTGGGGTCTTTTTTCTGGTTCAGCCATTCTTCGGTGGCACTCGTCAATCGCCGCTGCATCCGCAAATCTTCGCGGCTGTCGTCCAACCATTCCCGCAAACGCCGCCATTGTCGAATCAAGGCTTCATGGGCCACTTCAACCGTAGGTTCGCGGGTCTGGGGATCATTGTCGAGCGTAAACAACCGAAATTTGGCAAATTTCTCAAGGACATGGCGCACCAATTCTGCATCACCGGACATAGAAATCATCTCAGCCCAACGTGCCCGCCGACGGGTGTCTTCCGTCCCTTCCCCCAACGTGACAAGGCGCATAAACAATTGGCGGGTGGCTAATTGTTCATCCTCTGGCATTTCCATAAATAAGTCTTCGGCACGGCGGGCCAATGCTCCCAAAGCTCCCCCGCTAACTTGATAGGCTTCTAAGGTTAACGTTTTACCCTGCCGTCGCTCAAAGACCTCTGTTAATGCATATTGCAATAAGGGTAACGTCCCCGGTTCTTCACGCACATCCGCAATGATAGATGCGATTAGGGCTGCTTCAACATTCATGCCAATGCGTTCGGCTGGCCCAGCAATCGCGCGTTCCAATTCCTCGGTCGAAAGTGGCAATACCACTTCGGTGCGTTCCCGTACCAATGCCCCAAATTCGGGATATAACAACGGGCGGTCATAAAAATCGGCCCGTAATGTAATGACGACTCTGAACGGAATATTGGGGGCACTGCTGGCGATGCGCAAACTATCCAAAAAATGGGCGCGGTCAACCTCTTTTTCAACCTGTGTAAAGACTTCTTCAAACTGGTCAATCACCAATAAAAAGTCGCAATTGGGGTAGTCCGGCAAAACCTCCGGCAGTAACTCAAGCAGTCCATTAGATGTATCTCGCAGGCGGTGGGCCATATCAGGCGGTGGCTCGGCGGCGATGCGCAGTAAGGCTGTTTCAAGTTCACCTATCGGGTCACTGCTGGGGGTCATTTCGGCTACAAACCACCGGCTTGAACCGGGGATTGCATTTTTACGTAGGGCGGGCAGCACCCCGGCTTTCACCACACTCGACTTTCCACTGCCACTTGGCCCTACCACGGCAAGGAAATGGGCCAGCGAGTGTTTTTCGTTCATGCGATGGATGAGATGTTGGATGAGAATTTCGCGTCCAAAAAAATCATCCGCATCGGCTTCTTGAAACGCCTTTAAACCTTTATAAGGATTGCTAATCTCCAACGGGATGGTGAGGCCCAACATCTCGCCTGTAATTTGAAGCCGAGTGGTGGAATCACTAATGGAGATAAAAATTTCATCACTGTCCTCAACATCTATCCATGTCCCCAGTGTTCCCGCCTCACCGATGTGTGATTTTTCCCCAATGGCTCGTCGGAACTCTTTGGCAAAACTGAGCGCATCAAGGTAGCGGGCGGTTGGGTCTTTGGCTGTGGCTTTTTGCAGGACGCGATTTAAGTCACCCGGTAGATCGGAACGCAGTTCACGCAATTCGGGTAATGGTTGCCCAAGCTGCTTTATAATTAGATCGGAGGCGGTGGTTCCAGCAAAAGGTTGTTCACCCGTTAAAACTTCATACATCACCATGCCTAGACCGTAAATATCGGTCTGTGGGGTAATCGGGCCGCTGCGAATTTGTTCGGGGGACATATAGGCAGGCGAGCCAATGACCCCGCCCTCATCGCGGCTGTCTCCACCTCCAAGGTCTTTCGCAATCCCAAAATCGGTCAGATAGGCATTATGGTCTTCATCTAGCAAGATATTGGCTGGCTTCAGGTCGCGGTGAATGACCTTATGCCGATGGGACACCATCAAAGCCGCAGCGATCTGATCTAACAGATGGGCAGCCAGTTCCGGCGACCATGCTCCAAATTTTTTAATATGACCTTGCAAACTGCCCCCGCGTAGCCAACGCATAATTAAATAGGCCCCACTGGGGTCACGCCAATAATCATACAATGGCACAATATGGATATGTTCCAAGCGCGCGACTAGGTGTGCCTCCGACTCAAACCGTCGAATGAAATCAGCTTGGCTGGCGTAATGGGGTAAGATAATTTTGATGGCGACTTCGCGGTCAACAATGGCTTGGTGAGCTCGATAAACTGCACCAAAACCTCCCGCCCCTATCATTTCATGTAGTTCATAACCCTTAATAATCTGACCGCTTAGGTCTTCCATCCCCACCTCACAAAAAAGGCTGAATAAGTTGATATGGTCTAAGTATACAGGTTTGGGGTGTTTCTGGTGAACAAAAGATCGTTTCATTTTTTTCACAATAAATTCAGGCGGAATTCATGTTGACAGGATTCGATTCGATTCAGATTGCTTTATACTGAGGATAAGGTCAGCCCGTTTAGGGAAAGATAGAGAATTAACACTAGATTGGGCCAATGGAAGGAAGACTGACCCCATGAGTGAGTATCCTCCAGCAGATAACCAAACACTGCTCTATCCCGGTAAGGCCGATACCCTTACCAGTCGTAATATTGTGGATGCTTATCGCTCGGCCTATTTTTCAGTGCATGGGCAAAACCCGCTGGATTGTTACCATTTAGTGGGGCGCATCTTCATGATTGATGGGACTGAGCGGGAGCGTGGTTGGCTGTTGCTAGAAATTGAGCGGTTACGCCAAGAGGCTATAGCCGCCGTTGTTGAACAAAACACGGCATCTGGTTCGCGGGGGCGAATTCTCCAGATGATTCGGAAACTTTCCAGAATTTGAGATAGCTGTTGTATTGGTTTAGCGAATAGGGAAAATGAAGACGCGCTCCGTTGGGCGTGTTTTCGTTTTATAACTAGATACCTTAAGAGTCAAAAACCTTGATCACGATTTCGAGTAGAATGGGATAGACCAATAAAACAGCCCACATCACAGCTATGGGACGTAATACTCGTGTGATGTTTGACGATGCTGTATTGATATTTCCAGTCATATCTTCGTCACTAGATTCACCCTCGTCTGTTTCGTCGGTCGTACTGAAGCCAACAAACGCTGCAAACAAGGCAAAATACTTATCCCCGTCCCGTGTCAGAACTAACGCAGCGAAAAATTCGTCGGTCATAAAGGCAAATTTCAGCCATGCGCTCAGTAGCTGACTAATAAGAAAAATTCCGACGCCTAAGCGGAAAAAGGTCGAAGTCTCTAGGTCTCCGTTTGCATCGCTATAAACACTGCGTAGACTTGTTCCAAGATCGGCTGTGATAGTTTGCTCTACAGCAAAGCGGGAAGAATAAACAAGGGCCGCCAATACTGCCAGCCACACAAATAGCGAAATCCACCGTGATTGTAACAAATTCGGTTCTTGCATCATTTTGCTCCTTTGATCACACCAATAGCTAAATATATTACACTATAATCCCCATCCATTGGCGTGGCAAACAAGGAAATTTTCCCATATTATTTCTTTTCTTTCGCTAAACAGGGAAAAATATTAAAGAATTTCGTGAATTGTCGGATTTGGAATAATTGCTATAATGGTTCTATTGCAATCGCCTTTAAAAATAAAAATTTCACAATCTTGGCAACCGTATCCATTAGAAGCGGGTAGATTATGCTGACCCGCTGTGATAGTTTTTAGGAGAGCTTGAATGACCAATCATGCCCCGGCAGAAATTACTGCTTTTGTGACTGCCAGTGGTACACGCCCCTCCGATTCCCTCTCCGCCGACACCCTGCGCGATATGTATTGGATGATGCTACTCAGTCGTCGCTTGGACGAACGGGCTTGGATCTTGCACCGTCAAGGTCGCATCGCCTTTCACATTTCTGGCATGGGCCATGAAGCCTGCCAAGTGGGGGCCGGATTTGCGATCAATCGGGGGATTGATTATGTGCATCCCTACTACCGCGACCTTGCGCTGGTGCTGACCATTGGAGTTACCCCCGAAGGCTTTATGCTCAGTTTATTGGGTAAAGCTGGGGAGCCGAGCTCAGGTGGACGGCAAATGCCTAGTCACTTTAGCGCCAAGTGGCTCAATATCCTTTCGCATTCATCCCCTGTAGCCACTCAAGTGCCCCAAGCGGCTGGATTAGCCTTTGCTATTCAATATAAAATCGCGCATGGCTTGCAAGATCCCCATGACGACACCAAGCCCCGTCTTGCCATGACCTGCCTCGGTGAAGGCTCAACCAGTCAGGGTGAATGGCATGAAGGCATGAATTGGGCGGGTGTCCACAAACTGCCATTTATCTGCCTTGTGCAAAACAATATCTATGCCATTTCTGTCCCCATGGAACGTCAGATGGCCGTCAATGACGTGGCGGATCGTGCAGCCGCTTATGGCGTGGAAGGTTTAGTGGTAGATGGCAATGATATTTTGGCCTGTTATGATGTCATGTCCTATGCCCGCGACAAAGCCTATGCGGGGGACGGCCCCACTCTGATTGAAGCCAAAACCTATCGCCCTGTGCCGCACTCTTCTGACGATGATGACCGTAGCTATCGCACCCGTGACGAAGTGGAGCAGTGGAAAAAGAAAGACCCCATCTCGCGTTTCCAAAAGGTGCTGCTCGAACGCGGCGTACTAGATCAGAACGCCATTAACGACCTTGAAACCAAAGCCAAGGCGATGATTGATGCCGCCCAACGTGCCGCCGATGATGCCCCCTATCCTGAAGTGGCCCCCAATCTTGACCCGCGCAGTGTCTATGCACCGAATTGAACGGATGGGAGAAACTTTTTTTGATGCGTAACATGACTTTGATTGATGCCATCCGCGAAGCGATGGATGAAGAATTGGCCCGGGATGAACGGGTCTTTATTACAGGCGAAGATGTGGGCCAACGTGGGGGTGTGTTCCGAGCCACGATGGGCTTGTTTGATAAATATGGCCCAACTCGCATTATTGATAGCCCACTGGCGGAACTGAGCATTGTGGCTATTGGCATTGGGGCAGCGATGGCAGATTTACGGCCCATCTGCGAAATTCAATTTGCCGACTTCATCCATCCTGCTATGAACCAAATTATGAACGAAGCCGCCAAGATGTATTATCGCAGCAATGGAACATGGAATGTGCCCATGACCATCCGTGCCCCTTATGGTGGGGGCATTGGCGGGGCACTCTATCACAGCCAGAGCCTTGAGGCCTATTTTACACATTGCCCCGGTCTAAAAGTCGTCATTCCCAGCACGCCTCATGATGCTAAAGGTTTGCTTAAAAGTGCCGTGCGTGACCCTAATCCCGTGTTATATTTTGAACCAAAGAAGGGCTACCGGGCGATTAAAGGTGATGTGCCAGATGATGAATATACTGTCGAAATTGGCCCGGTCAATGTCACCCATACGGGTAGTGATGTCACAGTTTACGCCTATGGCATGATGGCCCATTATTGTTTACAAGCTGCCGAGACCGTCAAGCAAGAAGATGGAATCAGCACTGAGGTTGTTGATGTCCGCACCCTCTTGCCAGTAGACCGCGCAGGCATCTTGAATTCATTTAAGAAAACAGGCAAAGCCCTCATTGTGTACGAAGACAATTTCACGATGGGTTATGGGGCTGAAATTGCCGCAGTTTTGGCCGATGAGGGATTTGAATATATGGATGGGCCGATTCGTCGCCTAGCTGGGCCAGATGTTCCGGGGGTGCCTTTTAGCCATCCTGTCCAAGAAGAATTTATGCCGTCGCCACAAAAAATTGCCGACGCTATTCGTGATTTAGCCGCTTATTAGGGAGAGATTTAGGCGATGCCAACCAATGTCATTATGCCCCAGCTTGGCGAGTCGGTGGTCGAAGGGACGGTCAACCGCTGGTTGCATCAAGTAGGCGATACAGTACGTGAATATGAACCATTGCTTGAAGTCAGTACAGATAAAGTGGACACTGAGGTGCCAGCCCCTGCCGAAGGTACACTGCTTCAGGTTTATGTTCAAGAAGGCCAGACCGTCAAGGCTGGGGTTTTATTAGCCGTCATTGGCAAACCGGGTGAGGTCGTGCCAAATGGCGATTCAGACGGTGGTGCTTCCCATACGACCCATCAACCTGTAATAGAAACCACGGCGGCTGTTCATGCCAATGGCAACAATAAAGCCGAATCACAGGCCAGTATGCGGATTAGCCCCGTCGTTGCACGGATGGCCGCTGAACACAATTTGGATTTGACCCAGATTAAAGGCACGGGCACGGGTGGGCGTGTCACTAAAAAGGATGTGGAGAGCTATCTGCAAGGTCAAACATCTGCCCCAGCCACCACGCTACCCCCATGGGAACAACCCGGCTCTGGCGATTTGTTCAAGCCAACGGGTGAATTTAAACCGCAGGCCAAGCCCGCCCCGACCGCACCACCGCCAGCCATTCCCTCAATGCCATCTGCGCCGCCACGTGCCATCCCTGCCGAACCGATTCCACAAGGTGTCCTCGGTGAATTAGTCACCCTTAGCAACATGCGTCGTGCCATTGCCGACCATATGGTGCGCTCCAAATTACACACCAGCCCGCATGTCACCACCGTTTTTGAAATTGACATGAGTCAGGTAATGGCCCACCGTGAGAGCCACAAAGCGGAATTTGCCAAGAATGGGGTAAATTTGACCGTGACCGCTTATTTCCTTGCTGCAATGGTGGATGCCTGCCGCGCCATGCCTATTATCAACAGCCAATGGACGGACAAGGGCATTTATCTTCACCACATCGTCAACATCGGTATGGCAGTGGCGATTGATGACGGCCTGATTGTGCCCGTCATCAAAAACGCGGGTGAATATAATCTGATGGGCCTAGCGCGTCAGGCCAATGATTTAGCCAACCGCGCCCGTAACAAACAACTGAAACCCGATGATATTCAGGGTGGCACAATTACCATCACCAATCATGGTGTCAGTGGTAGCCTCTTCGCCACACCCATTATCAATCAGCCCCAAGCCGCGATTTTTGGTGTCGGCATTATCGAAAAACGGGTCAAGGTTATCAACGATGCCATTGCCATCCGGCCTTGCTGTTATGCCAGCCTCACCTTCGATCATCGCATTGCCGATGGCGCTACGGGTGATGGTTGGATGATGGCCCTCAAACAACGCCTCGAAAACTGGTCGTAAAGCTAAAAAGGGGCAGATAGAATGCCCTTTTTTATTACCATTCCAAATCCCCCGTTAAATTCTTTAAACGAATGGTTCGGTTATACAATAGTAAATATATTATTGACTATATGGGGAGGATGTAGGAATGCAACTCCGTAAATTGACGTTACCCATGATCATCGCCCTACTTATAGTAATGTTAATCCCACAAGGAGCGACTGGAAGGGCACAAGACGACGGGCAACAGCGCCCCGGTCTGAAGATATTATTGTGGGGCGAATCAGAGTTTCCTTTTCCAGAATGGCGTTTTACTTTGGAAGAACAGCCTAACCGAGCCTTTGGGACTTGGTTCAATGACAATATTTCTGCAGTAGTGAGTTATGAGAAGTGGGTTGATAATCGGTCTTATGATATAGATCGGATGCTTGAATTTATTGATGATGAATGGTTGGCGATTATGCTCTCCAATTACTCCGAGTGGGAGCAGGTCGAGCGATGTGTGGTAAATGACCATATTGTTGCTGAGTTCTATATTATTTTTAACGACGTACCCTATTATGGGCGGTATTGGGGATGGCCTGATGAAGAGACAGGGTTTAATGAGGTATTGGCGGTTTATCGCCGCCAAGATGGGATTTGGCTAGATGGCCTGACCAAAGCTCGTTTTCCGGAGTCGCCTGTGTGCCAGACTGAAGCCCCTTAATTTATGCGACAAGTAAGTACAGCGGCCTCGGTAGAAAACTAAACTCGAAACCCAGCTCGGTCATTAGACGTATAAGGCTAGCATAATATAGCGCTCTTGAGAGGAGATTACCGAATGTCTCTCCGCCCTTTTACTATGCCAAAAGATATTGATTCAATGCTCGAAGTCTGGAAATCTGCTGCCCGCTACCCCGACCACCCTGAATGGGATATGCAGGATGAAGAACAAGAAGCCGCACTAGACACCCTAAAAACGGTCAAAAAATTATGGCCGATTATGCGAGTCCTGCTGTTGATCTCGCCTTCCATGAAAGATATGATGCGTGGTTTTATCTGGGATGAAAATGGCAAGAAGATCGGGACAGCCAATATCAGTCGGCGTGGCAACAGTGATACATGGCTCGTTTCCAATGTGGCGGTTTTACCAGAACATCGTCGCAAGGGTATCGCCCGCAAATTAGTCGAGGCTTGCCTTCAATTAGGCAAGGAGCGTGGTGCTAAAAAGATTGTTTTAGATGTGATTGATGGCAATTTACCCGCTCAACAGTTATATGCGAGATTAGGGTTTGTAAACTATTCGGGCAGCACGACCTTTGACTATGAATCCTCCGCCCCACTTGCTGAAGCAGCTTGGCCTGCTGGCTATACCCTTAGCCCGTACGGTGCTTCGGAATGGAAGCCGCGTTTTGACCTGACTGCCCGTACTGCCCCGCCACTTGTGCAAGAGTATGAACCCGTCGTCGAATCCGCTTTTCGCCCACCCAAGGCCGCCCTGATTTTGATGCCATTGATAAGTCGTTTTACCAAAACTGTCACCCATCGCTACAAAGTCTTGGCGGCGGATGGACAGATTGTGGCAATTGGTCGTATTGATGCTGTGACTAAAAAGAGTGGTTTTAATAATCTGTTTGTGAGAGTTGACCCGGCCCATCCCGAACTGACTTTACCCCTGCTCACACGTCTAATCCATGAGATTCATGCAGTGAGTCCGGGCCGCAAGATCGAAATCGAAGTGCCGACATGGCAGACCAATGTAATGGATGCTGTCCAAAAGATGGGCTTTCATCGTCGCTATGGTTATGTCCGTATGGGCCTCACCACTTGACCTAACACACTAACCGATAGCCAATCCCCGGTACGGTCAGCAGCAAGGTCGGGCGGCTGGGGTCAATTTCAATTTTTTCGCGTAGACGCCGAATATTGACCTTCACGATTTGTTCGCTATCGGGGTCGCTTTCATACCCCCACACCGCATCCAAAATCTGATTGCGGTTGAGGATTTGATTGGGGTGTTGGGCCATGAACGTCAACAGGCGAAACTCGGTAGGGGTCAAATTGAGGACATCTTCACCCCGCATAACCTGTCCACGTGCCCGATCAATCAATAAATCCCCTACATAGAGGGTATTGCTATCGGCGCTGGCAAGTTCTCCATAGGCCCGTCGTAACTGCGCCCGCACCCGTGAGGCCAATTCGCGTAGGCTATAGGGCTTGGTAACATAATCATCCGCGCCCATTTCTAGCCCTAAGACCTTATCCATTTCTTCACGGTTGACGGTCAGCATGATAATCGGCTGGCGCAGACCCATATAGCGCATCTGACGGCAGAAATCGAAGCCAGAGCCATCGGGCAGACGTACATCCAAAATCATCAAATGCGGCTTAATGTCGCGGGCAAATTCCATCCCCTCATGCCCGGTTGCTTTCCATGTCACGGTATAGCCTTCACGCTTCAGGCCGTCTTGCAGGCTATAGGCGATGCCGGGGTCATCTTCAATCAGCAAAATGTGGTTGGCGGGTTTCATGATATTGCTCCCTTCGGCAGGCGTACCGAAAAACAGGTGCCAGATGGGTCACTTTGAACCGAGACCGAGCCGCGATGTTCTTCGACAATCGCTTTGATAATCACCAGCCCCAGTCCGTTACCGGGATAGGCCGCGACATTGTGCCCCCGATAAAAACGGTTGAACAAATTGGGCAAATCTTCTTGTGGGATACCGATACCCGTATCTTTGACCCAAAGCTCCACATCATGCTCTTGAGGGGTTAGCCCTAAAGTAATTGCCCCATCTTCGGGGGTAAATTTCAGGGCGTTGTCCAGTAGATTATCAATTACTCGTGTAATTTGCGGCTCATTGGCTTCAATAATGATGTCGTGTTTAGGGGTTTCGATGGCAAGAGTTAAGCCAGCTTGTTCGGCACGTGAGGCATAAGCTTCATTGATTTGTTTCATAAGGCCTGTTAGGTCAACCGATTGAGCTTGATGTTGATAAGACCCAGACTCAATGCGGGCCAAATCGAGTAAACTGTTGGTCAGGTGTTCAAGCCGATTGGCTTGGGCTTCGGCGCGGTGGATAAAGTTTTCACGGGCATGGGGGTTGGTTTCACTCACCGCCAGTTCAAGATTAGTGCGCAAAGCTGTGAGGGGGGTATGTAGTTCATGAGCGGCGTCAGCTACAAAACGGCGCAGGGTCACGACGGTGTTCTCAACGCGATGGGCCATCTCGTTAAATGAATGGGCTAGGACGCCAAGTTCGTCTTTGCGTTTCAGATCCACCCGTGCCGAAAGTCGTCCATCAGCCATATGGCTAGTGGCTTCGGTCAGAATCAAAAGGGGTTGACTGATATTTCGACTAATCAGCCAACCTACGAAAGCAGCAAGGATAATCGCAACCGCACCGGCACTGATGAGACCTTGCGCCACACTGTCCACGATTTCGCGCCCAAAAGCTGGCCCTTCTGACACCTCAAGGTAGCCGATCAGTGTGCCGTCTTGATCATAGAGGGCTTTGATGATTTTTTCGTTGGAGTGTTGCCCATTTTTTGATATATCAGGATTGTCGGAGTCATACCCAAACGGACTGCCCCCCACTGGCAGGGAAAAGCTGCGAGAGCGTCCTCTAATTTCAGGAGGGCGTGAAGAAATCGAATCCCAGTAACTCAGATTCGCTTCGGCAGGGATGCCGCTGGCACTGAAAAACGAGATGTAGGTCGGAGCAGGCATAGGACCTTGAATGGGCTCGGTGTTTTGCACTGGCCCAACATCAGTTGCCCCTTGGCTGATGACCACATTGCTATTGCTCCCACCCGCACTACCAAATACAGCATCGGTGGGAACGCTTTCCATACGAATGGTGATAAGATCACCCCCTGTAAATGTGCCGGTGTCTAAGACGGTTTTGGAATCGCTATCGAGGAGGCGTACCCGTGACCGAGCGATAAAGCTGTGGTTATCCAAGACATATTGCATATCTTTTAATGCAACCCCATCGGCGGCAAATTGTTCGATATTACGAGAAAACGCCTCAGCATTACGATTCAGATATTCGCGTTCACGTTGGGTGTAATAACCCCGCAGGGTCGTCAACAAGACTGTTCCCAATGCAAGGGTTGCCAACAAAGCGATGCCTGCATAGCTAAGCGGTAATCGCCACCGGATGGATTGCAACATAACCATTTCTCTTTCCACTACTCCGCACTTATTTCAGCGTATCCTAAGCTGACAATGTGTCAAGCCCCCGCCGCCGCTTCTTTGGTGAATTGCCATGGGCCACCTTCGTGACAGGGAATTTGCAAGAAGTCATTGCCCAGCGGATAGACATACCATGTGTAGGTTCCGCCCAGTCGCAAATCTGTGCTGGCCTGAATTTGTTCGTTTTCGCGTAATTCAACCAATCGTTCAAAAACAGTTCCATCGGGCCGATAGATGCGAATCAAATATTTAGGAGCATCGGGGCCGCGCCAATTGAATGTAATAGCGCCATCGCCCGGAACTGTTACGGAACCATTGAAAGGGGTCAAGACTTCCCATGCCTTGCAATCATAGGCCTCGACGGGTTGGGCAGTCCCCGGCACACGCAACCGTTGACCAATGACAATCAAGTTTTTGTCTTTAAGGCAATTAGCTTTGACCAACTCATCTACGTAAGTACCATATTTTTCCGCAATCAGAGCCAGCGCATCATCCCGTTTGACCTCGTAGGTCAATGTCCAGTCTTCGCGCAGGACACAGCCGGGGGTGGTAGATGGTGTGGGAGTTTCCGCCCCATTCAGGCCGGGAATCGAGACGTCTAGTTGAATAGTCGGTGTCAGTGTAACCGTTGGTGTCAGTGATGGCTGAGGAGTTAGTGTAGGTGGTTCAAAAGTAGGCGGTGGCTTCAAGGTTTGCGATGGTGTCAAGGACGGCAGTGGTGTGTAGGGGGGAATGGTTTCCGACGCGGTTGGTGAAGGCGTAGCTGTCCCTGATTGCTGTTCAACATTGGCGTAAGGCGTTGATTGATTATCAGTGGTGTTATGGGTCGGGATGGCGAGACGGGTAATGATACCGCCTGCCACCATTGCCAAAATCATCATCAACGCTGAAATTCCCTGTTTCATAATAGCCTTTAGCATAGGATTTCCTCTTTAGGTGTTTCTTCTCGAACAATCAAACGGGGAGTCAATTGCCCGTCAAAAAGGTCGTAGGCATGGTCAACGTATTCGACCACCATGGGGTCGTGCGACACGATTAGAAAAGTAGTGCCTTGTGAGGCGGCAATACTGCGAAACAACGCTAACATGCGGCGGGCATTGCGTGTATCTAGACCGCTAGTTGGTTCGTCAGCTAGAATTAATTTAGGGTGCATCGCTAAGGCACGGGCAATTGCCACCCGCTGACGCTGACCACCACTTAATTCATCTGGCACATGATTGGCCCATGCGCTGAGACCTACCGCTTGCAATGCAGACTTGGCACGACGGTTGCGTTCTAAAATATTCAATTTCAGTAGGCGCAGGGCGAGATCAATATTTTCGACTGCTGTATAGGTTGGCAGCAGCGTCGAACTTTGAAAAATAAAGCCGATTTGTTTGCGGCGCAGTTTGGTGCGGGCGCGGTCATTCATCCGCAAAATATCTTGTCCATAAAATTCGATCTGCCCAGCCGTTGGGCGATCCAGCGCACCTATCAGATTCAAAAGGGTCGTTTTGCCACTGCCAGACGGGCCATATAGGGCTACTAGCTGACCTCGTTGGACGGTCAAATCCACACCGCGCAATACTTGAACTTCTCCAAAACGGCGCTCGATGCGGGTGACTTTGACACAGGCTGTGCTAGGGGGCATTTTGTGATTGTCTTTCATGCTGCTCCCCTTTTCTTAGACCGTCGTAGCCAACGTCGCCGCGAGGGTGGGGCATCTTGGGGGAACATGTCATCGAGCAACGCATGAGTATCGTCAGGCGTATCGTGTTCTGGTCGCAACAAAATGCCTTCAGGCCGTACTTCTACTGCGATACGGGTGGCCTCGGATAGCTGTGACTTGGCTGTATCAGGCAATTGAATCCGTCCCTCAGCGTCTAATACGGGGGTTTCTTCGGAGGCATGGGAGACGTCTTGCCCCAACGCCCCATCGCGCAAGGTCAAGGTTCGGTCAGCATAGGCCGCAATATCAAGGTCATGCGTGACCATCAAGACGGTCAGGCCATAACGCCCCCGCAAGTCATTAATCAACTGCATCACTTGGATGGCATTTTTGCGATCCAGTGCGCCGGTAGGTTCGTCGGCCAATAATAAAGAGGGGTGATTGGCAAGGGCTACCGCAATTGCCACCCGTTGCTGCTGACCCCCTGAGATGGTGGCGGGTCGTTTGTGGGCCTGATCACTTAGCCCGACGGCTTCCAATAATTCATGGGCTTGTTTGCGGCGCTGCCACGGCGACTGTCCCGCTAGTGTCATCGGGAGTGTCACATTATGGAAAGAAGAACGGTGTGGCAATAGATTGCGGGTGACATTTTGCCAGACGAAGCCCACCCGATTCAGGCGATATTCGGCTAACCGTTTGCCTTTTAGTTCCAGCAAGTTCAGGCCATCCACCGTCAATTGCCCAGCGGTGGGTTTATCTAGCCCGCCCAATAAATTGAGCAAGGAACTCTTGCCAGCGCCACTTGGCCCAACAATCGCCACCATTTCACCCTGTTCCATCGCAAAATCTACACCTTTTAGCGCCAAAACCTCATGACCGCCCACTTGATAGGCCCGCACAAGATTTTTGCAGTAGATATAACTCGTCACGCTTGCACCCCTATCATGGCCCAACGACGATGTCGCCTTCGTTGACACCGCTGATGATTTCGACACGATCATCGGTTTGTAAACCAAGTTCAACATCCACCGAGCGCGGGCCATCGGGGGTATCCAGTACAACAAAGGTGCGGCTTTGAAAGGTGCGGATGGCGGCAGGTGGTAGCCATAAAACGTTTTCACGGGTTTCCAGCGCCATATCCACCGTAACCAATTGACCATCAGCAAGGCCTGCAAAGTCGGCGGCGATACGGGTGGTTTGGTCGGCATCGCGATTGCTGCTGGGGATACGCCGCACAGCACATTGCACCGCTGTTTCAGGCTTATTGGCAACTTGGCAGACTCCCACCATGCCAACACCTAAATTCTGGGCATCACCAATGGCGAGGCTGGCAATAACCTCTTTGGGCTCGGGCAGGCCAATAGTAATGACTGCGTTATAGGCCTCCACTTGGTCGCCGGGACTGATGCTGACTTCCAAAATCACACCGTCAATGGGGGCGTAGAGTGATGACCTTCCAATATCAGTTTTTAGCTGATCCACTTTCAACTGGGCTTGGCGCAGATTTTCGAGGCCGCTTGGATCACCTTGCCCACTCCGTGCCCGCTCCAATGCTAATTCAGCCTCGATCACCGAGTTTTCCTGAGATTTGATGTTAAAGTCGGCATTGTTATAGCTTTGGGCTGCCGAGAAATACGAGTTCTCAGCGCGGCGTAGACTATCTTGGGCATTCAATAATTGGGTGTAGGCGTTATCAACCGCACTGGCGCCTTGTTCGGGGTGGCTAAGGGCTTCCTGATAGGCTTGCTCGGCATCATCCAAATCTCGTTGGGCCGCATCAAGCGAAATGCGTGCATTGGCGACCCCTGTCCAATCGCGGCCGGCTTTCGTCTGCTCAAGCGATAATTTGGCATTAGCCAAACGAATTTCAGCATCTTCAACCGACTGCACATCCGTGCCTGCGCCCGTTGCAAGATTGGTTTGGGCGGTTTCCAGCGATAATTCGGCGCTTTGCAACTGCTCTTCAAGGTCTTCAATTTGGTAGTCGGCCAATAATTGCCCCGCGCTGACCGCATCACCCTGCCGGACATTGACTTGGCGAATCGTGCCATTAATTTCGAATGACAGTGCCATCTGGTCACGCGGCTGCCAGCGACCACTGAACTCAAAAACCTCCTCAACGTTGCCCCGCTGCACGGTATATTTGGGTCGTGCCGCAGCCGGGGCTGTTGGAATGGCGGTAATAGTGGCAGAAGGGGCATTGTTGTTTGAATTGTTCCCCGAATTGCACGCTGATACCAACATCAGCAAGGCCATCAGAGATAAAGCCTGTTTTTTCATCGTGTTGTGTTTCTCCCTTAGGTGCATCACGCATCCCCCAATTTGACCAGAGCCGATAGATGCTCACGGCTGAGGAGGGCGGTCGTTAATAGCGTTACGATAATGAGGATTCCCGCAAATACCCCATAGACCAAGATGATTTCATCCCATGCCACACGAATTAGATAGGGAGGAAGGCCTCCACTAAAATCCAAGAGTGGCAAAAACAGCAGAGTGGTAGCAGTCCCGATGAGTGTGCCGCCGAGGACACCCCCACTCGAGGCGATGCCTTGAGCAAAAATGAGATATTCTCCGACCGCGCCTCCGCCCAAACCCATCGCCCGCAGTGAACCTAATTGCAGGGCTTGAGCGCGAAATGAAGCCGTACTTTGGATAATGCTCCCGACCAAAGTCAGCACAATGGACGAGACAAACCCAACGGATAGAAAACCAAGTACCCCACGTCGCCCCGGCGCAAGTTGGGCCTCCAGCAGCGATTCTTTTGGATCGAGCCATCGTAGCACTGGAAAGCCGATGGCTTGAACGCCTGTCTGCACAGTAGCACGATCAGCACCGGGGATCAGGCTAATCCATACATCGTGAGGAAGCTCCGTCCCAACCAATTCAAAAATCGGGTCAAGGTTGGTGATGGCAAAAAAACCATCAGCAGGGTCAAGCGTGGGGAAATAATCCAACAAGCCGACGATTGGCACGGTGGTTTCATAGGTTTCACCTAAGGCCGAATACTGCATCCGAATTTCTTGCCCAACCTGTAAATGATAGGTCTCGGCAGTTTTGCGACTGAGCAAGATGCCAGTGCGATTACCCGCCAGTTTATTAAGTAGTGCGGGCAGGCTTTCATCGGCATAGTCGTCGCGGAAATAGGCAATGGAGCCTAGTGTGCCTCGATCAACACCGAGGGTCGTGCCGCTAATGCGTTGATTGGAGAGAAAGATTTGCGTCGTGAAGCGCCCGACTCGTGAAACACTCTGAACTCCATCCACTGCCAATAAATTGGTGGCGGGTAGGATGTTGTAGCCCACTAGTTCTTGTTCGGCTTCGCCACTGTCGTTGGTGGTAGTCTCAGTTTGGGCCTCGGAAGCGACCACCAAAACCGATGGTGCGCCGATTTCATAATCAATGGTGTCTTCTAAACTACGATCAAGGGTGCTTGCCATTGATGCGGTAAACCCGGTCAAACTCAAGGTGAAGCACATCATCAACAATGCGCCACGATAACGACTGATTGAACGGGTCAGTTCGCGCAGGGCCATCAATAGAGCGATACTGCTGGTCACACCGATGAGACGTGCCCCGAAATTCAAAATCATGGGATAGAGACGGAGGAATAGTAGAGTGAGTCCCAATGAAAACAGCGTGGGGGCCAGAAATACCAATGGGTTGCTGAATGGGTTTTCAGCGTCGGCTTGCAGGCCACCTTCGGCTTGCAGGTTATAAAATACATAGGCGGCAGGGACAATCAGCATAATGTCGAGATACATGCGCTGCCACCATGCTTTGCCTGCCCGCGCTTGACTCTGTTTAAAACTGGTAATGCTTTGGCGAGTGGTGCGCCATGCAATCAATAACCCACTACTGGCGGCGATTAATCCGGTGGCGGCTCCCAATAAAATCGCTTGCTGGGTGAACTGGATACTCAAATTGGGGGTCGGGTTATCAAACTGTAAAAATGAGGTGGTGCGCCCTACCAATTCCACAACGGATGGTGCGGCAAAAATCCCAATGGCGAGGGCGGCCCCCGCTAGAATCAACCACATTAGCGCGTGGAGTCGTAACAGAGCACGGCGGCTCATGCCTCGACTGCTCAGGATGACATCTTCCTGTTGCTGACGGCCCACCAACATGCCCGACAACATCGTCACAAAATACAGAATGAGTCCCCCGACGGGTAGAACGACAATGACCAACTGTTGGCGCAGTTCCGTAACTTCTTTGTTGAAGGCTTCGAGGCCGCTTTTGGGCGAGATATCGAGGCGGATACCGGGTAGGGTGGCATTGATACTCCGTTCCCCATCAATTATTTTGGTGAGCAGCGTTTGGACATCGGAAGTCCGTAAGCCACTGCCATCAAACATCAGATACCAATCCACTTCCTCAATCGGCGTATCATTGCCTTCAATCATCTTGTCGAGGTCACTCGATTGCACCAATAGGACTTCATTAAAAAATTTCGGGGGAAGCAACCACGCGGTGTCATCGGCATTGACTGCCCGCCACATCGCCGCGATTTTGAGAGTAACAGTTTTGCCACCCGACCGCGTGGCGGTTAGCGTATCGCCAACTTCTAAGCCCGTAGTAAAAAACATCTCTTCCGAAATCAGTACCGGAATTTCATCATCCGTTGAGGGCTCGGCAGGCCATTGCCCTGCGGTGATCTGAATTTGCGCATCCGCCCCGGTTAAGGTTCCGATACTGTAATTGCCGATGTTGGACTTAGTTCCGCGAATACCCCAAAAACCCGCCCCGACATATTGGGCTTCACGCAGAACAGGCAACCCAATGGATTGAGCTAGTTCTTGGTGAATGCTGGCGCTGGCACTGCTTACATCTTCGGGTGAGATATTGCCTTCCCATGCCCCTAGATAACGCAGGCGGAAAGCATACGGCGGGTTGCCAAGTTTATCTTCCAGCAGGTTGCTATAGACGGCATCCACATAAAGCGTCAGACTAAGTGCTAGGGTTGTTGCAGTTGAAAGGCCAAGCAGCGTCCAGAACACCAAAATGCGGTGCTGCCATAGACGTTCAAACACCAGCGTCAATGTGTCGAAAAGGCGGAACATAGTGTCATTGTCTCCTACGGACGACCGGGAGTGTGCTGAAGGCTCCCACTCAATTTCAGCACACCTCGGCCAATCGTCACCGATAAATTACTGTCCGGGTATTGGATATGTTGGGTCGGCGGTTGCCGCGCAGGTTGTGACTTGCCCGAAATACTCTTGGAGGTAATTCAGGTCGGTACTGCTTGGGTCATAGGGCGGCAAGCTGTTGATACAAGTCATATAGTCAGTGGTGTATTGTTGCGCTTGCTCCAACTCCACTTGGATATCGGCATCTTCCAACACATAACGATCAAAGGCGCGTTTCAGCCAGAAATCCAAGGCGAAGTCGGCGGGCGAACCCCCTTGCCGGAACGATTCTGGGAAAGTGATGGTATTGGGATCATTTATCAGATTGGCAAGATCGTTATAAACCCCTGACAAATCCTCGCCCTGTACCGCCGTGACGGATGGGTCGCTGAGTAATGAAGTCCGGGCAGGCATAGCCGAATAGAGTTCGGGGTGGCGGGCAATTTCACTCAACCAGCGATAACACGCTTCGGGGTTTTCGGCATTGGCGCTGACATAACCCGTCACCGTGTTATAGGAGATGGCGTTATAGGTCGTGCCACGTGGATAGGTAACAATCGCTGTATTGTCGTTTGAATCGCTACCGGGAGGGCCACCACGCCGGAAACTGAAGGGGCTGAGACTATCAGTCGTTATGGCTATAGCGGTGTCGTCTTCCCCCCCAACTCTAATTGAAAAACTGTTGCCGCCCAGTTCCTGATAGTTGATGTAACCATTCTTGGCTAAATCCAATACCTGACGAATGGCGTCAACTGTGGCTGGGTCGGTGTAATTGATGGTCGGTGGGTCAGTGCGATAATCAATGGGCAGGCCGCCATAAGCAGCAATCAGCATCAATAGATAGTTGCCACTAGGGTCAATGGGTTGGAAAGCAGCAGTGTCGCCCAAATTATATTGTAGGGATTCCAGCGCGTCGGCAAATTCATCCACCGTCCAGCCGTTATCGGGTAAAGGCACACCAGCGTTATTGAACTGGTCAATATCGTAACGCAGCACTTGCGCCTGAATCCCAATCGGCAAAGCCCATGTCTTGTTATCATGCTGTAATTGGATAAGGGTCGTGCCGATCACGTCATTGCGGCTGAAATTCACATCGGTGTCGAGGAAGGGGTCAAGACTTAGGATACTGCTGAGATCGGAATCCCCCGAGACAGCGTTATAACCCAAGGTGAAGCAGTCATAATTTTGGGCCAAATCTTCGAGGGATTGCCCTTGCGCCTGTTCAACGTTGACCGCCCCTACATCAGGATCATTTGCGGCGAAATCTTGAGATAGCTGATCCCATTGCTCCTGATTAGGTAATCCGCCGCCGGGGCCAATTACGATAAATGAAGAGGCCATGCCGAAGTTAAGCGCCACTTCACCGGGGGCGAGTACAACAGGTTCAGGGGGTGGCACAATCGAAATGGCAACGGTACTGCGACGATCATCAGCGGTTTGTACGGCGGCGATGGCTTCTTGCTCAATTTCTTGCAGCGCGCTGTGGGCATCTAACCCGTCATCGCGCATTGCTTGTAACGCGATGGTGATGTAATCCGTAAAGCGCATTTCAGAAAGGGGTAGGGCCTTTTCAATCGCCTCGTCTACAATGGCTTGATTTTCAGGCGAGAGGTTGCCGCCTCGTGAAAAGCTGATGCCGCCACCGCCGGGGCCACTACTGCCCTGTGCATTAACCTGATCAGCTTGTACACCTACCATGCTGCGACGAGCAGGACTGCTGGAACGGAAACTGTTGGCGACTTCGGGACGGGTGGTTAGATATTTAATAAGTTCATAAGCCAGTTCAGGGTTTTGGGTTCCACTGCTAACCCCAAAACCTTCCACGGTGATGCCAGCCGTATCACCGGGCAGCAACGCGCCACTGCGTTCAACCGAATCTGGGCCAAAACCTGACAGGCCAGAACTCTGCTCAATGCGTAGCGGAATTTGGTCGGAGTTGTCCCCGAAACCCGTGCTAATAACACCTTCGTCCTCAAGTTCCTGCCATGTGACGAGAAAATCTGCTAGCAGGGTTTCTAGGGCTGGGTCAGAAAAAGATGGTGCATTGGGGAGGGTGCTGTCATCATACAATCCATGTGACAACAGGCTCCGCAAAAACAAGGCCAGATTGTCGCCAAAGGTCGCTACGGATAAGCCCGGGACAGTTACTGTTCCACTTGCATCTACTTGGGACAATACACGGGCGGCGTTGGCAAAATCAGCCAATGTCCAAGCCGAGGTAGGATAGGCCAAGCCCGCTTCATCAAAGGCAGCCGTGTCATAGGTCATGAGGATGACATCTAATGAGGTGGGCAGTCCCCATGTGCCAGCATCCCATTGGAAGGACTGTAAAGCCGCGCGATAGAAATCACTGGTATCGAGTGATCCATCACCCGCAATGAGCGGTGCAAGATCAAGAAAGTAACCTGCGCGGGTTCGTTCAGGGGTTAAGATTGAGTCGTCAAGATAGACCACATCGGCCTGACTGACATAATCCTGACCCTCGTCCAAGTGGGTTGCGATGTCGCTGCTAGCGGAGGTAAATCCAGCATCTACATAGGTGACATAGACATCCACACCATATTGTGACTCGAAATCATTTAAGAAATCCTCAGTGATGAGGTTTTTCCAAAAACTGGGGACGGCCAGCGAAATGGTTGTGCCGTTTTGGGCGTGGGCCGCAAAATTCGGTAGCACACTCACCATTAGCATTACCGCCAGCAGAAAACTGCTTGTTATTCGTTTAAATCTCACGCGGTGTTTCTCCTCTCAAAAACGATCTAAACCTGAGAGTGAAAGATAACAACGCGGCGTTACAGGGCGGTTACAGGGCGGTTACAGGGCCGTAACCAACCATAGAGAGGGGATTTTTAGGGAAGATATAGAGTATGCGGCTGTGGTGGTGATCCTCAGCCGCATGGAAATTTAACCACGCTCGAAATTTGAACCCAGTGCCCCCGGGGGC
Source organism: Chloroflexota bacterium (assembly GCA_016234595.1). Lineage (GTDB taxonomy): Bacteria > Chloroflexota > Anaerolineae > Aggregatilineales > J027 > CFX10. The sequence continues at coordinate 101,771 of JACRBG010000001.1, read as the reverse complement.
TTGACTCGTAAGAGTTGTTGGGCGGCGGGTCGCCAACGAGGGGGTACGATGACTAGCAGGCTCTCGGCAAGGCCGCTGGTTACAAAAATAAGTGTAACCAGCATCAAAACCCAAGGAGTCATATTGATAATTTGAATAGGCAGATTGAGGACATCTTCTTTTTGTAAATACAAGGCTAAGGCCCGCAGGCCGACAATGAAATAGGCCCCAAACGCGATGCGGAAGGGTCGCCAGCCACCAAAAATGACAATCGCCAGTGCAATCCAGCCATTGCCAAGTGTGGAGCCTTCGCGCCAGCCGAGTTTGACGCTGAGGGAATAGGTTGCCCCGGCTAACCCCACCAGAGCCCCACCAAGCGCCACATAAACAAAGCGCCATAATTGCACACGAGTCCCGCGCACATAAGCAGCGGCAGGATGCTCACCCAAACTGCGTAAGGATAGGCCAAAACGAGTGTGATAAATCCACAGCCAAACCACAATGACCAGTAAGAAACTAAAGTAAATGAGGATGTTGTGTTGAAAAAACACTTCCCCAATCACAGGAATGTCTTTTAGAATCGGGATGGGCGCATAGGGAATTTCTTGGCCCTGTTGTCCAGAATATTTCCGACCAAAAAAGGTGCTAAGATCGGCACAGAGTAGCGTCAACACGAACCCCACGGCAATCTGATTAAGTTTTAGGAAAACACTAGCGGCTATGACAATCAATGCGACGAGCATCCCAATTAGCATGGCGGCTAAAATTCCCATCCCAAGATGCCCGGTGTTGTAGCTGACGGCAAACGCTGCCATCGCTGCTAACAAAATGGTGCCATCGAGGGATAGATTGACGACTCCGGCTCGTTCAGTAATCAGTTCGCCTTGACTGGCAATCAGGAGCGGGGCCGCATTCCGAACCATATCGGCTAAGGTGCTAGTTAGAACTGGATCCACTGGACACCTCTTCTCCGATTTGGATTTCAATCGTGGGTGGGGGCGGTGATTTTTCACCACCCGATGCGGCCAAAAGTTTGCGCTGTTCAATTCGTTCTTGTAATCGTTGGCGTACCCCATCAAAAATCAGCACACAGAACACTAAAATGCCCAAAAATATGCCAACAAGGGAAGAATCTAACTGTAAACGGGTACGCAAGGGTAGACCTGCTGAATAGAGCAGGGCAAAAGCAAACGAGACAATCGGCACCCAGCGGACACGTACCGAAGCCAATAGCACGACTAGTAGCGACAGAAACCCGATACCCCCTGAAACGTTGGCGGGTAGGTTGGAACGGCGGAATAAGACAAGATGCCCGCCTGCCAAACCCGCCATAATCCCACACATCAGCATGGCTAACCAAATATTACGCTCGGTAGGGACACCCAACATCTGGGCTGATTTCTGGTTTTTACCCATTGCCCGAAGCTGTAAGCCCCAACGTGAACCCGAAAGAGTCAGTAGTACAAAAATAAACGCCGTCAACGTGATATAAATCGTTATAGGGCTGAGGCGATATTTGTCCATGCTTGGTAAGAGGGAATAATCGGGAAAGCGGACAGTGGCACTACCTGTTGCATTCGGGGGCGACCAAGGCCCAACCAATAGATAGGTCGAGAAATTGCTGGCGAGAAAATTCATGGCGACCCCGCCAAAAATCTCGTTCACCCCGCCGCGCGTTCGCATAATGCCTGTAAATAAGGCCCATGCACCACCTGCTGCCCCTGCCATAAATAATTCGGTGAGTATTTGTTGGTTGTGCGGCAGTTTGACAAACAAGGCGATGCTGGTTGCGCCCACCGCGCCCATGGTGATTTGGCCTTCGATGCCGATATTCCACAATCCAGCCGTGAAGGTCAGCAGCAACCCACAACAGCATAATAAAATGGGTAACCAGAAATCCACCACATTGGCCCGATTCTCCGGTAGGGAGAGGGTGCGTTCATAAATCAAATCATAAACGGCACGTGGCTCGACATGCTCATGATTGAGAATCAATACAATCACACCAAGCGCCACCAGTGTTCCGACCAACAGCGGGAAAAACCCCAACGCGGTGCGGCTGGAAGTTTGGATCAAAAATTTGCGGAAAGCCGTCAAGATTTGCCCCCGATCAACTCACCCAAGCGGGCGGTGGTCATCTGCTCTGGATTTTCAACGAGGGTGGTTTGACCTGAAGAAAAAACGAGGATGCGGTCACTATAATCAATCACTTCGTCAAGGTCGGGCGAGCTAAAAATAATGGCCGTACCCTGTTCACGGCGTTTTAAAAGTAGTGACCAAATGTGACCAGCACTTTCAACATCTAGCCCGCGTGTTGGGTTTTCTAGGAGGATGAGGCTTAGATTGTCCGGTAGCAGGGACAGAGAAACCCGCTGTTGATTGCCACCAGAGAGGGTTTGAATTTGGCTGAAAGGGCGACCCTTAATGGCAAAATTGGTAATGGCCCCCTTGGTACGCCGCCATGCCTGCAACCAGTTGACATACGGCAGACTGCTCCGATTAGCAAGGGCCGCGTGATCAACAAGGGTTAACCCGGCGACAAGGCCTTCCTCTAGGCGACCAGCCGCAAGATAGGCGACGCCTCTACCCAATAGATCACGATAGCCGCGCCAGCCGATGGATTGCCCATGGAGAATGATTTCGGTGGCCTCGGCTTGCTTCGACCTTTGGCGAATGAAAGGATAGAGGCTTTTGAGCAGCGGCCCTAAGACTAAAATTAGAATGGCAATATGAGCGAGATTAAGGACAGCCGATGATTCATCCAATACTTTACCAAACACCCACCATAAGCCTACCAATGCGAAAATCGCCGTTAATTGGTCAGCCCAAGTGGGACGGCCTAATCCAGCGATGGCCCGCATAAACTGGACTTGGCCGCTACCATCCAATCCGGCTAATCCAATGACTTCACCCTCACGTACCTGCAAATTGATATTTTGAATGGTGAATAGACGAGCGGGAACAGTGAGTTTATGAATTTTAAGGACAGGCTTTTCAGTATAGAGTGGTTGGGAGGATGTTTGGCTAAGACGCTTACCAAACATCATTTGTACCATTATCTCGGTTTCGCAGGGGAGCAAACGATGGCCGACTAATTTACCTCGGCGCAGCACCAAGACCTCATCACACAATTCCTCAACATCGGCTAATTTGTGCGAGACCAAAATCACAGTCATGTTTTGTTCCTGCGCCAAATTCTTGAGCGTTTGGAATAGCTGCGATTTTTGTTCAGCCGAAATACCGGTAGTTGGCTCGTCGAGGATTAAAATACCTACTCCTAACGACAGTAACCGCACAATTTCAAGCTGCTGTCGCTCTCCAACCGTTAAAGACTCGACCATCGCATTTGGGTTGAGGCTAAATCCCAAAACCTTGCACCGAGCCATTAAATCAGCTTCAGCGTCACGACGATGCATGAAAAAGGAGAAGGGCTTACCCTCGATGTAATTTTCTAAAACGGTCAACGGGGCAAAATCGAGAGGGTCTTGGTAAAGCATCCCTATCCCATGCGCGATAGCATGATGAGGGGAATTGATTTGGACGGGTTTACCATCAATTACGATTTGTCCACTGCTGGCGGCTTGATACCCACTGAGAATTTTCATGAGGGTGCTTTTGCCAGCGCCATTTTCCCCGAGGATTGCGTAAATGTGACCGCCCTCAAAGGTAAAAGAAATGTGGTCATTCGCTTTTAGTGGGCCGAAATTTTTGGAGATTTCGCGGATTTCTAAGCGCATTGTTTTGTTCGGAAAAGAAAATAAGTATCCGGTTAAAAAGTTGAGGGCGAGCTATTCGGCCCACCCCCATGAGAATACGAGATTAATCTTACTGGCTTTCAGCAGTGCTTTCGCCAATCATGCTTTCCAACAATTGAGGCATATACCAGATTTGCTCAGGTGTTGCCGCCTCACCATCAGCTAGATAGGTGCTGCCGTCTTGATAGTTGATTGGGCCGGTAAACAGATTAATGCCACCTTCTTCGCCCTTCGCACCTGCGCCGAGTGCAGCGATGAACGTATCGAGTGTGGCGGATTCTTCTTCTGACAGCGCCTCACCTTTGGCAAAGCCCACAATGCTCGTGTCTGGATTGTTGATGTCAGTCCAATCTGGCTCAAGCCAGTCAAAGCTGCGTGTCCAAGTACCATCTTTAACTGCGGTCACTTCTGTTACATACGATGGGCCCCAATTGTAATAGGGCACTCCGAGGCAGACCGAAGGCGCTTCGGTACAAGTATCTACGTAATCATACCCCAGCGAGAAAACGCGCTCGCCTTCGGCAGAACGTTGACCTGCGACAACAGTCGCTTCGGTGGTGTCAATACCAGAGAGTACAACGTCATTGCCATCATTAAAGAAGGCATTGGCGACTTCGGTAGGATCGAGCGTGACACCGGGGATATTGAACCAGAAACCAATCCAATTCACTGTAAATTGGAGGGTGGCAGGGTCCATGCCGCGATAATTTTCGTAGCAGTACTTCGCGCCTAAATAGGCTGAATTAGCGAAAAGACGTGTTTCATCGTTTACTAGCGGCCCTAAATAGGCGATTTTGCCTGTTTCGGTCTTAAGAGCGGCGGCACACCCCGCAATGGCTTTACCATATTGCATTTGGCCGAAGAGATTGCCCATATTGTCAGGGGCCTCACCACTCCACACCCCATCGCCAGAGACATGTAGGAAGGTGATGTCCGGGTAATTGGGGGCAACCGCCGTAATATCGGCCTTAAAGTCGTCAGAAGTGGCGATAATCAATTTGGCACCCTGCGATACAAGATCTTCGACCACCAAATCCATAGTCAGTTCGGGAGAGTCGGCTGGATTCACTTTATCAATCCAGACCATCTTGGCGCCTTCGACATGTTGCTCAACATACAACCCACCGTTATAGTGCGCTTCGCTCCAGCCATTGTCATCGTGTGGCCCAACGAGAATGAGGCCAAATACAAACTCATCCTGTGCTTTGGCTTTGGATTGATGTGAAAAACCTGCACTTAAGGCAAGTGCGACTACTAAAATAACAATTAAAGCAAGTGAATATCTCTTACGCATCTTTTATTTTTCTCTCCTGCATAATCCATTTAAAGGTGATGCCATAAGCTAAATATAACACTCCCACTAGCTGCGGAAAACGCGCCGGGTTGTGTGAAGTTAACGAAATTTATAGCCTACACATCATCAATATCCACATATTGTACCTCATCGGAATCATTACTGGGTGGCTTACGCCCCATGATACGCGCCGAGTTTTCAGGATTATCCGTGTTTTCGGGCCGACCACCGGGTGGAACGGTTCGGCTTGGCGATGGAGAATCGCTCCCAGAAGGATTTGGCCGACCTAACGAACGGCCTAATAGTTGGTCACGGGTGACTGCCCCCTCATTTTCATCTGCTCCGGAACGGCGGAATGGAGCAACGGCAGGGGACGGGGCACGGCTTACATCACCACTTGGGGTTGGTCGCGGCGTTGGTTGAAAAGGTGGTCGCGCAGGGGTGGCAGGTTGTTCAGCAGGCGTTTCCGATTTTTCGCGTGGAGGTTCCGACACAACACTTTCAGCAGGTTTTTCCGCTAAATTTGGTCGGGGCGTCGGTTGAAAAGCGGGTCGGGGGGCAGGTACTTGTTCAGCGGGCTTAGACTCAGGTCGGGAGAATGAGGGGGTTGGACGGGCTGTCGGGGTCTCAGTCGGTTTATTTTCGCCAGCTTCGGATGTGGGTGTTGGGCGATTAAACATGGGCGCAGGGGATGCGGCAGGTCGAACAGGCATGGCTGGGGCTGCTGACGTAGGGGTAGGTTTAGCCAGACGTTTGGTAGGCAAAGGTGGCACGGGTAGATCTAGGCGATAAATCGAGGGGATCGGAGTGCCTTTGGGTAACGGAACATTGCTGCCGGGTTCCCGTTGCGGCTCACCCTTTTTGGTGAGTTGCCTTCCTGTGTTGTAATCCATTTTCTGCCCACGCCAGCGTGCCAAGCCATCTTCAATTAGCCCTAAAGTTAAGCCGAAGACTATATCAATAAAAAGAATGGCAAGTAGAGCTGTATTAACCAGTTGAAGGGCATGGGCAACCGGGCCAGACATTGTTTTGGTGACGAAGACATCAAAGCCCAAAAACAAGAAGGCAATGGTAATCGCGGCGGCGGCCCCCAAAATCAAGAACCAGCCTTGACGATCCTCTTTGGTGGGGATCATGCCGTTGCTGATGGAAAACATAAAATATAGCCACAGCCAGACATCGCCCGTTTTCAAAAATTCTTTGATGCCACGCCCAATTTGATCTAAGTCACCTGTACCAATCGCGGCTAGAAGGGCATCTAATTGCAAAACGGAGGTGCTGATGAAATAGACCAGCGCACCCGCGATGACAAACGGGAGGCCGCCAATCAATATGGCCCTGAAACGTGAAGTTTTTTCGATCACTACAAAGTCATAGCGAATCGTGCCATCTTCTTGTGGTTTGGGATAGGAGTTAATTTTTTTGATCGGGACATTGAGCATGCCAGCGATAAGCCACTGAATGACTTCATGTACCAATACGCCGGGGAAAAATACGAGGTAATAAAAACCAGTGGCCTGTGCTTTGTCGAGGGTTAGCAAATAGCCAACCCCAAACATATGCTGGTGAATCCAACGTTCCGCATAAATCAACGGAATGAGGATCACCAGCAGTGTCAGCCAAGGGGCAATCAGACTGGTGATGTCCATTGGCTTCCTTTAGTTCTAGGCTAGACCTTTGGCTTCAATTGAAATACGCATCATGGCAAGGAAATCATCTTTTTTCAAGGAGGCTCCACCAATCAAACCGCCATCAATATCGGCCTGTTTCATCAGATCGCCACAGTTGGCCGCGTTCATACTGCCCCCATATTGAATACGGATGGTTTGCGCCACCTCGCGCCCATACAATTCAACGAGGGTTTGACGCACGACATTGCCAATAATATCTTGGGCTTGTTCGGGTGTAGCGTTTTTGCCTGTGCCAATGGCCCAAATGGGTTCATAGGCAATGATGATATTAGCGGTTTCGGTGGTGGATATATCTTCCAAAGCGGCCCGTAATTGGCTGCTGCAAACGGCTTCGGTCTCGCCTCGCTCGTTTTGCTCAAGTGTTTCTCCAATGGCGATAATGGGTTTTAGGCCAGCGGCAAGGGCGGCTTTGGTTTTTTTGTTGACCTGAACATCGGTGACACCTAAATACTGGCGCGTTTCGGAATGACCAATGATGGTATATTCCGCGAACCCCACTAACATATTGGGGGCAATACAACTAGTGAACGCACCACTGTCTTTCCAATGCACATCTTGAGCACCCACACCAATGCCAGTTCCTTTGAGAGCTTTGCTTACAAAGGGGATGGCAAGGTAGGGTGGGCAGACGACCCGCTCTATTTGAGTGAGGCGGCTTAGTTCATCTTTTAAGCTTTCGACGAACTCTAATGCTTCCGCCGGGGTTTTATTCATTTTCCAGTTGCCGGCGATAATCGGCACTCTCATGCAAAATTCTCCTCAAGTGTAAAACCATTAAAATCATTCATTGGCAGATAACTTAATCTGCACACGTTCACGCACCCAGCCCGGCGCATTCGGTAGGGCTAGGGCTAAGTTCCATTGCTCTTTAGCCGAATTGATGTTGTTGATAGCCTCATAATAATTACCCAAGACTAAATAGGCCTCAGGGTATTCAGGAGTTTGTGCAGTAGCTTTTACAATCAATTCTTCGGCACTCGTCCCGCCTTCAACCGGACAGCGATCGGGTACGGATGCACGGCGTGGTGTGGGGCTAGATGAAATTAGCGCTTGCCCCAGTATGGCTTCAAAGAGGCCAAAATCCGGATATTCCCCTAAAAGATCACAAAACATAATGACATCAGCAGCGGTAGCGCCTGTGGCTTGGGTATAGAGGTAACTGCCCGCTTCGTTGCGTACCAAAGCATTATCTTGGTTTTCGGCTAGGGTAAAGGCATATAGGGTAGCCGCTTCATAGTCGTAGCCACGCTCTGCAACAATTTCGGCTGCTTGCAAAACTGTTTCGACCGTCGGATTGAGTGATATGGCTGTCTGGACAGCTTCTTCAGCTTTGGCGCGATCCCCAGCATCCAGTTGGGCAAGGGCTAGGACAAAATAGGCTGCGGGGTCATCCGGATGGGTTTCGATAAGGGCTTGCGCATCTTTTAAGCGGACAGCGCCCTGTGCCCCTGTTGTAAAGTCGGACAATTGCAGCAAGTTGTTTTCCCCACTGGCTTCGCTGACTCCATTTTGCTTAAAACGAGGGTTGCCAATGGCAGCCAACACCAACCCGCTTGAGATTAGGCACGTACAGATAAAAATAAAACATCCACCGAGTGCCCAAGGCGTGCCGGTGCTACGCCGTTTGTTTTTACGGGTAGCTGAACTCCCAGCAACCATCATCCCAGTCGGGGTCATTTGTAGCGGCACTTGGCCCGGTAGCATTGGGGCTGAAACCATTTGCGGCATGGGCTGGCCTGTATAGCCGGGTGGTGTTTGAGGCACAGCGTAATTGGATTCCAAAAATGCTTCGGGACGTACCATTTGGCGACTGATTTCGCTCATACGGCCTTCAGTAATGGCGGATTTGAACGCCTGAATCATGTCGCCAGCCGTGCGGAAGCGATCTTCGGGATTTTTGGCTAAGGCCTTGAGCAAGACTCGCTCTACTGGCTCCGGTACTGAAGGATTCACCTTGCTTGGCAGGGGCAAAGGTTTGTAGATATGGTCGTGAATAATGGCATAGGGAGTATCGGCGGTGAAAGGCACACGTCCGACCACTAACTCATATAAAACTACCCCAAGGGAATATATATCAGTGCTGGGGCCAAGATCACGTCGCCCTTGGGCTTGTTCGGGCGAGATGTATTGGGGCGTGCCCAACATCATATCTTGACTAAGGGTAGATTCACCCGAACTGGCAATACGGGCCAATCCAAAATCGGTTAGGTAGGGAATGCCATCTTTATCAATGACGATATTGGAGGGTTTGACATCGCGATGCAGAATGTCTTGCCGATGGGCATAATCGAGTGCATCTGCGACGGCAGCCATAATACGGGTCACTTCTTGCAAATTGAGCCGTTCGCCGCGTAAATCTTGTTTAAGCGTCTGCCCTTCAATAAATTTCATCACCAAGTAGGGCTGATTTTGCTGCATGGCGTAGTCGAAAATTGGCACAATATGGGGGTGATCTAAACGCCCCACAATTTGAGCCTCACGTTTAAAACGCTCTTGAAATCCTTCATCGCTGCTAAAGGCGATATGCAGCACCTTAATGGCGACATAGCGATTGAGGTTAGCGTGGAAGGCCTTATAGACGGTTGCCATGCCGCCTTGCCCCAACTGCTCAACAACTGTATATGGGCCAACGGTTTGTCCGATAGTGAAAGTCATGGGGCCGCTGTCCCTCCTCCCTATGAATTAAATGTCCAATGCAGGGGCAGTTGTTTTAACTACCCCTTTGGCATTATAGACTGAAATTTGTTAACCGAACAACCGTGATGTGTTATCGGTCCGTAAAATTAGCTTCGGTCATTCAAGGCCACTACACCCGGTAGGGCTTTGCCTTCCAACAGTTCAAGACTGGCTCCACCCCCCGTGCTGATGTGGGTCATCTTGTCGGCAACCCCAGCATCATTCACAGCCGCCGCAGAGTCACCCCCGCCGATGATGGTTTTGGTGCCTTTGGCGGTCAACTGGGCCAAAAGCTTGGCAATCTCAACAGTACCTTTGGCAAAGTTCGGCATTTCAAACACACCCATTGGGCCATTCCAAACAACGGTTTTGGCTTTTTCAAGTTCTTGCCCATAGGCCTTGATCGCGCTAGGGCCAATGTCCATAATGCGCCAACCAGCGGGAACATCCTCACCAGCCGGAATCGAGACGGCTTTGGCGTCATTGCTAAAGGCATCGGCAATAACCACTTCACCCGGCAGTACCAATTTATCTCCTGCTTTTTCCATCAAGCTGCGGGCCAGATCGAGGGCATCATCTTCAACTAGCGAATCGCCCACATTCCAACCTTTGGCTTTAAAGAAGGTGTTTGCCATACCACCCCCAATCAGGAGCTTATCCACCTTGCTGAGGAGGGCCTCAATCACCTGAATTTTGCCAGAGACTTTGGCACCACCCAGAATTGCTATGAAAGGACGCTCTGGCTTTTCGACCGCATTGACCAAGAAATCGAGTTCCTTTTCCATCAAAAAGCCTGCGACGGCTGGCAGCAATTTAGCAACCCCTTCGGTACTGGAATGCGCACGGTGGGCCGAACCGAACGCATCATTTACATATACGTCCCCGAGGGCTGCAAGTTGCTTGGCAATACCCGCGTCGTTTTTCTCCTCACCGGGATAGAAGCGGGTGTTTTCAAGCAGCAGCACTCCGCCAGCGGGTAGTTCAGCAACGGCTTTCTCGGCCACAAGGCCAATGCAATCTTCGGCAAACGCGACGGGGGCGGTGATGTATTTTTGCAAAACTGCTACAACGGGCTTGAGTGAATATTTGGGGTCTGGCCCACCTTTGGGGCGGCCCAAATGCGACATCAAAATGACGGCTTTGGGTTTTTGGTCAAGGATGTATTTGAGGGTGGGAATAGATTCACGAACCCGCGTATCGTCTGTCACCGTGCTGCCTTCGAGCGGAACGTTGAAGTCCACCCGTACCAGTACCCGTTTGTTTTTGAGATCAATGTCACGAATTGTTTTCTTGTTCATTTTCTGCACTCCATTGCAGTCAACTCAACAAAAAAGGCGGTTTTACCCGCCCCTACGTAGAAAAGTTTAGAAATTCTCGCAGGGATGGGTTTGTTGACCCATCCGAATACGCAATTACAGTTTGCTGCCCATTAGATAGGCAAGGTCAGCCGTTCGGCAGGAATAGCCCCATTCATTGTCGTACCATGTAAATAATTTGACCATATTGCCCGCAAAGGCTTTGGTAAATTCGGCATCAACAATGCTGGAACGGGAATCATGCACGATGTCACTGGAAACCAGCGGGGTACGTTCAAAACCCAAAATGCCTTTCATTGGGCCATTGGCTGCGGCTTCAAAAGCGGCATGGACTTCTTCGGTTGTCACATCGCGTTCCATAATCCCGACAAAGTCTACCAGAGAGCCAGTGGGGGTGGGAACACGCACCGCTACGCCGTCAAACTTCCCCTTCAATTCAGGAATGACCAACGACACCGCTTTGGCTGCCCCGGTGGAGGTGGGGATGATGTTGGTGGCAGCATTACGGGCGCGGCGCAAGTCTTTGTGGGGAGCATCCAACACCACTTGGTCATTGGTATAGCTGTGAATGGTGGTGACATAAGCCTTGACGATGCCAAACGAGTCTTGTAGGACTTTGGCCGCTGGTGCAAGACAGTTGGTGGTACAAGAGGCATTGGACACGACGTGGTGTTTGGCCGGGTCATACAAATGCTCATTTACACCCAACACAAAGGTCGCGTCTTCGCCTTTGGCCGGGGCGGAAATAATGACTTTTTTCGCGCCACCTTTGATATGCAGTTCGGCTTTTTCTTTGCTGGTGAAGATGCCTGTGCTCTCAATCACAATATCCGCGCCGACATCGCCCCAAGGAATTTGGGCAGGGTCACGTTGGGCAAAGGCTTTGATTTCATCACCATTGATAATCAGGGAGTTATTGGTCACTTCGACCTTACCCTGAAAAGGGCCATAATTTGAGTCATAACGGAATAAATGGGCCATCGTTTGCAAGTCGCCGAGGTCATTGAAGGCTACAATGTCAATTTTGCCTGCGTAGTTTTCCTTCAGGACTTTTGTAACCTGACGACCAATGCGACCAAACCCATTAATTCCAACTCGGATCGCCATGTGAGTCTCCTTTTATGGTTATTGCTTGGCGTACCGAAACGCTTTGTTATTTCGGCCTGATGATTTTATCCTAGAGTGTCCACTTTAGCCCCTACTTTGGCTTGTGCAATTCGCTAAGATGCGGAACAAAGTCTAGGCTTAACAAGACTTCTCTTAATTTTTCAGGGCTGTGCCGCCACGGACGTTCGTCATCGGTTAGATCGGCATAAGCAAAATGATAGCGCTGCTGGATGGGATGATTGGCTGGCGCAGGCTGGACATAAATGGTATTGGGGCCAGCGTTTGCGGTGGGGAAATGGTTGTTGGCAATGACCACATCCACCAAGCGTTCGCCAATATGCTGCTCTAAGGCGACGACATGATCGGCTACCGAATAATGCTCAGTCTCGCCGGGTTGGGTGGCGATATTGCAGACATACACTTTGAGGGCATTGCTGGCGCGGATGGCCTCAGTGACACCATTGACGAGCAGGTTTGGCAAAATGCTGGTGTAAAGGCTACCCGGCCCAATGATAATTAAATCGGCGGCGAGTAGGGCACGCATGACTTCGGGCATGGCTCTGGCCGATTGTGGCTCCAGAAAAACGTGCTCGATGACGGCTTCGCGGCGGGGGATGAGCGATTCGCCTTTGATTTGCTGAAGTTCGCCTGTTTCGCGGTGGCGAGTTTTGGCGACGAGAGTGACATGGGTCAACGTGCATGGCAAGACACGCCCTTGGATATCGAGTACGCGCCCTGCGGCCAGCACCGCCTCATCCATTGTACCCTTGATGCCAACGAGGGCGGCAAGGAATAAATTACCAAAACTATGACCTGCCAATTCTCCATTTTCAAAGCGATGGTTAAAAAGCTGAGTCATCAAATCTTCATCGCGGGCCAAAGCTGTCAAATTATTCCGTAAATCACCGGGGGGTTGGACGCCTAAATCGCGCCGTAAACGGCCTGAACTGCCCCCATCATCCGACATGGTGACAACGGCGGTAATATTGCTGGTTTCGGTTTTCATAGCCCGCAAAGCACTTGGCAGACCCGTACCACCTCCCAATGCAACGACACGCAAGCCCTGTCGCAATTGTTGCCGCGATTGCACAATATCGGCCCACTCGCTTAGAGTGTGTGGCGAGAGGACAGGCCCAAATAATGAACGATTGAGGCCCCGCAATGCCCATGCGAAAAAAAAGAAGCCAATAGTAAGTAAAATCGCCCCACGCAATCCGGGAGTCATAAAACCGAGCGTAACTCTCGTAAACCAATCGGGACGGCCTTCATTCCTATAGATAATGAGAAGCAGTTGGGCAAAAGCGAGGCTGAAGATGGTCAGGGCCAACAGCATGACCAACAGCCAACGCTTGATATAAAGACCCGGCTGCATCCATTTGAGCAGGCCACGCATGGGCAGGACTCCCTTGCAAGAGAATTTATTGTTCGGCGGAATGCTTTTTCCACCATCGCGGAATCATGATACAAAGAAGCGATACCCCAAGGGTCAACCCGCCAATGACCAGCGAGACATCGAACCAAAATTGCTCTGGATAAAGCCGAATAAGTGTATCGCTGCGACTGAATTGCCATGTCCCAGCTTTAAAAAAGATTTCGTGGAAGGTATCAAAGAAAAAATCCCAATTGATGAACACGGCGGCGGTCAAAATCAAAATCAATCCAATGGTTAATACGCCACCATATTGAAGCCCATGTAGAATAACAGGGCGGGTGGACGGTTGGCGTATCAGCAACAGGGTACTCATGACAAATAGTGCCCCGGTCAGCAGCAAAATTTGGAAAGCGGCGCGGGTGACGACTTTGACATCTTCCATATGCTGCAATTCGTCGGGATGAAAAGCCTGTTCGCCATTGATTTCTAAATCACCTAGATAGCTGATGTCGGCGTTATTGGTTAGATAACGTACCCCATATGGGCCATATTTCAAACGATCTTCAGTAGAAAACCCAAATAAATCTTCTGGGAAACCGGGCCGGCGATACTCAAGCTGCAAAAAAGCCGGGGTCATGACCAACCGCACACTGCCCAAGAGCAAAATAAACGGCAGAGTCAGCGTTATGACCCATTGGGGGATGATCGCCAATTTTCGCCAAAAATTTGTTGATGTCGTTGGGGCGACCCCTTCATTCACCGGAACCGCCTGTACTTCGGACATTAGGGCGTGTTTCCTTCCAATAGATAATCTATGACCATATCATCAATAATGGTTTCAACGGGAGCGTGGTCATCGGTAAAAACGATATGCGACGTTTGTGTGGGAACAAGCGTTTGAAAAGCGAGCGTCATGGTTTGGAAGACCAGCGAAAATTGGGTTTGGTCAATCAACGCCATATTGCGGGCCAAATTTTCTGGGACAGTTGGCTGACGGGTGGCGACTAAAATGGTGTTAAATGAATCAGGCACATCCATGGTGTGTACGGTTGGAAACACTTGGAGCATGGTATTGGTCATCGCCTCGACCAAACGACGGTCGGTGTCAGTACGTCCAACATTAATGACGACCACACCATTATCGGTCAAGTGATCGCGGATTTCCTTAAAAAATTCTTGCGTGGTTAGATGCCATGGGACATAGGGTACACGATAGGCATCAATGCCAACAACGCTGTATTTTTTATCGAGGCGATTAAATTCATAACGCCCGTCGCCAATAATCACATGCAAGTTGGGCATGGTCAGGTCGAGATATTTACGGCTGGCCTCAATGATGGTCGGGTCAATTTCGATGCCGTCCATTGGGATGCTGCCATAGGCGTCGGTATATTGATGGGCGATAGTTCCGCCTGCCAAACCGATAATACAAATATTTTGAACGTCCACTGGTGTGAAAGGGGCATTATTAAAATAGGGCGCGGCCAAAAAATAATCCCACGTCCGCCGATAAAATTCGACATTGGGATTCCATTGGGAATGATAACCCTGCCCTTCGTTGAGCAGCAAATAACGAGTGCCGTCGCTGTCTTCCACGATTCGAATTAGATTATAAGCCGAATCGCGCTCATAGAGGAGTTTCATTCCCTCAGGGGCGGGGAGCGTTGGGCCGCCGAGAATTGATACAGCGAGGATTAGGAGACCGGGGGGCATCCAGAAAAGACGCAAGGCTCGTTTGCCCTCGGTCAAAAATAACCCAAGAAATCCAATGGACAATAAAATAATCGAGAATGTCAGAAAGGTTTTGGCAGTTCCTAGATTTGGAATTAGCACTAAAACGGGAGCAAAGGTTCCTAGAATGCTTCCTAGCGTACTGACTGCGTAGAGAGTCCCACTCGTCTTACCCGCCTCTTGAGCATCTTGGATGGCGAGCCGGATGGCAAAAGGGGATACACACCCTAATAGCGTGACCGGGATTGAAAACAAAATCACAACGGCAATGAATGACCCAATTGCCAGCCCTGCATTTAAATCGTTGACCGCTTGGGCGGCTCCATGTAAAACAGGTCGGGCAATCAGGGGAACAATGCCGCTTAGGAATGCACCCCAGATGATGATGCGATAGAAAGTTGAATAATGGGGAGAACGGTCTGCCCAGCGCCCCCCTAGAAAATAACCCACTGTCAGATAGACCAGCATCAAGCCGATAATATTGGCCCAGACGAGATTACTTGTGCCATAAACACTGCCTAGCAGACGCGAAGCTGTCAGTTCAATTGCAAGCGTGGTCATGCCACTGGCAAAGACAGTGAAATAGAGGTAGCGAATCTTCCATTTAGAAATTACCATATGATAAGTCCCCGTTATCGTCGAAGGAGCGCAGCGGGAGGTGTACATCTCGCAGGGATTACACGCGATAACGGCGCATTATCAGCTATGGCAATTGGTCGCTTTTTACCAATTACCCAGTGATAAGGTCTATTATCACGAATGAAATTTGGAGGGGTTTTCATTTAGGCAAAAATTTCCCGCTCGTTACCGGGTGATAGCTTAGGGTAGCAGTTAGGTCATCTTCTTGGCGGACGGGGTAGACAATGACGCCAGCCGATTCGACCTGCTGACGAGCGACCTCAAAATTTGGCCCATAGATGCCAAAACTAGTTGGGTCAACCATGACCGCAATTACCGACAAGCCGCGCCGAACTTGAATATGGGCAAGGGCCGCCCATGAGGTATCAAGGGAGGCCGTGACCAGCACAAGGGTAGTTCCGCGCGTCAGGTGTTGAACTTCCATCGAAAGTAACTGCATGAGAGTTAAATGCGTTTCGCTCTTGGCTACAGCCAATACCTCTAAAATATCGGTAATTTGCCGTTCCCCACGGTCGGGAGCGACATAATCTCGATGAGGGGTATAGCTCAGAAATCCAACCGAGCGGCCTTTTTCGACAAAAAATTGGGCAATTGAACCCGCCGCAGCGATGGCATATTCCTCGGTGGAGGGGGGTAGCGGAATTGTTCGGCTATAGGCTAAATCAGAGGCTCCCCATGAGGCTACTGATGGACGTTCAACCAATGACTCTTTTGATAAATCCAAAATAACCCAGACATCACCAAGTGGGTCTTCTTCAAATTCCTTAACTAGCAACTTCCCTCGACGGGCGGTGCTTTTCCAGTGGATACGGTTGAGGCTGTCACCGGGGGCATATTCTCGAATACCCGCTGCATTGGGAGTAACTTCAAAGGTGCGACGACGGATGGCTTGCCCACCTGAGAGTGCCCCAGTTGGCGTGGCGAAATCATAAATCGGCACAGTAATGGGATAGACAATGATGCTGGATGTTGCACTGATGTGGCGTGGAAAAACATAAAAACCAAACGGGTCGCCACTGGTGATGGTCATGGGGCCAAGCGTAAATTGCCCACGCCGTACACACAACGTTCCGACCTTCCAACGAAAGGTGCTGCCGGGGGTCAGGAATGGGACAACTTGGCTGCTATTGTGCCCCGGTAGATCGGAGTGGTCACGGATTTCGAGCCACAGTTTAGGGATGATACTTTTGTTGCGGACGGCGAAGTTTTCCTCAAAATATTGGCCGACTTGGGCACGACGGACAAGGGTTTGGCGACCAATGTTTAGCCAATTGATGGAGGCCCATGAAAAAACCAAAGAGGCAATAAGGACGCTCCCAAAAACGCAGGCGATGTTATAGAAAAACGCTCGTCCGCTGAGGAATCCGCCGACCAGTGCCAATATTAAAATAACATAGATGGCAAGGCGTCGTTGTGCCATAACAATCTACTGTGAGTACCGTTGCCCGACTGTTACACCGGGAATGGGGGTCGTGTTGAGAATATATTGGACAATGCTGCCCGACGAAATATCTTTGATACGGGCAGTCGGGCCAAGAATAATACGATGGGCAAGGACGGCCTCGGCCAATAATTTCACGTCATCGGGTAGTACAAATTCACGACCCTGCAAGGCAGCATTGGCTTGGGCCAAACGGTAGAGGGCCAATGCCCCGCGTGGACTTGAACCCAAATACACATCAGGGTGGCGGCGGGTAGCCGTCACAAGCTCGACAATATAGGCTTTGACATCATAATTCAGATAGCTATCCCGCACGGCTCGCTGGGCCCGCAGCAGTTCATCCACCGTGACCACCTGTCGTAATTCTGCCAATGGGTGCTGGTATTGCTGCGAATCCAACATAGCAATTTCTTCTTGGGGAGTTGGATAGCCTAAGTGAATACGAATCATGAAGCGGTCAAGTTGGGCTTCAGGCAGTGGGAACGTGCCCTCATATTCAATCGGGTTTTGGGTTGCCAACACCAAAAAGGGTTCTTCAAGGGGATAGGTCGTACCATCCACCGTGACTTGTTTTTCTTCCATTGCTTCCAGCAAGGCAGCTTGCGTTTTGGGGGTAGCGCGGTTGATTTCGTCGGTCAGTACAATTTGGGCCATGATGGGGCCGGGGCGGAACTCAAATTCACGAGAGCTTTGATTAAAAATGGAGACACCCGTCACGTCAGATGGTAGCATGTCCGGGGTGAATTGGATACGGCTGAAACTTGCACCAATAGATTTTGCAAGCGCCTTTGCCATCATCGTTTTGCCGACACCGGGGACGTCTTCCAAAAGTATATGACCCTGACAGAGCAGCCCCAAGACGGTCATGCGAATTTCATTGCGCTTGCCGATGATGACTCGTGCGACATTATCAATAAGGCGTTCAGCAACGGATTGAACAATATTCATGCTGGCGTATCCACTTTCTCTGGCTAATATCAGGCCGCCGCGCCATTATAGCAGACGCAGGGATGCTGATAAACGACGATTCATTGTACATTCAGGCAACGCTTGACCCACGCTTACCCAAAATCAGCAAGGCGACAACCCCAACTTTTAACTTTATGATGGAGCGGAACACTTATCTCAAAATGAGCAGGACGGCTACCCCAACGAAAATGGTCAGGATGGTATTTTTAGTTACCCGTGCCGCTACAATGGCTGCTATACCTGCTAGCAAGTGGGCATCGAGCGTAAAATGTCCCCATTTTTCCGACGGCAAATACTCTGGGGCGATAATCGCCGAAAGCACTGCCACAGGTACATAATTTAACCCACGTCGCACCCAATTGGGTAACATTTCTTCGCGCAAAAAGGTGAACGGTAGCACCCGCACCCCATAGGTCACAACTCCCATCCCTAAAATCGTTAACCAGATCATGCGGCCTCCTGCGAGGGCGTGGGAGCAATTTGTGATTCACTCCATAAGCCAGCAGCAATGCCAACCGCAGCAGCGACCAATAAGCCTAGTTTATTAGGCATGGGGGCGCAAATAATGCCAGTAATGCCTGCGCTGAGGGCGGCAAATAACATGGGGCGGGTCTTGAGTGCTGGAATAACAATGGCGGTGAAAATAAGCGGCAAGGTAAAACTCAAGAGATCAACTGTGTTGGCAGGCAAAATATTACCGATCATTACCCCAACAAATGTGCTCGTCCACCATAAACTAATGAGACAAAACCCACTGCCCACGAAAAACCACGCCAATTCCGAGGCAGTGAGGTCGCGTTTTAGGTGACGGGTAATGACGATGGCATAGACTTCATCCACCATCATATAGGCCAATAATGCCCGCCAGCCTTTACTAAGCGGTCGGACAAACGAGGCCAGTGACGCGCTATATAAAAAATGGCGGAGATTGACCACAAAAGTTGTCAATATAATAATGAGTGCCGGGGTGTGATCGCCGAGCAGTTGTGCAGCAATGAATTGGGATGACCCCGCTAAGACGATAATGGACATCCCAACGGCTTCCGCCCCGCTCATGCCATTCCCTGTAGCGATAGCCCCAAAAACGAAGCCAAAGGGTGCGACCCCAACCATGAGAGGCGTGGTCGCTCGATAGCCTTGCCAACATAAGCCCCATTTTGACAAATTGGACTCCAATCTGTGTATGGTGATAATGAAATTACGTTTGGGAAAGGGAAGTCGAAATTACTTCATCTGTTATAATGCGGAAAAATGGAATAAACAACAGGAAAGTTACACCTGCCCCTAGCGCAAAAACGGCCCGTACCCCCAGCGTTTGGGCAATGATACCTGCTAATGCCGCTCCAATGGGTAAGGTTCTCCAACCCACCAACCGCATCGCGCCACTAACCCGTCCCAATAAGTAATCAGGGACGATATTTTGGCGGAGGGTGGCTACGACAACCGACCACATCGTTCCCCCCATCCCTCCAATAATGGCGGCTGTGCCAATGAGAATGGGGTTGGTTGTGATAGCTGGTGTAAGCATCATAATAAAAGTACCGAGGATGTCCATGCCAATCGCCCAACGCCGACCTAGCTGTTGTGTGATAGGGTTAACAATCATAGCGCCGATGACTCCACCCACGCCAATACCTGCCAATAATAGACCATAGCCCCATTTATCTAACCCGACTGGCCCCGGTTCGACTACATAGACCACCAAAATCGCCAACCATGCACTCCAACAGCCCGCCATTACTCCAACAATTAGGGTCAATGTTCGGAGTAGCCGCTGCTTAGCCAAATAATGTAGCCCTTCGATAATATCGGCTGATATAGATGAGGTTTCCACATTTGCTGACCTAAAAACCCCGACAAGGCCGAGTAAGAAAAACATGGCAAGCGCATAGAGGCCACTGCTCAGGCCAAGTGTTAGGGCGACACCTACAGTGGTAAGTAGCCCACCTAGCGACGGCCCAATGAATTCGTTGGTCAGGGTCTGGGTTGCCACCAAGCGGGCATTGGCTTTTTCAAGCGAACCGGCTTGTACGATGGATGGAATGAGGGACATAGCAGCCGTGTCGGCAAATGTTTCGGCGATACCAAGCAACAGCGCACAGCCATATAACATCCAAATGGAAACGAGCTTGGTGGCGACAAAAAGAACGATGGTGGATAGAACAACCACCCTTAAAAGATTAGCGGTTATCATCATGTTGCGGCGGTTATAGCGGTCGGCTAGCGCCCCAGCATGGAGAGCCAATAGCGGCCACGGCAGCGTAATAGCAAAGGTAACGCCTGCCACCAAACCGGGCGATTGGGTCAGCCCAGCAGCAAGAATGGGGAGCGAAATCTTGAATAGACCATCGGCCAAATTGGAAGCGGTAGTTGAACCCCAAAGTATCCAAAAATTATTTCGAGGCAAGCCTATAGAGCGGATGATGGTTGCCATCCCTTGACTCCTATATGATGTAAGTGGCAAAATAGATTATGCTGCTTATTCTATCGTAAATCTTGTAAGGAGTCAAATTCGATTGAGTCATTACGTCGAGCATATGATTCAGTTCATAGTGGATTTTGCCAATACTTATGATCCCTATCACGCTGAGCCAGAATTTTTGCGGACGCCTGCGGATTTACATGATTTTTTGGTAAATCATCAGGTGCAAACTATTGGCGAGATTGGGGATCAAGTGTTAGTAGAAGTTCGCCAACTGCGTAACCAAGTACGGGGTATTTTCTTGCGCTTGGAACAGGGTGAAGCGCAGGAAATTGCGCGGTCAATCAATGATTTGTTGGTTGCAAGGCCGGTGGAAATTCAAAGTGTGGTAGATGTTGACACCGGATGGCACTTAGAATATGAAGTGTTGAATCCAGCATCGGTTATGGTGCGACTAGCGTTGCGAGCGGGGCTAGGTTT
Organism: Chloroflexota bacterium; assembly: GCA_016234595.1. Taxonomy (GTDB): domain Bacteria; phylum Chloroflexota; class Anaerolineae; order Aggregatilineales; family J027; genus CFX10. The sequence goes on along the minus strand of JACRBG010000001.1, from coordinate 80,899 downwards.
GACAATGGCTATGCAGCAGTATGGTGCCGAACGCCTCAAGATTTGCGCGGCCTCGCCTTGTCAAGAAGTTTTTATTGACGTCTCCAAAAATAAGTCGCGGCGTTTTTGTGGGGATCGGTGTGCTAATCGTTACAACGTCGCCCATTTCCGCGAACGCCATCGGTCTGACAAGGACTAGTTCTCTTTGACTAATGTCAGAGAATAGGCTCCGCTTGTTGTGCCTGCGATGCGGTCAAAACGTGAGGCCTCGATGCGATAGAGACCATCAGCAGGCAAGCGATAACGCGCAATTTTAGAATCTTGAACGACTCCTTGCTCAATATCATCGTTGAAAATGAGCTGCTTCCCAGTCTCATCTTGCAAGGTCAATAGGCAGTCCAAATTACCATCTACCCGCTGCATGGTGATGGTGACCAGATCACCTTCTTCCCCTAGAAAAATATAGGATTCGGAAGGGCGGGTGTTGTCAATAATGCCTGTCACCTGCGCCTCATAAACAATTTCGAGTGCATCTCCCCCCCCAATACCTTGCCGTCCAATAAGCGTCAGGGAAAAATCACCTACGGATGTGCCTTCGGCCCCATGAAAACGCGAGACGGCCAGTAGATAACGTCCATTTTCGGGGATGGTTGCACTGATACGCGATTCTTCTTGACCGGAACCAGTCGTCCCCACACTGATAGGACGTAAATCCAGATAAAGCAGGCTTAATTGAGGGGAGATGTTATCACTTTCGCGGCTGGCGACGGCGGAAATGACATCGCCACGAGTGGCTTCAAATTGAAAAAAGCGAATGGAAATCTCATTATCAATCTGCGAACTCACCGTGTCGCCATAGGCCATAAAACGAGCGTTGGCAGGTCGTGTCCCCAGCGTTTCAGGGGGGATTTCAGTCAGTTCGATTAAAAAACTCCCCGAACTTGTTCCCCCATCATAGCCCCAGCGGGTGGCCCGGATGATGTAGCTTCCATCGTTGGGAATCATATAATTCAGAATCGCAGCGTTGAGGCTTCCATAGGAATTCGGGTCATCATCACCCGTGATAAGGTAGCCGCCAGCCGCATCGAATAAATCAATCAAGGGGTCAAGGTTGCCGCTGGTGCGTTTCATATAGATATTGATGACTTGCCCTCGCTTGGCCTGAAAGGTATAGATGACCTCGTGTCGTTCATCCGTAATTTCACCCACAATCGAAGTGCCCAGACGTAAACTAGAACCATCGGAGGCCGTGGCCCCAAGACTGTCCATCCGCAGTTCATAGGTGCCCGTTGTGCTGCCATGTTCGTGCCCAAAACGGGTGGCAATCACCACATACGTTCCATTGGCAGGCAGGCGCTGGGAACTAATAAGTGCGTTGCGACCTTCATCATCGTCATCGCTGTAGCTCAGGACGATACCACTGGTGTTCATGAGTAAAACTACCGGATCAAGGTCACCATCCACGCGGGTCATGCGAATGGCGATGACCTGCCCCTCATTACCCGTAAACGTATAGAGTTGACGAAATTCGGTGTTGGTAATTTCGCCTGTCACGGTTTCCCCAAAGGGAAGTTGGTCGCTGCCCTGCCGATGAGATTCGCTGTAGGCGGGGGTATAACCCGCAATCACCATCAGTAGGGTAGTGAACAGCAGCAGCTTGCGCATACGATATTTATCCATTACTGACTATCGGAGGCTGCTCCTGCGTTTTGAAGGGTAATAGTGTAGGTTCCACTGGTTGGTGTAGCGGCGGTCTCAGCAAAGCGCGTCACGGCAATAAGATAGGTTCCTGTCCGTGGCAGACGATATTCGATATAGGGGTCATATGTTCCGCCTAAGGGGCTGTCGTCGTTGGCCGTTAACAAACGTGGTTGATTAGCCGAATCATAGGTGTAGAGATACATGATGGAATCTAAATTCCCCTCAGTCGTATCCACCGTGATGGTGACGGTATCACCCTGTGTCCCTTCAAAATAATAGAAATACAGGTAGGTATCGGTATCAATGCTATCACTGAGGCTTTGCCCAAACGTGATGGCCCGTGCTTCTCGATCTACCCCGGCGGTGGTAGGGTCACGATAGGCGAGAGTCAAGGTATAGTTGCCAAAAGTTTGTTCAACCTGCCCGGTGGGGTCTTCAAAATGGGTGGCGATAATCGTATATTGACCATCACTTGGCAGGGTCGCGGTCAATAATGAATCGCGGACTACGCCGGGGTCAATATCATCATTCTCGCCAATGACATCGCCATTCGCGTTCAGTAATTGCAATAAACAATCTAAAGCATCTGGCCCGTTGGAAGTCATGGAAATATCCACAATATCTCCCCCGCGCCCTTGAAAAACATACTGTTCGGCGGTGACATCTTCGGTGATACGTCCACGCACCGTTGTCCCATAGGCGATCGCGACAGCCGGGGAAGTCCCTCCTGTCTCCGTATTGCCATCATCGGGATTATCGGTTTGCCCTGCACCTGCGTTCAACGCCACAAAAAACCCACCGGAAATATTGGCGGCTGGGCCAGCTTGTGGAGCCACTATGACCAGATAGTCGCCACTTACCGGGGCTGGTATCGCCAACAACACCCCATTGTTCGAGATACTAATGGGATTTAAAAAGGCGTCGGTCAAAATCAGCGTACCAACCTCGCCACCATCGGCTGTCACTGCGAAGTCAATCAAGGAGTTCTCAACAGCGGTAAAGGAATAGAGACTGGCAAAACGTAGGGGTTCAAATGTACCAGAGGGAGTATCGCCAGCGGCTAAACGCTCCGTGACCAGTTTGTCCAAAATGGGACTGCCGACAGCCTGCTCATTGGAGCTGAGGTCAAGACTTAGGTCAAATGAACCTTCGGTCGTGCCTTCACCCTGATCAAATCGGGTGGCGACAATGGCATAAAAGGCATCCTGGGGCAAGGTAAATTGCAATTGGGCGTTTTTGTTGGCCTCGCTAATATCATCAGCGTCAAGGAGTGGGATACGGGCATCATCTAACAGCACCATATAGCTGTCCAAGTTGCCGCTAGTGGCTTGCATGACAATGTTGACGTTATCCCCGGCGCGCCCCTCAAAAACATAGACGGTCAGGAATACGGCATTGCTCACTTCGCCTTGCAACGTTTCGCCATAGCTAATACGCGGAAATTCGGCATATTCGGTGGGCAAGGTTGGTGGCGTGGCCTCTGGTAAACGGGGTGGGGCATCAGAAATGAGTGCCAGCAAAAATTCACCTGTTGTAACACCCTGTGCCTGACCCAAGCGTGTTGTGATGATGAAGAATTCGCCGCTGGTGGCAATTGTCGAGCTAATTTGGGCATCGCCATTGCCCCCGCTGTTGTCATCTTCGGCGACGGTATTGCCGCTAGAGTCCACTAATAAGAGATAACTATCTAAATCGCCGCTGATGGCGTTCATATTGATAGTAACAGCATCACCAGCCTCAGCGCGAAATCTAAAGCGCGAGGTGGGATTGGTATTGGTGACACTGCCACCGATATTTTGCCCATAAAGCAGAAAATCAGGGTCAACGGTGGGGCCAGCATTCCCAGTACCATTGTCAAAGGTGAAGGCATAATTCCCGCTGCTGCCGGGTTGAACTTGGGCTGCCGCGACGAAATAGACCCCATCATCGGTGAGCGTTGCACTGAGCGTTTCGCCCGGTTGTGCCCTCAAAATCTCACTGAAATCCGCTTGATAGAGTACCAAGAGTGGCAATAAACTGCTGGTGGTATCGGGCGCAAGGCTAATTTCTTGACCCGCTGTACCTTCAAACCAATAGAGATTAAAGGTCGAATTAGTATCTACCCGACCTTGGGTGGGTGTACCAGACTGAAGCGCCTGCAAGCGGGTATTACTAGACTCCGTAGTGGCTGGGGGAGTTGTGTTTTCAACAGGTGGAGTGCTACTTTCGGTTGGTACAATGGCGGCAGCGTTGGTCACAGTCAATTGAAAATCACCCGTCGTATTGCCTGCCTCTTCCGGTGAACGGGTCACGACAATTAGATAGGCTGCGCTGGCTGGAACAACAAAGGTGATTTGGGCAGTCGTGCCACCGCCGCTGTTATCATCACTTGCCAAGAGGGTCCCTTCAACAGAAGTCAAATTCAAAAAGGGGTCAAGGTCGCCCGTAGTGGTCGAAACTAACGCGACCAAACGATCCCCTTGCGTCGCTTCAATTACATAGCGGGCTTCGGTCTGGATTTCGCTAATTGCGCCCGTCACGCTGTCCCCATAGGCAATGGGTTCGGGTGGGGCTTGGCGATGGGGCATGGCAAAAGTAGGCAGGCTACCAGAAAAAGCCAGTAGCAAAATGACAACGACCCTAACCAGTCTAGTTTTCATGCAATATTCTCCACACAAAGCCGCCATGAATCTTTTAAATACGGCGTGGGTTATAATCCTATCGGTGAATATTGTACACAAATTTGGGGGATGTGCTGGCGACTTGCCCTACGGTGAGGATACTTTGTTTATGGGGTTGAGCTAAAACGAGGCATAGCCGTAGCCATAAAACGTGCATCCAATGTCTGTTGAAATTCAGCCTCCACTGTCACAAGATAACCCACAGAGTCAGTTTTTTGAGCAAATAATGTGGCGTCGAGATTTTGGAGGGTTGTGTTAGGAGCTAATAACGTCAGGACATCTGATTTATATGAGGATGTTGGGATAATTGGGGTGCTTTCAAGATCGTAGTTCTTATTTTGTTGATCGTCCACCCACTCCTTAAACAGCCAAAAAGTCAGCCGCAAAATGGCTATACACAGTGTAATGGTGATGCCAATAGCCGAGCGTCTATCGTGTCGTAGAAGCCGCGGAAACATGGTGAATTTGACTTTCTCTGCATGGTAGAAATTCTATGCTGTAGTTTAGCGAGGAAAACAAAAAATGGCCTGCCGATGGTTCGACAAAGCCATTCTCTATATAGTAACTCTAGTTGCTCAATTCTTGACAGCGACTACCTTGACGAAGCGGCGGGTCATCACACTCGCATCCATCAGCCCACGAATCCGTTCAGCCTCTTCGGGTTGGGCCGTTTGCTCCAATGCCTCGATATAATAGCCGAACAAATCACGTAATTGAGGGAAATCACTATCTTCAAGCGGCTGAATCGTCACGGTTGCCCCTTTGGCAAAACGACGACGTAGGGCGTTTTCATCAAAGCCCATTTCGGGTGTCAATTGCTGATAAACCGTGCCACCTGTCATGCCCGCAAAGGCATAGGGGCCGGGGTCGCCCATAATCACCACCCGTCCGGAAGTCATGTATTCACATGCAAAACCCTTGAGATTAGCGCGGGTTCCGACATTCACACCTGAATCGTCAATCGGTTCAGTGATTTCGCCACCAAAGAGGACATCCGCCCCCGACAACCGAATGCAAGCGCGTGAGTCAGCATTGCCTTGCACCAGCAGCAACCCGCGTTGAGCGCCGTAAGCAAAACTCTTGCCGACACTACCGTCTAGCCGCATCCCTTTGTGATTCAGCCCTTTCATCACGGCGACCCGTCCACCGTTGGCACTTTTGGCTACACCGTCTTGGGCGCCACCTTCAATCACAATGTCTAACTGGTCGGTTGTCCAAGCAGCGAAGCCATTACCTGCAATCGAGGATGGGCCAAAATTGAGATGGGCACAGTTCAGGCGCTGGCCGATGCGTGGGTTGCGCACCAGTTCACCCGCCAAATAAGCTCCCAACGCGCGGTCATAGGCCATGACCTCGTCTTCATAGGTAGTTTCTTGTTCGCCATCTTGCACAGCATGGGTAATCAGGTCGCTGATGGTGTGAGTTAGGCTATTACGGGGGCGGGTTAGGCGACGACCAACACCGGGTTCGGAGCGTAGGCGTTGTTTCATAGGCATATGATAGAGCATCGTCGAAAGGTCAACCATGTCGAGGCAAGCGACTTGTTCAAGCAAATCGGCCCGTCCAACCAAATCTTGTAGACAGGTTGCCCCCAATTGAGCAGTCAGGCGGCGCATTTCATCAGCAATCACATTAAAAACGCGCACAATACCATCAACAGCCATATCATAATCGCGGGGGACAAAACTCTTGAGGCCTTTTTCGGTGGCTTCTTCCACTGTTTTGATGTGGGTGGTAATGCCGACATGACACGTGCCTTCATGACATTTACGACAGATGGTACAGCCAATCGCGACCATTGCCATTGTCGCAAAGCCAACACGGTTCGCGCCGAGCAGAATCATCTTGACGGCATCGCTACCTGTTTTCATGCCGCCATCGCACCACAATTCGACACGGTGACGCAGGCCAGATTCAATCAGGGCCCGATGGGCTTGAATAACCCCAATTTCAGTGGGCAGGCCAACATATTGCAGCGAATGACGACGGGCTGCACCCGTTGCGCCATCGTAACCTGTAACGTCAATAATGTCGGCCCCGGCTTTGGCAACACCAACCGCAATCACACCAATCCCCGGCACGACGGGTACTTTGACCGAGACCTTGGCTTCAGGATTGACTGTTTTGAGTTCCTCAATCAGTTGAGCAAGATCTTCGATGGAATAAAGGTCATGATTATTGGAGGGGGAAATCAAGGCGACATAGGGGGTGGTGCGACGGGCTTCGGCCACCTGTGGGCTGACCTTGTAACCGGGTAGCATCCCACCTTCACCGGGTTTAGCCCCTTGCCCAATCTTAATTTCGAGCACATAAGCGGAATTTAAGAATTCAGCATTGACGCCAAAACGACCAGATGCAACCTGCTGGCCGCGATTATTGCGGAAGCGGTTCATCATGTCGGGCAGTTCACCACCCTCACCATTGACGCAGACGATATTCAGGCGTTCAGCGGCTTCAGCATAGGCGCGATAGGCTAATTCACCCTGCGAACCAAAGGACATAGCGCTAATAAGCAAGGGCATGTCGTGAATATCAACCCCAATTTCGACTTCTTCGGGGTGGATGCGGTCGGAGAGGTGCTTGATTTCGATAATGTGGCGCAACGCAATCGGCACTTCTTCTTTTAGGTTGCGGTACATCTCGATAAACTCATCTAGCGACATTTCACCATGGGCAACAGCTTCGGCTTTTTTCCAGAATTTGGGATAGAAGCGATCCACACGGGCGATTTGGGCTTTGGCTTCCCCCCGTAATTCAGCGGCGCGGTCATTAGCCTCGCGGTCAAGGCGTTCCCATGTCATCCCAACTTTTTCGCTTCCGAAATAATTCGGCGTGTTTAACATGCCTGCTACGCTTGGGGCAAGGCCGATGCTGCTGAAAGTGCGACCATAGCCGCGCAGTTCATGACAACCAATGGTCGAGGTTACTTTTTCTAGACCCGCTGTCAGGTTTTTCAGGACGTTGCGTTGGGCTTTGAGAGAATCTTGCCCAACGAGCGTCTTGGATTTTTTGTCGGCCCCAATACCCACCACAAACATGCCGTAGGGATTGACGGCATCTGCACCTAGGCCACACAACAAAATAACATCATGCAGCGTTCGGAGGCTAGCACTACGGACGACAATGCCCGTGCGACGACGCAGATTAATTTCATCGTCGGCTTCCCGCAAAGCGCGGTCAATAACCCCTGTCGCCAAATGCGGATCGAGCCAGCCAAGATTCTCCTCAAGTGTTTGTGTATCGTCTAGGACGAGGCACTGTCCATCTGACCGAACGGCATTAACGGCTTCATGGGCCAAACGGTTGAGGGCAGCGCTAACAGTTTCACCGGGATATAGGCCCAGTGTTAGCCATGCCACACGGCTGCCAAATCGCTCAAGTAGGTCTTCAATGCTCATCGTACCGAAGGGCTCAGCAACAGAACGCAGCAATTCAGCATCACCCAACGTGGGATGACCGCCTGATAGGATGGGTGTTTCTAGGACAATTAGAATATCTTCTGGGTCAGGAGCGGCTCCAATGGCAGGCCGAGCACCCACAATCATGCGCGTGGAGAAGGCTTCGGCTTCGCGTTCGCGGTCAATGGCAGGATTGGTGACGACAGCGACGGTTTCTTTGAAGAAATCAGCCACATTGACGCGATTTTTGCTCAGGATTGCCAATGGCCCGTCATGCCCCAACGACCCGACCAAATCTTTACCACTGGTATCAACAACCGATTCAATTTCTTGGATTTGCTCACGGTTCCAGCCTGTTGCTGCCAATACAATGGCATCTACCGAGCGTGTTTGGGCATATTGCCATGGCAATTCAGTGGTAGCGGCTAGAGTGGCAACTTCCATCAGAGCGGTGTCTACAGCGACTTCCGCTTGGGCCAAAGATGGAGATACTCCACCCCCACCGTCGCCACCGCGTGGACGAACTTCACCGGGGACGCTGTAACTGCTCCAACCCGACCAATAGCGCTCGGCAAATTGGGGCACTTCGCGCTGGAAGGCCTGTTTCATGACATATTGGCGAATTTCGGCATGGTCAAAAACCTCGACGCTTTTACCACGATTAAGCCGCACGGCCATTTTTTCGCCGGGGGCCAAAGGCCGAGGGTCGCGCATCATATTTTCGAGCGGAACCACGCCCCGCTCCGAACTAAAGATAAATTCTTTTTCAGTCTCAACAAACCACAAAGGACGCAAACCGAGCGCATCTACGCTGACCACCGCCATATTGGCGTAACGGGCAATAATCGCGGCTGGCCCTTGGGCATATGGCCCGAAGGATTGGCGCAGACGGTTATAGACCGCTTGCAACGGTTTGGGCATATTTTCGACTTCAAATGGGACGGGGGGGAAGAGAATTTCAAGACCTTCGATGACACTTAGACCATAATTAGCACAGAGGGTTTGTAGGGTGCGATCAATGTCTTGCGAGTCGGAGTTGTTGGGGTCAAGTTCCGCCCCAATCTGGATGGCCTCTTGACGGAAACGGCTAATGGTATTGATTTCGCCATTATGCCCCATTAATGGGAAGGGCTGCACGCGCTCAAAACTCGAAGCGGTGTTGGTGGAATAGCGGGCATGACACAAGGCCATAGCCGTGTAATAAGTGCGATCTTGCAAATCTGGATAAAAACGGGGTAGCACTTCGACTGAGCCGCGGACTTTATAAACAACCACGTGTGAATTCAATGACGCAAAATGAATGGGTAGGAGCTTTTCTACTTCGGACTGGACTCGGAATAAGGCGGTATCCACATCAGCGTTTTCGCCATAGCCTGCAAGTTGAATAAATAGCGGCGCATTCTGGCGAGCTTGTCGGCCTAACGCACTCATAACAACTGGCCCCGGCTCGGCAATCAATAAATTGAGACCAGCATCATTAAAATGGGCATTTAAGGCTTCGCTGATTTCACGCCAGTCTTCATTGGCCGGGATAAAACAGTGGCCCACCCAGAAGCGTGGGTCGGTGGCGATGGAGGATCGCAGTCCAGCTTGGCTTAATTTTTTACCCCATAGCTGGCGGGGAATGTCGGTCTGGATGCCTGCGCCGTCGCCTTCCCCCTCCACAAAGCCAGTGCGGTGGCCCATGTGGCTCAGGGCATGAATAGCGCGTTTTAATGTTCCATAAGTGCTTTCGCCGCCTTTACGTACGCTCATGATAAGCGCACAGGCGTCATGTTCTGGGCCGTCAGGGGATTCAGGGGGGGTGTCAGTCCGAATATTGGGAATGGTCATAGTGCTACCCTCGTAAAAAATGAAAATACTAGGTCTTCAAATTGGTTCCGTTTCCTTTGGCTTATCTGACCGGGTTTTTCGTGACTCTCCCACTAGGATTGATTGTGAAAAGAGGTACGAACAACCAACCGGAATTGAGGGGCATAAAGCCCACCCTCAGTCGAGGCTGGTTGACGGTTATTGTTAAAGATGATAGGGCAAATGGGGGCAGAAACTCAACGAATCTAGTCAATATTGACAAATACTATCAACGTATAGTGCAAAATGTCAATATTTAGATACGGGGCAGTTATAAATTGTATTGGGGAGGATGTAACCTCCCCAAATTTTGTAGACCAGCCTAGCTTGATTCAGTTATCTGGTTAGACAGCTGAAACAGACAATTCCTCTTGGAGGCGCTCAATTCTTTTCTGTAGGTAAGGCGAAAAATAGCCTCGGTAGCGTTCCCACAGTTCAGGATTTTGCCAATCGTTGCCACTAACGTAGCCTCGGCATTTCGGCGATCCACAAGCACAGGTAAATTCATCATACACCGACCCATCGGTCATGGCGTAATCAAAACAGACCTCTTCGCCGGGTTGAATGTCGCGCATGGCGACTAAGGTCACTTGCCCTTGCAAACCAGCATTTGGCTCGCACGAATGGTTCACCCAATCGCCGGGGCCTTCCTTCGTCGTCACAAGAAAGATGTCTTCATCAATCTGGGCGGCAAGTGTCGTGATCGCTGGATTATTAAGCTGGGCAACTTCCGCCCTTGTCATGACTTTTCCACCCCAAACCGAAATTATTTCTCCGGCGCGAATGAGTTCGCGGGCAAAAGCACCATGACCGCCCTTTTCAGGGAACACACGCCCCTCCACTTTGGGTGAGAGGTATGAGCTAGGGTGGTCGTTGAGTTCGTTCATTTATTGACTCCTCTTCTGAAATATGACGATCATTCGTCGGGATGCGGGGGAACTTGAAAAAGGCTGGCTGAGGTCGAAATCACCATACCAGCCGACAACTTCCAATGTGCCAGATAGATCAGCCAACAACTGGAGTTCAGGCGGGGTTAACAGTCGTTCTTGGGCTTGATCGGTAATTACTAACTCTTTCCCATGATCTTTCACGCGCATTTCCAGCATCGTATGGGCTACCCCAGCCACCATATCAATCGTTGGTGGAGTGTCGGCCCAGCGAATTTCGGCCGAAATGCCATCGCGTTGACCAGCATAACAAAACGGGTCGTAGACCGTAATAGAGCAGGTCGCTGGGTGGTTCAAGTCCACTAGATAGAGGCCATGCGGTGTTAGATTATCACTCATAGCTCGAAAGTGATTGATAATTTGCTCGTTGGCGGTTAGACAGTCCATACTGTCGAACATACAAAATGCAAAATCAACCGGCTCATCTAGACGGAAATTGGTCATATCAGCGGCTACCCAGTCCACCACTGCCCCAACTTCATCGGCTCTATCTTTGGCGAATTCGATCATTTCAGGCCGTAAATCTAGGCCAACGGAACGATAACCTTGTTTGCCAAAAGCGCGGGCGTGATACCCCGGCCCACATGCTAAATCTAGAACTGACTGAAGCTCACGTCCTACAATTTGGCGATAGACTGCTTTCAAAAATTCCACTTCGCGGCTGACGTCGCGGTCAAAAATCACATCATAATAAATCGCACGCTGATACAAGTTATTGTGCTCGGCCATTTTAAACCTTTTGAGGATATTGAGTTTTTCAGGTTTGGAGAACCCGAAGGTTTTAGAGTTGAGCCACCGCGAGCACACATTTGTCTATTGGTTTTATCAAAAGGCAAATGCTACTGGGCAGTTTAAAACATGCGTGTTAGTAGCAATTTTTAAGTGCCTAGCCGATAAACACCTCCCCAGTCAACTGAAATCAAAAAACTACTCGGCAACCCCCGTGTGTCCGCGACGATGAACGGGCATGAGTAGCTTTATTAGCAAAACAATATAGCACGAATAAGTCGGCTAATCAATATAGCAGAATCAAAATGGGTAATTTTGATAGACCTAATGGGAAACTTGACCTAGACCATTAGCGGGATGGCTTCGCAAAGGGGTAATCTAACAACAGAACTTCAATACATAGGCGAGTGTTGGCGTTCTGTCCGAGTTGGATAATCGTTCGGCGAGTTGCCTCTAGGGCACGTTGGGCAACTTCGGGCGTAATGGCGGTGGCGATTTGTGAGATGGCCCCCTCGTGGTCAATATTCACAAGGGGAGTTTGGCTGCCTGTGACCGTCAGCAAAACATCCCGCCAATAGGTCTGCCATATATCTAGCACCGTTAGGAGAGTTGGCTTGTCTTTAGCTAAATCTTCGGCCAATTGAAAACGTTCATAGCGCGTACCAGTAACTGCCTGCTCCAACACGTTGACAGATTCGTGACGCAGTTCAAGCTCGGCGGTGTCGTCAATACTCCGAATGGCCCACCCAATACGTCCGCCGGAAAGCCGTGCTAAGAGGGTCGCTTGGTCTGGTTCAACATGCCAAGTATCACGTAGGGCGGTGGCCGTTTCCTCTAAGGCTAAAGGGCGTAGGTTCAGAACTTGGCAGCGTGAGACGATGGTGGGTAAAAGGACATCACTGTGTTCCGCTGTCAAAATCAAAACCACTTGCGACGATGGTTCTTCAAGGGTTTTAAGCAGAGCGTTTTGAGCAGCAGGGTTGGCTTCGTGGAAGCGGCGCAAAATAGCGACTTTGAAACGCCCTTCATAGGGTCGCAAAGCTAAACTATGCTGTAATTCACGAATCTGCTCAATTTTGAGGGTCGCCCCAACATGTTCAGACTCCACCACCATGACATCCGAATGACTACCGGATGCCATAAGTTTGCAGCTTCGACAATGACCACAGGGTGGGGTATCGCCCTGACAATTAAGGGCTGTTGCCAATGTCCATGCGAGGGTTGTTTTGCCAATGCTGGCGGGGCCGGTGATGAGATAGGCATGGCGGGTGCGTTCAAATTGAAGCGCACGCCGGAGTTGGTCAATCGCCCAAGTGTGGCCCACAATAGGCCAATTTGCGGAAAACGTGTCATATTGTGTCATGTTAATTATTTTAGCAGAGGGATTGCGGATTTGCGATGGGTTGCCTTCTACCATAAATTTTTTGGACTAACGGCCATTTTATGCCCTTTGGATATGACCACCACGCATAAATCCGTTACCACGGTAACGGATTCAAACTCGGCTTATATAAGTATCAGTAATAGAACGTGGGTTCTATAAAATGATCTACAATTTTAGGCTAAGAGATGACTGCGGTATTTGACCATTGCGTGTCGGTTTGGACAAGATGCAAGAGGATGTCTATTGGCCTGCACCCAAGTTAAAAATGGGCTTTTTGTGTTGCATCTGGCCCATTGGCTTGATATAATGCCCAATATAATGTGTCCAATAAGCCAAGACACGGCGAGCGTGAACGAACCTTCTTTAACTGAACCTCCCTTACATAATCCAACGGCCTGCCCCTCTTTTTTTCAGCGCCGAGGGTTAGTTATTGCCCCCGGTTTATACTGTCTCACCCATGTTGATCAAGCTCAGAGGAAATACAGTGGAGATTAGCTTTACGACTGGTCTTATGGCCGCGCTGATATTGCTATGGGTCAAACTAGTGCTGACGCTTGGCTATAGCGGAATTGTCAATTCTCGCAAGAGTTTGCTGCGCGAGCGTGTTGAAAATGGTCAAAAATATGTTAGCCATGCCCTAAAAGTGGGCGAAGACGCCACACGATTAATGGCGACTTATCAATTTTTGTCCATCATCCTTGACAGCATTATTGTGCTATTGGTAATGGTCACTTTTGCGGACTCGATTGAAAAAGCGTCTCAAGATGCTTTAAGCACGGGTTTACTTTATGGGTTGTTGATTTGCTTGACGAGTGTGTTTTTGCTGGTGCTGGGGGATCGTATTCCCACAGTTGTTGGGGCCAGCCGACCTGAACGCTATGCGATTTTTGCGGGTTGGGTGATGTTCAACCTCGTGCGTTTTTTTGCGCCCCTCATTCTGCTGATTTTGCGCATATCCGGCCAAATTGCCACCTTATTTGGGGGTGATGGCTCTAGCCAACTGGTCACCGAGGAAGAAATCAAGACACTGGTGGATGCGGGGCAAGAAGAGGGGGTTTTAGAAGATGAAGAAAAGGAGATGATCTATTCCATCATCCGCTTTTTCGACGACACCCTTGCCCGTGAAGTGATGGTTCCCCGCATTGATATTGTGGCTTTGGATATTGATTCCACCATTGAGCAGGCCCTTGACCTCATTATCACCGAAGGGCATTCGCGTATCCCAGTCTACCGCGACACGATTGATAACATTGTGGGAAGCCTGTATGCCAAAGATTTGCTGAAAGTCTGGCGGGATGGTCAAAAACTTGAATCCCTGCAATCTCTGTTACGCGAAGCCTACTTTATCCCCGAATCCAAGAAAGCCAGCGATTTGCTCATTGAATTGCAAGAGCGTAAAACACATCTGGTGTATGTGGTAGATGAATTTGGCGGGACGGCGGGTATCTTGACCATTGAAGATTTGGTTGAGGAAATTGTGGGGGAAATTCAAGACGAATATGACTTCAAAGAAGAAGCCCCTTATGAAGAAATTAGTGAGACGGAATATGTCTTTAATGCCCGCATAGACCTCGATAACGTCAACCATTTGTTGGGTGTCTCGCTTCCCACTGAAGAAAGTGATACACTCGGCGGTTACATCTTTGAAAAATTGGGCCGGGTGCCCGTGCCGGGGGATGAAATCGCGGCCAATCAGGTGGTTATTCGAGTGCTTTCAGTAACAGGTCGGCGTATACGACGGGTCAATGTTCAAAAAGTGCTGCCCCAACAACCTGAAGAGTCCGACGACCATGCCAAAGAGAGCCGAACTACTAGCACCAATCCTACGGTTGAGGCCGTACCCACCACCCCATTAGCGAAAAAAACAAGCGAGTCCTAAATGACTGTTCCTTCCGAAACCCTTCAGCTATTGATTGAAAAAGCAAAAACCGTTCGTCAACGGGCCTATGCCCCTTATAGCCATTACCTCGTGGGGGCGGCTTTGTTGGGGGACAACGGTGAGATTTATACAGGGTGCAATGTTGAAAATGCGGCCTATCCGGTGGGCATTTGCGCGGAACGCAGCGCAGTGGTCAAGGCGGTCAGTGAGGGATGTTTATCCTTTCAGGCGGTGGCGGTGGTCACTGAAAATGGGGGTACACCCTGTGGCGAGTGCCGACAGGTACTCAATGAATTTAATCCCGATATGTTGGTGTTGATTGCCAATGCGGATGGCACGTTGCTGATGCAAAAACCTCTGCATGAGCTTTTGCCCGAAGGTTTTGGTCCCGCTAACCTGAATAAAATACGGGTGAATGCAAGCGAACGTGACGGATCGTAGCCGCACCTTTAAGACCTATGCGGTCATTTTGCGTCGCAGCGACTTTGGTGAAGCGGATCGCCTTTTGACCCTGCTGACCCCGCACTATGGCAAAATTCGGGCCATTGCCAAGGGCTCACGCCGCCCTACAGCGCGTTCGGCTGGACATGTTGAACTCTATACCGTCGCGGAGATGGTCATTGGCGAAGGGCGTAATTTAAACATTATTACGCAAATTGATCTCGTTGAACCCTTTTTAGCTTTACATGATGATCTGAACCGAATTGCTTATGCGAATCTATTTGCTGAACTGCTGGATCGCTTTTCGGTGGATAGTGAGGAAAATCCACGTGCCTATGAATTATTGGTCGCAGGACTGGGGTGGTTGTGTGAACCTGAAGTAGATTTGCGTCTGGCAGCACGCTATTTTGAACTACGCTTGCTGGATGTGATGGGATATGCCCCTTCATTATTTGAATGTGCCGTCAGCGGGGAAGAATTGCAACCCGAAGATCAATTTTATAGCGCCGAAGACGGTGGGGTCGTTTCACCCTCTCATGCCATCGGATACCCCCATATGATTAGTCTACCACTGAATGATTTTAAGATTTTGCGGCACTTTACCCGTTATTCATGGGCTGAGGTCAAAAACCTCAAGCTGCGCCCCGAAAACTACTTCAAATTAGAACAGGTCTTACATACCACCCTCATGTATTTATTGGAACAACGCCTGCAAAGCGTGGCTTTTTTGAAGCGCATCTCCAACGAATTTTAACACCCCTAATTCTGCTGAGTAATACTGCCGTCCGCACTGAGTCCTAGACTTAGCCAATCATTTGCCAGAAGGTTGTCGGCATCATCTCGGATAGGGAGACGTTGCAAGCTGGTGGGGTCGTATAAGCCAATTTTGACCGACCAGTCGGTAGCGGCAAGTCCAACTGTGTTGATAGTCATGCAATCATTGATAACTTCGCCGGGAAGCCATGCCCCTGTTGGATAATCGCCATTACGCGGCTGACTGTCGGCTTGGGTGAAATAGTCTGCCCCTTGGTAGACATGTACAAAGTAATGGAAGTCGGTCGAGGTAGTTTTCAATGAAACCCAATCAACACACAGGGTAATGTCATCGCCCTCGCGTTTTAGACTGGTAGGGGTTAGACCGATGATATGGCCTAAAGTATATTGATAGGTAGGCTGGGCGACAGGCGTCCCATGCACAATGAACCGCCCAACCACTGGAAACGCTTCTTGCCCATTAGCATCGGTGACAGGCGGGATGTAATCTGTCACAAGGTCGAATAGCCCAATACTGAGTGGATAGACTTTTTGAGTTTCCACATCCTTGGGGATTTCCATATAGTAATGTTCTGTCCACTCAGCGCCTGCTTGCCAATCGGTAGCCAAGAGATTGCCACCACCGGGATAGCTGTGTTTGCGGAGTTCCGTGCTGCCAAAAGCGGTTACTGAGACGACCAGATTGGCGCTATCGGCAGGATGTAATGCCCGCCAATAGGCCTCAATTTCGACTACATCGCCCGGTTGCCCTCCCACTGAAATATCCTTGACCCCTATCAATTCCACAGTATCTTCATAGCGATACACGATAGGGTGTTCGATTTTGTCTGGGGCAGGAAAAACGGTAAACGCTGCGCGATAGTAGCCTGTGAAAATCACAGAGGAGAGGGTCGCGAGAAAGGCGATGCTGCTTAATACCATGGGCCGTTTGGCTTTGGCTGGCAACCAACCTTCCAATCCCAGTGACATCAAAGCCCCAAGACCTGCCATCGCGCCCAGCGCATAACGTCCTTGATAGCCGACTTTGATAGTTCCGCAGATGTAAAAGATCATTAGGAACCACGCCAATAGAAAGCCCCCAACAATTAGCCCCTGTTTCAATTGCATCCAGCGGGCAGGTGTCCATTTTTTTCGATGGACTTCTAGGCCGAACTGTATGGTTTTAGCCAGTGCCCCAATGATACTGAGAATCCCAACGATATAGAACCCAGTGTATAGAGGTCGGTGTAGCACGATGAGGTGATAATGCGCCCAAAAATGATCGAAAATATGCGGAAAGGTATGCAGGGCATAATCGAGATCAAATCCATTGTTGGGCTTAACCGCCCAATCTTCTAGTTGGGGGTGGTCGTAAAAAGTGGGATTGCCGTAGACAATGATATTATGGGCATACCACCATCCCCCAATGACAATAGTTAGAGCCAAAATCAGCGGCACATAGCGCCATGTGTGACGATCCGTGGTGACCCATGCCCCCACCGGAAAAGCCAAGAAGCCCGTATAGGATTTGGTCATCAACCCCACACCCAATACCACCCCCAACCATGCGCTCATTTTTAGAGATGGGCCATCGTTGACCTGTCGCAGTAGCAGATAAATCGTTAGGGTTGCCACCAAATAGACCAGATTATCGTTGTTGATGGCCCCCGCCATGCGCAAATAGAGCGGCCAAAAGGCAATAATGGCAAGGGCCAGTAGTCGGCGATAAGGGGCATCCGGCCACAGCAGTTGAAAAATGCGATAACTGAAGTAGAGAGTTAATAAACATAGGAAAATCGAAAACCAGCGTAGCACTTGAGCATTGCGGGCCGTGTCGTTGCCAGTGTAGGGAAATTTCTCGCTGCGGTCATGCAAATATTGGTTGCGATTTTGCTGATGGGGGATGTCAATCAATTCGCCCGCATAGGGATTTTTCCGCATGACCCCATAGCGACTTTCGAAATCGTGATCGGGCAGCAAAGCTAGAATCGGGGCATTGAGCAAGTAATAACCGGGGGGTTGCAAATATTCAGTCCATTTTTCGGGATAGGGATCGGGGAGAATATGGTCTTTGGCTAAAACGCGGATGTAATCGTAATGTAAATCTTCATCAGGTGGCTCAAACAGTGGCCCTTGAGCATAGCTCCATGCGAGGATGAGATAGCCCACGATGATGAAAGCGAGGACGTAGCGTTCGGCTTTTTTGCTCAACCAAGACTCCACTTATTTCGGCGCAACTACCGCAATCAGATAGGTATGATAAATGGAAAAATTCTCATGGTGCAGAATTTTACCTTGCTGCTCCAAAAGACCCTGTAATGTTTCGAGCGGACGAGGGTAACTACCACGATCATAGCGCCACAACAAACGGCTAATGGGGCGTTGGGGGTTCCAGACGGCGTCCATAAACACGAAACGGCCATCGGGTTTAAGAATACGCATGGCTTCACTGAAAAAAGCGGTTAAAAATTCATTGGGAATATGGTGGGAAACGGCTGTACATAGGACTAAATCAACCGACTGACTTTGCAGGGGAACTTGGGTTGCATTCCCTAAAAGACCAAAATCGGTAGGATATTTTTCCCTAAATCCTTTGAGCTTGACAGGGTCGTTATCCAAACAAATATAACGTGATACGGTGGATAATAACTCATGGTTGATGCCTGTCCCTCCCCCTAAATCCACCACAAGGGCATGGGGTGGTAATTGCTGTAGATGGGTACTCAAGCGTTGGCGGATTTGTTTTGACCCCACCATGATTTGTAAACGGTCATAGACGCTAGGGTTTGAGACGATACGGTGCAGTAAATTTTTTAGCATATATTTTATTTCTTACGGGCAATCGCCAAAAGTGAAGTTCCAATAGGGAGTTGTTTACGGCCTGCAATCAGGCGAGATTCTTGCATCAACCATGCCGTTAAGAGGCCGTTCACACCGGGGGTGATTTTTAGCTCACGCGAGGCCATTTCATTGGCATCGGCAAGTTGCCGATCTTTTGGTTGATTGGCGAGGGAAGCTAGCCGCCGTCCTAGCCACACCAATGGGAAAATACTCATCATATAGTAGCTGATGTACTCGATTTCATAACCGGCGGAGGTCAATTTTTGCTGCAAATCGGATTTTTGATAACGCCGATAATGATGGGAGGCTTCGTCAAAATAGCTCCACAAGGAGGTATGGGCGGGTACGGTCAACAGCAATTTGCCGCCGGGGGCTAACATTTGATATAGGTCAGTTAGCACTTGGCTGTCATCGGGTAGATGCTCAAGTACATCGAACAGGCCGATGAGATCAAATTTCACGCCGAATGGGGGATTGTGCATATCTCCTTGAATCAAAGGACAGGTGACACGCTTCTGGGCATAATGTAAGCCGTCCCAAAACAAATCCATGCCCATCACGCTATCTTTTGCACAAACTTGTTCAAGCTGGCGGAGCACATTGCCTGTTCCACAGCCGACCTCTAAAACCCGGTAATTGAAAGGCAGGTCGAGGGCGATTTGTTGAACGAGTTGACGGATGATGTGATTGCGCGTGCGAAACCAAAAATGGCGATCTTCGACCTCGAATAATAACGAAAAAAAGGCAGGGTCGTAGCTGGTATCAGGGGTGGCAAGATTCGAAGTATGAGACATAGTTTTTTTAATCTATAAACCAGCGGTGATACCAAAGTTGGACATTTGAGGTCAAAAAACCACATTGTTGATAGAGCAATTGGGCGACGGCGTTACGGCCCTGCGTCACCACTGAAACAGTATGGACTTGATGATCGCTAAACCAGCGTAGCGCCCCATCTACTAAGCGCTTACCAAAGCCATTGCCCTGTGCCTCGGCTTTAACTGCTAACAAACCGATTTTACCTGTACTGCCATTGTCGAGATGACAAGAGATATAGCCCGCCGCTCGACCCTCCACATCGGCCACCAAGACGGCATCGGCATAGCCCTCACAACTTTTGGCGATCCATGTTTCATAAAATTGGGTACAGCGCTCATCAGCGAAATGGGGGTCATAAAAAAAGCGGGAATCGTGATGGCTGACCCGGGCAATCGCTTGTAAATCGGGAATATCGCTGGATTGCGCCAAACGAATTTGGGTATCGGGGTAAACTGGCCCAAGCGGATTTTTCCGAAAGCGCCGTTCCAGCGTTAGACGAATATCCATCAAACGGAAGGCGTTTTCTTCCACCAAACGCACTGTATCGCGGTCATTCGAATCGCTTAGAAAATAGAGGCAATCAATTTTTTCGGCAGCACACCAGTCAAAGACCATTTCTAACTCTTCGGGCTTAAGGCGATTAGTCAAAATGGTGGCGATGCGGCGACCAAAAAATTCCGAATCCCAGTCTAAGAATTGGCAATACTCACAGGTCATACCTACTCCCATGTTTTGGAGCGTACCGCATAGGTGGGGCGATCCATCATGCGGAAGTGCATCCGGGCCAGATATTCCCCGATGATGCCTAATGCAAACAACTGCGCCCCTGAGAAAATAGCGATGGTCGAGGCTAGAAATGGGAACCCCGGCACGCTATCACCCTCGATTAGGTAACGCCCGATGACAAATAACAGTAATAAGAGACCAAATAGGGTAAAAACAAAACCAATGAGACTTGCCAATTGCAATGGCACGGCACTGAAGCCCGTCATCATGTTCATCGTGTGCCGGAGGAGTTTACGGAAGGTGTAATTCGATTTACCAACCAGTCTTTCCTCATGCCGTACCGTTGCTGCTGCGAACCGCGTTGTCCCCCATGTCAACAGCACATCAATCGAGACGTATGGCCCCTGAAAATTAGTTAGGGCATCCCGAATTTGGGTGCGGAAAGCGCGAAAGGCACTGATGTTTTTGGCTGTTTCAGCCCCCATCGCCCCCTGTAAGGCGATTTTGGTGACACGCGAGGCCATGGTGCGCCAGATGCCATGCGGGTATTCTTGGGGTGTGCCATAGACGACATCGTAGCCTTCGCCCAACTTCGCCAATAATTTGGGAATTTCTTCAGGGGGGTGCTGCAAATCATCATCCATTGTGATGATTATGTCGAAACTGGCGGCGCGAATCCCAGCTAGTAGTGCGTTATGCTGCCCATAATTCCGCATAAAATTAATGCCATGCGCCCATGTATAGGCTTCGGTCAGCTTCGTCACTACCTCCCAGCTTTTATCGCGGCTACCATCATTGACCAAAATAACCTCATATTGGCTGGCGAGGGTCGGCAGAACAGCAGCGAGACGTTCAATTAAGGGGGTGAGGGTGGCTTCACTGTTATAGACAGGCACGACAACGGAGCAGGTGGGTTGATCTGGCATAGTTATCCTACATATTGGCTGAGGATAGAGTCGACACGACTAGCATAGCCCCCGCCGAATAAATTCATATGCACCATCAAGGGATAAAGTTGATAGAGGGCGCGGCGACTGGGATAGCCCGGTTCAAGCGGATAGGTGGCATGATAGGCATCATAAAAACGCTTGGCAAACCCGCCAAATAACTCAGTGAAAGCAAGTTCGACCTCGCGATTGCCATAATAGACGGCGGGGTCAACTAGTGCGGGCTGTTGGTTGGCGAGAATCATGACATTACCGCCCCACAAATCGCCATGTAGCAAACTGGCAGGGGCGTTCTGAATCAGTTTTGGTAAATGGGCCAATAAAACTTCTAACATCCGTTCACGACCCGGTCGTAGCATCCCCTTTTGGCGGGCGATTTCCATTTGGGGGCGGATACGCTGCTCGGCATAAAATGTGACCCAAGAATCCTGTTGCTTATTGGTTTGAGGTAGCGACCCAATAAAATTATCATGGTCGAGACCGTGCTGAGGGGCGGTTTGACGATGGAGTGCGGCCAGTCCTTGCCCAAATTTTTCAGGGGTTTGTAGATTCGCCTGCCCTGATTCCAGCCATTCCAAGACTAGAAAAGCGGGGGTGTCGCCTTCAGCTTCGTGTACTGCAATAACTTCCGGCACACGCAGGGTTTTGGAGTCGCGCAGGATTTTTAGCCCATTGACCTCGGCGGTAAACATACCCGGTAGAGAATTTTCATTCCATTTGATGAACAGAAGGCCATCTGCTGTGGCGATTTGTGCGGCATGGTTAATATCGCCACCGACGCAAGGCTGCACGTCTTTCGGCTCTATCTTGAATTTATCGCGCAGGGTGGTTTCTATTCCCACGGGCAGGCGCATGGGGCAATCCTTATAATTCGTGCGTCTTGCGTATTTCTGCTAATAAACCTTGGGAAGCTGCCGATACTAGTTCATAGACTTCCTGAAACCGCCCATTATAGTAGGGGTCAGGCACTTCGCGGACATGTTGATCCGGTGCATAGTCCAAAAACAGCCTGATATGCGCTTTGCTATCAGATGGTTGTCGGCTGTGTATATCCGCGAGGTTATCGGCGTCCATCGCCAAAATGTAATCAAAATTGTAAAAGTCATTGCGGGTAAGTGTACGCGCCCGTCCCCGATAGTCAATGCCGTGTTCTTGCAAAACGCGCCGTGTGCCACTGTGCGCCTGTTCACCTTCGTGATAGCTGGCGGTTCCGGCGGAGTCTATCAAGATTTTTTCGCCCAACCCAGCCTCATTGACCATGTGTTGAAAGACGCCCTCGGCCATCGGTGAGCGGCAGATATTCCCTAAACAGACGAAGAGTACGCGAATCATAGCTTGTACTTTGCCTCAAATGGTTTAAATCAAAAGATATAATAACATGACTTGGCAAAACTCTAGGAGGGTGAAACGAAAATGTCCGACTGCTCCAAAACACCTGAGAACAAACCAAGGATTCTGCTCTGGAGCCTCGAATATGCTGGCCTGATAATCCTTTATCCCTCTGGGGTCATTTATCAGAACCAAACTGATGGGCTATATTGTTGGCAGGATTGTGAAGAAGGCGTTTTTGTTCCCTTATTTGATATTGCACTTCCTAATGAAAATCGGGAAACCCAATTAGGCTTGCTGCACGAAGAATTGGCGAAGTTTTTTAGTGGTGGTATGCAAATGTCCGCCAGAATTGCCGATTCAATAGATGTTTTACTGCAAAACTATGTACCTCTGCGCGGGATTAAGATTGACCGAGTTAGATTATATGAATCCAAAGAAGCATGGGTTTATGTCAAATGTATATCGCTGGACAAGACTGATTATTCAGGATTTGGTGATTCGTTTAACGCAGTACTTACTTGGCCCAACAGTGATTAACGTAGATCAAAGTGCCTCAACCATTGCCAAAATCCGATCCCGATACTCGATCCGTTCTACCCAATCGGTAGGCCATGCCTCAATGCCATGATAAGCACCAGCAAACGCCCCGGCGATACACGCAATGGAATCTGAATCCCCACTTGTGACGGCGGTACGACGAATCACTGCAATCGGGTCATCGGGGTACATCAAAAAACAGAATAGGGCTGTTGTAAAAGCCTGCTCTGCCACCCATCCTGCTCCGGTTGCTAGACAGGGGTCGCTTTCCCGATCTATCTTTTCGAGCGCCATATCTAGCCGATCTAAAACACCCAGACATTCATCCCACCCATGTGCGATATAGGCTTGCGGGGTCGGCAGCATAAACGCTTTATACCACAATTCACCAAGCCAATCGGCATGATAAACTTCGCGCTGAGAAAGGGCATAGTCGCGCACCCGTTTGGGTAAATCATGGGGTGTGCCTCCATTGCCCAAATCCGCAATCACGAAGGCGGTTAAGTCAGCGGCAGCGAGTCCGGTGGGGTGTCCATGCGTCATGGCAGCTTGCAGTTGGGCGATGCCTGCACGGGTGGTCGTATCCACATCCAATACCCCGACGGGCATGACTCGCATATTTGCACCGCAGCCTTTGGAGCTAATTTGTGATGCTTCGAGCCATGATTTGCCCTCTAACATTTCTTCGCAAGCAGTTAGGCAGGTATTGCCGGGGGCGCGATTATTTTCGGGGTCGTTGTACCATGCCAAAAAAGTGCGGCGAAATTCTTGGGCTAGGCTGTTGGGTTCAAGCGGCTTAGGTGCAGCGATAATAGCCTCACCAACCGCAATTGCCATTTGGGTATCATCGGTAACGAGAGCCGGGTTGCCTTCAGGGGCTTGTGGGCCATAGGGCGGGAATTTTTCGAGGATGCCTTTGATATTCAAAAATTCGGTTTCCGCACCAAGAGTATCCCCCAGCGCCATACCAATGAGACAACCAGAGATGTGTTGTTGATCCATTGTGCCTCGCAAAATTATGGAATTAAGAAATACGCGCCTTCAGTTTTTTTACTCGTTCAAGGATAGACTCTGGGCCATCATCGTCCATCCAGCCTCCATTGTCGTAGAAAAGTTGGTAATCTTGGATAGCTCCAATTAAATCACCGCCTTCCTCGCGTAATTCTGCCCGATGCCAAAAGAGGTCTAGAGCTAACCAACGTGCCTGATGTGCTCTATCGGTTTCGCCAACCTATAATTTCCAATGCCTGTCTAGATTTAACCATATTTCAAGTAATCGTATTCCCGCATTAAAAAAAGACAAGGCGCTGTAAATATCTTTTGACTTTCGGCTTAACCGGCCTAATTCTAAGAATCGTACCGGATTGTGAAGATCAACTTGATCGAAATCTTGTTGGCCGAAGTCCAATTTATGTTGCTCAAAATATGCAATCCCGCGCTTTTCATACGTTTCCGCATATTCAGGTTGGAGGCGAATAGCGGTTGTAAAATCGGCGATTGCATTGTCCAAATCACGCAGATAATAGAAACACTCACCACGATGATAAAAAGCGAAAAAATTATCGGGGGATAGATTGATAGCCTGAGAATAGAAATCTATTGCACCAGCTAGGTCATCACGTTTATAGCGGCGATAGGCAAGCTGAATAAGTTCTTCGGTATTCATGATCTATTTATAAGCCCGAATTATTTTGGCTTCAAGCATCCGGTCAAGTAAATTGGCGTCAATATCACCAGAGACGGCCACAAGGTAAGGATAAAACCAATCATATGCTGCCATCTTCAATTCATTATCTCGTTCTATCAAGACATGGGCAACACGGCTTCTTAATCCAATTCGGGGCAAGGTTTGTATAATGACTTTTTGGGTGTCTTGCTCAAGAGGCAATACTACGAAATCGTAGATAGGTGAGATTGTATTCCGTTGCATCATTCCGCGAGGCTCGGTTGACGACCCTTCGACTGACCGAAAGCTCGATTGACTCAAATCACCTTCGAATGAAATGTACGAACCACCGCAAAAAATCTCCGTCATTGCGGTGAGAAATTCAATTGGTTTACGGACATCTATCCCGTACCCGTGCTTTTCCATAACAAAACTCCACTCACCAAATCAAAAAGGAAGGCGATAGTTTAACCATCAACCTTCCTTCAAAATCCATCTTACGCTGTTGCCCGCGCCGACTTGAACCAGTCTTCGGGGTGGATATTCATGTATTCAAGGCTCTGGTGGCGGAAATAGGTGTTATACAACTCGGCATAATGCCCACCTTTTTTCAACAGCGCCTCATGATTACCCTCTTCGATAATCTCGCCCTCGCGCAGCACGATGATACGATCCGCGTTCTTGATGGTCGAGAGGCGATGGGCCACCACAATCGAAGTGCGGCCTTTCAGTACCTCCTCCAAACCCTCTTGGATCAAGGTTTCGGTCAGGGGGTCAATGCTGGCGGTGGCTTCATCCAAAATCAAAATGGAGGGGTTTTGCAGCAGCACCCGTGCCAAAACGACCAATTGTCGCTGACCCATCGAGAGGTTACCACCACGTTCACCCGCTGGACTTTGTAGACCCGCTGGTAGGCTGTCAATCCAATCGCCGCCGCCTACCTGTCGTGCCACTTGTTCGACTTCAATATCCGTCGCGTCGGATTTACCATAGCGGATGTTTTCCATGACCGTGCCATCAAACAAAAATGGCGTTTGGGTGACGATACCCAAATGGGCGCGAAACGTCTCCAAATCCAAGTCACGGATGTCGTGCCCATCAATCAGAATCTTCCCCTGCTGGAATTCATAGAAGCGGGCGATCAATTTGGTGATGCTGGTCTTGCCTGACCCAGTATGGCCTACCAGCGCTAATGTCTCACCGGGACGGATAGTCAGCCAAAAATCTTCCAATACCCGCTCTTTGGATTCCTTGTAACCAAAATAGAGACCCTCAAAGCGAATTTCGCCATTTGTGGTGTCGAGTTTGGTATGGCCCGTTTGCACTACTTTAGATTCGGCATCGAGCAAGGCAAAGACCCGTTCACCCGCCGCGAGGCCCAATTGGAACTGACTCCAAAACGAGGCAATCCCGGTCAGGGGGAACCAGAACAGCGCCAGCCCTTGAATGAAGAGATACCAATCCCCTGCACTTAGAGAGCCATCGCGTACATTTAAACCACCAAAATAGACCAATGCCGCTGTGCCAATGCCCGCTAAAATGTTCAAAATCGGGAAGATACCGTTAAAGACATAACCTCGGCGCAAATTGATGCGATAGGATTGCTTGTTGACTCCTTGAAAATCATTGTAGACGGCCTGTTCTTGGCGAAACGTTTTGGCAACACCAATGCCACTGATGGTCTCTTGAACATGGGTGCTGACCTCAGCCAAGATGCGGCGCGACTGGGTAACGGTATCACGGGCGACTTTACGGAAAGCCAGTGCGGTACCCATAATTAAGGGAGCAAGAGCCAAGGTAATCAGGGTCATTTCGACGCTAACGAGGAATAAATAGCCAATCAGTAGCACAATGAGGAGCAATTGGCTTAACAAGTTCATCACCAGCATGACCACATCAGCAAAGGCTTGTGAATCGGAGGTCACCCGACTTACGATTTTGCCAGAGGGGTAGGTGTCATAAAACGACAAATCGCGCGCCAAGACCGCATCAAAAGCGTCCTCGCGCAATTTTAGGACGACATTACCCACTGCCTCCGATGAATACCACTGTCGGACGGCGTTGAATGCCCATGCAAGAATGCCGAGGACTGTGACCACGACTGCGACGATTGCTAAATCACTATCGGTAATGTCACGGTCTAGATCGTCAATAACCCTTGAAATGTAAATTGGTAGGAGCGTTGCAAAGATTGATGAAAGGACAATGACTACCGATACTCCAACCATACGCCAGCGTTCGGGGCGAAAATAATTGACAATGCGGGCGACCAACTGACGGTCATTATAACTGCGGTCATATTCTTCAGCGTCCAGCCCATCCAAAATAAAGCCCATGTCTGATTGTCTCCTTTTTAGACAGCCTGTGGCAGATTTTCCAGCGGCGGCAAGGCCATGTCATAGCGTGCAAAAATGCGACGATAGTGAATGGAGGTACGCAGTAGTTCATCGTGTGAACCACTGGCGACCAGTTTCCCTTTATCGAGCACTAAGATATGGTCAGCCCAACGGATTTGAGATAGGCGGTGGGTAATCAAAAGCGTGGTGCGGCCTTGTTGGGCACGACGGATGGCTTTTTGAATTTCATCTTCAGTGGCGCTGTCAATGGCACTGGTTGAGTCGTCCAGAATCAAAATGCGTGGGTTGCTGAGGAAAGCACGCGCTAAGGCGATCCGCTGGCGCTGTCCACCTGATAGTGTAACCCCACGTTCGCCAACTTTGGTCTGATAACCCTCGGTAAATGACATAATAAAGTCGTGGGCTTGGGCTTCACGGGCGGCCTGTTCAATTTGCTCTTGGGACGCTTCGGGATTACCAAAGGCAATATTTTCGGCGACGCTCCGTGAAAATAGGAACACATCTTGCTCAATCTTGGAGATTTGAGAGCGCAGAGCCGTCAAATTCCATTCGCGCACATCTACCCCATCAATTAGAATGCGCCCTTGAGTGACATCATAGGTGCGATTCACCAATTGCGTGAGGGTTGTTTTGCCGCCACCAGTTTGGCCTACAATCGCTATGGTTTGGCCGGGTTGGATGCGAAATGAGATGTTTTCAAGTACAGTATTTTCACCAAAGGCAAAACTGACATCTTCAAAGGCGATTTCGCCCTGCACTTCGCTGGTGTGCCCGCCCATATTTTCATCAAGGTCGGTTTTAGCCTTGATGATTTCGAGGATACGGCGCCCACTGGCAAGGCCATTTTGTAACAATGAGAGTGAAAACAGTGAGACAAAGGTAGGCCAGCGCAGCACATTCATCAACCCCATTACCGCGATGATGCCACCAATTTCGAGACTCCCTTGTCGGTACAAAATTAGAGCATGGAGAAAGGTCATGCCAACTGCGATCCCATAAAGCAACATGGGCAAATAGCCCGCCTCTATGTGGCCCTGTTGAACATAGGAATTGCGAAACTTGCGTGCATTGCCTTTAAATTTGGTGCGTTCAAATGCTTCTTGGGTACTGGCTTTGACGGTCGTGATGCCAGAGATGCTTTCCTCCAAACCAGCATTCATCGCACCAAATTCGTCGTGCTGACGTGAAATGACAGGATTCAGTCGGCCCACATATTCACGTACTGAGATGACATAAGCAATCACAAAGATCCCGGGGACAAGCAGCAGTTGCCATTTGATGCCGACCAAAAAAGTGATGGGAATTAGAAACCCGAAGAAGGTCTCATAGATGAAAAAGATACCGGGGCTAATCATGACGTTCAACTGGCGTACGTCGTCAGTAGCGCGTGCCATGATGTCCCCTACACGTTGACGATCATGGAAGACCTGACTTTTACCTAAGAGGCTAGTATAGAGTTCCTCACGGGCATCACGCTCAACTTTTTGGGCGAGGTTTTCCATACATAATGCGCCCGTCAGGTTGGAAATACCATCGGCAACCAGCATTGCTAAAATACCAAGCGAAGCCCATAAAAGCGCCTCGCGGGTTCCGCCATCAAGCAAAATACTAGCGGCACGGCCAATCAGAAGTGGGGCGCCAGCATACATGAGATGGCTAAAAATATAGAAAAAGGGAGTGGAGAGAAACAGGGCCTTATAACGCCAAATGTGCGAGAAGATCCAACGAAGGGGGCTGGCTTGATTATAAGGATAAGCATTTTGAATGGTAAACTCGCTTTTAGATAGCACAAGAAGCTCCTACAAGCATGTGTAAGGGACAGTTGAGGACTGTGATGGAGATTACTAGAACATCTAAGCGATTATAACACACGAGGTCAGCAATGGGAAGGCAAAAATAGACCGTTGTGAACCGTCTACATATCAAGAAATTTCAAATTGGGATGATATATAGCTAGGCGGTAGCCTGTCTCAACAGTAGCCCTCGCATAATCACCCCTGTACCGATCGAGATGAGTACAATGCCCACAAAGGTTTCGCCAAAATTCGCGATTTCCTGCGCATGCAACAATAAGCTGAGGCTTAAACCAACAGCCCCTGCCCCACCCAAAAAGGCCGCAGCATTGCGCCGATTGAGGGCCGAAAGTG
This sequence comes from Chloroflexota bacterium, assembly GCA_016234595.1. Taxonomy (GTDB): domain Bacteria; phylum Chloroflexota; class Anaerolineae; order Aggregatilineales; family J027; genus CFX10. The sequence continues at coordinate 51,808 of JACRBG010000001.1, read as the reverse complement.
ACCAAAACAGGGAAACAAACAATGTAATGATAGGCCACCAATGCGTGATAATGGTTGGTAGATTGACGACATTTAGCAGGGTGAAAAACACTCCCCCTCCAACCAGCGCCAACGCGACCAAAAATAGACCCGGTGAAGCGATTTTGCTTAATAAACCCGTTTTGGTGTGGTCTTCTTCCCGTGCCAAGTATTCATAATACTGTGCCCGTTGTTGCTCTTGTTGGGATACCACTGGGTCGAATGGGACAACCCCACGCTCTTCCTCAATCACGCCCTCGATAATGTCCTCTTCAGGTGGTTGAGGTGGCTGTGTTGCAGGTGGCTTGGAAGCTGGACGGGTTACACGGGGACGGGAACGAAATGGCTCACTCATGACAGGTCAAATTCTCCTCATGATACATAATGGTTGAATTATAGGCGATTTTGGAAATTTCGGAGAGTCTAGTAGGGGGACTTTCGTTATAATGGAAAAAACGCTTGCCGCCACAGGGAGATGGAAACGATGAGTGCCGCCTTTGATAAATTAATCAAGATGCTTGAGGAAAAAGGCAGTCTGACCAATACTGATATTGAAACTACAACGAAAGAACTTGGCGAGATGACGCCTCAAGAGATGATAGATCTTTCCGCCGCCCAGATTAAAAAGCAGCCCCGCACTGCAATCACCATGGAGCAATACCTTGCAGCGACGAAGGTGTTAGATTCTGCGGCAGAAGGCAGCCCAGAATATGAAGCGGCGTTGAAGGTTGTTGAGGCTTACGAAAAAGCCTAGTTTGTTAGATGTTGTAGCGAAGAAGGAATCACATGCTACTGAAATATTTTTATGACAAACCCCTTGCCCAAGCCGCCTATATGGTGGGATGTCAGGCTACAGGGGAAGCACTGGTCATTGACCCCGCCCGCGACATTACCCCTTATCTTAAAGCAGCCGAAGAAGAGGGTCTTCGTATTACCCAAGTGACTGAAACCCATATCCATGCCGATTTTGTCAGTGGAAGCCGTGAATTGGCCTCTCAGACTGGGGCTACGCTTTACCTTAGCGATATGGGAGATGCTGATTGGAAGTATCAATTTGTTGATGCTAACACCGTACTGCTGTACGATGGCGACACTTGGAAACTTGGCAACATCAAAATCACTGCCATTCACACACCCGGTCATACGCCGGAACATATGGTATTTCAAATTACGGATACCGCTGCGGCTGATGAGCCGATGGGAATTTTTACAGGGGATTTGCTGTTTGTAGGGTCATTAGGCCGACCCGATTTATTGGAAGAGGCGGCAGGGGTGCAAGGCACTAAAGTACCCGGTGCGCGCCAGCAATTCCATAATATTCAACGCCTTAAGACGATGCCTGATTATCTCCAAATTTGGCCCGGACATGGGGCGGGCAGCGCATGTGGCAAAGGCTTGGGGGCGATTCCATCAAGCACGCTGGGTTATGAAAAACGCTTTAACCCTTCATTTCATATCGGCAGTGAAGAGGATTTCGTAGAATGGTTGTTGGATGAGCAGCCCGAACCACCGTTTTATTTTGCACGGATGAAGTATGTCAACAAGGTTGGCCCCACGCTGCTGAGAGACCTACCCGAACCCGTTCAACTTAATCGGGCAGAATTGGAAAAGTGGTTACAGTCGGATGCTCTAGTGATTGACAGCCGACCGGGTGAGATGTTTGCTGATGGACATCTTCCCAGCACGATTAACATTCCAGCCAATAGCAGCAATTTCAATACCTATGCGGGTTGGCTAGTAGATTTCAACAAGCCCGTAGTCTTGATTGCAGATGATTGGGAAACTACCCGACTGATTAGTGAGTTACGAGCAGTTGGCGTAGACAATATTGTGGGTATCGCCTCAACTGATTTGGCGATAGGCCCGCAGACTATTCCTCAAATAACAGCGCAGGAACTCGCTCAAGATCGGAATGGCTCGACGGTGATTGATGTTCGGTGGCGTAGTGAATATCAAGAAGTCCATCTGCCCAACTCGACCCATATCCCATTGGGCTATATCGTCCGCAATTTGGACACATTGGCACGTGACCAACACCTGATTGTTCATTGTCAGGCGGGGGTACGCTCAGTAATTGCGGCGAGTATCCTACAGAAATATGGATTTAAAAACGTGACCAATTTGGCGGGTGGAATTGAGGCATGGCAAAAAGCTGGCCTGCCTATTGAACGTGGTGTACTTGAAACTGAGAAGGTTTAATCTATGAATACCTCATCCAGCATCCTTAATCCGCCGCCTCACTTAGCTCGTATTGAGGCGATGTCACTGGGCTTGAATTTTAATATGGCAAGTGAGCCATTGACGGGTTCTTTGCTGCGGACGTTGGCCCGTTCCAAGCCAAGCGGAAGATTTCTTGAGCTAGGCACAGGTACAGGGGTTTCGACGTGCTGGATGCTGGATGGCATGGACGCAAATGCCACTTTGGTGAGCGTGGACAATGATGTTCGGGTTCAAAATGTGGCCCGCCGCGCCTTAGAGGAGGATACACGGGTACAATTTGTTCATGCCGAGGGGGCATCTTTTATTGACCAATTGTGTCATGAAGGGCAAACATTCGATTTTATTTTTGCCGATACATGGCCCGGTAAATTTTATCATCTGGATGAGGCTCTCACCTTATTGAAATTGGGGGCGCTCTATATCGTGGATGACCTGCTACCTCAACCCAATTGGCCGGATGACCATTCAGGTAAGGTCTCAATTTTTTTGCAGTATATGATGGAACGTACTGATATGGTCATTACCCCGCTGATGTGGTCAACGGGGTTGCTTATTGCAACTAGAATTTAGCTACGCCGTTTGTCTTTTTTATCGCGCCGATCTTTGTTCCCACTTTTATCACGGGCAATGGCCTCGGATCGCCGCCGCCATGTCTTATCGGGATCCATTTTGACAACACGCGGGGCGAATTCGGCCACAATTTCGACAAGATCGGCTTGCTCCGCCATTACTTTGCGGATGTCTTTGTAAGCACCGGGGGCTTCATCTAAGCCACCTGACAATAAATCAACGCCTGCATCTTTCAATCGCTGCTGCACCTCCGGCCACTCGAAACGTTTATAGGCCGATTGACGGGACATCCGGCGACCCGCCCCATGTGAGGCACTGTTCAGAGATTCTGGATTGCCCTTGCCACGGACTACAAAACCGGGGGCCATCATTGTGCCGGGAATGACTCCGTAGACGCCGCGCCCTGCCGGAGTTGCCCCTTTGCGGTGGACAATGACCTCTTCGTTTTGGTGGGTTTCTTTCCATGCAAAATTGTGATGGTTTTCAATTCCTCCCAATACTTCAAATCCGATGGCTTCGGCTACCCGTTGGTGAATGACGGCGTGATTGGCACTGGCATAGCGACCCGCGAGATTCATGGCTATCCAATATTCCGCGCCTGCCCCATACATATCTAGCCATGCCAAATGACGATATTCTTTGGGTAAATCGGCGTGGATATTCATGGCGATGTCGGTGTAATAATTGGCAAGTTCAAATCCTAGGTGACGGCTGCCGCTGTGACTCAACAGTGCTAAGTAGATACCCGGTGGGATTTTGCCAAAAGTGCGCGACCCCTCACCTTGTAATTCATCCGTGCCATTGATTTCTTGCTGGACTTTGAGTACCCCAAATTCGACAAAATGGTTGCCTGAGCCACTTGTACCTAATTGTCGAGCCGCCTCACCTTTCAACTTTTTGGCGAGGATTAGTTCATTCCATGCAGGGTCATCCATGACGGGATGTTCAACAGGGGCTAATCCTGAACCACCTGTCCCAAAAACGGTGTTTTCTTCGAGGGCACGGCGAAAGCGCTCCTTTTTCTGGTCGAGGATATAGGGCTGGACGTTAAAGATGGTCATACGCATCCGGCACGCAATATCTACCCCAACTGCGTAGGGGATGATGGCCTCTTTGGTTGCCAATACGCCCCCGATTGGTAGGCCATAACCCGTGTGGGCATCGGGCATTAAAGCCCCCATCACCGAGACCGAAAGCTGGGCGGCTCGTTCCATTTGCTCCCGCGCACTCGGTTCAATATCTTCTTTACCCCAAATTCCATAGGGGATGGGTTTCTCGCGCAACTTGTCCATTACAATAATACCTTGTGTATCTAAAAATTTCTAAGGTTCACTATGGTTCAATCCTATCATATAACAAAATAGAGTGTTTGTATAGCTATTTTTACGAGGGGTCATTCTCATTTTCAGCTAGTGCCGCATAGCTTGGTAAATCAGTTTCGAGGTGACGAATCCCATGCAAGGCCAGCATGATCAAAGTGGCAATTGAAATCAGTAAACCAATAATCACCAACAAGAGGCCCATACCTGCCCCGGCTTGATTACCCAAGAGGGGGGTAAATAGCTGCCAAGCGGAGGTTCCTACGGCTGGTTCAAGGACTTTATCCACCAACGCTCCGGTAATGAGAAAAGAGAGCGGTGTAGTCAGCATAAACAACTGATCAGTGACGGCAAAAACGCGCCCCTGCATATCGGGTGGGGTTTTGGTCTGCAAGAGTGTGTGAAACAATGCGCCTGTAAGGGGTAAGGGGAACATGACCCAGAAAATGCTCAAGCCTAGCAAAATAGGATGCCGGACAAGACCGAACAAAATCAGGCATAGACCGTGCATGAGATAACCGAGTAAGATGGCGTAGAGACGATGGGGCACTTTGCCAACAACCGCAATGGTCAGTGCCCCGGCGAAAGCGCCAAGACTCATAACTCCTAACAAAAGGCCAATGATTGCATCGTTGTTGACTAGAGTGCTGAAATAGGGGATGGCAAGTTCCAACGGGCCATTAATCAGGAAATAGATCAAGGCCAGATAGGTGACCATTAACAACAACATTTTGCGGTTTTTCAGAAATAGCCACCCACCTGCCATTTCACGCCAAAAACTAGTGGCTAGGGTCTGACTTTCCGTAGATTGTAATGGTCGAGGAATGGTCATTTGGGTGACGACGACCACAGCGATCAGAAAGGTGGTCAGGTCAATTGCAATGACCCCGGCTAATCCAACTTCTCGATAAACTAAGCCTGCTAAAACAGGGGCGATGACTCCGGCTAGTGGAAAGCCAATTTGTTTGATGCCATTGGCTCGATCCCGTTGATCCTCTGGCACGAGCATGGTAATCGCGGCTTGGCTGGCTGGTGATTGAATCACGCCAAAAATGCCTTGAATCAGCATAGCGAGATAAAGATGCCATAGTTCGAAAGAATGGGTCAAAAAACTGGTCAATAGAATGCAAGAAGCCGCAGCTTGCCCAATGTCGCCTAGTATAATGACGTGGCGACGTTCCCATCGATCGGCTAGCAAGCCTGTAAAAGTCCCAAGGGCCATGCCGGGTAATTCGGCAAAAAAGGCCGCAATGAGCAGGGGTGAAGCGTTGCCGGTACGGTCAAATACCCATAAGCCGACGCCGATACCAGTCATGCGGCTACCAATTAAAGAGAAAATTTGGGTGATGACTAGTGTGTAAAAGGTGCGCAGATTTTTCATTGATGGTGTCAGTAACGTGAATGCGAATCCCAAGCTATAATCGTGTATCTGACTTAAAAATACAACTGGTTGAGTCATGAGCATGAATTTAGCAGCATTTTTTCAAGAATCGGCCCGACAAACTTTATTACATGAGGTCATTCGGCACTTCCCTCCCAGTGGCTCAGAGCTACGTTTGCTAGACGTGGATGCTTGCCTAACCCGTTTTCCAGAAATTGGGGTTATCCAATCACAACGACCCGATTTGGTGCTCATCGAAACTTCCATTGTTGAGATTGGGCAATATGCCGATGCCAGTCTTGACGCGGCAATTGCATTTTTACCCCATGATCGTTTTGATACCATCCAGTTTTTCTTGGAAGAAATTAAGCGCGTGTTACGTCCCGGTGGACGATTTATTCTGCTTTTTCCCTATATCATCCCGCGCAACCTAGAAAAAGCTGGTTTTGCCCGCATCCTTGCCGAGCGTTTGCTAAAGGGCGAAATCGCCTTGAATCGTGGTGAACGGCCCTATACGTCTGAAATGACCTCGTTGGAGCGGGTAGCGGTAGTGGCGGAAGGTGAGAATCAGACGGGGCTACTGCAAGGCGTACAGTTATTTGATGTAATGGGACGCTTTATCCATTTATTGATTCGGCAAACTCCCAATAAACCTGCGTGGGCCTTAAAACCAGATGATAAGATTGCGTGGGAGGCGGCAGTGGTGCAAAATGAAGGACAGGAAACTGTAGCGCTTGCATTTACGGCTATGCCTAAGGCGGTGGCTTTTATGCAAACAGCCGTCCTAGCAGGAGCGATTCAAGACATTAATAAGATTGCCAAGTTCAATAAAGCAGTGGCAGCTGAGTGGCCTTTTGCGGTATGGCTGAATCCAACATTGGAACAGGTGCAGGCGGAATATCGTCTTAGAGGGGAATTTATTGCCATAGACCCTACCACCGCTGAAACCCCCGATGAATAGGGTGTGGTCTATTTTAAACACTATGCTATAGTTCAATATTATGGAAGACCTTAGCGGCTCACAACTGAGCAAATATCATCTTATAGATCGCGTTGGGCGCGGTGGCATGTCGGATGTTTACCGGGCGCGTGATGTCACAGGCGGGCCAGAAGTGGCCGTTAAAGTGATGCACGTCAATGCCGACACCAACGATGTGTTCCTCAAACGCTTTGAACAAGAAGCGCGTATTGCTTCGGGGATGCGCCATCCTCATATTTTGCAAACGCTGGATTTTGGCTTGGATCGTCACTATCCCTATATGGTGACGCGCTTGGTCACTGGTGGAACGTTGGCTTCAATCTTGAAACGTTATGGGCCAGTTTCCCCTGAACAGGCAGGTCGTTGGTTAGCCCAAGTTGCCTCGGCGTTGGATTATGCCCATGCCCAAAATGTGATTCACCGCGATCTTAAACCGACCAATATTTTGCTAGACGAAAAAAATGATGCCTTCTTAACCGATTTCGGTATCGCAAAACTAGATGTGCCCAATTCTGAGGGGTTGACTACCACTGGAAATGTCATTGGGACGCCAACCTATATGGCGCCTGAACAGTGGCGTGGCGAAGACCCCACCCCGTTGACCGATGTGTATGGGTTGGGCATTTTGATGTATCTGATGATGACGGCCAAGCCCCCTTTTGAAGCAGATACACCCCATTCACTGATGTATAAACATCTCAATGACCCACCACCGCCGATGCGTCGCCATGCTCAGGCGATTACTGAGGCGTTGGATATGGTGATTATGAAGGCGCTTGCCAAATCTCCGGCGGATCGTTACAAATCGGCAGGAGAGTTTTCCCAAGACTTTCAGCGGGCGATGCAAAACCAACCGACGCTGGCTCAACAGAATCCACCGCGTTTTGTTAAAGCCGAACCCCAAGCCGCACTGCGGGATACGAATCCGGGTCGGGTACAGTTGCCTGCGCCCAATCCATCCACACCGCCCCTGATGCCACCCCCCGTATATGGCCCACCGCAGATTTATCAACAACCTGCGCCACAGACCTATAATCAACCGTACAACTATCGCCCATCTGGCAATTCCGAACCCTATTATCCACAAGCAGTTGTCCAAAAAATTCAATCAGATAAAAAGAAGCGCGGCGGTCAAATTCGCTCATGTTTATGGGTATTTATGCTCATGGGGGTTATAGCAGGTGTGGCCTATGTGGTCAGCCTTGATCCTGATCGGTGGTTGCCCAGCGAGGAAAATACGAAATCAAGCCAGCAAATAATTACACCGCTGCCCTCATTAACCCCTGTCCCCGGTGAAAAGGCTCAAGTCACGATACTTTCACCCTCCAACGGAAGCATATTTACCGTTGGGTCGCAGGTAGTTATTTCGGTCACTGCAACTGACCCAATCAGCATCAAATCAGTCGAGATGCGGCGGTTTGGTTTTGAGCTGGACTCTAAGACAAATGATAATCCTGCCCCCGGTGGGGAACGAACCTTCACAACGGAGTTTATTTACATACCAAAACAACCCGGACGCCATATTTTGGAATTTATTCCCTATCAGGGCAATATTCAGGGCAACTCTACCTTTTTAGAGATTGTTGTGAGATAAAAAAGGGATGGCCTCAACCATCCCTTTTTTATATTTGGAATTAAGCTTGGGGAGTTTTTGGAAGGGCTTTGCCTTCGTTAACCTGATTACGCAGCATCATGCCAACCAGCGCATCAACTAATCCGGCGCCACCTTGAGTGCCGCTGACCGCTACATCGGGAACGACCCGTACTTTTTGATCTCCAACGATTTGCATCAACTGAAGTACCACATAGCCTTGCTCACCTAAGGATTCCACGCCTGCCCGATAGGCGGCAGCTTTTGCTTCACCAGTGGCGCGGATGGCTTGGGCCTCACCACCTGCACGTTTAATTTCGGCATTTGCGTTTAATTCAGCGATGTTCACGCCTTGTTCGGCTTTCACCATGTCCTGTTGAATGTCAGCCATCGCCGTTTCACGCACCAATTGTTGTCGTTGATTTTGCGCTTCTTGTTGAACTTCATAGGTCTTACGCTGTTCCTCCGCAATCTTACGATCTGTCAGTGTCAGCATCAGTTCAGCAGGTGGATTAATGTCGCCAATCAGGGTGTCAATCGCTTGAACATCATACTGATTAATGGCAGTCTTGATATGGTTGGTTGCTTCACCTTGCCGTTCGCTACGGGCACTTAGGAAATCTAGCACCGTATAATTTTGGGCGGCATTGCGGAAATAGTTGCCGACAATAGGCTGCAAAACATGATCCACTAGATTTTGGACTGACCCCACCCGCGAAATCACTTTGGGTGCGTCGAGTGCCCCAACATGAATGACTTGGGCAACATCGAGCGTAAAGCCGAACCCATCTTTAGAACGCACGGTGATGGACGACAGCTTAGAGTCGTAATTGTGCGCCTCGGTTCGCATGGCCCAATTCAGGACAATATTGGTGGTTGGGACAAGTTCAATTTTCATAATAGCGGTGTTGAGGGGATGCTTGCCGGGGTATAGTGGGGCTACCCAGACCCCTTTATGGCCTTCATTGACCAGATCACCATGTGTGAACTCGATGCCACTGACATCCTCGTGGGCCTTACCTACATATGAAATCACCACCCCGACATGACCGATAGGAATTTGGGTCATAGGCACTTGATTGACCTGTACAAACCAAGGATTCAAATTCCATGAACCCGACAGCAAGACTTGTTCTTGTAAACCGCGCTGCCCGCCGCCATTCAAAAAGGCTTGGGCATTTTGGAAGTTGTCGTGACCGGGGACGATTGGGCCAGCGATCTCACCAGCGCCGATGGGTGTTCCATCTAATGTGGTTACAATCCCAACACGGTCAGGTTCGACACGATAGACTTTCAAATTTTCGGGATCAATGCCTTGCACACTGGCATTTTGTGAGGTGATGATATTGAAAAGAGCCTGATTGATACGATAAGTACCCGCCGTCAATATCCCCAATTGGCGGCCTTTTTCACCCCCTTTGGTCAAGAAGGCCCGGGCGTTTTGGAAATCATCACAATCTACCACCTTGCCCAAGATGCGTTCGGGGGGAATGGATGTGCCATCAGCAGCGACGATTACGGCAATTTCACCTTGGGGCACAACTGTCACTGGGATTTTGCGAATACGATATTGCCAGCGCCACAGGCCTAGATGGATGCCCGGTGCAAGGGTGTCGGCCTGATACCCGGCTTCACCGTTGAGCGCAATGAGCTTACCAGCAGGTAAATCCCCTTTGAACGAAAATTTCTTGATGACAATCCCGACTTGGCGCTCGTTGATGACGACAATGCCCAATACCAAGACGGGGACGAACATTAAGAGTAAAACAATTACAACAAACGCGATTATGGCTGGCACGGCCCTTGCTCCTTTTACAAAATGACCGCCATGCACTTCCTTTAGGCAACGAATATCTTTTACTGGAAGTGATATATAACAAAAAACTCCGCACGTGTTCCGTAGCATACGGGCGGAGCTTCCTCTCCACTTCAAAATTTGGAAGGGTGAAGTTGGTAGAGGCTAATTACACATCATAGGACGATTTGTATTGGTTGGGTCTCCCAAATTTTGGGGTTGGCTTTAAACCGGGGGCTTACTTCGTTCAAACAGCAGGGTTGGCGCAGAGATGCCCGCCGCAATAACTCCTAAAATCATCATGGTTTTGATACCATTGATACTGGCCTGCACCAATAAACCTTCGCCTGTTTTGGGATCAGCCGTACTCAATTGAATGAGGCTTAACATAGTGCTGTAGGCGAACCGACCCGGAACAAGGGGGATACTGCCGCTAAGGGTAAAAACGATTGCTGGAGCGTGCCAACGTCGGGCAAACAGATAGCCCATCAAGCCGATGACTATTGCCCCGATAAGGCTTCCACTAACAATTGTTGCCCCAAGTTCAACCGATAGAGTGCGGATGCCATGACCAAGTGCGCCACAAGCAATGCAGCCAATTAGAGTACGGGTGGGTACATTAAACAGCATAGCGAAGCCCATAGCGGCGAGGCTTGACCAAAACATATCCTGAGTGACTTCCCATGAAATGCCTGCAAGGTCGTTCATAGCCCGTTGACCCCCATAAGCTCCATTGCCAGTGACAACCCTAAAGCAATGCCTAATGAAATTAATCCACCGGAAATCCCACGGGTAATCCCTGTGACAAGATGGCCTTTGATAATGTCATCCACAGAATTGATGAGGGCGACGCCGGGGACTAATAAGAGAACTGAGGCGGCAAGCGCAATTTGGGGATCATCACCCCATTCAAAAGCACTCGGCAGGCTAGCGATTAATCCGGCGACAAAGGCCGTGACAATCACCACAAGAAACATATTAAAGTGCCGTCGGTTCAACTCTTGACGTACAAACATGGCGACGGCAGAAGCCAAAAACGTCATCCCAAAAACTATCGCATCCCCGCCAAACAAGCGGCTGAATGCAGCACACGCAATCCCGACCATCAGCACCACTTGCCAGCGTTTGTAATGCGAGGTGATTTGGCTGATGCGTTGTAATTCTGAACGTACCTGAAAGCGATCCAATTCACCGTCTTCGACCCGACGGCTGAGGCGATTAATGGCCGAAACTTTGGTCATATCCACTTGTAGACCAATGACCCGCCGAATTTTGGTGCGAAACTCTTCTCCGCTAATCGTAGTGGCAACAATGGCGTTAGGGGATACTAGAATATCCATCCATTCGCAACCGAGATTGGTTCCAAGCCGATGTACCGTGCTTTCGACCCGCTGGGTTTCAGCCCCGTGCTGTAATAAGATTTGACCTGCCCACAACGACAAATCAATGATGTCGCGTAATTCTTCCCGATTTAATGGTGGCTTTTGTGGTACCGTGGAGGCAGCCATGAATTTCTCCCTATGATTGAATTTGAACGCATTCTATCATAGCCTAGCATTTACGTGAGATGATTGTGCGAAAAGTCACAAGATGGCTGTTCATTGGCGATTTTCGCCAGTCAGTTGAATAATGTGCCAAGTGTCACTTGCAAGGGAAATTCAGTATGACTCAAGAAAAAATTGCCCTGATTGAAGCTAAGCGAATTGTGTTGGGAGTGACGGGGAGTATTGCGGCCTATAAAGCCATTGATCTTGCCAGCAAATTAACCCAAGCGGGGGCAGTTGTAGATGTCATCACGACCGAGGCGGCTCGGCAATTTGTCACGCCGTTGAGTTTCCAGTCGGTTACTGGTCGGCCCGTTTATACTGATTTGTGGCAACCTGATAGCAGTGGTGGCTTACCGACCCATATCGCGCATGTGGGACTTGGCGAAGGGGCGGATTTATTGCTGATAGCCCCGGCGACAGCCAATACTATTGCAAAATTGGCGCATGGGTTGGCAGATGATTTATTGTCGGTGACAGCCTTGGCGGTACGTTGCCCGGTCATGATTGCGCCTGCAATGGATGGCGGAATGTATCAACACGCTGCAACTCAAGCCAACCTTAGCACTTTGCAGTCACGCGGGGTGCAAATCATTGAGCCGGAAGTAGGCCGTTTTGCCTCAGGCTTAGTGGGTCAGGGACGGCTACCCGAAACTCCCACCCTGCTTGGGTTGGTGCGGCGAAGACTGGCTCAAAATGGGTTATTGGCAGGGAAACGGGTAGTGGTGACGGCAGGTGGAACCAAAGAAGCAATTGACCCAGTACGTTATATCACGAATCGTTCTAGCGGCAAGCAGGGCTATACGGTTACTCAGGCCGCATTAGACGCCGGGGCTGAGGTGACATTGATTAGTACGGTAGATTATTTGCCAGTTCCAGCCGGAGCTGTACACATCAAGGTTGGTTCAGCAGCAGAAATGTTGGCGGCGGTTCAACAGGCAGTGGTTAATGCCGATGGGTTAATTATGGCAGCAGCCGTGGCTGATTTCCGACCGGCAACAGTGGCTACTCAAAAAATCAAAAAATCGGACGGCAACCAAACAGGACTCACCTTGGAACTGGCCCGCACAGATGATATTTTGTTGGCGGTCAAATCCATTCGTCAACAAACGGGCTATCCGCGCTGTGTGGTTGGTTTTGCTGCCGAAAGCCATGATTTATTGACCCACGCAGCCTCGAAATTGGAACGCAAGGGTCTCAATTTTATCGTAGCTAATGACATCACTGCGCCAGATGCAGGATTTGAGGTTGAGACTAATCGAATTACGATTTTGGATGAGGGCGGCGGGCAAAAAAGCTATGAGCTTCTGACCAAAGCACAAGTGGGGCAAGTGATTGTTGAACAGGTCGCCAAAATTCTGATAGATAAATCCTCCTAGAACGTTTGTTTCTGTTTCGGGGTAAAATAGGTAGAGAGATTTTCATCGCTAGGAATGGAGCAAAGGATGCCCGACGGGAAAAAAGCTTACGAGGAACTGCGGGATATGCTGGTAATTACCGAGCAGGTTACACCGCGTCAGATGTTTGGTTCACCGAATTTGATGGCGAATGGCTATGCGTTCGCGGCGCTGTATCATGACGATTTGATTGTCAAATTGAAGCCAGATGATTTAGCTGAAGCGATGGCTTTGACGGAGGTTAAAGGGTTTGACCCAATGGAAACGGGTAAGGTCATGACAGGCTGGGTACAAATTCCACCTCAACACGCCGAACAATGGGAGAGATTTGCGCGGGCCGCCCTTGAATATATCCGCGAGATGCCGCCGAAAAAGCCCCGCAAAAAGGCTGCCAAACCCAGAAAACAATAATAGGAAATAAAAAGGGGCAGGTTTATTTGCCCGCCCCTCTGGAAAAAAACTAGTTCTTATTCACCATTAGGGGTGATTTCGACTTCAGGTGCAACCCAGTCCGTGCCATTCACGTCAAGCTCGGGGAAGGCTTCGGTCAGACTAGCGAGGGCAGCCTCAGCCAGATCGGTACGGGCCGCATTTTCGTCCGCTGCATTTTCGATGACCGCATAGGTCAAGGCGGTGTCAGCGGTACGTGCCCATAATTCGGGGTCGAGTTGGCCCACACCCAATTCGGACGGCCAAATCAGTTTGTTGATTTCGCTCATCTGCCATGTTTGATGTCCAACACCGAGCGCCGAACCTTCAGCCAAGACGTAATCAACACAATCGCTGGGGTTGTCGCGGCAATAGATCCAACCACGGAAGCTGGCAGCTAGGAATTGAACAGCAGTGGCTTGATTGGCTTCATCCGCTAGCCAGTCTTCATTGGCATAGATGCCGTCTTCCAAGAGAGCCGTGCCCACTTCGTTTAGGTCAATGACGTTCAAATCATCCAGTGTATAGACTGGGAAAGTGCCGTCTTCGCCAACATATTCCAAAACCTGTGCCAATTCGTTGTAGGTCATAGCGGCGGCGGCATCCAATTCACCATTGATGAACGCAACCATGTCGAAGGCCTGTGGAATGACGTTTACATCATTGGGGTCTTCAGGATCGAGATCGTTGGCGACCAAAGCCGCAAAGAGAGGCAGTTCATTGCCTGCGAACCACACGCCGACATTCTTGCCTTCCAAATCGGGAATGCCGGTGATGCCGCTGTCGGTGAAGGCAATTTCACGCATACCACTGCGTTGGAAAATTTGGGCGACATTGACGGGGCCACTGCCGCCGCCGTTGACGATTTGTTCACGGGAGGCCAAAGCGCTGCCTGCCCAGTCAATGGCGAATTCCGCACCACCAGCCGCCAGCACCTGTTGTGGGCTGATGTCGGGGCCGCCGGGGATAATTTCTACATCCAGACCTGCTTCTTCGTAGTAGCCCTGATTCAAAGCGGCATAGTAACCAGCGAACTGGGCCTGAGTTACCCATTTGAGTTGCAGGCGAACGGGTGTCAAATCTTGCGCTTGGGCGGTTTTATGTTCCGCGGTTGGGCGGAAAGCACCAACGACCACCAAACACAACATCAACAACACAACCAAACCTCTACGTGTATGCTTCATAACAAACTCCTTTTAGATATAAACCTAATTTTGACTCGAGGCAGTTTGTCCAACGCGGTGTCCCATTCTAGCGGGAATCACTGCGGAAAGACCGATACCAAGGCATCGCGGTACGTTCCATCATTGACACGAACGTATAAAAGCCAATTCCCAACAGCGATGCAATAATGATGGCTGACCACGATTCGGTCATTTTGAGCAGGGCTGCATCATTTTTAATTTTAAAACCAAGGGCGGTGTTAGGTGTCCCCCCGAAATACTCAGATACGATGGCCCCAATCATGGCTAAGGTGGTTGCTAATTTCAGGGCGCTAAAAATGAAAGGCAAGGCGTTTGGCAAACGAACATGCCGAAATATTTCTAGTTCACTAGCAGCATAGGAGCGCATGAGTTCAATTTGAATGGGTTCGACACTGGTTAGGCCACGGACGGTACTAATCATCGCCGGAAAATAACACAAGACGGCAACAATTGCCACCTTAGAATTGGAACTGGTCAGCCCAAACCAAGCGTTGGCGATAGGCGCAAAGGCGATAATTGGCACGGCATTGGCGGCAATGGCTAACGGCAAGATGGCTTTGCTAAAACGCAGGAACCGTGCCGAAATAATCCCTGTGAGAATTCCAACCCCACAACCAATGGCAAAACCACGTAGGGCATTTTGGAAGGTGAACCATCCCCCCGCAATCAGATTGGGGTAGATTTCCTTAAAGGTTTCCCAAATGACTGAGGGTTTTGGCAGTAGAAACTGCTCAATCTTAAAAGCATCCACGCCATATTCCCATGCCGCTACCACCAGAATAGCGGTGGCAATGGCGGCGACGTTTTGGCGCAAGGTTTGTCCATAAAGTCGTAGGCGCTCCCATGGCGACCACAAATAGATGACACTTGCCAGTGCGACACCAGCCAAAAGCGCGGCTCGGTCGGCGGCCTCAAGTGGCTTGATGCGACCTGCTTCACTCAAGACTTGACTGTTATAAACAGCCGAGTCCACATGATAATAGTCACTGATCAGATTGGAATTTCCCCAAGCTACCGCGAGGATGGCTAAGACATAGAGGCCTAAACCCATGCCCACTGCTATGCGTAGACGGCCTGTTGGTGTGGTGTATTCTGACCAGACATCGCGCTGGATGCCAAATAACAAACCTACCGCCAGCAATAACAACAACGCCATTAGACTCTCTTGATTATGAAATTGCTCAGCAAGGCTGGATTCTTTGAGCCATAATGGGTTAAACAGGTGATAGGTGACGGCCCATAATACTAGCACAGCTATCCCGGCAAGGTCTTTTATCCCAACAGCCCAAAATGAGACGGTTTGTTTTTCGGGCTCGTTTTTAGATGCATTGGCATAGTACACAATACTTTCCCATGGCGACCACAAATAGATGGCTGATGCCAGCCCCACTCCACCTAGCAATGCCATGCTATGTAGCGCTTTCATGGGGTCAGCCAATTCTTTAGCCGCTTTTTTGGTCATCTGCAATTCATCGGCAAAAACTGTTGGGTTAATGTTATAGAGCTTGACAAAAATATTGGCGTCCCGATAAACCACAAAAAAGATGTGCAGGGTATAGAGAGCAAGTCCACCTACTATAATGGCTAGACTTAGGCGTCCGGCGGCTTGGTTGCGGTCGTCCCATAACTTGCGCCATGAGCCAATCAATAGCAGGCCCGAAGCCAGCAAAGCCACGAACATAGCTTCTTGTAGTCCTTCTTGGCGTACATCGCGGAAACCCTCGCCAAATTGGACACGGAACAGCATAAAGGGATGTTGGATGTGATACGTGATAATCAAAAACAGCAGGGTCATAACACCAGCGGCTTCACGACGTAAATCTGGTCGTGGGGTTGGAATTTCCTGTGCCTCGACTTCAACCTGTACCATCTCTAAGGTTGTTGTGGGAACTGCGAGATTTTGTGCTTGTTCGGTCATGATTGATTCCTAGTCATGAACCTCACGCAGCAGATGGCGCACTTCACTGATGAGATGAAAATAGCGGTCGCTATCTAATGTTTCGGGCCCACGTGGATGCGGTAAATCAATATCCACGATTTGGCTAATTTGTCCGGGGCGTGGCGACATAACGACCACCCGCGAGGATAGATAGACTGCCTCCGAAATATTGTGGGTCACAAAAATGACCGTCATTGACGATATTTTGCCCCAAATTTCCAATAGTTCATTATTGAGGCGCTCACGGGTCATTTCATCCAATGCCCCAAAGGGTTCATCCATCAATAGCAAATTCGGCTCAAAAGCCAAAGCCCGCGCAATGCTGACGCGCTGCTGCATCCCACCCGAAAGTTGCCATGGAAAATGTTCAGCGAAATCAGTCAGGTCAACCAA
The DNA here is from genome assembly GCA_016234595.1 of Chloroflexota bacterium. Classification (GTDB taxonomy): domain Bacteria; phylum Chloroflexota; class Anaerolineae; order Aggregatilineales; family J027; genus CFX10. The sequence goes on along the minus strand of JACRBG010000001.1, from coordinate 35,028 downwards.
TTTGAGCATATCCCGTGCTCGTTGATCACGTTCCTTGCGGGAATAACGCATGACTTCAAGGGGTAATTGGACATTTTTTAGGACGGTGCGCCAATCATATAAGGTGGCACTTTGGAATACGAAGCCATATTCACGATTTTTGCGGGCTTCATTGGCTGAATGCCCATTGATGGTTAACTGCCCATTAGTTGGCTGGATAAGGTCAGCGATGAGCCGTAGTAGGGTACTTTTACCACAACCAGATGGCCCAATGAGCGAGATGAATTCGCCTTCGTGGATGTCTAGATTGATGTTTTGGAGGGCACGGACGACTTTACCATCACTACTCACATATTCTTTATTTAAATCTTTGATAGAAATAATAGTCTTAGTATCTTGCACAGCTGTCACAAAACACCTTCCAGAGCTTTATTTAAGGCAAAAACGCTTAATCATTGGAAATAGGACTGATATGTCGGAGATACTTGAAAAAGGTATCAATCCATCTATCGAGACGGTTGCTGGGGCGTTTCCAGCGGATGACCAACCACTCGGTGAATGCAACGGTCACAAAAAACAGGATACCGGCCATCGCCGTTACAAAATTGGTAGCCCATAAACGGGCTGGCCCGCTGATATAGTATTGGGCAAAGTTGATGATCGCTCCGCCGAGTCCATCCTGAATACCTGTGGGCAATTCGGCGATAATCGTCCCCACCACACTGGCGGGGGCAGTAATTTTGAGGGCAGTAAAAATATAGGGCACAGCATTGGGAAAGCGCAGTTTCCACAAAATCTCGCGACGGGTGGCCGCATAGGACTTCATGAGTTCTAGGGCGGTGGGTGGCACGTCGCTGAGGCCACGTAAGGTATAGATTGTTACTGGGAAAAAGGCCAGATAAGCCGTAATCATTGGCATCCCGATTTCACGCGAGCCAAACAGCTTTTCCGACCAGATAATCACCATCGGGGCTAGTGCCAGAATTGGAACGGTCTGTGAAGCTACTACATAGGGCATGAGGCCACGTTCCAATAAGCGCGAATGGGCAAATAGGATGGCTAATGCTAACCCGATGGTCGTGCCAATGGCAAACCCAATGATAGCTAGGCGTAGGGTGTAGGTTGCTTTTTTGACCAGAATTTCGATGAGAGGTGGCCCTTGGCGCTGAGAAGGTTTGGAAAGGGCCTCGGCAATATCTTTGAGATGGGGCATATTCAGGTCACGGGTCATGGAGAGGTTAATCTTGATGGGGCCAAGCTCGAACTGATAGTCAGTTTCTTGGCCTATAAATTTAGCGCCCTCCCATGCACCAATGAGACAAAGCAAGATGGCAATAAAATACAACACTGTTCCGCCTGTGCCATCCAAAAATTCTTGGAGGTTATATCGGATTTTGGAAGGTGTAGGCGGATTGGGTTGGCTATCGGATACGGTAGACATACTTCAACAACACTTTACCAAACAAAAGTTTAAGGATATTTTAAATAGTAGATTACAATCAATATAAATCATTGCGCCAAATTCTACAACACAATCCGCATCTGTCGAAACATATGTTTGTTTAAATATGCCAGATAGGGGTATCATTGTCAGACTTTCGACGCAACTAGTGCATTAGAATACCTCTCGGTAGTAATTGCAGGAGCATGGCATATGGCAAGGAAACTAAAAAATTATTTCAATGGCGAATGGGTAGAGGCCTCTACCGAAAAATATACCCCGGTGGTGAATCCAGCAACATGCGAATTGATGGCGGAGACCCCCGATTCAACGAACGCGGATGTAGATGATGTGGTACGGGCTGCTGCTGAAGCCTATATAGAATGGCGCCAGACCCCCATTTTGAGCCGTACCCGTTATATGTATGCTTTCAAGAATTTGCTCGAAGAGCGTTTTAATGACCTCGCCGAGATGGTGGTAAAAGAAAACGGCAAGACAATTGACGAAGCCCGTGGTGAAGTGCGGCGCGGTATCGAAAGTGTTGAATTTGCATTTGGCGTACCTGCCTTAATGACCGGCTTCAAAGTCGAAGATATTTCTTCCGGCATTGACGAAACTGCCGAGCGTCAACCTATGGGGGTTTTCGCCGCGATTACGCCCTTCAACTTCCCCATGATGGTGCCTTTGTGGTTCTTGCCTGTGGCAATTGCCTGTGGAAACACCTTTGTATTGAAACCCTCCCCTCAAACGCCCCTCAGTTCGGAACTGCTGTTTGAAATTCTGGACGAGGTGGGTTTGCCCGAAGGCGTGGTCAATATGGTGCATGGTGGAGCGGATAGCGCCCATGCATTGATGGCTCATCCTGATGTACGGGGCATTTCGTTTGTTGGTTCGACTCACGTTGGCAAGATCATCTATGAGACCTCCGCCAAATATGGCAAGCGGGTACAGGTACAGGGCGGCGCCAAGAACTATATTGCTGTTATGCCCGATGCCGATTTGGACAAGGCCGTTGCCAATATTATGGGGTCAGTTTATGGCTGTGCAGGTCAACGCTGTTTGGCTGGCTCAGTGATTGTTGCCGTTGGAGATGTCTATGAACCTCTCAAGAAGACCCTTGTAGACCGAGCCTCACGTATGCGGGTTGGCTATGGTTTGGACGAGGGGAGCCAGATGGGGACAGTTATTTCTGCCCAATCGCGCACCCGTATTCAAGGCATGATTGAAAAAGGTGTACAAGAAGGCGCAAAGTTGATTTTGGATGGACGTGGCGTCAAAGTGGCTGGCTTTGAAGATGGTAATTTTGTTGGCCCCACCATTTTTGATGGTGTACAAGCTGATATGACCCTCGCCCGTGAAGAAATTTTTGGCCCCGTCATGAGCATTATGCATGTGCCCGATTTTGACACCGCCGTAAAAACTATCAACGCCAGCCGTTATGGCAATGCTGCCAGCATCTTTACGACCAATGGCGGCTATGCGCGTGACTTTAAGTATCGTGTGAATGCCGGCAATATTGGTGTCAACATCGGTGTGGCGGCTCCAACCGCTTCATTCCCCTTCGGTGGTCAAAAGGAATCATTCTTTGGTGACACCCATGGTCAAGGGCCAGACTCGATTCACTTCTATACCGACCACAAAGTCGTGATTGAACGCTGGCTGTAATTTCCGCCTGCCAATTTGTGCATAGGTAAAATTCAGGGGTGGTCTGGTGAGGCCTCCCCTCTGTACCCACTAATTAACACCACACTAAAAAATATGCAGGAGTTTAGTTATGGAATTTGGAATTACATTTAAGGGCGACATCGGGCCAGAGCGTACCCTCAGCCTAATTAAACAGGCCGAAGCCGCCGGGTTCGATTACGTATGGTTTTTTGATTCCCATGTTCTTTGGCAAGATTGCTATGCGTTTATGGCTGCGGCCAGTCAACATACCAAACATGTTCGCTTTGGGCCATTTGTCACCAACCCCGCGATTCGCGATTGGTCAGTGACGGCGAGTATGCACGCCACTCTTGCTATCCTCAGTGGTGGACGGATTGATATGGGTGTGGGGCGTGGAGATAGCTCCCAGCGCATGTTGGGGCGTAAACCCGTGACCTATGCCGAGATGGGTGAATTTGTAGAGACAGTGCGTAAATTGACGCGCGGTGAGGAAGCATCTGTTGCGGAGTATCCCACAACACTGACTTGGTCACACTATGATATGCCGATTTGGATTGCTGCCTATGGCCCATTGGCCCTTAAGACGGCAGGCCAGCATGGGGATGGGCTTATCATCCAATTGGCCGATCCCTTCCTATGTGATTGGTTTATCACTCAATTCCGTGAGGCGGCGGATGCAGCAGGGCGCGATTCCTCAAAATTGAGAGTATGTGCGGCTGCTCCGGTATTCGTTTCTGATGATATGGCGAAATGCCGTGCCCAAACGCGCTGGTTCCCAGCAATGGTAGGGAATCATGTAGCTGATTTGGTTGAAAAATACCACACGGGTGGTGGTATCCCCCAATCCCTGACCGACTATATTGCTGGACGCAAGGGCTATGATTATCGCCACCACGCTGATAAAGACGCTGACCATCTGGATTTCATCACGAATGATGTTATTGACAGCTTTGGTGTGTTAGGCCCAATTGACAAACACATTGAGAAAATTCATGAACTGGAATCGAAGGGTGTGACCCAGTTCAATATCTATCTGATGTGTGGCGAGGAAGAATACATTGTCGAGCAGTACGGTAAACATGTTCTCCCCGCCTTTCAAAAATCGGCTGTTCGCTAAATTTTAAGATATAGCTTCATTCTCGTATCCTCACTCAAAGGAGCAGTTTGTATGGGGACTTTATTTAAAAATGGCACGGTCATCACAGCGAGTGATATGGTCAAAGCCGATGTACTGGTGGAGGGGGAAGTCGTTAGCCTAATTGGGCGCGACATTCCTCCTGCTGGTCATACGGTAGTGGATTGCACTAACAAATATTTAATGTCGGGTGGGATTGATGTCCACACCCATCTCGATCTGCCGTTTGGTGGCACGGATAGTAACGACGATTTTGAAAGCGGTCACATTGCGGCGGCATTTGGTGGCACAACGGGTCATATTGACTTTGTGATTCAACCCAAAGGTGGCAGTCTGGCCGATGGCCTCAAAACGTGGCGCAAGAAGGCCCAAATCGCTTGTGTGGACTATGGCTTTCACCTTGCCATCACTGATTTGCGCCAAGATGTATTGGAGGAAATCCCTTCGCTGCTAAATGAGGGCGTGACCAGTCTCAAGCTGTTTATGGCCTATAAGAATGTCTTCATGGTAGATGATACCACCCTGTTCAAGGCTATGCAGGTCGCTGCCAAAAACGGCATGATTGTGATGGTACACGCCGAAAATGGGGATGTCGAAGCCCAATTGACACCTCAACTAATCGCTGATGGCAAGACTGACCCTAAATATCATGCCAGCTCACGCCCACCGGAAATCGAAGGTGAAGCGACCAATCGTGCTGTGATGATGGCCGGGTTGACGGGTTGCTCATTGTATGTGGTGCATATGACCTGCGAATCCTCAATTCAAGCCTTACAACGGGGTCGGGCATTGGGTTATCCGGTCATGGGTGAAACCTGCACCCAATATTTATTCCTGACCGTTGAAGAACATTTAGCGGCCCCCGGCTTTGAAGGTGCGAAATTTGTCTGTTCCCCACCTATCCGTACCAAACATGACCAGCAGGTATTGTGGAAAGCCCTGCGCGACAGCACTCTGCAAGTTGTCAGTACCGACCACTGTGACTTTTGGTATGAAGGCGGCAAAGGGCCGTGGCAAGAATGGCATCAAAAGCACGGTGGCAATTGGGTCGGTTTTGAAGCCCAAGACCCCTCCTATCGTCGCCCGGGCAAAGAATTGGGCAAAGGCAATTTTGCTAAGATTCCTAACGGGATGCCCGGTTTGGAAGATCGCATGATGGTCATGTGGCATCATGGCGTCAATGGCGGTCGGTTCAGCCCCAGTCGCTTTGTTGAACTCAACTGCACCAACCCTGCTCGCATCTTTGGTATGTATCCACGCAAGGGCACAATTGCCGTTGGCGCGGACGCCGATATTGTGGTGTGGGACCCGAACAAGGAACACACCATCAGCGCCAAGACCCACCATATGCGTGTGGACTACAATGTGTATGAGGGGATGCGAGTACGTGGTGTTCCGGTGCAGGTCTATCTGCGCGGCAAGAAAATTGTGGATGGGGATAAATGGGTGGGCGAAAAAGGCAAAGGCCAATTTATCGCGCGTAGCCCGCATGCACCTGTGTTATAAGCCTGTTTTGAACAATGGGTTCTGGCAAATAGGCCCATTGTTCTTTTGTTCAAAATCAGTATTCAAGGAAGGTTTTATATGGCTTCTCATGTCGCCAGTCATGCAGAACTGGTTGAACTTAACCGCGAATATACCCTCACCAGTTGGTCAGCCCAGAATACATGGGCCAACCCGGTGAGTGCTGTCCGGGCTGAAGGGGTCTATGTTTGGGACGCCGATGGCAAACGCTATTTGGATTGGTCGTCGCAATTGGTCAATGTCAACATCGGCCATAGTAACAAACACGTCGTTCGTGCCATTCAAGAGCAGGCCGAAAAATTGTGCTATGTCCAGCCAACCCTTGCCACCGAACCGCGTGGTCGTTTGGGGCAAATGTTGGCCGAAGTCATGCCCGGTAATCTGAAGAAAACTTTGTTTACTATTGGCGGCGCTGAAGCTGTTGAAAACGCCATGAAGATCGCGCGGCTTTCGACTGGACGCCAAAAGATTGTGGCGCGGTATCGTGCCTATCACGGTGGAACGTTTGCCTCGGCTTCGGCGGGTGGTGATCCCCGTCGTTTAGCGAATGAGCCGGGTGTGCCGTGGGTGGTGCATGTACCTGACCCCTATTCGTATCGCAGCCCTATCTATCGTGACCGCACCCCTGACGAAGGTGATGCGCTGTTGGCGGATTTGATTGAGGATACGATTATTTTGGAAGGGCCGCAGTACGTCGCCGCGATTATGCTGGAAGGCTATAGTGGTTCGAGCGGTATCATTCAAGGCGGACAGGTTTTCTGGACACGTATCCGCGAAATTTGCGATAAATACGGCATTCTGCTGATTGCCGATGAGGTCATGAGTGGTTTTGGGCGTACAGGCGAATGGTTTGGCATCAATCACTATGGGGTTACCCCTGATATGATTACCTTTGCCAAAGGCGTCACCTGCGGTTATGTGCCCTTAGGAGGTGTCACTGTCACCGAAGAAGTCGCTAAATATTTCGACGACCATATCCTATGGGGTGGCCTGACCTATAGCTCTCATGCGTTGGCGTGTGCGGCGGGTGTGGCAACAATGGAAGTTTATCACCAAGAAAAGCTCATTGAACGCTCGCGCGAAATGGGTAAGGTACTCCGTCGAGGCTTAAATGATCTTGCGGAAAAACACCCCTCGATTGGGGAGGTACGTGGCGCGGGGCTGCATCATGTGATTGAACTAGTTAAAAACCGTGAAACTCGAGAGCCAATGAGCGGGTTTAATCTCCCGCAGAGCGAACCGACCAAGAAACTAGGCGCGGCCCTGCGTAAGAGTGGCCTCAGCACCATGATTCGCTGGGATTATGTGTTCTGCACCCCACCACTGATTATTACCGAAGAGCAGCTTCAGGAAGGGCTTCAGATTTTGGATGCGGCCCTTGATGAAGTGGACACCTACTACGAAGGATAAAAACGAATGCTGTTTGCCATTGACGTTGGCAACACCAACGTAAAATTTGGCATACACGACGGTCAGCAATGGACACATGTTTGGCGGGTGCAAACCGTTGCTGACCGTATGGCAGATGAATATGCCGCCTATTTCCGCCAATTTTTCGCTGATTCTGGTCTTCAACTCTCTAATCTAACCGGTTCTGTTGTCAGCAGTGTGGTTCCCAAATTGACCCCCGGCATGATTCAAATTGCCGAAAAATATGTGCCACATCCTCCAGTAGTATTGCAATATGGGATCAATTTAGGCATCAACATCCGCACTGATTTTCCAAATCAGGTGGGTGCCGATTTAATCGCTGATGCGGTGGCGGCCTATGATCACTTCAGGGCTAATTGCATTGTGGTGGATTTTGGGACAGCCACCAAATTTATCGCTATCAACGGGCAAGGTGATTTTTTGGGCGTAGCGATTTCGGCAGGATTACACGCCACAGCTGATTCGCTAGTCAGCAAGGCGGCTAAACTGCCTTATGTGGATTTAGTACCCCCACCATCCGTGATTGGACGCAACACGGTTCACTCCATGCAGGCAGGATTGGTCGTGGGTTATGTTGCCATGACCGAAGGCTTGATTGACCGGGTGAAAGCCGAACTGGGCGGTGCAAAGGTGATTGCCACGGGAGGGTTGGTCAGTTTAATCGCCCCCCTGACGGATCGTTTTGATGTAGTCGACCCTTTCTTAACTTTAGAGGGCCTACGTCTGGTAGCGGAACGCAATTCTTAACCTCGACGCTAAATTACAGGGCGGCTTTCTAGGGATTTAGAAGTCGCCTCTGTTCTATTTCAGGGCCTTTGCACAAAAACCATAAAGAATGCTAATCTAGGCAAGTGTCAAAAATATCTTATGCCGCCAGCGTGGATGGAAAAATGGATAATCTTAGCGGGCAAACAATTAAGGGTTACGAATTACAAGAACGTATTGGGCAAGGTGGTTTTGGCGCGGTCTATCGGGCCTACCAAACCCTCGTCAAACGCGAGGTCGCCATCAAAATTATTCTACCCCAATATGCCAATCACCCTGATTTTATACGGCGGTTTGAGGCTGAGGCGCAACTTGTTGCCCGATTAGAGCATCTTCACATTGTGCCATTGTATGATTATTGGCGCGACCCTTCCGGTGCGTTTTTGGTAATGCGCTGGTTGCGTGGTGGCAGTATGCAAGATTCGCTTAAGCGTGGGGTTTGGAATCCCGAAGATGCCGCCCGCTTACTTGACCAAATTGCAGCGGCCTTGACTGTCGCGCATCGCAATGGGGTTATTCACCGCGATTTAAAACCTGCCAATATTCTTTTGGATGAAGAACGTAACGCCTATCTCTCCGATTTTGGGATTGCCAAAGATTTGGGGCACGACGGTAAGTTATCGGCTCTCAGCGATGAACTTGATGCCCCCGGCACAGTGATTGGCTCACCAGCCTATATGTCACCAGAGCAAATTCGTAGTAAATCTATTACCCCCCAGACCGATGTCTATGGCCTCGGCATTGTCATGTTTGAGGTGTTGACTGGACAGCAACCTTTTCCCGATGCGCAATCCTCGGAACTTATTCTTAGACATCTGAATGACCCATTGCCGCCGTTGCGCCAATTGCGCGACGAACTACCCACCTCGCTTAATCGAGTGGTTCAAAAAGCAACCGCCAAAGACCCGGAAGACCGCTATATTGATACTTTAACATTTGCGGCGGATTTTCGGCGGGCATTGAGTAGTGCAGCTCCTGCTGCCCGACCAACCAGTCTAGGGGATGGTGATGATGATCTCATCATTATTACCCGCGATACCGCCACCACTGGCCCTATCACGATTGATACCAATTTGTTGATGTTGGCCGAGCCAGTCAATCCTTATAAAGGTTTGCGGGCTTTCCAAGTAGCTGATGCTTCGGACTTTTTTGGGCGTGATAACTTAGTGGATCAATTACTCAAACGCCTACGTGAACCCCATCCGTATTCGCGTTTTCTGGCAGTGATTGGGCCAAGTGGCAGTGGGAAGTCGAGTGTTGTCAAGGCTGGGTTAATTCCCCGATTGCGCGGTGGGGCAATTACGGGCTATGGCTCTAGTTTTTATGCCGAGATGGTTCCCGGCCCTCATCCAGTAACCCAACTTGAGACCGAGCTATTGTCTTTTGCGGTTGATGCGGATGAGGCCATGCTCAAACGCCTGCGTGAGGATGAAAACGGCCTGACAGAGATGGTCAAAGCCGTTCTACCGGGGGCGGACAGCGAACTTGTACTAGTGATTGATCAGTTTGAGGAAGTCTTTACGCTGGTTGAAAATGAGGCCGAACGTGCTCATTTCTTAAATAGCTTATTGGCAGCTGTGCGTGATCCTTCCAGCCGTATCCAGCTTATCATCACACTCCGAGCTGATTTTTATGACCGCCCCTTGCTCTATCCCGAATTTGGGGCCCTTATCCGTGAACGTACTGAAGTTGTGCTACCCCTTTCCGCAGATGAATTGGAACGGGCGATTGTTGGCCCAGCCAAACGAGTTGGCTTGCTGGTCGAGCCTCAACTGGTGGCGGCGATTGTCGGGGATATTAGTAATGAACCCGGCGCCTTGCCCCTCTTACAATATGCCTTAACCGAGGTGTTCGAGCGACGGGATGGTATGACGCTCAATATCAAGGCCTATCAAGATATTGGTGGCGCTTTAGGAGCATTAGCACGGCGAGCCGAAGAAATATTTGTCGAACTGGACAACGAAAAACAATCAGCCACTCGCCAAATGTTCTTACGACTAGTCGCAGTTGGCGAAGGCAACGAGGATACACGACGACGGGCACATTGGGCCGAACTTATCTCAGTGGCAGGCCAGCAGCAAGAGGTCATGGAAGCGGTTATTGAGATATTTGGAAAGTCGCGCTTGCTTACCTTTGATAATGACCCCCAGACCCGTGAGCCTACTGTTGAGGTTGCCCACGAAGCTTTAATCCGTCAATGGGTGCGGCTACGCGAGTGGCTCAATGACAGTCGTGAGGATTTGCGTTTGCAGCGACGGCTGACCAGCGAAACCACCGAATGGTTCGACCATCAGCAAGACACCAATTATTTAGTCGGTGGGGTGCGCTTGCAGCAATATGAGGCACTGTTGGCAGGCGGGGACATTGCCCTCAACCAGCGCGAAGTCGATTTTATTCACGCCAGCGTGCAAAAACGCGAATTGGATATGGCGGCTGAACAAGAACGGAAAGCGCGTGAGGCTGAACTCCGTCGGCGTAATCGTAATCGAGGGTTAGCCCTCATTGCAGCCGTCTTGGTTGCCGTAATGGGCATTGGCTTAACAATTTTCGCGTTTAGTGAGAGCCGCCGTGCTGAAAGTGCTCGTGCTGATGCAGTCGATAGTGCGCAAACCGCCCAATATTTACAAGGTATAGCCGCCCAGCAGGCCGCAACGTCCAACCAAGCAGCAACCATCGCGGTGGATAGCGCATCTACAGCGGAAATCGCCGCCGTGACCGCAACGGTTGCGCAAGGAAATGCTGAACAGCAGGCCCAAGCCGCTGAAACGGCACGAGGGGATGCGATTAATCAAGCCTTTATTGCCGCCACTTCTGCCCAAGAAGCGAAAAACAACGCGGCGACAGCAACCTATGCACAGGGCGATGCACAGGAGAAGGCCGATGTGGCCTCAACCGCACAGGCCGATGCGTTGGTTCAGGCTAATATTGCCTCGACTCAGGCCGCGATTGCTCAGGAAAATGCCATAAAGGCGACGGTAGCGCAAGGGCAGGCTCAAGACCAAGCCAATCGGGCATCAACACAAGCTGCCATCGCTGAAGAAAATGCGATAGCTGCGACGGTGGCGCAGGGTCAAGCCGAGATAAACGCCAACGATGCTTCGACACAAGCCGCGATTGCCCAGAACAATGCTGCGACGGCGATAGAGGCGCAGAGTCAGGCTGAGGCAAACGCCAACGATGCTTCAACACAGGCCGCGATTGTCCAGACGGAATCGGCAGGACGGTTGGCGGCGGAGGATGTCGCCAAGATTCAACAGCAATTGGCCCAAAGTGTTTTACAAGCTGCCAATGCCCAACAGGTGGCCCTCCAAAACGGCGATAACCAGCTTTCAATCGCGCTGGCCCTGCAAGCCAATCAATCCGATCAACCCTCGGCCCTAGCCCAGAGTGTGTTAGCCCAAGTGGGCTATGCTCCCGGTGTGCGTCAAAAATTTGCGGGACACGCTGGACGGGTTTTAGCAACTGCCATTAGCCCGGATGGTCGTTATCTTGCAACCGGGGGTGATGATAAGACGATTATCTTGTGGGATATTGAAAGCGGCAACATAGTACGTCGTTTTCAAGGGCATACCAATTGGGTACGGTCGGTGGCTTTTAGCCCCGATGGTCGGACGATTCTCTCAGGTTCAGAAGATAACACTCTTATTTTGTGGGATGTTGAAACAGGCGAACAAATCCGCCAATTCAAAGGCCATACCAATACCGTTTTTTCAGTGGCATTTAGCCCAGATGGACAACGGGCACTGTCTGGTTCTGGCGATACAACCCTTATTTTATGGAATGTCGCAACTGGGGCACAAATCCAAAAACTCTCCGGAAATCTTGGCCCCGTGGCGAGTGTCGCGTTTAGCCCCGATGGATTGACGGCCTTGTCGGGTTCAGTTGAAAATGGCACTGACAGCCGACGCGGGGTTGTGGTGTTATGGGATATTGTCGGCGGTAGAGAAATACGGCGCTTCGAGGGTCACACGGATTGGGTACGGACTGTCGCGTTTAGCCCCGATGGCCGGACGATTTTGACCGGAGCAGATGATACGCAATTGATTCTGTGGGATATTGCATCCGGTCAAGAAATTCGAAGATTCGACGGACATACCGATTGGGTGCGGTCAGTTGCTTTTACACCCGATGGTCTCAGATTTGTTTCAGCCTCAGCCGATGACACGCTCAAAATCTGGGAAGTTGAATCAGGGGCATTACTTTATACACTGCGGGGCCACTCGGCGAACGTCAATACCGTGGTGGTTCACCCCGATGGCTTGACAGTCTTTTCTGGTGCGGACGATATGACCTTGCTGCGGTGGGATTTAAACCCCGGCGCGGTGACGGAGCAATTTAGTGGACGGGGTGCGCCGAATGGAGATTTAGCCATTAGCCCCGACGGGCACACGGTTTTAACAGGCTCACTGGATGGCACAGTGATTTTATGGGCTATTGAGACCGGGCAGGTCGTCAATCGTTTGGTCGGTCATACCGCCCCGGTGAACAGCGTCGTGTTCAATTTTAATGGACAATATGCCCTGAGCGGTTCAGATGATACCACGGCGATTTGGTGGAACGTGTTGACTGGACAGGTGGTGTTGCGATTGCAGGGACACACCAGTCCAGTGACGAGTGTTGCCATCAGCCCAGATGGTGAAACAGCCCTGACGGGTTCACAAGATGGCTTACTGATTTTATGGAATTTACTGACTGGAGAAGAAATTAAGCGTTTTGAAGGCTATGAAGGCCAAGTTTATGCGGTCGCCTTTAGCCTTGATGGACAACAAGCCCTCGGCGGTTTTGAGGACAGTAGCCTCATTTTGTGGGATGTCTCAACAGGCGAAGAGGTTCATCGTTTTGAGGGGCATGGTGGCCCGGTGACCAGCGTCGAATTTAGCCCGCGCGGTGGCAGCATCCTTTCCGGTTCAAAGGACGCTACCTTGGTGTTGTGGGATATTCAAACCGCCACTCGTATCCGTGAATTTGTAGGCCAAGATGCCCCCATCACCCGTGCTCAATTTACTCCCGATGGCACGCAAATCTTATCAGCAGGTGAAAACGGCGTGCTGATTTTGTGGGATCGTGAAACGGGTGCGATTATCCACCGCTATGAAAACACCATCGCGGGGAAAATTTTTGGGATGGATATCGCGCCTACCTCGAATAGTTTCCGCATCATGGCGGGTGGACTCAACCGTGTTTTGACTCTGTGGGATGCCGAAAATGAGACCCCACTACATCAGTTTGCCAATTTGGGGCATGGCGGCCCAGTCAAAGATATTGTGGTTTCGACGGATAACCAATTGATGTTATCGGGGTCGAATGACCATACCCTGATTTTATGGGATGTTTCAACAGGGCAAGAAATCCGACGCTTTGAAGGGCATACTGGTCGGATTTTGACCGCCGCGTTTAACGCCGATAACAGTTTAATTGTGTCGGGGTCAGATGATGGCGAAATCATTTTATGGGATATGGCGACGGGCCAACAAGTCCGCCAATTTACAGGCCATGTGGGGCCTGTCTACAGCATCGTATGGCAAAATAGCGCCTCCCGCCTGATTTCGAGCGGTGAAGATGGTCAGATTATTTTGTGGGACGCAACATCAGGCGCACAAATCCAACAGTTAACACATCAAGACACTGCCATTCTTAGCCTTGCTCTCAGCGCTGATGAACAGTTTTTGCTCTCGGGCGGCTCGGATGGGACAATTATTTTGTGGACATTGGCTGTGGAAGAAGTTCGTCGTTTTACAGGACATCTTGGCCCAGTCAATAGCGTCGCTTTTAGCCCTGACGGCCAACAAGTGCTTTCTGGGTCGGCTGATGAAAGCCTAATTTTGTGGGATACGAATACAGGCAGTGAGATTCGTCGTTATCGTCGCCACATCGCTGCGGTAAACAGTGTGGCTTTCAGCCCGGATGGGTTGACTGCATTGTCAGGCTCAAGCGATTCCACCGTGATTTTGTGGGATTTGGAATCAGGTGAAGAAATTCGCCGTTTTGAAGGGCATCGCGGCGGGGTCAATCATGTCACTTTTAGCTATGATGGTCACTCCGCTTTTTCGGCGTCGGATGACAGCAGTATCATTGAATGGCGTATTGATACCCTTAAAGAATTGAAAACATGGGTGAGCGAAAATCGCTTGGTGCGAAACTTGACATGTAACGAACGGGAGATTTATATCGTTGAGCCTTTCTGTACCGCTTTGGAAGTGGCTCAGACGGGTACACCGACACCTTCACCTACCTTGCCCGTTCAGCCCCAAATTCGTTTGGTCTACACCGAAGATTCCATTTTGTTATTCAATATCTCGCCGTTCCAGCAAAATGTCAGCGATCTGACATTCGTCGGTGATTCCTTTGGATCGTTTTCAACGGCGCAATGGCTACCTGCCAATATCAACCTTGATGATTTACGGCGGATGTTGCCAGATGCCTGTCTCCAATTGGTCACTCGCGACGAGGCCGTACTGCCATCCCCGTGCCGGAATTCTTTGGGATGGATTCGGCAAGGCGCAGCAAGTACCCACTTCTGGACAGTCGCCAATGGGAACAGCGTTTTTTATGTCCGGCGTGGCGAAGAAACATTGGCGACATGCAGCATTAGCGCGGCAACGTGTGAATTCGCTGTCACCGAGGAGTAAAGTCGAAAACTTGTTGAAGCGTGGGGTTGCCATATTCAGCCCCACCTGTTAGGACTTGTAAATTGGGGAGGATTTGCGCCTCCCCTTTGCCATGTGTATGCCCACACAACACGGTTAATTGTTGATTGGGGTGGGCTAACATCGTCTCTCGCAAGACATCACCCACCGCTTTACAGGTGAAATGGGGTAACCAATTGTCATCAGAGATTTGGTTGTCATGCCAACAGGCTTCCTGAAAGGGAGGTACATGCGTAACCGCCAGTACATGAGGAAAACGCGCCAATGCTTGGGGTAGCACTCGCCGAAAATGATACGCCGCTTCATTCGCCAGCCAGCCCGTTTCTCGAGGTAAACCTGCTTTAGACTGATTGACTAGTTCTTGAATCAGAACATAGTCATTCATCATGACATCCGAGGTGGCAAAATTGCCAAATTGCAAATCCGCCCAACCATCATGCCCAACAAGGCCAACAGTGGGCGTCAATTCAATCCATTCAGCGGCGCTCAGATAGTGCAGATTAGGATGGTATTGACACAACGCTTGAATCTCATCACGGACGCTTTTGATCGAACCCCAATAAAAATCATGGTTGCCCAATACGAAATAGATGGGCTGTGGCAATCTGCTCACCATAATTTTTAGATAGGTGACGAGATTATTGGATTCCCCAATATCCCCACTAATCAACCAAGCATCCACTTGCTGGTGGCTCAATTCTTCAACAAATTCGCCCACCAGCGCCAGTGATAGAAAATTGAGGTGAATATCGGTCAGCCACCCCACGCGCGGCATCATTGCGTTTTTTCCACCCTGAACAGCCATGTGTTGTTACTTTGGTATTCCACTGATAAATGCCCTGATGTGACCATTTTTAACAATACTGAAAACTGGCCGTTACGGTCTAGCGTATGCTCTAATTCGCCTGATACGATGTACTCGATATGGTATTTACGAATCAGTTGCAGCAATTGATCAGTGCTAGTTGTCGTGTAAAACAACCGAATATCGCCAATGCGCTGCTCAATTTCCTCAATCTGATGAGGGAATTGCTGACGCATGTGATTACCCCAACCCATGACCGTTGGCAAGCCCGTATAACTGGCAATGCGTGTATTCCAGCGATATTCCCCTGTATACATCTCGGCAATCACCGGATAACCTTGGATGTGGGAACGCATATAACGAATGAGGGGCTCATCGTCGGCAATGCTAATCGTTTCAGAGTCCATCGGATAGGGCATGACATCCATAAAATCATAGCCATCCAGTGTGAAATCTTTGGTATATGATTCTTTGTCGCGGGCAGGCAGAGCCTTATAGGGGAAGATAAGACCGGGCAGCAAGACCAGCACCGATACCCCTGTCATTATATAGGCGCGGCGTTGATGCACCATGTGGTAAAGCAGCATCGGAATCAATAATCCGGCCCAGACCCATAATTGGAAGGCAACCTTGAAGCCTGTGTTCATGCGGTCAACATCCCCAACGATGACGACATGCTCAATGGCTAATAGACCAACGGTGAAAAATGCGACACCGCAATGTGGGCCGATATTCTTTCGATCAAAGACAGCCAGAAGCAAGGCAAGCAGCAGTATCGTGACCAATAAAACTGATGTGCCATCCTGACCATTGACCCATAAAGCTGGGATGACCGCCAAGATGAATAATCCTACTTCGACTGGGGCATCGGCTTCAGGCAAAGCAATGGCTTTGATGCGATGGACGAGCCAAATCAGCATCACGGCTAAGGGTGCACCCCACGTGAGCAAGAATGGTTTTAAAATCGAACGTGGGCCCTCCCACCGTGTTATACTCCCATAGCCAGCAAGGGTGGCATGTTGCAAGTAAGGCCAAACCATGACACCTGCTCCCAACGCGAATAGAGCCAGCAACAAGGGTAGACGCTGGGTATGACGGCTAATCAAGATAATCACCAATAGGGTCAGTGGAACATAGACCAAAATGTCCCATGTGTTGGTCATGTAGATGATGCTAATGAGACTGCCGAGTGCGAGGACATGCCACCATGCTCGCTGTTTATATGTTACCCATAACAGGGTAAGCAGGATGGTCACTGGTAGCAGGCCGAAAAGATGGGCATGGAAATCACCCCACAAAAACGAGAAGAAGGGTACTTCCGTGATGATGCCCCCGCCGCCATTTTTCGATTCGGCGATCATGCGAGTCGGATACCAGTACCAACGATGGGCGGGCATATTGGCGATGGACTGGATGACTAGATCGAAGGCCCCATAGTTTCCTGCAATCATGACTAGCGTTGTGCCTGTGCTTGCCAGAAGCACACGCCAGCGTACCCGCTCGACCTGACCCAACACTGTCAGCAAAAGATTGAAGACAAGGGTAAAAATGGTCGCGTAAAACACCGCTAAAATCAAATTGGGGCCATATTCGGGTGCGGAGCCAAACAATTTGAGAGGCATGGCCGCGACGACAAACCCTAGATAGTAATAATTGATTTCAAAACCACTTAGCCATGGACTGGGGGGTGGGAATTGGCCGGTGCGCCAGACAGCATTGAGGTAGGCCAAATCCATGTGTTTTTCGCCACCCAACCAAGGGTGCCAGAAATCGGGGTCAACACCGCGCATGGCAATCCCCAACCCAAATGCTACTAACCAGACCAAATCAAGGGCGACCATACCGCACCAGTGGGTTTTGATAAAAGGCCAAAGCTGGTGACGCTGACGGATAAACAAAACTGTCATTAACACGATATAGCCTGCAACAAAACCGATGAGTGCCCATCGCGTCCATAAGCGCCAATGGAATTCGGCTGTCAGCCACCACGGAATAAGGGCCAGCAGCAGCCATGTGACGCCGCGTCCCAAACCATAACCACGTAAGGGCAACGATGGGAATAGTGTAAACATCAAGGGGAAGGCCAGCCAACTTACAGCTATAAATCCAATCGCAAACAAAGCAATCTGCCATTGGATTTCGCGGTTATGGGCAGCTTTTTCACTTGCAACATAGGTGGGTTGGGCTACTTCATCCAAATCAATGCGATTGCGCTCATCTACATAGGGCACATAGGCCGTCATCTGGCTGGATTCAAAGCCGTCATTTTTGAACACATAGATGGTTGGATGGTCGTAGACGGTAAAGGCCTCCTCCGCCTCAAGTTCATTCATCCACTTGGGCAGATGCCAATCTGGTAGCACTTGATCGGGAATCGTCAGTGGGCCTAAATGCGGTAATGAATCGAAACGGACGACTTCTTGATACCCAAGTTTGTCGCCAAACAGGTCTTTATAATAGGCGGTGGTGAACCAATAATATTTTTCGTTGCGTGGCAGGGCATCATACATCCGATTGGTACTAATCGTCATATAATCCGCCAGTAATAAAACGTCGGTCATCCATCTTTGCTTTTCGGGGCTATCATGTTCAACTACCTGTAGAGGCAGTTCTGTATACCATTCTTCGTCATAACCACTTTTTTGTAGACAGGTGTCGGGTGGGAAATAGCCCAGCCTAATCGGGCCATTTTGAAAACAAATGCGAGGAGGGGTAGAAAAATCCCAATCCCCTTCCGTGGCAATAGTTGTACCCGTAAACCACAGCGGATAGGTAGAGGTGATATTGATAGCGGTATCGTGAGGGACACGAAGCGGTGTCTTGAAGACATAATGTCGCCCCTCGCCTAATGGGCTACCATTGCGATCTTGTGAAACCAATTGGGCAGTATATTTCTCATCCTCGATTTCAAGAGTCAAATTACTGGGTAATCCGATGGCATGGGCGATATATAGCCCCGTAAGCGTTTGATCCTTATCTTTGAGGACAAACCCAAAACTGTATTCATTGTCAATCTTGGCATAGCGAATGACATTGGCACGGCCTGTGGGTTGTAATTGAATGGCCCCAATACTCCATATGCCGCTTTCGATGTTGAGGTATTCAATGGACGGGATGATATGCACCATTGGCACATCAGTGTCCCAATCCACGGTCATTTTCCAACGATAGTTTCCCGGTGCGATTTCGACTTGTTTATCGAGGGGCAAATCCACTCGCAATTCTTGCGGGTTTTCACTGGTGGTATCGAAGTTCAGTAGGAGTTCGGTTTCGACCCCCTCATCGTTTAAGGCCGCTAATTGGAGATTTACATGGATAGGTGTCGTTTCGATCCAGCGTAGCCACAAGCGCTTTAGCATAATGTTGCCTTCGCCAGTGATATTGACTAGGCGGCTTTCATAAGATTGCTGCCCAAAACTGGGTTCTGGCTTGTAATACGTGACCATGCGGTAGCGCATCCCACGGCCCGCAGTCAGGTGATACCATGTGCCATCCTCGGCAATGCCCGTCACTGCTGCTGGCATATGTTGGTTAATCCAGATGGCCGCCTCGACGCGCGTTTGGGGAGCACGATAGATACCGGTGAACACGAAGGCCCATAATAATGTACCGATGGCAACCGTTTTACGCAGGCGTATTGACCAGCGTGGTTGTAATTGCAGCAACCACCACGCCACCAATAGACAAAGGACACCATAGAGGGGCAAATAATAACGCATAGTCATGTAATGCAGGCGACCATGCCAGCCAAAATAGGCGATGAACCATGCGGTTAGAAGGGCAACTTGGGGTGAAAGCTCCCACCGCTGAACTTGTTTATTGATGGCGTGAATGAGAGCAATAGTCGCTAAGATGCCTAATGGTAAACCCATGCCCCACAACACAATATTAATCCAAGGGTAGATGTATTTGATGCGTCCAACGAATTGATGGGAGGGCGGCCAGCCATCATCTTGTTTAGAGGATAATTTGGAAACGTAATCTATATCATCGAACCATTTTTTATTGCCCTGCAAATCCCAAATATCCGGCCCTTTGAAGGCGTAGGGTTGGGCAATACGAAAGGTCAGGAACCCGATGCCCGATGCAATGGTAATCAGCAAGGCAACCCGTATCCACTGACCGAAATGGAACTTGCGCGGGGCGTCCGGCCTGTGCAAATAGAGTGTGCGAAGATAGATGAACCCAGCTAAAGGGCCTAACCCAGCGGCCATTGCGATATTGATACGTGAGGCCACCCCGGCCCCGACCGCCAGCCCAAATAATATGAAGGCCCACGCTCTCCCTCGTTGGCTGATGGCGACAGCAGCATAAAGCGAAATGAGAAAAAATAGATTGGCGATAGTATCCACCGTCCAGTAATGGGCAAGCTGGATGGGTAAGGCTGCTGCGGCATAGAGCATGGACGCAAACAGGCCATTTTTGATACCAAAGAGTCGCCTTCCAATGATAAAAACCATCAAGGTTGAAAGGACATCGGCAATAATGTTGACAAAGCGTCCCACTAAATGAATGCCATCGAAATCTCGCCACAGCTCATCGCCTGTAATTTTGACGGCAAGCTCGCCAGCCCCATATACGATAAAGGTTGGGAGCGTGCCATAGGCATAGCTACCGTCATTGATGTTATTAGGGTTGAGAGGGCTACAGCGGGTATTGAAATAGGCATGACGGCGAGGGTCGTCCGCACAGCGTTCTTTGACCTTGTCGAGTAACTCGCTACGATCCCCAATACGTGAGACCACTGCGGTTAAGAACAGTTCATCGGGGTGGCTATGGCTATAATAATCCCAATTAATTCCAATATAACGTAAGCAACCCGCCAGAATAAGAATTCCGGCCAAAACGACCCAGAGTTTTATGTTTCGTTTCATTCAATCGTTCCGCAGTGCAAAATCGAATAGATTTTCTTACAGTCATGCTTGTTAACTTCGCCTATAGTATAAAGCATCTACACACTGCGCTAAAAATCTTGACATACCTTGACAGGAAATGGTTCGCATGGGTCAAACCAAAGTGAGTTTTCGCGGCATAAATGAAAAACTTGAGATAGTACGACAACACCAATGGATACCTATTGGAATACTACTTATAACCACTGGTCTCAGTTATATGGCCCATCGCGCTTTTAAGGAAGCCGATTTATGGGAAGGACTGCGTTGGTTAGGGTTCGCAAGCTTATTGTTGATTATTTTTACCCCTATGCTGCCGTCTAAACCTTATCCTGATCGTCGTCAATTAGGCATTGCAGACGGTGCGCGGGTTGTCATTGGCGTTGGTTTTCTGCTCATTGGCTTTGGCACAATTGTTTATACGGGAACAGAATTTTGGAAAGCTAAACCGGGGTTGTTTCCCTCCCAAGCCACATGGAACACCTTTGGGTTAGGGGTCACGCTTTGGGTTTTGGGAGGGGTTATACTGACCCATGCTATTCCCAAAAAACTGACGATTGACCAAACAACAGCCGCTTTTTTACAACCACTCCTGATTATGGCGATTTTTTTGCGCGTCTATCATCTCAAAACTCTGCCTCTTGGTATTTGGTACGATGAAGCAGTCGCTCTATTAGATGCACGCAGCATGCTCCACCATGCTAGCTACCGCCCTTTTTTTGTCCCCAATATTACTTATCCCCACCTGATGCTCTATGCCCAAGCGTTGCGAGCTTTTGGCGAAACCAATGTGGCGGGTCCGCGTTTAGTTCATGTTTTTTTTGGTGTAGCAGCGGTATTCAGTTCATTTTTAGTGGGGGATATGCTGCGCGGGCGATGGTTTGGCCTATTGATGGGGTTTTTTATGGCGGTCTTGGCATGGGCAATCACGTTTAGTCGGATTGCTATGACGGGCATTGAAACCTGTTTTTTTACAATGCTGACCTTCTATTTTTTGATGCGGATGGTGCGCTATGGACAGTTGCGCGACGGTCTATGGGCGGGACTGACGGTAGGGGTGGGTCTATATTTTTATGCAGCCTTCCGTTTTGCCCTAGTCCCGCTTGCCATTTATGGCTTATTGGCATGGCGCTGGTGGAAACCTCAAGCACTTTTGATTACAGGCTTTGGAGCGATAACAGCGGTATTGGTGTTTATGCCGATGCTCATCTTTGCCAAGCTCGACCCAGATTTATATACCAATCGCAATAAACAGGTCACTATTTTCCGAGAGGAAAATCGAGGAGCATTGCCCTTAAGAGAGGCGCTTGACATCAGTCTTGATAAACACCTTGGGATGTTTCATGTTATTGGTGACCGAAATGGACGCCACAATTTACCCTATGACCCAATGTTGGATGTTGTAACAGGGGTTGTTTTTGTACTAGGAATGGGGCTAGCATTGCGCCATCTCAAGCATGCTGAAGAATGGTTTTTTGGTGGCCTACTGGTTGTGAGTATGCTGGCGGGTATTTTAACAGTGCAATATGAAGCGCCCCAAGCCTTACGCACGATAGGGGTTTTGCCTGCCATAGCCTACTTCGCTGCATTAACAATCGAGGAAGTAGGGCGGGTGCTTAGCAGGGCCAAACTACAGCCACTGGTGATTGGTTGTATCAGCATTTTGCTTGGGGCGACACTGTATCTTAACTATGACAAGTATTTTGAGAAACAAGCCCGGAGTCACGATGCTTGGTTGAGCTATTCTACCACCGCGACTATCGTTGGTCAGCTAGTCCAAGATCGCCCCGACCATGCATTTCATGCATTTTTTGTCAGTCCATTGATGTTTGGCGAACCTAGCACCGAATTTCTCGTCCCCGATTATCAACAAAAATTGACTTTGCTGAATTACCCAGATACCTTGCCATTGCGTGTCCCGCCAACCGGCCCCGTTACCATTATTTTGGATGAGAGCGAGTTCCCCATTTTTAATTATGCCAAGACCCTTTATCCCCAAGCTCAGTTTAAGATTATCAAGGGGCTTGATTACGGAATACGGGGGGCTGGCGCTGATGCCCCTGTGATGTATGTGATTGATTTGACTCCAGAGGATATTGCTGGAATACAAAAATTAAATGCTGATGGCACAGGCATTTTATACGCGCCGCAGTATGGTGAATATCGGTTTTATACTGACGGGCTATTGATGATTGATGGCGAGCTATGGCAATCTGGTGAGGGGCATTTATTGGCTGAAGGCAATCACGTCATTCAAATTACTCCCAATCAAACGCTTGAATGGGAGGTAATGAATTATACTCAGCGGGATATTGTGCCCGATTGGATGCTCTATCATGGCCCTATCACCAATAATGGATTGCATGGCTATTTTTACCCCAATGCGGATTGGAGTGGGGCGCCGGTCCTTGAACGTATTGACCCATTTTTGGATATGTATTTCCATCGAATACCGCTGCTTAGGCCTTACACGGTGACTTGGAAAGGCTTTTTGGATATTCCAGAGGATGGGGTGTATGGGATTGGGCTGCGGGCTATGACATCTGGAGAGATTTTGATTGATGGCGTCTCTGTCGTAAAAGGCAGCACTGACTTTACATTAATTACAAAACAACTTGAACTTACAGCGGGGCGACATCCAATTGAGGTTCGTTTATTGGATGCCGCCGATTACTCCCGTATCCATATTTTATGGGTACGCTATGGGGATGAAATTTATGTGCCTATTCCCCGTGAGGCTTTGACACCATACTAAGGTAGTGGGTCGAGGGTGTGTTGAGATAAAAATTCCCAGATAATGGTTGGGGCATCAATATCCATGTTGACAGCCCCAAATTGCTCGGCATCGAGGCGCCCCGGCACACCCGGAATGTTATGCCCACCGCCATCAATTTCATAAAACAGGATGTTGTCGTCTTCGGCGCAACCCTTAAATTCAAAAACGGTGACAGATGTGCCGGGTGAATTGCCACTGGCAGGCAAATCGGTCTGGGAGACTTGGTTAGGATCACAATTATTATGAACTGCCCAAAAAGCCAATGATTCGGATACGGGGTAAGTCACCCATTGGCCTGACTGCTGCAAGCCATCCCATGGAATGCTCTTGTCCAATGAGCCGTGTATAAATAACATGGGAATTGGTGGAGTTCCGGCACAAAAGGTTTCAAAACCGGGGAAAGCAGTCGCCCCAATGACAGCGAAAGCGGCAAATTGATCAGCCGCCTCGCACGCCATAGCTTGCGTCATAAACCCACCATTGGAAAAGCCTGTCAGATAAACGCGCTGAGAATCTATATTCAGGTCAAGTGACAAATCTTTGATAAGTGTCCCCAAAAACTCCACGTCATTAATATCATTGTCCCCATAGCCCGGAAAACCGAGAGTATAGTTCCAGCCTTGATTGATACCATCTGGATAGACCGCAATGAAATTTTCGGTCTGGGCGACACGGTTTAAATCCAACAAATAGGCCATACCTGTACCTGTATCGGGCCGACCATGCAACGCCATGACGACTGGTGTTGGTTGGGTTGGGTCATAGCTGGGCGGAACATAGACGGCATAATTGCGGGCCAATGTTTCAGGTGAGACTGCCTCGGTGGTCATTTTAGTCACGAGGCCCTGCCAATCCTCTCCATCTTTGGGGCCAAACAGATAGCGTGTGGCAATTTCGGTATAGTCCACCCCGAATTGATTGAGTTGATAATTGATGGTGCTGCGCAACCAATTGTTGCCAGCATTTTCAATCGAGAGAAATGCCAGTGATGATTCATTATTGCAATTTTGATAGAGGCGGATGGCTGGCTCAGTGAAAATCTCAAAATCGTTGAGGTCGCAATCATTCCGTTCCCCCCAAAAACGCAGTGTGCCCCCCATGCTTTGAACCCGTAGCGTCACGGCTGGATCGCGCGCTTCGACGTTGCGCCCCTCTAACGGGTAATAAAAATCGTTGCTGCCCACCACTATCAGCATAGAAATTGGGGCAGGCGCGGCGGATGGGCAAAGGTCTTCGTGATAATTCCAAATGAGGGCGCTGGCAACGACCACTTTCGCAAACCGTTCGGGATATTCACAGGCCAGCCGATACGCCATCAATCCCCCAGCGCCTGACCCAACCAAGTAAATTTGTTGACTGTCAATAGCGTAGGTAGTAGTCAATTCGTCAATCAAATGGGTGATAAAACCGAGATCGTCCACCGACTCAATGCCGGGTGAGGGTGCATAAGTGCTGCGACCATCGTCCCAACGTAAATTGGCGCTGTCAGGATAGGCTACTATAAATCCCTGCTCGTCAGCCGCAGCGTCAAAACCTGTTAGGGCCGCCATCGCTTTGCCAGAAGAAGCAAAGGGGTGCAATACAAGAACTAAGGGAACAGGTTGAGACTCTGAATAGGAGGGTGGGACATGTATATAAACGGTGCGTTCTAGGCCATCATAGGTCAATTTTTCAATGGGGCCGTCTTGAGCATGACTATTTTGATGCCAGCCAACCGTAAGGCAAAAAACCAAGCACACCAAACCAAAATGTTTGAGCATTATCGTTTTCCTTGCTAAAAAAGGACGTTTGGGGGACTCGGTTAAATGAAATACCCGTTAATTGGAGGGTGGGTTCGAGGGGATCAACTTTTCAAGGTCTTGTTGCCAAAATTGCAGTGCATCTCGTACCAGCGATTGTGTTCCCACCACCCAGATGGTGCCATTTTGACCAGCTAGTCCAATGGCTTGGGCAAAAGCTTCAAACACAGCAGGTTGATGGGTGACTTCAGCGGAAAATTGTCGTGCGGTTTGCAACGCTCCATCGGTGAAATGCAGGTGTTGGGCGCTCACCTGTGTAACAATGGTATGGGCAACATACGGCATTAAGGTTGCCAAGAGTCCAACATGATCTTTGTCGTGAGGCAGGGCCGTTACCAAAATAATGGGAATCCGGCTAAATGGAAGAACGCTATCCCTGAACTGTTCGGCGGATTCGCGGTTAATGGCCCCATCTATCAACACTAATGGCACGTCACTGACCCTATCACAGCGTCCCGGTAGATGCACGGCGCGAATAGTCTGGGCTACCTTTGGCTGGTGCATATCCCCTACCGCTAGGGCTTGGACGGCTGCATAGGCTGTCGCCAAATTAGTGGCTTGATAAACCGCCGGGGTATTGATTTTAAAGGTATTCCCTTCAATGACCACGACCTGAGAATTTATTTCAGATCGTTGTTCAAATGAAATATCCCGCCCTACCTGCTGAAAAGTTGTGCCAAGTTCTTGACAGGCCTGCTCAATCTGCTGGCTGACCTCAGGGGGTTGAGGTGCGCTGATGGCAATACTATTCGCCTTGATGATGCCTGTTTTATGCCACACAATATCCGCAACCGTCGGGCCAAGTTTATCCAGATGTTCGGCCATAATGGGCGTAAAACAACTGACCTGATTTTCGATGAGACGCACATCATCAAAGCGTCCGCCGCGCCCCACTTCCAAAACCATTGCCGTCACACCACATTGCATGAAATACCGTATGGCACAAGCCAAAAATAATCCTGTTGGGCTAAGATATTGATCTGGTGGTAATGCGCCTTCAATGCGGCGAATGATGGGAGCAAGGTCATGCATAATTTCGACAAAGGCCGCTTCGAAAATCGCTTGCCCATTAACTCGAATGCGTTCGCGCACATTCAAAAAACTCGGGCTGGTCATCAAGCCCACCGTGTGACCCATTCCTTGTAATAATGCTGCACTAAAAATAGAGGTTGAGCCTTTACCTTTGCTGCCTGTAACCGTGATGGTCGGGACAAGATCAAAAGGTAATCCAGCTTCCGTGAATAACTGCTGGATGCCAGATAAATTGCGGGTAACAGAGTCATAACCGTGTAGAGTGGGCGCAACACGATTATAGGATTCAAAAATCAGATTCTCGGCCTCTAGCATAATGCCCCTTCATATTTATTCGATTAAGGCCAAAGCGGCCTCGGCAAAATCATGCGCAAATTGTTGGCTATAGGATGTGCGTAATCGAATCTGCTGGGAAATTTCGATTTGCAGACTGCCAAAATTGCCGGGGCGTACTGCTAACTTGGAAAGATTATGCCGAGCGATAATACTATCCGAGCGCCCGGTAAAAGCTGTCTCCACCGAGCCGGGTTTTGGTTCGACCCGCCATCCCCGCTTGGTCAATAAATCGTGCAGACGGTCACGTAGCGAGGTTGTATGCCCATATGAGGTGATGGTTTTGCCATTTAGTGTGCCAATATAGATATCAGGCTCACGGGTGCGGCAGCCATGCAAATCAAACAATAATGCTGCGGGAGTATCCTGCATGACTTGCTGGCTAAGAGCAGCAAGAGATTGTTCAAAGGCATCATAGAGCGGTTCGGCCCGACTATCATCATAGGCCTGCTCACCTGCCACGACGTGTTTACTCCGGCTGAAGTCAATTCGTGAGCGATGCACTTGAGCAATGAGGACATAGGGTGTGCCTTTTTGGGCGTGACAGGCTTGGGTGAACCTCTCCGTGATTTCAAGCAACCCCGTCTCAGTTTTCTTCAACCCGTATGCGCGTTCCTCTAATTCGGACGCATAGGAAGAATTGAGCGGGGTAGCATGAGGCAGGGTTAACACAATAGGCAATGACCCTGCCATCAACGTAAAGGCTTTTTCGGGGGAAAATGACATAGTGGTCAGCGAATAAAGGTCGCTACAGACTCAATATGATAGGTTTGCGGGAACATATCGACGGGCTGTACATCCACTAATTGGTAGCCTGAGCCAACCAGCTTTTTAGTATCTCGACCAAGAGTAGCCGGGTCGCAGGAAACATAGACCAGTTTGGATGGCTGGCACTTCATCAATTCTTCTAATGCAGCCGGTTTCATACCAGTTCGGGGTGGGTCAATCACCGCAGCATCGAAATGCCCCTGCAAAAAACGAGTCAGCATTTGCTCGGCAGTGCCTTGCAGCAGTTTGATATTGGTAAACTTGGCTAGATTGACTTTGGCATCATTGACGGCGGGTGGATAGGACTCGATTGCGGTCACTTTGCGGGCTTGCGGGGCGAGGAAGGCTGTGAATAAACCTACGCCACTGTATAAATCTAAAACATGCTCGGTGCCTTGCAGGGCTAGGCGCTCTAAGACCAAATTGACCAGTGTTTCAGCTTGGGGCAGATTGACTTGAAAGAAACTGCCCGCCGTGACTTCAAAAACATGGCCTTTGATGGTGTAATGCACTTTACCTGAACCTAGAATGGTGCGGGTTTCTTCGCTGCCTGTTTCATCCCCAACATTGCTTGCTGCTAATATTTCTTGGGACTCTGAACCAACTTGCAAACGTACCCGCTTGTGTTCGGGTTTAACCCCTTGCTGATTGAATTTACCAAACAATTCGCCCAATTCTGGACGGATAATATGGCACTCTTCAATTGCCATGACAGTTCGGTCGTCGGTCATGACAAACCCAAGTTGACCATTGTGGGTGCGATGGAAATTGACATGGGAGCGGTAACGCCATTCATCAGGGCTGGCGATGGTTGGGTGTACTACTGCATCTTTAATACCCCCAATACGTGAAAGCTGGTCAAAGACAATTTGGCGCTTGAATTCCAATTGGGCTTCATAACGAATATGCTGCCAATTACAGCCGCCACATTTACCAAAATGGCGACAGGGTGGCTCAACACGATTTTCAGACGGCGTGATAACTTCGGCTAATTCGCCACGTGCAAAATTGCCTTTGTCTTCAACAATACGTGCTGCGATGGTTTCGCCTGCAATCGCATAGGGAACAAAAATAGCTTTCCCATTGTGTCGGCCAATAGCGCTGCCACCATGAGCCATGCCTGTCAGTTCAAATTCGATACGCGGTTCTTTCATTTGGGTCATCCAGTGGTTTTCATACCAGCCGCGATGCCATTAACGGTGGACAGCACAGCCTTCAGGGTTGGGTCAAATTGGGGGTGATCAGGTGCAAGCTGCCGTAGGTCACGCAGCAAACTGATTTGAATAAAATTCAATGGGTCAACATAGGGATTGCGGCGCTCAATGGAACGCTGCATCACGGGCAGATTCTCCAAAATTTCTTGTAGGCCCAAAATTTTGCAAATCTGATTACAAGCGCGGACGTGTTCGGTTTTGATTTCATGGAAAACTGTTTCGCGTAGGGCTTCGTCATCTACCAATGAGGCATACAAGACGGCAATCCCCATATCAGCTTTGGCGAGATCAAGTTGGGCATTTTCAATCAAGGCACGGAAGAAGGGCCATTCTTGGAACATATGCCGTAATTGGGTCAGACCATCGGGTGTTTGTTGCATAAAATTTTCAAGGGCATGACCCAAACCATACCAGCTTGGAATAATGGCACGGCTCTGCATCCATGAAAATACCCAAGGAATCGCTCGTACCTCACTAAAACCCCCTTGTTGTCGCTTGGCAGGGCGCGACCCAATCGGCATCAATGATAGCTCCCGAATGGGGGTGGCTTGCTGCCAATAGTCAAGGAATTGCGGGGTCTCGAACACAAAACGACGATAGGCCTCACGCCCCATATCGGCCAATGTTTGCATCGTATCACGCCACTGTTGTTCGATGGGAGTCTGGGAAGGTAGGGCAAAGGCCAATAGCACGGCATTCATCACTTGATGCAGATGGCGACGGGCAATTTCGGCATTACCATAGCGATAGGCAATAACCTCGCCTTGTTCAGTAATTTTGATACGTCCGTGCAGTGAACCGGGAGGCTGGGACAAAATGGCGCGGTTGGTTGGGCCACCGCCACGCCCGATGCTGCCACCCCGTCCATGAAATAATTCGAGTTGCATGTTTTGCGATTTACACAGGTCGGCCAATTCACGTTGGGCGACGTATAGCGACCAATTAGAAGCTAGATAACCCCCGTCTTTGCAGCTATCCGAATAACCTAACATAATTTGCTGACGCATTCCACGCGCTTCGATATGCTGACGATAGGCGCTGTTTTGGAAAAGCGTTGCCATGACGACAGGCGCGTTATGTAGGTCATCAATCGTCTCAAACAGCGGCACTAAATCCACATCTGCATCAATACCAACCTCACGGGCAAACATCATCATGGCGAGGATGTCGCTGGGGGCTTCGCTGCGGCTGGCAATTACCGTATCAATCGCGGCTTTGCCATATAGCCGATGGGCTTTGGCAATCATGCGCCATGTTTCAATGATACGATTGGTGGCTGCCGAAAAATTGAGTTCAATCGGGAACAAGGGGCGAGGATTGGCAATCTCACGGGAGAGCAGAAATTGTTTTTCTTCCTCTGGTAGTTGCAAATAATTGCGCTCCAACCCATAGTGATGAAAAATTTCGTCAAGGGCGGCAGCATGGAGCCGAGCATCTTCCCGAACTTCTAGTGGAACCAGATGCAGACCAAAGACCCGAACCTTCAAAATTAATTCTTGCAGGACTCCCCGTGCGACGCGACGACCTTGATGCTCCATCAAGCTCGTTTGTACCAACTGTAAATCCTCTAGCAGATCATCACCGGTTTTATAAATTCCTGACTTCAATTGCCACCAGATGGACTCCATTTTTTGGCGATAGATTTCCCCGGCATATTTGCTGTTACCACCTCCATTGACCGACTCGACTAGCGCATCTGATACCCCAACTTCTTCAACAGACTGGGTGAGATGTTCGCGCAAAAACTCAATCTCGTGCAAATAGACTTGTTGAGCCGCTTCACGCAGGGTTTTCAGAGTCTCTAAGGTGACTTCGGGGGTCACATTCGGGTTGCCATCACGGTCGCCTCCTATCCACGAAGCAAAACGCAAGACGACGGGCAAATTTGACCAATCAGCATCGGGATAGTATTGCCTGAGGGCCGCTTCAAGTTCCTCGTATATCGAGATTTTGACATCCATTATGACTGAGGTAACAAAATAGAGCCCAAAATCTACCTCATCTGCTACGGTCGCTTTAGAAGCGCGGGTGGGTTGAGTCTGCCACAGTTCTTCGATTTCCTCGGCTAGTGCTTTTTCGAGAGCCTGTTGTTCGCGCGGGAGAACGGTATGCTGTTCTTTAGACGCCATCAATTGAGTGATGTGCCGCAACTTAACCAAGACTTCCTTGCGTTTTGCTTCAGATGGATGGGCCGTCAACACCAAACGCACCGAAATTTGTTCGAGCGTAGCCCGCACCTCGTCGGCGGTCAGGCCATTGGCGTGCAGATTTTGGATAGCCTCCCCAATAGATTCGGTTAGGTTTTCTTCATGTTCACGCTGACGCAAAGTCCGAATCCGCTGGTGATCTTCGGCGATGTTGATAAGTTGGAAATAATTACTAAAGGCCTTAACAAGGATGCGGCGCTGTTCCAAATTGAGGCTGTTAATCAGCGTCGTCAGTTCTTCTGTCGCTCCCGCCTCAAGATTGCGACGAGCTTTGGCTGTGCGGCGAACTGCCTCCACCAATTCAAAAGCCTCGTTGCCGTGCTGCTCCCGAATGATACCTCCCAATAAATTTCCCAAAAAACGAATGTCAGTACTGAGTGGACTAAAATGACCCGTTGTGATTTCGGAGGTCGTGCGTTTCATAGCAATGTATCTCGGTTAGGCATGTATGTTATGCGGCAAACTTTAGCTTACATTTGAGAGAGTATCAAGCATCTTTAGTCGTTCTCACAATTTAATGTTATAGTGGGGTAAACTGCTAAAATGCCTTTTTCGGATGCCCAAATATGTTTCTCGCGTCTGTATTTGGGGTGCTTATCCCCCTATTTTTTCTCTATCTGGTGCATTTGCTGGAGATTTATGCCACCAGCCGTCATGATATTTTGTGGCTGTCGGTCATCTGGGGTGTCTTTTCCTTCTTTATCGCCTATTTAGTCAATCGCTTCATCCTCGACAAAGAGTTAACTACTTTGGCAGGCCTTCATCTAATCGGAGCACCTATTGTCGAAGAAACTTTGAAAAGTGTTTTTTTGATTATTTTGGCACGCCGCTTAATACTGCGCTACGCTGCCGATGGGATGGCTTATGGCTTTGCGATTGGGACGGGTTTTGCCATCGTCGAGAACATGGCCTATGTAATCAATAAGCCCGCTACTGGGTTGCAATTGGCGATGACACGCTCCTTATCCACCAGCCTTGTTCATGGCTTTGATACGGCAATTATTGGGACTATTGCTGGAGCCAGCCTTTTTTTATCTACCCGCACCCGACTGAACCGATTCCTACTTGGCCTTGCTTTGGTTGTGTCCACCCACGCTATTTTTAATTTTGTAGTGGGGAACCTGTCGGGAGCGCTCCTACTGTTGACGGCAATAGGGATTGGTTTGGGGAGCATTGCCATTATCATACTCATCATGCGACAGACCTTACAGAATGAAAGCAAAGCTATTCATTTGGAACTGGCCGGGGTACTTAGTGCAGGTGAATTGGCAGCAGCCCGCAACCCAGAGATGGTTGCCCAATTACTTGCTCAACATCGCGGTGAAATTGGCGAAAACCGTACCCGTCCCATTCAGCATTATGTCACCTTGCAAGCTCAACGCGGTATATTAAGAAAGAACATTGCGCTCAGCCAAAACGCTAAATTAGTGGAGATTCTCAATCGGCAGCTTCAAACTACTGAACAACAACTCGACATCTTACGAGGGAATATGGGGCTGTATACATGGATTTGGTTGCGAAGCGTACTGCCCTCCGAAGAAAGTGATCTGTGGCTGCAATTAGATAATCAATTAACAACGGAGCAACCGCAATTAGCTCGCTTGATTCAACTCAACGAACGGCAAGTTTTAGTCCCGCCAAGCGAATTGGAAGAGCGCAAGCATATTTTGCGACAGGGAGCTTTGTTCAATGCTATTGCAGATGAAGACCTAGTTGATTTGGCGCTCTTGCTTGTGGTTCGACAATATCAAGTCGGGGCTGAGGTTATTCGACAGGGTGAGAGAAGTGATTGCCTTTTTATCACGGCAGCGGGCACTTTGGTGGTCAGTGTTATGAACGACCAACAGCAGCAAACTATGAT
This sequence comes from Chloroflexota bacterium, assembly GCA_016234595.1. Lineage (GTDB taxonomy): Bacteria > Chloroflexota > Anaerolineae > Aggregatilineales > J027 > CFX10. The sequence goes on along the minus strand of JACRBG010000001.1, from coordinate 2,754 downwards.
TACAGCTTTTAGTGTGGGAGATGCCTTTGGCGACATGGAAATCTTAGATGGCGACCCCTCGACTGTGACCGTGACCTGCCTAGAAGATGTCACACTTTATACGCTGTTACGGGCAGATTTAATTACCCTTCTCTATGCTAAACCACAAGTGGCCTTAGAGATGATGCGGGTACTTTCTCAGCGATTGCGCCATCAAACAGCGTTGATGGTGTGGGTGCAACAAACAGCTTCGAATGGAACATGATTTTGGAATTGGGTAATGCGTTATTTATCATCCTTAGGATTCATTTTTGCCAGCCTGATTTTGCTTTTTTTGACCGCGACTTTGGCTGTAGTTCGCACTCAATCCGCCCAACCCGCATGGATTACTTTTACTTCTAGCCGCGACCATGACAAAGAAATCTATCGGATGCGGCCTGATGGGACTGGGCTCAAACGTCTCACCAATCGCATAGGTAATGATTGGGGAGCGGTCTGGTCACCCGATGGGCAATGGCTTATTTTTACCCGTAACGAAAATGGCGACCCTGCCATCTACGGAATGCACCCTAATGGCACTCACCTTCAACGATTGACCCCACCCGAACTTAAAGCATGGTCACCTGCGATTTCCCCTAATGGCGATTGGGTTGCTTTTGCAGGGGACAACGGCATGGGCGCTGAATTATATCGAATGCGTATTGATGGTAGGGCCACCCAACAACTTACAGCCAGTGATGGCGAAGAATGGGCTTTTTCATGGTCACCCGACAGCCGCCAAATCGTCTTTACATCGCGTCGTAATAGCAACGCGGATATTTTTGTGATTAATGCGGATGGTTCAAATGAGCGACAACTCACGGATGGACGTGGCTCAGATTCATCCCCCACATGGTCATCCGATGGGTCGTGGATTATTTTTGCGTCTGAGCGGGGTGGGGATGTTGATTTATACCGAATGCGACCTGATGGATCAGACCAACAGCGGGTATTGCAAAGCCCTTTGTCAGATTGGGACCCACAATTCTCACCAGATGGCAGGCAGGTGGTTTTTGCATCATCGCATTCATTTCGCACCGACACATGGGACATTTATGCTCTGCAATTGGATGGCGGGCATGTTCGACGCCTGACCCGCACCTATTTGGATGATCGTTTTCCCGCATGGTCGCCAATCATAGATAAGTCATGGCAAAAGGGGTGGTTTGCCATGACTGGATGCTTGTTGATAGTGGGAGGATTGCGCCTGCGTTACCAGCGATGATGAACTTGTTCGCGGATATATTGGTCGTAGACCTCACGAGCTTTTGCCATTTGGGTCTCAGTAAGTGGGGCGAGGGTTGATGTTTTAATATTATCCTCGGCCTGTGCTGGATATTTTGCACCGGGGATAACACAGGTAACCGCATCAAACATCAATATCCAGCGTAGAGCTAACTGGGCCATGCTCACACCGCCGGGGAGGATACTGCGTAATTCCTCTACAGCCTGCAAACCTGTTTCATAATCCACACCGGAGAACGTCTCGCCCATATCAAAGGCTTCCCCTTTGCGGTTAAAGCTACGGTGGTCGTCCGACGAAAACTGACTGTTGCGGGTCATCTTCCCAGTCAACATTCCGCTTGCCAGTGGTACACGGGCCAAAATGCCAACTTTACGGCGTTTGGCTTGTTCAAAAAAGAGTTCACTGGGGCGAAAGCGGAACATGTTGAAAATGATTTGTACACTCTGGACATCAGGGTACTCAATCGCCTTGAGGGCTTCTTCGACCTTTTCCACACTGACCCCATAATAACGAATCTTGCCCGCCTGCACCATGTCATCCAAGATGCCAAAAATTTCGGGGTGATAGTAAGCTTCCATTGGTGGGCAATGGAGTTGGAGGAGGTCAATACAGTCGGTGTCCAAATTTCTAAGACTGCGGTCAACCCACGCATTCAAATTTTCGCGGCTATAGCCCTCAACCGTTTGGGCAGGTAGACGTCGTCCGGCTTTGGTGGCAACGTAGATTTTCTCAGAACGCTCTTTCAGGAGCTTGGCAATGAGTCGTTCACTATGCCCATCGCCATAAACATCAGCGGTATCAATGAAATTGACCCCTAAATCAATGCTGCGGTGTAAGGCTGCAAGGGAGTCATCATCATTGACTGATCCCCACGCGCTACCAATGGCCCATGCTCCAAAACTGACCTCAGATACTTTCCAGCCAGTGCGCCCTAATTCACGATAATTCATTGAGTTTATCCCTTTTCAATATTGCAAACTGAAAGCTGTACAATCGAGGTTGAGGTATTGCAGAATCAACTGACCCAAGGGTGCTCCCTCGACCAATGGCAAAAATGTACCACTGACAATTCCGAATGCACCGGGTGGATTGGTTAAAATTCCCATGACATAACACCCATAATAGGCCACAAAGCTGCCATCGGTGTGCTGTCCGATCAATACCGCCGGAAGTAGTCCATTTAGATAACTGTGTCCCGCGGATGCCCCAGTTTCTACGTAATCCCCCATGTATAGATTGACAAAGACAGTATCCCCGTATCCTGTAACATAGTGGACATAATCTGGGCGATAATCTTGGGCAGGCCCTCCATTCGGTTTTGGCCCCGGCAGTGGCTGCAACCACATTGCATAGGCGGTCGCATAATCCCGATTATTGACGGCGCTATAGTAGCCTAGCAATGCGCCTTGTGCCGCTGATGTAAAAAGCTGAGTGCGATAGGTGGCGGAAACTGTCGTAGGGAGGTGGAAACAATCTAGCTCTAGCAAATT
>JACRBG010000021.1 GCA_016234595.1 Chloroflexota bacterium | reverse complement strand
TCGGAACCGCCGGACTTGTGGCTTGGCAACCGACCCAAGTACGCCCCGTCACCATCTTGGCACGGGAATGAGCTAGGGCAGCTCGGCCCCATCCACCACTTGATTTCTAAGGTCACCAGTTTTTTCTGGTGACCTGTTAGGTTAACTGATATTTCGACTAATTGACGAGCTCTCCCAGTGTTTGTAGAAGCTATCGTTCCACCCATTTGAGTCCACTAGGTCTACTAATCTTGGTGGGTCAGCCTACTAAGATTTGAGGGGCATCCTTCCATCCAGACGGTACTGTCGGTGCAAGTACCGCGCACGATGGATGCCTAAAAACAATGAAACAACATCTGCACCGAATTTTACCGCTTGTCTGCTTACTTCCACTTGTGGTCGCTTGCCGCCATTCTGACACTAAAACCACTCCCCAAGCGACGTTTACATCCCAAGTCAATCCAACCCAAACATGGACGCCCGTCCCGACCTATACTCTCACACCGAGTCCAACTCCAAGCCTCACCAATACACCCACGTTGACACCCAGTCTTACCCCAACTTTGGCAACCCAAGTGATCGAGGCGACGGTGTTGATGCCGGGGGTGGAAATCGGGATGGGAAATTCACCCGAAAACTCAATATACTCATTCGCTGTGCCAACATTGGTAGAGCCGCTACCCAATGCGACATTGGGCACACCGCCTTATTATGGCTGGGTGACATTCGAGTCGGATAATCCAAATGTGCAATATCTGGGTGGTGAGTGGGTCAAAATGCAAACCGAGCGGGCCAGTCGGGGTCAATATCATTTTTCTACTTCGCCCGATGCCCTTATCCAATTCGCTTTTGAGGGGCAGGCCTTACAGGTGCGTTATGTTGGCTATACGAATGGTGGCATCTGGGAGGTGTTTATTGATGGGGAGGTACGCCAGACCATCAATGGTTATGCGTCAGAAGCGACCTTTGCGAACGCAGGTTTGATTGAACTGGCTCCCGGTCAGCATATTTTAGAAATCCGCCATACAGAGTGGGCGGATTCGGCCAGCAGTGGGCATATGGTAGCTTTGGATGCCATTCATGTGTATCAAGCTGATCCCGTCCATGATCCTAGCCCAATTCCGCCAACAGCAAGCCCATCTCCCCAAGCCGCCGAATTCATCCAATTACAAGGCGCTCCCACACTGCAACCCACCGCAACTAACCAACCTCCGGCAGTGGCCCAAGTCACGATTGTGGTGGCCTACGACGAAAACGCCAACCGCTCGGTTGAGCCAGCCGAGGGGATTCGTGGCATTCCAGTACGGCTCGTGGAAGTCGGAACAAATCGTGTCATCGCGCAGGCCTTCACTGATGAGACGGGGTTTGCATCCTTACAAGCCATTAGCAGAGGGGATTTGCGCCTCGTTGTGCCGTATTTTGGCGCCTATTGGAGTGTCTCGACGGGGGTACAAGCGTTCAGTTTACTCATCCCGCCGGGGCATCAACCGGGGCTTATTCCATAGGAGTCGTGTGATGAATACAAGAAAGCCATTGCTTGTGGCATTGTTGGTCTTGATGGGGGCTGTCTTGGCGTGTTCAGCAGGGCGAGATAACATCACGATTGCGGATTTGCCGCAGTATGTTTGCCCATCGGCCACGCCACACCCAACCGATACGCCCTTACCCACCAGTCCGCCTGTTTATCCAGCCTTTTTTGCAGCTAATCTGCCTTCACCTTATTTTTCAGGCATGATTTTTATGCGATGGGTTGCCCAAAATGCGGGAACCATTTATCTGCGTTACAGCGGCCAGATGTCCTCTTTCCCCTATTTTTGGCTGGGCAGCAATAACCAGTATTTGCCAATCGGCTTTTCAGGTGGTGGCATGGGGGGATCAGGGGGGTATACACTGATTGTGCCCGCCAATGTGCATACCGTCACCATTAGCCTATATGCCACTAATGGGGGGTTTCCACAAAATTTCACCGCGTATCGTGGCGTGCCATCCATTATCCCCGCGCCCTATCCGTGTTGTATGCCTAATCCCATTTATCCAACGCCACGCCCAACTTACACCCCTTATCCAACACCCACCCCTTATATCCGTACCAATGATTATTTCACTGGGGACATGGTGTATACCGCGCGTCAACCATCGGGCCTGCAATTAGGCTTTCGAGTCACCCATATTCAAAGTATTGAAGCTGCTACAGTTGATGACGATAGTAATCCGCAATCACTCTATACATGGACATTGACCATTCGGAATGTGGGGCGTATCCCCTACACGGTTTTTCCGCCTGCCCAAATGTATATCAGCGTTATCCGTCGGGCATCGGGCGGCGAAATCACCGGGGTATGGGGGCCAAGTTTGGAAGCCGCCGACGAAGCTGGTCTAAATTTTGTGGATTCGACTTGGGATATGCAGGATATTGCCCCCGACGAAACGCGCACTTTTCAACTCGCCGCTTATGGGCCAGTCGGAACGCCCTTTCGGATTGCCTATGTGATGAATGCCAGCACACGTCCGCCTGTAGATGGGGTACAGCCGACCGAAGTCCCCGGTTCCAATATCGTGTCGTGGCTGAATCAAGCCAACACTGAATGCACAGGCGAAATTGAGCCACCACGCTAGGGAGGGAAAAAATGCCCGTTGTAGATGATTTAATTGAAGCCGTTGGTGATGGCCCGTACAGGCACGCTTGTCAACCTTAATACTGGGACGATCTACGATTTCACTAGTTTAGTCACCCCTTGGTACGGTCCGCGAGCCGAAATGTCGCAAGGAAGCGGCTATGTGTGCACCGGATTTTCTCCAATGGGGACATACCTCGTTGCGATAGACGAGTCCGCAGAACAGGTACTTATCACTGATATGGAATTGAATGTCCTCCACCGTATTGACGATTTAGGGGTTAAAGGGTCTACTCGTTTGTTATGCCCCGTCTGGAGTCTTGATGAGCAGGTGCTCTATATCCATGCTGCCGACTCAGACACAGGCCAAACCAGCCTTTTCATCTATTCCCTTTCAGAAAGAAAACTGGAACTACATAGCCAAGATACCGTGTACTTTCCGTTTGCAGTCTCACCTGATGGAGAAGAATTTGCATTCAAAAATCACTTTGCCGTGGATGTATTATTGCCTGATGGAACTATTATCCGATTCGGGACACCGCAGCTTTTTGCTTTGAATCCTTTGTGGAGGCCTGAGTAGAAAATATAGAGACGATCATTTGGGGTAATTCCATCGCATTGCTGTATCCTATGCTACAGCAGCGTTCCAATCTGTTGAAAAAGTCAGACAACCTAGTTCAAGCCATGCTTTCTCAACCAGCGTCTTGCCAATCGCCTCCGCAATCTCCGCCGTTGAACCCGTTCTAGTCGCATAAGTCACAAGAATCTTATCAGACATAGCAGTTTTTCCTCCCGAATCTGCCTCCCCCATCCCTCATTCTAGTCTTAGATAGACATGGTAAACAGTGCTAGGCTACGCAAATCGGCTGGTCATTTGGCATAGAGGTTCACTACTGGAGGGTTGTGAGGTATCTTTGATAGGCTGGTCTTAGCCGATAGCCAAAAAACAAGATTTTGAAGTACCGATAAACAGGCAGAGCAAGCCATGCGAGGGATATTACAGCACTGGTCGCATCTGTGTCCATAAAAAAATCATATAAGGCACGCGAAAACATATAAAGGGTGAAACACAAAAAGGCATTGGAAAAGAGTAATTCAAATACAGCGTACCCATACGACAGCCGATCCAATCGGGCCTTTTTGTCTTCTTCGGTTTTGTCGGGGTATACGGAAAAGAAGCTATACAAATCTGATTTAGTAATGCCAATACTTGCTTGATTGACAAAGGCCAAAACCTCATCCGACGATTTCTTGGGTCGTACCAAAAGGAGTTCAAAAAGAGCCATTTGAAAACGTGGGAAAAAGGGCAGCATTAGGAAAATATATCCTAGCAGCCGCCCCAAAAAGACATTCAAAACGTGGTGCCAATCCACCGAAGACTAATCCTTATACAGCGTCACAATTCCACCGGGGCTGGCAATCGAGAAGTCGTTTTCGCGTGTCAGGTATTGGTCAACAAAGGCATCTTGTTTGGCCGCCGTCGCCGGGTCTTTAAAATCCACCCGTTGCAGCAGCAAGAAATCCATCACATCAAACATGCCCGGTTTGGATGGGGTGCGAATATCCGAATGAAACGGAATATTCGTGGCCTTATAGCCCCATTTTTGCACCAATTCATAAACTTCATCCGCGAAGGGGATTTGCTGATAATATTCTGGGGTAAAAAACGTCTGATATAGCTTTGCAATCTCACTACCCCGATCGGCCACCGTAATCAGCACCAGTCGGCCACCCGGCCTCAACAAATCAAATGCCCGTTTGACAAAATCTCGGCGCTTGTCGGCATCAACGTAATACAAGACGTGCGACATGACCGCAAAGTCAAATTCGCCGTCAATTTTAACATCGGGTGTCCAAGCCGAAACTTGTCCCGACATGGAGACCCCATTGCCTTTTGCCCAATCCAGCAGTTCATCAAACAAAACTGCATTGGGTTCGACAATCACTGTGTGCTTAAACAGCTTAGAAAAATGACGGGTAAGGTTGCCATGCCCCGCTCCGATATCCAAATAGGCATCGCGTTGGGGTAGCGGCTTAATCACCGTATTGATAACAGTCGGCACGGTGAACGCATATTCATCCGAGCCGACGGATAGAACTTCAAATTCATCCCGAAAGAGTTGGTCTTCGGATTTTGGTTGTTGGGTCATGAAGTCTATTGTTCCATTGGTTTTGTGACAACGACAAGTCCGCCGCTGCTGGCAATTCGATAGCCATTTCCGTTACGCAGTTTGTTTCTCAAATAGGTCTCGCGGATATTGATATGTACATCATTATCAAACGATACCTTACCCAACAGCAGGAAATCAATCAGTGATCGCATATCGGTTTCCGTTTGGGTATCAATGGTTGAATGGAACGGGTGATAGGTCGCCCGGAAATTCCAGCGCAACATACTCTCAAAAAGTCGCTCCGCATAAGGCAATTGGGCAAATTCTTCCGGCGTATAAAGCTGTTTGCACAACTTCCAAATATCACTTTGTGTCCCGTTCAGTGCCAAAATCATGCAACCACCCGGACGGAGATGGCTATAGGCTTTCCGTATAAATTCAAGGTGCTGATGAATCGGCACATAATACAAGACATGCGACAATATGATTAAATCCGCCGACAAATCTAAATCAAGCGTTTCCCATCCCGCATTGTGGCCCACCACATTCGGGCTATGCGAGTGTGCCCAGTCCATCAGTTCATCAAAAAAAGCCTTATTAGGTTCAACAACCGTGGTTTGTTCAAAATAGAACGAAAGTGGGCGCGTAAGATTGCCGCGACCTGCCCCAATGTCCAACAGTGACCTGTGACTTGGCAAGTTTGGAATAATCGACGTCTCAATGAATTTCAGGAAGTTGTCATACTCTTGGGTATTTTCCGAGAGTAGTTCAAACACTCTCTTATAGACCAAGACTTCATCTTGCATACCCGGGGTTGCATTATCCATCGTATTAGCTCCCACTACCTGTTAATTGCATTCCTCTTCCATATTCACTTAAGGATACAATAGCTTATAAAACTTGTAAATAAGTCCGCATTAAAATTGACTTCTTACTAATAAAAAACGGAGGGTTATCACAGCCCTCCGTTTTTCAGTGTCTAGCTTAGTGTAAAGTTATGGATTAATCGGTTCTGTGCTGGCGTCAATCGAAAGCAAGAACTTCACCAATTTGCGCCGATCATCCGGATTACTTAGGCCATCAATACCACCTAACCCGGCAGCGCGATGGGCGATAAAACGATCTCCCAACACCTCATCCAACGACGCGGCTGACCCGTTGTGGAAATAGGGCGGGAAGGCAAACACACTAATCAGGGATGGCGGAACGAAGCCAGCCTCACCCAATGGGGGTTTGCCATTGGCACGGACTTCGTTGCTGGCGTTCGGGTCGAATGTGCCGACATTTGCCAGTTGGCTGACGATTTGCCCACCTTGAATCAACGATTGGTCGGTGATGGGGCCAGTAATGTTACTGCTTGACCATTTCGACCCACCGTGACACTGCTGGCAGTTATTGGCAATAAAGATATTACGGCCCTCTTCAATTTCAGGGTCTGTGCTGTCCCGCAGTGGCGAAATGGGGGCACGAATGCTTTGGATATAGGCCTTAATCGCATCCCACGCATTGACCACATTGCCCGACGGCGTGCGCACCTGCAATTGTTGGCGTTGTGAATTGGGCACAGCCAGCGTGGGCGGGTCACCAATCAGCAATCCGCCGATATTGGCAGCTTCTTCCAGCGCGGTTCCGTCTGCATTCAACAGCAACCCACGACCACCGGAGACGCCGCGAATATTCAGTTCAAAGTCTTCTTCTTCATCAAAGATGGCCGACCAATTCAAAGCACGGAAAGTGCCACCGGCAAAGTCTTGATGTTGCGACAGGGTGCGGCGTGGGCCAGAGCCAAAAATCCAGACCACATTATCCGCAAGGCCAAAGGGATGGCACGATGCGCACGCCTGCCAACCATTGTCCGCCATATTGCCAAAATCGTTGGCAAACTCGCCCACCGAGGTGTTATAGAGTTCCTTGCCAACCAACACCAATTCCTCTGGTGTCCCCGCTTCGGGTAGAGCCGTGCTGCGCAAGGTGGCGAGAGTCTGTTCGGGGAAACGGGTGATGTCAATTACCGTCACATCCCGCGACACGTTATTGGCAACATAGGCGCGGGTATCATTGTTATTGATGACAATCCCACGCGGGTTGCGACCCACTGGAACTTCCAGCACGGTGCTAGTCTGTGGATTGATGCTGACCGTAATCGCGCCTGTGGTTGGGTCAACCTGAATACGCAGTAGTACATTGCTGGCCGCACTCACAACATAACCCACGTCCTCGCGGGTCTTAAAAGCGATGTCCCACGGAATAGCTGGGAACAATTTGACTGTGCCTTCAGGTTGTTGGGCAACGGCCTGATTCAAATTCACCGTTAATCCCGTGTCCTGATTGGTGGTCGTATTCAAAATATGTACCAACGCTTGGGTGTTCACATTAAAGCGTGTCGGGCCATTCGGTGATGCCCCCACGTTGGGGATATAGGCAAAGCCGTTTTTCACCCCGATGGATTGCATCTGATTGGGATAGGCCCCTGTCACAAAAGTGGGGTCTTTGCCCGGTTCAACGCGACGGATAGCATCACCCAACGCCTTGAAACCCGTATCAGCGAGATTGGTCAGGATGATTTGCCCTGCCAATGAGTCGTTAGCTGTCGAAATCTTGGTGACGAGACCCGTCTTGCTGTCGTCTTCGCCATCAAGTTTATTTTGGGTAGCAAACGAAAAGAACTGGGTGATATACACCGTTTCGTCGGCATCATCGCCATCCCCATCGTTGGTGATGCTAATCCCGCGTGGTTCCCCGCCGACGGGTGGCCCAACATTGACGATTTCTTTGGCAACCGTGTTGGTCGCCGTATCAATCACACTGACCGAATTGGAACGAGCGTTGGTAACATACGCTTTTGTACCATTGGGGGTCAACGCGATGCCATACGGTTCTGTGCCAACATCCAGCGTAGCAATCACTTCGGCGACGGGCTGCTTGGTGACATCCACCGCCAGCACCGATACCGTGCCATCCACTGTGTTCGTGACATAGATCGTCTTGCCGTCGGGCGAAACTGCGACACCATTGGGTTCATCCCCCACCGCAATTTCACCGAGCGGCAGATTGCGATCTTCCGCCACATCAAAAAGTGAGACCGTATCAACATCGGGGTTAACCACTGCCAGCAAGGTGTCATCCGCGTTCAGCGCAATCGGGCCAGATTTGGTCGCCCCGGCAAAACGACTCGCATCCTGAGCCGTCACCGGAGTTGACCGGACAAAAGATTCAGCCACCGGAAGCGCCATCACTAAAACACCAATAAATAAGATACCGTACCTACGGACTATTCGAGGGAAATGAGTAGTTCTCACAAGTGCCTCCTTGTGACCTAAAATCAAAATATGGATTAATGAATTTTCCTGACTATGTACGAGGATATGCTCAGCATAGCATCATTGGGCTACGCTGTGCAACTAACTTTAGTTAGGGGTTTTATGGAGATTATTGTCCCCCTGCGCTTGTTGAAGAGGGTCAGGGGTATGATAGGTTATTGCTGCCGCCAACTCGTAGCAATCACAGGCGTGCCAATCGGCTGGCCCACCCGCTGTAAAATATAGACCCCGCTATTCCAATCGAGGTCATCGCGCCGATAGAAATTTCCATTGGCATAAAACACGCCGAAACTGTCCGTGCTATCCAAATTCCAATTGCCTGCCAAAAAGACCCCTTCATTGCCACCTGTGACAGGTGGTGTCCCCCAATACTGCGCCCGATTGAATTGGGATAACAATGTCGTCGGGGCAATATCCGTAAATGCGATAAATGCTCCTCGGCGAATTGCTACCGAATCCACTCCGTCGCCATTCCAATCCCCGGCGGCGAATTGGTGTGTGCCTGTATACCCTTGATTATCCGGCAAAACGACACTCAACCATTGGAAGGTCAAGGCTGGCGCGGTAGCAGGGGTCAAATCGCAGGTGAAATACAGCGCAAAGGCCTTGCCATAGGGTGGGAAGTTAGCACTATCCACCGCCCCAATGCAGTCATGCCCAACCCCACCATTAAATCGTCCAGCCACCACAGGTCGACCCAACAAGCCAATCCATATCGCCGACCATGTGGTGGTTGGGCCAAGTGTGTTGGTGTAAAAGAACACCCCACTGTTGTCATAGACCCCCGGCGTTTTCAACCCGTCCCCATTCCAATCCCCCATCACAAATTGCCCATTGGCAGGCGCATTGAGATTAAAAGAATTATAAGCCGCGAGGGGTGGCAAATCGGTCAGCGAGGAAATCAGACTAGCCGCAGCATAGTCCGTGCGGAAAAGAGCCAATGAGTCTGGCAAGCAAGATTGCATTTGCACAGTAATAGGCGACGAATAGGTTGAATATAGTTGGGGCAGGCTCCAATAGGCCCGAACACGATAAGAATAGGTAAAGCCACAACGCAAAGTTAGGTCTACATAGCTCATTTGGCTGGCAGGCAAAGTTGCAATAGGTCGCCAACCAACAAGATTATCATAACGTTCAACAATGTAATGTGAGGCTACTGTGTAATGGTTTGTCCAATTTAAGGTAACTTGGGTTCTCGTTATGTTATCAGCCGAAAGCGCCATCAGTTGCGGTGTAAGATGCACATTAGCAACAAAAATGTCTTGTGCGCCATTGAAATCTCCCGTCACTAAATCAGGCGACCCTGAACCAAAAGTGACAAAATTGCCGTCATTTGAAATCCGCGGCCAAAACCCTGTTCCCCAAGCCCCCATAGGCGAAACGGAGACTTCATAGGATTGGCTCATTTGTCGGTCTCGCACGATAATGCCATCAGCCAAAAATGTTATATATCGTCCATCCCCCGAAATGTCTGGATAGCCAGCGAAAACTTGATACACTTGACCTGCCGAGTTAATCGAAACTCGCTCTGTTGTATGATTCTGCAAATCATGCACGAGAACATCCGCCCCACTTGTATCATTGGAGACAAGATTGTTGGCGCGGGATTGGAAAACAACAAAGCGTCCATTTCCAGATATGCGCGGGAAGTCGGAATCGTCATTCGCTTGAGTACCTGTCGAGGATACAGAAACCCGCTGGGTCTGGTGGGTTTGCCGATCATAGACAAAGACATCGGGCCGACCATTCGTGTCATTTGGCACCAGATTATCCGTGTACGATTGATAGGCAACATACCGTCCATCATCGGAAATAGTTGGATAGAACTCGCTACCTCCCGACTCTCCCCAGTGGCTCGTACCAGAGATTTGTTCAGTTATATCTGTCTGGCGGTCAAAGACATAAATGTGCCCCAAAGAATAGACTACATACCGTCCATCTGCGCTAATATCAGCATCATATCCTCCCCAGAAACTCTCGCCGGGTGGCGCGGGGGATACATGCGACAGTTCTCCCAACTGGCGGTCAAATAAAAAGACATCCGGCTGATTATTGGTATCATTCGCAAACAGATTAGTCGCCCATGAATGGAACACAATATAGCGTCCATCAGGTGTAATCGCTGGTTTCTCTGAACGGTCATTGGTTTGAGTGCCGTCCGAAAGTTGCGAGATTCGTGTCGTGGTGCAAGTCGCCCGATCATGTAAAAAGATATCTGCAACATTATTAGTGTCATTCGGGACAAGGTTAGTCGCTTCCGACTCAAACACTACATACCGCCCATCACCAGAAATGGCACTTGGTAATTCGTAAGAATTAGTTGGCGAGCCACGATTTCCTTCAAAATCACCCGTAGCCACTGAAACACGATGAATGGAATTTTGGGCATCGCAGACTACACAGCGATTAGTGATAGCAGATGCGACAATCGAATAGGTTGAGTAGGTGGTGCTGTTCGCGGTATATGCACGCACGCGATAGTAATAGCGGGTTGAGCAGATAAGGCCACTGTCCGCATAAGATGTAGTATCAGCAGGTAAATTGGCAATGACAGACCATTGGTCACGACCATTTAAGGAACGTTCCACAACCCAACTCGATTCATCCACAAGATTATCTGTCCACGTCAATTGCGTCGCCGTCTGTGAGGTAGGTAGAGCAATCAGTTGGAAACGAGTAGACAAGAGCGTCAAATTTACTATATATATATTGACCGTTGAGTTAGAGTCGTTGGGTACTAGGTTGCTCGCATATGACTCATAGGCAATAAAGCGGCCATCGTCGGAAATCACACCAAAATCAGTAGACCCAAATGAGCGTTCGCCAGCCGCATTTATGTTGACGATACGTCGTTGGTTAGTTTGAGCATCATAAAGGTAAAGACCGCCTCCAAGTGTTACGTCGTCGCCTTCACCATTCAAGGGATTGTTTGATAGAAATAGACTGTAACGGCCATCGCTGGAAATTGAGCGACTACGTGCCTCAGACTGACCAGTTACAGCTGAGATACGAAGACGTTCACCTGTATCAAGATCATAGCGATACACCGTAAACTGACCTATTTGGTCAAAGTCCGGGCCCGCGCCCTCAAATAGAACATAACGTCCATTTGCAGATATCGATACGCCTGAAACCCCGTTTTGCCCCGTGTTAGGTGTATAGTACACTTGAATGGAGTGATTGGCCTGCCATTCCATAACATCTACATAATTGTGGCCGACTTCAACGATCCGGCTACCATCCCCTGAAACATCCATTGGGGCAAACCGAGCATCGAAAAGTTGCCCGGTTTGGAGATCATATGCAATATCCCTCGGATAAGGAGGTATTAGGTTAGTGGCCGAGGTGCTGAAAAAAGCATAGTGACCATCGGTCGAAATTCGGGGCAGAATGGACTCTGCATTGCCAATTTCACCTGTTGGAGTAGCCGAGATGACTGAGGTTACGCCCGTCACACGGTCATGTAGATAGGCATCCCAAAAATTATTGGTATCTTGGGAAACTAAGCGTCCATTTCCTCCATATTGAAAAACGATGTAACGTCCGTCTCCACTAATATCGGCATAACTCGCATCACCAGTGCCTTCCTGCCCATTGGTCATGATCGAAATGAGTGACACTTGGCAGGTTTGCATGTCCTCAAGATAGATGTCTTCTCGATTGTTGGTATCTTCTATGATAAGTGGGGCTGAGGTCGAGAAAACCACATAACGTCCATCGCTTGAAAGGGCAGGGTTTCTCCCTTCATAAGTGACTGGCGTGCTACCGACCGTTGGGGCTGCCACACGGCGAACTGCAACATTCGGATTGCAGCCACCCGGACAAGGCAAAGTCGTTGTCGTTGTGATATTGGTATAGGTTGAAAAACCGCCGCCCATGAGTGAGGCACGCACACGATAGTAATAGGTTGTGGCGCAAGTCAGTGATATATTAATGTAGTTGGTACTATTGGCGGGAGTACGTCCAATTTCTAGCCAGTTATCTGTCCCGTTTGGTGAACGCTCGAGCAAGAATTCGATCTCATCAGGTAAGTTATCTGTCCACGTCAATTGGATACGGGAATTAGATACTGCCGTAGCTGTCAAATCGTTACTAAAACGACCCGTGAAATTTTCCCGCATGGGAGAATCATCCACTATAAACGCATCAATCGCCACCACCCCACCCGCTTGGGCATAGACCCGCAACGTGTGTCGTTCATTACTCAGGTAGTCAATCACTGCCTTTTGTTGATAGGCCGTCTTGCTGCTGGTCGTGCTGACGGTACGTAGCACCACACCATCCACCTCAATCGCCAACGTGCCCAACCCCGGCCCCGCCACATACCACACTTCAATCGTCGTCCCACTAAAGGCGAGGCTCAAGGTAGCCGTACTTGGTTTCCCGTCCCATTGCGATGAGGAGGGATTAAGGGAGGGGGTGTTATACATATAGGCGCTACCGCTTGCTCCCGCCGCCACCTGACTCTCCCATGTCCCTTCGCGTACCACTGCCGCCGCATCGGATTCAATCAGTTGGCGATTAGCTTGTTGTGAAGGGCTGGATAAGGCAGGTACGGCTACCATAACCAGCAGGGCGCATAGTAAAACCCCTACAACCCAACGCGGGGCTATTTTTTGGTGGGGCATGTAAAAATCCTTCCAAGCATCATAACAATATGTGTGGATGATTTTACATCGTTTTGCAGAACGAGGAATATCTGCGGCGCGATTTCACAAATTATTCGGTTTACAAATTGTCTCTCATACGGGTTGATCTGTCTGTTTGTCTAAATTCAGCGCGGCGACCGCGTCCTAAAAATCACCGCCATCATTTCGCCACAGGTTTCAACCTCATTGGTAAACCGTTAAAAAATTCCCCCACCCACATCCAAAAGTCCTCATTCAAGCCATTTCCATATTAATTACATCATCACAATACAAACTCATGCGTTACTATAGTAACGGATTCAAATTCGGCGCATATAACCCACAAACATAGAACAATTGTTCTTCTATTAGCTATATGATCTCCCTACCCCCCATTCAGCCGCGTCATCTGAATCGCCAAATCAATAAATACTGCCGATGTCCACCCAAAGATTGGGGCGGCTTTGGGTGGGCGCTCTCCCGTCAGCGGATTGTAATATTCATAGATGTCGTCATGCTGCATAATGAGCTGCAACGTTTTGTGGGCCAACTCATCGGCCAACTGCGTGTGCCCTATGCGGCGCAAGGCATCCACAAATAAATAATTGATGTTGACCCACACTGGCCCCCGCCACATCTGATTAGCATCAAATTTGGGGTCGTCCAGCGCCACCGTTGGCAAAGGCCATGTCGCCCAGAATTTGGCGGGATCGGTCAAATGGGCTATCAAGCGGCGATTGACAGTTTCCGGCAGGCGGCCTGTCAGAATCGGCAGCAAATTAAACAGGCTGACCACTGGCACAGGCCGATTTTGATAGAGCGAGTGGAACAAGCCCATCTGCTCATCCCACAGCATTTCCAACATCAATTTGGTATGGTTTTCGGCCCCCTGCCGATACCGTTGCGCATCCGACGATTCGCCCAAGATTTCGGCCATTCGCCCCAAACTTTCCTGCTGCAACACCATATAGGTATTCAGATCAGGCGCGATGACAGGCATCCCCTCGTCCCACAAAGGGCTGTCATCTAGGCCAGACGAAAAGGGGTGGTGATATTCGTATAAGCCCGATTTGTCGCGGTTATAGTTGACCCACCAGTTATGCCAGCGTTGAATCGGCTCATAGACCTCCTCAATAAAATCACGCCGTCCCGAATGTTCATAGAGCTTAAGTGCCGTCCACCCAATCAAAGGCGGTTTGGTCACGTCAGCATCTACCGGAAATGTCAGATGGTCAACCACCCCCTCGTCATGAACGGCGTCGGGAATCATGCCATCGGCACGTTGATGATCCAGAAAAATGCGGAGCTGGTCTTCGGCCAATTGCGCATCCACATGCCGATAGGCCAGCGCATGGAAAAACTGATCCCAATGCCACGCCCCCACATAATGAATTTTGGATGGGCTCATGGCCTCGCGGGTGAAATAAAACCGGGTATTCATCAACCCCGCCGCCATAATCCACCACGCATAATCATATTGGGCACGATATTCATCCAGCACGGGCGGCACACTGTTAAACCAGTTGCGCCAGCGATTCTGCACCCGATCTATAGCCGTCACGGGGTCGGGCACGGTGCGATTAAACCCGAGGCGAGGCGTAACATTAAGCAAAAAGCACTGCCCAGCTTGCGCTTCTACCTCTAGCTCAACCCGCAAGTAGCCATTGGGGGCGGGGTGGATTTCGTTGCGTAGCAAATCGGCATTGGTCGTATAGGCGATATGGCGGCGGCTTTTGCCATGCAGCGCCCCACCCCGCCGATCGGGTGTGCCGGAGAGCACCTGTGCCTCAAATGCTAATCCAAATTTGCCCGACGGCAGGGCCAATAGATAGGTTTCCGGGTCAATCATGCACCAGATAAAATCGCCAAGGGGTGTATGGCACACCACCCGATAGGGCAGGCTGTCCACCGAAAACCCGACCGGGGTGTCATGCTCATCTAAAAACATCAGGCGATCAATGATGGGGGGTCGCTGGCGATAGTGGCCCATCTCTTGTTCATACTTGGCCCAACGTTCGGACACCCGAATATACATTTGATGTTCACGCCGAAACAACATCAACCGCGACCCCCGATCCGTATACGGGATATGGGTCAAGTCAATGCGATTATGTAGATTTGCAAAGATAGTCATAGCTGCGAATACCTCAAGCCACTGTGTGGGTAGAACGATGAGCCAATTTTTATTGGATTACTGAACCCCAAACACCAATACCCCACCCTCCATCGTACCTGCTGCCAGCAATGTGCCGTCAGATGAAAAAGTTAATGTGGTGAAACTATAGTCGTCTGATTCAGGAATCGAGTGTAGAACCGTCCCGCTGCTCCTATCCCAGAGGGTTAATGCACCTAGCGAGTCGAACCCCGCTAATAGGCGACCATCAGGCGACCATGCCAACCCAAAATCTTGAGCGCCCCCCAAACTGCTGACCGCCCCCGTCCCACTATCCCACACTAATAATTCATTCTCAGTGGTGACAAACGCGAAAAGCAACCCGTCGGGCGACCAAACGGGCCGCGCCAGCAAAGGTTTCCCTACGCTCTTGGCTGAAACACCAAAATCGGTGACAGGTTCAAGGTTTGCCACCGACCAAATGGCGAGTGTCGCTTGTTGAATCGCCATATATTGTCCATCTAGCGACCATCCCATCAGTAACGCGGCTGGCAAATCGGCCACTACTTCGCCTGTGGTGGTGTCCCAAATGATGGTATTAAGCTCATATACATCAGCTGCCGCAACCCGTGTTCCATCGGGTGACCAGATCACATTGGTGGCGCGACTAATCGTACCTGTCAGCGCTTTAACCGTCTGCCCATTGGTAGCGTCAACAATCTCAAGCGTTTCGCCGCCGCCCCCTTCCAATGGACGAGGTACAAACAACCAACGCCCATCGGCTGACCATGCAATGCCATAACCAACTGTCGAGCCAATTTCCAGTTCAGTATAGGTGGTCAAGTCTAATATTCTTATAGGGGTAACCCCAGTAGTGGAGCCTATCAACGCGACCTTTTCTAAGGTTGGGGATAGGACAGCATACCCTGTTTCTGTAAAGGAGGTATAGGTCTCGTGGCCCGCCTCCCAAACAACCATTTCCGGCCAAAGATAGAGCGGGCTCAAGTGCCCATAGATGGCCTGATCGCCCTGCCACATCACGGTTTCAATGGGTCGCATACCGCCGATTATGCCCAATAATGCCCCTGTTGTCAGGTTGTACACCTTAATAAGGCCAGATTTTGCACCCTCTAGCGCGGCTATACCAGTTCCATCGGCGGAATAAGTCATCTGGTCAAAAGCCGTCAACGCGGGTTCACTCAAAGTGATGACATCCCCTGAGAAATAATCGGTGATGGTGTTGCTGCCATCGGAATAAAGCAATTTCCCATTCACCCACCCAGCCAAGTTCGCAGGGGTGCGGCGGGGCAAACTGTCTTCGTGGGCAATGGTCTGAGTGGCTGGGTCAAAGAAAATGATGGGTGTCCCACTGCGTTGCGGGGCCAATATTGCCGCCAGTTGAGTGCCATCGGGCGACCACAAGAATTTTTCGACGGGCCGCGCCAATTCGGTTACAACAGGCTCACCATTGAGATAAAGCATTTCATCGTCGGTGCCAATTGCCAACACACTGCTGTCAGGCGACCAAGCAAAAGCACTAATATGGGCACTGTTGGGAGCAGTGAAAAAAGGTGAGGATCCCGCGCTACGGGCATCGTAGACCGCGATTGAAAATAAGTCGACTTTTACAGCCAGTTTTGACCCATCGGCGGCAGGGGCAAAATCCATCAAACCACCAGACGTGCTGTAATCCACCACAGTCGCCAAGGTTGCGGCGTTAGGCTGCCATACAAAAATCGTTCCCGTGCTTGTCCCAATGAATAGCTGTGATCCGCCCCACCGCAGATGCTTTTCTGAGTCGGCAGGTAAATCAAAATGATAGCGGGCCACCAGCGTCGTGCTATCCAATATACGCACACCCGTTGTACTGCTCACTGCCAACAGCGTTCCGTCCGGTGAATAGGCCATCTCAGAAATTTCACCATAACCCAACACCGCTATTTGGGTCAATTGGGCCACGTTTTCGGGTGTAATGACGGCCTGTGATCCGCCGTCTTGGGCAGCAACGGGAGGTAAAAGCACCAGCAATAAAACTAAAGGTAAAGTCAGCCAGATGTGTCTATTTCTCATGCGCGAACTCCTTCTAATCCAGAATAGTTTCGGCAATTTCACGATCAATCACCACCGCATTTGCCAAGTGGTGATTCAAGCAAGTGAGAATGGGCAAAGCTTTGTAACCCCGCGCCGCAATCAAGCACACCCGCCCAATCATATCACTGTTATAGCGCAAAATATCGAGACTGACCTGCGATCCCACCGCGCTATCATGACTGAGAATCTGGCCCTCGGTATCCAATAAATAACGCAATAACTCACCCCCAAAGCGGTTTTTGTCGGGCAATTGGGCATAGGCGTTACGTAAAAATGGCGCTTCGGCAGCGTAATCCGCGCTGCGAAACTCAGTCAATAAATGCGATGTACCTGTGCCATCGCGCCGATCAACCCCACTCACCGAGGCAAAAATGGTTTGAGCATTGCTCATTTGGCGCTGGGTCACGGCGGCAACGGCTTGCATTTCTGGTGCGGTACATTCATCCGGATGGGGTAGATAAAGGGCACGCGAACCGGCATGGCGAATACTCATGAGGCGAGCTAACAAATTGGCGCTGTAATCGCTCATGTTGTGCGGGGCAAAGGCCAACAGCGGAACCCATGCCGTCCCACTGAATTGATCCACGCTAGGGATGCTCTGCTCGACTAGCCGCAGCATGGTATAGCCCGACCCTAACCCGATGGCACTCTCCCGAATGACCCGTGTTAGGACTTGGGTCGCGGCCAAAAACGTGACCAATTCGGTGCGAATCATGGTGTCATTACACCGGCCGGGGATTTCAGCAACGATGACATCTTTCAAAAAAGGATATTTTTGGCGCAGGCGGTGTTCCAAATCTTCAACCCGTGCAACCGATGTGATACGGAGCACCCCACTACGCAAAGCCGCTTGCAAGGCCGTCCGCGTGAATTGCGGGGGATATTCATGAGCCGAGTGATTGCCATTGACCAAGAGTTGAAATAGGCGCAGGCCATGTTCGATGGGTTCGCGCTGAATATCGGGGATGTAGGGCGGGATTTCTTCAATCCATCGGACAACGCCAGTCGCATCCTGTTTTTCGCGTTGCTGACCCACCCCAATCAACCAATCTGCCGAGCAATTCAATGCCTCACACAACATTTTCAATAATCCCGCATCTGGCAGCGTGCCATGTTTAATCCAACCCGTCACCGCACTACGCGAGATGCCTAATTGCTGGGCAAGGCGGTTTTGGCTCATATTCCGCTGGGCAAGCAGTTCAGATAATCTTTCACCAAAGGGGTTTTTTTCAAGGGACATAGTTCACGCCAATTCGGTCTCATAGATTTGTTGCAATAATTGGAGGGATTCTGCTTTTTGTCTAAATAGGGTTTGGATATTCGGCGAGAATTCAGGGTGCTGTGACAATTCGATAAAGGCGGGAAGCAGACGAACGTCGCTTATCGCCAATGTACTCTGCAAAAATCGCCGCTTACCTTTTGAGTTAGTTGGGTTGAGACTCTTCCATAGAGCGACAATATCTTCCACGAGATGTGTTACCACACCATTTTTGCGTGCCACACTAATTCGCAAAGAATAAGGCCGCCACGTTGAATTTCCCCGCTCAAGTTGGGCAAAAAGAGCATCACATAATTCGGTGGCCCTTTGCGGGTGATAATGGCCTAAATACCACCTGATATGGTCTTTTTGAAGCAGTATTGAATCGGGGAATTTTTCCAGCAAACGCCTAAGCAAAACAAGATGGGCTAATCGTCTGGCTTGGTTGAGATTGTCAAGTATTGCTTCTTTTGTGTGAGTATCCTCGTTGGATTCCTCATCAAGGGATAAAGCTTCCTCGAATATTTTGATTGCACCATCAAAATCCGACCGATCAAATAATTCATCCCCCTGAATGAAAAGTTTGCTGATTCTAGACATGCTTGCTCCTAATGAGTCATGTTCATTTAACTGAACATCTAGCGGCGGGTTTGCTCAACAGATTGTACAGCGTGTTAGGCAAATCGCGCTTCCGCGTATCCCCCTACCCGAATAAAATTTATGGCTTACGCCAGACGGTCAAACCATCTGGCTAACGCGAATTGGGAAGCCGCCTGAAGACGGCTGCATACCCTATGCCAATCAAGCCTATTTGGAGGAAGCCCATGCTTGTGAGAACCCCAACTATTCAAATTGTGGATGTGCAGACACTTTCGGACGATTGGTTTGTCCTAAAAAAGACCGTCTATGATTATCAACGCAGCGATGGCTCATGGCAGCGGCATTCGCGGGAAACTTATGACCGAGGTAACGGGGCAACCATTCTGCTCTATAATCGGGCAAAAGGGACAGTCATTCTCACCCGTCAATTCCGCTACCCCACTTATGTCAATGGCTATCATGGCATGATGATTGAAACCTGCGCGGGTTTGCTGGATGAAGAATCCCCCGAAGAATCCATTCGGCGCGAAACCGAGGAAGAAACAGGCTATCGGATTGATGCCCCCCGCAAGGTTTTTGAGTCGTATATGAGTCCGGGGTCGGTGACGGAAAAACTGTTTTTCTTCGTGGCGGAGTATAGCGAGGATTCAAAGGTGGATGACGGCGGTGGATTGGCCTCTGACCAAGAAGATATTGAGATTTTGGAACTGCCCCTAGCCCAAGCATTGGCGATGATTGAAACAGGCGAGATTGTGGATGGTAAAACAATTATGCTGCTGCAATATGCCGCGCTACATGGGTTGGTCTAAATAGGATTGCCCTGACGAGATGAAATACACCTGTGGGTGTGACCAACCTTGCCCAGTGGCGACTAATCCATTTAGGTATATAGTTGTACCTAAAAAGGGTGGGGGAATATATGTGGAAATCTCGAATCATCATCTCGTTTTGCGTCGCACTGTTTTTGGCGTTCATGTTTGGGGCAGTTGTTCCGGCCATTTTTCCCAATGTGGCTAAAATCGCAGCTCCCGTGCTCTGCCACGATAGTGAGAAGATGACCGTAACATCCAAGACGTACAATCCTGAGCCGGGTCGAACTGTTACAAGCCGTGAGTGGTTTTGTGTTGACCAAGGCGGCACAGTACGGTCACTTGGTATTCTCCCGCCAGTGGTTTGTGTAGCCTTGGCTTTCCCGCCTCTATTCATTCTAATGCTCATCTTCATTAAGCCTATAATGGCAGCGACCCAGACGTCAGCATACGCGGGGTCAAAGGCAGTACACCAGCGTTCTACCCCTTCCCAAAACAGTAAGTCATTTGCTATGCGTCTGGAAGAGCTTAGACAAGCACGTGATGCAGGTCTGATTACCGAGGAAGAATTTGAGACCAAGAAACAAGCGATGTTGAAAGCGCTTTAGGCTTAAAACATTGGATTTTGAGGCGGTGGGGTGGCTTCCGACTAGGACTCTTGAGATTTTGGAACTGCCCTACTCCCAAGCTTGGCGATGATTCAAAATGGCGAGATTGCGGATGGCAAAACGATTATGTTATTGCAATATGCTGGGCTGCATAAGGTGGTGGGTTGAGACCCATCCAATTGAAACGCGGGGATGAATCCGCCGCGCTGAATTTAGCAAACAGGCAAGTATTAACCATTGCCTAGCCTGTATTAGCGATTAAATCTCCAGTGTTGATATCCCACAACCAAACAGCGGCCCTACCACGCTTTGTCCCGATAGTCGCTATGTATTGACCATCCGGACTCTAAGCTATGGCCTGATACGTTGGAAACCTAGCGGGATCGCCTAGCGGGTATTTTCCCAGCAACTGAGGTGCATATAAGATAAAGAGAGCCACCCCAAGCAGGCAAACCGCTTATATAAGACATTGCTTTAAATGGTATATCCAATGCCGTTTCATAATTTTCCGACTAGTAGCACTCCAAAAAGATCATTCTAATCCGCCTCGTCAGATGTCTGTTAGGCGCTTGCAGACAAACTCATAGGCGGGTTGTTGGTTGGTCTTGGCGAAGAATTTCATGGCCTCCAACCCAACATATAACTCGTAGCAGCGGACTCGTTCGGTCAGATTGGGAATTTCTAGGCCCTGCCCCTGATAATAGGCTCGAACTAAAGCGGCATAATCTATATCGGGCGTCCACAATTGCAGGAAACCAATGTCCATCAAAAAATCGCCATATTTGATTGACCAATCTATAACACCAGTGACCCGGCCATCAAGGGCCAACACATTGTCAAAACCATAGTCACCATGAATCAGCCAGCGGTCAGATGGGCAAAAGGTTAACAGGCCTTCCATCTTGGCAAAAAAGGTGTCAAATTGGGCACGGTTGAGAAAGGTATCGTCAAACATATGATGCCATTTGCCGTAAAATAGGCTTTCGTCTTGTTCTTCGCGCACATCGAGAATGAAGGCAGGCCAACTGTCGAATAGGCCCTGTCCATCGTTATCCACATGTCCATAACCAGCGGTCGCCCCAACATCAATCCTTTGGATGAGATAATGCGTCTCAATCAGCGAAGGTAAGACCACTTGATATTCAGCGGGCGTGAGGGAAGTTAGAGGTTGACCCGCTAGGCGGCGCGTTATGATAAATTCGTAATCACCAAAGTGGCCCAAATGAATGGGAGGAGCGACTTTTTCTTGGAGACGCGGTTGCTGGGGCGTGAGTTGGGTGAACAGGAATTGCTCTTTTTGGAAACCTGACACATTGGGTTCAGCAAATCGAATGATATAGCCTTGACCAGCGGCCATACATGCAAACACGCGGGAAATCTGGCCCTCAGCAATAGGCGCAATATCCGTCACCCTGTCCCCCAAAAATTCCACAAGGAGTGATTGTACAGCCTCAAGGGCAATCGTCGGTTTAATAGTAGGCATCCTCTAATCCGCTTCTAGCCACAGTACCTCAAAGGGTGCGAGTTGGGTTTGACCACCTTCAACAATCCGCCCCGTGTTTAAGCACCGCCCTGACTTGACATCGGCATTCTTAAGGCGGACGCGCTGGGGGGTAGCCGTCAAGTTGTGGATAGCAGCAATCCGTTGCCCCCCCACATCACGTACCACAGTGAACACACCTTCATTGCCCAAATCCACCGCAGCTTGATAGGCATTGGGGTGGAAGGCAGGTTGCGGCGTGCGGGCGCGGATGAGGTCGAGATAGCCACTAAAAATTTTAGCCCGGAACGAGGCGGGATTTTTTAGCTCGGCTTCGAGGACATCGCTATTGAGTTTGGCCCGGTTGATGGCGCGATTATAACCCAGCCGCTCGACGGCATAAGTATCGTTATGTGACCCTAGTAAACTATGGATATAGACAGCGGGAACCCCAGCCAACGCCAGCATAACAGCCTGCGATGCGATAAACTGGCGGATTTGTAGCTCCTCGGACAAGTAGGGGCTAACGACCGCATCCAAATAGGTCACATTGAGTTCATAGGGGCTACGGCTGCCATCGGGGTTGCTGCGATAAGAAATTCGACCTCCCCGCTCTTCAACATGCGTCAACAGCGCGTCCATCTCGACATGATTCAGAATCCCCTCGACGGGACGCACCCCGATGCCGTCATGGGAAGCGGTGAAGTTGAAAAAGGTGGTACGGGTCGAAGGGGCATCGAGTGTGTTGACCCATTCCATCAATTTATGAGTCTTGCCTGTAATCATGGTGTGGAGCAACAGCGGCGGCAGGGTGAAGTTGTAGACCAATTGGGCTTCGTTCATGCCGTTGCCAAAATATGAGACATTTTCAGCATGGGGCACATTCGTTTCGGTAATCAACACCACATCTGGCGCGACGACATCCAACACCGCCCGCATGAGTTGAACAACGGCGTGGGTTTCGGGCAAATGGATACAGGAAGTGCCCATTTGTTTCCACAAAAAGCCAATCGCATCCAAGCGAATGACTTGGGCCCCTTGCTCACAATAAAATAGCAGTACCGCCAGCATTTTTAGAAACGTGCCGGGGTTGCCGAAATCAAAATCCACTTGGTCGGCACTAAAGGTCGTCCAGACGTGGCTCGTCTCGCCATTGGCCCGTTGGAATGGCGTTAAGAGCGGTGAGGTGCGCGGACGGATGACACTGTTTAGATTAGCGTTGGGATCGGCGGTCAAAAATAAGCCGTCAAATTCGGGGTCATTTGCCAGCCAACGTTGAAACCACTCCCCTTGTGCGGAGGCATGATTAATTACCAAATCAAACATCAGCTTGACCGATTGATTAAGGCGCTCAATGTCGCCCCACTCACCCACCACTGGATTAACCGCGTAATAATCCATTACCGAGAACCCATCATCGGAGGAATAGGGGTAGAAGGGCAAAATATGAACCGTTGAAATCCAGCCACGCAGACGGCGCTCGACAAAATTCGCCAATGTTTGCAGGGGGCGTTCGCCTTGGCGCTGCAAACTATCGGCATAGGTAATCAGGGTGACATCACGGTTGGAGACACGCGGCATATGGGCAGGTGTTTTGGAAACAGCAATGCGGGCGGCTTGCATCAATTGCTGAACCGCATCATAAACGGCAGCGGCTTGGTCAGCGCCATATAAAAATTCGAGATGGTTGTAAATCGTATCGCTCATGGCTTTTCTCGATACTACGGCGGATAACCCGCTCAGTTTAACAAGTTTTTTCTAATCTTTTCTCAAATTGGGATTAAATTATCCTTATCAAAAATAATATCGGTTTAAGAAACTTTTTGAGAAATTTGTCGTTACATTATTTCTTGAATGTTACCCACTTTTGACCTTGCTGCCGAATGAAATACTAAGGACGACCCCCCGGCCCTATTTCAATTAGGTGAAATCAATTCTTGTAAGGGTATCCCTCGACCCTCTGGCAGCACTAAGGTTAGTGTGTCATCGGCGGCATCGTATAAATAGACGCCTTGGGTTATGGCTTGATTTGGGGTTGACTGATATAAAACATGCCCTTTTTCAAGTGGTTGGAAGAAATAACTTTCGTAAGCACTTAGATCGTACCGCGTATCTGCATAGTAAAGGCTGAAATAGCGGCCATTGAGGATCAAAACCGTATCTTGGGCAAAGGTGGCGGTGACAAAATGGTCGAGGGGGGCCTCATAAACCAACTGCCCTGTTGTCATATTCCACAGCCGATAGGTTAAAGTACTCGCATCGGTATCATCAGGTTGGCCTAATGTAATACCCCAATGCCCATCCTTGGATAAAAGCGCCTGTCGCCCCAGATAGAGGGAACTTGTCTGGCCTAAGTCGGTGAGACCCCCTATCGGGTCGAGTCGGTACAATTCCGCTTGGGAGTATTCGTAAACCAATAGGGTTCCATCGTCTAGCCGAGCGAGAATTTGCAGGGAACTCAAACTAGATTGTGGGAGGGTGTAGCTGCGGGTTTCGCCACCGGCTAATGGTGTAATCGTGATAGGGCAAGCCACCTCGCACATAAAATCGAGGGTCACAATCTGATCAAAACGAATCTGAGAGCCAAGTTGTTGCATTATAGCGGTGGTCGCCGGATTGACCTCCCCATAGGTAGCTATAGATTCATACTGATGGGTAGTGCGATCAGGTGGGCCAGCCAGCCACCACTGCTGACCGTCTTGGCTATGAAAAACACGGATAGCCGCGTAGTCAAGCTCTAGCAGCGCCGTTTCTGCCCCTGTGACCAAATCACGCTCCCACAGAGTACTGGGGGTGTCACGCGCCGCAGTGGAATCGCTGTAACTAAAGTAGCGGAGAGTAGCGTCATCTACAAAAACAAATGGGTCGAGAATAGGGTATACATAACCAGTCAATGGGGCGATTTGCATGGTTTCGACGTTTAATATGCCAGCCGCAGGAAATAAGCGTGCCCCGGTAAATAGGACATAGGACGGGCGATATTCCACCACGCTAAAAACATCAAATTGCTCATCTAATGATACCGATGCTACCGTGTCGGATGAGGCAAAATAGACCGTTCGACTCGCTTCATCATAGAGTAAGGCGGTATCTGATGATAAGCGCGTGCCTTGCAGGGGTGCTTCATTTAAGGTGGAATCGGCCAATACTTGATTGATTTGCCCATCGAGGGTATAGGCGACCAGTCCATCCGGTGTGGTGGCCCAAAACCATGTGACATTCTCTTGGGCATGGGTGGGTGTAGAAATAGAAAACCCAGCCAGCATGAGGGCAAGGGTTATAATGGGCAGGATCGGTTTTCGCATGGCAATTGCTCCTCATATCTACTACCGTGAAACACCCCAATAAGTTGCCTATTGCCCAAATTTCTCCCGATAGGCAGGCAGGGTACATCTACAATAAATTGGCAGGTCAAGCACAGAGACACCGTGATCTACCGAATTTCCTCCATGTGTATTGCTTGACCCATTGGCACAAGGAGAGTTGTAGTGTTGGAAAACACATCTACTAAATAAATGCCTGCTGGTAAGTCACTGTCTGGCAAGATTTCATAAAGCATCTGGCCGCTGTCAAGCAATTGAAAGAATCTACCAGAGTAATGGGACAAATCGATTTCCTGTCCCGTTCTAGCATCATACAAGCGGGCGATACTGTAGTCAGAATAGGTAAGTACGAACTCTGAGGCGAAATATGTGGAAATATAATGATCCGCTGCGTAGTTACCTACAATTTCCATCTGTTCTAAGTCCCATAATTGGTAGTTAGTTGGATCAATCGGCTCTGTAGAAGTGATAACCCATCGTCCATTGCTTGAATGGAATGCTCCGTCAATCCCACCATAGGGTAAAAAACCAAGTTCTGTTACCTCGCCAGAAGAATTCAGCACATATAGTGTTCCATTTTGGTACTCATCTACCAACACAAGTAACCTATTGTTCGAGAGTTCAGCCCTCACAAAAGGTGGTTGAGCCCCAGCCCGTTCTAGGGTGAAATGATATAGATTTTGGCCTGTGAGCGATAAAATATTGAATTCACAATCAGATGTACATTGCGGATCAAAAGTAATGGCCCATTTATCACGAACAACCGCAATTTTCTTCCTGATAAGTTCGGTGATCTCAGGGTTTACAGCTCCAATGGTAAATACTTCATTCAACATCTGAGTATCCCCATTAAATTGCCCCCCGATCCACCATTGTTCTCCATCCCAACTTCGGAATACATCAAACGTATTTTGGGCAATCAAGAGTATTTCCTCATTCGTTTGTAGATTCCGTTCCAAGAGGGCATCTTTGGCTTGGGGATCAGATGCTGAGACAAGATAGCTGAAATATCTCAAGGTTTTTCCATCGGATAAAATAACGGGTTTACTTTCAGGGAAACGTATCTGCCCTGATAAAGGACTCACTGTCTTTTGATCTACATCCACGACGAATGCAGATGAATAACCAGCGTTAATGAACAAAACGAGGTAAGGATGTTTATAGATTTGCGGCTCCAGACGATCAAAAGACTCATAGGAACCGTTATCCAGCAGATACATTGCCTTCGTATCTACTAAATACATTTTCTGTCGCTGATGTTCGCTAATTAAGGCAGTTGAGGATGATAATCGCCAAGCCTCAAAATTTCCTGTTGCCAGTGCAGGATCATCCAATAGGAGATTCACCTGACCATCCAACGAGTAACCGACAAGCCCATCAGGGGTGGTAGCCCAAAACCAAAGCAATTCGTCGTCTATGCTCGAAACACTTGTTGGTGTGGCAAATACACCCAAACACATGAGTGAGAAAAGAAGAATTCCTCTAATTTTGAACATGGCTCACTCTCCTAAATCCCAAATTTTTCCCGATAGGTGGGCAGGGTGTTGATAGGTGGGCGCTCAACATCGCCAATTTCGGCGACATCCAAGGCAAAACGTTCCGGACCGTAGGCAACCATTTTCATCGTGCGGTTAGCCTTATCCAACAACTGCACCCCATAACGCTTTTCCAGTCGCATGATAAACACCTGCAAGATGGCAAACGACATTTTACTAAGGCCGACCAGTGGCTGATTGTGATGCACCCGCTCCTCTAAATCCGTTTGGGCGATGCCGTCTAAACCATAGGTATTTAACAAATCTAAGAGGAGACCCGTTTCAACCCCATAGCCACTAAAAAATGGCATTTTCTCTAGGGCGGAGCGACGACCCGCATATTCCCCCGAAAGAGGCTGAACAATGCCCGAAAGTTCGGGATAGAACAGATTCAACCATGGGCGTGCCACCAATTCAGTCACCCGCCCCCCGCCATAGGCCTGCAATTGATCGCCCACCTTGATAGGCCGTTGATAGAAGCCCTTCACATATTGCACGTCGGGTCGTTTAAGCAGCGGGCCAAGAATCCCATAAATAAAACGCGGGTGGATATTGGTAATGTCGGTATCAATCCACGCCACAATATCACCCTTTAAAACATAGAGACTTTTCCACAGCGCCTCGCCCTTACCCCGATAGCTGCCCACCTCCGGCAAAATCTCAGGGTGTTTATAGACGGGCACACCCAGCGACTCGGCAATTTCGACGGTTTTATCAGTCGAGAGGCTGTCAATTACGACAATTTCATCTACTAACGGCAAATCCTCCATAAGGGCTTTTTTAAGGGTACAAATCACCTTGCCGACAGTTTCTTCTTCATTAAGGGCAGGCAGGCCGATGCTAATGGTGGCCCCTTGTTTTTCTTTAAGGGTCAACAGGGCTTGGAGGTCAGCAAATTCGTTGCTATGGAAAGTATTTTCGGCAAACCAGCGATCCACCTGTATCGAAAGTTCTTCCTGTGGTTTTTCGGGGGGTTGCGAGGCGCGGCGACGACCAAATAGGCCACGACGCGGGGCATGAAAAGTAATGGGCTCTTGTTGTTTGGCGCGTACCACGACGACAGCGGTGTTGGATTGCTGGATGAGGTGCTGCACCAATGGGCTTGGGCCAGCGAAAGATGACCCCAAAACAATCGCGCGATGTCCTGCCGCCTCGCGTTTAATGCCACGTTCCACGTCCCCAACCGCGGTAATGACCCGTCGAATTTCAGGGGCGCTGTTCATCAATAATTGCAAATCGGGGGCATAGCGGGGATTATCGGCGGCATGAAACAGCGTAATGAATTCATTTTCAGCCAGCGTCTTCGCCATCTCGACACCGAGGGTCAAATTGGGGCCACCACGCAAGCTGAGCAGCACCGGGCCACTCGTCTGCCAAAAGACCCCATGCACCAAAACGAGATCACAGGGGGTCTGTTGCAATAGAGTCTCAGTTGACCAGCCCCCTGTCGTCGCCTCCCCACCCCATTGGACAAGCAGCAAATTAGCACGATGGTTGGCGCAATCTTCCATAACCCGTGCCATCGGCTGATAATCCACCCGGACTTTGACTTCGTCATGAATTTCAGGATGGCTCGCCGCAAAGAGGCTAAAGGTGTCGCGCCATTGTTGGGCGGGGGTCGCACCTTCGCTAAGGGAAAGGCCTTCGGGAATGGTTACGAGGCCAATAAGGTGCAGTTCGCCACCGGGGGGCAGCATATTGAGTGCTAGTGTGACCCATGCCCCAGCATTTTCCATCTCGGTCAGGGCCAACAGCATGTGATAGGTTACGTTGTTATCCACTACGATTATCCTCCCTAATCTCCCATGTTGTCATCCGTATTGTACCCAACAAATGCGAATTTCCTGTGCCTCTTGACAAGATGGCTTCACCGCAGTATTTTAGTATATGAACGAACGTTCGTTCATACGAAAGGGGTAACTATGGCTGAATTTGCTGAGAGTGCCATTGTCATTTTGGAAGCCGCCGAAAAGTTGATCCTAGAAAAAGGCTACAGCGCCACCAGTATGCGCGATATTGCCAGTGCCGCTGGCTACAAATCGGCAGCGGGGCTCTATAACCATTTTCCCGATAAGGAGAGCATCTTTAAGGGATTGTTGGAATATCGTAGCCCGTATCAGGAGATTTTTCGTTTGGTGGAGACGACACAGGGAGACACAACAGCGGAATTTATTGATGTGGTATTTCGCAATATGACCGATTATATGCGCCGCCACCTGAGTTTTGTCCAATTAGCCATGATTGATTATTTGGAGTTTGAAGCGGCCCATATTCATGCCCTAATTACTGAATTGCAGGCTCACATCGCAGGTATTTTTGAACGCCTGACGACATTGGAAGGGGTACGCCAAGATTTACCTTTCCCAGTCATCATGCGGTTTATGGCAATGCAGATTTTTGGGTATGTGATGACGGGCAATGTGATGCCGCCGTTTTTATTAGGCGTAATTAGCGAAGAGGAATGGCAAACGCACATGGTGAATATCATCCTCAATGGTCTACAAAAGGAGCTATCCGATGACCAGTCCTGAATCTGCAAAAACCGAACCCGTCAGAATCGAAGGGGTCTATAAGAAATTTGGCAAGGTGGTCGCCCTGCATGGCTTAAGTTTGACCATCCAACGCGGCGAGATTTTTGGGGTGTTGGGGCCAAATGGCGCAGGCAAAAGCACCCTGATTCGCAGCATTGTCGGCCTAATCAAACCCGATCAGGGGCAGGTATGGGTATTAGATGAGGCCATGCCATCTAAACCCATTTTGTCGCGATTGGGTTATATGACCCAAGCCTCAGCCCTCTATGATGATTTGACGGTGCGGCAAAATGTGGCGTTTTTTGCGGGATTGATGGGTTGCCGTGACCAAGCCAAAATCCAAGCCGCGCTGGAATTGGTCGAGTTGGCCCATCGCGCCGACAGCCCGATTCGAACCTTATCGGGTGGAATGCGACAACGGGTATCACTGGCCTCGGTGCTGGCCCATGAACCGGAAATTATCCTACTGGATGAACCCACCGTTGGGGTTGACCCGCAATTACGGGCGCAATTTTGGGCACATTTCCGACACCTAACCGAGCAGGGCATCACCATTATCGTGTCCAGCCATGTCATGGATGAGGCCGAACGTTGTGACCGACTCGGTTTTATACGTGGGGGGCAGTTATTGGCGGAAGGCTCAGCGGAATCGCTACGGAAACAGGCCAACAAAGCCAATCTGGAAGAGGCATTTCTGTGGTTTGCCGAACAAAAGGAGATGGTGCAATGAATCTCAATCGCATCGTTATACTCGCGCGGCGTGTGGCCCAACAATTGGTCGCTGATAAACGCACGCTGGCCCTGATTATTGTTGTGCCCGTCATTTTGCTGACGGTGGCGGGTGTCCTCATTCGGGTTGAGCCCAGCGGCCTGACCATCGCGGTTGTGAATCAAGATGAGGGGGTCGCATTTGGCAACCAGTCGGTCAATTTGGGGGATCGACTGACGGCTAATTTGCAGAATTTTGAGTTATTCAACACGAGATTGATGAATGCGGACGAGGCCCAACACAAAATCGAAGATGGGGAATTGGATGCTGTCATCACCCTGCCCGCTGATTTTTCAGCACAGGTTGCCCAGACCCGTCAACTAACACTGAATATCCAGTTTGAAGGGTCGAACCCAACGGTCGCCGAACGATTACGCAATGCCTTTGAACAGGTCGGCGATCAGGCATTGGCAGGCTTGGCAACTTTGCAGGCGACCTATCTCAATGGTGGGCCAGAATTTGATACGCTGGATTACACGGCCTCGGCCTTGATTGGGGTGTTTGTGTTCCTGTTCGTGTTTATCCTGACCAGCATCTCCTTTTTGCGCGAACGGCTGGCGGGAACGTTGGAACGATTGCAGGCGACCCCCATCCAACCGCTGGAAATTATCATCGGGTATATGCTGGGCTTTCTGATTTTTGGTCTGCTGCAAGGCGTCATCACCCTGCTCTACACGGTATTTGTGCTGAATATCCACTATCACGGCAATCTGTTAAACGTGTTTGTGATCGAGTCGCTGTTGGTGGTGGTCTCAGTCAATTTGGGGATTTTCCTCAGTACCTTTGCGCGGAACGAATTTCAGGTGCTGCAATTTATCCCGCTGGTGGTCGTGACGCAGGTGTTTTTGGGCGGGGTGCTGTGGCCAATTGAACAAATGCCGGGTTGGTTGCAGCCGATTGCCTATTTGATGCCACTCACCCATGCGAACACCGCGTTACGGGCGATTATGATGACGGGGGAATCGCTTGGCGGGGTGTGGGTACAAATCGCGGCGCTGCTGGCGATTGGCGTCGCAGTGATTGGCTTGTCAGCACGCACGGCGGGTCGGGTACGGATGTAGTTAGGTGTAAGTGAATGTGGGGCAGGTATTGAACAATCCTGCCTCATAAGTTTCTAAAGAGGCTTATCTATCAAAATCACGCCGCAACCAGATATGTTTGACATTCAACAGCAACGGCGTAAATTCTTCGGTTGCCACATCATAAATATAGATTCCCGGCGTCCGAATTTCCGAAGTAGGTTCTTCCTCATACAAAAGCCGCCCATCGGGGAGTATATCCCACCAGCGTCCTGTGGGCGCATCAGGCAAATAGATTATGCGTCGCTCTTCTGCTAAATAGAGAATGCCCACCTCGCCGGATATTTCTATCTGGCGGTTACGTTTGCGCAAAAGAACCCTTTCGGCTGTATATTGGGCAACCATCAACTCGGGGTCAACAGATTCTTCTAATACAATAATCCCCTGTTCCATATCCCATAACTGATAGAGACTTGTTTCCCAGCCCCTAGTTATCACCCAACGTCCATCTGCCGAAAACTCCCCATCGCCACTATATCGATATTCGATGTCATCTATCATGGGCAAGGGAACAGCCCCCAACGGGATTGGGTCAGATTGTGGAGACAACAACCACTGTTGCCAAAAATCATCTCCAACGAGCAAACGACCATCTAGGTAGAGATACGAGAAATCGAGTTGGTTTGTTGGCGCGTTATAAGTGATGGGGGCTTCCCCAGAAAGCGGATATAGACTTAGTGCGGCATTTCCAGAATGCAAGTCGTAGACTACTAAATGTCCCATTCGAAAGTATCCGTCTCCATTTTTCATAAGGCTGGTAATCTGAGGATTGGGCGGCCCAAAGGTCATAACCGCTTCATAATCACCATCAAAAGACCCTTTGGGAAACCACCATTGTTCTCCGTCTTCACTTGCATAAAAGTCAGTTGCTAAAAAAGGAATATTGAGTAAGGTGGTTTCATTCCCGGTAGTCAAATCCAATTCGCGTAATGTCCCTTCATCCCATTCTGGTGCTGAGTTTTCTTTTACGCTGTAGTATCGTAACGTGTGTCCATCCGCTAAAAATTGAGGCTTTTGATGTTTATCATACCCAAAATAATTCGCTACAAGCCAATCAGTTAACTGCCGAATTTCCTGTGTCTCTACGTTATACACAAAGCCTTTGCGGATTGTAGGCCCGCCTTGAGTCAGTACCAAATATGGGTGTTCGTAACTTTGTGGATATATCCCATCTGACAGACTCAATGCCATATATGGGTCTAATAAAGGTGGGAAATCTTGATTGTAGTTATCCAGCAACCATGCTCTATCAGAGGATAATCGAAGCCCTTCTAATTGGCTATCTACAAATGCGCCCTCCGCTTCATAAATGACATTGGACTTACCATCTGCTGTATACGCGATAATTTGCGAATCGTTATAGGCCCAATACCAAACTTCAGCATCTGTTTGCTGCGCTTTAACTGTACCAGATGTAGCCAATATGGCCGTCGCCATAAACGCCACCATGATGAGGACACTACGCCTTAGACTGAACATTTGACACACCTCTTAGTCTTCAAAATATTCATTGGGTGATCAATCTAATCATTGTCATACGCGCTCGATGATTTCGGTGATTATGAAAATAGCCCTCCTCGGCTTGTTGCACGTTTCAATATTACCTCACAACCCCACGCCTGCGAGTCGCTAACCGTACGCTTGGGCCGATTCAACTCTTTTATCAAAAAAGTGCCGACAAAAGACTAAATTGAGGGCGTTACTACCCCCTCATCATCCTTACTTGCAGCGGATATTCGTTTTACAGTACAACCATATTCACTGCATTGGAACCTCATCAATACCTGATTGGTTCAATCGCTTATCGTTCATACACAGTGGAAAGGACATTTACATGAAAAAGGCCCCATTAGTGAGTCTTACCGTGAGCCTACTGCTTTTGCTCATTATCAGCCCACTGACGACCTCCGCCCAAGATGGGTTTCAGAAATTCAGCACCGACGACGGGTTGGTGACATTTCAATATCCCACCGAGTGGTTTGCCGAAGCCGATGAAAAAGGCAATATCAATATCGCCAATTCGGAGGCGGTGTTGGATGCGGTTCAAGAAAAGGGCTTTGTCCCGGCTGAAGGCGATATATTGCTTTCGCTGCTATTTTTCCCCACCGCCTATGCCGATGCTTTGGGGATACAGGGCCAGACATTGGAAGATAAGATCACAGGCCTGCGCGATACGATGGTCGAATTTAATCAAGACCTCGGCCCAGAACGAGTGGTCACGGCGGGTGATGTTATCTTATCGGAAGAGGTGGGTGAAGCGACCATTGCCCAAGTGAGCTATACGCAGGGGACGACCACTGAGGGTATGCTGGCAATCTGGCAGACGCCCCAAGATTTTATCGGGGTAGCCATCCTCTTGGCCTCACCGGGGAATGCCGCGAACCAAGAAGAAACCCTGCATACCATCCTACGCAGTGTTGAATTTAGCCAAACGTTTGCCGAAATCCTAGAGCAATACAAAAACCAATAAACATCATCTTTCAGGTAGCGTGATAGGAGACACACGGTAGCGAATACCGTAAACAATCATGAAAAAAGCACTTCAATTCATTCCGGCCCTGTTGATTGTATTCAGCGTAATTTTTGGAATTCAGATGGTCACGGCACAGGGGCCAGACGATACCGATGAAGATGGTATACCCGATATCCGCGATGCTTGCCCAACCGTAGCGGGTATTCCTGAAAATCTGGGATGTCCCTTTGCCGATCAAGATGGCGATACTGTCCAAGATGAAGTGGACGAATGTCGAGATACCTTTGGTGCGGTCAATAATCAAGGCTGCCCCCTCCCTAACGATAGTGATGGCGATGGGGTCACTGATAACGTTGATGCGTGTCCACAGGTCGTTGGCCCTGCGAGTAACAGCGGTTGCCCCCTGCCCCCCGACAGCGATGGCGATGGGCTACTCGATCCAGATGATGCCTGCCCGTCTGAGGCTGGCCCAGCGAATAACGATGGCTGCCCCCTGCCCCCCGATAGTGATGGCGACGGCGTGACCGATGACGTAGACATCTGCCCGTCTGAGATTGGCACAGCGGCCAATGATGGCTGCCCTCCACCCGTTGACACCGACGGGGATACATTGAGCGATTCAGTAGATCAGTGTCCAAATGTCGCGGGGCCACGTCAATATGGCGGCTGCCCTGATACTGATGAAGACCGTGTTCCCGATCAGCTTGACCAATGCCCGAATGACCCCGGCCCAGAACCCACTGGTTGCCCCAGCGGCGATAGTGATGGGGACACCGTGCCAGATGACGTAGACATCTGCCCGAATTTAGTTGGCACACCCGAAGCACACGGCTGTGAATATGTTGACCTTGATGTGGACGGTGTAATGGATAATGTAGATGTGTGCCCGAATGAAGCTGGGACGCCAGAACGCGGGGGATGCCCCGATTTGAATCCCGTCTTTGTCATCACCGCCTATCCAGTCATCTTGCAACAGATCGTGGTTATCCCAGACGTCTGTTATCTGGTCGTAGTCAATATGATCGCGCCACCCCTCGTCAGTTATCAGGCAGAGTACACCTTAAAATCTGCATCCGGAGAGGTTATTGGTACACCTCAGACATTTAATGGCTATATCGCGTGGAACCCACCTACCCCCCCCGACGTTATTGATAAACATTTCTTCTCGCTCAAGCTCACCGGGACGGCGGCAAGCATTCTGGCATCATCAGTATCGGTACGTGTCACCATCCCAACCCGCAGGGGAATTCGGTCATCAGGGACGTCTGTCGAGTTGTTGAACCCTGATTGCACTTTTGTGAGCTTGTTCCAATTTGCGCGGTGGCGAGGTAGTTTTTCACAACTGACCATTGCCACTGATGACTCCGATATTACCGATGAGCAATGCAGTGGGAATGGGTTTGCCAGCCTCTATTGCCAATAGATACACCTAGGGAGATAAATCCCACGTGCCGCGCTGACCAAAACATTGTCATAACCTTACAGTTGCCATCATCGGTGCTGTAGGGTTTTCTTTTGGACACCGCCCCACATTCCGCTTGCCCCCTATCGCACAATTCGTACAATCAAAATATCAGGTGTATTTTTTGGGGGATAGCGAAATCTACGCCATGAAAAAATGGTTGATCTTGGTGGTGATGGCACTATTTAGTGTGGGTATCAGCATGATTTTGATAAACATGCGACATTATCAACAACGCAGTGCCGACTGGGTGAATAACATTGACAAAGTCGCCGCTGATATGTGTAAACCGGATGAGACGTTCCGTGTCACCAAAACCACCAGCAATCGTGGTCGTACCTATTTTGACTATTATTGCGACGACACGCAGGGCAACACCAATAATCTGGTGGATGAATTAGACGCGGCGGGCCCTTCCATCGGCGATCTGAAAACGACCTTTGCGGGGGTTGGTATCACACTGGTGGCAGCGCTGTTGGCTTATCTTGCAACCCCTCGGCAAAAAAGGGATGAGGGAGCGTCCTCATGAAAAAACTGCTGGGGGGATTCATCATCGTAGTGGGGTTATGTGGTGGGTTGTATCTGTTCACAGCAGGCTCCATCCACTACCTGCAACTGTCGGCTCAATGGCCTGAACAGCGGGGCCTTGAGGCCAGCAAATTATGCCACGCCGATGAGACACTAAAAATTATCCGAACGGATAACGGCGGGGACAGCCGCGAAGAATATGCTTGCGAAGATGCACAGGGCCACCGCCGTGATGTTACGGACGAAGCCGACAGCAAGGCCCCCGGGTTAGGCAATTTATGGCGGGTCTTCGTAGGGGCTGGGTTAGCATTGGTCGCTGGGGTATTGGGCTTTTGGCTGTGGTGGAACTCACTTGGTGAAGGCGAACTACCATGAAAAAACTATGGGTGGCCTTGATTCTGCTGCTGTTTTGGGTGGGGCTGTGCATGATCGTGGCTGGCTCACTACAGGCGATGTGGCGCTCGGGGAAATGGTTCGAAAACTTGGATGCCGAAGCCGCCAAGTTATGCCGACCAGATGAGACCTTGGCGATCACCCGCCGGGATACTGGGACTCGCGTTTATTACAATTATTATTGCGATGATGCACTCAGCCACCGTCGGAATATTGGCGACGAATTGAGCGATAAAGGCCCCGGCTTGGATGACATGGGACTGGTTTTTGCCGGGGTTGGGGGCGTGTTGGGTGGCATTGTGCTGGGCGTTTTGGTGGGGTGGTATAACAAAAAAACCAATCCCGACATTTTCTAGAGCGACCACCCATGCGCCCCACTTACTCAATCAGGGGCACTATTTTCTCACGGATCAGGGTATCCCAGCGATAATTTTGGCGCACTTTGCGGCGCAGTCGGGCCGTCGCGCTGCCCTGCAATACCCGCAGAATCTCCTCGGCAATGCGTTTCGGTTCACCCTGTACGGGGTCAAAATAAAGGGCATCTGGGCCCGCCGTCTCGCGTAAGGGTGGGATGTCGGCGCAGAAAATGGGTAATCCCACCAATCCGGCTTCTAAAATTGGGATGCCGAAGCCCTCTTGAAAACTCGGAAACAGCAGGCCATCCGCCAATTGATACAGATTTGCCAGTGTATCATCATCCGGCACAAGGGATTTGTCCCCATTACCCAATTGATACAAAAAATGGGCAGACTGTTCGATTTTTAACACACGCCGCAGATTCAATAAATCATCGAGATAGGCTTGATTGGTGGGGTTATGCGGACCGGGTGGGCCAGTCACAATCAAGCGATAGTCTTTGCTGGATTGGTCACGGATTTCACTCAAAATACGCAGGCCAAATTGGATATTTTTGCGGCGGGTCAGGCGGGCAGGCAGCAATAACAGGCCATCGGCGTCGAGCAGGTGTAATTCATCTTCCAAGAATTTTGTAGTTGATGTCCATTTGAAGAAATCAGGATAATCCACCCCCGGCGGCACAACGGCTATTTGATGCGGTGGAATGTCTAGGAGATTGGCTAATTCGACACGCTGCGGTTTCGAGACCGTTACATAAGTCACATTTTGCCACTGATGGCGTAGTAAATCATAGGGCTGGCCTTCGTGCAGTTCGGGGCGATAGTGGTCACTTGTCCACGCGATGTCATGACACCATGCCAATAATTTAAATTTGCCATGCCGATGAATTTTTTCAAGGGCGGCGGTCAGTGGCAGGTTTTTATTGAGCGACAATACATTATGGGCAATCAACACCTCGCAGCCTTCGAGCGCCTCCGCCAAGCGCCGTTCAATTTGCCCGACTAATTCTGTAAAAGCACCACTCACTCGCCCAGTGTCTAATTCGGCTTTGACATTTAGGACATCGGGGTGTTTGGAACCAAACAGGGGATTGATCACAGTTTCGATAGTCGGGTCAAGCTCGCCCCCCACCCCACTGATGATACGGACAGCATACCCCAATTTGGTTAGGCCACGTGCTTGATGCAGCATGGTAACTTCCACGCCGCCGACCCCCGGTGGACTGGCATAATGTAGTATGGCGATCTTTTTCATGTTGCCCCCTTTAAATAAGTATGCCAAGTAAGTTAAGAATTCCCACGATAAGGAAAATTGCCCCACCTAACTTAAAAAAACGCCTTACGACTCCAGATTTATATCTATCTTTCGCATAAGGATAGATTTTTAGGTCATATCGGATAACAGCATCTGTTTTAAACAGGAACAATACGCCCACGATAGTCATCACAAGATATATGAAAAGAGAGCCTTGTTCATTCTTACTCACTCGATTTACTCCATAACAGGCTCAGTTGTAACATAGCTATGTTAACCTGAGTTTTGGATAAGACTAAAAGATGGGCACTAAAGCGGAAGCCTCGATATGGAGGCTGGGCTTTTTAGGTTGAAAAGTATAAGCAATCAAACCCGCCACGAGATTGACAAGGAAATTGAGCGGGCTACGATGGCG
>JACRBG010000020.1 GCA_016234595.1 Chloroflexota bacterium | reverse complement strand
TCCCGAACCCGGCAGTTAAGCCCGTCAGCGCCGATGGTACTGGGGGAGTCGTCCTCTGGGAGAGTAGGTCACTGCCAACTCAATGCACATTTCTTGGATTGTTGGAACTTCGACCACCTTTCCAACCCCGCCTCCTTCCTCATCTCTACCCGTTTTGCGTTCCTAGTTTAACTCCTCATTACCCTACTCCCACTAGGCGTCTTCCTTACATCCACTTCATGTTACAGAATTGTAACCCCATTGTAACGCTCCCGTAACTCAATGTGTCTATACTAGTCACGAATCGGATTCTGGCTAGGAAAAAAACATATGGCAGGTTCACAAGGGGAATTTCCAAAACCACCCCCTTTAGTTCCGT
The DNA here is from genome assembly GCA_016234595.1 of Chloroflexota bacterium. Classification (GTDB taxonomy): domain Bacteria; phylum Chloroflexota; class Anaerolineae; order Aggregatilineales; family J027; genus CFX10. The sequence goes on along the minus strand of JACRBG010000020.1, from coordinate 62,959 downwards.
TTATATCACCCAACGCTTTTCCCAATACGCTCCCCTACCAACCAAGTTTATTATGGCCATTTTTGCTTCTGCGCCGTACATTACTGCGGTTGTTGCAAAGCGGTTTGCTCATCTGGGTGGCCTTGTCTATCACCTCTGTCTATGCCTTGATAGTTTACGACCGTCCACTCATACGTGGCGATGGTGTAGCTTATTTAGCATGGGTGGACACCCTTACCCTTGATGGCGATATTGACCTCGCCAATCAAGCCGAAAAATTTCAATCCACCAATACCTATCAAATCGTTTGGTACGCCGACACTGGCAAATATGTGACGGTCTTCCCGTTTGGGGCGGCCTTTCTGCAAGCACCCTTTTATAAATTAGGCGACATTTTTTATCATCAAGGTTGGTGGAATCAAAATCCTGAGTATTTCCGTCAAATGCAAGGGGTAGCCCAATCTTACAGTCTGTGGCTGATGATTGGGGCAAATTCGATGGCGCTCGGCGCTGTCCTATTGGCATGGCGGGTAGGCCGACAATTGACCGGCAATGGCATGGCTGCCTTTGTTGCCTTCGTGTTTCTCATTGGCACACCTTTAATTTACTACAGCACCACTACTCCATTGAATTCGCATAATCCCGGTGCGTTTATGTGCGCCTGTTTCATCTATCTGCTGAGTCGGGCGACGGGAGGCATTATTCCAGACCAAAACCCGGCTCAAACTTCTTCAAATCGGTTTCGAGCATGGCTATGGGTTGGACTGGGCATTAGTGCAGGGCTAATGATACTATCCCGTTGGCAGCTATTGCTCATTGCCTTACCTGCATGGGGTCTATTGGCCTATCAGCGTCAGTGGAAAGGGGCGATTCTCGCTGGTGTTGTCACAGCCATTAGCCTGCTCCCATTGCCCATTTTTTGGGATTACCTGTTCAATCAACCTTTGACTGTTCCCTATGATACCGTCGAGAAGCAGAGCTTTTTTAGCCCCCCCATCCATGCTTGGGATGTTCTACAAATGACCATTCTCCACTCACCCGTCATTCTTTTAAGTGTGTTTGGGCTGTTTTTCTTGTGGCGTATCAATCGGGCATGGGCCTATTTTTGTGGGGTCGCTATCGGTCTACAGATTCTTATCAATGGGGCGGCGCTGGACTGGAACGCAGGCGATTCTTTTGGAATGCGGCGCATGACGGAGCTATATCCCATTTTTGTTGTGGCTGCGTGTGCCTTGTTGGGAAATAAGCACGCACTCAGTCCTTTCAAGCCTACCCATTTTCGATGGATTGTGACTCGCGTGGTATTGATTACATTTATCCCGTTGGCGTTGCTCTATATCCATGCTTTTTATGTCTATACATGGTCAGATCAAGGTCGCTTTGCCGACACGCCACAGCGGATGATTCAATTTTATTTAGATCACCCCTATCGAGCCGAATTTGAGGAAGCCGCCTCTAAAGCGCATATTGGGCCAGATTCGTGGGCAAAACCAGGCCCATGAGTTTTTTTCACGGGGTAAGTGTTTTAAACGGCCCCAAGCCGACTTGTTGGTCAGGTGTCCCATTAGGTGTTGTTACCTCAAGAGCCTTGCCATTCCGATCCATTATGGCGAGGCTTACCCACCATTCGCCATCGGCTGATTCGCTGTGGAGCGGGATAACTAGGCGATCATTCATTTCGCCACTGGTAGGTAGCCAACAAGTGATAGGATATTGCTCGTCAAAAGGCTGCAATACAGTCGCTGGCTGAGGCTGACCTTCGGGTGAAACGGGGATAAATGATAGGTAATAGGGTATATCCAATTGCCCTTTTGAGCGCCAATTGAGCCAAATAACCAGCGTCGGTTGGGCTGTCCCATTATCGTCTGGCAACATTTCAATATGCCCAGCAAAACTGAGCAAATCGAGCGTACCTGCAAATTCAGAACCATTTCCAATGAGGGCAGTCGGCGAAGTTTCAGTTAACACGGGAGCATGTTGCGGCGGCTCAGATAAACCCGACCCAATCACCCGTAGATAACCTACCATCACCACGACCATGCCAGCTTGTACAACTGTTATCAGCTTGCCATTACGGGCATCTATACCCCCAATAACACTACCTGCCATCAATACTAAGACCGGGGATAAAAACAACCAGATTCGGCCTGATTCGCCGCGTTGAGTTCCCGATAAATCAATCACCAGCAAAGTCACCACCGCGCCTACCGAGAAAATAGCTCCCGGTGACAGCGATTGGGCCTCCTTGCGTCGGAAGGCACGAACGATTTGCCCAATGCCCACTCCGGCTAAAAGAGTCAGAGGCCAGCCCGTGAACATAAAAAAGTCATTGAGGTGCAAAAACAACCACGGGAAATAGGGCCGGTCAAGCGTGAGGTGTTCGTTAAAAGCCTGATCCATGATGTCCCAAATAGTGACACCTGACACGAGATAAAATCCACCCCAAAACAGTAATAACCCCGCCCCAAACCATGCCCCTATAATGATAGGCCAATGCCATCGCAGGCTATCCGATTTTCGCCGCCGAAAATATTCACCGAGGGTGAAAAGGCCTGCAAAAAAAATAATAGGCAAAAGGGTGAAGTGAATAAAGGTCAGAATGGCAGCACCCAGCCCCGCCGCCAATACCCATCTAGCTTGCCGATCTAAAATGCCTTTAGCTAAAAATACAAGGACAAGCACGGTCAAACACGGATATAAAGTATTGGGTGTGGGGGTAAACATCAAAAATGCGGGGATAAGCGGCCACCACAACACACTCCAACGCGCCGCCTGTTCGGAGTATAAACGTCGCCCTAACCAGTACAGCGGGAGGGCTATCAGGCTACCCCATAAGGGTGTCAACATGCCCAGCCACGCACTCGATAATTCGGCGTCGCTATAGCTGATAATGCGATAATTATGGCATTGCTCCGCCCGTAAAGTTGGCGCGAGTCGGTCTGTCAAAACAGGCGTTTTTTCTAAAAGCTGATTGACTCCGTAGTAGGTCAGCGGCATCCCCGGCGGTGAGGTGGTCATATGGCTGGAAAAATACTCGTAACTCGCCATAAAATCAGGCCAGTCTTCTAGTGCTTTTTCCGCCCCGCCTCGGTCATCCATATCGGCAGCGGCATAATGCCAACCCGCGCTTAAACCACTAATGGTACGGGTATAAAGCTCATAGCGTAGGCGATCTGTCGTCACATAGAGCGCCGCAACGGTCAGGACTATACCACCCAGAACAGCCCATGCGATTAAAAGATGGGCAGTGGCACGGCCCTGCAATTTCCAACCGAGGCCCATATAGATGATGAGGCTAATAATGAGAGGCAGCAAGTAGGTATAGTTTTCAGGCTCGGCAAAGGGCCAACGCCAGCCATAATCGCCGCGCAATTGGGGGACAACATCTAACGCCAAAATCACAGCCCACACTAGGCAGGCCGCAGCGATAATCCAAACGAAGCGCGTAATCTTAGACACAGGAATCAAATTTTCGTGGCATTTGCGAGGCGAACCAACTAACCGTGCGATACACCCCATCCGTAAATGAAGTGGCGGGTTTATACCCTAGCAATTCTTCGGCTTTAGAAATATCAGCTTTGGAGTGTTTAATATCACCGGGGCGGGCAGGCGCAAGTACAGGTTTGATGCTGCTGCCTAAATAATCGTTAATCACCCGCACAACATCCAACAACGTCTGACGCTGACCGCACGCCAAATTAATGACCTGACCCACTGCCGCGTGGCTCTGCATCGCCAGCAAATTACCCTGAATGGTATTCGCAATATAGGTGAAATCACGCGATTGTTTGCCATCACCAAAAATGGTGGGGGCTTGGCCCTTCAGCATGGCTGTCGCAAATTTGGGGATGACCGCCGCATATTCGGAATTGGGGTCTTGGCGCGGGCCAAACACATTAAAATAGCGCAGGCAGACCGTCTCTAGTCCATACACATGATAAAACGACTGCATATAATATTCCCCGGCCAATTTTGCTGCACCATAGGGCGACAGCGGCTTGGGGGGCATGGATTCATCTTGGGCATCGCCTTCAATATCGCCATAAGCCGATGAGGAGGCCGCATAAATCACACGCTTGACTCCCGCCTGCCGAGCCACGTTTAAGACATTGAGTGTGCCCGTGACATTGACTTCATGGCATAACAGCGGATCTTCGATGGAACGCGGAACCGACGCAATCGCAGCTTGGTGGAACACATAATCCACCCCTTGCATGACTTCTTGCAAGGCATTCGCATGGGTGATGCTGATTTCATGTAAGGTGATTTTGGCTGCGACCGTCGCTAAATTTTCGCGCTTGCCTGTCGAAAAATCGTCCACCACACGCACTATATGGCCTTCAGCAAGCAGGGCTTCAACAAGGTGTGAGCCAATAAAGCCACCTCCGCCTGTCACCAACGAAACTGTCATCCATCAATCCTTATTGTTGGAAAAATAGGACGTGAGTGCAGCGATCTACCACCCGTGTTCTAAGCGTGCCACCAAGCGTTCGGGCATATCGGCCTTACGCATTTTTTCTTGGGTGACTTTGATCGGATAGGGCACACGCCGATGTTCAAAAATAGCTTCTTCGACATACAAAATACCGTAGGAGGCATCGGGATTGCTATCACGGGGTTGACCAACACTGCCGGGGTTCAAAATGATGCGTTTGCCATTAAGTTGGCGTGGAATGCGATAGGTGGGCTGGACAGCGTCTGTTTCACCATCGGGTGCATTGAGGCGATAAATCACCGGGGTATGGGTATGCCCCACCATACAATAACTGGTTTCAAAATGCGGGAAATTGAGGGCTGCAATCAACGGGTCAAGGATATATTCCCATACAGGCTCGCGGGGACTGCCATGGGCCAGTGTGAAATTGCCCAATACAAAGGTGGTTGGAAGGGCGGAAAGATAGGCGATGTTTTCTTCAGTCAAAGTGCGCTGTGTCCAATCAACAGCACGGCGGGCGTCCACATTAAAAGTGCGAATATCCAACCGGCCCAACGCAGCCCAGTCGTGATTTCCCGCTAAACAAAGATGGGGCAGGCTTTTGAGCAAATCGCAGGATTCATTGGGGTCAGGGCCATAACCAACCACGTCACCCAAACACCATACATAGTCCCAATCACCGTGTGCGTCTTCCATCACTGCTTCAAACGCTGCCAAATTGGCATGAATGTCGGAAATCACCAAAATACGCATCGCAATCCTAACCTTTGAGGGGCAAACCGAAACCTTGTGTTACTAGAACTTTGTCACAGTTACTCAAACCTAGCGAACTATAGCACGAAATGAGGTGCTTGGTCAATCAGCCGGAAGCATGAGGTGCTATAATAACATTGTATAGCCGACCCAGCTTCTTAATGGCCTTATCCAATCCGATTATACCATCATGCCAATACGTTCTCGAATCACGAATCACCTGCCCACCAAAGGCCCTTCAATGGGTGGATTCTACACTTCCGAAAATACTTTATTGCTTATTCTAGCCGTTGGTGTGGGTTTAGCGACGGGTGTCTTTGTTTGGATTTTCCGCACTGGCATCGAATTTTTTCATGAAATATTCATAGACGGCGTCCAGCATGAGTTGAGTCGGACTTTGATTGGCTCAGGGGCTGCAATCTTCAGTTTAGCCCTTGCGGGTCTGGTCGTCGGTTGGGTTATGAACCGCTTCGTCGGCGAGGAACGACATCATGGTGTGGCGGGGATTATGGAATCCGTCGCATTGGTCGGTGGGCGGCTCCCGTACCAGCGTATTCCTTTCAAAGCGTTAGCCTCCTCAATTTCGCTGGGAGCGGGTGCATCCGTTGGGCCAGAAGACCCCAGCGTTCAAATCGGTGCAAATCTTGGTTCCCTGATTGGGCAAAAAAGCCACCTATCCGAAGAACAAGTGAAATTATTGGTCGCCGCCGGAGCAGCCAGCGCAATTGCAGCGGCCTTCAAAGCGCCCATTGCTGGTGTATTTTTTGCCCTTGAGGTCATTCTCTACGGAGCATTTAGCAGCGCAGCGGTGGGGGTCGTTGTTTTGGCAGCAGTCATTTCATCCGCTTTCACACAGGCTATTGAACCAAATCCTGAAATGGGGCCATTTTCCCATACACTGGGGAGCCCTTTAGAAATCCCGCTTTTTATTCCATTAGGTCTCTTGCTCGCCCCAATTGCCTCCCTATTCATCCGTTGGGTCTATTTTCAACATGATTGGTGGCATCATCACATCCATCTCCCTCGCCCTCTGAAAACAGCTCTCGCTGGGGTTTTGGTAGGAATTGTCGCCATTTTTCTGCCAGAAATTATGGGCACAGGCCGTGAAACAATGAATGAAGTCCTAAGTGGAGAAGCAAAATTCGCCCTAACCATGCTCCTGATGCTGGGTGCAGCCAAATTGCTGATGACAGGCATTAGCATGGCAGGTGGTTTTGTCGGGGGGATTTTTGCGCCTTCGTTGTTTGTGGGCACGATGTTGGGCGGGGCCTATGGCCTAGTCATAGATCATTTCATTGGTGGTGGTAGTCATGCAACCCCGCCCGAGGTATATGCTGTAGCGGGGATGGCGGCGATGATGGCAGGTGTGGTGCGTTCGCCGATTACCGCCATTATGTTGGTCTTCGAACTGACCAACGACTACCGTCTCATTTTGCCGATTATGCTGACAACCGTCATTTGTGTGCTCATCGCCGAACGCATCGAACCGTCAGGGATGTATATTTTTGGGCTGCGGCGCAAAGGCATCCATTTACAGGAAGGTCGTGATATTGATTTAATGCAGGGGGTCAAGGTAGGCGAAGCCATGTTAAAACCCGCCCCCAGTCTTCCCGAAAAAGCCTCGCTGATTGAGCTACGCGATACCCTGCGTCGGCTAAAAACCTTTTCGTTATGCGTCGTAGATGAAGCGGGCTTATTAACCGGGATTGTCACCCTCTCGGATTTGCAACGAGCCTATGATATGCACGGTGAAAAGCCACTGACGGTGGGTGATATTTGCACCCGTAATCCGATTACCGTCACGCCCGATGATGTATTGTGGACGGCTATCCGCCGCATGAGCCTAAATGATGTAGGGCGTTTACCTGTGGTTGAGCCGGGGACGCGCCAATTGGTCGGATTTATTGGGCGACATGGCGTTATGCGGGCCTATAACATCGCTATTGCTCATAAATTGGAGGATCAGCACACTGCCGAACGTTTACGTCTACATACCCTGACCGGGGCACACGCTTATGAGTACTACCTGACGATCAATGCCCCCGCGAATGGCAAACTTATCCAAGAAATTCATTGGCCCGCCGAAAGCGTAGTCGCCTCCATTCAACGTGGCGGGCGCTTGATTGTGCCACATGGCAGTACCCAGTTAGTCACAGGGGATAAATTGACCCTCGTCGCTGACCCCTCCGTAGCAAAAGAACTCACCTATATACTAGAGGGTCGTGATTCAAAACCCCCAACTAACGGGTCAACTCACTGATAACGCAAAATTTCCGAGACGGTCTTGCGAGAGGCGTTAATGGCTGGGCCAAGACTTGCTACAATCGTCAGAAAAACTGTGCTAATCAATCCAATCGCGGGTACGACCACCGGGTAGCTAAAAGGAATGATGTTACTAAACGGGATAAACTGAATTAGTTGGTGGCTCAACAAATAGCTGAGGGGCACTGCCGCCAGCCACGCCACAAATCCTACCAGCAGGCCTTCCAACAAAAACTGACTACTGATGGCCCAAGTGCCTGCCCCTACTGACCGCAAGACCCCGATTTCGCGCAGGCGCTCCATTACGCTGATGGATAATATGGTCAATAGCCCAATTCCCCCAACCAACGCCAACAATAGAGATGCGAAATTAAAGACCAACCCAACGCTTGAAATGGTTCGGGCAATCCGGTCGGCGAAAGCAAGCTGATTACTATAGATCGGACTAGCCTGAGTTGTTTCGAAGAGCGTGTTTAGGCCTTGTTCGGGATGGGTAATATCAATAAAAGTCGTGACAGGGGAGAGTTCACGGAAATCCAAATTTTCGAGCGCGGCCAACTCTTCCCAATAAAGAGCGATGACCTCCAACGCACTCCCTTGGGCTTGCAATTCTTGAGGCAAATCTTGCGCAAACAGATTAAATTGGACGGGGTTGATGTTGACGATTTGCAGAATTGAATAGGTCTGTTCGTTTTCATTAACCCGTAAGACGATTTCCTGCCCCACCTCAAAACCGAGTTTTTCAGCCAATGCCGAAGTCAAGACAACCCCAGAGTGGTCGGCAGGGTCACGCCCCGGCACAAGATAATTGAGTAATCGGTCATCTGCCCCCAACGCATAGGCGGTACTCATTTCATCTTGATTAGCATCCCGTTTTCCAATGGCAGCCTGTCGCCAATAAGCATTAGGAATCGGAGCATCAAGGGTTAGCCCGATAAAATCTGCCAGTTGATGCCATTCCATAAATCCAATTTCAAGCGGAAAATCGGCAATCCCTATCACCTCAAATGTCCCGGTTTGATTAGCAGTCGCAAGGGTGAGCGTGTCCCCAACAGTTTTTCCAAGGCTATCCGCCAATTTTTCACTGAGGACAATTCCCTGTCGTGTACTATCCTCTGTCCAGCCTGTGCCCTCAATCAACGGCATATAACTTAACTGCGTCTGGGTATCAACGGCCAGTACAAACAGGGTTGAGGGATCGGGATTATCTTCGTTCTGGATATTTAGCTCAACTGCGACTCCCGGCTCAACTGTGCGGATGGCTTCTTCTTGTTCGGTTGAAAGCAAGGTTTGCAAATCCGTTAGGTTCCCCACATCCCCCAATTGAAGCGATACTTCTTGGGCCAAACGGGTTCGGATATCGTGCATTACCCCCTGAACTGAATAAAAAATAGCTAACATGCCCATAAACGCGGTGACGGCTAAACAAATGGCAAAGGTGCTTAGGGCCAATCTTGAACGGCGTAAAATGATATTATTAAAGGCTTGTCGTATCGAAATAGACAGGGGTAAACGCCGCGTGATAGATAATATTTGGCTTTTACCATACCCCGACACAAGGCCGAGATCGGTCATGGCATCCAAAATTGTGATACGAGTAGCGGCAAGCAGGGGGAAAAAAGAAGCAAGAACCGGAATCCCCAAACCCATCGCTATGCCAAGGACAATGGGTAGAAGTGGTAAATAAGTGGTATCCACAAAAACATTGACCAGTGGGGCGATAATTTCGGCGGCATAACGTCCAAATGGAAGCCCCAAAAGCACACCCGGCAGGGTTCCCAAACCACCATAGGTCAGCGCTAATCCACCATATATTCTTAAAATATCAAGCCGTGTAGCCCCAATAGCTTTCATTGCCCCAATCTGACGGCGCTGTTCGGTCACGATAATGCCGACCACATTGGTGACAAGAAAACTGGTCACCACCATCGTCACCACCGAAATAATCATCAAAATACGACTCAGGCGCTCCACCCCCGTAATAAAAGTGTTCTGATTAGGATCATCCAGCATATAAAAAGCGATTGAATAAGGGGTATGGTCGCTGATATTCTTACGAAATGTGCGGGATTCTTGCTGGGCTATCTTGAAATTTTCAAAGCGAGCCTGAATGGAGCTAAGGCCAGCGAAACCAGCAATATGCTGGGCATCAGCATAATTGACAAAGAGGGTCGTGTTTTGGTTTTTGCTCCCTAAATTGATATAAGGTTTAAATACAACGCCAACGATAAGCCATGTCTCGTCCTGAAAACGATAAATTTGCGTACGGGGGATGAGTTGGCGGGTGTGCAAAACAAGGGTATCTCCGACCTTGAGATCATATCGTTCCGCCATGCGTCGTTCGATTGCCAATTCATTTCGACCTAATAGTGGATAACGTCCGTTTATCAACTGCATCGGTTCAATCTGGATTTGGCCGAATGGCTCGGTTGAAGCATAAATCTCGCCATTGCGCAGGGCAGTATCACGTATTAAACGCCATTGAATCTGATAGTCCGCACTACCCTCTACCATCGTTACCCCTGCCAACTGACGCAATGGTTCCAAATAGGCATCGTTATTGATGGGGTCATTGGTCGAGGCACGGAGATAAACCCGCAGCATTGCCAATCGGCCAATATCAATATCTTCATCCAGTTGATGATTAAGAATTTGGCCTAGCGTCGTAAAAGTCACCACGCTCAAAACACCCACAAATACACTGGCAATGACGAGTGCGGTACGCCCTCGATAGGCTTGAAGATCACGGCGAATTTTGCGAAGGGGAGTTCTATTCAATGTCCTATACCATCCCAACCAAACGGCTATCACAAACACTAGTGTAGCCATTGCGGTTCAGGTTGACGATAGTTTAGAGTGCAAAACCTCTATACTATTTGACAGATTGATAGGCTATAAGGGCGCGCCGACGGGCCAAGGCGTGCTCCACGATTGGGGCAGGATAATCGCCCGGTGGGTTCGACATGAGATGGGGTGCATGGATAAATTGAGTCGGCACATCGCGTAATTCAGGTAGCCAACAGCGGATATAGACGCCTTCAGGGTCGAATTTTTCGGATTGGGCTTGAGGATTAAAGATACGGAAATAGGGCTGGGCATCGGTTCCCGTTCCAGCGGCCCACTGCCACCCACCATTATTCGCGGCTGGGTCGCCATCAATCAGCCACTGCATAAAATGGCGTTCACCCTCCCGCCAATCAATCAGTAAGTCTTTAGTCAAAAAACTAGCCACAATCATACGGGCGCGATTGTGCATCCACCCAATAGCCTTGAGTTGTCGCATCGCTGCGTCAACAACTGGATACCCTGTCATACCCGCCTGCCACGCCGCCAGTTCATCAGGGACATACCGCCATGCTAAGCGGTCATATTTGCGTTGAAAACTACCGCCAATGACATGTGGAAAGAAGTGTAGGATGTGCATATAAAATTCGCGCCAGACCAATTCGCTGACCCAAGTCTCGATCGATTCCTTGGCAACGGGTGATGTTATATCGCTATAAGCGCGACGGGCCGCCCAATAAACTTGACGAGGCGAAAGCAGCCCAAAGCGAAAATAGGGCGAGAGATAGGATGTTCCAGCTTGAGATTGATTACGGTCAGCCGCCAATATGTTGCGCTGCTCAGCATACTCTTGAATTGTTTTTTGCATGAAATGGTGGAGTAAATCAGCGGCTTTTTGTTCACTGGCTTCGGGGATTTCTGTTTCAGATTGGCCGAATCCTAAATCTTTCAGTGATGGCACATGTCCCATATCATCTAAGCAATAAAAACGGCCCCCTGCCAAATAATTCTCTGTGATGGGTGTTTTGGCATGAGCCAGCCATTGACGCTTAAATGGGGTAAAAACAGTGTACGGTTCACCATCAGCTTTAATTACTGTGCCGGGGGTTTGTAGCACCGCATCGTCAAAGGTTGCGACCGCAATATTGACCGACTCCACAATTTGCTGGTCACGTTTTTCAGCAAACGGCGAGTAATCTTTATTGAAGAACAGCTTCGTCGCACCTGTTTCCTGAATAATCATAGGCAACACATGACGCGGGTCGCCTATTCGCACCAGTAATTTCCCGCCCCATATCTGCAACACTTGGTCAAGCGAGTTTAATGCCTGTAACAAAAAGGCCAAGCGTGGCACGCCTGACCAATCACTTTTTAAGATAGCGGGGTCGAAAATAAAGATGGGTAAAATCGGTGCACCCGTGTGAAAGGCTGCCTCTAATGCCAAATTATCATGTAATCGCAGATCACGTCGAAACCAATGAATGACTGGGGCATCGTTCATGTGGAGGAGCTTTCTTTCAAAGTTGAACGCTGATAGATGTGGACTTGTTTAATGGGCAGGGTGTGTTGTACTAATTTTGCCACCCGTATCGCCCCCAAGGTAACACCCGCAGTGGATTGGCCGGGGAAAATCGAATCTCCTACCAGTTTCAGATTAGCAATACCCGTTCGCGGGCTGCGGGCTGCAAACAACGACTTCATAGGGAATCCCCCGACCATGCCCAGATGCCGTGTCGTGTAAAATTCATAGGTGACTGGGCTACCCGGCAGCAACAATTGAGTACTGCTGCGGAAACCGGGTAAAGCCTGATCTACAGCAGCAATCATGCGCTCAGCATACCCATCTTTTTGGGCTTGATAGGCCTCTGGGTTCTGACACAACAAATCCCACCATTGTTGGACTGCGGTATGGGTAGTAATCGTCACTGCCCGCATTCCAGTTGGGGCACGGTGGCTATCTGAACTCGACATCGAAACAAAAATACTGCGACCTTCACCCAATGGCCCTTCCATTGAGGTAATGATTTGGTGATGGTCAGCGCCATTGGGGGGTAACTTAGCATCTTCCACCCCAACATGCAGCACAAACGCCCCAAACCCAGCGGCATGTCCTGCTACCTCACGCCGTAAATTTTTGGGGCTGGCCTCACCCAACAAATGATCCAGTGACCACGGGGTTAAATTGCCCACTACAAAATCCGCCGGAAAGAATTCCTCGTGGGTTGCGCGGATGCCTTTTTTAGCATAGACCCCTGTAACCTGCCTGCCCTCGACTTTAATACGGGTTACTCGTTGGCGATAAAGCACGTGCCCACCCAATTCGTGGATTTTTTCAACCAGCGTCTCGGCCAGTCCACCGATCCCACCTTCAACATGATTGACCCCCTGCCGGGCTAAATCGAGGGCTGTTGCGCCATATAATCCATTAGCACTTTGCGAAACCGTCTGGGCCGAAATCAACAGTTGAGCATCAATGAAACGTACAAATGGGCTGTTGGTATCTAGACCATGTTTTTTTAGCCAACCACTGACTGTACCTAAACCAAACGGGATAGCCTTCAAATCGGCTGGGAAATTGGCGAGGCCGACTTTGGCTAATTGCATCAACTCGGCCAAATTGGTCGGAGGCCATGGCAAGCCCTGCCCTGAAAGTGACCAACATAGGTCAGCAATCTTATTTTGTTCCCGCCAAAAAACCTCAGTCTCTGGGAATTTCGCTAAGACGTCAGCATTATCGCGGGTCAGGGCCACCTTTCGATCTGGCAAATGCACCACCCACGCGGGCTCACAGGGGTGAATGGGCCATTCAATGCCCAGTTGTTCGCCAACTATTGCGTGCGGGCCACCCGGCTGAAAACCGCCTGCCAGCGTTGCCCCCGCATCAAAGCGATACCCCTGATGATAAAATGTCCCAGCACAGCCCCCCGGATAAGTCTGGCCCTCCAAAACCGTTACCGTATAGCCTGCCTGCGCCAACAATGCCGCCGTGGTCAACCCGCCGACACCCGCGCCGATAATAACTATCCGCCGTGAATCATGGGTTCCCGTCATTATTTAACCCCCATATGGGTGCGACGATGCCGATAGAAAAACAGCAATCGTAGCGGCAGGCCATCAAAAAATAGCCGACTCAACCAGCCACGCCAGCCGGGTTTGTGAGCAAGGGTGATATGGTCAATCAGCATCACCCCACCATCCACTCGTTGCAAAATATGCTGGTGTTCCCATGTCGCCAAAGGGCCTTTAAGTTGACGGTCAATAAACGAAGTTTCAATCGGACCGGGTTCGTGACGAGCCACCCAGCGGATGGGCACAGGGCCAATCCACATGTTAAATTCGACTTCGCCATTTTTGAGTGAGGTCAGGGTGTTGTGCAGAACTTGAATAAATACAGGTGGTGGCGTTAATCGCTTAAAGGCTTTGGGATGTTCATGGAATGCCCACACCGCCTCAACTGTCGCCGGGATAAACGTCCGGTACTCATTCACTTTAGTGGAAGGATTGGCTGTCATGGGGTAAGTTCTCACAATTCTTGAATAGGTTTACGATGACCATAACAAGTTTATGTTAGGGGAGAGTGAAAAAAGGCGCGAATAGAGTCGTTTCTCATAAATCCCTAAGCATCTTGACTTTATTTCTTCTACAGGACTATGCGAATTGTTAACATGAATTTTGAGCTAAAACAAAAATACCCATCTTTCAAAAATTTCGGGTTATAGTTGGTTATAACGTTTCATGGAGGTGGATATGACCGATGTAAATTTTGCAGAACTACTTGCAGCGGCGGAGCGTGATCCCCATGGCACCGATTTTGTCCAACTACGTCACGCCTATGTCGCTGATTCAACCTATCAACCCGCCAGCCACCTTTCGCAGGCCAAATTGCAGGGCATGACCAACAATGTCCAAGATGTGGATGAACTGGCTCTACGCTGCCAAAAATTATTGGAAAGCAACCCGATGGATTTGGAAATTCGGTTGATGTTAGACTTTGCCTATAGCGAACTGGAACAACATGATCTTGCTGCTCGTCAGCACACCTTCGTCAGTAAAATGTTGGATGCCATTTGGAATCATGGCGACGGCAAGTCGTTTGAGACAGCGTGGCATGTGGTATCTGTAGCAGAGGAATACACCCTCTTGAGCATTATGGGTTATCAGATGCAACGGCAAGATTTAATGGAACAAGCAGGTCGCTGGTACGATGTATTGACCTGCACCTCCCGCAAAAACGCCAATACAGGGCCAGTGACATTTTATTTCGACATCACTGACCCCTTTAGTTACCTCAATCGAACGTTTGGTTAGACCTTTTTGATGAGCTGTTGGGCCTCTTGATCAAGCGCATCGAGGTCAGATTCAATACGTCGAATACTTTCTTCCGCGCTCATATTCAGATAGGGGAAGGCCAGCCACGCACTCATCAAGCCAAACAGTGCCCCGGTCAATAATCGGAAGGCAGGGGCTGTTTCTCGTACCTCCCATAAGCCTTTACTGCTAATGAGTGGGAAGGGATAACTTAAAAGTTGGCTAAATCCATCAAGGGCGATGGGGGCAACCCCCAATAACAAATAAAGCCACAACGGGCATGGGCGAATACGACGGCGTACCGGGCCATAGGCAATTCCACCCACGACTAGGCCCACATAAATCATGATGTCACGCTGGCAAATAGCGACCTTATAACCCATTTCATCATCCCCCCGAAAACGCCGTGCCGCTGCTTGGAGGGTGGTATCAAAAGTTTTTAAATCATCTGGATTAAAGACATATGCCGCCGCTTCCGCCTGATGTCCCTCACGTCTGAGGGTATCCCTTTTTTCATCGGTATAGATGTTGCGGAATTTTTGCGACTTAGCTGCATAGACCTCAAAAGCGGTCAAATTCCCTTTACCCTCAGCCACTTGGCGTGGATAAAACGCTTGGTCACCATACAGAAACAGAGATCGGAAGGCAAATTGATGGCATGTCAGGCTATAGCCCGTATAAATCGCATTGGCCGGGCCAGTTGCGCCCACTCGCATCAGGGTAGGGGCAGCAAACGGTAAACCGATATACACCACAAAAATCCCGACGACAAAGACCCACCAATTGTTAATGAGGCGAAGTTTCCGTTCGGCGCGTCGTCGCAATACATTCTGTTGCGCCGCTAATTTCTCTTGTAAGGCTTGTTTAGATTGTTTTGCCATGCGTTATTTTTCGATTCCAATTGCATCTAGACCATCCTTCAGGGTATTTTCTGAAAGCAGACCATAGACAATTTTGCGAATATTCCCCTGACGATCAATAAACACGGTTGTCGGGAGTTGCGTCTGAGCGCCGTATGATACCGCGATTTCGCCCGTGCTATCAATGATAATTGGAAAAGTGACCCTGTTGTCGTCCAGCCATGCACGAATTTGGGCAGGGTCTTCGCGGGCATTCACCCCGACCAGCAACCATTGATCATCGGCCTCATGATAGGCTTGTTCTAAACGGGGCATCTCCACTAGGCAGGGTTTACACCATGTCGCCCAAAAGTTCAGAACAATCGGCTTATCCAATGGGATTTCAAGGATCAGCAATTCGCCGTCCAGTGTCTCTGCGCTAAATGGGACGGCCTCACCTAAAATAGGGTTATTTTGGGGTAGACCCGCCTGCCATAATATCAAAAAAGCCGCCACAAGCAGCAAAACTGCCCCGACGGCTGATAAAACTCTGAGCATCGTACGTCCGTGCACTCGGCGGCGCTATTGTAAACTGAGTGCAGTTTCGGTGCTGGTCGTCGCAAATTGACTGAGATGGTCAAAAAGCCATTGGGCCGAAATTGGTCCTGATTTTTTGTCCACAATAATCCCATTACCATCAATCAGGTAGCTGGTTGGCAATCCTACTGCGTTATACAACCCATTGATCTCACCCTTTTCATCAAGGGCAAAGGTGAAACTCAGATCGAATTCCTTTAGAAAATCGTTAATCTGCTCTTTTGACTCGAACAAGTTAACGGTAAGAACCCGGAACCCGTGTTTCTGCTCAATTTGATAGACCTGCTCGATTTCGGGCATTTCTTTACGGCACGGTTGGCACCATGTTGCCCAAAAATTGATAAGTACAGGCTGTCCACGTAAATCCGATAGGGAGATTTTGTCCCCATCAATCGTCTCGACTTCAAATTCGGGGGCACGGTTGCCAATTTCCAATCCCACCGCGAGGCTGTCATAGTTTTCAGGAGTTGGAAAAACATAGCTGATATTGTCCGTGCGTGTGCCTTTATCCACCGCTCGTATAAAGCGATTTTGGTCATTTATTTTTTCATAACCATCGCTTAAGCAGGGCTTGATTCGGCCTGAACTCAGCCGACCTTCCGCCAAACCAGTGGTACAGGCTTCAAGTCGTACCGAGAATGACCCCAAATCACCATTACCTGCAATTCGTTGATTAAGGCTGTTTAATCCACCTGACAGAATTGAAAAACCGATAATCAGCAATAGAATTCCGCTGACTCGTTCAATCATGAGCATATTACGTTTGAGGCGGCGCATCACACCCGTTGCCTGATTTAACGCCAGTGCCGTCAGCAAAAATGGAATCCCCAAACCAAATGAATAAGCTGTCAGCATTGTACCCGCCGGCCAAAGCGAATCACCTTTTTGTGCGGCATCATTGGCGAGGGTCAACACTGCGCCATACACTGGCCCGATACAGGGTGTCCAGCCCGCGGAAAAGACGATACCCATGAACATCGAACTCAGATACCCTTGAGCGCCCGCTTTGGGTTGAAAATTCAAATTGCGCGTATCGCTGATGAGGGCGACTTGCAGTTTTTCGGTGGCGCGAGTCCAAAAATTTGCCAAGCTAGTGGCTTCATTCATGGGCTGGCGAAAAAACACTAACACCAGCATCAACAAAATGAGCGCCCATGCCGCCGATTCCCAAAACACCGCCCCAAATGCCCAATAGAAATAGCCTAATACAACAGCCGCCACCGCCACCGTAAATAGCAGCGCTGGGAGTGGTTTCTTTTCCCATGCTTGCGATTTTCGCAGCATGAAGGCAAACACAGGGTCAAGGGCTTTCATCACGTATAGGCCAAACAAAATGACTGCAATCCCACCCAGTCGAATGAGGATAGTTTCAACGTCCAAGCCAATTTTGTCCAAAAATGAAGCTGCCGCTGCTGTGATGAGGCCAAAGCCAACAAAAAACACGGTGAAGCCCAACACAAAAAAGATGCCGTGTAAAAATGTACCAAATCGGTTGCGCTGAACGCCGCTGGCCTGTGTGGTCGCCCGTCCGCCCATATACCCAACATAGGCTGGCACAAGGGGTAAAACACACGGCGAAATAAAGGACACCAGTCCCGCTAGAAATGCTAACCCAATGCTGACGTCTGAATTCACTGTAAAAACCCCTCAATGACATAATCTATTGGTTTATTAGCCGGACGCTCAAACACGACCCACTCTTACATTACACGATTTTTCTAAAGAAATTCTTAAATGGGTCGAATGACATGCAAAAAAAGGTCAATCAGCAGGTTTAGTTGCATTCTTATTTTCTGGCACGGCTAGGCCCATTAACATCACCGCCCCGCCAATCAATCCACCCGCCAATGCCCATGCGGGTGTTCGCACCAAAATTTCTGACATGACTTCGTTGGAAAAATCGGGCACGATATGAGAATGCTGGACATTTTTAAATAGCATTAAAAAAAATGTCGTGATGGGACTCAAAGTGCCTGTGATGATCCCCAATAATACTAACCAGCCTCGTGCAAGGTTGATTGTACGTCCACCCATCCAATGCAAAACACCGAGCGTCACAATCATCAAAGCCAAGCCAAGCCCTAATACCACTGTCAGCCAAATAGAGGCGTTTTCCGTTGAGAGCCAGATCATTAAAACGCCACCATAGCCAATCGCCATTAAATTATGCAGGAGAGTTTGGGGAGGAATTCTTAAGTACCGCACCGTTTGGCCTGACAAAGTGTATTATCTAATATCGGGCTGATTGTGCGATGATAACATACTTTTTCGGGACTGTCTGGCATATAATTTGGGTTGGATGGCTTTAAAACGCAGGAATTTAACAAAATGGCCGCTACGATCGATTTTCACAAACTGTCTGCGATTCCAATTTTTAAGAATCTGTCACCAGAAACACTGGCCCCACTTGCCGCAAGTATACGCTCGGTTGATCTTTTGGCGGGCGAGGTTTTGTTTCATCAGGGTGATATTGCCAAAACACTCTATCTGATTGAAGAGGGCAATATTCAAATCATCCGTGAATACGATTCTAAAGAAGAAATTATCCTCGCCACCTTAGGGCCGGGTGAGGTTGTGGGTGATCTTTCAATGATTGTTGGTGAGCCCCGCACGGCACGGGTGGTTGCCACCGAAACAACTCAATTATTGGCGCTAGACCGCGATACCTTTTTTGCGGCAATTGGGGCTAACCCCGGTATGGCGGTTGATGTGTTGGTACAGCTTGGATTGCGCTTGCAAGCCGCCAATTTACGCATCCGTGAACTTGCCGCAACCGAGCCTGCTGCTCGTCTTGCCAGTGTCATCTTGCTATTGGCTGAACACGATGGGGTCATTAAAACTGGATTGGTCACAGCTAGTTTCCACGTCCAACGTGTGGCGCGAGCCGCCGGAGTGGATACCAAAATTCTCAAAGAGATTTTGCATGAGTGGTCAGAAGAGGGCTTTATTGGTCTAGACAGCCGTCGGTTGCTCTTACACGATCCCTCGGCCCTCCAAGAAATTGCTGGTTGGGCCTAACGTGCCAACTGTTTCACCCGCGTATCCAAAGGTTAAAGTCTCTGCCCCCGGCAAGTTATTTCTGTTGGGGGAACATGCCATTGTGTACGATGGTGTCTGCCTGATTACCGCCGTAGATTCCCGACTGTACATGACCCTAAAAGCCGAGTCTGCTGCGCATCCCACTCTTACAATTACTGCCCCAGCGGTTGGCCTAGAAAATTGGCGACGCCCCTTAGCTGAAATCACCGCCTCCACCAATTTCAGCGGCCCAGCCAGTTTTATCACAAGCTGCGTGGCTCTATTCCATCGCCACTTTCCTTTTGATGCTTCATTAGTAATCGAGACTGCCAGTGATTTTGGTGCAACCTTGGGGCTTGGCAGTTCTTCAGCGACAGTTGCCACTGCATTGTTTGGACTTTCGGCCCTGTTTGGGGTCAATTTATCCCCTCGCCAATTGTTTGATATGGGCGTTGAGGCCATCCAACAAGTGCAGCATTTGGGTTCAGGCGCCGATCTTGCCGCTGCGATTTTTGGGGGTACGCTGTATTATGCCAATCATGACCCGCGTGAAATTACCCCCCTCAATATTCCGGCTTTGCCCTTAATGGTGGTCTACAGCGGCCAAAAAGCGGGCACAGTCAATTATGTTCGGCAGGTACGTGAACTCCATGATGCCTTACCCAAGATTGTCCCGCCCATCATTGAATTGATGCTCACAATTGTCGAAGAAGGCCGCCCCTATCTTGAAAAGGCCGATTGGCCGCATTTTGGGCAATTAATGAATATTCAACATGGGCTGCTTCATGCCATTGGGGTTGATACAACAGCCCTTGCCGACATTGTATTTAGGGCACGCGAGGCGGGGGCTTATGGTGCAAAATTAAGCGGGGCGGGGGGTGGTGATTGCGCCATTATCCTCATATCGGCGGCACAGCACGTAACCCTCGCTGATACTCTAAGTACCGCAGGTTACCAAGCGCTTCCTCTATCGGTCAATGCTCCCGGTGTCCGCCTCGAATAATTTCATTTCGCTAAACCCTACACTAAACTATATTTTTTAAGTCTTAAACCGATTTTGGTTTCTCCTTACCTAAATTTTACATTTCTCACTTATACTGATAAGTAGGAGGAATAGTGAGCTAAGGTTTGAGGAGAAATTGAGATGCCTAAAAATTTACAGTCCCAGATGCAAGACTATAAACGAAGCACCGCAACATTAAAACCATGGTCGCGCCAATCACAGCCAATTGCACCGGTGGAGATTTTGGTCAATCGTCTACAGCGTGGTTGCACCGTTGATCCCATTGTACGGCTTGAAACACACACCTATGGGCCGGGGCGGGCCGTCAGTATCTACCATTTTACGGTCATCCAAGAAGGCGAAAAGCTGGTGATTCCTGTCCAAGTGAATCCAGTCGTACATCGTCTGATTGAACAATACCGACTGGAAGTGGTTCCATTTGTGGCAGAATCCAAGGCCGATAGTTAAGCCCTATGTTTAAGCTGGGGATTCGGGGGGCTACCCCGGCCCTGTCAAGAGCGTACCATCCCCCAACGCGGCATAATGCGACGCATTCGCTGTGGCATTAATGATTTTATGCGTGCCTGTTCCTCAGTGTTAAATGGCTTCAAAACCATCATCGCAGCACTATAGACCCCAACACCGATTACTAGCGCAAGAAGTGGGAATCGTTGCCACAGCAACCACGTCACCCCAAACGTTACAGCACCAGCCATCCATAAGCGCCACAATTGGGTTAGCCAGTTGATCCGCCCCAACACAGGTCGCAATAGCAGCACAAAGCCGATAAACAACACTCCTTCTGATAGGATGGTGGTGACAGCAGCGGCTCGATAGCTGTAATGTGGCAAAAATATCAAATTGGCGATGATGTTAAAACTCACTGCCACAATAAATGTTCGGGTGATTTGGCGCTGGCGATCCACTGCAATCAACACATATTGGGTCAGGCTGTTCATCCACCCAATCAAAATGCTCCAGATCATGATTTGTAGAGCAATCGCCCCTTCTGGCAAAAATTCACTTCCGCCCAAAAACGCCACCAGTGCGTGCCCTAAAAAGGTGGTAAATACGGCGGTGGGAACAGCAATCGCCACCAATATTTTGATGGCAAGGGTGTAATTGCGCACCAATCCATCAATATTACCCTCCGATTTTTGGCGTGACATCAAGGGCAACAGGGCCATTGTAAAAAACGCTGGGATGATATTCAGTGCGTCCAACCATTTATAGGCGGTCGAATATAAGCCGACGATTGCCGCCCCATTGATTGCTTCCATCAAAATGACATCACTCTTGAAAAACACGGTTGCCAGCAGATGGTTAATCATCAACGGCCATGATTCCCGAATCATCATACGCTGGAGCGCTTTTTCCCGAATCGGTTTCCAATGGCCTTTAATCAGCGGCCACGCTAAACGCATCAGTATCAGCAGAGTCGCCAAATTGGTAATGATGCTGGCCCCGGCTAGCCCCACCACACCCCAACCAAGCAAGAGTGCCCCTAGACCGAGCGTCACTTTAAACAGGGTGGTCACGGTTGATATAGCTGCTGGATATTCCGCTTTTTCAAATGCGTAAAACAGCGCGGTTAGCCCTGTACTGATGCTGTTAGGAACTAGCCCAATATAGAGCAGGAAAATCGAAATGACCGCTGTATGGTCAAGTGATGGCGAGACCGTCGCGTCTCGAATGAACAATACGGCAATCAGCACTGGCACGGCCAACCCCGCCAACCCAATCCGCAGCAAGGTCGTGTTATAAAGATAGCGCCCTGCCGCATCCTTATCGCGCGAAATATCACGGGTCAACAGTGTGTTTAGGCCAAAATTGGTGAAAATATCAAACCAGCCAAACATGACAATCGCGTAATAATATATGCCCGCGTTGTCGGGCCCCAACATCCGGAGCATGATAAACGCGAAAGCAAAGTCAATCAGGCGGTTAAATAAATTCAGGGCAATCGGCGCGACACTGTTTTTCAGCACCCGTCGGCCTGTATCACCTTCGGATTGCTCCCCCACAAACGTTGTCCACAACCACAACAAGGCCAGAAAAATGACCAACATGCCGCTGACAAAGCTAGTAAAAGCGCCTATTTGGAAGCTGGCTGGGCTATAACGAAAACGGACAGTCCATGCTCCTGCGTCTAATTTGACAGCCCGCAGATTACCATTCACCCGTTGCACATCAATTTCTTTTTCGTCATCTTCCGTACCACCCAACGGGCGCACAAAAGCCCGCCATCCGGCATCATAGCTATCCGCCAACACCAGCCATGCATCCTGTTCAACCGTCGCATCTACCATGACTGTGATGTCCTGATAGCTGGTAATGGTCGCCGTTCCCAATGGTGCGTCCATATGATCCAATGCTGGCAAATAGGCGGGATGGGGGGTTTCAGAATCAACAGGTACGGTATAGGCTCGGGGCAACGCATTCAAATTGCGATAAATTCGCACCCCAGCATTGACATAGGCTTCTTCAAAACCCAATCTTTCCGGTTCTTGGATGAGCCAATCCGTGATGATGTAGCGTACATTGAGCAAATCCAAGATTGGACTGGCAATCGCATCAGGATATTTCCATGCCAAAACGGGGTCAATGCGATTATAGGCAAGACCCTCTTGGGGGGTGACCTGCCCCATTAAATCCGCATATTCTTTGCTAAATAGACTGTCGTAGCCGCGCACATCTTGTAAACCATAGCGCCAACCCACATTGGCATTCAGCACATTACGCTTCCACGTATAGGCTTGGATGCGAAAAGGCCCTTCTTCGGTCATTTTTTGTTGCAGCCATGCAATCGGCTCTGGTTTGTAACCCAGCCATTCTTTTTTAGCGGCAGTATTGAAATCAAACGTTGCGGCAAACAAGTCAACTAAAATCAACAACACCGCCAACGTCTGCCAAATCGGAATTTTGCGCGTACCCCGTCCGGCATAAATTGGACAGCGACTGATACGAAACACGACTCCCGCACCTACTACCATCAGGCCAAAAATTAGCACATTGCGAAATTCATAGCTGTAAAAGGCTTTGACATTCGGGAAAGCCTCGTTTGCCTTCGCCAGTCCATCAAAAATCCGCTCAACCAAGCCATCGGCCTGATTGTAAAAAATCCGACTGCCAATTAACCCGGCTAAGATGGCAATACCTACCCCAATCAGGCCCCAACCAGCCCGTTTTGCCAGTACATACAAAGGCTGACGAGCCGCCTCAGTCTGATAATATTTTTCACCATATTCCGCTTCACCACGTGATTTTTGCAGCGCCTCGGCTCCAAATGCCGCTAAGACTGCGATACATACCGTAAACGGCCAAATCCACCGGAATGGCGTATGCAGTTGGTCAACCCCCGGCAACCCATAATAGAGGAAGGCATAGGTCGGCAGGCCAAACATGAAGGATAGCGAAGTGAGCGCCAGCAATCCAAAAATCCCGCGATAAGGCGGTTGTCTATCCTCCCCCTCACCAGTTTGGAGAGGGGGCCGGGGGGTGAGGTTCTGTTTTTTTATCCCCGCATACACCCCCAATATCGCCAGCAGTAGCGGCAAAATTCCTAAATAAACCCCACCCTCGACATAGTTTTTGATACCAAAATCCGTGTTGGTGACACGAATAGGGGTTTCAGGGTTCGCAGGGTCGGTGCGCTGCCAATCCTGCGATATTGTTTTCCATTCAAACACGTCAAAATAGCTGTGGTGGGCTGGATTGCCATACACATTCGGCATAAAAAATTTGGCGATATGGCGATTCGGCAGAGCATAACCCAATACATCATCCAGCGAATCTTGCCGATCCGTGCGAAAACTGTTATTTGCTGCCTCCACACCGGGAATAAATTGCACCGCCCCAAAGCCAAACCCCAACACGACCATCCCGATAAGCGCCAGCGCGGGGGTCATCAATTTTCGCCAATGCGCTTTGCTGGGCCACCACATCCAAATCAGCCGACAAGCCGTATAAAACGCCATTACCAATAAGGTGTAGTAAACAATTTCGATATGTCCCGCTAGGTGACACATGCCAAGCCCGACCGCCCCAATCAATACCCACGGGAGCACCGACGGTTTACCGCGTGTGCCGGGGAAGGGTTTTCGTAGCAGCACATATTCAATCATCAACAATTCGAGGGGCAACCACGCCGCCCCTGCTTGAATCATGGGGTGCACCGTAGCAACAATGAAAAAACTGCTGAGTTGGATAGTCAGCGCCGCAATAAGCCCTGCGATACGGCTTAGCCCAATCCCTCGAATGTATAAATACATGAGCAGCCCTGCCAGCCATAATTGACTGACCGCAAACCAGCCATAAGCGGCATCCAAGGGTAGCACATAATAAATGACGCTAAAGGGATACAACATACTGTGCTGACCATTTGCCAGAAAGGTCGTTCCCGCAAATTGGTTAGGTTGCCATAGCGGAATTTCGCCCTCCCTTAAATTCCCGCGGATGAACGATTTCCATTGAAAATTTTGCAACACAAGGTCAGACAGCAATGCGTTATGTGGAATTTCAGGTACACCCGCCTGTACCCGTTCAGTGGCATAAGGCTCATCTTGGTAAAGATTATCCGCTGGCACAAGTGTCCGTCCGCCCAGCGTGACGGGTGCAAAAAACAGCAATGGGACGATGAAAAGCCCCACTATAATGGCAATATCGGGCAAACGCTGACGCATCATCAAAAACTTTCATCACATGGGTTGATAAAGAAAGGCAATTGTAGCGACTGGCACATCCCGCCCATACTACGGTTGGTAGATGTTTGCTTCACGGCTAGATTGCGGCCTCAACCTTACCCGACCTTCCATCGGAGGTCAATCGTGAAGAAAGCGTTGCAACCCGCCCCCACTCCACCGCGTTACACTCGGCCAAAATGGACTTCTAAGGAGAGGGCCTTATGCCAAAACATTTGCGGATGATCAGCTTTGTCGGTGCTATTTTCACCTTACTGCTTGTCCTGTTCCCCATCCATCGTCCAACGGCCCAAGCCGATGCTGGCCCATTTCGGGTTTATCTGACCTTTGAAGATGGTCCAACCGCCGCCTATACCCCTCAGATTCTGGATATTCTGGCTGAATACAACGCCAAAGCGACTTTCTTCGTGATTGGTTTTCAGATTGAGGGAAACGAGACCATCTTGCAGCGGATCCTCCGCGAAGGTCATGCGATTGGCAATCATTTATGGCAGGAACCCGATGGTTATGCGGGCGACCCCGATGAAAGTGTACAAGCCTCCTATGATCGCACCGAAACGGCTATTCGTGATGCGTTAGGGCCAGAACTTGCCCGTTACGATGCTCAACCCAAATTATTTCGACAACCCGGTGGGGGTATCAAACCTTTTCCGGCCCGCGACGGTGAACAAGTGATTAGCTACAATTGGCATGTGTCAGGCAATGATTGTGGCTTTGGGGATAATGGCAAATCGGCGACCGAGATTGATGAACAGGTCATCAACAACTTAACCGGCGGCTCATCGGCTGAACAGGCCTATTTCAGTGTTTTTGCTTATGGGGATGGGGTAGTCATTGCTCTGCATGATGTTAACCGGGTTAGTGCGCGAGTCCTACCCACCTTTTTGGAATATTTACAAGGCGTCGGTGTAACCTTCGAAGCCCTCCCTCGTCCCTTCGATGCCCCCAACACCATGCCCATTCGGTTAGGTGTACCGCCCGATATAGGGCAAGGCATTCCCGGCGTAACCCTCCCCGGTGTGACACTGGATTATGTCCGATTGCGGGCCGCGCCATCTACCGACGCCCCAATTCTGGTAGTTGATGTGCCAATCAACACCGCCATCACCGTCATAGGCCGTGCACCAAAATGGTATCAAGTGGAGATGGATGGGCAAATTGGGTGGATGTCAGCCGCCTATGTTGGGGTTATAGGGCCAATTCCCAATCTGCCAGTCATTGAGTGATCTATTGGGGGGGGTAGTGAATATCTGGTAACGCCGTAGCCCGATCGGTGGGTTTCAGTTTGCGGTGACGCCCTAAAACTTGGAACACCCGTGCCGCTGCCTCATAACTGATGAGGAAACTCATTTTAGACTCGCCAATGGTACGGTCAGGGAAATAAATTGGGATTTCCTTGACCTTATAACCCAGTCGGAGCGCCACGTAGGTCATTTCGGTTTGGAAGATATAGCCATTGGAATTGATGCGATCAAGCCCTACGCCAATTAATGTCTCGCGTCGCCAGACCTTAAACCCACCCGTCATGTCTCGAATGGGTACGTTCAAAATAATGCGGATGTAGACGCTGTTAGCAAACCAACTCAGCAGTTTACGCCACCATGCCCATGCAATATCCACACTACCACCTTTAGCAAACCGTGACCCCAAGACCATATCGTGGGTCTTCAATTGCTCAATCATTTGAGGGATATAGCGCGGCTGATGTGAAAAATCGCAGTCCATTTGCAAAATTGCGTCGGCCCCATCCGCAATTGCCTGTGCAAAACCAGCCCGATACGCTTTCCCCAAGCCTTCTTTACCCTGCCGATGCAAAACACGCATCCGCCCCGGAAATTCAGCCGCCAAATCATCAGCAATTTGGCCTGTGCCATCTGGGGAATTATCGTCAACCACCAAAACCGACAGGATTGTGTCTGGGATTTCGAGTCCAAACAAATCGGGAATAAGGCGGGGCAGATTTTCTGCCTCATTATAGGTGGGCAATACAATCGTTAGTTTCATGGAAAAGGCCTCAATCGTGGCAAAAAATGGGGAGGTTACATCTGGAAGCCGTCGCGGTAACGAATTACCTTGCGACTGTAATTTTCGGTATATGTCTTGAGTTTTTCTTCAAGCTGCTTATACCGTTCGCTTTCAAGCGCTTCTTGAATCACTTCTTTCGACTCTGCGACGAATTCCACCAGCCGGACGGGATAATTCCCCCACAAAGTATGATGTACATCTGTCATGTAAATGTGCATTAAGCGCAAAGCTGGCACAAAATCCGTCGTTACAAAACGATAATAAACTTCCTGAGATTCAGGTTTAATATCGTAAGACATCAACAATTTATATTTGGGGACGATTCTAATCATTCGACCTATTCCAAGCGCGACATAATTGATGAGTAGGATTGCCTACCCTAAGACCAGAAATGATACACTGAGAAATTGCTTAATGCCAGATGCCGGGTAGCATGGTTTGACATTGCGGACATTTGCCATCTGTGGCGGCTAAACGATTTTCCAAGATGCGATAGCCCGTCCGCCGAATGAGCGTGGTTTGACAGGTGGGACAGCGCGTATCTTCCCATGACCCCAGCCGCCCCGGAATATTTCCCGCATAGACATAATGCAAACCAGCCTCCGCCCCGATTTCGCAAGCGCGAATCAGTTTGGCCGTCGTGGTTGGCGGTGGTTCCATCATTTTATAGTCGGGATGAAAGGCGGTGACATGCCATGGAATATCGGGTGATATTCCTGCGATATATTCAGCCGCGTCGCGTAATTCCGCCTCGCTATCATTAAACCCCGGCACAACCAACGTCAAAACTTCAAGCCAGATTCCAGCCGCATACACCATCTTGATTGTATCCAACACATGGGCCAAAACTGCCCCCAATTGACGATAAGGCTTGTCGCGCATTGATTTTAGGTCAACTTTGTAACCAGTCAGATGTGGGTGGAGATAATCAATGACATCCTGCGTGGCATTACCGCTAGAAACATATAAGGTATACAAGCCAGCTTGGCGTGCAAGTTTGAAAATATCAACCGCCCATTCAGTCGTAATCAAGGGTTCATTATAGGTGCTTGTCACCGACCGTGCCCGATATTGTTGGGCCAAATCCACTAATTGGTCGGCTTTGATAGTCAAAGGCTCGCGTCCGGCATCATCATCTTTAAGCGTTTGAGAGATGTCCCAATTTTGGCAATAGGAGCAGTGTAAATTACAGCCCAGCATCCCGAAACTAAAGGCATTCGTACCGGGGGCAACATGAAAAAACGGTTTCTTTTCAACCGGATCACATTGCAGCGCCCCCACATAGCCATATGGCACCCGCAGTTGACCATCTTGATTAAAACGAACTTGGCATATCCCGCGCCGCCCATTTTTTATCAAACAATTGTGACCACAGGCAGTACAACGTAGCGATTTTTCCTCTGTATCAACTATGGTGTATAGTGAACTGGGGATAGTCAGATGGTCAAGGGTAGTTTGTAAATCTATCGCTGGGGTAATCATGGCAAAAGTCCTTCTTTGCCTACTGAACTCTCATAAATTTATTATACACCCGACCAAATTTAACCGAACTGTTGCCAATCCCTAACGTGCTTTGAACCAGAAGTAGAGTTGTAATTTTGTGCTGGTCATAGCATAATGAAGGTAACGTAAGGAAGCGTAAATAACGCACCAACGAAGCGGGCCGTTGCTCATGTCTACAACAACTCTCCGTGCCTATCTGGATGAACTTGACCTCCTGCTTCAACGCGAAGCGCTAGAGGAAGTCATCGGGCATTGTCGCCACATTTTGCAGCATTATCCTAAAAATGTGGAAACATATCGCTTATTCGGCAAGGCTTTGTTAGAAAAAGCCCGCTATGAAGAGGCCGCTCAAGTATTTCCACGCCTGCTCAGTGCCGACCCCAATGATTTTGTGGCCCATGTCGGCATGAGTTCGATTTTTGAAAATCAACAACAACCGAGTCAGGCCATCTGGCATATGGAACGTGCCTATGAACAGATGCCGAACAACAATGTCATCCTCAACGAACTCAAACGTCTATATAAACGCCGTGATGAGGTCATCCCGCGCAAAATTCAATTGACCCGTGCCGCCCTTGCTCAACAATATCTCAGCAGTGGGATGCACGAACAGGCCATCACAGAATTGCGGCGGGGTTTGGTCGAACAACCCAATCGGCTCGATCTGCGCGTCCGTTTGACCAATGCGCTTTGGGACGCGGGCCATATGTTAGAGGCGGGCGAACTGGCTCTCGAAGTTCTGCGGGTCTTGCCGGATTGTTTACCACTTAATTTATTGATGGCAAAACTATGGATTGAAAGCCGCCGCCCCGACGATGCCAAAGCCTTCTTGGAAAAAGTCGAAGCCCTTGCGCCCTATGAAAGCCTGAAACTCATCTATAAGACGGATAACCAAGCCGCCCTGCCTGAAGGGGCCTTTGTGTTGACCCGTCTTAAATGGACAGCCGATGCGGCATCCTCGGTGGCTGGCCCCACACCGGATTGGATTAGCCAGATTACTGATGTATTCAATACACCGGAGAGCATTGCCCCAACTCGTAGTGCTGGGCGTAGCAGTGCCCCTTCGCAGGACTTGCCAGACTGGATGAGTGAGGTTACGGCCACAACCCCGTCTACTGATTTGCCAGATTGGTTTACCCCCGGTGCTGATTTTGGTGGCAAGCCCAAGACCGCTGAATTGGCGGCTCCGGATGACTGGTTCAATGAGATGGCAAGCACCCTAAGTCAGCCCACATCAAAAGTCAGTCCAACACCTGCTAAAACTCCGCCGCCACCCGTTCCGGTTGAAGATGAATTGCCCGATTGGTTTACCGATGTCGCTGAAACGGCCCCGGTGGTCAACCCTGAAGACTTGTTTGCCGACATATCCACTGGGTCATCCACTCCAGACTGGATGTTTGAGTCACCGTCACCAACCCCCGAAACCGTTGCTCCGACTGCCAGTTGGCTGGATGAAGTCCCAGATTTCAGCAATGCCGAGCCTCCACCCACTCGTAAATCAACGGGTTTCACTGGCTTGTTGGCCGAAATCCAACAGGCTGAGGATGAACAACCTGCTGTCGAGAGTGAAGACGTACCCAGTTGGTTAAATGAGGACAGTTCAACCTCAGCCGATAATGAGCCACCTTCTATCTTTGGGGATGTGCCAGAATTTAGCTTCAGTGACAATCCAGATGAACACCTAGAGCAATTACGCGCTGCTGCTCGTCCACCTTCGGCTGAAGAAGTCGCTGCCCTTTTGGCCTTAGGGGGTCGCAAACCAGAAGAAGCCGAAGAAGAATTGCCTGATTGGTTAGTGGATGAAACACCTGAACCAGCGCCCCAAGCACCCACTCAATCCATGTGGGATGAAGAAAACCTATTTGAAAATTTCGGTGCAATCGAAACCACGCCCTCGACTCCATCGGCTACACCCAGTTGGCTGTCAGATGTCCCTGATTCTGCTGATGAGACCGAGGTTACCACTCTTTTTGATGATGAAACGCCCGATTGGTTAACCGACGTGCCAGACCAAGAAGTGGCGACTTATGACACAGCCGCCATTGCTGAAGATGAAGAAGTGCCGAATTTCACTTTTGGGGATGATGACTGGTTAACAGGCCAACCCGCCACCAATGAAGAGCCTGCCGCCACCCCAATTTTCCAAATCGAGGAAGAAGTCCCTGCGGCTGACGAAGAAGCCGATTGGCTGACTGACGCAGTGGCGACGGATTTACCCTCGTTGACTCTTGAAAAAGTGGGGGAAGAATCCGCCGAAGAATTCGCCTCATTATTTGAAGATGAACTTATTACGCCAGCAGCCTCTACGGAAAAGCGTTTAGGGGTCACGGGCGAGCTTCCGTGGCGCCAAGGGGTTTCAGAATCATCAACTGCGGAAACCTCGGTTGATGAGTTTGCGACCCTCTTTGACAGTCAATTACCAGAACAACCTTTAGCGACAACCCCCAGTCGGTTAGGTGTTACGGGAGAACTGCCGTGGCGCCAAGAAACTGATAGTGATTCGGCTGCTTCCCCCAATCGCCGGTCTAGTTTGGATGAGGTGGACTGGAACGCCATTGATAGCCAACCTGCCGCTGATTTCCTAGATTCATCAACTCCGGAAACACCTGAAGTGGTTGAGGTCGTTCCAGAAATTTCGGCGACCCCAGTGGATGATCTTTCATCATGGCTAAATGTCCCGCCCCAAACCTCCTCAATTGCTGAGGAAGTCTCTGATGATGAATTTGGCGATTTATTTGGTAGCGACCTTATTCCGGGGACAGCATGGCTAGATGATGTTCAGCACGAGGCTTCTCTGCCCGGTGTTACGGAACTCCTTCCCACTGGGGGTGACGAAGAAGTTCCGGACTGGATGCGTGACGTCGAACCAATCCAAACCGGGGCGACAGATGTGACGGATGCTGAATTAGACAATATGTTTGGTTCATCGTTAGACGAGTTTTCAGCCATCGGCGAACCGAGCACAGGTTGGTTAACGGATGCCGAGCCGAGTACGGCGTCGTCGGATGACTGGATGACCTCGTTTGAAGAACCATCGGCTCAAGCAGCCGGGGCCACGATTGATTTAAGTGAAGAAATCAACGATGACTGGCTGTTATCTATGCCCTCCGCCCTCTCAAATTCATTGGCGACTGAGGTTTCTGACACTGATTTAAGCAATTTATTAGGCGACGATTTCAGCGATGTTGGCACACCGAGCACGGGCTGGCTCGATAACGTAGCCGAGCCGACTAATCGAGGCTTTGATAGCGCCTTTGATGATCTGTCAGATGTCAGCACACCGAGCACGGGCTGGCTCGATAATGCTTCGACTAGCGAACCCGAAGCGACTCCCGATTGGCTCTCGGCTTTCAGTCAACCCGAACCTCCGCAGGCGCAATCAGCCGAGCCAGAATTCGGTAGCCTCTTTGACGACCTGTCCGAAATTGAGGCCCCCCGCACGGGTTGGCTGGACGATGTGTCGGCTACTGAACCTGATACAGCCGCCGATTGGCTCTCTTCCTTCGGTCAAGATGAACCCCCTGCCGCCATTCCACAGGCTCAATCAGCCGAGCCAGAATTCGGCAATCTCTTTGATGACCTGTCCGAAATCGAAACGCCCCATACCGGTTGGTTGGACGATGTGTCGGCTACTGAACCTGATACAGCCGCCGATTGGCTCTCTTCCTTCGGTCAGGATGAGCCGCCTGCCGCCATTCCGCAGGCTCAATCAACCGAGCCAGAATTCGGCAGTCTCTTTGATGACCTGTCCGAAATCGAGGCCCCGCGTACGGGCTGGCTGGATGATGTCTCTCCCGCTGAACCCAACACCGCTGCTGACTGGCTCTCCTCTTTTGGTCAAGATGAACCGCCTGCCGCTATTCCGCAGGCTCAATCAGCCGAGCCAGAATTCGGCAATCTCTTTGATGACCTGTCCGAAATCGAAACGCCCCACACGGGTTGGCTCGACGATGTGCCTGTCGCCGAACCCAACACTGCTGCTGACTGGCTCTCCTCCTTTGGTCAAGATGAACCGCCTGCCTCAGTACCGGAGAAAAATGAATTTCCTGATTGGCTCAGTGGTGCTGAAAGCGACTTTGAAAACCCAGTCTCGCCTCAACCTACAGCGGTTACCGATTCGGGTTTTGACAGCCTGTTTGGAGATTTATCCGAAATCGAAACACCCCATACGGGTTGGCTAGATGATGTGGATGCAAGCCCTGCCGAACCAGAGAGTGCTTCGGACTGGCTGGGTTCAATAGGCAAATCAGAGCCTACCACGTCTATCCCAATGGCCGAACCCGCTGCATCCCTGCCCGATTGGTTGGCAGGGGTAGAAATTGAAGAAGAACCGGCTGAACCAGAACCTGTCGCCGGGTTTGATAATCTCTTCCAAGACATGTCTACCACTACCGAGCCACGCACAGGCTGGCTAGATCTAGAGGAGCAAGAGTCGGAAGAATTCGCCGAGGCCGCATCAGCAACCGATTGGACAGATAGTCTCTTAGTAGAAGATTCAGAAATCCAAAGTGCCGCTCCTGATTGGCTAAGTGACGATATTCGGCTTGATACCTCCGACATTCAAATGGCTACTGACTTTGATGAACCGCCTGTCCGCGCTTCGGTCAAAGAATCAGTCGAGCGCGCCCCTCAAGGGGATAGTTCCGACAACATTGATGCCTTCCTTGCATCTATTACCAGTCAAAAACGTGTCACCGATCAAACCGAAGCCATGATTTCAGAATTAGATCAATTGACCGGCTTCAAACTGCGTGAACTAACACCCGAAGAAGTCGAAGGGGCCACGCGACCTTCATCTCCTGTGCCGACCTCTTTGCCTGAAGAATTTCCAGACGAGGCAGATTTTGGCTTCGGCCAACCAGAGCCAAGCCCAGTTGCCATAAAACATGATTTACCGGATACTAACATTTCACCCGATGATGATTTTCCTGAAGAGTGGGATCTGCCTGCTAAAACGGATGAAAAACGGGGTCGGCGGCTTTTTGGGAAACGTAAAGAAAAAGAGCCTGTCGAAGTCGTTGATGTGGCAACCGCCAGTACACCTACCGCCGCCAACGACCGTCCCGCATCATTTGATTTTGACCGTGACCCACCTTGGTTACGTAAGACAAAAGGGACTTCCGAATCACCTGCCCGCAAGCCATCCGCCGAATTTGATGCGCTAGACTTTGGCGAGGATGATGAAGATGTACCGCCCGATTGGTTCAAATAATTTTTAACAAATACGCTTTTAGTATCCTGTGTTGGCCTTTAATTACATCAGCCAACCATCAAGGAGGATAGTCCGTCATGGGCGATATGCCAGATTTTGAGAACATGACACTCGAAGAGCAAATGCGTTGGCTGGAAAGTCTCGCGGCCCGCCAAGGTGCAAATCCGCAAGAATTTATGACCACAGCGGATATGTCGGTGCCCGAAATTGACCCCAACAGTGTCGTCATAGATGAGCCCGGTTATGTGCCATCTGAAAAATTCAGCCGTCCGCTATCGGCTGCCGCTGGCCCAAGCCGTCCTGTTGAAGCACCTCCCCAAGCAACCGAGCCGATTGTGCCGCCTGTGGAAGCCCCAGCTTATGACTACACTTATGCTGAACAACCAACGGTGATGGACTATCAATTCCAAGAACCACCTCCCATTGAACCAGTCACAGCCTCCGCCGCTGATCCCAATGATCCACTTGGGGGTATGGATCCGATGGCATGGCTAGAAAGCCTTGCTGCTCGTCAAGGGGCTAATCCCAATGAGTTTATGACCGCTGCCAATTATGAAATTGCGGAAATTGACCCCAACAGTGTCGTCATTGATGAACCCGGTTATGTGCCATCTGAAAAATTCAGCCGTCCGCTATCGGCTGCCGCTGGCCCAAGCCGTCCTGTTGAAGCACCTCCCCAAGCAACCGAGCCGATTGTGCCTATTGAAGTACCTGCTCCCGAGCCTATTTTTGAGACGCCCCCAGCCGCAGCATGGATTCCACAAGACGGCGAAATCCCCGTCGAAGTTGACCCAATGGCATGGCTAGAAAGCCTTGCCGCCCGTCAAGGCGCTGACCCAACCGAGTTCATGACGGCTGCCAATTATGAGATTCCTGAGATTGACCCCACCAGTGTCATCATTGATGAACCCGGTTATGTACCTTATTCACCTTTCGAGACAACTTCCGGTCAATCAACTTCTTTTGCCACCACTGAATCAAATCAACCACCTGTACCAGCCATGCCCTTACCAGAATTTGCGGCTGAACCAAGTGAAGATACTTCTTCCCTATCATGGTTAAGCGACCTAGCAGGCGACCCGAATGCAGGCGTACCAGATTTCCTGAGCAGTTTGGCAACTGACGACATCCCCAGTTTCGACCTCGGTTACGAAACCGCACCCGAACAACCTGCGTCAGCTACCCCCCATATCATTACTTCCATTGAGGGGTTAACCGACGAGCAAATCGCCGAGGCCCAAGCGCACGGAACCATCACCCCCGAAGCGGAATTGGCGTGGTTGATGAAGAAGGCCGAATCGTTAGCGGCCCTGACTCCACTCAATGAAGAATTCGAAGCCACCCTAGCCGTCGAAGGCAGCGATATCGCCCCCGGTCAAATACCAGATTGGTTAGCGGCCCAGATGCCAACCGATTTGGGATCAGCGCCTGTCACTGAAGATAGTTTCCCAGCTTTGATTGACGAGATTTTGCCGCCACCTGCGCCCACTGATTTACCGGATTGGCTGTCCGAAAGCCCCATGGTGCAGGGATCGCCCGAAATCGAACTACCTGAATTTACATTGGAAGACACCACTGGCTTTACTCCCATGCAAGATGATGTGCTGGCTGCATCCGATTTTGTGGCGGGGTATGCCCAAAGTGGCGACGATTGGGCGACTGCGTTAGATGAAGAATATGCCATGCAGCACCAAACCCTGCCGTCTGATGCTGAACCAGAATGGTATGCTGAAGCCGTTTCAAAAATTGAAGAGACTCCGCTGGAATCTGTTCAATCTGAGGCCTTCCCAGAATTCGATGCCAGCATGTTTGCCATGCCTATTGAAACTGAATTCATCAGTGCTGAACCCACTGACTTACCCGACTGGCTGCAAGAAATGAGCGGTCAGGTCGCTCCAGCCGACAGTGATTTACCGGAATGGCTGATTAGTTCACCCATTGTCGAACCAGAAGCAATTTCAGAAGTTGCGACCCCCGACTGGCTAAGTGAACCCGTCTATGATCCGTTAAGTTTTGTGGCCGAAAACGCCCCGTCTGAAGCCGACACTTTTGATTATTCCCAATTCACATCGGAAGCGCCCGCTTATCAATCTGAAACGACTTCCCTTGCCGAAGCAGAAGAACGTCTCTCGGCTGCTCAAGAAGGCGGCTTACCTTCGTGGTATCAAGCACCTGTGGTTGAAACCCCACCTGTCTATGTTGCACCACCACAACCTGTTGTCCAAAGACCACCCGCGCCACCACCGCCAGCCGTGACACCTGTCCCCCCGATGGCTGCCCCTGCTCCTCAACCAACAGCACCAGCTTTCACACCTGCTGCTAGTTCACGGCAGGTCGCCCAACCCGTACCGCCACCGTCGTCGCCAGCGCCCGTCCCGGCAGGTTTTGCCCATTATCAAGCCGCGTTGGAACAAAACCCGCACGATCACAATACACGCCTAAATTTGGCCCGTGAATTGGACAAGGTTGGCAATCTCCATAGCAGTTTGGAACACTACGAAACACTAGTGGAATCCTCGGCTGCTCTCGAAGTGGTCGCTGACGATTTATCTAAACTATCAACTCGCCAACCCCAACACCCGCGTGTTCGGCGTCTTTTAGGGGATACCTACATGCGCCAAGGCCGCTTACAAGAAGCCTTAGATGCCTATCGCGGGGCGTTGAATCAATTGTAATGACCAGCTTAAATTTTTGAATAGCATTTAAGAGCGGGTTTCAACAGCCCGCTTTTTGTTTTTATCAAATTCTCAAAGTGTCCCACTGTCCGGTCTTCTCGAAACATGCTATGCTTATAGGCATGTTTAAAAATTGCCTGTTTTAAGTAGGCAATGTATTTACCAACAGGGAGAATGTAGACGTTGGAACGTACACTGATTATCGTTAAACCCGATGCCGTGCAGCGTGGCCTAACCGGAGAAATTATCCGTCGTTTTGAGGCACGTGGTTTGCGGATTGCTGGAATGAAATTTATCCTAATCAGCCGCGAACTCGCTGAAAAGCACTATGCCGAGCATGTGGGCAAGAAATTTTATGAAAGCCTTGTCAGCTACATCATCAGCGGCCCGGTGGTCGTGATTGCGCTCGAAGGCAAAAATGCCATTGAGGCTGCCCGCGCCACCATTGGCAAGACCAATCCCATCGAAGCCGCCCCCGGCAGCATTCGTGGCGATTTAGGTATGGAAATCGGGCGCAATCTGGTGCATGGCTCCGACAAGCTAGAGTCTGCCGTGCGTGAAGTGTCACTGTTTTTCAGTGACTCCGAACTGGTTGATTGGACACGCGATACCGAACGCTGGATTTTTGAATAAATTTTTCGGGGAGGGGCGTATCAATGTCCCTCCCACAAAATAGATTAATTTGAACCTATTGGATAAGTTTTTATGTCGAAACA
This sequence comes from Chloroflexota bacterium, assembly GCA_016234595.1. Classification (GTDB taxonomy): domain Bacteria; phylum Chloroflexota; class Anaerolineae; order Aggregatilineales; family J027; genus CFX10. Next base: position 26,150 of record JACRBG010000020.1, on the reverse strand, counting down.
AATGGAACGCATCTTAATCGTAGATGATGATGTTGAGGTACGTGACCTCCTCAAAGACCAAATTTTCCGCCCCACCCAATATGAAGTATTGGAAGCCCGCGATGGGGTGGAAGGCCTCGAAATGGTCGAAAAGCGCAAACCCGACCTCATTTATATAGATTTGGTTATGCCCGGTCTAACGGGCAAGGATATGTTGGTAGCCATTAAATCGCGCCAATATACCGGCCCGATTATTGTGGGGGTCAAGCGGGGCAGTGAAAAAGATGCGATTGAGGTATTCCGTTTTGGCGCGACGGACTACATCACCAAGCCCATCCGTGAAGCCGAGATGATGTCGGTGGTGCAGCGTGCCCTAGCCGATGTGCGCCTGCGTAAAGAACGCGATGGCCTGACCGAAAAACTCCGCCACAGCAATAGCGAATTGGAAGCACGCATCAAGGAATTGACCACCCTCTCGCAATTGGGCCAAACCCTCACAGCCATGCGTGGCCTTGATGAGATGTTTGACGCGGTCTTGGCCGGGGCGCTAGCCGTGAGTGGGGCCGATTATGCTACTCTCCTGCTGCAAGAACCTAATTCACCCGATTTGATTTTGCGGGCTGGCAAAAATATGACGCTGGTCATGCAAGAAAAATTAGGTGAACCCATGCGCGACGAATTAGCCAAATTGGTTATGACCAGCCAACAACCATTGGTGGTCGAGGGTGACGGCTTAAAGCGATTCAAGCTCTCCCGTGACATTTTAGCCACCATCTATGCCCCGATGGTAGTCAATGGCAAGGCTATTGGCGTCCTCACGGTGGGTAATCATCGCCGTAAAAAGGGATTTGAAAACCGACTAGGCGAAATTATCAATTCATTGGCCGACTACGCCGCGATTGCAATTGTGAACGCTCGGTTGTTTAATGTATTAGAACAACGGGCCAAAAGTCTAGAAGCGGCCTATAACGAGTTAAAATCGCGTGACCAAAAGATTTCGAGCGGGGTATTTGTGCCGCTGGGCCAAATGCAAGAAACCCTTGCAAGTATGGGTGCGATGCCCAAACTATCCCCTCAATTAGCGACCCAACTGCTGCACCTGAGCCAACAGGCGGAACAGATGCGTCAGTTGATCGGTCAATTATTTAATGAATCCTCGCCGTCCTAGGGCTAGGAGAAAGAACTTTTCGTTTTAGATGGTGGGTACAATTAGCGCCTTAGACGTCCTTCTGCAAAACGTCAATACCCCCGTGATCGCCATTGACCATCACGAGCATATTTTGTTCTGCAATCGAGCCGCCTTGCACCTATTTGAGCTTGGCAGTACGCCTATAATGGGTCAGGCCCTCCGGCGGGTCATCAAAAATCCTGATATTCTCACCCTGCTTACCGAAAGTGAAGGGCAAAATACGCGGCGGGAGATTAGTTTTACCGAGCGTAATCAGGTTTTTAGCGCCGAGCGGGTTGAACTGCAAGGTGTAGGCACCTTGGTGATGATGCAAGACATTACCAATCTCAAAGAACTTAGCCGCCTGCGCAATGAATTTGTCGGGGCCATCACACGCGATGTACGTTCTCCTCTTACCGCCATTATTGGCTATATTGAACTTTTGGAGCGCATGGGGCCACTCAATGACCAGCAGCGCAATTTCATTGGGCGCATTATTTTCAGCGTCCATTCCATCACAGCCCTATTGAACAATCTGCAAGAATTGGAAAAGGTGGGTGCTGTCCTAGAAACGGACCGCAAAGCCGTCCAAATGCAAATGATTGTCCAATATGCATTGGAAGGCCTGCATCAACAAATTGATGAGAAAAATCAGCAGGTCGAATTTTACGCGCCCGAAAAACTGCCGTTTGTCCTCGGCAACCCCATCCAACTGCGTCAACTCGTCCATCAATTACTCGATAACGCCATCAAATATACCCCACCGAGCGGACGGATTGTTGTTGAACTCACCCCCGAAAGCGACTTTATTTTGCTCATCGTCTCCGATACGGGGATTGGTGTATTGCCCGAAGATCAGCCCTATATTTTCAGTAAGTTCTATCGCGCCAGCAATGTGGTCGGCGATACCGTAGGCACAGGCTTAGGCCTTTCGATTGTCCAAAGCATTGTTGAGCAGCACGGCGGACGCATCTGGGTAGATAGTCAGGTCAATCAAGGCACAACCTTTACCGTAATGCTGCCCTGCTATGGCGAAACTTCTGATGTAAACAAAGGCCATTGATATGGGATTTTTACGCCCTCGCCGCCAGAAGCCTCCCGAAAAATCTTGGACAGTAGTAGCCGATTGCACCAGTTCTTTTGAAGCGGAAGTAATCGCCGGTTTGCTTCGTACAGCTGAAATTCCCGTTTTTATTCAACAAGATGGCGCAGCGCGGGCGATGGGTATTACTATGGGCCTTGGCGCGATTCGTGTCCTTGTGCCAACCCCTTACGAAGCGGAAGCAATGGCTCTTCTTGCTGAAGACGAAACCCCGCCCTTAATTGATGAACCCGCCATCCAATTTCCTGATGGCTACGATGAGGATGACACCCCCGATGACCCGATTGTCTGAGCAGGCCGAGTATTTTGACCGGACATTTCGCAAAGAGACTTTTTCCAACGAAACCATCCAACACACCACTTTTCAAGGCTGCACTTTTACGGCCTGTTCTTTCGCTGAGGCCCATTTCCAAAATTGCAAATTCATTGACTGCCGTTTTATAGATTGTGATTTGAGCTTGGCAACCGTTAAAGGGAGTTCATTCTCCAAAGTCCAGTTTGAACGCTGTAAATTGGTGGGCATAGTGTGGGTCGAGGCTACTTGGGAAGTCATGAGTTCGGTCGGCTTTATCGAATGCAACCTCAGCTATTCCAATTTCCGGGCCATCAAGCTGCACAAGACCATGATGCGAAAATGCCTTGCCCGTGAGGTGGATTTTGCTGATACCATTCTCAGCGAGGCCAATTGTACCGATACCGACTTTGCCGACAGTCGTTTTTTGCACACCGACCTGACTAAGGCCGATTTCACGGGCGCGTCCAGTTACACCATTGACGCCACCACCAATACCCTCAAAAAGACCAAATTTTCCCTCCCTGAAGCAATCTCCCTGTTACGCAGTCTGGATATTGTGTTGGTGGAATAAATCAAAACTCACCCTTTTCGGTTTTCTCCGGCACCGCCATCGGCTTAACCCGCAGATTACCCAATTCCTCGCGCACCGATACCTGACCGGGATGCCCACCCTTTAATTTGCGCACATGCCGACGCTCCGCCGTGATGACATCTACTTTTTCTTCGGTACGGAGTTTGCTGTAATATGCGGCAAAACGGGCGGCCTGCTCCAATATCGTGGGGGGTACTTTGCGCCCATTCGTCTTAACCACCACGTGCGACCCCGGCACACCCCGCGCGTGCATCCAAATATCCACATCTTCGCCTTTTTTGAAGGTCACATCCTCATTTTGCCGTGCATTCCGACCCACCCAGATGACAAAACCCTCCGGCGTGACATAGCGCAACGGCCCAGACTGCCCACCTTTGGGATGTTGGACTTTTTTGCCCTGCCAATAGCCCTTTTTCATCAGAGTCTCTTGCACTTCGCCAATATCCTGCCAGTTTTCCGCCAGATCAAGATCGGTCGCCAACTGGTCTAAAAACTCCAATTCGCTTTCCACCTGCGCGATATGTTCTGGCACTTGCTGGCGTCCGCGCTTGGCCTTTTCATATTTCTCAAAATAGGCTTTCGCATTATCCAGTGGAGTCAACTCTGGGTTGAGTTTTATTTTTAGTGGCGCAGCATCTACCTCATACTCAGCTTCAAATAAGGCCTGCCCCTTCTGGATGTTATATTGATAAGCCAGCAATAACTCCCCTGCCATCCGCAAAAATTCAACATCCGCGCTCGCCACCAGTGATTTCTTCAGTGATCCCAGCTTACGCTCCAATTTCTTTTGAGCGTTTTGAATTTGCAATCGGATGGGTTCACGTGCCGCTTCATAGACAGCCCCGCCTTCCAAGCGTCCATAATATGAACTCAGGGCTTCGCTAATAGTCGGCACGGTTTCCCATTCCCCCAAATGGGTGAGGGGATAAGCTGCTACCCCTTTGACGATGCCTTTTGCGTCCACCGCCACCCCCGGATGCCATTCATTTCGCAGCAGGGAGCGCAAAAACGACCCCAATGCGGCATCCAATCCATAGGGATTAACTTCTGAGGCCTTCAAGTCAATCTGATTATAGGCCCGGAAGATGGCTTCTTTGGCAAGGAATGGGCTAAACCCATACACATTTTTGACCAGCACTGACCACGCTTTCTGATCGGGTTCCCGCATCAGCAGGCTATTCAATGTTTTAGGGTTCAATTCAGCCGGATGGATTTTGCCCTCCATGGGTGGTGGCGGCACATACGGGTGTTTGGGCAAACTGACCCGATAGCGATTTTCATCCGCCCCAACCCGTCGCACACAATCCAAAATAATGTCGTTTTCGACCATTAACAAATTAGCGCGGCGTTCAATCATTTCCAAAATCAATTGGATTTCGCCCGTCTCATCCAGGAAATCAAAGATTAACACACGTTCCCATGGAGGTTGGCGTACTGCCACCAATTTCATCCCTTCCAACCGATTGCGGATGAGCAATCCCATTGTCGAAGGCGACATCACCCCTCGGCGTAATCTTTCGGGGGTAATCAGCGCCCGTGGGGTTGTGGCCTCAGCACACAACAACAAATAGCGCCGTTCGCGGTTGGTATAGATTTCCATGCCAAAAGTATCATGGTCAAGTTGAACAGTATCTTGCACCCGACCTCCCACCAACAGTTCATTAAATTCGTCTGCCAATGCTGCGGTGGTAAATGTATCAATCGTCATAAACGGCCCTGCTTCACAACTGGTAACAAATGTACAAAATACGATGAATCCGATAATTGGTGTTTTCTTTAACCCAATGCTACAATGCCCACCATAGTAAAATTTTACGTCCGACTAGTGGAAAATGATGCATATTTCGCGTATTGCTATTGGGTCAACCAATCCAGTCAAGTGTAACGCAAGCCAGCAAGTCCTGTCAGCCCTCTATCCGCATGCTGAGTTTGTGCCGACCTCGGTTGAATCCAATGTCCGTGCCATGCCAATTGGCGACGAAGAAACCCGACGTGGGGCCTTCAACCGAGCCAACGCTGCTATGCAAGTGACCAATGCTGAAATGGGTATCGGCCTAGAGGGGGGCGTTCAAGAAACCGAATTTGGGATGTTGACCTGTGCGTGGTGTGCTATTGTTGACCGGGAAGGGCGCATTGGCATTGGCGGCAGTTCTTGTATCCGCCTGCCCAATAGTATTGCTGAACTCGTCCGCAGTGGCATCGAACTTGGCGCAGCGATGGATCAATTGACGGGTCAACATAATACCAAACAAGGCGAGGGCGCGATTGGCCTCTTGACCGATGGCCTTAGTTCTCGCCAAGAAGCCTATGAAGCACTTATCAAGATGGCCCTTGCGCCATTTCTGCGACCTGTATGGTACATTTCATAAGAAAGGAGTCAAGCGCCTGATGCAGTCCATTCATATTGCCAAAAGCCGTCTGGCGCCAAAATTCTTGATGCACCGAAAATATCTGTTATCTCTACCTCTATTTTTGTTAATTTTTGTGTTAGCAGCCTGTGGTGGCAAAGATTTTTCTCCCCCCGCCCAACCCAATCTCAGTTTACAGGCGGGTGAACAAAGTGATGGCGGGTTACGTACCGTCGCCTGTTGGCCCAAAGGGGAAAAGAATGTAAGCTGCGAGTTCACCTCAGACGCCAACAGTCCCAATCCTTCAACCGCTTTAACGGTGCAAGGTGGGCAAGCCGTCAATATAGTGATTGCCAATCCTGAAGGGGTAACGCTGCCAAAACAAGTGGTCATTACCTCGCGTGAAACCGATGCCGCGGGCGCACCGCTTTTTACGATGCAGATTGACCCCACCCAAAGCACCGAATTCGTACTGGCCCTGCCCAATGGACGCTATTTGTTGGATGTCACGGCCTACTATCCCGACATTGAAGGCTCTAGTGCGACGGTCAGCAATGTGTTTGCGGTCGATGTCGGTGAAGCCATTGCCTCTAATGTTACGCCCGAAGCCACTGCTGAAATTACTGAAATCGCAACCGAGGCGACCACGCCCGAAGCAACCGCCGAAATTACTGAGACTCCGACTGCGGAAGTCACTGCCGAAATTACGGAAGAGCCTACGGTGGCAGCAACCGAAGAGACGGGCATCAGTGGCGGGAATGCCAGCGAAACCCCAGCCGCTACCGAAGAAATCGTTGAGCCGACTGCCGAGTCAACTGAAGTGGTTACTGAACCCGCTGTCACTGAGGAAATCGCTTCAGCAACCCCCGAGGCCACCGAGTCAGCAACTGCTGTTACTCCAGTTGCCACTACACCTGTTGCAACCGAAGAAGTCGTGCCCACAGAAACCGCCACCGAGGTCGTTACAGAAGTAGCAGCCCCACCGACGGCAACCAGCACGCCAACTTTACCACCACCTACACCGACCAATACGGCTACATCAACCCCAACCGTGACGCCGACCTCAACGCCAACGGCGACACCAACGCTTGGGATAAGCCCAACCAATACCTCAGTGTTTGATGTGGATGCCCCACCCGCCGTGACATTGCGGGTAACCGGACGCAACTATCAGCCAGTGGGTTATGATTATTGTCGCCGCAATGCCACCAATGAATTAGTCTGCGTCAAGCAGCCGTTTACAACCACCGGCTCAACCTCTATTCGGGCTGCTCGTAATGCTGCTGCCAATATTCGGATTGATGGGGATCGGCCTACCAGTATTGAAATTAATTATCTAAGCCGCGACACCCTCCAACCTATCGCAACCGAGACGCGCACGGGCGATAAAGTGGTGCTGTTTAACTTTGGGGTCGCCGCTGGTTCCTATGTTCTCTCAGTAGAAGTAGCATGGCCGGACGTTACCGTCACCTACTATTTCCAAATCCAAGTTTTGCAATAGGAAGTTCGTGGAGCAGAGACCCTAATCGAGCCACACCTGTCTCTGCTCCTTGTCGTTTTTAAGGAGGGCCATGATCAAAGGCACTGTGGTTGACGATGCTCTAGGTGGCTCCTATAATTCGTATTTTTGGGATGACGCGCAATTGTTTTGAGTTGGGTTATAAGGAAGGTTGCTATGTCTACGGAGGTACGTCGCTACGATACGGCCCCCGCACCGCCGCCTGATGAAAGTTATTGGACGGCGTTGCTGGCTGAGGCGGATACGGCGATAGGGGGAATGCCTCAAAACGGTACAAATGGTAAAGGGTACTCGGCCAAAGGTGATTTAACCTCAAAGTTGGATGAAGACGGCAATGGTGCTGGTGCATCCGCCGATTGGGAACAGGCTGACCAAGTTTTTCGTTCGGACACAGTCGTTGAAGTACCTGTCATTGGTTACAATCGGGGCGGCGTATTGGTCGAATGGGCAACCCTACGTGGGTTTGTTCCTGCCAGCCAACTGGTTGACTTCCCCTCCGATCATGAATCTCCTAATACTCGTCGCCAAGCCCTTATGAGCTATCTGGGCAAGACCCTCCGCTTACGTATTATCGAACTAGATCGTCTGCAAAGCCGCCTAATTCTTTCTGAACGGGCCGCGCAAGCCAATGCAGGGGCGCGTGACCAAGTATTACAAAATTTAAAAACGGGTGACATCTGTCAGGGCCTCGTCACCAACCTATGTCATTTTGGGGCGTTTATTGATCTCGGTGGCCTCGAAGGGCTGGTTCACATCTCTGAACTCAGCTGGGGGCGTGTGGGGCATCCAGCCGATATTTTAGAACGTGGTCAAACCATCAAAGTGTATGTACTCGAAGTAGTGCCAGATGAAGGCCGAATCGCCTTAAGTGTGAAACGCCTCCAACCCGATCCTTGGGAAACGGTGGAAAAACGTTACCAAGTGGGCCATGAAGTCGAAGGTGTCATTACCCATGTAGTGGATTTTGGAGCTTTTGTCTGCATCGAGGATGGCCTCGAAGGGCTGGTTCATATCTCAGAGCTAGCCGAGGGTCACTTTTTGCATCCTTTTAATGTGGTACGTGAAGGCGAAACCGTCAAAGCCCGGATTTTGCACATTGATGGGCCGGGGCGTCGTTTAGGGTTAAGCCTGCGCCGCTAGCGGGTTAGGGCGCTTTTTGTTCGTGGGAGCAGTTCACCATTGGAAAGTCAAACACTCACAGCCATCGAGGGCCTGCAAGTGGGTCACGCCCAAAACTTGGAAGGGCCAACTGGCTGCACTGTGATTTTATGTCCGCCCAATACGGTGGCGGGTATTGATCAACGTGGTGGTGCTCCCGGCACTCGTGAAACCGATTTGTTACGTCCCATGCACCTTGTCCAGCATGTCCATGCGGTTTTGTTGGCGGGGGGTAGTGCCTATGGCCTCAATGCCGCCGCCGGAGTCATGCGTTATTTAGAAGAACACAGCATCGGCTTTAATGTACGGGTCGGTGTTGTGCCGATTGTGCCCGCCGCCATCATTTTTGATCTCGATGTAGGCAATCCCACCATACGCCCCGATGCCGCGATGGGTTATACCGCCTGCACCCTTGCCACCGCTGACCCCGTAACCGAGGGGTGTGTTGGGGCTGGTACTGGGGCAAGAGTGGGTGGGATGTTTGGAATGGAGTTCGCCTGTAAATCGGGCATTGGGACAGCCGCCCTAGAACTCGATAATGGTGTTCGTGTCGCGGCTTTGATGGTCGTCAATGCCGTCGGGGATGTAGTCGCGGAAAATGGTCAAATTCTAGCGGGGGTTCGTCAGCCCCCTGAAGGTAAATCTTTCGTTGGTAGCCTCAAAGCCTTACGTACTCTTTCCAATCTCACCCCAACCAGCAACACAGTCGTTGGGGTTGTTGCCACCAATGCCCAACTGACCAAAGAAGAAACCAACAAGATCGCACAAATGGCCCAAGATGGGTTGGCGCGCGCCGTTCGCCCAGCCCATACGCTAATGGATGGGGATACCATTTTTGCATTGGCGACAGGTAGTGCTGGCCCAGCGAACGCCAGCCTGATAGGGGCCTATGCAGCCGAAATCACCGCGCAGGCCATTCGCCGTGCCGTACAGATGGCAACCCCCCTTGCTGGTTTGCCAGTCGGATCCGATTTTCGACAGTCGCTAGAATGATTGGAGAGCCGTTTCTCGATCAGTATGCACCTCAAAAAAGGTGTACATCCCCGTAATTTCCAAAGTTCGTTTAACCGCTGGTTGCGGATTCAACAATTTAACAAAGGGCTGACCGCCCGCTTGCCCCGCATTCCCCACTGTCTTTAGCGTTGCCCATCCTGCTTCCGGATCAGGCTCGGTTTCATCCTTCAAAATAGCATACAAATTATGCAAGGCTACCAAACCTGCACTACTCATAAACGTCAATTCGCTGAGGTCAAGCAGAATAGCTTTTGCACCAGCGGCATGAGCCGACCGCCCCGCAGCAATCAAGCTCTCATAATTCGAGCCATCCAATGCTCCCTTGAGGGTGATAATGGTCACGGGTACATGACCTGATGCTTGGCTGCTGAGAATTTCCATAATGATTGCACCCCATAAAAAAGGCTGGGGTTTTGCTCCTTTCGTTTAATCCTCTAAAAATTTTATAAGTGTCAATTCATTGCCCCCCGCTTCAGGAGCATGATACACCATTTCATCTGTCAATTCGCGCATCATATGAATGCCCATCCCGCCTTTGCCGCAATCATCCAAGGGGCGATTGACATCTACCGTAGTATGGCTGGTTGGGTCAAACGGCGGCGCATCGTCGGCCACGCACACATGCAATTGCCCAGCGTCACGGCGAACCTCAATCCGAATCAGCCCCGCCCCACCATATCCATGCAAAATCGAATTGGTCACCGCTTCATTGACTGCCAATAAGACGTCCAAAGTCTCGTGGTCGTTCGCCCCAAGTGTTTTGGCGCACCCTTCAACAAAGCTTCGAATTTCCGACAGCATGGTCAAATCCGCCTGCCATTGTTGGGAACGTTTACCCGTCACTTACAAAACTCCACCTATTGGCTTGTTGACGATGCTCGATAATTATACTCAGCTTTTCACTGGGCATCTTACTTAACCAAGGAGGGCCTTATTGAAAAATGCGATCACTTTGGTTTCATACGCCTGCGGATTATCTTTCAACCCTTTGGTATGCCCCGATTCTGGTAATTCCCACAACTCTTTTGGCTCACCCGCCGCTTTGTAATAAATCCGATTCAACTTCGCCTCATCCGCCGATCCAGTTGAAATAAACAGGACTGCCCGTGGTGCAATTTCTGACACAAGCTCCTTTAGTGACGGGGGTGGGCTGTCATCGGTCAACAGCATCACCGTGCCTGTCATCACCGCCATTTGTGCCCCCATAAACCACTTTTCCACACCGGGTAACAGCCATGCCTCTCGATAGGAACGTATCCCCGCGCCATCCGCTACAACCGCTTCTAGCTCATCCATACTCGCCGCGCTTTGCAGCAACGCCTCGGCTCCCAACGATAAACCAAGCCCACCAATATGCTCAACCTCTGGCTGAGTTTGGAGATAATTCACTGCCGCGGCGACTTCGTCTTCAGCCTGCCAACCCAGTACCCAATTATCTTTGCTCAAGTCAAACATCAAAGCCCCGTAGCCATATTTGACCAACATCCGCACATGTTCTACCACTTTAGTGCGATCGCCATGTGACCCATGCAGCACAATGATCACCGCCCCGTTTTCAGGCGGCACATACCAACCGGCTAGTTTTACCCCATCGCGGGTGGAAAACTCGACATCTTCATAAGGTTTACCTACATCAGGCCGTGCATCACAACACGTTTTCCGCGGCGTCCACGCCACTGAGACTCCCAGTCCAATCGGCAGCAACACATAGAAGAAAATGACCAACAGGCCAACCATAATGACTGTAATTTTGATAGTTCTACGCAGCCAACGCCGTTTTAGAACCAGTTTCACCGTATCAGTTGAATCTATTGTGCCTAATGTCCCCATGATGCCCCTCCTTAAAATTGCTAAATACATCGAGTATAGACAAAAACAGGAGGTTGCCATGCGACAAGTAGATTAATTTTAGATGACGGAACGCATAAAACTTCTAGGTTATTCGCGTGAAACCAACCCTTGGTCAATGGCAATTGCCACCGCTTCCGTCCTAGTTTCTACATTCAATTTGGAGAGGATAGAGCTAACATAGAATTTAATGGTTGAGCGACTTAAAGAAAGATGTTCCGCAATATCAGGATTATTCATGCCCTTGACCATCAGGGTCAGGACTTCAATTTCACGGTCTTTAAGATTGAAATTTGGCGCGGGTGGGCGGATACGGGCGCTAATCAGGGCTTGGGCTGCTTCGGGAGCAAGCGTTGCCTTCCCCTGATGCGCCGCGCGAATCGCATTTGCCATATCGTGAATCGAGGCATTTTTGAGCAAATAACCAATCGCCCCCGCTTGTAAGCCTTTTTGAACGCTGTCTTCATCATGAAAGCTGGTCAAAATAATCACTTGGGTTGTAGGATGCGCCTGCCGAATGGCCTGAGTCGCCGCAACACCATCCATAATCGGCATGACCAAATCCATCAGCACCACATCTGGCTTCAATTCAGCGACTAACATGACAGCCTCTTTGCCGTTCGATGCCTCGCCAATCAAGCTGAAATCATCAAATGCCCGCAAAAATCCTGCGATACCCTCACGCACTACATTATGGTCATCAGCAATCAGCACCCGAATGATGGTCTTATCTGCCATAGCCTCACCCCCTCGTTTAAAAATGCCGTTTCCAGTGTAACACAATCGTGGTTCCCTGCTCAGGCGCGGTCTCAATCTCAACGCTTGCCCCAATCATATGGGCGCGTTCTTGCATGATCCCCAAACCAAAATGACCCGGTGGCAATTGGCTAGCATCAAACCCCACCCCATCATCGGCAATCCGCATAACCACCTCAGTCGCCGTTTGATAGATGCCAATAGCGATTTCAGTGGCATGGGCATGTTTAACAATGTTATTGAAGGCTTCTTGGGCAATACGGTAAAACACCACTTTGACCTCTGGGGTAAGCGCCACATCCCCATCTAGGCTAAATTCGACATGTGCCTTTGTTCGCGCAATTGCTGAGTCCACTAGATACGGCAGCAAAGCCGCTAATTCGGCATTCATCAACGCATCTGGCCGGAGTTCAAACAACAAAGTTCGCATCTCCGCCAACGCTCCCTGTGTCAATTGATGAATTCGTTGCAGGCCCGGTTTGATCTTGGCAGGGTCAGCATCTGCCGTCAGTAAAAGAGTTTCTGCCATCATACTAGCTGAAAAAAGGGTTTGGTTAACGGCATCATGCAAATCACGTGCGATACGCTGGCGTTCTTCAAGGGCGGCCATCTCCTGCGACTGTTGGTACAGCCGATAGAGTTTAAGGTGATTTTCCACCCGCACCAGCACTTCCTCAATCTGAAATGGCTTGGTGATGTAATCCACCCCACCAACACGAAAGGCTTGAATTTTATCGAGGGTCTCATCCAACGCGCTGATAAAAACAACGGGGATATGGTGCAGAGCTGGATCAGCTTTCAGGCGTTGGCACACCTCATAGCCGTTCATCTCAGGCATATTGACATCTAATAAAATCAGTTCGGGGGTTGCCGTGTGGGCGACAATCAAAGCCATCTGCCCACTAGTAACGGCCCGAACCTTATGTTTCCGTTCTTTTAAAATAGCCGATAACGTCTGCAAATTAGCCGTGTTATCGTCCACAATCAAAATATCGCCAATAATTTCATCCAATGCCGTTAGTACCTCTGGTTGTATTAGGCCATTCATTGAGGAGGGCAATCCATAAGCCTGCCCTCCTTTCATATCTCACTGATTATCGGCCCGCAACCAGTCGTTGGTCAACTTCCTGTGCATTCATGATCCGACCATCGCGCACTTCCACCACATGCGGCACTTGGCCCGCCAAGTCGCGGTCATGCGTCACCATAACAATCGTCGTGCCGTTGGCGACAAGTTCTTCAAACAGGCCAAATACCAACCCCGCCGAGACCGTATCAAGATTACCAGTCGGTTCGTCACCCACCAACACCTTCGGTTCATTGGCAAGGGCCCGCGCAATGGCCGCCCGTTGCTGTTGCCCGCCTGAAATCTGGCTGGGATATTTATTCGCCAAGTCGGGCAGTTCAACCCGTTCGAGCAACTCCATCGCCCGTTGACGTTTTAGATTGCCATAGGTATTGGTGTAATACATTGGCATCATCACGTTTTCCAGCACCGTCAAAGTGGGCAGCAGTTGGAAAAATTGGAACACGACCCCCACATTCTTACCGCGCCATTTGGCAACTGCATTTTCACTCATATTGGTTAGGCGTTGGTCGGCGACATACACCTCGCCTTTGGTGGGGCGGTCAATCCCGGTAATCATATTGATAAGGGTACTTTTACCGCTGCCCGATGGCCCCACCACCGCCACAAACTCACCCTCCCCAACCTGAAAATCTACACCCTTTAGTACCTCTAGCTGGCCCGCTTTGGTCTTATAAACTTTGCGGACATCTTCCAATGAAATCAGTGGTTTCATGATGTTGTTTCCTGTTATTACTCTCGTCTGTCGGGAAATTTGAAAGTTAGTGTGTGGCCTTCGCCAATTTGAGCGCCCGCATTTCTTGGGTGCGTGTATGTACGGCCTTCAATTCGTCCGTGCGGTGGCGGGCAATCGCGGCCAATGAAGCCTCGTGAACCTGCCCATGACTCAATTCCAAAATCTTAGGCACGTTTTTCACCAGCTCGCGGTCATGCGTCACAATAATGACCGTGCTGCCACGTTCGGCCAATTGGCGAAACATATGAAATACGTTGGCGGCGCTCATACGGTCAAGATTGGCAGTGGGTTCGTCGCCGATAATCAGGGCAGGATTATTCGCCAATGCCCGTGCAATCGCTACCCGCTGTTGTTGCCCGCCCGAAAGCATATCGGGTGTCTTAAAGGCTTGTTCTTTGATGCCAAGCCGATCCAACAACTGCAATGCGATGTCATGGCGTTCATTCGGTTTCCAAACCCCGGCGAAATCCATCGGGGCAACAACATTATTGGCAACCGAGAGCGTAGGCAGCAGTTGGAAAAATTGGAACACGATCCCAACATTTTTAGCACGCCACTTGGTCAACTTACGTTCGCGGCTGCGGGTGATATTGACCCCATCAACTTCGACATGCCCACTATCTGGTTTATCAATCCCAGTTAGCATGTTCAGGAAAGTCGTTTTGCCGCTTCCCGATGGGCCAATGAGGGCAATCATCTCGCCCCGTTGAATTTCCAAATTGACTTCATTTAAAACACTTACCGACCCGGCAGGTGTGTTATAGCCCTTGACTAGATTATTGATACGAATAAATGCTTCGCTCATGGTTCATTCGGCGTCCTGACCGCCTCATCCCCCTTTGGTTTGATTACGTTGTGATAATGCAAGTCTAGGGGATTTATCGGGGCCAATCATCGGGCAGGTGGTTGAAAATTCATCCGCCGAATGACCGACCCATATGGATTAGCCACTTGGCTAGTGCGTGGAAAAAATCTTTAAGGAAGTTGTTGACAAAAAATTGCTTCTCGCTATACTCTTTAAGTAAGTAAGGAAATCTAACTAACTAACTTAGTAAGGAGTTTTAAGTTGAAGCGCAAGTCATTTTTGTTCTTGACTATAGCTGTAATCCTCGTGCTGTCAGCGGTTGCAATCCCCGCCAGCGCCAAGGAAACCGCTGCTCCGTCTCAACCAGCCGTGGCTGCTCAAGACGCCCAAACCCTCGAAATTTACATCACGGGTCTAACCGAAGATACCCAAAATTGGTTCCGTGACACCATTTTCCCTGCCTTCGAAGCCGATCACCCCGGCGTTAAGCTGGAAATCCTGACTGGTGGTTGGGGTACGTTCGATACCGACGTAGCGGGCTGGATCACCACTGGCGAAGGCCCCGATATTGTTTACCTTGGCTCCGAATACGCCGCGACCTACGGCAAACTGTTGGCGGACATGGATTCCTATCTGGCCGATTGGGAAGACCTGAGCAATTTCCTGCCTGCCGCTTTGGAAACCGCAACCTATGACGGCCATCTGCGTGGTCTGCCCTTGCTGATGTCGCCTCGTCCAATTTTCTATCGCACCGACCTCGCCGCCAACCCAGACGCCCCACTGCCCACCACGTTCGCTGAATCACTGGCGTTCGTGCAAGAAAACACCGTCGTTGGTGACAATGGCGTGGAACAACAAGGTTTCATGGACATCGGTGGTGGTTTGTTCGATGCCCAAGAATTCATTGGCTACATCTGGAGCGCTGGTGGTGAACTGTACAACGAAGACGGCACAAGCGCCTTCGACAGCCCCGCGACTGCGGAAGCCCTACAATTCATGTATGACCGTCGCCGCGCCGTTCTACCCACCGAAGACACCCCCGGTCTGCCTCCCATCGAAGGTACACCTTTGGCTTCCGGTAAAGTCGTCAGCGGTATCTTCCCCATGTGGAACGTGCCCCCAACCAGCGACCCCATTTGGGAAAACGTCGCCATCGGCCCCTATCCAGCGGGCGAAAATGGTCAACAGCTGATTCAGGTCTTCATTGACTGGTTGTCAGTTCCTGAATACGTGGAAAATAAGGAACTCGCGGGCGAATTCTTGAAGTTCATCGGCAGCAAAGACAATGCCATTGAACTGAGCAAGGTCGCTGGCTTCACCCCCGTTCGTACCGACGCTTGGGATGACATCCGCGCCAATGACCCCGTGTGGGATCAACTGCTCGGCTTGGCCCAAGAATATGGCCGCTCATTCTCCGACATCCGCGCCAGTGCCGAACTGCGTCCGCTGATCACCGAACAGGTCACGCTTTTCCTGACCGATCAACAAAGCTTGGAAGATACACAGGCCAACCTCAAGGAAGCCTATGATTCTATCCTCGAAGCCAATGGCTATCTTGAATAACTAAGTTGTCTCCGCAGGGGCGGTGAATCGGTTCTCCAGCCGCCCCCGCAGATATTTCCACCAAGTATAACCCACCCAGCACTTATTATCGTTGAGTTTTTGGAAAGGCCCTCTCATGGCAAATCAATACCGTCTCGATAACATCTTATGGGCACTAGGGACGGTTGCCTTTATTGCGATAACAAGTATTCTAATCGGCGGTATTGCCAAGTTTCTGGTCAAGCTACGCGGGTTTTCAGAAACAGAACAACGCAAAGCATTTTGGGGCGCACTCTTTGCTGGCCCTTGGATCAGCGGCTTCTTTATCTTTGTGGCTGGCCCAACCCTCGTCTCCCTTTATTACAGTTTCACCGATTACAAGTTAGGCGAACCCATCAAGTGGATTGGGTTAGATAATTATCGTGTC
Organism: Chloroflexota bacterium; assembly: GCA_016234595.1. Classification (GTDB taxonomy): domain Bacteria; phylum Chloroflexota; class Anaerolineae; order Aggregatilineales; family J027; genus CFX10. The sequence goes on along the minus strand of JACRBG010000020.1, from coordinate 9,774 downwards.
CTCCTCAGTGGCAATGGCACCTATGGCGAGCGCTTCAAAGGCGCTATGTTCAACTCATTTTATTACGGCGCAATTGGTGTCCCGCTTCAAATCATGACCTCGCTCGGCATGGCAATGCTGCTCAATCGTGAGGTCAAAGGCATTCGTATCTTCCGTACCATCTTTTATCTGCCTGTAATTTTGGCAGGTGGCCCCGCGGTGCTGCTGGCATGGCGTTATATGTTTGCCACCAATGGTGGTTTTGTAAATGTCAGCCTACAGCGTTTTGCCGACAGCTTTTTCCTATTTGATTATATGTATCGGCTGCTGATTTATGTCGTGGAAAGCCTCAACGGTTTCTATATCGGCATGGCGGTACAAGGTGATCCTATTGGGCCACTAAAATATACCTTCCCTGCCCTTCTCGGCCTCCTATTGATTGGCCCGTTGGCTTTTGGCGAATGGAACGATGGCAAGCGTTCGCGGGCCTTCCGTACCATCGAAATTTTAGGGTTAGTATTGGTTGGTATACTGATTTCTCGTGGCCTCGTCTCTAACCCGATTAATCCAGTTTGGACGTATGCGTTTAGCCTCGCCGCCGTTGGCATCATGGTATTGAATGCCCGCGAGCAAAAATGGGGCATCGTCCGCGCCTGTCAAATTGTCGCCTTGACCCTACTTGCCATTAGTTTTGTCATGACCCTCAAAGCGGCTGATTTTGACCCCAGCGCCGGTAGCAAATATCTAATTGCATTGCTTATCGCCGCCGTACCTTTGCTTGTGCCATTTTTCGGCGAGTGGTCAGCGCGAACATTTAAGATGATGTTGATCGCAGCCGTCGTACTGGGCCTGATTATTTTTGTGCTGCTCATCCCCGGTCAGTTGGATGGTGGGCGACTGGGCCTGATTGTGAAGTACATGACCCTGCAATCAGCCATTAAACATCCCCAAGACCAAACCTATCTGGAAGATGTTTTCCCATTCGACACTATATCAACCTTATGGTTCTATGGTCTGATTCTAGCCGTAGCCGCGCTAGCAGGTCTGTTGCACGAACGCTATCCCCAGCAGCGCAAGCTATTTTTATATGGGGCCTTTGCCTTTTTTGCCCTGCTTGCCATCAGTTCGTTTATCGACACCCGTCACTTCTTCCAAGATTTTGCCGATATTGCCAAAGCCAATGGCAAGCCCAACTACCACTTCGCCCGTTTCCATCAATTTACCGATGAATTTCCCGAAAACAGGCGCGTGCCGTTCTGGTTAACCAACGACTTATGGTCAAAGCCCTCCCTTATTTTGATTACGATGTGGAGTTCTGGGGCTGGCATGTTGATTTTCCTTGCCGCACTCAAAGGCGTGCCACGTGTTTTATATGAGGCTGCCGAAGTGGACGGGGCCAATGGGATGCAAAAATTCTTCAAAATCACGTTGCCCATGATTTCACCCGCCTTGTTTTACAACATTGTCATCGGGGTAATCGCATCGCTGCAAACTTTTGAAATGGTCTTCATAATCCGCACCCCCGAAACGGAAAAAAGTCTGATGTCAGCAGCCTTCTTCCTCTATCAGCGCACTTTCCAACAACTCGAAATTGGTCAGGGGTCAGCGGCGTCGTGGATTTTGGTGGTCATTATCGTCGCCTTAACAGCGATGCAATTCCGGTTCAGCAAATGGGTACACTACGAGGCGTAATGTTATGGCGAATGTAATGACACTCAAAAATGTAAAAATAAGCCCGACCATGCCGCGCTGGTGGCATCGTTTAGGTGGCATTCGGACGGCGATTTTCTACGCGGTCATGGTCGCAATTTCAGCTTTTTCCCTGTTCCCATTGGTGTGGATGGCAGGCACATCGCTTAAAACCGCTGAAGAAGCCAATCGCTCCCAACTCAACATCATCCCAGAAACTGCCCAATGGGATAACTATACCCACCTGCTTAAAGATGATGCCTTCCAGCGGGCCTATCTCAACAGTATTTTTGTGACGACCATGGTGTTACTAGGCACAACCGTCTCTGTTTCACTGGTCGCTTTCGCTTTTAGCCGTCTAGAGTGGAAAGGCCGCAACATCGTCTTTGCCCTGATGTTGGGTACGTTGATGGTACCCGATCAGATGACCATGGTGCCCCAATATGTGCTGTTTTTTAAACTAGGCTGGCTGCGCAGCTTTAACCCGATTACGCTACCCGGCTTTTTTGCGGGGGGAGCAGCACTCATTTTCTTGCTACGTCAGTTTATGATGACCATTCCCAAAGAAATTGACGAAGCGGCGATGATGGATGGGGCCAATCCTCTTCAAATCTGGTGGTACATCATTATGCCGCTCTGCCGTCCCGCTATCGCCACCATTTCGATTTTCTTGTTCGTTGGCAATTGGAACAGTCTGTTTAGGCCTATTGTTTACCTTAAGCAGTCTGAACTGACCACCATGCCGATCTATGTGTCGCTATTGAACAACAACCAAGAAGTTCCCATTCCTTGGCAAAACATCATGGCAGCCAGCATGTTATTTGTGCTACCCGTTTTGGTCACATTTATCCTATCCCAACGGTTTTTTGTCGAAGGGATTACGCTGACAGGCTCCAAAGGATAATTTGTCGTGAAGCAATTAATGGTGAGCTTCAAAGGCTTCACCCCTCCCGAAGAAATTCTGACCGCCGTCCGGCAGGGCGACATTGGCACATTCTGTTTGTTTACTTATCAGAATGTGGCCTCGCCTGCCCAACTGCGTGAACTAAGCATGACCCTCCGCAAGGCTGCCGAAGAAGGGGGAAATCCTCCCCCCCTTATCGGTATTGACCAAGAAGGCGGCCAATTGATTGCGATTGCGGGTGGCGCGACTGAGCTTCCCGGCAACATGGCCCTTGGCGCGACCCGTTCTGCCGAGCTTGCCGAAAAAGCTGGACGAGTTTTGGGACGGGAGTTACTGGCGATGGGAGTCAATCTCAATTTTGCCCCATCCCTTGATGTCAACATCAATCCCGATAATCCGGTAGTGGGGATTCGTTCATTTGGCGACGACCCCGCCTTGGTCGCCGAGCTAGGCATTGCTCAAATTCGCGGAATGCAGGCTGAAGGTGTCGTTGCCACCGCCAAGCATTTTCCGGGGCATGGCGATACTGGGGTTGATTCACATCATGAAGCGCCCATCGTCGAACATTCACTGAATCGGATGCACTCCATTGAATTGCTGCCCTTCCAGGCTGCCATTGAAGCAGGCGTAGCCGCCGTCATGACCAGCCATATCCTATTCACAGCGGTAGACGACCAAAAACCTGCTACGCTATCATCCAAAATATTAACTGGCCTGCTGCGCGAACAGATGGGCTTTGATGGTCTTATTATTTCAGATGCGATGGATATGTATGCGGTCGCCCGTTATGGCTGGCAAGAAAGCGTCCAAGCCGCCTTAGAAGCGGGTAACGATTTAGTATTGCTCGGTCACCTGCCTAATCAAATGGAACTCAGCCAGCGTCTGCGTCATTTAACTTATCCGGCTGCCGAAGCGCGTATTCTAAAAGTACGCCAAGCATCCCCCGCTACATTACCACCCCTAAGCGTAGTGGGCTGTGCGGAGCATCAAGCCATCGCCCAAGAAATAGCGGATCGTTCTATTACGCTTGTCCGTGATAATGGCGTATTGCCGTTGCGTCCTTCCGCCGATACCCAAATCGTGGCCGTGACAATTCGCCCTACCGATCTCACCCCTGCCGACACCTCATCGCAAGTCGCCATGACCCTCGGCTCGGCTCTGCAAAAACGCCACCCACTGGTCAAAACTTTGGAAATTTCCTATCACGCCTCCGAGCAAGAAATTGCCGATATATTAGCGGCCACCTGTGATGCCGACATCCTGATTATTGGCACTATCAACGCCGAACAAGACCCTCAACAAGGTGAACTCGTCCGCGCGATTTGGGGGCGGGGTCAACGGCCTATCGTCATCGCCATGCGAACCCCTTACGACCTTGCTTCGTTCCCCATGATCGAAACGTATCTATGCGCCTATGGCATCCGCGATGTCACCACCGAAGCCATTGCTAAAGTGCTGTTTGGTGAAATCGGTGCAACTGGCATTTTGCCCTGTGCCATTCCCGGCATGATGGCGTCTGGAGGCTGATATGATCCGAAAATTGCTGCTGGCCGCCCTTATTTTTGCGGTTCTGGGATTAGGAAATCATATCAACGCCCAAGAAACTACCCCGTCATGGTGTGTATCTGTCTGGTATCCCTCCTCGGAACAACCAACAGGTATGGACAGCATCATGAACAATCTGGATGTGATTGATACCGTCCATCCGTTTTGGTACAACGGCCTTGCTGATGGCACCATTCTGCCCTCCCTCGACGCTGAAGATGCCGATGAACTAGCCGCGTGGCGTGAAGCCGATTTAACCATCATGCCTAGTATTTGGGACGGGGGCTTTTCACAAGGCCTGCATGATCCCGCTATCCGGGCCAAACATATTGAAGAAATCGTAGCCCTTGTGGAACGCATGGAGTACGATGGCATTGATGTGGATTATGAATCATTTCAATTGCCCACCCGCGACGATTTCTCGACCTTTATTGAGGATTTAGCCACTGCCCTCCATGCCCGAGGTTATCAACTTTCCATTGCCGTCCACGCCAAAACGGAGGATGCGGGCGCTTGGGAAGGGGCTGCCGCACAAGATTGGTCACGCATTGCCGCCGCCGTAGATGTGTTTCAAATTATGACCTATGACTACCACAATCGCGCAGGCGAAGCTGGCCCCATCGGCCCGCCTCAATGGGCCCACGATGTTATTGCCTATGCTGCGACGGTCACCGACCTTTCCAAAGTCCGCTTGGGCCTACATTTTTATGGCTATGCATGGCGACGTGGCAATCCCGCTATGCCAATTCCATACAGCAGTGTCGCGCATTGGATTGAATCATTTGATTTAGCCTTCACCCGTGACTCTGCCGATATGGAAGCACACTTGGATTTTAAAGCGCCCGGTCTGCCTGCCCAAACCATTTATGTCGCTGATGCTATCGGCCTAGAATTTAAGTTAGACCTGATCATGAAGGATTTTCCAGAACTTGGCGGGGTAGCAATTTGGGGAATTGGCGGCGAAGACCCTGCCAATTGGGATATTATCCGCGAACAGCGACCTGCATCTTGCGCCCAGTCCTGATACAATAAAACCATGACCGCTAGTAAAGCTACCCGTGAGCAACTCCGACGCCACAACCGCCAGTTATTATTACATGCGGTCTATTCGGGTTTGGCCGATAATCGTGCGGCATTAGCCCAAGAAACGGGCCTTGCCAAACCAACTGTCTCGGATTTGATTGGTGAATTGATTGCCGAAGGCCTCCTAATCGAAGTCGGGCGGGGTCAATCCACCGACAGTGGGGGTAAGCGGCCCACGCTGCTCCAATTTGTCCCTGATGCCCGTCAAGTTATTGGCATCTCCCTCGATGTTGATCGGGTACGTGGTGTCTTGTGCAACATGGCTGGCAAAATTATCGCCCAACATCACGCCAATCTATTTGATATCGAAGGCCATCCCGTTATTGATATTGTGCAGCATGTAATCAACGGCCTTATTGCCCAGCTTGACGCCCCCTTGTTATGTATTGGTATGGGTGTCCCCGGCATCGTTGAAAATGGCTCTGGTGTTGTGCAATATGCCCCTCAATTTGGCTGGCACAATCTGCCCCTAGCTCAAATTCTGACCGAGTGTTACCAAGCCCCGGTCTATATCGCCAATAAAGCGGAAATGGCCGCTATGGGGCAATATGCTTTTGGAATGCCCAACGACTCTCGTAGTCCAGTGGTCGTCTTGCTCAACAGCACCATTGAAATCGGCATGGTCTTAGGTGGCGCCATCTACCACAACGGCGGCGACATTAGCAGCCTGCATATCAGCCGCCAATTAGGTCAGCATAGCGAAACCGGACGCCTCGAAACCTTTCTTAGTTGGCCCTATCTCAAAAGGCGTGCCGAGCTTTTGCGCAACGAACACCCCAATACAACCCTGCCCGCTACTGGTTTGACCTTTATGCACATGCAATATGCGGCCTTGCATGGTGATGCCGCGGCTATAACCTTGGTCGAAGAAATCACCGATATTTTGGCACAGGTGTTTAGCTGGATTATCGCGATGCTCCGCCCCGACCACATTTCGTTAGCTGGTGGCATTGTAGATATGGGCGAAACCGTCTTAAACCGCATCATGGCAAAAGCCGAGGCCCTTGTTCAGCCCGAATTAGTCCAGTCTGTCCGATTCTCATTGGCCGAATCCTATGAACTCAGTGCATTAGGCGCGGTCGCTGAAGCTCTACAAAATGAACTAGGGTTGGTACGATGAAAAAACCAACCATCGGTATTATCACCAACAATCAATATGGCGTTTTCCAGCGCGACACCATCTCGGGCGTTCGTGAAATCGCCCAACAAAGCGGTTATGAAGTGATTGTAGACTCCCTAGCCGAAGACCCCTTACACCCGCGTTCCGTCTCGCTCGACTGGCAAAAGCTGACAGGGGTAGTGGCTATTGCAAACGCTACTTCGGATGAACTCTTGCGCCAAATTTATGAGTCTGGCAAACCGATTTCGTTGGTGGGTCATCGTGTCCCCGGCACACCCATTCCGGCTGTCACCTCCAACAACAATCAGGGTATGGCCGAATTAGTGAAGCACCTCGTCAAATCCTGTGATCGCCGCAAATTTGTCTATATTCGGGGCGAGATGAATCAAGATGATGCTATCCAGCGCGAAACGGTTTTCCGCCATGAATTAATGCGTTATAACCTGCCTGCCGAAGAAATGTATTTTGTACGTGGGGACTTTGACCCGGAAATCGCAGCCGCCTCTATTCGGGAACTGCTTGAACTCCAAGTTTATTTTGATGCCGTCCTTGCCGCCGATTATCAAATGGCGATTGTGGCGATGGAATTATTACAAATGGCAGGCATCAAAGTGCCCGAAGAAGTCTCTATCGCAGGTTTTGGGGATGCTCCGGCGGCTCAAGCGGCTGGTCTAACAACCGTTTCTGCTGATATTCTTGAATTGGGCCGTCGTGCGACCCGTCAACTGATTGGGCAGGTCAATGGCCTTACTATTCAAGGCGTGACTACCCTCAGCGTACAATTGATGATTCGGGCAACATCCTGCCCTGCCTAACAGAATTGAGAATCGAGTATGTATATCGAACAAGAAATTGCCGAACAACCCGCCGTCATTCAACGTCTACTGGATGAAGAAAGCGCCACTGCTCATACTATTGCCCAAGCCATCCGCAACTTTGACCCCGCCTTTGTGTGGATCGCCGCACGGGGCACATCTGACAACGCGGGTCGCTATGCGCAATATTTAATGGGCATTCAAGCCGGTCTACCTGTTGGTCTGGCAACTCCTTCCGTCCATACCCTATACGAAACAACTCCACGTTTGAGCAAAGCCCTTGTCATTGGTATTTCGCAATCAGGCCAATCGGTGGATGTAAACCAAGTCGTTAAGGATGCGCGGGATCAAGGGGCATTGACTGTCACCATCACCAACAATCCCGATTCCCTAATGGCCCACACTGGCGAATATCATTTGCCTCTCCACAGTGGCCCGGAACTGAGTATCGCCGCGACCAAAACCTACACGGCTGAACTGACTGCGGTTGCCATGTTGACAACGGCCCTCCTCGGCAAAACCGAACTAGACGAGGCCCTAGCCGAATTACCTATCAAAGCCGCCGAGACCCTACGCCTATCCGAAAATGTCTGGGCATGGGCCGAGCGTTATCGTTATGCCGAGCGTTGCGCCGTCATTGGACGTGGCTATAACTACAGCACCGCTTTTGAAATCAGCCTTAAACTCAAAGAATTGTGTTATCTGACCTGCCAAGAATATAGCGAGGCCGACTTCCGACACGGCCCCATCGCGGTCGTGGGGAGTGGTTTCCCCGTCATTAGCGTCGCCCCCGCTGGCAAGACCCTCCCCTTAATGGTGGATTTATTGGGCAAATTGCAAGAGCGTCAGGCTGAAAATCTAGTAATTTCCAACGAGCCAGCCGCTGGGTCATATGCCCAAAACTTTATGCCCATACCGCACATTGCCGAATGGTTAAGCCCAATTTGTGCGGTCATGCCCGGTCAGGTCTTGGCGATGAGTCTGGCGAAGGTCAAAGGCTACCCGGTGGATCAACCACGCGGCCTTACCAAAGTCACCATCACCACCTAATTATTCAATCCACCCTTTAATTCGATGTGCTGAATGGCCTATCAAAGACTGATAGGCTATTCACCCGTTGGCCCCGATTGATAACTCTTTTATCTCTCTTATATCTACTTTTCTTCGCTCCCATCTGTTTATACCTGCCAGAGTTACCCTCATGGGGTTACACATGGGCAACATATCCCCCATCTGTCTCATGCTAGATTAGGTGACATGGCGCATGAGTAAGACCACAATCTGCGTTTTAATGTTAAAGACGCCGATTAGGGGGAAACAACCATTGCTCAAATCCCGAAGACCCATCTGGCAAATATTAACGTTGGTTGGCATCTTTGGCCTGTCTATCGTCTTATATTGGCACGCCGCCCAGCGCAGCCTTGAGTCTGTCAACACTGACATGAAATCCAACGACCAAAGCGCCTATATGGGCTATGCCAAAAAGATATATCGCACTCAAGGTAATTATCCGGGGGATGGGGCCCGCGCTCCACTTTACCCCACACTACAAGCCATTCATTATTCATCTAGTCTGTCCGAGCAAGCATTTTTTGAGCGGGGTAAAGAGCTTAATGTCATACTCTCAATAGTACTGCTCGGGGCGCTATTTTTGATTTTTTTGCGCTATCTACAACCCTTCACTGCCATTAATTTGTTTCTGATTACTACGTTTACTGTGTTTGTCTTTAAAGCACCCTATTTTCAACCCGAACTGCTCTATTATTTCGTAAGTTTTTGCGCCTTCTTGGGAATGCTGAAATTAATGGTTAAACCGGATTGGCGGCTTGGAGTATTAACTGGTGAACTGCTTGGTTTTGCCCACCTTATTAAACCTTCCATCCTACCCGGTATAGGAATATTTATAGTCGTCTATATCAGCCAATGGGGATTCAATATCTATGTAAACCGCCACCATCTCACCCGCTCGACCTTCCACCATTCAGGGTTAACCCTACTCGGTGTAATTCTGATATTCTTATTGGTGTGTGCTCCCCAGCTCTATCACAATAAGCAGACCTTTGGATCATATTTCTATAATGTCAATTCAACTTTTTATGTGTGGTACGATTCATGGGCAGAAGTTGCGCAAGGAACACGCGCTCATGGAGATCGTGAAGGCTGGCCTAAGATGCCGACCGATCAAATTCCAACACTCACCTCTTATCTTTACACCCACACCCCGCACGAAATTATGCAACGTTTTAGGACGGGACTAAAAGAATCCAAACTCAAGCATTGTGAGGAATTCAATTATGGCTATTGCCGTTATATGCGGCTCTATTCACGCGCAGCCTTGCTGTTAGGCAGTTTAGCCCTTCCTGTCTATGGATATGCCTACATAAAGCGATATTTTTTCGCGGGAGTTTTCTCTGCTCTCTACTTAGTTGTCTACTTGCTGCTGTATGCGTGGTTTGTACCCATCAATGGCGGCCAGCGATTTATGCTCAGTCTTTTTTTGCCATTTATGTTCCTAATGGCCCTTATTGTCAACGACCCAGTCGTTCGCCGCGCCTCTTTTGGGGTTTCATCCCGTGTACGTCTACGATGGGTGACGTTAATCAACTGCTATATCACTGCCCTTTTAATTCCCGACATCT
>JACRBG010000002.1 GCA_016234595.1 Chloroflexota bacterium | reverse complement strand
TCCACTGCTGCGTCTTACCACTTTCCCATGCCCTGATCACCCGTTCCCGCAAATCCAGCGAATACCCACCCATCGAGTCCCGACTTTCCCTAGCCCTGTTTTCCTTTCATAATAGCTCACTCTACCTGAAATCCGCTATAAATTAATGGCGAGGCTCAGGGGCACACTGATGAAGGCGGCTAGAAAAGCTGCTAGATACATCAAAGGGCCATAATTATATTGTTGGGTAATGGCTTGGGCTTGGGCTAAATCCGTCCTGCGGTCAATGAGGCGGTTGTGATGTGAGGCATAGCGCCATAGGCCATTAAAAGCGATGGCTGTCACCACAAATGTGCCACTATAGACCAATGCTGCCGCTCGCCGTTCATTGGGGTCATCCAAATGTTCGGCCAACAGCGAAGTGGGGAAATTGACAAAGGTAATCATCATCATCAGTACGATATTGAGACCCAAAAATACATCATCCACCCGCTTAATTAATCGAAACAGGCGATGATGGTTGATCCACATGATGCCAATCGTAAAAAAGCTGATGATGTAAGCTAGATAGGCAGGCCAAATATCCCACAATACATCGGTTAATCTTTGGCCTTGTTCCAAATGTGGCACACGAATTTCCAAGACCAACAAGGTGATGGCAATGGCGATCACCCCATCGCTAAAGGCTTCGGTTCGCCCAGTCTCTTTAATATCAGATTCCTTGTCAGGTGGATAATCGGGATGAGCCATTTCCTTAACCTCAAACAAAAGGTAAACAAAACGGCCTGAACTATACCAACTTCAGACCGTGAAAAATACTAGAAATATGGATAGGCTAAATTAGATCATTGCAAGCCGCGGGTCAGTGACCATTCCCGACCAAACATCCACGCCGCCACCGCAATACCACCCGCCGCATAGATTAAGCCACTGATGAAATTAATCGTTAAGCCACTTGTCGAGAGGGTATTGCTAAACAAGTCACGGATGGCGACCACTGTGCCAAAAAGAGGGATGGCATAGACCGCACCGGGAACATTAGCGGGCATACTAAAAATGGTCAATAGCACCGTCGCGGGGAGGCCAAGCTGCACTAAAGCCATAAACAAATTGGCCTCACGGTAATTAGCAGCGTAGGCACACCATGCCATCACTAACCCATTGAGCATGACGGTGAAGGGAATAATCATAATGACCAGTGCGGCCAAAAGGCCTAAAACCCCGCTACCACTTTCGGCCAAAATTCGAATGGCATCGCCTGTGGTTAAAGTATCGGCCTGCGAAAATTGCGGGCTGGCATCGCTAAAGGCACTCAACAACAGCCCTTCCGTCAGCCACATACTCATCACCGCCATAGATGCGATGAACACGACCGTCATCTTGCCCATGACAATCCCCACGCGGCTGGCTGGCGTCACCAAAAGATTCTCGACAGTCTGGCGTTCTTTTTCACCGACCGTGGTATCCAAAATGAGACCCATACCGCCCCCCAATAGCCATGAAGTAACAGCCAGTGGCAGAAAAATCGTACCAAAAATGCTGTTGCCCTCACCATCTTTAGATGTGCCAACCGAGGCTTCAGTACGTTGGGTGGCCTCTCCAATTTGAATTGGCTTCAGCCAATCTCGATTTAAACCCTGCGAGGCCAACCGTTGCTCCAGCAAATCGTCGCTATAGCCTTCGACCACCCCACGTACGGCTGAACGCCCAAAAAACGTGATAATCGAGTTGTCTTTGGTAATGATGTCAATATGGGCCGTGCCGTTGCCCTCTAATTGGGTCTTAAAATCTTCGGGTAGGGCCACAATGACCACCGCCTCATCTGCCGATGCTTCATCCAGCACATTGATCGCATCTTCTTTTTCAAAACGCTCCACTAGATCGGGCGCTTGGTCGCTATTTTCGATATAAATTGGAAAGCCCTCATTGGCAATCCGAATGACCTGCGTGCCAATGAATAGGCCTGCACAAATGGCGAGGCCGGGGAGGATAATCGGCGGCGCAAACAGCCAGAACAGCGAACGGCGGTCTCGAAGAAGTTCTCGAAATTCTTTGCGAAAAACGATGCGATAGACATTACCCAATCTCATACGCTATTCCGATTTATTCTTTCTCTTTTTATCAGCAGCTTCGCGTTCGGCTTCTTGCAACAAGGCTTCCGCCCCCACAATCTGGACAAAGGCGGTTTCCAAACTGTCGGCATGATATTTATCGGTCAATTCGGCAGGTGTGCCCGACTCCAAAATCTCCCCGCGATGGATGATTGCCACACGGTCACACAGTCTCTCGACCTCATCCATATGGTGGGTGCTGAGAATAACGCAGCGCCCCTCTGATTTAAATTGCTGAATAATATCGCGGACGGCCCGGGTGCTGACGACATCCAAGCCCTGTGTTGGCTCATCGAGAATAACATTGGGCGGATTGTGAATCAGCGCCATACCCATAACAACTTTACGCACCATCCCGCGCGAAAATCCTTTGGCCCGCCGATCCGCAAAATCACGCATTTCCAGTGCCTTAATCAGGTAATCAATGTGGGTTTCTAGTCCCGACCCATCAAGGCCATGCAGGTTGCCGATATAGCGTAAATGCTCGCGGGTCGTCGAGTGGGCATAGAGTCCCGCGCTTTCAACCAATATGCCTAGTCGAGAACGCACCTTATCTTTTTGGTGGCGGATGTCGAAACCATCAATGACGGCTGTGCCATCGCTTGGCTCGACAACAGTAGAGAGCATACGGAGAGTGGTGGTTTTACCAGCTCCATTGGGGCCTAATAATCCAAAAACTTCACCCTCGCGGGCTTGGAAGGTGACATTTTTAACAGCTCGAAATTTCTTGAACTGCTTGGCAAGTTGTTGGGCTTCAATCATAGGGTCTGCGACTTCTCTAATCGAGCATACACATCTAACAAACGTGGCACAATTGCCGACCAATCAAAATGGGTTTGCACAAACTGACGGGCTGCCTCGCCTATTTCCTTACGGCGCGAAGCATCTGTCAGTAAATTATTTACACAATTTGCAAAATCAACTGGGGTATCAGCGATTAACATTTCCTGCCCTGATTGTACTCCCAAACCTTGTGCACCGATTTCTGTCGAGACCACTCCACAACCCGCCGCCATTGCCTCTAATAATTTGAAGCGTGTGCCGCTGCCCATGCGTAAAGGTGCGATATAGACCTGTGCTCCCTGCAAATAGGGGGCGATTTCGGGCACAGCCCCCGTAATTACAATATGAGGGTTTTCGCGGAGGGGCTCAAGGCGGGCATGAGGGCGTTGGCCGACGACATAAAAACGCACATGTGGGAACTTGGCAACAATCGCGGGTAGGATAGCCTCGCTAAACCACATCACTGCGTCCACATTGGGGCGATAATCCATTGTTCCTGTAAAAACAATCGTTTGTTCACCGAATGCTTGATTGCGCGGCATCTGCAAATAAGGGGCAATATCAATCCCATTTTCAACTACGGTAACTGGCGTCTGGGCAAGTTTTTGCAGCAACACCCGATCAGGCTCACTCACTGCCAAGACGTGGGCCGAAATATTGCATATATGGCCTTCAAAACGGGTCAGGCGTCGCCATTGTACCCATGAATAGGCCGCCCCAATTAAACGGTGGGGATTACGGCGGTCGGTGCTAAACATGGTGCGTTGTAGATCGGCCTCAGCATTCAATGATCCGTAAATCAACGGTAGCTGGGGATACCAGTCATGAATCAGGGGTAAATAAGCCGCCATCTCAAGGCTTTCAGCATGGACTAAGTCAAAAGTCCGTTCGGCAAGTAATTTTCGTAATGCTTCCACCATCGCCTCCGACCAAAAACGCCGTCCCATATCGGGTTGGGCCGTCAGGGCTAAGTCACGCAAGCGGTCTTTAAGTTGGCGGACTGGCGGGGGAACGATCGTAATCGCCTCACACCACTCATGCAGCGGCGTGTTTTGGGGTGGATTTGCAGCAAAACATAGCAGGGACAATGAATGACCTGCTTCGGCAGCGCCACGCATCAAGCCAAAAGCACGTAGCGCACCACCGCTATGAGGAGGATATGGAAAATGGGAGGTTAAAAATAGGACGCGCACACCGACCGATTAAACCGTATCACCATTGGGGATCGTTGGAGTCAATTGGCGCGAATTTAGAACGGCGGTCTTGAGTGAATTGACATCTACAAACGAACTTTCGGTCGAAAGCACTTGCCCAATCAGCAATTGCAAGCGATTTTCGTCCATCGCTTGGCGTGCTTTTTCGCGGTCTTTCAGCGGGTAAAAATATTCCATTGACTGCTGTAAACGGATTTGGATACGCTCACGCAGGCCCTGTAGGCGTTCTTTGTTGGTAATGATGATGAATTCATTCGCCCCAACATGCCCAATAAAATCTTCGGTACTGCCAGCTTCACGCACGGCGTTATTCATCATCAGGCTAACGGCTCGCAATACGTCATCCGAAGCCACAAAGCCATAAAGTTCGCGGAAATTTTCGAGGCCGACAATGGCAATCGAGAGGATCGCCCATTCAGTTTCACTAAAGATCAACTTTTGAAGCTGTTCATCCACCATCGCCCCTTCAGAAAGATTGGTGATGGGGTTTAATAGGGGTTGTTGAACAGCACTACGCAGCGCATTACGTACCCGCAGGCGGAGTTCTTGAATATCAAATGGTTTGGTGATGTAATCCACCACGCCTAATTCCAATCCGGCCAATTTATCAACCCGGTCGCGTTTTTCCGTGAGGAAAATTACCGGGATACTGGCCGTACGGCGATTGGTGCGAATGCGGCGGCAAACCTCATAACCATCAATGTCAGGTAAACGAATATCCAGCACCACTAAATCTGGGTTGATTTCTTTGCTAACCCGCACGGCATCCTCACCCCATGCCGCTGTCGAAATATCATAGCCCTGCACCCGAAAATAGGCGTTGAGCATTTCAGCAAGGTCAAGGTCATCTTCTACAATTAAAATCCGTGCTTTTTCGGTCAAGGTAAACCCCCAATGAACCGCCTGAATTACCATTGGAATAAAGTTAATGTAGCACACGCGACGGGGGGTTGTCAAACCATCGTCTAACCTTCGGAGGGTAGGTTGCAAATTGGTTGGCATACCTAGCCCACTCTACAAAATAACCAAACTTGATTGACTTTGCCCCATGTGAATGCCACAATCATCCGACCATTTAATAAAAATAGTCTTATCTAGCGAGATAACCCCATGACATCCGTGAATCTTCCCGAAAGTCAACCCCAATACGCCGTTGCTGACGAGCATCTCATTAGTGTTGCCAATCACCCTAGCCACATGGAAGCCATTCCACCCTCGCGCATGTTTACCATCAAGAAATCTTTACAAAAATATCGCAGCCATGCCGGGGCCAATGCACCCATTTACGACGCCTCACAAGGCGATGGAGGTGAAAGTTTACCCGGTGTGCCACGTGCCATCTTGGAACGGGCCGCCCAAATGCAGATTGAAGCTGGCACGGGCTATGATGCACCGGCTGGCACTGAACGTTTCCGCAAAGCCACTGCCGAAATATATTGGAAGATTGATCCCGCCACAGGTTGGGATGGTGGTAATGTAGTGGCCGTACAAGGTGGGCGTGATGGTCTGCAAAAGGCCTATGAAGCCATGATTCATCTAGGGCATGGTCGTGTGGGTGATGTTCTCATCACCTCGGCTGTCCCATGGATTAGCTACAACTGGGGGCCATATGCCGCTGGTTTGAATGTTTTACGCGCTCCGGGTGATGCCAACGCCGCATGGGTCTATACCGAAGATGCGTTGGTTGAAGCGGTCAATTACGCCAAAAAATCAGGCCGCCTGCCTGCTGGTATTTTGATTACTTCACCAGATAATCCTACAGGCCGCACCCTTGATATTGAAATCCAAATCTCCCTTGCCAAAAAAGCACTTGAACTCGGTGTCGCCTATGTCCTGTTCGACTGGATTTATCACTACGTCACGCAAGGGCAACCGCACGACATCAATGTGGTGTTAAACGCCTTCGAACCCGCCGAACGTGATCGCCTGATTTTCTTAGATGGCCTCACCAAATCGCTGGGGGCTTCCAATATTCGCAGTTGCCATCTCGTCGCCTCCAAAAAGGTTTGCGAATTCATCACCAGCCGCGCTTCACATGGGGTCATTACCAGCTTTTTCAGTCAAGCCATTGCCATTGCGGCCTATGAAATCGGTTTTGCCGAAGCTTGCAAGAGCATCGTTGAACCCACCAATGCCAGCCGCCAAGTCATGCGTAAATTCATTGCCGATAAGCATTTGAAGGCTATTATGGGCGATGGCTATTATGGCTTCATTGATGTGACTGAATGGATTGAAAAAAAGGGTCTGGCCGATTCGGGTGAACTGGGTCAAAAGGTCGCGGAACAATTCGGGGTGGCAGTTGTGCCGGGGATTTTCTTCTCGGACGCAGCCAAAAATTGGGTACGTTTCTCCTATGCCCTGCCACCAGAACGTACCGCCACCGCCATCAATCGCTTCTATGAGGGCCTGAATGGGCTGGAATAGACCCTAAATTTTAGATTCTTCATTGACTCTGGGTCGGGGCTGACATTGTGCCAACAATAAGGTTGAGCACGGTGGGAAATACCACAGCCCCGGCTGTTTCCCACTCCATTACCCCTCTATAAAAGTGACTGCCCAGTTGGGTGGCGCCTCCAACTTCATCAAAAAGGTTGATCCCTTTAGAAAACCACGCCTTCAATGGAGATTGATTGTGACGCAATCGTGACGCGATTGTGATGGTTGTTTGTTAAGCTGACCCCCATCATTATGAAATTTCGAAAGGGGATTAGGGAGTGATGGGTGGAGAAACGCTTCAGATTGCCGCTGGAAGTATTTCATCTCTCTTTTTCATAACGGCCAACATTCCCATGTTGGTAAAGGCCTATAAAACGAGAAATTTACACTCGTATAGTTTGAGCAACATGGTGTTAATTAATGTGGGCAATTTGCTATATTGGGCTTACATTAGCACCTTTCCACTGGGGCCGATTTGGGCCTTACACAGTTTTTACACCGTTACTTCGGCCTTGATGCTCATATGGTATCTTCGCTATGAACGTTCGCGAAAAAGCCTATGACAAAACTCAATCTGGCTTATATGGGCACTAAACATTGGCGTCTAATCCGTGCCCGCGTTGTGCAAACAATAAATTGAGCGCGGCAGGAAACACCACAGCTCCAGCTATTATTGAAGCCAAATAAGCCCCATAGCGTGCCTTGCTTCGTAATTCCGGTTCTAATTGAATATCATGATAGTCTGTGGGTATCTGCTGCTCGATACTCTTGCGTGGGTTCTTGGAGTTATAGACTATATTGAAAGGTTGCCCAATAATTTCGGCACGAAACGATGCAAATGTCTGACTTCCTTCAAAATATACATCCTCCCATTCTTGGATGATGGAATAACGGTTGTCATACGTGATGCCATCAATCTCATATGTATAAAGTTTTCTAATCTCCGTACCGTCATGCTGACGAGTTTCGATATCTTGAATCGTAGCCTGCGTTGGAATCCATTTGTAAAACTCATGCCCCTTGATGATAAGGCTATCTCTGATTGTCAAACACAAAACACTCAGGCTAATTAGAATCGCTGTCAGTACAAATAGAAAAAGCGCACTTTGTTGTGGGTACCTGATAGGCTGTTTGGTATTGTAGTTGGATGGCTCATACAAGGTGGCTGAGTAGGGATGATATTCTTCTAATTTGACATCTTTACCTAGGGATTCAAATGACTTAAAAAAGAAGGTTGTGTTCCAATATTTACGTGGTTTTAAGACAATTAATCGGCTTTGTTCTCGTTCAACCGAGCCAATTAACCCATAGCGAATAAACACAAGGGCAACAAAAAACATCAGCCCAGTTTTTAGACAAGCAATACCAATAATCTTTTCCATATTGCCCCCAAACTTAATCAACCTCATATTGAGTGTAGTATCCACCGCAGCCCCAATACAGCCCTATTTAATGGGGTCTGGGTCGTCAATTGTCTAAAATTTGTGTGGCTTTTGTGGATTATGCTCAACGATACCCCCATTTGATGTCTACTGGACTTGAACCCCATTTCAACTACTCCTATAATGACTTAGCACATTAAGTTCATTTAAAAATCGTAATTTTTATTGATGCTCTCCTTAAAGTTTATAATCATCCATCATTAATCTAGCCCATAGGTTTATATGCCATTCCAAAATACTCGCTTCACCGCGTTCTGCATCCGTAACAGCCGAACCTTTATTTTTATCGGGCTGGCGCTACTTGTCCTTTTGACCTCGCTCACCAATGTGCCCTCCCTGCGACCACAGGGTCGGGACAGCGGCATTTTTGCGTATACCGCACAGGTCGTTAAAGATGGGGGAGCACCCTACCGCGATGCGTGGGACAACAAACCCCCGTTGGTTTATTTGCTGAATGCAGCGGCATTTTCGATGTTCGGGGTCAATCGCTGGGCTATTTGGCTCATTGAAATTATCGTGCTGGCGATTACCAGCTTGCTTTTTTTCAATCTCATCCAATCGCTTTATAAGCATCAATGGTTCGCCTTATTTGGCACTTTGTTGTTTATCATGCTGATGCGACAGCCTAAACTGATTGGTGACGGTAACTACACCGAAAGCTATGCCCTGTTATTTCAGGTGCTATGTCTGATTTTTGGCTATCAATTTTTGCAAAAACCCACCGCCAAGTGGTGTTTCTGGTTTGGCCTGACTGCCAGCCTCGCTTTTATGGCAAAACAAACCAGTGCCGGGGTCGCGGTGGTGTTTATCCCCGCTCTTTTGCTAACCCGTCACGAAATTATCCGTTCGCCCCGCCGTCAAACATGGTTGGTTGCAATGGGGCTAGGGACATTGGCAGGTTTGGGTGTGATGGCACTGTATCTAGCTTATAATCGGGCGCTAATGGACGGCATCGAAGCCATTTTTATCACCCCCTCCCAATTGCATAACTGGATTAGCCGTCGGAATGTGCCGATTTGGGAAACGGTCTATACCTCATTGACCAATAAGCTGGTTCAATCATTATTGTTTCCACTGGCTCCCCTCTATCTTACAGGAGTAGCAGTAGCCATTCGCTCGGCAGTACGCCGCCCTTCTCAAGCCACCGAATCATTGACCCTCAAGACCTTCCAAGTGTGGGTAGCCCTCTGTTTTGTGCTAGATTTTGTCGCCGCCAACATCACCAACCGGGCCTACTATCACTATTACATTACGCCCCTGCCCGCCATGACCCTATTGATTTTGATAGGCCTGATCGCGTTTTCCAAACTCAACTGGCCGCATCCAGCGTGTCGAGTTATCAAGGTTGGGGCATGGTCATATGCGACAGTCATATTTATCAGCCTAGCGGCCTTGATTGTTTCGACCTTTGTCTATTTTGAACGCAACGGGGATTTGTTTGGCCCAGCCATTGAATGGCGTTTAGCCGACTATGCCGAAGCTCACACTGACCCGAATGATAAAGTGCTGGTTTGGGGAGCATCTAGTGGCATCAATTTTCAATCGGATCGGCGCAGTCCGACCAATTTGCATTATGCCTACCCGCTGCTCGTGCCCGGTGAAATCAGCGAGGAATACGTGGCGGATTTGCTGCGTGATTTGAATGAGAATCCTCCGGAAATGATTATTGATACGACGCTGCAAGATGGCAATCGTGTCCCGCCGCTTGATCCAGCCCTACGGCATGAATGGTGGCGTTCTGGGGGTCGGCGTGATGTCGAGAATCTCAAACCCATCTATGATTTTGTGGACGAACATTGTGTCATCGTGGACGAAATTCGACAGGCCATGATTTATCAGTGTCAATATTTCCAAGTGTTTGAATTTGACGCACCCGCCACCCGCGAACCAAGTTTTTAGCTCTATAGGCGGGTATTGATAGTAGGAAATCATCATAGTCATAAGGAAATTTTGGGATGCGCAATAAAACCCTCTTGATGGTCGTTATCATTGCCCTGACAGGGATTTTGGTGGCATGCAAAAAGGATGAGGATAAATCGGATGGCGGCAGCAATGGCAATCCAAACACACCAACCCTGACCCCAACCGCAGGCTTAAGTCCCGTCACCATCAATCCCAATGCAAACGGCATTCAGCAAGAAACTCTTGAATCCCAAAAACTTGCGCCCGGTGAAGGTCGTCTGGTGCTGAATGTCTCGATGCCAGAGGGTTATAAATTCAATAATCTAGCACCCTTTGTGGGAGAATTTAGCTCTGATAGTACTGCCGCCTCGATTAGCGAGAGCGACGCCAAGCTGGAAGAAATCGAACCCAAGTTACCTATTGTCATCCCATTAATCTTACAAGCAGGCGAGGCTATTGTTACGCTCAATCTCAATATCTATTGGTGCGAAGCCGTCAATGAATCGCTGTGTTTTGTAGACCGCCGCACCGTAACAGTTCCGCTGACAGTTGCCGCTGATGGCATCACCACTCAGGCCATTGCGAGTGTCGCACTAGTACCCCCTGTCGTGCAATGAGGTGTTGGGAGAGGGTGATTTTTGTACCGCCCTCTTTTTTTCTAGCGCATAATGGATAGGGCAATCAACCACTGTGCCGCAAAATATGTCCCCAAAATAATTAATTCAGCTAAATGGAAAGCCTTTTTAAAGCGATTATAGGCTAAGGTCGCGTCCGAAATCATAAAGAGGGTCGCACCCGCCGCTGCCAAAAATGACCCTACTTGCTCAGTAGCTAGCCAGCGTCCAATTGCCATCCAGCCCATCGTCAAAATCACCAGCATATAAACGATTACAGGTACTTTCATTTCACCCAACGACGGCATCAAAATTGCCAACATGCCTCCACCGAAAATCAGTAAGGGGATGGCAATCCATAATACAATGGGCATATCCCCTTCGACGGCAAAGGCGACAATGTAAAAAATATGCGCAATTAAAAAACTGACGAGGCCAAGGATAAAACGATCTTGGGGCAGCATCAAAAATATGTCGCCACCGATAGAAAATAACAAACCAATCAGAATGATGATTTTGTAGGTATCGGAGATTGGCGGATTGATAGACAGTGCCATCAAGATGATGCACACCATCGTCAATGGCTTAAACAGATAGATTTGTTTTTGCGGGCCAAAATATTCAGCCCGAATATGTAGGACGCCTGAAATCAATGCTAGAAGGGAAAGCACCGCTATCAACAAGGCCGAACCCCTTTCCGAATTTTAGGGCGCGAGTTGTATCACCTCAATCTTTGTCCACGTCTCTGCATCGGTGGATGACCACAACGCCGCGCCAGATGAATCCAATACCCAAAGTGTACCCGGATATTGCATCCCTAGCCCATAAAAATAGGCATTCGTCGCATCGGGTAGTTCAACCACCTGCCACACCCCACTGGCGCGACCATAAAATTTGCCACCTGCCACCACATAAAATCGCCCGTTAAATTGGCGGATAACATCAATTGACTGGTTTTCGGGCAGAGGCAGCGGCTCACTCCATGTCCCATCGGCATAATTCCAACGATAGACACCTTGTTCGGTGACGGCAATTAAATTGCCATCCTCATCCAACCATGTCAATTTGACCGGAGCCGGAGCATTAATTGGCTTCCAGCCTAAACCCAAATCAGGGGTTTGGAAAAGCTGGTCGCCATTTTGCAGAATGTGGGTGTGATTGCCCATCATGACCAAATCACCCGTCGGTTGGTCGGGTAGAGGCACATCTAACAACATCCAATGATCTGGCCCACGCATGATTTCACCCATACCCATCGAAAACAAATAGCCATGGGTCATTTCCAAAACTTGAGATGGTACATCATCCACCGTTTCCCAATTCCCGTCCCGATTGACGCGCAGTCCTTTATCCGTAGCAGCCCATAACACTCCCTTGGGATCAACATACAAATCATTAACAGGCGTATCCAATGGTACAGTCTGCCATTCGGGTTCGGCGGCATCACTTTCAATAGGTCGCAAAATCACGCCATCAGCCGTTAGCAAATAGGGATAGGTCGCCGAACTGGTAAAAATCATGCGGACAGGTGCGCTAGGGGCAGGATTAAATGCGGCGGCTTTAGTCGAGGGTTCGGCAATGCCAGCTGAACCAATCGCCCCACTAACTAGTAATATTGCCCCGACCATGATTAGGCCCCCCGCAACTAACCCTTCCCCTCGTCGCCACTGCCGCCGATTTTGCCCAATGACCAAGCCCCCAAATCCGAGAGCTATTAACCCTGTCAGTAGTGATGCTACACTCTGATAAGGTAATGGGGTGCTATCATCTGGAAGCGGCGGCGGCGGCAAAGGGGCGGGTGGTAAACTGACCTGCGGGTTAAAATCTACGACGGTATCAAATTCATCAGGGCGCTGCACACTCAAGCGAATTTGCCAAGCGCCGGGGGTGCTAAGATTGCTACCCACAATGGTATAGGCTCCATCACCTCGATGAGTTGGACGGAGTTCACTCTGGCCCAAGTTTTCGGATTGGTTTTCAAAGCGCAACCGAATGAGTGAGGCATCTTCGATCGGTTTGCCACTTAAGTTGGTGAGGAGCACCGTAAAGGTATTTTGGCCTACATAGCCGGGACGGATGTCTAATTGAATACTTAAACCGTCGGCGATTTGGGTTTCTACAATCTGGTCGGGTGGAGGTTCACTTGAGACGGCCACTTGGGCATCGCGTAATTCTATGACCCCACGCGCCGGAGCAATCGCCGTCATAACCCCAACCGCTATCAATATCCCACATGCCAGTGTAATTTCAAAACCGATTAATCCCTGCAACCGACCTGCCCAAATTTTTTGGCCCTGCTGCAAGCCACGCTGTGTCAAAATGAGGTTGATCCCCGCAATACCTAGCAGGGGCAAGAGCAGCAATAATTTGACCAACAGAGCTTGTCCATACTGGGTATCCAAAAAACCATCTAACGAACCCACTTGCAGCCATGCCGCATAGGTACCCGTGATGATTAAACCCATCACGGTGACCCGTGCCATATTGGAAAAATAACCAACCAGCTTCCCTAATTGATCTGTTCCGTTAGATTCTCGGCGCACTGGTCCAACAACATTGATAAACTGAACCAATCCACCTACCCATAGGGTGGAAACCCATAGATGTAACCAGTCAGCGGCAACAGCCTCTGTTTGTTTTTGAGCAGCACTGGCATGGCTAAATAAACTTTGCGTGAGCAAAACGACCCCACCTAAAACCAGCGCGTTCCAATAGAACCGCCGATCGTGTTTGGCAAGCAGCAAAATGACGCCTACCAGCACCCACAGGCCATTACGAGCCAGCCACAATCGCCCAAAACGTGTTTGAGTCACAACTTGATCCAACACTGTTTGGTGGATCGGGCTAAAAATGGCATGACCTGTCGCTTGGGCGATTTGTAGTAGCAAGAGGAGCAGGCTTGTCCATCCCACCAGCCACCACCCGACCCAGATCAATTTTCGCATACGGTTCTCAACAGCAGGCTGGGAATCACCAAACACAGGCTGCCAGACAAATAACCAGAACCCCACACTTCCTATCAGGAGGGCCAAGCTAATCAGATTTAACCATCGAATTGTGGCGCTGTCGGTAGGGATGGGTTCATTATGGCTAGTGGTCGCCCCTATCCCTACAATTGGCTCGCCAATCGTAAACACAAAACTACCGCGTGTTTGGTGTCCATCCGCCGCCGAAACTACCCGCCATGACACCGTATATAAACCGTCTGGCAGGCGGTCAGGTCGCATAAATAGCTGCTGGGAATCGGACGAATCAAGTTGTGAGGGCGGGGTTTCGATGACAATACCATCTCGGTCGCGCAGGGAAAAACTACTAAAATCGGCTTCCAATGATTCGGTAAACCACAGCCGAATTTCGGGCGGCGAGACCTCCAAAACAGCATTCGCTACCGGGTTGGAATGATAGAGATTGGCATGGGCTTGGGCCGAACTTGCCACCCCTAGTGCCACGCCAATAATCCCAATAAGAATCAGCAAGCGCCTTAGCATCGTTTTTCCCTGCGTCCAGAATGGGCTATTGGCCTTGTAAAGCGGTCAGTTGGGTTTGCAATTCGGCAATCTGCGCCAATAATTGGTCAATTTGGGCCTGCAATCCAGCGATTGAAGCCTCTGGTTCGGGGAACAGAATATCACTGATGGGTTCAACTGAGCTAAAACCCCCATCCGCTGAAGTGAATACTTCATCAACCGGGGTATCACCAATCGTCCCGGTCAAATGAAAGGTATAGTCACCGGGACGAGTTGCGATTATTGGAGCGGCGTAATGATTGACATCGCCCCACACAGCTTCAAGATCAAGCACCTTGGTCGCATCGCCAAAAATGACCTCGACCTGCAAAGTCGCATCAATCGCTTCAACTGAATCATCATGGTGGTCATCAGTGGCAGCATCATCAGTATGGTCATCTTCACCTTCACCCAGACTGATAAACACTTCTACGCCGTTATAAACACCGACATAAGCAGGTTCAACCACCCAGCCTAATTCAATGGTGTAGGGGCCAACCTGACGACCTTCATGCGCCAGTGCAGCTTGATGGGAGCTTGAAAAAAGCGTGATACCTAACAGGGTAATGAGTAAAAATGCAACAAAAAGACGACGTTTGTTCATGGGTATGGACAAGACCTTTCTCGTGGTGGAATAGGTTAGATAGTGCCAACTTCAAAAAATCGTAGCGGCCTTATCTATAAATATCATAATTTATCAAAAATTACCACAAATTATCAAAATAAATCATTAAGACCAGTTTCGCCCCCATCGGCGCGCTAGCCATATCAACGGCTGGGTTAGGGCATACCAGCTATGAGCAAAATTACTGGCTTCCGGTGCTTCGGCTTTCATACGTTGCCAGCGCCCCCATAGGCCTAGCCTAGCCGCTGGGATAGATGGAATCTGATTTTGCGATCGCAACGATTTTTCCGAGCGACCATAACGATAAGCCGATCGTAAACGCTGGGGCAGGCTCAGAAAATAAAAATGTTCGACCCATGCCGCTGGCTCATAATAAACACCTAACTTCTGCTCACGGAGTCGCTGGTCTATAGAGTAATCGTCAAAATACCAGTCATTGGATTTAGGCTGTACTGACAACCATGTGGTTTTGCGAAAACTGCGATTGCCCCCAAACGTAAACCATACCCGTCCAGCTTGGGTATGGGTAATGCCAAGTGGGGCGTTTAGATGGTCAAAATAGGCCATGTGCCCATGATATTGTTTCCATCCCGCTACATTCATTCTATTGCCATACCGCAGTCCACCCCCAACACCCACGACTTGCGGATACTTTTCATAAACAGCAGCATAGGTACTTAGCCATGTGGGTGGGGCTTGGCAATCATCATCCAAAAACACCATAATTTCGCCACGACTGTGCCGCACACCATTCAATCGCGCCGCGCCCCAACCTTGCTGGGATTGATACAAATAATGAATCAGGCCTGCTTGGCGATAGGAAGCCAATACATTGATGGTGCGGGGGTGACTGCCATCGTCCACCACAATAATTTCAAAGTCGGCAGATGGAAAATCTTGGGTCAATAAACTCTCGACACAACGCATCACCAGCGCAGGGCGATTATGGGTGGTCACAATAATCGAAAATCGCGGATATTTCATGGTTGGCCCTCAAAATAGCCTGCCTCGTGCAGCCATGCTCGAATTTGGGTCGGAGTCGGACGTTCGGGGGGTACGTAGCCCCATAATTTAATAGGGCGGGTTGCATATTTTTTGCGACGTAAGGTGCGGGCCATATACAGGGCGGCAGAGCGACCCACAATTTCGGGAAGTTGCCACAAAAATAGAGAGGGGAGAAGGGTCGGCCAATCACGGGGCTGGCTAAATCGCATGAAAAATAGGGCATGATTGCGTGTACGGAGGTAGGTCTGCCACAAAAATCGTTTTTCACCAGAACTGCCCACCGCATGAATCACATTCGATTGCAAGGCCACCGCCGTCAAATATCCTAATTTTTTAGCCCGTAGGCACAACTCGGCGTCTTCAAAATAGGCATCATAAATGGGGGCAAGCCCACCGATATTTTCCATCACATCCCGCCGCGCCATCAAGGTACAACCCCAGACATAATCTATCGGCAACCAGTTTTCAGCCACAGGCGGTTGGTCAGCACAGCGCTGCAACAGCACCCGCCCCCATTTGAAATCCAAATCGCCACCCATATCCACTACATCCGGTCGTAGCGTGCGCTCCATCAAGGGGCCAATTACCCCAATTTGCGGATTTTCTGCGCCTACGCGCACCATTTCAGTTAATGAATCTGGCTGCATCACAACGTCGTTGTTCAACAACAATATCCACTGGCAGCCTTGCGCCATCAGCCATCTAATGCCCTGATTGTTGGCGTGGACATAACCTGTATTGCGGTCATTTTGGATGAGATGCGCTTCGGGAAAATACTCGGTAATACATTCCGATGTGCCATCTTGCGAAGCATTGTCTACCACCACCGCCTGCCATTGAGAATAGGTCAGGTGGCGCAGCGAGGTCAGGCATTTTAGCGTATCATGCAGGCCGTTCCATGTCACAATCACAATACCAACTGAGGTCAAGAGACTTTCCTTCAGGTTGAGAGGGCAGCTTGGTATGCCGCCTCAAAGATACGCACTGAGGTTTGCCAATCAAAATGCTGGCGCACAAATTCACGTCCCCCGTTGGCTATATTGGACCAATGGAGGCGGTCACGTAAAAGACGCAGAACAGCATTGGCAAAATCTGACGCATTCACCCCTAACTCTACCGCAATCCCGTCAGGTGCTCCAATCCCCTCATTACCAAAAGGCGATGTGACAACAGGGCGACCAGCGGCCATTGCCTGCATAATCTTGGTCACTTGCCCACCACCAATCAAGCTAGGTAGCACCGCCACATCCGCCGTTGCCCATTCAGCCGCGACATTCCGCACATACCCTGTTAAAGTGATTTGGGGATGGCGGGCATATTGTCGCGTCAATCGTACAGGGGGATTGGCCCCGACAATACGGAGAGTCGCCTTTGGATATTCTGCCACCACCAATGGGAAAACCTCATAGATTAAGAATTCCGCTGCTACCCTATTGGCAATCCGATCCATTGCGCCAAAAAACACTAGCCGCCCTGCCATTATATTTTCGACAGGCAGGGGGTTAAATTCCAAGTTCGACCATACAGGGGCTATTGAAACGTGGCTGGGGTCTAGTTTATCGGCTAACCATGCCCGATCAGCTTCTGAACATACTACCAGATGAGTCGCCTGTCGGATGGCAACTTGTTCCAAATGAATGAGGGTGTGGGCACGACGCATCGCTTGAAATTTGGTTATACCCAAAGGATAAAGAGCCAATTCACGCGGACGGACGCGGGCTTCAATATCCAACAAATTGACCACTGTACCGATTTGCGGAGGGATGACTTCCAAATAACGGGCCATTTCTGTCCATGCCAAATGGGCCACATCAATTTTGGCATATTCGCAAATCTGCCTAATGGCCTGTCGCATTTCAAAATGGGTTCGTCGGCCAATGGTGTGCGGGTGTCGCCATCCGCCCTGTCGCACCTGCTCAACTTTTTGTCCCCATGTATAGGCTGGGGTGACAATTTTCACTGAGCCGCAAAGGGCATTGATAGCAGCGATTTGCTCAGGTGATTCATCACGCCCATAGGCCAATAAATGCAGTTCATGACGTGGACTGACGTCATGTATCAGGCGATAAAGGTGCTGTCCCCCCGCATGTAAAATTTCAGGATGAGGTACAAAGGGCGATAAAACCAATATCTGCATTTAGCGACCACGCCCTTCACGCCAACCGAGAATAATCCACCCCGGTGCAACGCTGCCTATCGCCAACAATGCTAATCCAACCAAGCCCGCTTGTGGTAGCAAAATGACTGCTCCACCCCCAATAATGCCAATTCCCAACAAGCTACCTATCACCGGAGGCCATGTTTCCCCTTGCGCGAAATGCTTCAAGATCAGCGGTTGCAAGCTGGTCAGCAACCAAAACCGCGGCAGCAGCACCAAAACCGCTTGCATGGTTTGTCGCCCTGCCGTCCAGCGACCTTCCAAAACGGTAAGAGTAAAAATGGCGACGACAACTACGCCCAAACTCAAGATCGCCCCTAGTCCCACCACCCATTTAAGTGACCAGCCCAACAATTGGCGCGATTCAGCATTTTTGGCCCAATGGGGATAGGCAGGCATCACAAAACCAGATACAACCAAGGCCATCAACGCTTCATAACCACGCCCTGCCACATTAAAGGCCGCTACATAACCCGTCCCTAACAACAAAATCGCTGTTCGTTCGACCAACAATTGCAGATGTACTAATCCCGCCGCTACACTAATTCCGGTCACTGCCCGCCCCAACAGTTTAAGTTCGGCTGTGTAACGGGTAAGCAGAGAACGATTGATTTGCAGACCTAGTCCACCACAAAATCGCCATGTCACCACCGCCGTCCATAATGCCGCCCCAATCGTGACGACTGGCAAGGCGATGGCTGGGTGCCCCGGTATGACTGCATAACCCCCAAGGGTCATAAAACTACCCATCAACAAGGTTACGCGAGCCGCGCTGAGTTGCTCACGTGCCACCAAAACCCCTCGCCCTAGCCATGTCAGCGCCGTCGGGACGATTTGGAATCCCAACAGTGCCCCCATCACCAAACTGGTCATCAACGGCAAACCGTTTTGCTGAGCCAGAACAAAAATAATGGATCCGCTAAACAATGCCGCTACCAATGCAATGATAATTGTAAGAGCGAGAAGGAGGCTGAGAAAACTTTCGACCTCAGTTACATGGTGATATGCCGACGGCAAAGCCATTTCGAGACCGGAAATCAATAAAGCTGCACTGACCAACCAAGGAATCCCGCTGACCACCAGAAATAAATCGGTTTCGGGGTGGGGTGACCAACGTGCCAACAAAATAATTTGGCTTAAAACCCCAATGCCAATTTGTCCAATTTGCAGCAGTACCAAATGACGACTGTGGCGGTGCAATTGCTGGGTGTCTACCGACGCCATACCCAATTATCCCATTTTCGTTGGGCCGCTGTCGCCAAATCTTGCCATGATTGGGCGGCTGTAACATCCCCTTGCATCGAGGCGTAAACTGACATCGCACCATAATAGCGGGTATAGTCGTCCAAAAGGCGATTGGACTGCTGAAAATCCGCGAGGGCAAAATTGGGCTCGTCCATTTGCAGCCAAACCAAGCCTCGATCAATCCACAAATCAGGGTCGTGTGGACTCAGCCGGATGGCACGGGTATATTGATCTATCGAATCCGCAGCGATTTCGTTATTTTGGGTGCTGGCACTCCAACGTCGCAAGTAGAGGGCATAGGCTTGGTGAAATTCGACGATGGTGGGGTGCTTCTCTACCAATTTTTGCAGGACAATCCCACCCGCTTGCCAATCGTGACCAGAAGCCGCCAAAGCATTCGCCAACGCCATCTCAAAAATTTCCGAGGTTGGTGAGAAGTCAACCGCCCATTGAATCGTTTGGATGGGGTCACAATCCGTACTTTTGCCACATTGCGACTCACCACGATAGACCAACATATCTGGCCCAGTAATCAACCCCATTACCAATAAACCCAGCCCTGTGACCACAATACCAAGGATAGGCTGTTTGCGAATGGAGCCAATTTCTGTAAGGGGTGGGGGTTCAGCATGAGCCATTCCCGCCAACACCCAGAACAAAAATAGGGTTACCGAACTCTCAAATGAAAATTGCGTCCCGACTAAATTGGCACTCATCGCTGCTAAAATGCCGATTTTTATGGTATTGTCCGAGCTAGACAACACTTGCCGGATAATAGGGGTAAAAACGGCAATCAAAAGACCGATATAGACGACTAAACCCAATCCACCTGTTTCGATCAGAACTTCCATCAGGCGGTTATGAATCCGTCCCCCCATCGCCTCAGCCCCGCCAAACGGCGCGAGTTCTGGTGGCAAATGCCACTCCAATACCCTACCATAACTCGCAGGACCATAACCTAAAATGGGGCGTTCTTGGAAAGCATCAGCAGCAGCTTCCCATCCCAAAAATCGGATTTGGGCCGTAGCTCCTTTCCAACGGAACATATTTGTCAGGGTTTGCAGTGCATGAGGGGAACTTCCCGGCAAAGGAGGCAGCATACTTAAGATAAACAGTCCAACCAATCCGGCCAGTGTACTAATCAGCACCAAACGGGCCAGCTTTTTCCCACCGCGATTCCACAGCCAAAAACCTGCCCAAATGCTCATTCCAGCCAGTGCTGCCAACCAGCCAGCGCGGGAATAGGTAAAAACAAGGCATATCCCCTGCAAAATCAAAATTGCAGCACCGACCTCGCGTCGCAACCAGTGATTTAGGATAAGAGTTAGGGTAAGGGGCATAGTCATAGCAAGATAAATGGCAAGTAGATTGGCATGGGCTAGCGTCGCTGAGGCACGCACCGTATCCTCATCATTTACCAATGGGTTGAGACGCAGTTGTTCAAGAATGCCATAGATAGCAACTACCATACTCGTCCAAACAACCGCTTGGAATAGAGGACGTTGGCGTTCTAGCGAAAATAATTGACGGTGAGCCAAGCCAAAAACAATCGCACAGGCCAGCGTCAACAATAGGCCATTACGCCATGCGGGGTCACCCCATAAGCCCCAATGCGGCATCTCAGAGCCAAACAACGCCAGCAAATCAACCAGCAAAAATACTACCAGCCATCGCTCAGCTCGATTTTTCGAGGGTTGTGGAATGTTGCCTCGACCAAAAGTGACCCCCAACAATAGCCCAGTCAAAGCCAATAGGAGGGCCACTTTGTCTGGCTCATATTGCCAACGACTGAGGGGATTAAAAAACAGGGGTAAGGCCATCAGCGCAGCCAGCCATATTTTTGCGGGATAAGGGGTGTTCATTTAGTGTCGCAGTCGGCTCTGAAAAAATATCTGTTGTAATTGTAGTCTCAAGCGAGTTGTGGGAAAAAGCCAGAGGAACGAGTTGGAATATACCTTTACATTACCATATCTCACTTTTCGGCACATCACCCATTCGGGCGGTTTTTCATTTTAGGCTTGCCGTATACTTTGCGGCTGAACCCGTCCATAAACGCGAAAGGCCTAGCCATGAGCATCTCAGAATCAATTCCACAGCGGCTTTATTTGATGCAACTCTCAACCTCGACCATTCCGTTGCCCGAAGGCCAACAGCTTGACATGGTTTGCGTTTGTTACCTTATCGAAACTAGCGATGGCAAGCATATTTTGATTGATACGGGTTTGCCGCCCGATATAAAAATGCCAGCGCCCGCTGAAAACGAGAAAAACGTGGTTGAACACCTTGCCGAATTGGACTTGCACCCTGCCGACATCGATATTCTTATTTGCACCCACTTCGATATAGATCATGTGGGGTATCACGAGTTGTTCACCCAAGCCGAGTTGGTAGTTCAGCGTCACCATTACGAACTGGCCCAGCAGGGCCATCCGCGCTTTGCAACCACCCAAAGCCATTGGAATCATCCCGACTTGCACTATCGGCTGATTGATGGCGATTTTGAACTGCTGCCGGGTATCACTTTGATTGAGACCAGCGGACATGCCCCCGGCCATCAATCTGTGTTAGTACGCCTACCACAAACTGGCCCCGTATTGTTGGCGATTGATGCGGTTGTCTTTCAACGTCTGTTTAACACCAATCGTCAGGCATGGCCGACTGATGACAACGAAGGGCAACTCCGAGCCAGTAGTCAAAAATTACTCGATTTAGTTGAGCGTGAAGGGGTGCAATTTGTCGTTTTTGGGCACGATGGTGGACAATGGGCCACGCTCAAAAAATCTCCCGCCTACTATGAATGAATCCTTTTGGCAATTTTGCCGCTCTTACAAGATAAGACAGAAAAAATAACCTAAAGGATTATCGTATGCGTTATATGTTCTATCCTAAAAATGTACCCAATATGGAACGGATTTTCCGACTTGTTTTAGGAATCGCTCTGCTTGGTATCACCTTCTTGACTGACCAAGCACCCATAGGAGCAGGCCTCCTGATTTTCTCGGCCCTGTTTGTCATGGTCACTGCTTTTGTTGGGTGGTGTCCAGCCTGTGCTATGATGGGGCGCAAAATTGGAAGTAAGTCGCAAAATCGGGGTTAAATGCGAACCGTCATCAATCAAGCCTTAGTGGAAAAAGCCGTTCAGGGAGATACTGAAGCAATTGAGGCATTGCTCCTTCAGTATGCTCCTTTGATTACCAAATTTGCCCAAAAACACTGTGCCACCCCCGAAGATGTTGAGGATGCCGTTCAAGAAACATTATGGGTCGCATCTCAAAAAATTGGAACTCTGCGGGTCGCGGCGGCGTTTGGCTCGTGGCTATTTAAGATTGTTAAGCACCATTGTTCGCGGTTGCTGCATCTGTATCCTAACGCGGAATCCCTCGACACACTCGCCCTATGTGATCCCAATGGTGACCCTGCAACTGAAATTTCACTACGTCAGGATGTCGTCCGTGCCTTGGCACAATTACCTCTCCACCATCGGCAGGTTATTATTATGCGCGACATTGAAGGCCTGAGTGCTGTCGAGGTGGCTGAAATGCTGGGGTTAACCATTCCCGCCGTCAAAAGTCGACTGCATCATGGGCGTAATAGCTTACGCCAAATGCTTGACCAATGGAGTGATTAACTTATAAATTTAGGAGTGAGTTGTATTTTCGATTACCTCAGCAACGACCAGTTTCAACATGACCATATCTTGTATGCGGATGCCGTTTTCATAAACTGGGTCTGAAAAATAATCAAAAAAGTCCTTACGAATCGAATCCATACGAAAGCCGCATTTCTGGTAAAAAGCGATGTTGTCCAATGCCGCATTGGCCGTGCCTACCCAGATTTCGGCTGTACCCTGTCGCTGGGCTTCGTCTATGATCCAATTCATAATTGTCTTACCATAGCCTCGACCGCGCCATGCTGGTTGAGTTGCAATATAAAGAATCTCGCTTTTAGCAGGTGCCCATTGCATCACGATTGCCCCAACCAAATTATCCTCGCTTTGGGCAAGATAAGCGGTATTCGATGGGTCTTCAATCGCCCGTAAAATACGCGCATCGTCTTCCTCAGCTTCATGTAAGATAGGAACGAGGATAGCTGTATCTTTAGATAGCACAATTTCAATGGGTAGCATCAAATCCCTCTCGGTATTTCACTCCTATCTAATTCGCCAGCGCGTGGGCTTTTTCAATATATTCCAAACTTTGGTGGCGGAAGTAGGTATTATAAAGTTCGGCATAGTGCCCACCCGCCCGCAGCAGCGATTCGTGACTACCCTCTTCGATAATCTCCCCCTGTCGCAGCACAATAATGCGATCAGCATTGCGGATGGTGCTAAGACGATGCGCAATGACAATTGAGGTACGGTGATGCAACACTAAATCTAGCCCCTCTTGAATTTGGGCTTCGGTCAACGGGTCAACACTCGCCGTTGCTTCATCCAAAATGAAGATCGAAGGGTCTTCCAACAATACACGACTCAAAGCTACCAATTGACGCTGGCCCATGCTGATACCCGTTCCACGCTCGCCAACTTCAGTATCAAGGCCATTAGGTAAGGTCTCGACCCACTCACCGCCCGCAATTTGAGCCGTCATTTTCTCAATTTCCGCATCGGTGGCTTGGGGATTACCATAACGGATATTTTCGCGCACCGTCCCACTAAACAAAAAGGGACTCTGGTTCACAATCCCCAGATTACGCCGATAATCGCGCAAATCAAAGGTACGGATGTCGCGTCCATCAATCAACAACTGCCCACCCTGAAATTCATAGAAACGCGCAATCAGCTTGCCGAGGCTGGATTTACCCGCTCCTGTATGCCCTACCAAAGCAATCGTTTCCCCACGTTTGATTTTGAGGTTGAAGCCATTTAACACGGTTTCTTCGTCGGTATAGCGGAAGTCCATGTTTTTGAACTCAATATCGCCCTGCAACCTACCAACGGGCTGGTTATCGGTTTGTACAACTTTGGGTTCGGCGTCAATCAAAGCAAAAACACGCTCACTGGCACTTAACCCACTTTGGAATTGACTCCAAAATGAAGCGATACTGGTTAATGGGAACCAAAACTGCTCAAGGCCCAAAATGAACAAATACCACTGACCGGGTGTGAGGTGTGCATCGGCCACTCGTGTCGCCCCAAAATAAACAATCGAGGTTGTGCCAATGACCGACGAAGTGAAATTTAAGATAGGAAAAATCGAGCTAAAGGTAAATTCGGTGCGGAGGTTAATCCGAAAGGCACGGCGGTTGACGTTGCTAAAAGTGTCATAAATCGCCTGCTCTTGGCGATAGGCTTTTGCCACTGAGATACCGCTGATGCTTTCTTGAATATTGGCGTTGACCTCGGCCAAAATACGGCGTGATTGTTGGGTTGTCCACCGCGCAAAACGACGGAATGACAAGGCAATAAACACAACTAGGGGCGCGAAAACCACCACCAACAGCGACAGGGTGGCATCAATTGAAAAGAGGACAATCACAATCAACACCACCAACAAAATCTGGCTCATGAGGTCAATTGAAAGCTGCACCACATTTGCAAAATCTTGGGTATCCGAGGTCACGCGCGACACAATCTTGCCTGTCGGATTTTCGTCGTAAAACGAGAGGTCACGCTCGGTCACCGCTTTAAAGGCCCGTTCGCGCAAAGCCAGCACCACATCATTGACCGCACGAGCCGATACACGCCGCCGGATATAATTCGACACCCATGACGACACGCCCGAAAAACTAATTACCCCGACCAGCACTACAATTGTGCCAATCTTGGCCCCCTCGGCCAATAGGTCAATACTCCGCGAGAGCAATAGGGGTAATGCAATATCAAATAGTGCCGCTAAAAAGACGGTCAAGCCGACAATCGCCATCCGCCGATATTGAGGTCGAAAAAAAACCCAAATACGTTTCAGTAATTCGCCATCCGTATACGAACGGTCATAGGTCTCGGCCTCAAGGCCATCCATGATAAAACCCATTATGTTTTGTCTCCTCTTGTTTTATCTACCCGGCCCTAGGCAACGGGTTCAACTTCGGCCTGCATCAGCGGCGGCAGGTCCACTTCATAACGGGCGAAAATGCTGCGATAGTCGGCACTAGTTGTCAACAAATGCTCATGTGATCCCTGAGCCACAATCCGTCCCTTTTTGACGACCAGAATCAAATCAGCCCAACGAATTTGGCTCAAGCGGTGGGTAATCAATACAACCGTGCGTCCTTCTTGAACACGCCGAATCGCTTTTTGAATTTCATCTTCCGTAGCACTATCAACGGCACTGGTGGAGTCATCCATAATCAAAATACGTGGGTCGGTCAAAAAGGCCCGTGCCAACGCGATACGTTGACGTTGCCCGCCCGACAGTGTGACACCGCGCTCCCCAACCATCGTTTCATAGCCGCTTTCAAATTTTAGAATGAAATCATGGGCTTGTGCTGCTTTGGCCGCCCGCTCAATATCGGCTTGGGTTGCCCCCGGCACACCAAACGCGATGTTTTCGGCAACGGTGCGCGAAAACAAAAAGACATCCTGTTCGATAATGCTGATCTGCGAACGTAGGCTGTCCAATGCCCAATCACGCACATCCACCCCATCAATTAAAATCTGGCCTGTGTTGGCATCATAGATACGATTGATGAGGCGGGTGATACTGGTTTTACCGCTGCCTGTCTGACCAACAATGGCTACTGTCTGACCAGAGTTCACCTTAAATGAGATATTCTTCAACACCGGGTTATCCGCACCATAGTAACCAAAGCTGACGTTCCGAAATTCGATGCCGCCTTGAATAGTTGCCCGATGACCGCTCGTATTTTCATCAATATCAGCTTCCGCCTTGATAAGTGACAAAATACGGGTTGCCCCAGCATAACCCAGTTGCACCAGCGAGAAGGTGAAAATACTGATAAAGGTTGGGAAGCGCAAAATCCCAAAAATCCCGACATAGGCAATAATTGTTCCGACCGGAATTTCTCCGCGATTAAACAAAATAACCGCGTGTAAAAAGCCCGCTGTAATCGCCAAGCTCAACATCAGCAAGGGCAGATAGCGCCCTTCTATTTCCCCCTGCTGTACCATATAATCGCGGTACTTGCGGGCATTTTGGATAAATTTGGCCTGTTCTTGCTCTTCTTGAGCCGAAGATTTCACCAATTCGATGCCACTAATCGTTTCCTGCAAACCCGCATTCATCACGCCAAAGGTGGCGCGAGAATTAGTTGTAACGGGACGCAGTCGGCGTGTATAGTCCCACAAGGCAATATAAAACAGCACGGTGAAAACAATCGGGGACAACAGCAATTCAGAACGCAGCAGGGCAATTGAAATGAGGGGCACAATCAAGCTCATGGACGACCCAACAATGAGCATTAGGCCGGGGTTAAGCATCATATTTAATTGGCGCACATCGTCGGTCGCTCGCGCCATCACATCGCCAATGCGTTGACGATCATGGAAAGTTTGGCTTTTACCCAAAAGGCTGATGTACAGTTCTTCGCGGGTGTCCCGTTCTAGGCGCTGCGCCAACAAGCCAAACGAATAATTTCGGAAAAGCTGTCCAGTAGCATACATAAAACCCAAGAGGCCGATATATAGAACGTAGGTACGAACTTTGGCTATATCAGGCGAATCTTGATTAATTGCGTCGAAGGCTTTACCTGTAAATAATGCGATGGCGGCCTGCCCCCCGCTGTTAATGATTGAGGCGGCAACTGCAATTAGGGCAAAAGGCCAATGGCGTGTCAGATGTGAGAATAACCAGACAGTGGTTGTGGAATGATTATAGGTCTTGGCGTTCTGGACGTTGAATTCACTTTTCGTGGTATTGGTCATGGGGCAACCTAGAACATTTGTTTGATTTTGAATTGGGTATCATACTACATTTACAAGACAGCTTCAAGGCTATCATAGAACACTGCACATTCAACATGTACTAAGGAACAGTTCACTTCATCATGAAACGCCTCACTTATGAGGACGCCCTCAACTTCCTCTACAATTATATTGACCGGGGGGGCAAAAAACCTCCACAACAGGACGAAGCGCGACCCGCCCGTACTAGTCATTTGCTTGATCTATTAGGCAACCCACACCAGCGCTATCCTACTTTGCATATCACCGGGACTAAAGGTAAAGGCTCAGTGAGTGCCATGTGTGCGTCCATCCTAAGGGCTGCTGGCTACCGCGTGGGAATGCTGACCTCACCGCATTTACAAGAATTACGGGAACGCTACCAAATTAACCAAGCGATGGTAAGCCAAGAAACCTTAACCGAGGCGGTTGCAGAAATCAATCCTACTTTAGATAGGTTTCCTGAAGCGCGTTGGCCGGAGGTCATTACCAGCTTAGGGTTTTATCTCTTTGCACGGGAGCAGGTGGACATCGCGGTAGTTGAGGTCGCCTATGGCGGTCGCCTAGATTCGACAAACGTGATTACCCCCATCACCTCAGTTATGACCAGCATCAGCTATGACCACATGCACCTGCTTGGCAACACCCTTGCCGAAATTGCATGGGAAAAATCCGGTATCATCAAACCCGGTGTTCCGGTGGTCAGTGCCCCACAAAAAGACGAGGCTCGACAGGTCATTGAAAAAATCGCCGCCCAGCGCAAATCACCCCTAACGCTAGTTGGGCGTGATTTATCCTTCCAAGCCTTGCCGCCTTCCTTAAATGGGCAAAGTTTGAGCGTGACCTACCCTAATCAACCACCTAAAACCTACACCACCGCACTGATCGGCCAACACCAAGCCATTAACACCGCTGTCGTTTTGGGTGTGATGGATCGCGTGAAGCAAGCCAACTTTGCCATTTCTGAAAATGCCATCCGCGAGGGGCTATGGAATGTCAATTGGCCCGGACGGATGGAGATCATCGAACAGAACCCTATTGTTCTGTTGGACTCGGCCCATAATGGGGAGTCAGGGCGGTGGCTGCGCGAAAATATCGAAGCCATATTTCCTCAACGTCCGATTGTGCTGGTGTACGGTTCTAAGCCCAATAAAGACATTGACAGCACCCTCAGCGAACTCATTCCGATGGCCGATTATCTGGTGCTGACCCGTTCAGCCTATCCCGCGACGGTTGACCCCGATCAATTGATTGATTTTGCCCGTCACGCTGGTTTTATGGGCCAAATTGAAGCCATTGCCGATTTGCAGACGACTATTGAACATGCCAAACAATTAGCAGGCGTGGCGGGCTTGGTTTGTATTACAGGATCAATGTTTATTGTCGGGGAAGTGCGGACACTCTATGGCCTGCGTCCTAATGAGGCGGTTAGGGTGAGCAATGCCCACCCCACCGGATTAGACTAGATTAAATCACGCGCACCAATGTACCTACTTCGGCCCAATTGAAAAACCATTCGGCCTCACTGGTGGGTAAATTCACACAGCCATGACTCATGGGCCGACCGAAAGCGTTGTGCCAATAGGTACCATGAATAGCGTAACCTTGATAGAAATACATGGTATAGGGTACCTGTGGCAAATAGTAACCCGGCCCAGCCATGTCATCGGCAGCCAGTTTGATGTAGATGTGATAATCGCCATACACCGTCGGTGTATCGGGTAGCCCTGTCGAAACAAGGTGTGACCGTACCAACTGCCCATTTTCGTAGGCATAAATGCGTTGATTATCCACCGACACCACTATTTCTTTGCCGACCCCAGTAGGGGCAGGTGGTGCATCGGCAGCGGCGGGTTCATAAACTCCACCGGCTGGAATAATCAATTCCTGCCCGACATAAATTACATCGGGGTTGGCTAAATCGTTGACGGCCAAGATGTCTTCAACCGACACCCCATACTCTTTGGCAATCAAGCCCAATTCCTGACCACGCTCCACCACATGCACAGTTGTCGCACCTGAATTGGCCTGTGCATTTTCTTGAACAGGTGGGGCCACGTCAATCATACTCAAATCCAAGACGCCATCAGCAATTTCGGCATTTAAATTGACCCGCAGGCGTTCCAACATGACCGGAATATCAATCGCCCGTCCGTTTTGGGCTGGATTGGTTGATGCTGGAATATTGGCAAGGTCGCTCAGGTAGATAAAGCCGCTTTGGGACTGATTCAAATCCACCGTATAAAATGGCTGCACATTTTCCCCTGCATTGGCATTTTGGGCGGCATTCAGTGTGGCATCCACATTAATGTTGATCCCCAAATCCACCAATCGCAGTGACCAATTGCGTGTACCATCGGTCAGCAGCAGTGACTGGGCCGGAACATTTTGTGCCAGATAGTTTCTTGCCTCATTCGAGGACATGCCACTGACGGGTAAGCCAGCAACGGTAACGTCTTGGGCAATATTATCTTGACTGAGATAGAGAATGATCCCAGCCACCACAATACCCAACACCAAAAATGTCCCAATCACCACCCCACCACCCAAGATCAACCATGTGGTATTGTTAGAACGTCGAGCAGGTGGGTTTACAGTAGGTGTGTTTGGCTGAGGATAGGTATTCATGCGTTGCGTCATAATGATGTTGATGTTTTGCTCCGCTAATCCGATACTCTATAGTCTACTATTATAGACGCTGACCTCGATGGATGAGCGTCGCCTGTCCGCCCTACGTTCTCCCTACGACCCTTTTGCCGAATTAGGCTTTTTTAAACTTCTTGACACAAAACAAACGTTCTGTTACCCTGTAATAAACTAAGAACAAGTGTTTTATCGCTTAATCGCTATTGGAAACGTTTTTTGGGAGGTAGTGGATGGGCGCACGACAGTTACCCCTTTTTGAATCGGCGAATGGCCGCGAACACCGCCTGACAGGTCGCAGCACTTTGGCCGAATCCGTCACGCCATTTCAAGCCTATTTGCGAGGTGAAGGCAAAACCCAAAATACCCTCATTAGTTTTACTTCGGATATGCGGGTGATCACAGAATTTTTTGGGCCAGATATGCCCATCGGCAAAATCAGCACCGCCCGTTTGAATGAATTTTTGCACTGGTTGGAACATGGACGGGGTATCCCGTGCAGTCGCAAATCCTATGCACGGCGTGTGACCACCCTTAAGGTCTATTTTAGATGGTTGCAAGAAGATCAGGTGCGGCGCGACAATCCAGCCGAACCTATTTTGCAGCGTTCTGGCCCGGCTCCTTTGCAAGCCATCTTGACCGAGGCTGAAATTGAACAGATGTTAGCCTATTGCGAATCACTGGCCTATGCCGAAAAACCTGATTCACGGCCCTATGTCCTGTTTAAATTATTGCTAGATACTGGCATCAAAAAGAGTGAGACGGTGCAACTGACCCCTGAGGATATCGAACGCACCGACCCGCGCCAACCGCTACTAGTTATCGGCCATAAAAATCGTCAAAACATCTTCCAAGAACGGCGTATTGAGATTGACCCCGCATGGCCCGACATGCTGGCTCGCTATCTACAAGAACACAAACCCAAAGGCGGACGCATTTTTGATTGTACCCCGCGCAATTTGGAATATGTATTGACTGATACAGCCAAAGGGGCTGGTATTGAATCTCGGGTCTCGTTTGAAACCCTGCGCTGGACGTGCGCTGTGCACGATTATCGTGCTGGTATGGGGCTTGAAACGCTACGGGAGAAAATGGGCCTTAGCAAAATTAGCTGGCGCGAAACTAGCCAAAAGATTACGAAACTCGCGGCAGGTGAGATGATGGTGGAATTGACGGAGGATTGAGGGCTTTTTCCATCTCAATGCCATCCTCTCCATCCCGATAATAACTGCGGCGGCGCCGCACATCAGTATAGCCCGTTTCTGCATACAGGGTATAAGCGGCCATATTGCCCGCCCGTACAGTTAAACGAATGTGCTCGGCTTGCAGTTCCCGTTCACACCAGTCCAATAAAAACCGCCCCAGCCCTTGACGTTGATGTTGTGGATTAACCCCCAATGTGATAATCCACCCCGGACGCCCCGCTGTACCCACCGTCCCCGAAATAAATCCCGCCATGTCCCCATTAGGAGCCACCATCTTATAATTACGGCTGATGGGGGCCAATATCAACATGATGATTTCTAATACCGGATACGCATCTTTGGGAAAAACAATTTTTTCCAACTGGCGGATTTTCCACACATCCCGCAGGGTGGCCCGTTGCAAGGTGTAGCCGCGGTGAGTTGCCAATGCATTCATCATCGGGCGATAGGTTAGGAGACGGCGTACATCCCGGTCGCCTGCACTTCTTCTAAGGCTTCCAGTGTATCCTTGAGTGACATGACTTCGTCAACAATTTCTTGGCGCAGGCGGTTGGTACTGCGGCCATCAATGCTCTTGGCATCTAGCAGTTGAATTTGGGTATAGATAGTGCCCAACGCGGCCAACGTGTTATCTAATTGCACATCCGCCCGTTTGACATTGGTCTCTAAATCACGCAGGTGGCTTAATTGCAATTCCTTATTGCGGATAGCCTCGCGTAATTCGACCTTGACCCGTTCATCCTGTTCTTTATCAAGCCGCAAGCGCAGCGTCTGTAATTCATTAGGTACACGCACCCGATCACGATTGATAATGTCGCTGGACTCATAGACATCAATCCGACGGGCCAGCTTAAAAAGCTGCTCTAACCAATGATTGACTTCATCGGCTGTGGTTTCGATTTGCAGTCGCATCGCGCCACCGTGTGTTTGGGTCAATGCCTTGATATTCTCTTGATATTCAATCGCCTGTTGCACACGCTGGCGGGCATGTTGGTTACGAATTTCATTGACATCGTACCGCTGGGCAAACATCCGCCCCACCGCCTCAGCATTTTGTTGTGGGTCGCTGATGGTCGCCAGCACGAAAACCAATTCAGCCACCGCCCCAAACCCCAACCAAATGGCTGAGGTCGCGCCCAGAAAGCCAACGCTGAAGATCCAGCATATAACCGCCAAACCAACAATAGTCAGGCTTTGAGGCCTCATCAGCGCATTAAGGAAAATAGCACTTTGCGCCTGCTGCCGAATGGATTCACGGGTAGAATTTGACGACATGATAATCCCTACTCAGACATGCCTAAACGTTTGCGGCGCTCTTCCAATTGCAGTTCAATTTCGCTTTGCCCAATGACATCCTCAACTTGATTTTGCAACCGACTTGAGACCATCTCACCTTCGGCCTCGACCTTATCCATCCGAGCGTAAATCTGCTCAGCCAAACGCTTGATGTCCTCATCCCCCACACCTGCCAAATCATCAAGGCTACGGATAGATTTATTGGTCAACTGCTTGGCTTCAGTCAGCTCAATCAGGGCCTTCAGTTGTTCGCGCTGCTGCTGAATCGCTACCAAGCGGGCTTCTAACTTCAAGCGGGCATCCATCATCTTGCGATATTCTTCTTCTTGCCCGCGCCACTGGTCGTGATACTCTTGGGCAATCTGGCGTTTATTGTTCAAATCCGCCTGTGCTGCCAAGGCCAATTCATTTTTACCTTTGACCAACAATGTATCAATATCGCGGTCAAGTTTTTCCACCTGCGCGATAAATTCATCATATTTACGCTTGAGGGTCTTGACCGTGCCGCCAATGGTTGCCGCCGTGTCTTCTAGTTCCTCAAGGTTGCTTTCAGCCTGTCGGATATATTCATCCATGACCTTCAACGAATGGCTTTCTAATGCCCGGTCAACCATGGAATGAAGATTCGCAGAAATCAAAGTGTTCACTTTTTGCAGCACCGAGGCCATGTGATTTTAAACCCTTCTCATCACACCGATAATTCATGAAGATATTGCGCTAAAACTGTCGCTATGCACCCTAATACGCAGGGCCTTAATGGAAAGTTGCATTCCCTTTAAACTGGGTTTAATTGCGTTGAGCAGGCAACAAAATTAAAAAACTGCTCCCTGAACCGGGTGTACTTTCGACCACCACTTCGCCATTATGCGCCTGTACAATCCCTTTGACAATCGCCAACCCAACCCCGCCGCCCTGATCTTCAAATTCTTTGCGATTAATCTGATAAAACACATCAAATATTCGGGCAACTTGCTCTGGCACGATGCCGCGTCCTGTATCGGAGATTTCAAAACACACACATTCTTGGGCCTGTTCATCGTCCCCCACCAACATCGGCATCACCCGCACCACCACATGGTTAAAGGCTTGGTCTTTGCCAAAATAATCTCGATCCCTCCCAAATTTTAAGGCATTGTCCACTAGGGCCTGCAACGCCTTTACAAAATGGTCGTGGTAGATTTGAGTGGGGGGAGTATCAGAGTCAACTTCAAGGGTCAATGAGTTATGACTGGGATCAATCCGCATCATGAATGGGTCAGTTACCTCAGCAAGGAGGGCGGCATAATCACGGATTACAATGCGATGCAGATTAAACGCATCAACCGCTTCCCCCGTTTCAATTTCAACCAGCAAAATGAAATTTTCTACCAGACGGCGCAAACGTGAAGCCCCCTCGTCAATCCCCACTAGGTAGCGACGCAAGGCTTCTGTATTGAGCGCATCCGCGTCCTGCTTTAACATTTCATTATAGGCCACCACATAAGTCAGGGGGGTACGAAATTCATGATACAGCATTTCTAAAATACGCTGTTTAAGGTTCAAAATCTCAGTTTCGTGTTGTTGGCGCAGTTGGCGATGGCGCTCTAGTTTAGAGGAAACCGCAATCCGTAGGTCATCCGGGC
The DNA here is from genome assembly GCA_016234595.1 of Chloroflexota bacterium. GTDB lineage: Bacteria > Chloroflexota > Anaerolineae > Aggregatilineales > J027 > CFX10. The sequence continues at coordinate 385,443 of JACRBG010000002.1, read as the reverse complement.
CAAAGGGCTTGGTGACATAATCGTCTGCCCCCAACTCTTTACCCTTATTGGCATCAGCCCGTTCACCTTTGGCGGTCAAAAAAATAAAAGGTATTTTATTCCAAACCGGCTTACCCCGTACTTCCCGCAACAGGGCATACCCATCCATACCCGGCATCATAATGTCCGACACAATTAAATCAGGCAGTTCTTTTTGTTTACGTAAGACATCTAAAGCATTATTTCCACTACCAGCCGTCAGTACCTGATAGCCATCTAGCTCAAGGATGTCCTTGATTCCTTCCATTAAATAAAAGTCATCTTCAACCACTAAGATTTTGACTGGCATGGCAATTTATTTGGTAGAATCGCCTACTGCTACGACTCTGCCCCCATCCTTTCTCTATCGCTATATTCCCTGACTTCCTAATGAATGATGTTGGTCTATTTCTCCATCTCATTTTAACTCAAAAAAATAATCCTCGTAATGTCGTTAATAAGACCTCTGCTGTAGAATGTGGCAAATCCCGCATTTAGGAAATTTGTATTTTAATTTAGCGACAATTCTTGGTAAACTATAAGTTATGGTTCTGTTCGTGTTTGGTTATAATCGGTAATCCAATTGCATATACGTGGGGATTTGAGGCGCATCCTATGAGTAAAAAGCGGCTTCTTATTATCGAAGACGATGCTGATCTGGCAGAGTTGTTAGTAACTTTTTTCAATAGTCAGGGCTATGAAGTGCTGCAAGCCGATTTGGGGGCAGAAGGCATTGCATTAGCTCGTTCCAAATTCCCCAATCTCATCTTGTTAGATGTCATGCTGCCCGATATGCAAGGTTTTGATGTCTGCCAAGAATTACGCACGGCCACCTTGACCAAATACATCCCCATCACATTTTTGACTCAGCGGGACGCCCGCGCCGACAAAGTAGCGGCCCTTGAGCTTGGCGCAGATGATTATGTCACCAAACCATTCGACATCGAAGAACTGCGCTTGCGTGTGCAAGGCTCTATTCGTCGGGCCACCCGCGACCATCTGCACGAACCCCGCACGGGCTTACCCACCGGTCGGCTGATTCAAGATGAATATAACCGCCTGCGCGACCGCGATGGTTGGCACTATTTATCGCTTAAAATTGCCCATTTTGATGCCTTCCGCGATTTATATGGCTTCATTGCTGCCGACCAAGCCCTTGCCCTTGCCGCCAAAGTGCTAACTGAAACCGTTGCCGAGTTTGGCACACAAGATGATTTTATTGGCAGCAGTGGTGATAACACCTTTGCCATTTTCACGCATACCAACGACATCAATGGGTTTAGTGAGTCATTGGTTGCCAATTTCAAAACCCGTATAGAGTCAGTTTACAATTTCACCGACCTAGAACAAGGCTACATCACGGTCGGGAAGGATACTTTGCAAGAAGAAAAAATCCCATTGATGTATTTTGAACTGACCACCCATGTCGCCACCGAAGATTTGGATTTGGTGGTTTGAATAGCACATCGTCTTTTTCTATGCTACACTTCGTCGCGTCAAAAATTGGGGATGAATCAAAGTTTTTATGCGACGAACACAACGTTTAACCCGCAGTCTGCTTGACCGTGTATTCGGTGGTGTCTGTGGCGGATTAGGAACATATATTGGCATCAGTCCATGGTGGGTACGCATTACCTTTATTGCGCTGACCATTTTCACCATTGGTACTGGATTGTTGCTTTATCTCACCCTTTGGTTAGCTATCCCTGAACAAACTTTAGGTGATATTCAAGGCATGACGGGTAATTCACCCCGCCGCGTCAGCCCTGAAACATTGGTGCTGATTGGGGGAGGGATTATTTTAGTTGGCCTCTTGGTTTTGGCCTTTAATCTTGGGGTGTTAAGCAACACAAATGGTGGGGCATTGCTACCTTTTGCCATCATCCTGCTAGGTCTCACCCTGCTGGCGCAACAACTGAGGAGGGCGGCACGGTGAATATCTCCCGTCCCAACTTTATGTGGCCTGTGTTGATTATCGGCATTGGTCTATTCCTGCTCTTAACCCAAATTGAAATTGTGCCCGAAGCAATTGGCGACCTTTTTATCCGGTCATGGCCGATGTTGTTGGTCATTTTTGGCCTCAACATTTTGTTGGGTGGGCGTATTCGTTATGCCAATTGGGTCATTTTAATCGCCGCAATTGCATTGGTAGTGGTTGTTGGTAATCTGGCCTATGCCGCTCGTCGCAGCGACTATCGCAATGACTATAAGGAATCACGGGTCGAAGTTTTACCCCCCGAAGTTCAACAATTGACCGTCAATGTTAGAGTCAAAGCTACCCGTGCCACCATCAGCGCATCACCCGCCGTTAGTCAAATCGTGGCCCGTTTTGAAGGCAGTACCGAAAGCGATGTCAAAATTGATTTGGCAATTGATGGAACAGCGGCTACCCTGACCATTACTGAAACTACTTCTGGTGTATTGCCCAAATTGGATGAGGTGGGGCGTGGAACATTAAATATCTATCTTCCTGCCAATGTGCCAATTGCTAATTTGCAATACCTCGGTGAAGATGGCTCAATGACAGTGGATTTGCGCCCCCTGACCGTGCAAGTATTGAATATTCAACTCAAGCGCGGCAACATGGCCCTCTATGTCCCAACCCAGGGGCAGATTTTGCAAGACGCCGTTCGGATTGATAACGGCAATTTACAGATGTTTGTACCCCAAGATACCGCCCTGCGCCTAAGCCTAAAAGATGGGGCGGAAAAACCGACCTTTATACCAGAATTGGCCGGGGCACAGTATGAATTATTGGGTAGCGATTTGCTCATCCCCGGTATCGCCAATCCACGTATTCTGCTGCATGTTGAGGTGGATGGCACATTTACGATTGATTTTAGCCCCCCCAGCTAAAATTTTTTCGTTTACATTACCGAACAAATATTCTATAATTTCTATACGAAACAACAAAAAATCTTCAATCGTAATTCTTACATCAGGCGTTAATCAAGATGGGCTATAATAGCCAGTATTTGACCGATACCCTAGAGGACAGCAATTTGGCAAACTTGCAACGTGTCGGTGTTTTGGCTCATCCTTCGCGCTCCAACACAGGTTTATTGGCCGAAGGTATAGCCGATACTCTCCGACAACGCGGTCTTGATGTCTGGATTCGCACAGCGTGGGATGCCGATAAAACCCGCCCCCTCGTCGAAAATTCAGATATGGTAGTAGCAATCGGTGGGGATGGCGCGATGCTGCACACGGCACGGGTGTGCGCCCCTTATAATGTGCCAATTTTTGGCCTCAATACAGGTTATCTTGGTTTTTTGACTGAAGCAAATCCCGAACATTGGGACGAATCGTTAGCCCGCTTGCTCGACGGCGATTATTGGGTCGAAGAACGGATGATGATTAATGGTGAAATCTGGCAAGGCGGGGTATGTACCTGCATTGATGATGCCCTAAATGATGTGGTCATCAGTCGTGGCGCGGTGGCACGGTCGGTTCATTTAGAAACATTCATCAATGACACATGGACAACGACCTATAATGCTGACGGCTTGATTATCGCCACACCAACAGGCTCAACGGCTTATGCTCTGGCGACAGGTGGCCCAATCTTACCGCCCGATTTACGCAATATTTTAATCTCGCCAGTTGCGCCGCATTTAAGCATGGATCGTGCGTTGGTGCTGTCGGAAGATTCAGTCGTCAAAATTGTCGTTGCCCCGCGCAGTTCACCGCCCGAAGTAGTGGTCACAGTAGACGGCGAATCCATCGCCACCATCGGAGTAGATGATTCGGTTGTCATTCGAGCCAGTCAAAAAACCAGTCGGTTTATCCGTCTGCGTGAACGCGGCTATTTTTTCAGGTCATTATTAGACCGACTTGAACCTAAACTTGTGTCGCGCAGCCAACGCGATGCCAAGCATCAATAGCAAAGTGGAGTCTTTATGGCAAATCCGTTTGATCGAACCGAAAGTCCGGAAAGAATATTCTGCGGCAAGGCCAATTGCCCCGGCAGCACAGGCCTAAAATGTTATCGCACTGGTGTCCTGATTTGTATGAAATGTGCCGTCAAAACCCCTGTCGGCTACATCAGCAAAGAAGCCGCCCGCGAGCAAGCCGATAAGTATTTCAATATTGCCAGCTATGACTATATCATCGCCGCAGTAGTCGCTTTTGCAGCTTTGTTGATTGGGGGGGGCTTGGTCATCATGATCCTGCCATTCTTCCTATTCATGTTTATCATCGGTGGGGCGTTAGGTGGTGGGATTGCAGAAATTGTCTGGCGTGCCATCCGCTTTAAACGTGGGCGCTATACCACCTATGCTGTTGGCTCCGGTCTCGTGGCGGCAACCTTATGTCTAATGGTGCTTAGTCCCTTTAATGGATTCATTCTTGGTGGGATAGCGACCAGTGTGGCGTTAAGTCGCTTTCGTTTTGGATTACGTATCTAGTTGTGATAACTGAGTGATAAGGGCAGAGACGGCTTATGCTGGTTGAACTGCATATCAAAGATTTTGCTATCATCAATGAAGTGCATTTGGAGTTTGGGGAAGGATTTAACGTCATCACCGGCGAAACCGGCGCGGGCAAATCCATCCTTATTGATGCAGTCAATTTTGTTTTAGGTGTGGGCGGCGGCAAAGACTTCATCCGCAGTGGGGCTCAACAAACCACTGTCGAGGCTTCATTCCGCGTCCCTGAAGTGCTGCAATCGCATATTCAAAGTTACCTAGATGAAGAGGCCATTGAATATGATTCTCTTGCCGAGCTTCATCTTTCACGGGAATATCGCTCCAATGGGCGCAACGTGGCACGGGTCAATGGTAGTGTCTGCAAAGTGACTACCTACCGCGAAATTGGCGATTTGCTACTGGATATTCACGGTCAAAATGAGCATCTCTCCCTGCTTAATCCCCGCCAGCATATCTATTTACTAGATCGGTTTGCCGAACTCGAAAATGACCGTTTAGCCCTTACCGCGCTGGTAAGGAAATTTCAAGGCATCCACCGCGAGATGGAAGATTTGCAGCACAACGAAGCGGAACTTGCCCGTCGCATGGACATTTTGCAATATCAGATTGATGAAATCCAAAACGCCAAATTGCGCGCCGATGAAGAAGACGAACTGCGCGAAGAAAGCAATCGGCTTGCCAATGCCGAGAAACTGCGCGAAAACACCCTCGAAATCGAACGCCTGTTATTTGGCAACACACGTGGCACAGCAGGGGCTGTCGAGCAAATCAGCCAGACCGCCTTACTCCTAGAAAAAGCTGTCAAATTTGATGCGGGCCTCCAAGAACTCTCCGAACTGGCCGACACCATCACGATTCAGGTTGAAGAATTTGCCCAAACCGTTCGCCGCTATGCCGAAAACATTGATCTTTCGCCGGGGCGGATTGATGAAGTGGAAATTCGCCTCCAGCAAATCACCAGCCTCAAGCGCAAATATGGGGGTTCGATTGAGGCCGTCTTGGAATTTGCCGAAAAAGCCACCCGCGAACTAGACAGCATCACCCACAGTGAGGAACGTCTGGCTGAATTGGAAATCGAGGCCAATGAATTCCTACATCAAATCGGAGATGCCGCTATTCGCCTAAGTCAACGCCGTAAAGAAGCCTCCGCCCGCCTAAGCGCCGAAATTATGACCGAACTCAAAGACCTCCGCATGGAAGCGGCACGCTTCGAGGTCGCGGTCGAACAGCAAGAAATGGTGGATGGGTGCTACGTAGGCGATCAGCGATTTGCTTTTGATACCAATGGCATTGACCGTGTGGAATTTATGATTTCAACCAACTTCGGTGAGCCAATTATGCCCCTTGCCAAAATTGCCTCCGGTGGCGAAACCGCCCGTGCCATGTTGGCCCTCAAAAATGTACTCACCAACGCCGACCATACGCCAACCCTTATTTTTGACGAGGTAGATCAGGGCATCGGGGGGCGTTTGGGCATCGTCATTGGTGAGAAACTATGGCGCTTAACGGGCAGTCATCAAGTCTTGTGTGTCACCCATTTGGCCCAAGTGGCTAGTTTTGCCGATACGCACTTTAAGGTCACCAAGCATGTCAGCGCCAATCGCACCGTCACCAACATCGAGCGGTTGTACGATTCGGCCCGCGTCGAAGAAATCACCCAAATGTTGGGGTCAGAAACCGAAAGCGCCCGCCTAAATGCCCATGAATTATTGGGCTTGGCTCGTCAAACCAAAATGACCCAACAAGTGCGCCTATTGTGATTATTTTTGCAGGGGGTAACTGAGATGCCCCCTGTTACCAATCCTTGAAATCCCATGCACATTGAGCATTTGTCTCTCAAGAATTTTCGCAACTATATCCGCCTTGAACTTTCGTTGTCTCAAGGCCCGGTGGTCATTCACGGGTCAAATGCACAGGGTAAAACCAGCCTGCTAGAAGCCATTTATTATCTTGCTACCAGCAGCTCCCCCTATACCAATTCTGATCGCCAATTGATGAATTGGAACATGGATAGTGAGTTTTTGCCGTTCTCGCAGGTTGGCGCGGATATTATCTTATCCAATCATGTCATGAACCACGCCGAGATTATTTTGTTCAAAGAACAAACTCCGGATGGCGGAGAACGCTTCCGCAAAGAGGTCAAAATTAACGGGGTCTCGCGTCGGAGTGCCGATTTATTAGGTCTTTTGGCTGTCGTCATGTTTTTGCCGCAAGATATGTCACTGGTCGAAGGCCCGCCCGCTGGACGCCGCCGCTATCTCGATATCGCCCTTTGCCAAACCGACAATGCCTATGCCCAAGCTCTCAGCACCTTTGAAAAAGCCCTAACCCAGCGCAACGCCCTATTACGCCGCATTGGCGACGGCTATGCCTCACCAACCGAATTGGAATATTGGGATGTGCAGATTGCCGATGCCGCTGGTATTTTGATTGCAGGGCGCCAGCGATTTATCCGTGAATTGGAACGACTTGCCCAACGGGTGCATCGGGATTTAAGCGGACGGTTGGAAGATTTGGAACTGGTCTATCAACCCAGTTTTGAGCCGACCTTTGAAGGGGATGGTCAGCGGTCATTTAACACCCTCGGCCTCGATCTACATCGTCAATTGCCCCCTGAAGAAATCACCCCTCAATATCGTGCAGCATTGATCGCTTCCCGCAGTGACGAAATCACCCGAGGTATGACCCTCATTGGGCCTCAGCGCGACGAAATGCGTTTTATGGTCAATGGGCGCGACTTGGGGACATACGGCTCACGTGGGCAAACCCGCACGGGTATCTTGGCCCTCAAATTAGCCGAACTCGAATGGATGCACCGCACCCTCAATGAATGGCCGGTGCTACTGCTCGATGAGGTATTTGCCGAATTGGATGCTGACCGCCGCAGTTATCTCTTAGACCGCATCAAAGATGTCAATCAAGTTCTGTTGACCACCACCGAAATTTCGACCCTTGCCCCCGCCTTTTTGCAGCAAGCAGCGCTGTGGCAGGTGCGTGACGGTCAAATCACGATTGTGGAAGCAAGGGGTGCTTAGAGGGAGTTCCAGCCTGACGTGGATATTGGGCTGGGGTCGAGCGGATTTTTTCTATCACTATTAGATAATGTGCTTCATCCACCCCCGGTAATTCGACCCGATGATTTGCCACTACCTTGCCACCCAATGTTTTCAGCGCATAGGTGGCCTCATTAATTTCTTTTGCCGCGCTCTCGCCTTTCATCGCCACGCAAATTCCCCCAACTTTACAGAGAGGCAATAGATATTCGGAAAGTACAGGCAGATGAGCCACTGCGCGGGCGACCACCACATCATATTTTTCGCGGTGGGTCTTGCTCCGTCCCGCATCTTCGGCGCGAGAGGTCACAACCTGCACATTGGCTAATTGTAGTACCTCGACCATCTGAGAGAGAAAGGCCGTCTTTTTGCCAACCGAGTCCATCAGAGTCAGGACAATATCAGGGCGGATAATTTTGAGGACAAGACCGGGGAAGCCTGCCCCTGTGCCCACATCTATCAGGCGGGCATTTTGCGGAATTTGAATATGCCTAAATAGCGAAATTGAATCAAGAAAATGGCGAGTTTCAACGGCATCGGGATCGGTGATAGCAGTTAAATTGGCACGGTTCTCATTCCAATCGAGCATCTCACGGGCATAAGTCGCCAATTGCTCACAGATGTTGGGAGATAATTCGACTTCAAATTTTTGGGCGGCATTTTCCGCTAGGCGTTGGAGTTGCAATGGATACCCTATTTAAAAAACATGACGGGCGAATATTAGCTAGGTTTGCCTAGTGATTCCGCCCGTCCCATGTCAATTGACGTTATTTTTTGCGACCAAACTTGGCTTCAAGCACTTCCAGCAAAGTCGGTTGCCCGATTTCCTGTAATTCATAGCGCACACGCAGCATCGGCTTGTTGGTTTCCAAAATCCGCCCCAAATCAATCGGCGTCCCGACGACAACAATATCAGCCTCAGTACGATTGATGGTTTCTTCAAGGTCATCCCGTTGAGCATCGCCATAGCCCATTGCGGGCAGCAACGTGCCGATATTGGGATAGTGTTCATACGTTTCGGTGATACTGCCTACCGTATAGGGTCGCGGGTCAACAATCGTGCCTGCCCCAAATTTGTGCGCGGCCACAATACCTGCCCCATATTTCATCTCACCGTGCGTCAAGGTTGGGCCATCTTCCACCACCAACACCCGCTTGCCTCGAATCATATCGGAGTTTTCGACAAAAATCGGTGAGGCGGCCTCAATCATAATCGCGTTGGGGTTGAGGGCAAAAATAGATTCGCGTACCTTCGCAATACCTTCGGGTGAGGCGGTATCTACTTTATTGATAATCACCACGTCCGCCGAACGCAAATTAGCCTCACCGGGGTGATAGGTCACTTCATGGCCGGGGCGATGCGGGTCAACCAACACGATATGAATATCCGGCACATAGAAGGGCAAGTCATTATTCCCGCCATCCCACAGCACAATATCGGCTTCTTTTTCGGCCTCACGCAGAATCCGCTCATAATCTACACCCGCGAACACCACCACACCATTATCAATATGAGGTTCGTATTCTTCGCGTTCTTCGATGGTGACTTGATGATAATCAAGGTCTTTGTAATCACCAAAGCGCTGCACGGCTTGTTTTGCCAAATCGCCATACGGCATGGGGTGACGTACAGCGGCAACTTTATAGCCAAGTTCGCGCAGGGCACGGCTAACGGCACGGGTCGTTTGGCTCTTGCCAACACCCGTTCGTACGGCACCAATGCTGACGACGGGCTTGGTGCTTTTGACTTGAGTATCCTTCGTGCCCAGTAGTCGGAAATTGGCTCCGGCAGCCAATACCAGACTAGCCTTGTGCATGACGACTTCATGCGGCACATCCGAATAGGCAAAAACGACCTCATCTACGTGTAATTTGTGAATGAGGTCAAGCAGTTCCTCTTCGGCGTAAATCGAGATGCCTTTGGGATACAGTTTTCCGGCGAGTTCTGGGGGATAAACTCGGCCTTCAATATCAGGAATTTGTGTTGCCGTAAACGCGACCACTTCGTACTGGTCGTTATCACGGAACACAAGATTAAAATTATGAAAGTCGCGTCCGGCGGCTCCCATAATCAACACTTTGGTTTTACTCATGGGGATATTGGCTCCTAAATAGAAAAACTCAATGAGGCGCGTTCAGCGAACGTTGAACACGACGTGCAGCAATTGCCACAAGGCCAATGCTGAGAACGTACAACATCAACAGCGGCGCGGTCACAAGGAGCATATTAAAGGGGTCAACTGTGGGAGTAATGATTGCTGCAATGATCGTGATGGCAACCACAGCAAAGCGCCAATTGCGAATGAGCACTTTCGGCCCAATCAGTCCTAATCGCGCCAACACAAACATAAACACGGGCATTTCAAATGCCACACCAATCCAAAATAACAGCGAGGTCAAAAACTTAAAATATTCTTCGGCAAACCATTGATCTTGGAACACATCACTCTGAAATGTTTGCAAAAAGCCAAATGCGGCGGGGGCCATAATAAACCATGCAAAAGACACCCCCAATAGAAAAAAACCTGTGGTGGCTGGGAGCGCTAAATAAATCCAGCTACGCTCTTTTTTGGTCAAGCCCGGGGCAACGAACATAAATAACTGATAGGTAATGTAGGGAATCGCTAAAATAGCGCCGCTCATCAAGGCCACCCGAAAATACATCACCACTGCGCCGGTGGGCGAGGGGTTGGTGAGTCTATGTTCATACGGGCTGGCAAGATATTTTAAAATATCCCCCGTAAAAACCGCAGCGATGGCAACCCCAATGATTAAGGCAAAAATCGAGCGCAGTAACCGTGAACGCAGCTCTTCTAGATGCTCAAAAAAACTCATCGTGCCGGAGGTCGCGGGTTCTGGCCCCTGTACCGGTTCGATAATGGCAGGGGTTGGATTAGGTGGGGTGGAGGTTCGTGGTTCGTTCACAATACCCCTCAATCTGAACTGGTCGTTGTTTCACTTGGAGAATCGGGTTGGATACCATACCATTCATCAGTAATTGATCCCAAAACCCCGTTGATAAAACGCGGTGATCCTTCGGCCCCAAACAACTTGGCGATTTCCACCGCTTCATTGATGACCACTTTGACAGGCAATTTCTTGTCTTGAGTCAATTCGTGAATGGCAATCCGCAAAATGTTCCGGTCAATAATGGCAATTTGGTCAAGCGGCCATTCTGGCGCGTGTTGGGCAATCACTTGGTCAAGATTATCGCGCTGTTTCAAGACCCCCGTCACCAAAATCTGCATCATCTGATAGGTTTCGGGCGTCAGGGTCAACTCTGGGTCTTTCAGCACCAAGCTGGCATCATCCCAATCATCATCTTCCTCATCCTCCTCCATTACATCTTCGTTAAGCATATTCGACGAAATATGGAGGGCCATATAGGCCGTAATCCGGGCATCATCCCCCGGAATCGGCATATTGGCATAAGATTCTAAAACGCTAATGGGCGTATGGCTGGTGCTATCAATTTCATAGAGGGCCAATAAAGCAAGGCTTCGGGCCAAATGGCGCAAGTCAATGTTGGGTGATGTTGTCATAAATATCTCTGGGGCTACTTCTCAAACACCACGTCTTCGATGTGGACGTTGACGGCTAAAACCTTCATGCCGATATATTCCTTTATGGTACGGGCGACTTCTTCTTGTACACGTCGGCTAGTATCATAAAGCCCATGTGAGGCTTTAGCAACGATGTATACATCTACCCGCACTCCTTCGGTTTCAACATTGAGACGTACACCGCTTTCGTCGGTAGAAAGGCGCAACCAGCTAGAACCGCCGGGGACACTGCTTAATTGTGCTACGCCATCAACATTGAGGGTGGCAATCCGTACCACTGTCACCAAAACACTCGGCACAACCGTTACCGTATCATTCGGATTTTGAAGGGTCGCCATGTTCTACTACGAGCCATTCTATTTATGCGTTAAACATCCATTGTCCCAAATTGTACAACTAAAGTCTATCCCATGACCAGACCACCGTCTACTGAAAGTACCTGTCCGGTGATATAGGCCGCTTCGTCGGAGGCCAAAAACGCTACCGCATAGGCCACTTCTTCAATCGCTCCCCAACGTTTCAGTGGAATTGCATTATTGAGTTGATCAGTCAATTCTTTGGGTAAGCCAGCGGTCAAGTCAGTTAGCACAAAACCGGGCGCAACAGCATTGACGGTGATATTCCGGTCAGCAATTTCACGAGCGAGGGCTTTGGTGAGGCCAATCAACCCCGCTTTACTAGCGCTGTAATTGGTTTGTCCAGCTTGCCCCGCAATGCCACTAACACTTGTTATATTAATAATACGACCATAGCGTGCTTTCATCATGGGTCGGGAAACCAATTTGCACAGATTCCATGCGCTTTTCAGGTTGGTATCCAAAACCTCGTCCCAATCTTCTTCTTTCATCCGCATAATGAGATTATCGCGGGTTGTCCCAGCGTTATTGACCAAAATATCCACTTTTCCAAAAGCATCAACCGCTGCTTTGACCAACTGAGTCGCATCTTCCATCACTGCAACATTGGCTTTGACTGCCAAACCTTTGCCGCCACCTGCTTCAATTGTCTGAACCACTTCATTCGCGGCATCGGCGTTTTGGTTATAATTTACCACAATAGTTGCGCCACGTTTAGCGAGTTCCAGCGCAATGCCGCGCCCAATGCCCCGACTTGCTCCGGTCACAATGGCAACTTTTCCGTCTAGCTGTCCCATATCAAAAATACTCCTGAGAGGTGGTGTGATTTAAGTGCTTGATAGATAATATCGGACGGGGGCAGGGTGTCAAGATAAACCTGCGCTAGTCAAAAAGGGATTCGGTGTGAAAATTCGCTCTAAAATCTTGGTTCTACTTTTCATTCTTCCGGTTTTGATCTTATCGGCGTGTCAAAACAACACCAACAACAATGCGCCATTGGTGGTTGTGGCAACTTCTGCCGCCCCCGATGCAGGCTTCTATACCTATCGCCATGAAAGTGGTGTATTTAGTATTCGCATCCCGCCAAACTGGGTGGCCGATAATTTACCCGATCCTAACGGCGTGCGGGTTCAATTTTCTGATCTGGAAGGCACCGAAAGCGTTGTCCGGTTGACAGTCTACGTAGTGAACACGGGCACACCCATGACCCGCGAGGGGTTTTTAAATGCCGCTGCTGCCTATCAACCACCTGAAGATGTCGCCAATTATGGGTGGCAGTTGATTGAAGACCCCATTGATCAATCCGATGGCAGCCGCCGTTTGGTCGGGGTACGCGACTATCCTACCATTGGCCCCCGCGCCATGAATGTTTTTTTACAGGGCAATGGCAGCTATTTTTCCGCTCTTGAAACCGATGTCACCAGCGCCGACGAAACGTTAATGAATACACTGGCCGCCGTCGTCAATACCTATCGCATCAATAGTGAGGTAGCCCTGCAAATTGGCGAGGTAACAGGTGTCACATCCTTTACAGGGGTAATTGGGTTCGATAGCTACACCGCATGGTCAGACAGTGACGGTGGCTTTAACATCACAGGGCGGGTGGTCAATAATGCCGATTACGCCGTCGAAGCCGTGCGCTTGACAGGATATTTATTCGATTCGCGCAGCAATAAGTTAAGCGAGAAATCTACTATTTTAACCACCGATATACTTGCCCCCGGTGAAGGTGCGCCCTTCCGCCTGCGTTTTGATGGTGGCCGTCCCTCCACAGTAGTACGCTATGAGCTTCAAGCGGCTGCCCGTTCCGCCGAAGATACATCCCTTCGCAATTTCTACGGCAAAAGCAACTTCACTGTGCAGAGCAATGACCCGTTTTATAATGAAAGTGGCTTTTTGGTAGTCAGCGGTCAACTTGCCAACAATGGGACACGTCTAGTGAAACTGATTAAGGTCGTTGTCAGTATCTTTGACGATAAAAATAATGTCGTGGCTACCGAGACGGTTTTTATTGATAAAGATCAGCTTCTCCCCGGTGAGGCAGGCACTTATGAAGTCGTGATGTACGACGTGGGTGGCCCAGCGATTCGTTATGAATTAAATGTGATGGGCACAGCAGAGTAAAAGGTAATCAATACCAATAACTTTTTGGGCTTTTTATCTCTCGGCAGGCACTTCCTCAAAATAGAGGTCAAAATTCGACAGGATGTCACTCTGGGCATCCTCTTGTAAATAGATAGATGCTGGCTGAAATGAAAGGGTATGGCCGCCATCATATGGCAGGAAATTCCGACCCGCAAAGGTCAGTTCTCGTCCCGCCTCAAAAACGCTCCCATAATAATCGGTAAAAGTTTGAATGACGCGGTAAGTTTTTTGGGGTTGAAGCCGATATACGGATAATCGCCCACACCACCAGTTCACTTGAGAACGCCATGTTTCGATATTGGCACATAACTCTGTTTCAGAGCGTGCTTCTAACGTTAATTGTTGATCGCGGCGTTCTGCGATGTCATTCATCGTCAATCGGATAACCCCCGGTTCAATCTCCACCACCGTGATAATCCAACGGTCGTGAACACCGACAAAACCTTTGTGCAAAGATTGACTGACACTAGCCTTCAAAGGAAATAGCGTCTTGGCTGGCTCGCTTTGTTTGAGTATGTTTAGCACGAGTTCCGTGGCCGACACTAAATCCCACTTGATCTCCTTTTTTCGGAACCGATTCCAACCCGCCATAAGCCTTCCTCGTTGATTGTTGCTGCCGCAAAACCCAGATATGATTGCCACCAAGCAAACTATCCCCTAGTTACAATTTCGCGTAAGCGCTCCAACTGCTCTTGTAACAACTTTGCTGGCCCATAATATTCCAAGGTGACAACCTGTAGATTGGGGCAGTGCTCCACTGTAAAACGCAGCAGTTCATAATCGGCCTCAGCTAGAGGGTGGTGCAAATCACGCAGTTGCCCTCGATATATCCCCGGCCCGCTCACATGCAGTTCAATCACCTCATTTAATGGCAATTGCTTAACATACTCCTTTACCGCCTCCCCACGCATCGCCGCCGCCACCCGCGCATGGCCCAAATCCAAAAGCAGATGGCAACCTGCCTCATGAATGACCTCACCAATAAAAACGGGATCAACCAGATAATTATGCCCCGTGCGCCGATGATAGGCTTGATTTTCCACTGCGACCGGAAGGAGAAGGGCTGTCTGCAAAATACGAATATTTTCAATTGCCTGACGAGCAGCTTGTTTAGGGCGAAAGATAGGGAGTGGAATACCTGCTTTTTTCCAAAATCGAAAAATCCGATTAGCAGGTACATCCAAATGAAAAGACACAAATGGGGGATGGGTTTGATCCATCAATCGCTGTATCGAGGAGAGTTCAGCTTGAATTGAACGGCCAATAAGTGGAGTATGCAGGTGTAGCAAAATCGGATATTGGCTGGCTCGATCAAACATCCGGTCAAGCCCAATCCATGGGCCAACCTTTAAAAAATCAACCTGTACCTGACCCGCCGCCATCAATTCCAGAAGAACATCAGACCCATCGGCGGCCAGTGCCATCCTATTTGTGGGTATCTTGATACCCTTCGCCTAAAGGAATCGCCAGCATTGCGCCCGTAAATCCGGCAAAAATCGCCAAGTGTAAGAGCGTTAAAGGCAAACACATCCAAAGCCAAATTGGGGTGGCACTATCACTCATCACCAAACCAAAAATAACCACACCAAAACACAAAAAACTAATGACAATCAAAACAGTGCCTGCCAGCAAAGGCCATCCGCGTCGTGTAGATAATGCCGAAGAGAGGCGCATGATGAAGCGACTAATGCGCGGGGAGGAGTCAACTTTTCGCATATATTGAGACATGATTTTAGGACTCCGATGCAACGGATAAACAGCGCAATCATAACGCAGACTGGCAGGCCCGCCAACGTTTAGACATTAAAGCGGATGTTTAGAATATCACCATCTTGGACGATATACTCTTTACCTTCCAAGCGAAATTTACCTTTAGCCTTAATTTCGTTTACCCCACCCAATGTCACAAAATCGTCATAGGTAAACACTTCGGCCCGAATAAACCCGCGTTGCAAATCGCTGTGAATCGCTCCGGCGGCTTCAGGGGCGGTTGCATCCTTATCCACACTCCATGCCCGCACCTCATCTGGCCCAACCGTGAAAAACGTCATAATTTTCATCAGTTCATATGACGCTTGAACCGCTCGTGCCGCACCCGATTCGCTGATGCCATATTCTTCCATAAACATCGCTCGATCATCGGCAGGCAGTTGGGCAATTTCAGCCTCAATTTTGCCCTGCAACCCCAACAGCACACTGTTTTTGTGAGGATAGGTAATCAGCTCGGCAGGATTACGTGATTTCTCACCAAAGTTCAACACAATCACCACTGGCTTGAGCGATAGTAACCCATAACCCCGTAGCGGCTTCATTTCATGTTCCGTTAAGTCTAAATCACGCAGGGGTTTTTCGGTTTCCAAATGTTGTTTCAAACGGGTCAGTAGCTCAATTTCTTCTGTAATGGCCCGTTTATCGCCTACCTTACCTTTTTTCAAATCCTCATTCAGGCGTTCCAGTCGGCGTTCCACCGTAATCAGGTCAGACAGCAAAAATTCGGCGTCCACAATTTCCAAGTCACGAGCTGGGTCAACCGTTTCATAGGGGTGTGGCACGGTGTTGTCTTCAAAAACGCGGATGACGTGAATTAGGCCGTCCAAGTTAGACAGCGCATTCCGCAACTGCCCTGACATGCCCTCATTACCAATCCCTTTGTCCACTCCCGCCACATCGTTATAAACGACGGTGGCATAAGTCGTCTTTTTGGGGTTAAACATGCTGCTCAGTTGATCTACCCGTGCATCCGGCACATTCACCACTGCCGTATGGACTTCTAATTTGCCGCTGGATACGGCGCTGGTTTCCAAATTACTGCCGGTTAGCGCATTAAATACGGTTGTTTTGCCACTATTTGGCAGGCCGATAATGCCGAGTTTCATGAAGCGTTGCCCTTCCTAAAAAATTCTGTCATGCCGAAGCGCCGCAACTATAATGGGAGAACCCTTTTCCGTCAATTGTAGCCACGCGAACGATTAGGTTTTAACCTACCTAGTCGTCGTCCGATTTCACATCAATAGTCTGATCGTGACATCCAATCAAGTGGCAGTAAGGTAAAATCTTGCCACTACTTCTTTTTTATACCAATGAATTGCATTTAAAGGAGACCGCGATGGAAGTCTGGGAAGCCATTCGCAAAAAACGAGCGGTGCGGGTATTCAAAAATGAACCTCTACCCGAAGAGGCTGTGACCCGCATTTTGGATGCTGGTCGTCGTTCGCAAAGCAGTAAAAATACCCAACCATGGGATTTTATTGCCATTCGTGACCATGACCAACTCCAAAAGGTGTCGGAATTGGGCCAATGGACAGGCCATGTCGCAGGCGCGGCAATGTGTGTAGCGATTGTCGTTCCTGCCCCTCAACCCGGTCAGGATGTTGAATGGAAGCATATGTTTGATGCAGGTCAAGCGGCCTCTTACATGCAATTAGCCGCGTTGGAAATCGGGGTTGGCTCATGTCTTGGCACAGTCTATAAACCGGATGAGGCCCGTCAGATTTTGGGCTACCCCACCGACAAAACCGTTAATATTGTGATTTCCTTTGGTTATCCCGCCGAACAACCTACAACCCCAGCCAAAAAAGGCGGTCGCCGCCCCCTGCAAGAAGTCATCCACTGGGATAGATGGTAATTATTCCCAAATCTGCTGGTCATTTGCCGTGCGGGTCGTTATCATCACCTGCCGATATTTTACAGGGGGAAATGAAAAGGCATGGCAGAACGAACCGCACGATTAGCTCTTGAAGATGGCAGTATTTTGACAGGCATCGGCTTTGGGGCCGAAGGCACACAGGTTGGCGAGGTCGTTTTTAACACCAGTCTCACTGGGTATCAAGAAATTTTGACCGACCCCAGCTATGCTGGACAAATGGTGGTCATGACCGCCACTCAAATTGGCAACACGGGCATTAATTTGGAGGATGATGAGTCGCAACGCATTTTTTTGCATGGCTTTATCATCCGCGAACTCAGCCCGGTCATTTCCAATTGGCGCGCCACCAAAACATTAGATGATTGGTTGGCAGAACAAGGCGTCATCGGCATCAGCGAGATTGATACCCGCGCTCTGACTCGCCGCCTGCGCGATAACGGCAGCCAAAAAGGCGTACTTTCCACCGATTCCCACTTTTCCGACGCCGACCTCGTGGCTCAAGCGCAAGCATGGTCAGGGCTAGATGGCATTGATTTGGTGCAAGCTGTCAGTTGTGATGAACCCTATCACTGGGCGGACGCCACCGACACCACGTGGGAATTTAAATCCTTGAGCGCCTCATCCGACGAGAAACTGCACGTGGTCGCTTACGATTTTGGCCTCAAACGCAATATCCTACGCCGCCTTGCTGCCAATGGTTGTCATGTCACTGTCGTGCCCGCCAATACCACCGCTGCTGAAACATTGGCTCTAAAACCCGATGGTGTCTTGTTGAGCAATGGCCCCGGTGATCCTTCAGCTCTGCCCTATGCCGTCGAAGCCACCCAACAACTCTTAGGTAAAGTACCCGTTTTTGGCATCTGCTTAGGCCATCAAATCTTAGGGCAGGCCCTCGGTGGCAAAACCTATCGCCTCAAATTTGGGCATCATGGTGGCAATCAACCCGTGCGTTACACCCCAACAGGCCGCGTCGAAATCAGCGCCCATAACCACAATTTCGCGGTTGACCCTGCCAGCTTGCCGGCTGAAGTCGAAGTGACCCATTTAAATTTGAATGATGATTGCTGCGAAGGGCTACGTCACACCACCTTACCCGCCCTGAGCATTCAATATCATCCCGAAGCGGCCCCCGGCCCCCACGACGCCGACCCCTTGTTTGATGAATTTGTCCAACTCATGCACACCCATAAGAAATAGGCCCATGCCCAAACGAACTGATATTGAAACGATTCTCGTCATTGGCGCTGGCCCCATTGTAATTGGGCAAGCCGCCGAATTTGATTACAGCGGCACCCAAGCTGTCCGTGCCCTCAAAAAAGAGGGCTATCGGGTTGTGCTGGTCAACAGCAACCCCGCCACCATCATGACCGATCCCGAACTCGCCGACGCCACTTATGTCGAGCCACTGACTCCTGACATTGTGGAATTGATTATTGCCCAAGAGCGCCCCGACGCGATTTTGCCAACAGTGGGAGGTCAAACTGCCCTGAATATGGCGTTGGCACTAGCCGAACAAGGCATCCTTGAAAAATATGGGGTTGAGCTAATCGGTGCAAATATCGAGGCGATTAAGTTGGCCGAAGATCGCCTGCTTTTTCAACAGGCCATGCTGCAAGTCGGCCTCGCCGTGCCCAAGGGCGGCATTGCCCATACCCTTGAAGAAGCTCAGGCCGTCGCTGCCAAAATTAACCGCTACCCTCTTCTGATTCGCCCCTCGTTTACGCTAGGGGGCAGCGGTGGTAGCATCGCCTACGATCCCGAAGATTTTGCCAGAAAAGCTGATTTTGGCCTGCGTGAAAGCCCAGTGCATACTGTGCTGGTCGAAGAAAGCGTGCTGGGCTGGAAAGAATTTGAATTAGAGGTCATGCGTGACCGGGCCAATAACTTTGTCGTTATCTGCTCCATCGAAAACTTTGACCCGATGGGTGTCCATACGGGGGATTCAATCACTGTTGCCCCTGCCATGACCCTGACCGACCGTGAATATCAACGCCTGCGCGATATGGCACGGGTCGTCATGCAGACTGTCGGAGTCGAAACAGGTGGCTCGAATGTGCAATTTGCCATTAATCCTGATGATGGCCGGGTGCTGATTATCGAAATGAACCCACGTGTCAGCCGTTCCTCCGCCCTAGCCAGTAAAGCGACGGGCTTCCCAATTGCCAAAATCGCGGCCCTGCTCTCGGTCGGTTATCGGTTGGATGAACTTCAAAACGACATCACCCGCACCACTGTCGCCGCCTTTGAACCCAGCATTGATTATGTCGTCACTAAAATTCCGCGCTGGGCCTTTGAAAAATTCCCCGGCGTTGATCCCACCCTTGGCCCCCCCATGAAATCCGTCGGCGAGGGCATGGCGATGGGGCGCACCTTCAAAGAATCATTATTGAAGGGCCTCCAATCCCTAGAGCTTTCACGGACACCCTATCCCACGCCCCAGCATTCCGTTTGGGATGGCAAAATCGAGAGTCTTGCCATTCCGCGTGCCGAACGCATTTGGGCTATTTGGGAAGCGCTCCGTGTGGGTCACACCCCTAACGAAATTAACGCGGCCACAGGCATTGATGTCTGGTTTTTGACTCAGATGGCTGAAATCGTTTGGCTAGAAAATGAAATCAGCCAGTTTCATCACTTAGAAGGCCTGCCTTCCCCATTGTTGCGGAAAGCCAAGCGTATGGGTTTCGGCGATGCCCATATCGGTTGGTTGCTCGCCACAAATGCCCTCAAGGTGCGTGAAAAACGTGCCGGGGCTGGTATTTTGCCCACCTTTCACATGGTGGATACCTGCGCCGCCGAATTTGAATCGTACACACCCTATCTCTATAGCAGCTATGAATCTGAAAGCGAATTTCCGCCCTCAGCCAATGAGAAAGTGATTATCTTGGGTGGCGGGCCAAATCGGATTGGGCAAGGCATCGAATTTGATTACTGCTGTGTTCATGCCGTCATGGCGCTGCGTGAAGCAGGTTATGAAGCCGTGATGATTAACTGCAATCCCGAAACCGTCAGCACAGATTATGACATCCCCAACCGCCTCTATTTTGAACCGCTGACCTTGGAACACACCCTGAATATCATCGAACGTGAACAGCCCCTCAAAGGTGTGATTGTTCAATTCGGCGGGCAGACTCCCTTAAATTTGGTTGGGCGCTTGACAGCGGCAGGCGTTCCTATTTTAGGCACATCCTCCGACGCCATTGACCTTGCCGAAGACCGTGAACGATTTGCGGCCCTCTTGCGTGAACTGGATATTCCCAGCCCAGCTTATGGTGTAGCGATGTCTCTTGACGAAGCCCGGGATGTCGCGGAAAAAGTCGAATATCCCGTTATGGTGCGCCCCTCCTACGTGTTGGGCGGACGAGCAATGGCAATTGTCTATAGCGAGGCCGAATTAGAAGGCTATGTCAAAACCGCGCTCGAAGCCTCATCTGGTCGCGCCATGCTGATTGACCACTACCTCGAAGATTCCTACGAAATTGATGTGGATGCCGTTTGTGATGGCGACAGGGTCGTTATTGGTGGCATCATGCAGCATATTGAGGAAGCGGGTGTCCATAGTGGTGATTCGGCCTGTGTGTTGCCCCCCTACAAAATCTCGTTCTACCACCTCTCGATTATTCGTGAATATACCGAACGGCTCGGTTTAGCTTTGGGCGTGCGCGGCCTGATGAATGTCCAATACGCCATTAAAGAAGATGTGGTCTATGTGTTGGAAGTCAATCCACGTGCCAGCCGCACCACTCCCTATGTCAGCAAGGCAACCGGGGTGCCCCTCGCCAAAATCGCCACCCAAATCATCCTCGGCAGAAAATTGGTCGACATCGGGTTGATAGAAGAACCCCCAGTACGCGGCTTTTTTGTGAAGGAGGCCGTCCTACCCTTCCGTAAATTCTGGGGTGTAGATGCCCTCCTTGGGCCAGAAATGCGCAGCACCGGCGAGGTCATGGGCCACGCTTCGCATTTTGGTCACGCCTTCGCCAAAGCCGAGATGGCAGCGGGGGATCGTCTGCCCCTCAAAGGCACGGTGTTTATGAGCCTGAATGATTTCGACAAGAGTGCGGGCTTAAAACTGGCGCGTGACCTGCATCGTATGGGGTTCCGCATTTTAGCAACTAAGGGGACGGCGGACTTCTTTGAACGCAGCGGTGTGCCCGCCAAGGCGATTAACAAAGTGGCTGAGGGCAGCCCACATGCGGTGGATTTTATTCGGGCTGGGGAGATTGACTTGGTGATTAACACGCCACTTGGCCCTATCGCCCACGATGACGGAGGACTCATCCGCAGTACAACCATCCGCTACAACGTGCCCCTGATGACAACCCTTAGTGCCGCCCAAGCTGCTGTACAGGGGATTCGGGCCATGCGCGACAAATCCCTCAAATCACGCAGTTTGCAAGAGCATTATCGCAG
Organism: Chloroflexota bacterium; assembly: GCA_016234595.1. Lineage (GTDB taxonomy): Bacteria > Chloroflexota > Anaerolineae > Aggregatilineales > J027 > CFX10. The sequence goes on along the minus strand of JACRBG010000002.1, from coordinate 363,825 downwards.
CATGTAAGGGCATACCTACTTAACGGATCGCAATAATTTCCATAGGGGGGCTAACAAATCGGCATCCCCTATGGTCTGCTGCAATTCGGCCAACCACCGCTCCATCTCCGCAACCAACCCTGCCCCTTGATAATTTTGCAAGGTTCGTTCAAGGGTCTTTTGGCTTTGCTGCAAATAGTTCGCCTGTTCATTTTCATTCACCACTGCCAGCCCCGCCAACGCCGTCGCTTTGATATAGCCTGCCCGAATGTAGATAGGTGGTGATTTCAATAACCCATCGGCCGCAGCAATCGCTTCTTGGAGGGCATTCTCGGCCCCCCACACATCGCCTAATTTCATTAAAATCAAGCCTTGAGTCATCATACCCATTGGTCGGTGAATAGTGGTCGCATAAGCTGGGCTGGTTTCAATCGTTTCGAGGGCCTCTTTCAGTCGTCCCAGTGCCAAATATGCCAATGCCAAATGGGTCATAATCGGCTGCAAATCCAGATTGCTTTGGATTTCACGTGCCACCTCTGCCGCTGCCATCAATTGGCTAATGGCAGTATGCGGGTCACCAGTCGCCAAAGCCAATCGGCCCAATTGCCAGCGTGCCAGCCGTTCCCCAGCCCAACCCCCAATCCGCGTAGCGATGTCTAAGGCTTCCGTGCCATAGGTGTGGGCTTTGATGGTGTCGCCATTATCAATTTCCAGACTACACAACCGCGACAATCGCTGGCACTGACTCCCTAAATCCCCCGATTTTGTTGCGATTTCAACTGCCCGTGTGAGATGCTGTTCAGCGGTGTTGTAATGCCCTAACTCGCCATGAATCAGCCCTAACAAACTGTGACTGTTGCCTACGCCATTTAAATCTTGGGCCAGTTCCGCTAAATGTAGGGATTGTTCCGTTTGGACTAAAGCCTCCGCATAATATCCCTGATTACGGGCGATGTAGCCCAACATCATCGTGCATCGGCTTTGTAACAGCGGGTCTTTTTCAGCCAGATTCAGCGCCTGCCGCACCCGTTCCAAGGCCGATTCGTCATCCCCCATTTGGTGATAAATTAAACCTAAGCCCAGCAAGGCTGATGCTTCGGCTTCTAAATCTTGTTCATCCGAAGCGGCCAACGCTTGCAAATAACAATCCACTGCTTCTGTGTAGCGTCCCTGATTACGATAAATATCACCCAGTCCAACCAACGACAGCCGCACCCGTGCTGTATCACCCGCCGCTGCTGCCATTATCATGGCCCGCCCAAAACAATCCACGGCCTCTTGAAATTGACCTGACACCTGATAGGCTTTTGCCAGTCCAAATAAATTCATATATTCCATACGGGCATCACCCAATTTGCCCACCACCCGTTGGCGCACCCCAATCACCCGCTGCCCGTGCCCCCACAACAACAGGGCATCAAAACCACGCTCGCCAATTTGTTGCAAGGCCGCTTCCGCATCCCCCGCTTTAAGATAATGCTCAAAAGCAGCAAGTTGTGGCTCAAGGTCTTGCGCACCCCGCCAAAAATCGGGTGCAATCCGCATCTGTTCGTAATAAGTTGCTGCCCGTCGCTCCAATACTTCGCGGTTGCTTGGCCCTCGTTCGTCAAGCTGGGCATAGGCGTAATCTGCATCAATCGGGTGCAAAGAAATCAACCCACTTGCTCGGTCAATAGTGACCATACGGGTGCGTGTCAGTCGTTGCAAAATATCTCGCAAATCCAACTTGAGGAACTCTTGCATTACAGGGCGCAGCAAAAACTCAATCGCCTCGGCTCGCACTGGGCGCCGATAGACCGCAAGGGCTTTCATCACCCACTGTGCTTGAGTATCTAGTCGCCGATAACCTGTCTGAATCATGTCTTGGGCGTCGCGCCATTTACCAAAATCGGCCAATACGCGGTCAAGTCGAGCCATGCGGTCATCTTCCAAAATCCCAACCAGCACTTCCAACGCACGGGGGACGCCATGTACTTTTTGAACCGCCTGCCGCAATAACTCATCGGGCGCATCCCGCAGGCCACATGTTCCACCGGGGTCAAGATCGCGCAGTAATTGAATCCCTTCGACCTCCGCTAGGCCTTTTTCCACCACCACCACCTGATTCAGATGGCGCAAATCACGCGGAAAAGCTAATTCGATCTGGGAAGTGAGTAACAGCCGTAGCTGACTTGGTTGCCGCAATGCCTGAAAGACAAACCGGCTCAATTCCGGATCAGTCAAATTGCCTTCGTTGTCAATGATGTCCTCTAGGTTATCGAGAAAAAGGAACAGCGGGCGATTGGCCTGCTGTAAAGTTTGGGTTTTTTCGTGGATGGGGGCGTCAGCAGCAAACAAGGGTTTACCAAGTGACATCAATTGCTCTAAAATGCGATTGTCACTTCCAGCAGTCAAATAAATCAAGCCCTGCACATCTTCGATTACTGACGGATCGGTTTCAATTTCATGCAACACGTGGCAAACCAATGCCGTTTTGCCAATCCCGCTGCGGCCAATTACGGTAACAATGCGCGTCGTAGGGTCAGCCATCATCGCCCGTAAAACTTGCAATTCATGTTCGCGCCCCACAAATGGACGCCCCAAACTCATCGGGCGCTGCCCCATAATCATGAGCGAATGGGTAGAAGCGCTATCCGGGGTATTTTCAAAGCGCCGACTTTGCATACGGGCTTGATGAAATTGCCGGTGCAGTTCTTCCCGTACATCTAGCGGAAAATCCACACTCGTTAAAAAATCTTCAAACTTTTTCAAGCGGGGGAAATGGTCACCACTGACCCAGCGTTTCAGCGTGTCCACCCACACATTAAACCGCCGATTTTGCTCCCATGCCTCGCGGTAACGTTCTTCCCATGTGGCATGATGCCGCACATCCCAACCCGGGTGATAAGTATCAAGCGCGTTTTGTAAAGTCTGTTGAAATTGAAGACGGGGGTCCAATGAATTAGCCCTCAGTCAGACAGCGGATAGGATAGGGGTGGCATTTTGCGTTCATTTTCGCAGATTTGCGCTGATTTTGCTACCACATTATGGGGTATTGTTGGAAATGTACGGGACTCACATTGGAGCAGCGCAAAGCGAAGAATGATGGCATAGCATTTTTTCGCTAATGGTGGCGTGCTGCTCCGATGCTAGTCCCCTTTTCTTTTTAGGGTTAAAAAACAATCACCCCACGGGCCACTTCACCCCCCAACATAGCGTCATAGGCTTGGTTAATCTGATGGAGCGGATATTCTCGCGACACCAGCTCATCCAATTTCAGTTTACCCGCCATATATAAATCCAGCAGCATCGGAAAATCACGACTCGGATTGACCGAACCATAATAGCTACCTTTGATGGTCTTTTCTTGTCGGGTAATAATCGCTCCCGGCAAATTGGTCGCCGACCCCATGGGCGATAGACCCGCCAAAATAATCGTTCCTCCGGGGCGGGCTGCTTCCAAGGCTAATTCTTGTAATTTGGGAACCCCCACCGCTTCAAAGGCATGGTCGGCGCCGCGTCCACCTGTCAAATCGCGCACTGCCTCAATCAGATGATCATCGGAATAGAGCGTATGCGTCGCCCCAAATTGACGCGCCAATTGCATCTTAGCCTCATTCAAATCCACCGCGATAATCGGATTGGCCCCGCACAGCATCGCACCCTGCAAAATATTTAAGCCAACCCCGCCACAGCCCAACACGACCACGCTCTCACCCGGGCGCACGCCTGCTGTATACATCACAGCACCGACGCCTGTCGCCACTGCACACCCCACCAATGAGGCCACCTTCAGCGGGATATTTGGGGCGATGGGAATGCAGCTTTGTTGTGGCACCACCACATATTCAGCAAACGTCGCCAACCCGCAGTAGTGATAGACAGGCTGTTTCCCTCGATACAATCTGGGTGTACCATCTAACATCGTCCCCGCCCAAATCGGCCCGGTAAACGTATCGCACAAATTCGGCTGTCCATGTTGGCAGTAGAAACATTCCCCACAATCAGGACTCCAACTGAGCGTCACATGCTCGCCGGGGCGCACACGGGTCACCCCTGTCCCCACTGCCTCGACCACCCCCGCGCCTTCATGCCCGCAGACCACTGGCATAGGATGTTTGGTTGTCCCCGCCACCAAATGATAATCGCTATGACACACTCCACACGCCGCCACCTTGACCAATACCTCGCCTGCACGCGGCTCTTGCAGGGTCAATTCTTCAATCACAAAGGGCGTTTTCGGCTCATATAAAACGGCGGCTTGAATTTTCATAATATCCTTTGTCATCTACTCAAATAAAACGCCTATTTTGCGGTTTTTGTGGGTGATGTGCAAAAATTCTTAATCTCCCTGTAATTAATTGGGGCGAAAATAGACTAATCCTAAATTTTGAAAAACCGATTGTAGCTCTATGGCAAAACCTTTAACCATTCTCATTGTAGAAGACGATATGACCATCCGTGAGGTAGTGCGGCGTTATTTGGAGCGTGATGGCTATGCCGTCATCGAAGCAGGCACAGGCTACCAAGCCCTTGAAAGCCTTGCCAGCGGCAAAATTGACCTCGTCCTGCTGGATATTATGCTGCCGGGGATTGATGGCTTTGACATTACCCGTTCCTTGCGCGATGGCGACTATCCCCACCTACAACTAAACGAAGATATTCCGATTATCATGTTGACCTCGCGTGGCGACGAATCAGATCGTATCGCTGGTTTTGAATTAGGGGTAGATGATTATGTCGTCAAACCCTTTAGCCCGCGTGAACTAGTAGCACGGGTCAAGGCGGTTCTGCGTCGCAGTGGTACTAAAGAAGACGATCAAGATAAACCCCTCACCTTTGCTGCTCTGCAAATTGACCCCATCCGCCATACCGTACTGCTCGAAAATCAGCCAATTACGCTGACCGCCAAAGAATTTGAACTCCTATGGCTAATGGCCTCTCACCCCCAGCAAGTCTTTACCCGCGAACAACTGCTCGATCGCATTTGGGGCTATGAATTTTATGGCGGCGAAAGCACGGTCACCGTCCACATTCGGCGGTTGCGCGAAAAAATCGAACCCGACCCGTCCAATCCAGCCTTTATCCAAACTGTGTGGGGAGTAGGGTATAAATTTGAACCAGCGTAGGCTTGCTACCCCTATCTATCCGATTTTTTTGCTTGTCATTGGGGCCATCGCCGCCATTTTTGTCGCCATTGTCATGATTATTGCCGCGCTCAACCCCCCCATGCGCGACATTCAACTCCTCACCCTGATGATGTCTGGGACTGCCACCATTACCATCATCGTGGCCTATGTCATCTATCACCGCGAAATCATGGAATGGTTTACCAGTTTGCGCTGGACGGTCTTAGCAACGTGTTTGTTGAGTGTCGCTCTGACTTTTATGAATGTCTGGGTGACGGCCCGTTTGATGTTTATCAGCACCCACGACTTTGTCCTCACGACCGCTCTCTTGATGTTTGCAGGCACAATTTCAGCCATCGCAGGTTTTGTCATTTCGGGCACGATGATTAAGCGCATCTACATCCTTGCCCATGCCGCCGAACGTCTTGCTGATGGTGAGCTAGAGACCCGTCTGACAATTGAAGGTCGTGACGAACTGGCCCAACTAGGCCGCACCTTTAATACAATGGCCGCCGCTTTGCAGCAGGTGGATAATCAAAAACGCCAATTGGAACTCACCCGTCGCGCCCTGATTGCGTGGGTCTCACACGATCTCCGCACCCCGCTTGCCGCCATTCGCGCCATGAACGAAGCCATTATTGATGGTGTCGTCTCAGACTCTGAAACCGTCAACCGTTATCACGAGAGCATCCAAAAAGAGGTGCAGCATCTTAGCCATCTCATTGACGACCTCTTTGAATTGGCCCAACTCGATACCGGCCATCTCAAAATCATCTGCGAAAAGGCCTCGCTACGAGATTTAATTTCTGACACGCTGGGCGGCATTGGGCCACAAGCCGAACGACAAAAAATCAAATTAACAGGTAGGGTCGAACCCAATATTGAACTGGTCAACATGGCGGCGGATAAAATCCAGCGAGTTCTCTATAATCTGCTCGATAACGCCATCCGCCACACGCCCTCTGGAGGTGAGGTCACCCTGCGTGCTCGTCAGATGAACCGCAAGGTATGTATCGAAATTTATAACACGGGTGAGGTCATCAACCCCACCGATTTACCGCATATCTTCAAAAGTTTCTATCGGGGTGAGCCTTCCCGCACCCGCGCCAATGACGGCTATCGTGGTACTGGGCTAGGTTTGGCAATTGCACGTGGTTTTATTGAGGCGCATGGGGGGGAGATTTGGGTCGAAAGTGAAGCGAACAAAGGCACAACTTTTAGTTTCACCTTACCCCTGTAATCAATTTGTTAGATTTTGACGGCAAACTTTTAAGCATCCGAATAGTGACTTCTAGACGATCTAAATTGAAAAACACAGGCATTGCGGTAGCAAAGGATTTGATCTATGACCCAATCAAAAATTAGGCAAGGCACATTAGTCGGGGCGTTCACCACCGCAGCCTTAATGGCAATCTTTTATGTCGCTGAGCAAGCCGCCGACTTACCATTTCCCCCCTTTGATATTTTTCAATGGATAAGCCGCATTTTACCCGGCTTTCTCATCACCTTTGGCATTGACCGTATGATTGATGTCATCCGGGCGCTCAACCTCGGCCAAACCGATGACGCCGCCAAACTTGCCGAAAAGATGATGGCAATCACCCTTGTCTTGATTATTGGCGCGGCCCTCGGTGCGATCTTCTTCAACTACCAAACCACCGATGAACGCCATCGCAAATATTCCCGTATCCTCCTTCCCGGTGCGGTGATGGGCTTGCTGGTGGGCGTTGCAGTTTCTTTCATCAGCGACCGCTACAACTTCACCTCTTCGGTGAATAACACCCTTAGTGGAGTATGGATTACTGTCGTTTTTATTGTGTGGGGTGTAATTCTCAACTGGGCCTATAACCGGCTGACCACTCCTACACCCGTCCCCATGACTGCGACGCCCGACATGCCTGAAAAATCGGTGCAAGTGTTAGATCGCCGTCGTTTCCTGCTTATTTTGGGTGGAGCCACTGCTTCGATTACAGTGATTGGTTCGGGCATTGGCGCTTACCTGAACAGTATGAAAGAAGAGGTATTGGTCAAAATCACCGGGGCCAACCCCAAAGATTTTCCCAACCTCAATGATAAATTGGTTCCGGTCCCCGGCACTCGGCCCGAATACACGCCACTGGAAGATCACTATCGTATTGACATCAACGTGAGCATCCCTGAAGTTGACCTCGATACGTGGAAATTAGCCGTCGGGGGATTGGTTGAAAATCCTACAGAATTCACGCTGGATGACATCCGCAACAACTATGAACCCACGTATCAATACATTACCATGTCGTGCATTTCCAATCGTCTAGGCGGCGACCTCATTAGCACCACCCATTGGACGGGTACAAGCTTCCAGCATATTTTGAATGAGGTCAAACCCAAACCCGAAGCTAAATTTGCCCGTATTGAGTCGGTAGACGGTTTTTGGGAATATCTTGATCTTGACCTCGTTCGTAATGACGAGCGGATTATGCTGACCTATGCATGGGATGGAGCACTACTCGAAGCTAAACACGGCTTCCCACTACGTATCCATATTCCCAACCGCTATGGCATGAAACAACCCAAGTGGATTACTAAAATTGATTTTGTTGAGGAATGGGATGCTGGCTATTGGGTGGCACGTGGCTGGGATAAGGACGCTCTCATCAAAGCGACCTCGGTGATTGATACCGTCGCCGTGCATGATGTCTATGAGCAAAATGGCAGTAAGTTCGTTCCTGTTGGCGGTATGGCATGGGCTGGCCCACGCGGGATTTCCAAAGTCGAAGTCCAAGTGGATGAGGGCGATTGGGCCGAAGCCGAGCTACGTCAACCGCTGTCGGATAAGACATGGGTCATCTGGCGCTATGACTGGCCGTTCAACGAGGGTGACCACACCTTCCATGTTCGCTGCACCGAAGGCGACGGCACACCCCAAATCACCTCCACCGAGGGTACACGTCCTAGTGGTGCGTCGGGGATTTTTAAGCAAGAAGCTAGTTTGTAATCAATAATTGGCTAATAAAAAGGGCGAGTCGGTGACATCGCCCTTTTTATTTAAGACATTTTGGGAGGCCATCATTCCCAAAATGTCTGACTGCTCTTATGAAAAAACTCGTGCATTTCCTCGTCATTATAAGCGTCAGCCAAATCTGAGATAGTTTGAAGTATCGATGCCCAAAGAATCTTCATATTTTCACTTCGCGGCATTCCATGATACTCGACATATGACTGGCGTCCGAATTCGGTATAAGTATAAATCTTAAAATGGCGACTTCCCTCCCCAAGGGCCATAGAGGATACATAGGGCATGACGTTTACTGATTGAAGGGCTTCTACCAGTGGATGAGGCCAGTTCAAGTTGACGGGGACTAGGGGATTGTTACCTGCGAACTTTCTATCTAGTGGGTCTTTGAAAGGTGGAATTAGAAGAAGGCCTTTATACCAAGCCGCCATTTCCTCTGTATCCATTTCTTGTGCTTTTACGCCAATGATTGTAACGTTCTTATGAAGGAAATATTGAGAGACCTCCACAATCCAAATAAAATCCACCCATAATCTGCCAACGATTTTTTTATTTTCGAAAAAAGTCTGTATACCTGCATATAGACCATTTAGACCAAAAGAGTCTTGTATGATTTTTTCAAGTTCTTGTTGTGTCATTGGGCATTTCCAAGTCAACTAAACTGAGATTCTCCCCTCAGCCAATGCCCTCTCAAATCCTTCAATCGTCTGCCGAATGCCTTCTTCTAAGGGCGTATCATAAACATTAGCAAAATGACGATGCAGTTCCGAGCCATCAAAATTTTCTGGAAATGGCAGCACTGTATCCGACATCGTGATTTTGACGTTTGGACGCAGGCGTTCAATAATTTCAACCACTTGTGCGACGGGGGTTGGCGGCGCATCTAGATTAAAGACATAAGCGCCATTCAGTGGGTGGGTTGCCGATTCGATAAATTGTAGGGCCGTATCGGAGGCCCATTGAAACTGCATCACTCCGCCGAAATTGATATGGAAATTTTGCCCCGCCGCCGCCGCCAGCATCGCTTTAGTAGGATCACTGGTCAACCCTTGATCGCGCCCCAAGCCATAGACCGTATATGGCCGTAAGCCCGTACTGCTGATTTGATAATCCTGCCAATAAATCCGGGCGGTGCCTTCGTTAGCCTGCTTAAACACCCCATAGAGAGTACGCGGCGATGGGTGGGCATCATTAGCAACCGGTTGGTTATCAGGATAATCTTCGGCTGGGCCAAACACCGCAATCGAAGAAGCAAACGTGATGTGTTTTACCCCTGTTTGCCGCGCCGACTCATACACATTGACCGTACCGACCACATTGACCTGTGCCCCTTTGATCGGGTTGGCCCGCACCAATGGCACTTGCAGCGCGGCCAAATGAATGACCTGCGTCACCCCATGCTGTTGAAATGCAGCCAACACCTGTTCAGGGTCAGCTAAATCACCCCGTACAAAGGTGATGGCTTCTTGTTCTTCCGGGGTCAGCAACAGATTGAGACGATGGCCCTGATCGGCAATATCAAAACTGACCACCCGCCGCCCTTGTTTCAATAAATGGTAAACCGTCCATGCGCCAATACACCCCAGCGCCCCGGTCACCAAAAAAACCTCTTGGGTCTTGTTATCTGTCATCACTCATCTTCTGTCTCTAAGTAAAGTATTGGATTTGATTGTATAGGGGATGGAGAACTAGGCCAACATGATGTACCCTAGCGAGGGCAAATTTTTAAAGGTATAGGGCAATGACTGAAAACACCGAAGTCGAAATTATCACGCCAGAAGCTGCTGAAGCGATCCTGAAGCCAGAGGTCGAAAAATTAATCACTGACGGCTGGCGTATCATCCATGAATCTTCGTTTGCGGCCCGCCTAGTCAAAGAGCGGGACATGGTGGATTTGCAGGTAGATTTGTTGGGTCAATTGGAGCGTAAGCAGGGCGTCACCTTGATCTATGGGCCAGAGATTGGACGTGTCATTGCTTGGGTATTGCTCTTGGTCTCGATCCTGCTAGCCTTAGCTTTGGCTTCCGCACTCGGTTTTTTCAAGTGATGAATTAGCCTCGGCGCAATAGGCTATAGCAGTTTAAATCCCCGCTACGTCCATCCGCCCGATAGGTCACAATCTCGGTCAACCCCGCTGCTGTAATGAGAGATTGATGCTCGACATCATCAATATAATGACAATAGCGCAAGGCTGTTTTTTTCTCCATATCCCTATCCCGCCGCCAATCGAGCAAATAATCATGGGCCTCCACCTCAAAATCATCGGGCCATGCCACAATCCGTTCGCGGAAACGCGGTTGCTCATAAAATCGCCAACTGGTAAACGTTAGATAGCCGCCGTTTTTGACCCGCTCGCCCAATCGTCGCACAAATCCCTGCCGATTTTCGTAACCGGGGATATGGTGTAGCACCCCAAACACCGCCACTAGATCATACTCACCCGCGTCAGACGGATTTTCGACCATGTCCCGATTTTCCAACGTAAACGCTAGGCCATGTTCATCAAAAGCCTGTTGCGCAAATTCCAACAGGGCGGGGGCATTATCCATGCCGTGATATTGAATCCCATCACCTAATTGCTCGTGCAAAAAAATCCCGAAGCGCCCATTACCACAGCCAACATCCAAAACCGCAAGCGGGGTTTTGAGATAGGGTAACAACTTCAGCCAACCCTCCCACGCATGATCCCGCGATTGACTAAATGACTCAGCAGTTTGGGCGTAAAAAGCTTTATTCAGTTGATTTAAACGCCGGATTATATTAATATCCATTTGAGAAATTCCATATAGGGATAGGTCGGCGACCCATCCAGAGAAGTAGATTCATGACTTATAAGATATCCCCGGATATTGATGACCTTGAACTTTATCGTGACTCCCTGCTGGCAATTTTGCGGCAGGTACTCGACACCCCTGACCTTGCCCAAAAGCAGCTTGAGCGCATTCTAAAATCGTATCCTAAAGATGGCTCCGGTCTATTTCGCCGCGATGAACTGATTCGTGCCTATCGCTATTTTGCCGAATCGGGTGATTTACCCCCATTTGATAAAACCATTGTCGAGCGTCTACGCCTCAAGCCGGTGCGCACCAGTTCAGGCGTAACCCCTGTTACGGTCTTGACCAAGCCGTTTCCCTGCCCGGGAACGTGTATTTTTTGCCCCAACGACATTCGGATGCCCAAAAGTTATCTTTCAGATGAGCCGGGGGCCCAACGCGCCGAAGCCAATTCTTTCGACCCCTATTTGCAGACTTATCGCCGTCTGCTGGCCCTCTATAACACCGGACACCCCACGGATAAAATCGAAATGATTATTTTGGGTGGCACATGGTCATTTTATCCCGAAACCTATCAAATCTGGTTCATCAAACGCATTTTTGACGCACTGCATGATTTTGGTAACGGGGTTGACCGTACAGCGGAAGTCGAAAACCTATTACTAGAACATTCGCAACTGCACCCTGCTCGTAACATTACCGCTATCAACGCACCGGGGCATGACCAAACCTATAATCAAGTCGTCCAGAATATCTATCGGGATGAAATGTATCGCTCCCGTGAACAAGCTCATTCAATTGAGTTGGGTTTAATTGAGCGTACCCCCATGACCGAATTTGCGACATGGGAGGAATTAGAAGCCGCTCATCGTGAAAATGAAAATGCCGAGTGTCGCAGCGTGGGTTTGGTGATTGAAACCCGCCCCGACCATATCAGTGAAGAAGAAGTGCTACGGATTCGACGGTTGGGCTGTACCAAAGTCCAAATCGGCTTCCAAAGCCTCAATGATGAGGTATTACGCCTCAACAAACGTGGGCATGAAGTCGCCGCCACCCGTTGCGCTGTGAAGCTATTGCGCCAAGCCGGATTCAAAATCCACGCCCATTGGATGCCAAATTTGTATGGGTCATCCCCGGAGGCCGATATTGAAGACTATGCGCGGATGTTCAATGACCCTGATTTTCGCCCCGATGAACTGAAAGTCTATCCCTGTTCACTCATCGAAAGCGCCGAACTGATGGATTATTATCAGCGTGGCGATTGGCGACCCTATACCCAAGAAGAGCTACTAGGTGTGCTCACGGCCTGCTTCCAACTCACGCCCGACTACTGCCGCCTGACCCGTGTTATCCGCGACATCCCCGGCACGGATATTGTGGTCGGCAACAAAATGACTAATTTCCGTGAACGGGTACAGCAGGAATTGGTGCAAAATGGCAGTTACACTGGCGACATCCGTAGCCGTGAAATCCGCCATCGTACCTTCGCCCTAGAGGATTTAAATCTAGATGAAGTATGGTACGACACCAATTGCAGCGAGGAAGTATTCTTGCAATACATCACTGCCGAACGCCAGATCGCCGGATTTTTACGCCTGTCTCTGCCCACCGAACCACCCATTACCCCTGAATTGGACAACGCCGCTATGATTCGGGAAGTGCATGTCTATGGGCAGTCGATTGAAATTGGCGATGCACTAGCAGGCAAAACTCAACACGTCGGCTTGGGCAAACAATTAATCGAGCGAGCGGTTGAGATTGCACGTGAACACGGCTATCGAAAATTAGCTGTCATTTCGGCCATCGGCACCCGCGAATATTATCGCAAACGCGGCTTTGCTGATGGGCAACTTTATCAACTGCGTGATTTGAGGGAGTAGCCAATATGTTGCGCCGCAAAGTTTCACCCCCAACCGGCCCGCAATTACGCACATCCAATGGCATCACCCTGAGCATCTCGGATCGCTATTTAGAACGTGGTTTGCATCTTTATCAGCAGAAAAAGTTTGCCGAGGCGCTGGCCGATTTAGACGAAGCCATTCGCAATGCTCCCATCTTTGCTGAACTATATGTCACACGGGCCGCCATCCTATATGAGTTGGAGCGCGATGATGAGGCTACCGAAGATGCAGAATATGCCCTGCGGCTCGACCCACGCCAATGGATTGGGCATTACGTGCTGGGTATGATTGCTATTCGGCGTGAAAATTTCCCACAGGCCGTGGAATACTTTTCCCAAGCCCAACGTTATGCTCCGACGCGGCCCGAAATTTTCTTCTCACGGGCCATTGCGTTCCACCAACAAGACGAAATGACACTCGCCTATTATGATATGGATAGCGCCCTGCAAGTCATGAAAAGCGATGACAAGCGCCGCAAAGACGCCACCAAATTTGTCACACAGGTCAAACCTGCCAAGAAGAAAAAGTAATCGCCTGTTGGCCTGCTGACTTTCCAAGTAAAATATCCCTTACCATTGCCGTCTTGATTATGTAAATCACTCTGCCAATCCATTTAAAATTCTTTTGAGCAACTATCGAACACCTGAAAAGGATACTCCTATGGACAAGGTGACACTTCAGCAGTTGCAGGCAATGAAGGAACATCGTGAACCCATCAGCATGTTGACTGCCTATGATTATCCCTCTGGTTTATTGGCTGACCAAAGCGGCGTAGATATGATTTTGGTTGGGGATTCGCTTGGCATGGTCGTACACGGCTTTGAAAGCACCCTGCCTGTCACAATGGACATGATGGTCATGCACACCCAAGCGGTCCGACGTGGGGTTAAGCGGGCTTTTTTGGTCGGCGATATGCCTTTCATGAGTTATCAGGCCAGCCGCGAAGAAGCTCTCCGCAATGCAGGCCGCCTGCTCAAAGAAGGCAATGCGGACGCCGTGAAACTTGAGGGTGGTGTTCATATGGCCCAGACTATCCACGATATGGTGCAAATCGGCATCGCGGTCATGGGACATATTGGTCTAACCCCCCAGAGTGTTAGCGCGTTTGGTGGCTTCAAGGTGCAGGGCAAATCCATTGAGGCCGCCCGTAAATTGATTGAAGACGCCAAAGCAATTGAAGATGCGGGCGCGTTTGCGATGGTGATTGAAGGTGTCCCCGCCAAATTGGGTGAATTGATTACCCGTATGGTCAATATCCCAACAATTGGCATCGGGGCAGGTGGCGGCACGGATGGGCAGGTTTTGGTCATGCACGATATTTTGGGCATGTTTGACCGCTTTACGCCTAAATTTGTTAAGCAGTATGCCAATATCGGTGAGGCCATTCAGACCGTCTTTAGCACCTTCCATCAAGAAGTCCGCTCAGGCACATTCCCAGCCCCCGAACACGAATTTGGCATTTCCGACGCTGTATTAAACGAGATTCTGGCGGAAATTGGCGACACCGCGCATTAAGTTTCTATCCGGGCAAGGTGCTTAAGCGCCTTGTTTTGCGGCAAATTCTAGGAGGCCTATCATAAAAATCGGCATTTTTGGCATCGGCGCGATGGGGACGCTGTTTGGTGCAAAACTCAGTCCCCACACCGATGTGACACTGTTTGGGCGCTGGCCTGAGCAAATTTATGCCCTCCAACACGCTCCTTTGCACATGGTCTATCCTGATGGGCACGAAGAATTTATCCCACTACGAGCGACGGATAATCTCAAAAATGCCGACCCAATTGACATTGCGTTGATTCTCCCCAAGGCCAACAAAACCGCCTTGGCTGCCGAGGATGCCGCCCAAATCCTCAAACCCGCTGGGGTAGCGATTACGTTGCAAAATGGGGTAGGCAACCTTGAAATTATTGCAGGGGTGGTCGGGGCACAACGCGCCACCCTCGGTGTGACCATGCAAGGTGCTTCGACGGATGGACTACCCGGCTATTTGCGCTATGGGGGACGCGGTTTAACCTATTTAGCAACCCGACCCGAAATTGACGCTTCCATTCAGGCTTTGGCTGGGTTATTTACTCTGGCGGGCCTAGCGACCGAAGTAGTGGCCGATGTAGCAGGCTTGGTCTGGGGGAAATTGGTCGTCAATGCGGGCATTAATCCCTTGACAGCAATTTTACGGGTGCCGAATGGAGCATTGTTGGAATCGGAATGGGCACGCCAGATGATGCGCGAAGCCGCCAATGAAGTCGCGGTGGTTGCCCATGCCAAAGGAATTATCCTCTCCCACGAAGATGCGGCGTCTCGTGTTGAGGAAGTGGCATCCCGCACAGCCGTTAATCACTCCTCCATGCTGCAAGATGTTTTGCGTGGCACTCCCACCGAAATTGAAGCCATTAGCGGGGCAGTAGTACGTGAGGGGGCAAAATTAGGCATCCCAACCCCGGTGAATCAAATGCTCTATCGTATGGTGCGGGCGGTTGAGGATTTACGATTATCACATCCCCAAGCCACGCTCCCCGCCTTGGAGCAAATCGGGTAAAATTAAAGGTATCGTCTATGCTGCTATTAGTTAACTGAGGGAATCTGAACACATGCCTGATTCTGCACCACCCCGCCCACTTGTGATTAAGGTGGATGCTACCCATTACCCAATGGATGTATTTGGAGATCGCTTAATCTCTGAAGGGTTTCAGGTGGTTAAAGCCTCCTCAATAAAAGAAGGCATCAAACTGGCCCGCCGTTGCAAACCTGACCTTGTGGTCACAATTGATGACGCGGATTCAGGAGTAGATGCCATCGAATGGCTTGAATTGCAGCATTCCGATAATGAAGCCAGCCTCGCCATGACCCCTCTTTTGATTTTGGCCGACATCTCTCGATTGGAACGGTTGCGAGTCCATGAGTTACCAGATCGCGTCAAAGTATTGCAGCGCCCCCTAGAACTGCGCGACTTTATCCAGACCGCCAAACATATGCTGGCAATTTGGGATTTGTAACGCAACCCCTGTCTCCACCCTCGCGTAATAGTGCTTGCAGGGTTAATGTGATACAGAAAGGGATGTAAAGTAACCAACATGCGGATTATTGTGCATACGGGCAAAGGTGGCGTTGGTAAAACAAGTGTTTCAGCGGCAACCGCCCTACGCTGTGCCGAAATGGGCCTCAAAACGATTGTCATCAGTACCGATACGGCCCATTCGCTGGGGGACTCACTGGAAATGAAAATCGGGCCAGAACCGATTCAGTTGTATGACAATTTGTGGGCACAGGAAGTAGATGCCCGCTATTCAATGGATAAATATTGGTGGCGTATCCAGAATTACCTCATCAATGTGTTTAAACAGCGCGAAGGCCTTGATGACATTGTGGCAGAGGAAATCACCATTCTTCCCGGTCTGGAAGAAGGTGCCCACCTGCTATGGATCAACCAATATTTTGAAACCCAAGAGTTTGATGTGCTGATTGTAGACGCAGCCCCGACGGCGGAAACGTTACGGTTGCTCAGTTTGCCGGATGCTTCGCGCTGGTGGTTTGAGCGCACCATGAATTTGATGAAAGGTATGACCGGGCGCTTGCTACGTCCGCTGGCAAAACCGTTGTTTGGGACAGATTTACCCGAACAAGAAGAACTGGACAGCGTGCAGCGGTTGTTTGATACCTTGAGCAAGGTGGCAGGTCTGTTGGCCGATCCTGCGTTAAGTACGATGCGTTTGGTGATGACCCCCGAAAAAATGGTCATCAAAGAGACCCAACGTACCTATACCTATCTCAATTTGTATGGCTACCCAACCGACTCGGTGATTTGCAACCGCATCATCCCACCTGAAGTAGTAGACCCCTATTTTGCGGCGTGGAAAGACTCGCAACGCAAAAATTTGGAACTCATCGGCGAGGCGTTTGGAGGATTAAAGGTCCTTAAAGCGCCCATGTTTAGTAGCGATATCGGTGGCTTAGATGATTTGCGGCGGTTGGCAGATGCCCTTTACGAAAACACCAATCCCTCGCAGATTATGACCGCAGAAGTGGGAACCCACACGATTGAACATGACCTCAGTACGGGCGATTATTTGTTGCGTATCCCGTTACCCTTCGCAGACAAGACCGATCTCGATTTGTACCGTAGCTCAGATGAATTGACGGTGCGTGTCGGGCCATATCGCCGCAATATCGTACTGCCCTATACCCTTTGGAAATTGGAAACGGGGCCAGCTAGTTTTGTCGAAGGGGCACTGCAAATTCGGTTTGTGAATAAGCAGGCGTAATTTTAATGCCATATTTTGAACGTAGGGCTACGGAATGATGTATTTTTCCGTAGCCCTGCGTTTTTTATTTAAGGAGAAAGTCAGCTAGTGGATAAAACTTTTTGGCAAGGCATTATCAACAATGATTTTGCATTACCCGGTGGGCAACCAATTGAAACACTCGCTGAGGAATTGCTGGGTTATTTCGGCTCGACTGACCCATTGCTGCGCGATGAATTTGGTTACATGATTTTAGTTAATTGGATGGAAAAGGGCTTTTTGGGGCCAGACATTTTGCGGGGCATGATTCCCAAGATGATTGCCAATTTGCAGCAGGGCATTGGAGAACAGGACACCGATAGCGTCTTCCTTCGGTCATTTTCGACGTTACATCTAGCAACCTTGATTGCCCAAGACAATGAAAAGCCGTATTTGAGCGAAGCCGAGGTACGGCAAGCGATGGCAGCCGGGTTGGATTATTTTCAAGCTGAACGTGACTTGCGTGGCATTGTAACTGAAAAAGGGTGGGCGCATTCAGTGGCCCATACCGCGGATTTGCTCAAATTTTTGAGCCGCAATCCTCATTTGAATGTAACGGATTTGGAAAGCATCTTAAACGCAATTACCGCCAAGCTGACCACCGTCGGGCCAATGGTCTTTGGTTATGGAGAAGATGATCGACTGGCGCATGTGTTAGATGCCATCATGAAGCGGCAACTGGTGGCGTTGGAAGTATTGACAGCATGGCTTGAAAACTTAGGCGAACCGGCCAAATCACGCCTGCGCATGGCCGAAAACGGTATGGATGGGTATGCTGCATCGCAGAATGTGCGGAATTTCCTGCGAGCGCTCTATTTCCAAATTGATTTCGCAGAACACCGGCGTCCGCTGGCCGATGAGTTGCTGGTTGTACTGAAAAAGAGCCTGTCGGCCTATGGCTGGTACAAATTTGAGTGATTCTATTATAGAACAATTGACCTAAAATCAAGCGAAACATGAGATTCGTCATGTGCGATTATCGGGGAGGGGGGTTAAAATAGGGTTGAAATTAGAGTAGTTTTGTATTTGTATAAAGGAGCTAGGCGTTAAGATGCAACATCTTGCTAGGGCACTGCATCGCTTGATGGTGCCTATTATTCTGTTCGCTGTAGTCCTCTCAATTTTTTCTCCCGCTCTCCCAACATCCGTTACTGCTCAAACTGAACAACCCCAAAGCATCACCATTGCTGGGACGGTTCAAGGCGTGCTGGGTTGTCCGGGGGATTGGCAACCGGAGTGTGAGGCCACTTTTTTGACCTATGACAGCGCCAACGATATTTGGTCGGGGTCATGGGAACTACCCGCTGGTAACTATGAATATAAAGCCGCCCTCAATGGCACATGGGACGAAAACTATGGCTCAGGGGCAGAGGCCAATGGTGCTAATATCGCGTTATCGCTGACAGAAACTGCCACTGTAACGTTCTATTACAGCCACACCACCCACTGGATTACCGATAATGTCAATTCGATTATTGCGACCGTACCGGGTAGTTATCAAAGTACCATTGGTTGCGCCGGGGATTGGGCACCGGAGTGCTTGCGAACATGGCTGCAAGACCCCGATGGCGATGGTATTTATACCTATACCGCGACGGGCATCCCTGAAGGGGCTTATGAAGCGAAAGTCGCCCTTAACCTCACATGGGATGAAAATTATGGCGTGGATGGGGCCGCAGGTGGCGCAAACATCGCGTTTAACGCCTCGACTGACCCCACTGTTTTTGAATGGGACTCAACATCCAAAATATTGACGATTTCAGGTGCGGCCGCAGCTACAACCCCCACTGAAGCGACCCCCGAAACTCCGACCACTCCGGCCACCCCAACTGAACAACCCCAGAGTGTCGCCGTCGCTGGAACGATTCAAAGCGTGCTGGGTTGTCCGGGGGATTGGCAACCGGAGTGTGAGGCTACCTTTTTGACCTATGACAGCGCCAACGATATTTGGTCAGGCGCATGGGAACTGCCCACCGGTGATTATGAATATAAAGCCGCCTTAAATGGTTCGTGGGACGAGAATTACGGGTTGGGCGCGGAACCGGGTGGCCCGAACATCCCCCTTTCATTAGCTGAAACCACCACCGTGACGTTTTATTACAGCCACACCACCCACTGGATTACCGACAGTGTCAATTCGATTATTGCGACTGTTCCCGGCAGCTATCAAAGTGAAGTCGGTTGCCCTGATACGAATGGCAATGGCGGTGACTGGGAACCCGGCTGCTTGCGAACATGGCTGCAAGACCCCGATGGCGATGGTATATATTCCTATACCGCCAGTGGTATCCCTGAAGGTTTCTTTGAGGCCAAAGTTGCTATTGACCTAAGTTGGGGTCTCAACTATGGGGCCGACGGAGCGCCAAATGGTGCAAATATCGGCTTCACCTCATCCGGCAAAGAAGCCATTTTTGAATGGAACTCGGAAACCAAAGTGATGACGATTAATGTCGCAGGTGCTCCCAAAGGCAATTTATTCCTATCGCAGGCGCATTGGGTCTCACCTGACACGATTGCATGGGGGATTGATGCCCCGGAAGGCCGTACATTTGCATTGCGCTATGCCGCTGATGGTGGGCTTGAATTGACCCCCGAAGGCGTGACAGGCGGCGAAACACTGGCCCTCACCGTAGATGAAGCTGGCCTAAGCGAAGAGGTCTTGGCGAAATTCCCACAACTGACCGGTGTGCTGGCCTTGAAGCTGAGTGAGGCCGATGCGGCACGAGCGGCTGAACTGCTTAAGGGGCAGGTCGTCGTGACAGCGGTAGATGCCGATGGCAGCGCGGTAGATGCAACCGGGTTGCAAATCCCCGGCGTGCTGGATGTTTTGTATACCTATGATGGCAAACTTGGCCCGGTGTATAGTGCCGATGGCATCACCTTGAGCGTGTGGGCACCCACCGCCCGTTCGGTGACACTACATGTATTTGCCGATTCCAATAAAGACACCGAAAGCGTCACCACCCCCATGACCGTTGACCCCGCAACAGGCGTTTGGAGTACATCGGGTTCGGTTGCGGATTGGAATGGCAAGTACTATTTGTATGAGGTCGAGGTGTATGTGCCCAAAGAAGGGCGTGTGGTCAAGAATTTGGTGACCGACCCCTATTCCGTGAGCCTTTCGACCAACAGCAAACGTAGCCAATTTGTTGATCTAGCCGACCCATCGCTGGCCCCAGAAGGTTGGGCCGAGGCGCAAAAGCCACCACTAGCTGCACCCGAAGATATTGTCATTTATGAACTACATGTGCGTGATTTCAGCGTGAATGACCCGTCCGTGCCGGATGACCTCAAAGGCACCTATAAGGCGTTTACATTGACCGACAGCAATGGTATGACCCATTTGATTGCATTGGCACAGGCAGGCTTGACCCATGTTCATTTGTTGCCAGTGTTCGATCTTGCAACCATCAATGAAAACCGTGATGCGTGGCAGGGGCCATCTTTTGAACAACTCGCAGGCTTTGGGCCAGCCGCCTCGACCCAGCAGGCGTTAATCAACCGCACTCGCAGTCAGGATGGTTTTAATTGGGGCTATGATCCCTTCCATTACAACGTACCCGAAGGCAGCTATGCGACCAACCCGGATGGCTCAACCCGCATTGTCGAATTCCGCGAGATGGTCGAATCACTAAATCAAAATGGGCTACGTGTCGTCATGGACGTGGTGTATAACCACACTAATGCCAACGGTCAGGATGATAAGTCTGTCTTAGATCAAATCGTCCCCGGCTACTATTATCGCTTGGATGATAATGGGCAGGTTGCCAATAGTACGTGCTGCTCCAACACCGCTACCGAACACACCATGATGGAAAAACTCATGATTGACTCGGTGGTGCTGTGGGCCACGCAATATAAGGTAGATGGTTTCCGTTTTGACCTGATGGGTCATCACATGCGCGCCAATATGGAGCATGTACGGGCAGCATTGGACGCACTGACAATTGAAAACAGTGGGGTAGATGGCAAGGCCATTTATCTGTATGGCGAAGGTTGGGACTTTGGCGAGGTGGCGCAAAATGCACGCGGCGTCAATGCGACCCAATTGAATATGGGTGGTACGGGGATTGGCACGTTCAATGACCGCCTGCGTGATGCGGTACGCGGGGGTAGCCCCTTTGGCGACTGGCAAGATCAAGGGTTTGTCAGTGGCTTATCCCTTGAACCGAACGGCATCACCTCTGGCACGCCCGAAGAACAAGCAGTGCGCTTGCTACATTTTAGTGACCAGATCAAGGTTGGGTTGGCAGGTAATCTGCGCGACTACACCCTCGTCAACGCCGAAGGTGAAACGGTGACGGGGGCCGAGATTGACTATAACGGCAATCCAACAGGTTATACGCTCGACCCGCAAGAACACATTGTGTATGCCGAAGCGCACGACAATCAAACTCTGTTTGACATGATTCAATATAAGGCCCCTGAAGCGACGACTGTGGCTGACCGCGTGCGGATGCAAAATCTCGGTATCGATATTGTGGCGCTTAGCCAAGGTGTGCCATTCTTCCATGCCGGCATGGATATGTTGCGCTCGAAGTCTATGGACAAGAACAGCTATGATTCGGGGGACTGGTTCAATAAACTAGACTTCACCTACCAAACCAACAATTGGGGTGCTGGGTTACCTGCTCGGCAGGATAACGAAGCCGATTGGCCCGTCATTCAACCTTTGTTGGAAAACCCCAATATCGTCCCCGGCCCCGATGACATCATGAATTCGGTGATGCACTTCCGTGAAATGCTGCAAATTCGCAAGAGTTCACCGCTGTTCCGATTGCAAACTGCTGCCCAGATCGAAGAGCAGGTGCGTTTCTTTAACAACGGCCCTGAGCAGATGCCGGGTGTTATTGTAATGCAGATTGTTGAAGGTAGCGGCGGCGATATTGACCCGAATTACGATATGGTCGTGGTTATCTTCAATGCGACAGGTACAGATATTACCTATACCGAAGCGCAGTTGGCGGGCTTAACGCTCGAATTGCACCCCGTACAGGTTGCCTCGCATGATCCCATCGTGCAAGGCTCGGCGTATGACAGTGCCGCTGGCACATTCACGATTCCAGCGCGTACTACGTCGGTGTTTGTAATGCCAGCGCAGTAAATTGAGGTATGGGGTGGCAGAGATGCCACTCCCTTTTCCGTCATAAGGAGACAATGTTTTATGAGCAGTGAGCTTCAAGGAGTTATAGTTGGTGCTATTATTGGATTTTTTTTAACCTTAATCAGAGATTACCTAATTGCAATTTTCCAGCCTAAACCTAACCTTCAGGCAATTCCCGATAAAAATGCCATAGAATCAATCCCATTGCCTTCGGAAATAGAAGAGGGTAAGCAAAAGAATGAATCCGGAGGTACAAGTTGGTTTTTACGATTGAAAGTTCACAATAAAGGCAATGAAACTGCACATAACTGTCGGGCTAGGCTCATATATGTGTTGACAGAAAACAAGCAAATCAACAACATTGATCGGCCTCTTGTACTTTACTGGACTGCCCAAAACCAAAAGAATCCTTTTGTGCCCATTGATATTGCCCCAAACAGTTTTGATTACCTTGATATAGCTCAATACCAGACTTATGATGCTTTTCGATTAAATAACAAGAAAGATATACTTAAGCTAAGAGTTGTTATTCAAGGGGGCAGATTGCCTCAAGATAATCGGACCGACTTAGAGCCAAATTCGTACTATGTAAAAATTGGAATTTCTTGCGACGGTATAAAAACCGAATACCATTGGTTCAAAATTCAAAAATTAAGTGGTACACATTACCCCTATCGCTTAGAGGTTGTGCTTAAAGAAGAATATAGCAGTCTGGATTGGATCGCTGAAGCTGACCAAGAGTAATCACTTGATATCCATAAACGCCCGTGAACGCATCACATAAGTTTCAGCGGAGAGATAATTGCGATTGATGTCGTCCTCGGTAAGTTCACGGATAGCTTTGGCAGGGCTGCCTAAAATCAATGAGCCAGCGGGAAAAATCTTGCCTTCGGTGATAAGTGCCCCAGCCCCCACTATGCAATTCTCACCCACAACTGAGCCATTTAAGAGAATTGCTCCCATGCCGATCACCGTGTTAGAGCCAACTTTGGCCCCATGTACGATCGCGCCGTGTCCGATTGTCACCCCTTCGCCGATTTCGGCAGGAAAACCGGGGTCAGCATGAAGAATTGCGCCATCTTGAATGTTGGTGCGCGGGCCGATGGTAATGGGGGTAGTGTCGCCCCGTAGGACGGCATTGAACCAAACACTCGTTAATTCAGCGAGGGTGACATCCCCGACAATTACTGCACCAGTAGCGATAAAAGTCGTGGGGTGGATTTGATCAGGCCGAAATTGGGTGCTAAACATGAAGCCTCATTTCTGAGATAAGATGAAAATATGATTAATTTTACCTGCAAAGGGTAACCTTTTAGAGTTATTAGGAGTCAAATATATAGGTACACGCTACAGGAAAACAGTGAGGAGTTATTGTTATGGCAAAGGCAATTTGGAATGGAGTAGTGATTGCAGAAAGCAATCGGACTGAAATGATTGAAGGGAATCACTATTTTCCGCCAGAAACCGTCAAAACCGAATTTTTTAGCGCGAGCGCCAAGAAGACCATTTGCGGATGGAAAGGCGAGGCCAGCTATTACGACGTTGAAGTCAACGGACAGGTGAATCAAAACGCCGCATGGTATTATCCTAACCCCAAACCAGCCGCCAATAACATTAAGGGCTATATCGCATTTTGGCGTGGGGTTAAGGTTGAATCGTAAACTTAGCAATTTTTAGATAATAGAAAGCATGAACTTTTTAATCGTTCATGCTTTTTTGTCCGCTTTTTGCTAGGGCGTGCTACACTTGAAATACCTTCTCATCAATTTTGTGCCAAAATGGGTGATAAGATTTTCTTTTGAATTTGAAATCAAATTCAATGAAATTTAGAAAGCCAGATACAAGCCTTGAAGGTTTTGTATTCTCAGGGGCTTGATTGTATAGTAATCTTAAGAATCGAATTATTGAATTGACCACGTCAAACGAGGACGCTGATCTGTTATGTCCAGCAATCCCCACACCAACCGCGATGTGCTGTTGCGAAATGCCTATGCCGATGAACAGGCCGTAACCTTACGATACCAGACCCATAAATTGTACAGTATCCCACAGATAGATTTTCCTAGCTGGGTGCTTGATAGACATGTATGGCGAGGGGATGAGTTTGCGTTGGATGCAGGCTGTGGGCCGGGGATTTATTTCAATGGCATTTTAAGTCATATTCCCAACGGCAAACTGGTGTCGTTTGATCTATCGGAGGGAATGATTCGCAAAGCCTGTATGCACGAGCGGGCCGCCGAAACTCAGTTATTGGTGGGGGATTTACAAGCCATTCCCTTTGCAGATGCGACCTTTGATGTGGTATTGGCGAATCATGTCTTGTTCCATGTGCCCGATTTTGACACAACAGTTAAAGAAATTCACCGGGTGTTGAAGCCGAATGGGTTGGTCATTGCAGCGACCAACAGCCATTTTTCGATGGCTGAGTTTAGCATTCTGATGCGCCGCGCTTTTAGCTTATTAGGGCATCCGGTTAAAGAAGAAGAGGCCCTGTTTAATCCACTACAAGGCAGTTTTTCATTGGAAAACGGTGCTGTGAAATTGGCACGACACTTTCGGGCCGTGGTGCGGCACGATATTCCGGGGTCATTTGTATTTTCGGAAGTACAGCCTGTTATCAACTATATCGCCAGTACGCGTGCCATGAAAGAACCCGAATTACCGGGGGACATCACATGGGATGACTTTATGACCGTGATGACCGACCAAGTGCGGCGATTGATTAATCACTTTGGCGAATTGGTCGTCAATAAATTATCGGGGGCACTCATTGCCACCGACAAAGGTGGATTTGCCACCGACTACTACAATAGCTTTGATAACCAACCCTCGAAACCCTAGTATTATGCTTTGGGGGGTTCAGGGGTTTTAGGGGGTTCTGATCCATCGGATGGCGGTTTGTCATCTACCCTTTGTGTATCCAAAGCGACATCTGATTTAGGGCTGGCAGTTGAACCGACAGTGGGATTGACGGCTGGGTTAGGTTGACTGGCCGAGGGTGCTGGAGCATCCGTCGTTGGTTTAGGCGAGGCTGGTTCGCTTGTCGCGGGCGATTTAGTAACAGTGCCAGCCAGTGGTGGTTGAGGCGGTTTCGATGATGGTCGTTCCGCATTTTCTGTTATACCCAGCAAGGCTGTTTGGGCCGGAGTATTGGTATCAATTGGCTCGGTTGATTTGACAGGCGAAGTATCTCCCTCGTCAGGCGATTTTTGGAAACGCACTAACAGAGTAATTTCCCCTAATTTTATGCGATCCCCATCATGCAAGGTTTGGGGATGATGCGCCTCGAGACGACGGCCATTCAAATTTGTTCCATTGGCACTGCCTAGGTCTAAAATTTCAAGAATACGCTTATCAGTTAGGCGAATGAGGCTATGACGACGGCTGACCCCCATGCGATAGCCAGCAAAGGGGGTTAGGTCAACATCGGGTAATGCGCCGGTAGCGGGATCACGACGACCTAATATCATCTCATGATGTTCAAAACGCAGGATGATAGGGTCGGGGCTACCATCAATCTCCATCCGCAAAATGCCGCCTTCGGGAAAAGTGGCTGCGCCTTGTTCGCCTGTATCAAAAACGGAACGCCCCAACGACATTTCAATTTGGCCTTGTTTTTCACTATCTAAGGCTTTAGTAGATTGGGGTCGTGCCCCCGCAATGAGGTTGGTTCCGCAATTTTCACAAAAAACAACACCGGGGCGGTTCATGTGACCGCAGGTTGGGCATTTCTGCATAATTCCCCCGACTCAATCCATGTAGATAATCATTGTAATGGAGATAATTTTTCTAATAATACGTCATCCGACTAGTCTGAAAAATGAATTTACCTATCAGACCTAAATTCATCCACTATTTTACCTTAAATTGTCCCTTTAGGATGATTTTAGCGCAAATATAACCAATCTCATACGGTCTTCTATACGGGTTCAAAAAACAGAATAAATGTGCTATAGTTCTAGGGATGTGGGTTAATACATGGCGGGATATGCGACCACCATTCGCTTGCGCTATACTTACTTGAAAATCCATCTATAGGGGATTGTGCATTGGCACGGCTAACGAACCGAGACATCGCAGAAGTTTTTGAAAATATTGCCGACCTGCTCGAAATCAAAGGCGAAAGCGTTTTTCGAGTGGTGGCCTATCGGGACGGGGCACAAACCATTCGAGACCTGCCGCGTGATTTGAGCGCAATTCAGGCCGAAGGGAAGCTGACTGAACTACCCAATATTGGGGAGACCTTAGCTGAAAAAATTGAAGAACTCCTGACAACAGGGGAACTGAATTTTTATAAACGCATTACGGCTGAAATCCCGCTGAGTTTGGTAGAAATGCTGCGTGTGAATGGGGTCGGGCCGAAAAAAGCCAAACGCTTTTGGCAGGAGCTCAATATTGTCACCCTTGCCGAATTAGAAGTAGCGGCACGAGAAGGCAAGTTACGAGGCATGAGTGGTATGGGAGCCAAAAGCGAACAGAAAATTATTGATGGTATTGAAGCCCTAAAACGCCGAACTGACCGCGTTTCAATCGGGGTAGCTCTGCCATTAGCCCAAAATATTCTGCATGACTTATTGAAACTGCCACAGGCCCAACGGGGCGATATTGCGGGAAGCCTGCGCCGCTATAAACCGACCATTGGTGATGTTGATATTTTGATTGTGGCGGATGATGCTGCGCCAATTATGCAAGCCTTTGTCACGCGGTCAGACGTGGCGCGGGTGTTGGGGCATGGGCCAACCAAAAGCTCAGTGGAACTCTTGCAAGGTTTACAAGTAGATGTGCGGGTATTGCCAGCGGCCCGCTATGGCACAGCGTTATCGTATTTTACGGGGTCGAAGGATCATAATGTTCGGTTGCGCGAAATTGCCTTGAAACAAGGTCTTAGTTTAAATGAGAGTGCTTTTTCCAACGTCGAGACAGGCGAAGAAGTTGTGTTGTGCGCCACCGAGGAAGAAGTGTATACAACGCTGGGTTTACCCTATGTCCCACCAGAACTGCGTGAGGATCGGGGAGAAATCGAAGCAGCGCAGGCTGGGAACTTGCCCCATTTGATTACACTGGGGGATATTCGCAGCGATTTGCATATGCACACGACATGGAGCGACGGCAGCCTTTCGATTCGAGAAATGGCCGAGGCCGCCCGCCAACGGGGGCTAAAGCATATCGTCATCACCGACCATTCGCGCAGTTTGGGCATCGCCAACGGCCTGAGCATTGAGCGATTGATGGAACAGCAGCAGGCCATTCGCCAAGTAGATGCCGAAATGGGGTCGGATTTTACGGTACTGCACGGCACAGAAATGGAAATTAAATCGGACGGCACACTCGATTATCCTGATGAGGTGCTGGCCCAATTGGATGTAGTAATTGCTTCACTCCATACCAGTCTGCGCCAACCACGCGAGGAAATTACTCAGCGCTTGATTAACGCCATCCGCAACCCACATGTGGATATTATCGGGCATCCACGCGGCCAACTCATTCCCGAACGCGAACCCGCCGATTTGGATATGGATGCAGTATTTGCAGCAGCGCGTGAACATGGCACTGTATTGGAAATTAATGCGAATCCACATCGCTTAGATTTGGATGATAGTCATGCCCGCCGTGCCCAAGAGTTGGGGATTAAACTCGCCATCAATACCGACGCCCATGAGGCCGCAAATTTGGAACTGACCCATTATGGCGTGGCAACCGCACGGCGGGGATGGATTCAGCCGGAAAATGTCATCAATACATGGGATACTGGTCAACTATTGGATTGGCTGCGGTCGCGCGGTCAGTGATGCAGGGATGAAAGAGAAGTAAGGAACCATGAGCGATCAACCCCCTCGTAACGACCCGTCCGAAGACCCAACACGCATGTTTGATGCGACGCGCCCGGAGGAAAAATTGCCGCTGCCCGAACGGATGCCCCGGCGCGGTTATGAAGGGCAACGGCGCATGAGCCCACCGCCTGCGCAAACTACGGGTTCGTATCCCCCACCGGGATCACCACCACCCGCCGCACCACCGCCTGCCCCTTCGCGCTATTCAGGCGGACAGCGCCCTGCTGAAGCGCCAGCTGTGCAGCATGTACCCCGTGCCCCACGCAGCAAAAAAGACAGTGGGCTATATTTGCCATGGTGGTCACTGGTCGTGTTGATTTTGGTGGTTGGCGGGGGAGCACTTTTGCTTTTAATGATTGTCTTGAACGCAGGCGAGAATTTTATATTGGGTGACCAGACGCCACAGGTCATTGTGGTGACGAATGCACTCACTGGCAATACAGTTGGACAGCACGCTAATCCCACCAATGCACAAGCGCCGGGGAGCGTACCACCGACCGCTCAGCCTATCTCGACAGCTGTGCCGACAGCCCAGCCAACCCAGACAGGCATTCCGGGGGTTTCAACTGGTTGCCCAATTGGATTGGTCGTTGAGGTCGTGGGGACCGCCCCAACCGGACTAAGCATCCGTAGCGAACCCCAACAGGGCCAAAACATTCTATCGGTCGCCCCCGATGGGGAACAATTTACGATTGTGGCAGGCCCACAAGTCAGTGTCGCCGTTGATGGTACTAGCCTTGAATTTTGTCAGGTGGAAGGAATCACCAACACCAACCGCCAAGGCTGGGCCGCCCGCCAATATCTAGCTGAAGTTACCCAATAATCACCAACACAACACCTATGAACAATTTGGCAGCACGCGCGGCTGAACTGCGCGTCCAAATCCGTGAACACAATTATCGTTATCATGTTTTGGGTGAGCCGATTATCACCGATGTCGAGTATGATCGGCTTTTTTTCGAGCTGGCCGCCCTTGAAAATGAACATCCCGAACTTCGCACACCTGATTCACCCACCCAGCGGGTCGGGGGAGAACTTTCGAGCGATTTACCAAAAATTCGTCATGCCGCGCCCATCCTCAGCTTAAGTAATGCTTTTACAACGGATGAGGTTCGGGCATGGCGAGATCGTGTCGTCAAATTGCTACCCCCAGATACCCCATTAAGTTATGTGGTCGAGCCAAAATTTGATGGCCTGACCCTTGTCCTAACCTATGAACATGGTGTCTTGACGTTGGGGGCAACACGCGGGAATGGCGATGAGGGCGACGATGTGACCCAAAACGTCCGCACGGTCAAAACCATTCCAAACCGGATTCCAGTTAACCCCGATGGCCCCAAACCGCCAGCGCGATTGGTGGTGCGTGGTGAGATTTTGTTCTTGAAAGATGATTTTAAGGCGGTCAATGAAAAACAGGTCGAAATGGGCCTGCCGCGTTATGTGAATGCCCGCAATACGGCATCAGGGTCGCTGAAGCAAAAAGACCCGCGCATCACCGCCGAACGTCCATTGACGACTTTTATCTATTCGATTGTGAGTGCAGATGGGCAAATCCCCCCGACCCAATGGGAAACCCTGCAATTTCTCGGCGACATGGGGTTCTTGGTATCGGAAGAATCGCGCTATTTTGACAATTTTGACGCGATGACCGAATTTCTAGCGGGGTTTGTGGAAAAACGCGATAGCCTGCCCTATGAGATTGACGGGTTGGTCATTAAGGTCAATTCTAAGTTGATTTTTGATGAACTAGGCATCGTTGGCAAAGACCCACGCGGCGCGACGGCTTTTAAATTCCCCTCACACGAAGCCACCACCAAATTATTGGCCGTGGAATCATTTGTGGGGCGGACAGGCGTGTTGACCCCGACAGCCATCTTAGAACCCGTATTTTTGGGCGGGGTGACGGTCAAACAGGCCAGCCTGCATAACTATGATCTGATTGCCGAAAAAGATATTCGGATTGGCGACCGGGTGATTGTCAAACGCTCCGGTGATGTTATCCCATATGTGATTGGGCCAGTGATTGCCGCACGAACGGGCGACGAACAGCCGATTTTGCCACCCGCCACCTGCCCGACCTGCGGTTCGCCAATCGCACGTGATGAGGGTGAAGTGGCTTTTTATTGCACCAATCCAGCCTGCCCGGAACGCATTGCCCGCAACATCGAATATTTTGTATCGCGGGGAGCGCTCGATATTGTGGGGCTAGGTGAACGCGGCGTGCGATTGCTGCTTGATAATGGGCTTATCAAGGATGAGGCCGATTTGTTTGCACTCAAAGCCGAAAATTTAATGGAATTAGAGGGCTTTGCTGAAAAGAAGGTGCAAAATCTACTAGATAGCATCGAAGCGGCTAAAAATCGGCCTCTAGCGCGCTTGGTGGGGGCATTGGGCATACGTGGCGTGGGGGGCGTAACCGCCGATTTATTGGTCAAACGCTATCACACCCTAGACACCATCGCATCTGTAAGCGAAGATGAACTGCAAACCAACGATGGTATTGGGCCAAATTTGGCAACCGCCATTGTGGAATGGTTTGCCCAACCCCGTAATCACCAACTGATGGAAAAACTACGAGCGGCAGGGCTGCGCTTGGAAGAAGAAGCCCAACAACTTCACAGTGATAAATTGAACAGCCTGACCTTTGTGCTGACTGGAACACTGCCCACGTTGAAACGGGAAGAAGCCGAAGCTATGATTATGCAGCATGGCGGCAAGGTGACGGGTAGTGTGAGCAAAAAGACCAGCTATGTAGTCGCGGGTGAATCCCCCGGCAGTAAATTGACCAAAGCCCAGTCCCTAGGGGTGACGATATTGGATGAGGCCGGATTGCTGGCCTTACTTAACGATGACAACAGCAAATAGAAATAGGTACGAATGAGCGCTAAAGCGATTTTGAATGAAGGGGTGCTAAAAAGCATCAGCCGCCGCCATCCTTGGATTTTTT
This sequence comes from Chloroflexota bacterium, assembly GCA_016234595.1. GTDB lineage: Bacteria > Chloroflexota > Anaerolineae > Aggregatilineales > J027 > CFX10. The sequence continues at coordinate 332,909 of JACRBG010000002.1, read as the reverse complement.
CGGGGGCGATTAAGACCGTCAAAGGCAACCCAGAGGACGGCGATGTTCTAAAACTGGTGGCTGGCAATGACCAATTTTTGGGGCGGGGCTATTGGAACAGTAAATCGCAAATTCAAGTGCGGGTCTTGTCGTGGAACGAAGATGAATTGATTGACCGCGATTTTTGGCGGGGGCGACTAGCGCGAGCTATCGAAAGCCGCCCTTTTGCGCACGACCTTAACAAAGCGTGCCGATTGGTCAACGCCGAAAATGATTTTTTGCCCGGGTTGGTCGTGGATCGCTATGGCGAATGGTTAGTGTTACAAGCCTTGACGCTGGGCATTGAACGGCGCAAAGCCTTGATTACTGAGCTATTGGTCGAGTTATTCCAGCCCAAAGGCATCTATGAACGCAGTGACGTAGATGTGCGGAAACGCGAGGGTCTCGACGAACGAACAGGCGTACTGTGGGGTGAGACACCTCCAGACACCCTCGAAATTGAAGAAAATGGCCTACGTCTCTTGGTTGATATCCAGCGGGGGCACAAGACCGGTTTTTATCTCGACCAACAGGTGAATCGCGCCATGCTGGGAGAATGGATTGCTCATCAGTCCAATCGCGCTGAACTCACTGTGTTGAATACGTTTAGCTATACAGGTGGTTTTAGCGTAGCGGCACGTAAAGCCGGGGCTGGTCGCGCCATTTCACTTGATTCTTCGGAAGATGCGCTGGCGATTGCACGCGAAAATTATCGGCTGAACGGGTTAGCAGTAGATGAGGCTGATTTTGTCGAGGGTGATGTGTTTGCCGTCCTGCGCCAATATCGGGAGCAGGGACAGAAATTTGATGTGATTATTCTCGACCCGCCCAAATTTGCCCAAAGCGCCAAGCAAGTAGAACGGGCTGCACGCGGGTATAAAGATATTAATCTGCTGGCGTTTCAATTGTTGAACCCCGGCGGCTGGCTGTGGACATTTTCATGCTCCAGTGCGATTAACCCCGACCTTTTCCAAAAGATTGTGTTTGGGGCGTTGGAAGATTCTAAGCGTGAGGCGCAAATTTTGCATCATTTAGGGGCCGCACCAGACCACCCCATCGCTTTGACGTTCCCCGAAGGCGAATATTTAAAGGGGCTGGTGTGTCGGGTGTGGTAATTAGCCATCGTCTAGGGTGGAAGGACAACATTCTTGGGTAATTTAACAGTTTGGAGCCTGCTTGGACACGCGCTAGGGCTTCTTATTGGTTTTACGTTGCATGAATTTGCCCATGCTTGGACAGCCAATCGGCTTGGGGACGATACGCCACGATTTCAACGGCGTATCACCCTTGACCCACGCAGTCATATTGAACCGATGGGCCTCATTATGGGTCTGATTATTGGATTTGGGTGGGCTAAACCCGTGCCAGTCAATCCACGCGCTTTTTATCCCAATGAAAAACGCGGGCTAATGATTGTGGCAGCGGCGGGGCCATTGATGAATCTGGTTATCGCTCTAATTTTAAGCATTCCAATCCGGCTTATCTTGGAATTTACAGGGCTTTTCGACATTGTCAGCCACTCTGTGAGTTGGTTTTTCTTTCGTGTTTGGCTTGTGGCAATTTTGTTTAACCTTGTACTCTTCTTTTTCAATCTAGTCCCGCTGTTTCCTTTGGATGGCTGGCGTGTCATGCTAGGATTGTTGCCACGTGAACGGGCCGTTCGGCTGCAAGGCTATGAACAACAGGCTATGTTAATTTTGATTCTGATCCTCTCCATTGGCATCATTAACGAACGGTTCAATCTCATTTGGGCCATTTTAGGGCCGCCACTTCGTTATATTTTTGAGAAATTCACCGGAGTTCCATATTGGGTACTATGGTGGTAGGGCGTGTCCGACAAACCCTACAGGCGACTTTTGCGTGGGTGCTGCCGTTAGATGAGCACAAAGCCAAGGGCTATCTTACGGAAGCCGAATTTTGCCTTTTTCAGACCCTACGGCGCAGTGAACGGCAACATCATTTGCGCGTACTCGATAAACTATTAAAACAGGGGCATGACCATCCTGCCTTGATTACAGCGGCCTTGCTGCATGATGTAGGTAAGACCCGTGCCCGATTTACGATTGTGGAACGTGTTGTGGCGGTGCTGGTCAAAAAATTTCTACCGCGCCAATTTGAAACATGGTCAAGCGGGGAAGCCCAAGGGTGGCGGCAACCGTTTGTGATGAGCGCCCAACATCCGGCATGGGGTGCCGAAATGGTTGCAGCGGCAGGAGGGGATGCGATGGCAGTCGAGTTGATTCGGCAACACCAAACACGCCTAGATCATCCTCCCCAAAATGAATTCGAGAAGTTGTTGATAGCCTTACAAGCCAGTGATGATGTGAGCTAAGGAAAACACCCATTATGAAAACAATTGGGCTCATCGGCGGGTTAAGTTGGGAATCATCAGTTGAATACTATCGCATTATCAATGAGGTAGTGCGCGCGAAGTTGGGTGGCCTGCATTCGGCGCAATGCCTCATGTATTCGGTTGATTTTGCGGAAATTGAGGCATTGATGCAACGCGGGGAATGGGAAACCATCACGGGCCGCTTGATTGAGGTAGCCCAGCAATTGAAGCGAGGGAATGCCGAGTTCATCATCATCTGCTCGAATACGATGCACAAAATGGCACAGGCAATCGAGCAGGCTGTCCAGATTCCGCTACTCCATATCGTTGACCCGACGGCTGAAGCGATTCAAGCACAGGGTTTTTCGACAGTGGCACTTTTGGCAACAGGGTATACGATGGAGCAAGATTTTTATAAAGGGCGGCTGAGTGAAAAATATGGCTTAAACGTCCTGATTCCAAGCCAGTCCCAGCGCGATGAAGTCCATCGTATTATTTTTGAGGAATTGGTAGTGGGCGTGATTAAGCCAGAATCGCGGGAGCGGTATCAGGCAGTCATCGCGGATTTGGCCGCACAAGGGGCACAAGCGGTGATTTTGGGGTGTACTGAGATTGGGTTATTGATTAAACCCGAACACAGTGTCTTGCCCACCTTTGATACCACACTGCTGCACGCACAGGCCGCTGTTGAGTGGGCGTTAGACGGCCTAATTTGAACCTAAAAGGCCGCTATTGGGCATACTAGGCAGATAGGATTTGCAACGATTGGAAAGAGTACCCGACGATGAGTAATCAGGTTAGTAACACCGCGCTCCGCCAGCACAAAAAAGATGCCATGCAGGTCAAAGTGGCCTTGCTTGGGTTAAATCGCGTTACTGCTTCGCTGGGGTTGGCGCTGCATGAATATGGTAATCGGCCCAATAGCCCCATCATATTTACGATATTGGGGCGGGATAATGACAATGACGTGATGCGCTTGGCTCAACAAAGCGGCGCGATTGATAATTTCAACAAAAATTATGCCCAAGTCGTAGGCGATGCGGATATGATTTTTTTGAATACGCCCATGGGTCAACATGACGAGGTCTTTGAACACTTAGGAAAAAGCCTGAAACCGGGGGCGGTGGTCATTGACCTCTCGCCGCTGAAACAACCGGGGGTTAGCCTTGCCAAGCGGTTCTTCCCGAAAGATATGCACGACAAACCAACCGCCTATTTGGTTGGGGCAACGCCGTTGGTAGGGTATGATGCACTCTATAGTGTGGATAATTCGGTCAGCGCCGCCAAAGAATTTTTGTTCCGCAACAGCGACATCCTTATCGCGCCAGATGCCAGTGTCCCCGGTGAGGCAGTGAAGGTTGTGACGGACATAGCTGATTTTTTGAACATGACCCCGCGCTTTATGGATCCAGCCGAACACGATGCGCTGACCGGTATCACCGAAGGAATGCCCGCATTGATGGCGTTGGCACTGATGAGTGTGATTGTGCGCTCGCCAAGCAAGAGCGATTTCTTACGAGCCGCCAATTTTAGTTTTGGTGGGGCTGTCCATCCCCTGCATGATCTGACCGCGCAAGACCTTGCCATGATGACTCAACCCAATCGGGCCAGCCTGCGCCAACATCTCGACCAAGTGCTCGCTACGCTCGAAAACATTAAACAGATGTTGGTGGACAGCGACGACATGATTCTGCCGACCTATGCCAGCGGGATTTTGGACGGTATGGGGGAATGGGAAGTGCGGCGGGAAAAGAATCATTGGGATTATGACACCGGATCCGCCGATGTCCGCACCGTGCAGCCGGGGTTTGGTATTGGGCAAATGTTTGTGCCGAAATTCCGCCGCAAGGATAAAGAAGAAGATTAGCCAGTACGCCCCTCACGCAGGCGATAAATACCTTGTCGCATTTGATTCTGAATCGCCTGCTCCATGAACACAAATCCAAAGATGGCCGTTGCTGCCAAAACAATTGCTGGCCCTGTCGCCACATCAAAATGATAACTGGCATAAAATCCGATGATGCTGCACGCTGACCCAATCAACGAAGCAAGTAGCATCATCCAATGTAGACGATGGGTAATGAGTGAAGCCGTCGCAGCGGGTGTAACCAATAGGGCCAGCATCAACGAGATACCCACAATTTGCAGCGAAACGACAATGGTGGTGGCAATGAGCAATAGCAGCAAATAACGGAAAAACTCGGTAGGCAGATGCAAAGTTTTGGCAAGGAGAGGGTCAAAGGAAATCAGCATAAATTCTTTGTAGAACACGACCACAATGAGTAGCACGACCACGCTAAACCCGATGATAATGTTCAAATCTTGTGGGCCAACACCTAAAATCTGCCCAAACAGAATGTGGGTCAAATCCCCGGCGTAACTTTCCACCCTCGACACCATCGCAATGCCTAAGGCAAACATGCCAGCAAAGACAATGCCAATCGCCGTATCGCTGCGGAGGCGTTCATGACGGGTCAAAAAACCAATCAAGACCGTACTAACAAGCCCTGCCCCTAATGCGCCCCACAACAAAGGATTGGCATCACGCATTCCAGCCACATTCGGAACATCCCCAGAACGACTGCGTTGGTACATAATCGCCACACCGGGCAGGATGCTATGCGAGAGGGCGTCGGCGAAAAAGGACATGCCACGTACGACCACCAAACTGCCGACCACACCGGACAATATGCCAACTAAAATCGCGGCTTCAAGCGAACGTTGGAGCAAGTCAATATCAAGAGGTTTAGTGATAAACCAATGATAATCGCGCAGCAAAACATCCCACCCGCGCTGAATCAATTCCCAAAGGGATAAGGCCGCTAGTACGTTGATGAGTTCCATAGATTCAACATTCGTGACACGAGTCGTCGGCAATTACAGTATAAGGGGATTGGTCTTGCCACACCGTCAAAAAACCGCCAAAGGTTTGGCTAAGGTTTTGGGCGTTGAAGACCTCAGCAACAGGGCCAAAAGCGATTTGTTGGCGGTTAATCATCAGCACTTTGTCATAATGATGGGCGGCTTGACCCAGATTGTGCGTGGAGACAATCAGCGTCACATTTAATTTGCGTAGGGTATCCAAAACACTCATGATTTCGGCTTCAGCAGCAGCATCAACCCCGGCAAAGGGTTCGTCCATCAGCAGTACCGAAGCTTTTTGGGCAAGGGCACGCGCAATAAATACCCGTCGGCGCTGTCCACCCGATAGCTGACCAATTTGGCGATGGCGCAGCGGCCACATTTCGACTTTTTCGAGAGCTTCGCGTACAGCCTGACGGTCAGGCTTACGAGGAGTGCGAAAATAACCGATGTGGCGGGTGCGAGACATCATGACCACATCCCATACATTGGCTGGGAAGTTCCAATCCACTGATTCGTGTTGGGGGACATAACTGACCAAATCATGACTGGCGGCGCAAGGCTCCCCACTGACCGAGACCGTGCCTGAAGACATTGGGAGAAGGCCCACCACCGCTTTAAACATAGTGGATTTACCAGCCCCATTTGGGCCAATCACGGCGATACGTTCACCGGGGAGAGCACTAAACGTGATACTCTCACATCCAGACGCCTGACCATAGCGTACACTGAGATTAACGACCTCAATGGCCGGAGTCACGGGCGCAGGGGTAGGTAGTGGTTCGATAGGCGTAATTGGGTCATGGTAGACCGCAAGTTTGGGATAGGTCACATCTGGGGCGATGGGGGGGGCGGGTTTCATAAGGTTGACCAGTCGTATTGATACGAAATCTCACTTGTGTATTATACAGTTAGGAAAAGTGGGTGTCAAAGGGTGAAAAATTTACGACATAAATCATATACAATTAGAAGAGAACCATCTACCAACTAAAACTATCATACAATTTCTATCTGCATTTTAGCGATGAATCTGGTATTATTAACGAGATTGCCATAATCCGATGAATGAGAAGACAGCCTATGACTGACCGAACCAATATGAATGCGGCCCACTTCCTTGAAAGTCTTCATCAACTGATGAGCAGTACCGAACGTCTAGAATCGGTGCTGGCCCGGATGATGCAAGCCCTTGAGAAAAATGGGATTAAATTATCGGTAGATGTGGCGGGCATTATGGCAACCGTCCGGCAAGATACCGATAATGTGGAACGTGCCAGCCACAGTGTATTTACTGAACTGGGTGAATTTCAACAACTGGTACGCACCTCGGCGTTAATCACCTCCTCGCTTGATCTTCAGCAAGTCCTCCAAGAAGTGATGGATACTATCATTTCCTTGACACGGGCGGAACGGGCCTATCTAATGCTGCGCGACCATGAAACAGATGAATTATCCATTCGTGCAGCGCGGAATTGGGATCGGGAGTCTTTGGCGCAGGAAGATGCCATTTTTAGCCGCAGTATCGTCAATTCAGCGATTGCGCAAGGTGAGCCGATTATTACCACCAATGCCCAATCCGATGATCGTTTTCAAGGGATGCAGAGTGTAGTCAGTAATTCACTACGCTCGATTTTGTGTATCCCACTGGTATTGCATGGCCGGATTGTTGGGGTGTTGTATGCCGACAATCGGATTGAGCAGGGTTTATTTAATCAAGATAGTGTGCCGTTAATGTTGGCTTTTGGCAGTCAAGCTGCTATCGCTATTGACAATGCACGGTTGTTTGCCCAAGTAAAAGCCGATCTCGACAAAGCACAACGCGAAGTGCAGCGGTTGCAGATTCAGATTGACCAGAAAAAAGTGACCAAAGAGGTCAAAGAAATTACCGAAACGGATTATTTCCAGACCCTATCATCCCTTGCCAAAGATATGCGGCGCCAATTTGATGACGACCCCAACAACAAATAGCCATCTGGGTTAAAAAATAGATCAACACAAAGAGGCTCACCCCAACTAGGGATTGAGCCTCTTTTGATTTTTTTAGCGGGATGGAACCGCATTGGTAGCAGCAGAACTAGCGTTAGGCGGGGTAGAAGGATTTGAGGTTGCTGATTGCTCGGATGCCTCTAACTGGTCTAGCAAGGCTTCGGTTTTGGCATAGGAACGATAGCGCCACACCACGCTGCCTATCGTAATCCCCAACAGCACAAACGCGACAACATAGCCTAAAATCATATAATCAAGGGTATCGGGCATGGTTGCTCTCCTAAGCGTTCAACAGGAGCTTCATTTTACGAGATTGAATTTGCTTGGCACGATTTTCCAAACGGATGCGATGCCACAGCACCGTAATGCTGATGACCACATAGGTAAAGATCGTGAATAAGAGGGTTTCGGTGATGCGGGTTGACATAGCAAAGTCGCCTTCAATACCTTCACTGGTCGAGGTCGGGCCAGCCGCCACAGGGTGAATGGTATCGGGGCGGATGCGGATAATAATGATGGTCAGGAAGACGCTGGAAAAGGCCAGAATCGAATAGACCGCCGCAAAACGACGACGACGATTGGGGTCTTCAATGCCCGACCGGAGCATCATATAGGCAGCATAGGCCAACCACATAATTGAAACGGTGGTCAAACGTGGGTCCCATGTCCACCATGTATTCCAAATGGGCCGTGCCCAGATGGAGCCAGTGACGATGTTAATCAGGGAAAAACCCAGACCAATTTCAATGGCCGAGAGACCAAGGTCATCCCATTTTTCTTGGCGGGTGCGGAGATATTGAATGCCCGCAATAAACGCCGCGATGAACAGCAAAAATGACCCAAAAAAAGCCCCTAGATGGGTATAAAAAATCCGCTGGACTTCGCCTTGGGTTTGTTCTGGCCCCACATAGAAAAAAATCATCAAAAACGAGATGATAAACAGTCCGATGCTGGCATAAGTGAGCCATTGTAGAGTACGGGTTCGAGATTCGCTATATTGCATATCCTATTCCTCAACGATGAAGTCGAACAAGAAAAAACCAGCTAACAAAAAGACAAAATCCACCATCCCTAACAATTGAAGCCACGGTAGCCAATCTTCGGTCTTGAGTTCGGTCAATAAAGCGGTGCTGGCACGGGTGGCCGAAATAATGATGGGGAGAATGACGGGCAACAGCAAGATGGGCAGCAGCATTTCGCGGGCACGGGCATGAACACTCATACTGGAGACCAATGTGCCAGTGGTAGCAAAACCCAAACAGCCCAATACAATGATGAGCCATAGCACGGGCCGGAAAAGATTGACATTAAACAAGACAGTCAGCAAAAAAACCAACAAGAATCCGACAGCGAGAGTAAACAAGAAATTACCAATCATCTTGCCATAAAAAAGGGCGCTGCGTTCAACGGGGGCCAACAATAGGGCATCTAAGCTACCTTTGTCTTTTTCAGCCGCAAGGGAACGGCCTAGGCCCAGTGTCCCAGCAAAGGCAATTGTTACCCATAATACTCCACCCACCGTGGCTTCTTGGGCTTGGCGGTCAAGTTCCAATGCAAAGGAAAAAATTAGCACCGCCATGACCGAAAACAACAGCATGGCATTAACCAACTCACGCCCACGAGCCTCGGCGCGTAAATCTTTCCACGCCAGCGACGCGACCACTTGAAAATAGGGGGTACGCAGCCGTCGCGGTTTGGCAGCAGGGGTAGTGGTTTCAGAGGTTGTGGTTGTTGCGCTCATGCGGTTGTGACCATCCCAACGGTTTCGGCGTAAATGCGAGGCAGTTCGTCAGCAGTCATGGCGCTGGTGGGGCCATAATAACCAATCTTGCCTCGGCTCAGAATCCCAATATGGGTCGCATGTTGATAGGCCCGCCCTAGATCATGGGTGGTCATAATGACCGTGCGAATCCCATCTTTGACCCCAGCCACTTCGGTAAGCAGGTGATCGAGTAAGGCGGCGGCATCCACATCAAGGCCTGTATAGGGTTCATCCAACAGTAAAATGGCCGGGTCATGCAGCAGGGCGCGGGCAATCGCAAGGCGTTGAACCATCCCGCGCGAAAAAGTTTGCACAACATCTTTGGCCCGTTTTTCTAGGCCGACCTGTTGGAGTATCGAGTGAACGCGGTTCCCTCGTTCAGAGGCAGGCAGGTCGTAGAGTCGGGCAAAAAACAGCAGGTTTTCTTCGGCGGTCAAGGCGTCGTAGAGCAAAGGTAAATGACTGACCACCCCTAGCTGCTGGCGGATGGCAAAAGTTTCTCTGGGGATTTCCCACCCCCCAATCATGACGCGACCAGCGGTGGGCTTGGCAAGTCCCTGCAAAATTCGCAGCATGGTCGTTTTACCAGAGCCATTTGGCCCCAAAAAGGCCAAAAACTGGCCGCGCTCGACGTGTAAATCCACCCCGCGCAATACTGGGAAATAGCCAAATGTTTTGACGAGACCTTCAATTTCAATCATGATGTGCCTTTGTCGTCGTTCTGCGAAGAGCCATCCAGAAGCGCGAGGGCTGCTTTGCGCCGCGAAGCCCAAACCCAATAACCCACTGCTCCGCCAATGATAAGGACACTAAGGCCGATTAGCAGGGCCACTACAGCCGACCCACCCTCTTCAGAAGTATCAGATTTGGCGGTGGTGGAACGGGTAGGTACGCCTTCAAGGGTAAATTTCAAATTTTCATTGGCCGATAGCGACGATTTTTGTTTATAGATGTGGTAGGTCAGGCTACTCCCTTCGGGCTTTTGATCCTTAGTCTGAGCAAATTGATCGCCCGTAACCTGAATGGCGTTTTCGGGAACCCACACCGAAAAATTATTGACGGTAACCGGAAACACTTGGTCAATCACCGCACTACCCGTATAGGGTAAGAAATAGGACAGGCGGATGATATGTGGCGTGGGCCAATTGGGAAAAATCGGTTGGGTATCGTAGACAACCGGAATAACGCTTTCTTGGAGGATAAACCGCTGAGCACCAGATTCGCCTTCGGGGGCGATGTTATACGCACCGACGGGCAGTTCAAAATGAAATGTCGCCAAGCGGGTAGGATCAGCCTCATTCGTGAAATAAGGGATACGATCACCCAGATTGAAGATTTGCAATTCCAGCAAAATCTTGAGGCCTACCTGCTGAACATCAGTGAAATCAATTTGGGTGGTCGCTTGGGCAATTTCAAGATTACCAAGTTGCTCGGTGGTCTCGTAAAGGCGTAGTACGATTGTACCTTGCTCGTCCACATCATCGGCTGAAAAAGGCGGGGTGGATTGACGTAACCCAGCATAGACCGCTGAGAGAGTATAAAAAATCTCGGAGCCAAAACGCGGGACATTCACAAACGTGAATGACCCATCCGCGTTGGTGGGGATGGACTGCGTTTGCAACAATCCATCCCGCACGCTAATCATTTGTAATTCGACAGGTAAACCAGAGGGAATCGCTGTGCCATCAAGCGTGCCAAGGGTCAATTGGCCTTGAATCGTCAGGGATTGTTGTCGGGCGGGTGCCGCGACAGTGACTGGAACATTAAACATTCCAACCCCGATTAAAAGCACACAACCAGCCCATAGTTTTAGGCGACGACGCATTAGATGGATACCCTCTTGGCCTGCTTAGATTTAGATACCACTTTCTCAGTGCCAACTGTCCGATAGCTCGCAATGGCCTGTTCGATGTCATCATCTACTTCGACCAAGTGCGCCTCGGTCTGATCCAATTGAATCAGTATGCTGATAGCCCGACCAATGAGTAATTTTCGCTGTTCAGCATAGACCTGTTTAGAAACTTTACCTGTGTCAAAGTCAAAATCAAGGTCGTGAATGCTGATGAGAAACCCTTCAAGGCGTGTCCGTAACAAGACAGCCGATTCTTCTGCGCTCAATTCAGCTAATGAAACCTCGCGCTTGACGGCCTTCTCGGCAAAGACAATCGGACGTAACACGAAAAATGCGATAAGCCCGAAGGCAAAAAGTCCAAATACGATAGCTCCGGCGGTCATGACTGCTCCAATGCCTGATCGAGTAGGCGACGAAAGGCGGTTTCGTTGGGTTGACCAATATAGTGCACCAGTACTTGCCCATCAAGGCTAACGACAATCGTTTCAGGATAGCCATCGGTGCGATACATCCCTTGAATTTTATCGCCAACATCCAAACCATTGAGGTAAGTAATGTCATATTGGTCAATGTAGTCGAGGGCCAGTTTGTCAGGGTCTTTGGCGTTCACCCCAATGAATACCACCCCTTGATCTTTGTAGTCGTTATAGACATTCACCAACATGGGGGCTTCTTCATGGCAGGGGGGGCAATTGGTCTGCCAGAAATTAATGACAACCACATTCTTGCCTTTATAGTCCGACAGACGAATATTCTGATTATCATAAGTTTTGAGCGAAAAATCGGGGGCTGGGCCATCATTCAATGGCTCTTGTTCATTGCGATAGATACCCCATGCGACCATCGCGGAAATCAGTAGCACGCCAACGACAACCACAATAGCAAAAGGTGTCATCATACGATTTTTAGCCGGGGCCTGTGCTGGAGCATTATCGGCATAGGCATCATAGACTTCGGTATCAGAAATGGGTTGATTTGGGGTTACTTGGGTCATTTGTTGCCGTCCAAAAGTTTCATCAAACGTTCAAGATAGGCAGGGTCAACATTGTCAGGTACAGGTCGGTCATAGTTTTCGTCAAGGTTAGCAGCGCGGGCCACCTGAACAGCCCGGGTTTCACGCCGACGCCATTGATACACTTGAAAGGAAACCATTAAACCTGCGGCGACCGCTAACGCTATGGGAATTCCATAGGTTAGGCGGCGATTGGCCGCACTAACTGGAACCCCGGTGACTTTCTCACCATAGCGGTCAGCAAAATGTTGTTTGATTTCTTGTTCGTTTTTACCCTGTGCCAACAAATCGCCAATTTCTTCGCGCCATGCTTGGCATTGGTCGCTGGGGCAATAGGCGATGGATACCCCTTTACATACATCACAATAGATTTGGGCGGCGATTTTATATACATCGTCGGCGCTTACCCCCGGCGGATATTTATCGCCCCCTTGGGCGCTAACCGGCTGGTGGATAACGACCAAACCTGTGAAGACCAAAATTCCAATAAAACTGAGTCCTAAAATCCGTCTGAACATCTTTCTAGTCTCCTGCGGTGGCAATGGCAGCAACAGGTGAACGACGAGTCTGTCGAACAATGGCAGGTTCACGTGACGGCCACGCCGCAATAATCGTTCCAATGATGAGCAAAACCCCACCCCACCAAACAAAATTGACTAGTGGATTAAAGTAAACACGGAAGGTTACTTGGTCGTTTTGCGTAAAAACCAAGAGTGAATAGAAATCCCCTTCTAGATTGCTGTGAACGCCCGCTATCGTCATGGGCGAACCCGATGGGAAAAAGTCACGGCGGGGGCGCAGTTGGTCAATTTCTTTGCCATTGTGGAAGAGCGTGACATTTGCAACTGACATAGTACGGTCATCTTCAGCTTGGGCAAGGAAGGAATTATCCAGCCGCATTGTATAGGCGCCGAGGCTGATAGTTTGACCGGGGGTAATGGTCTGTTGGGTCACTTTTTGGAAGATGGTGCTACCGATGACGCCAATCCCAATGACCACAATGCCGAGGTGGATGATATAACCGCCATAGCGACGGCGATCACGGCCAACCAATTTATAGAGGGCCACTGGATAGGGTTCACCATGCGCCTTATGACGGGCATGTGCTCCTTTGGAGATCTCAAGCAGGGTGGCGAATCCAGCAAAGGCCATGATGCCAAACCCGATGGTCGCACCAACACTGATGCCGTAAATAATGAGGCCGATGATGACAATCGCTGTCAGGGCGATGGGGAATCGCAAAGCCGCCCCCACTTTTTCAGCCGTTGCACGTCGCCATGCCACCAACGGCGCAACCCCCATCAAGATGTAGATGATGAGGAATAAAATGGCGGTGGGTGTACGATAGTAATCTGGCCCCAAGGTGATGACGTTTTGGCGAAGGCCTACTCCAACCGCGAGGTCAGTAATTTTCTCGGCCCATGTGCCCCAGAAAACCACAATTGCCAGCGCGAAAAACACCCAGTTATTGAGCATAAACATGCTTTCGCGGCTGAAAATACCCTCAATTTCATGGTCGCCTTTAAAATAGCCCTGACGACCGCGCCACAGGAAAGCAGCCGTGCTGCCAATCAAGGTGGTCAGCAAGAAGGCCCCCATTGGAATGGCGAGTGGGCTTTCAGCAAAAGTGTGAACACTGCTCAAAAGGCCGGTGCGGGTGGCGACAGTGCCCAGCAAAACCAAGAGATAGGTGGCGATAATCATCACCATGTTCCAGCCTTTGAGCATCCCGCGTTTTTCTTGAATCATAACGCTGTGCAAAAAGGCCGTACCTGTCAGCCACGGCAGGAAGGCTGAGTTTTCGACCGGGTCCCAGCCCCAATAACCACCCCAACCAAGCACGTCATAGGCCCAGCGTCCGCCCAAAATGAGGCCGATGGATAGAAAGACCCATGCGATTAAACTCCACCGCCGCACGGCCCGAATCCAGTCGGCGTCCATATGCCCCATCATGAGGGCAGCCATCGCAAAAGCGAAGGGGATGACGAATCCGGTAAAACCGAGATAGAGCATGGGTGGATGAATCACCATACCGGGGTGACGCAGCAAGGGGTTTAGGCCATGCCCATCATAAACCTCGCCGATACCCGGTTGCGGTGCAATGGTGTTGGATGGGCCATAATCGGCTTGTGATTGCCCATTAATTTCGACTTTCCACGGATAAGCAACCACTTTACCTTCCGGTTTTAAGACAGAAACCTCAATGGTTTGTCGGTTGCCAGAGGGGTCAATCCATGTACGGGCAAAAGCATTTTCATAAAAGACGTTCAAAAGCGTGAAAAAAACGATGGTAGCCCCAACAAAAACCATCACCCAAGGCATCAGGTGATGTTGGCGCTTCCAGTTGAACCAGACCGCGCTGGCACTAAATAGACTAAGCATCCACGAATAAAAGAGCAAAGACCCCGCTTGGCTGCCCCACAGGGCCGTGACTTTCAGCGTTTGGGGTTGCGAGTTAGCCGAGACACTGTTGACGTAATCAATGCTGTACTCGCCTGTCCATTGGGCATAAATCAACAGCAAGCAGGCAACAGAGAGCAGAGGAAAAACGGCGAGCAACGCATTCCGTGCGCTGGATGCGAAGCGCTCATCTTTGAGGACGACGCTTAGAATAGCAAGCAGGGTTGCTGCGATTGCGACTAGAAGCGCCAGCGATGTAAAAACAATCCCGAGTTCAGCGATCATAGCTTCTTTGTCCAGACTATTTAACGGGTACGGACGTGTGAATAACAAAGGGGGCGGCAATTCTTGACGTTGCAGCCCCCCTGCTGATTTTTATAGAGTTTCGCCCTGTGCTGAGGGCAATGTCCAACTAATTACTGGTTTTTTGCCACCTGATCGGGGGCGTCATCCGCATAACGGGTTGGGCATTTAAGTTGCAGGCTGTCAGCGTAGAAGATACCGTCTTCTCCCAACTTTCCAGAGAGGATAGCCTGCGCCTCATTCTTTAGCAAGTCTGGTATCTCACCATTATGATAAACGACTGCCAATTTGGTGACATTTGGGTCGGCAGCAGCTCGGCTTAATACCGCCGCTAGGCCACCCTGTTCTTTGATGGTGTCATTGTCATTTGGAATATTACCAATAGTAAAAGTCAGGGTTTGCGTCTCGGAGTCGAAATGATAGTCGCCAATGACCACGCCAGAGATACGGACATTCTTGCCAACCATATCGGGGTCTTTGACTAGCTCATCTACTGTCTTGAAATAGGCCCCGCCAAACAATGTTCCATAAATGAGGTATGCGATGATCCCCAAAATACCGATACCGCCCATCAGCATATACATTTGGCGCTGACCAAAGCGGGGTTTTAGTTGTGCAGCGAGTTCGGGAGTTTTCTCCCATGCGGGGGTGTTGGTTGCCATCAAATTTGCTCCTTAGCTACTAACCCAATCATCAATGTACTTTATCGAATCATTTTATCCTGCGGCGCGGCCTTGTCGGTTAGCAGCGACATAGACCCCACCGACGATTCCAACAGCACCAAGGCCTAAGACCATCAATAGAATAGTAACGCCTTGCGGCCCTTCTTCTTCTTTTTCAACGTCAATGGTGCGCAGATAGGCGTCCAGATTATCGAGTTGCTGCGGGGCTAATGGGCCACCTGCATTGTCGGCAAATGCTGGCACAAAGCCATGTCCATCACCCGTCGCGGCAACACGCACGGAATTTTCATCAATGGTAAAACGTGGGAAATTGGCCTTACCCCGACCTTTGGCATCACGACCATGACAACCGAGGCAGGCATAGGCATAGACCGTTGCACCTTCGGATGGATTGCCGGGGCCAGTATAAACAACTGCACCGGGTTCAAGCTGGGCGTCAGGCAGTTCAGGCGTATCGCCAGTTTGCCACGTGAGCATATAGGCTACCACATCATCTATTTGGGTGCTTTGCAAAGGGCCACCCGCTTCAATGCCATAGCCCACCATTTTAACAGGGGTGTTTTCGTCTGAATCGTAGCCTTCAACAATCTGAGCGCGAACGGTCGCGGGGTCGAACTCGGCAATTGAGACAAAACCGGGGGCGCTGCCGATTGCTTCACCTTTGGGGCCATGACAAGCCGAGCAAAATTCGGCGTAGACGGCTGATCCTCGCAACGCAGCCAAGTTTCGTTCCCCTTCTTGGGCGTGCGAAACAGGGGTATTTGAAGAAACGATCCCAATGAGGATAAAGCCAAAAATGATGCAGGCAACGGGTAGGGCTAAACGTTTTGACACTGACTTGTGCCTCCGATCTACATAAGTTTAATTATACCAATCGCTGTATTGAACAGGAAGTATAACCACACATTTCTAAATGACAATTGGCTTGATTTTACACAGATTTTGCAAATTCGGAACTTGGTTGCAAATAAAAACAGCGTCCCATTGATTTTTGGAACGCTGCTTGGGTTAAAGATTTAGATGACCCTATTGGTCTTGGCTTTCCAGATAGGCAATGATGTTGCCGAGTGTTTGGAGATCCAATGTCTTGCCAAACGTCTGCGGCATGGCCCCAGCAGTGAAACCATAGGCCGAGTCCGAATTGGGCAGCAAAATACTTTGGACAAGGTAGTGGCGGGCATCTGGATAGAGATCCGGCTTTTCTTGTGCATGTTGTTCGGCGCGGGTAAAGACCCCTTGTGGAGCCGGGGCAATCGCGCTACCGGAGTAATGGCAACCAGCACACCCATTTTGGCTATAGGCCTGTTGACCGGCTGTGCTATCGGCATTGGTGATGGCGCTGATTTGGGTCACGACATCATCAATCTTGCAGCTTGCGTTATCCGTATCGGCTTTCGGGCAGACCCCTTCAACCGTCGGGCCAGCCGAGGCGCTGGGTATAACCGCCAGTTGATTGATGCGGCGCACGTCTTGGAGGGTAAAGTCACGACTCCAATTGAGAACATAATCGGTCAAGTTCTGGACTTGGTCACGACGCAACGGGCCACCTGCATCCTGTGCCCATGCCACCATCGGTGAAGGCCAATAGGCGGCACTGACAGGGCGACCGCTGATGAGGGTAGTGTAAATCAAATCCTCCAGCGTGCCGTTCCATTTCAGTTGAGTCATACGGCTGTCGGCTTCGGGGTCAAAGTCAATGATGTCTTTGGCTTCTACCATCGCCTTTAGCGCATCATCACGGGCCTTTTCTTGGGTGGACAATTGAGTTTGTAGATTGTCCAGTTGTGTCTCAATATCGGCGCGACCTGCATCCTCTTCGGGGAGAGCGGCCAGTTGGCTTTCCAGATCAGCAATTTGCAGCCGTAGGGCTTGCACCTGCGCATGGGCATCTTTCAGTGTGGCATAACGTACCACCTTTGCCTGCAAGGGGACGCGCTCATCATTCAAAGTGCTAAATGGACTTAGCTCAGCCTTCTTGGCATCAATCTGGGCCTGAAGATCGGTTTGCTGTTGCACATCGGCTGGATCAGGAGTTTGCCCCGCACCTTGAGCCGCCGTGATACGCTCCGTAACGGGGAGCAATTGTGCATCTAGGGCCGAAATTTCATCATTGCGTTGTTGAACTTGCACGGCAAGCAAGCTGGCCGGGATGTCCAATTCTTCCTGAATACGACTGTCCAGCGCCGTCAGTTGAGCATCAAGCGCCGTCCACTGTTCACTGTAGTCGTAACGCAGGGTTTCATACAGTTCTTGGCGTTGAGCTTCGACCACAGCCAGTTGGCTTTCCAGTTCGGCCTTCTTTTCGGGTTCTTTTTCAGAATCCACTGCCGCAATTTGGTCAGTTAGGGCCGTGATTTGGCGGTCATATTCGCCAAAAAAGCTGTAATTCAAAAGAAAGGGATTGTTCAAGGCAGGCGCACGGCCCGCGATGCCATAGCCTTCTTGCCCGTGACAGGTCGCACAGTTATTTTCAAACAGGATAGCGCCTGTTTCAATCGAACGCCCGTTGAAACGCTCAGTAAACTCGGTCATACGAGCTGGTTCATTAATTGCCGCCCAAGCCAGCATAATCAGTGTTCCGGTAAAAAAGAGGATACCGGCAATCACGCGGGATTCAACGGACGGAAATTCCATGAAAGGTTGTTTCTGATTATTTTCCATTCAATGTTTCCTTCGCCGTACAGCGCGAATGGTCGTACTTGTTACAAAATTATGGGAAACAGTGCAGGCCAATGGATTTTTCACTAGCCTGCCCGTTTTATCAATGTTCGTGCCACTCAGATTCTTGGTGGATGTAAACCTGCTTGCCAGAGACGCTGCGAATGGGGTTGCCATCCACGTCTAAGAGCAGCTTAGGTTCGTCATCTTTCATGATGATCTCGCCGCTTTCCTTGTCAAGCTCAGGCACATCCCACGTCATCAAAATATAGATGCGTGCCAAGTTCTCCTGCTTCAAGGAAATGCTCATATAACCAACGGCATTCGGCAGGTTGTCGGGGAATTCCTCAAATAACAGGTGATGGAATTCTTCGATGGCCTTCCACAGAGTCGGATAATTATCCTTATACTGTTCTTCCAGTTGGTCAATATTGCTATCGGTAATCGCGATGACATTGGGATCGCGGGCCAAAATGTTGGCATCGAAATCGGCACGGGGTGTCGCGTTCTTCCACGCATCCACATCCACTGTCCAAATGACGTTTTCAGAACGGCTGGCCGTTAAGTTGGCTTTCAATTCATCAAATGGAATAGAGCGAATCGCCCCAACACCTTCCATTGGAATAAGCACTTGGGCCACTTCATCATTGGCAGCGGTTGAAACCCCATAATGGGGCGTGCCCATGAAGGTCAAAACGATGAGGGTAAAGCAGGTCAGCATTCCACCCGACAGCGCAATACGGCGATGGGCATAACGGCGGCTGGGGGTCAAGTCAATATAGGGCAGGGCAAACAAGAACCCGAAAATGAGGGTCGGCAGCACCACACCCATAATAACTTTATCACCGAGTTTTAACATCCCTTGCAGCCACAAGAAATACCACGGTGCAGTGGTGTGCAGTGGTGTTACTTGTGGGTCGGCATGATTTTCGAGTGGGGCATGGAAGAACCAGAGGCACAACAGCACGAGAATGAAACCAACCATCCCAATCCATGCCAGTTCGTTGGACATAATATCGGGGATGTAGTAGGTGCGGCGATCCATGGGAACACGTTTAGCGGTGTCTTTACCCACCTCTTCTTCACGCGGCGGCAAACTGTGACCGTGCAGCACGACTTTGTAGTAGTGCACGCCGATGAAAATAGTGGTAATCAAGGGCAGGGCAAACACGTGCAACAGGTAGAAACGTAACAACCCACCTGCGCCAATGTCAGGTGCACCACGCAAGAGCAAGTTGACATTCGTCCCGACCACCTGTGGCGGCGCCGCTTCGGCCATGGATGTACCAATCGTCACTGCCCAGAAGGCCAGTTGGTCCCACGGTAACAAATAGCCGGAGAAGCTGAGGAACAGTGTGACCAAGAGTAGAATCACACCCGTCAACCACGTAAATTGGCGTGGTTTCTTATACGACCCGGTAATGAAGGTGCGGAGCATATGCAGCGCCACCACCGTCACCATCGCCTCAGCCCCCAAACGATGCAGGTCACGCATCAATTGGCCCAAGGGCACGTTGCCGAGGATATTCTTCATATCGTTATAGGCCACATCCGGTGATGGTGTGTAGAAAATCATCAGGAAGAGGCCCGTAATAATCTCAAAGGCAAAGAAGAAGGTCGAAAGCCACCCCAGCCGGAACGTGGGATATAACCCAGTCACCGAGGTGTGATAGTACGAAGGGCGCATATGCAGCCAGAACCCATCCGCATGAGGGGTGAGGCGGGGGTTGGGGCGGCGCGAGGGTTTGTCACCACGCAGGGCTTCACGAATATCCTGAAGGTTCATCCCGGCAGTGATACGCTCAGTCGTCCGGTCAAGCGTTTCATAGACCGCTTTACGGACGCCTTTTTCTTTGATGTCGTCCAAGATGGACGGAACAGGCAGTACCGACATCAGACTCTCCTCATAAACCAAACGGCACTCATAACAACGCTACTTTTAGACATGACCGTCGCGCTTAATGCGTTTACCCGTATCCACGCGGACGTTAATGACATTGGCGGGGGTCAAACCGGGGATAGGATCACCCGCTTCATTGTTGGTGACATCACCATTGTTGGTAGTCACGACAATTGGGAAGCGGTCAAGGCTGCGCGGGGCAGGCCCTTCAATCCATGTACCAGCGGTCGTATATTTTGACCCGTGACAGGGGCATTCAAACCGGAAGTTTGATTGCGCCCACGCATAGAGGCAACCAAGATGGGTGCAGACCGTGTACAGCGCGACCAAGCCTTTATCGGCGTCGTTGGACATCCAAAACTTACCAGCCGGATACTTCACGGGTGGATCGCCCGGTTTTGGAATGCTGGTGACATCAATCAAACCACCGAACTCACCTGCCTTAAAGCGAGGCAAGGCAAACCAGACAATAATGCCGCCACTGGCAGCAAGCAGGAGTGCCATGCTGGCTCCCCAGACATAAAACAAAAACTCTCGTCGTGTAACGGGAGCAACTTGAATTTGCCCTTGGGAGGGCGCATCAATCTCGGTTTTGGCCGAGGCGGGTGTCGGCCTGATGGCACGAGATGTAGACATGAAACGTATTCCTCCTGAACCAGTCAAGACTGGCCCAAACTGCACCTAATGATTTACAACCCGTTCAGTTCAAACGACAAAACCGTGCGGCCAAATACGCCGCCGATTAGTGAAACCTATAAATTCAGTTGTCGTGGTGAGAAAGACAAATGCTTGGGCATTTAGGCCTAAAAATTAACGCGATTATACACCTTGTGATAAATTTTGCAAACTCTTTGTAAAATCTCTAATCCAGCCTGTTAAGGTACTTAGCGACTCTCTAGCCCTATAGCGTCGTTCATTGTGCCTCAAAATGTTTGTTTCCTCAAATTTTTTAGGGACTCGCACAAAACCCCCGAAGCGCATATCCTTGAAATAGTAAGCGACTAAAACTGTAACTTGATAAACCATTCTTTCTAGAGAGGGTGTTTTTGGCGTGAAAACAGCAAACGGCACCAATTCATCAAAACTCGCGGGTTGGATCTTGCTGATTATTGGGGCATACATCTTCGCAGTCGCCAGTACCATCGCTATCTATCAAAATTTGACGGTAGGGGCAACCGATATTTATCCGACATGGGAAGGGGGCAAGTTATTTTGGGAAGACAATCTCAGTCCCTATGACAACAAGGTTGGCATTCAAAGCCAATTAGCCATCTACGACCGCTTGGCTAAAGAAGACGAAGACCAGTTCCAATTTGTTTACCCCTTTTATCTGATTATCCTGTTTGGCCCACTAGCATTATTGGAATTTCAATTGGCTGCCGCCATTTTTATGGAATTTTTGCTGCTGCTGCTGATAGGGTCATTAGCGCTTCAACTTGATACATTAGGCTGGCTCCCCAAGCCGATTACTCTCGCCTTACTTCTATTAACGGTCATCACCAGCTATTTTTCGGTGCGGGGCTTGCTATTGGCCCAACCCGCCTTTTTAGCTTTTGGGTTTCACATCGCGGCCTATTGGGGGATTGCCCGACGCAGGGATGGTTTTGCGGGGGTGATGCTGGCACTTTCGACCATCAAGCCCCAAACGGGTTATATTCTAATTCTTTTACTCTTGTTATGGGCCTTCCGCAACGATCGCCGCCAGTTGGTCACGAGCTTTTTTATGACCTTTACCCTGTTGGCAGGCGTCTCATTTATTTTGCTGCCCGAATGGTTTAGCGAATGGCGTCACCGTGTTTTCAATTATTCCAACTATGCCGAAACCTACCCTGTTGCCCATATTTTGACCCACCCCTTTGATCAAATTCCCGATGCAATTAGCCTGATCGGGCAAATTGTGTTGTCAGGGTTGATTTTGATTCCAGTTGCAAAATATTGGTATAAGGCCATTATCAAGCAAGACAGCACCAATTTTTTCTGGGGGGTGATGCTGGCGATGTGTGCCTCATTACTCATCGCGCCGCGTGTCGCTACAACCTACTATATCGAGTTATATCCGGTATTATTTGTAGCGGCCTATCTATTGGAAAAACGTGGCAGCTATACCCTTTTGATTATGGGAACGTTGTTTTTTATCATAGGCTATTGGGCACTCCATATTGCAACCGTACCCTCGGTTGAAGAACACGGGGCGGGCAAAGAGTCCCCGATTGTGTACTTGATTTTTCCCATTCTGATTTATTGGTGGTTATACGCGAAACCGGGGGCATGGCTACGGGTGGATATGCTACAAGCCCGTCCGGCACTAGTAGGGAAAGGCCCTCGGCGGCTTTTTACCCAAGGAACTACTGGCGTACCTGAAACTGGGGGCATATCAGAAACCAATCCCGCGCCACAGGCCGAACAGGACACTAAGATTGCGGAGACGACCAAGCCCGCTGTGGATACTCTAGAAACAAAACCGGAAGAAACGCCCAAAATAGAGGGGTCAACTGAGCCAACGAAGGAATGAGCATTTAGCAATGGTCAAATGGATTCAACAGCTACTATCGGACGATTTCACCATCAGCAAGCGCCTAATGGGGATCGCCTGTGTCCTCGGCGGTATCATGGGGGCAATTGGCATTGTTATGGTAGATATGCTGCGCGAGGGGTCAAGTTTTGGGCCGTTTCAGAAATTGGCCCTTGTTGCTACGATTGCCGTAGCAGTTATCGGTCTAACCCTCATCCCGTTGAAGGACAGACCGGCCTGATTTCTTAAAGTTTGGTTTCCGGGGGAATCTTAAAGCCATAGTCCCCTCCAAAGCGGACTTGTTCTTGGCGCAGGGAGGCAAAAGGCCAATCAATGCTACGTGGTGGGAAATGAAAATTGCGATAGGCCAATGCCATTTGGCGGGCCGCTTCGGGATAAGGCACTTTTCCCACCCCTGTTCCGAGCCCCGGACACGCCACTGTCTTAATCGGTTTATCCGAAATTTGGTTATGGCGCCGCACCGCCAACAACATCGCCCACATCGCTCGGTAGACATTATCAGTGTGGGTAATTTCCAATGGAACGCGCATGGTCGGGGTATGGGCCAGAAAAGGATGTTTTTCATGGCCCGTTTCAACAATGACAGATGTGCCGACCGACTGTTCCCCTAAAAATTCCTCTAAAATCCGCGCTTGCACCCTATCCATCAACTGCCAACCAAAGAAGCGCGAAATTGCCAAATCCACCCCACCGTCCATTAGCCCAAATGAGTTAGCGGCACTGACCATGCAATCAAACTCTGGTAATTCTTCAAAACGTCCTTTGACGATTTCCACATGGGGGAGGCCGTCAAAGTGTTTTTGAAAAGCGGTGCAGAGGCCGGAATTAGGGCCTACCAAAATGAGCCGGAATTCTTTGGCAAGATCGCGCTGTTCGGATGTCATAGCGTATTCAGTTCCTGTTTCACGGTCTCATACAGAATCTCGGCCTTGAGTTCGCTCAGGGTATAACACGGCCCACCCAGCCGTTCAGCCAGCCGCCGCGCCAAACCCTGATCAAACGCCGCATGTTCCATATTGATCGTCACGGTACGGATGTGGTGCTCTTCAAATAAATCAGCAATGCGATGCGCCTCTTCTTGGGGGGGCAAATCAGTCATTGCCACATTACCTGCCCCATCCGTCAACAAAATCATCATGGGCATGACATCGGGATGACGAGTTTGTTCCTGACGGATGATTTCATAAGCCAACTTTAAGCCCGCCGAAAGGGGTGTTTTACCACCCACCGGAATATCCACAAGGGCCTTTTTCGCCAGCGTGACAGAACTGGTTGGGGGTAAGATGATTAGAGCACGGTCTTTTTGGAAAACAATCAATCCTACGCGGTCACGGCGCTGATAGGCATCCGTCAAAAGCGACAAAATCGCACCTTTGGTGGCCTTCATACGTTCAGCAACCGCCATGCTCCAACTCGCATCCACCACGAACATAATGAGGTTGGCCGATTTTTTTACGCGGACTTTACGTTGGAGGTCTTCCATATGGATGGAATAGGCGAGGTCTTTGGCGTCGCGCTCGTCGGTGCGTTCGATTTGGAAAGGGGCAGCCGCACGTAAAGTGGCATCAAATGCCACATCATCGGTACGGTTATTGGCGGGGCGGGCTTGGATATACCGACCCCGTTTGCGGTCGGTGTGGGTGCGACTGCGGCGGCCCGAAGTCTTACGAGTCAGGCGGTCAAGGGGGGTGTCGAGACTACGAGCGACAAATTCCTCGCCCGTTTTGACCTGTTTGCCCCCCTCCCACCAATAATTGCTACCCGTATCGAAGACGTTTTGGGGAGCGGGTTCAGCTTCACTCATTTCCTGAACCTCTTCCCCAGTTTGGCCGTCTACCGACTCACTTTTTTTTTAGTGGCGTTGTTTTCGCCGGTTTCAGTTGAAGATTGTGCTTCGGGGTTGTTCTCATACTCAGCCGAGATTTCATCGAGCTTATTGCCGAGTTCCGCCATATTGAGGACGGCATCGGAAAACGGCCCACGCTTGACACGATGCGGCAGAGCTAGTTCGGCTGCCAACAAAATATCGTGGTTAGTGATGCTCCGGCGGCCTTCGTAGGCGGCATTGGCACGGGCGGTCTTGAGAATAACCAAGTCGGCACGATGTCCGTCAATCAGCAGTGTGCTGGTTAAATTAGCGATGGTATAGAGATTTTCGCGGGAATATTCCACTTCTTCAACAATCTCAGTTGCCACGCCAATCCGATCCGACAAGGCTTGTTCGTGGGGCATCCAGACCTGATAGAACTTGTTGGCGTCGTTATCAAACTCGATGTGGCGCTCCAAAATCGCCAGACGTTCACGGGGGTCATTGAGACCACGTACCTCGACGGAGAGGCCAAAACGATCTAACAGTTGGGGGCGTAGTTCACCCTCTTCGGGGTTCATCGTCCCAATCAGGATAAAACGAGCCGGATGTTGGAAGCTGATGCCTTCGCGTTCAACCACGTTGATACCCATCGCAGCGGAATCCAGCAGCAGGTCAACCAAGTGGTCATCCAATAGATTGACTTCGTCCACATACAAAATGCCACGATTAGCCGCCGCTAAAACTCCCGGCTCAAAATGTTTTTCGCCCAGTTTAATCGCTTTTTCAATATCGAGCGTCCCGACTACACGGTCTTCGGTTGCACCAACCGGTAAATCCACCAAGCGCCGCTGACGGACTGTTGTATGAATTTCACGTCCGGCCTCTTTCCATTCATGTACGAGGTCAGACCACTGATCAGGGCGTTTGGGGTCGTCATTAAATGGCGATTCCGCCACGACCTCAATATCTGGCAACAAGGCGGCCAGCGCACGTACTGCGGTAGATTTGGCAGTTCCGCGTTCACCACGAATCAAGACGCCACCAATTGTCGGGCTAACGGCGTTCAAGATTAAGGCCCGCTTCATGGGTTCTTGACCGACAATGGCTGTGAATGGATAGATGTTATGTCGTCGCATGTAGGTTTTTGCTCACTCGAATGAGAATCGAATTGTGTTGTTATTCTAGCGTATTCCTACACCTATTCGTAGGTTCAAACTTAGATACGGATATTTTGCACAGGTCAAGCGCCCATTTGGCTTAAGGCCTTACGATTAGTCAGCATTTTCAGCATCCCGTTCTAATAAAATGGTGACCGGGCCATCATTATAAATTTCAACCAACATCATCGCCCGAAAGATACCTGTTTCGACCCGTTGTACACCCGCCTCGCGCAATAATTCAACAAAACGGTTGACCAACGGCTCGGCTATTTCGGGAGGGGCTGCATCCGTAAAACCGGGGCGTTTGCCGCGTCGGGCATCGGCATAAAGCGTAAATTGGGACACGACCAATGCCCCGCCTCCCACATCTAACAACGAACGATTCATTTTGCCTTCGTCATCGTCAAAAATACGTAGGCCCGCAACTTTGCTGGCTAACCAACGGGCCTCGGCTTCGGTATCCCCATTTTTGACACCCAATAGAATCACAAAACCCTGTTCAACTGCGCCCGTCACTTGGCCTTCGACCATGACCGACCCTTTGGTGACGCGCTGCACGACGGCTCGCATAATGCTTCAACTCCCTATCAATCCATCAAAGAAAAACCCTCCCAATAGTACCCAATTTCATGTGCTATAATCCGAGAAAAGTCCCCGAATCGAAGCGTAAATTTGAGTTTAGGAGCAATTGACGCATGTTTGATTCGTCGTTTTTAGACGCATTGCAAAATCAGGCCGAACGGTGGGAAACAACCACGTTGAATAAGACGTTGGCAAAGGCCCCCGAACGGCGTGACACCTTCATCACCGAAAGCAGCCGCCCCATTGAACGTCTGTACACGCCGCTTGATCTCAGCGAATTCGACTACATGCGCGATTTAGGCCTGCCGGGGGAATATCCCTATACACGCGGCGTCCACGCCACCGGACACCGGGGTAAACTGTGGACGATGCGAATGTTTGCTGGGTTTGGCACTGCCGAAGAAACCAACACCCGTTTTAAGTATTTGCTAGAACACGGCAACATGGGCTTGAGTGTAGCATTCGACCTAGCAACCTTAATGGGTTACGACACGGATTCACCCGAAGCCTTAGGCGAATTTGGAAAATGTGGGGTGGCCGTCTCATCGCTGAAAGACATGGAAATCCTGTTTGATGGCATTCCCCTCGATCAGGTATCTACCTCCATGACCATCAACAGTCCAGCGGCGGTCATTTGGGCCTATTACATCGTGACGGCTGAAAAACAAGGCGTTTCGATGGATAAGCTACGCGGCACATTGCAAAATGACATTCTCAAAGAATTCACTGCCCAAAAGGAATACATCTTCCCACCCGAACCCTCGATGCGTTTGGTGACAGATACCATCGAATTTGCCACCCAGCATCTGCCCCAATGGAATAGTGTCAGCATCAGCGGTTATCACATCCGTGAGGCTGGTAGCACTGCCGCCCAAGAATTGGCGTTTACACTGGCGGACGGTATTGAATATGTTAAGTGGGCACTGAAACGTGGGCTGAATATTGATGAATTCGCGCCGCGCTTATCGTTTTTCTTCAATGTGCATAACGACTTTTTCGAGGAAATCGCCAAGTTGCGGGCGGCTCGTCGGATTTGGGCACGTGAAATGCGTGAAACTTTTGGGGCGAAAGACCCGCGTTCATGGCTATGCCGTTTCCATTGCCAGACTGCTGGCGTTTCATTGACTGCCCAACAGCCCGAAATCAATGTGGCACGGGTGGCGATGCAGGCCCTCGCGGCAGTCTTGGGTGGCACACAGTCACTACACACCAACAGTATGGATGAGGCATTAGCGTTGCCATCGGAACATGCTGTTACCATTGCCCTACGTACCCAACAAATCGTCGCGCATGAGACGGGTGCAGCCAACACGATTGACCCTCTCGGTGGTTCGTATTTTGTGGAAAAACTGACCAACGATATGGAAGCCGAAGCCTATGAATATTTCCGGCGGATTGAGGATTTTGGCGGGGTGCTGCCAGCAATCGAGGCCGGATATATCCAGCAAGAAATTGCGGATTCGGCCTTCCGTCATGCCCGTGAAATGGATCGCAAAGAACGTATCATCGTAGGGGTGAATGAATACGCCGACCCCGATGCCGAACTGCGGATTCCAATTTTGGAAATGGATCCACAGGGTTATGACCGTCAGATTAATCGGCTTAAACAACTGCGACAAGAACGCGACAACGAAAAAGTGCGACAAGCCCTCGATAATCTACGTCAGGCGTGTTTGGGTACGGAAAACACCATGCCCTATCTAATTGAATGTGCGCGGGCCTATGTCACCTTGCAAGAAACAATGGATGTGATGCGCGAGGTTTTTGGCATCTATCAGGAACGCGAGATTATCTAGTAATTTTCATAAGGGGCGTGGCAACATCATATGGGCACGCCTTTTGGAGGACATCCTATGATACGTCAGCGCCCCTATACTGAAAATGACCTTGAACCAGTACTTAATCTACTGCTCACCTATCGTGGGGCCGGTTTTGTGAACCGCTACCCGACGGTGTGGCGCTTGAAATTGCTGATGAGTTCGCGCCTGTGGGACAAAAGCCGTGACGCCGCCGTGTGGGAAAATGGGCAGGGCGACATCATCGCATTTGCCATGCTCTCCAAACGCCACGCCGCCAGTACAGCCTATGGCCTAGAACGTGTTATCCATCCTGCCCAGAACCGAGTTGAAGTTACAGAGGCGATACTCGACTGGTCAGACCAGCGATTGACTGAAATTGCCCGTGAGCAGCGCACAGCCTTGACCGTTGGGGTTGCCCCATTTGAGCAAGAGAGTAATCAGGATGTTGCCCTCCTAGAAAATCGGGGGTTTACCCTCATCCTAACTGGGTACAATGTGTATATGGGGTGTGGGCTGGATGGGGTTATTAAAACCGCAAAACTACCCAATAGATTTGAAATCGAACCCCTTGCCGCCAGTGAATTGGAGGAATATCAAACCCTGTATGGTTTTGCAGCCGTGCTGATGGAACACCAAAAAGCACTTATCTATCACCCCCAATATCAGCATTTTGTAGTCAAAAACCCCGAAGGCAAAATGGTGGCCTACTTGGAGTGCTCGATTACACGCGAAGAATGGATTCGCAGTCGGCAATATATCGGGTGGATTGATTACATCGAAACTCATGCTGATTATCAGGGCAAGGGGCTAGGTTTGGCCTTGATGCAAACTGCATTGCAGCATTTAAGGGCACATGGTGCGACGCAGGCCATGTTGATTACGACCAATGACAATACTGCCGCACAACATCTGTATCGCAAGGTGGGTATGGAAATTACCGCTGAGGAGCGGGTCTATGGCAAAACGATAGACCTAAAAGAATGATATATTATTGGGCAAATCCAAATTAGAGTTTAGGAGCAAAATTAGATGAGTTCGGTAGCCGCTGAAAAACGCTGGTTAAAAAATTATGACCCGCATGTCCCGCCGACCCTTGAACCGTATCCGGATTGGTCAGTTGCGGATATTTTGACCCGTGCCGCTGAAAGTGCCCCCAATACACCTGCGACGATTACCTCGGCGGTACTGCCTGTGGTGGGTC
Source organism: Chloroflexota bacterium (assembly GCA_016234595.1). Classification (GTDB taxonomy): domain Bacteria; phylum Chloroflexota; class Anaerolineae; order Aggregatilineales; family J027; genus CFX10. Next base: position 304,056 of record JACRBG010000002.1, on the reverse strand, counting down.
GTGTAGGGCAAGTGATGACGTATGCCCAATTGAAAGAACGGGCTGATGCATTTGGGGCCGCTTTATACGACTTGGGATTACAAAAAGGGGATCGGGTTGCGCTGCTGATGCCCAACTGTCCGGCCTTTGTCGTGGCATGGTTCGGAGCACTAGGAGCTGGCATGATTGCGGTGGGGCTGAATCCAACTTATCCGCCTGCCCGCTTGGCCGAGATGATACAGGACAGCGGTTGCAAAGCCATTGTGACATTAAGTTTATTTTATAACGCTATTTGTCAAATTCGTGCCCAAACGCCGCTGCAACAAGTGATTGTCACCAACATTAAAGAGGGTTTTCCGCCTGCCGCTGCCTTTTTATTTGGATTAGCCAAAGAGAAAAGAGGGGGGCATCGGGTGGAAATTCAGTCGGGGGATCATGCCCTACCCGATTTACTGAAAAAATATGCGGGCCAGCAGCCTAAAATTCGCCCCACTAAAGACGACCCGGCCATCTTCCAATATACAGGTGGCACAACTGGCCCAAGCAAGGCTGCCGTCAGTGTCCACAGCGCGGTTGTCGCTAATACGCTGCAACAAAATGCGGTGTTGGTCGGCACCGAACCCGCCGCACCGGGTGTCCGGATGTTGGCCGCGATTCCGTTTTATCATGTCTTTGGCATGATCTCGGTCATTGCAACGGCGGCAACCTCGCGTGGCACCATGATTATCGTCCCCAACGCGCGTGATATTACCGATATGCTGGATACGATTACCAAGTATCAACCGGAAATCTTTCATGGTGTACCCGCCCTTTATAATGGGATCAATGCCCATCCTGAAGTGGCCTCTGGGAAATACAATGTATCGTCCATCAAACATTGCCTGAGTGGTTCTGCACCCTTACCACGTCCGACTAAAGACACTTTTGAAAAATTGACAGGTGGCAAGCTCACCGAGGGCTATGGCATGAGCGAAGCCCCCACCGCTACCCACGTCAACCCCTTACAAAGCGGCGGTAAAGTTGGCTCAGTCGGCTTGCCCCTGCCCGATACTATTTCCAAAATTGTAGATGCGGGCGATCCGAACCGTGAATTAACAGTCGGAGAGATCGGGGAAATTGCGATTAGCGGCCCACAATTGATGTCACATTATCATGAGCGTCCCACCGAAACGCAAAATGTCATCGTTAAAGATGAGACCGGGCGGCGTTGGCTGTTGACAGGCGATTTGGGCTATATGGACGAAGATGGTTACTTTTATATCGTAGATCGCAAAAAAGATATGGCATTGATCGGCGGGTTTAATGTGTACCCCAATCAGGTAGATCAAGTCTTAAATGCCCATCCAGCGGTCGCCGAAGTGGCGGTTGGTATTATCCCCCACCCCGAAAAAGTCGGCCAAGAAGCGCTTAAAGCATGGGTGGTCGTTAAGCCGGGCATGAGCCTGACCCAAGAAGAATTGATGGAGTTTGCCGCGCAAAAATTGGCCCGTTATGAAATCCCATCCCGTTATGAATTTTTGGATGCGTTACCACGCACAGCGGTTGGCAAAATTTTGCGGCGGGAGTTGGTGCAGCAAGAAATCGCCCGTATGGAAAAGCTGGCCCAAGAAAAATCCTAAGAATCAAAGGCCTATAAACCGAGGCGTATCCGACTGCCCTGTGGTGATTTTTCGACCTCAAGGCGGACAGGGAACGCCTCTTTTAATTCATCAATGTGGGTGATGACCAAAACTAGGTCAAAATCATCTTGGATAGCAGTAATGGCCTCGACCAAACGCTCACGCCCCACATCATCGAGTGCACCGAAACCTTCATCAATGAACAGCGTGCGAAGTTGTGCTCCCGCGCGACGGGCCAATAACTGGCTAATCGCTACGCGCAGTGCAAAATTGACACGAAAGGCCTCCCCGCCGCTATAAAGGCTGTAATCACGCTGGCCCAGTTCGTCGCCAATCCAAATATCAAAGGTTTCAGCAACGCCACCCGTCTTTTTCTCACGCTGGGTATCAAAGCGCACCGACATGCGACCATCTGTCATACGATGCAACAATTGATTGGTGGATTCTTCCAACTCAGGGATGGCGGCTTCGATAATCATGGCAGGGATACCGTTTTTGCCAAAGGCGTTGCGTAGCTGTTCATAGACACCACGCTGTTCCCCCAAACTCAGTTGGCGTTGGGTCAAGGCTTTTTGACGTTCGCGCAAGTCGTCAATCGAAGCAAGGCGCTGTTTTAAGCCAGTGCGTTTTTCGATGGCGTTGCGTTCTTCGGTACGAAGCTGCTTCCAAAGTTTTTCGCGCCGTTGCATTTCATCCAAACGAGTCTGCAACTCCACTAAGGTTGTTTCAATCTCTTGCAGGCGTTGTTCGTCTAATACTAGCCATTCTTGCCAGCGATTTTTGCGATCCTGAGCCTCGCGCAGGCTATCTTCAATCAACGGGATGCTTTGCAGAGCCGATTCTAGTTCACTGGCGCGTTTTTCATAACCTTGCAATTCATTCAACATGGCCCGCACGTTGTCATGTTCATCGCGGTCATAGCCCAGATTGTCACGTTCAGCTTGGGCAGCCTCAAGTTGAGATTGAAGCTCATGGGCATAGTCTTTTTCGGCAAGGCGGATTTGCAATTTTTCTAAGATGCCTTGATATTCCTGTGCTCGTAAATTCGCCAGTTCAGCATCGCGGTTTTGCTGTTCAAGGCTGCCACGTTTATTACGTAGATAGGGTAGCTGGGCCACCATTTGGGTAATGTCTTGAATGGTCTGCTGACGGCTCTCAATATTGTCGCGGATTTCTTTCATACGGGCAGCATTGGCGCGGTGTAAATCACCCTTCTCTTTGCCCTCTTGTTGCAATTCGTCCAATAAATGCAGGCGGTGGGCCTCATCCAGTGGTTGGCGACAGAGCGGACACAAGGCTTCAGTAGTGTGTTCAATAATTTCGAGACGCTCTTTGATGTCATTCATTTCAGCGTGCAGGGTTTTGTTTTCTGCACCAAGGCCTGCCTGTTCCTCTTTAAGGGCACTGATTTCCTGCTGGATTTGGTCACGGCTATTTTCGGACTGTTCTAACAAATAAATCTCGCCAAAGACGTTTTCCAATTCAGCCGAGATGGCATTGCCTGTTTCGACGGTGCGTTGGGCTTCGGCAATTGACGTTTCGGCTGAGGTAATTTCGAGTTCAATCTGCTGACGGGCTTGCTGAATTTGCAGGTGGAGTTCGTTAATGTATTGCTCAATATCGCGTTGGGCACGCAGGGTATCACTGAGGGCTTGGTTGGTTTCCCGAATTTCATTCAGGCGAGTATAACCTTGCTCGATCTCTTCGCGCTCGGCCAAAATGGTTTGATAATGGCCCAAGCGGTCTTCGGAGCGTCGAATGGCGTCCTCGGCTTCGGCAATATTACGCCGCCGTTCCTCCATTTGATGCTCGACTGCGCGTTTTTCCGAACGGGCCGCTGTAAATTCGGCATCGGCACCGGAAAGCTCCATAAACCGATCTTCAGCATCATGCACTTTTTCGCGCAGGTCTTCCAATTGAGCATCGGCAAGTTGATATTCTTGGACAATACGTGGCTCTTGGGCGATCTCCCGCTCCATATCAGTCAATTGCATCTGGATGGTACTGAGTTCGGTATTGAGGTCTTGCAGGCGCTTTTTGGCCCTTTCTTCCAGCATCTCCCACTGATTGAGACCCAAGATTTCAGCCAGAATACGCTTGCGTTCGGCTGGGGTTTTGGTGGTAAAAGCATCCGCCTTACCCTGTTGCACAAAAGCCGAATTGACAAAGGTATCGTAATCCAAATGCAGCAAATCAATAATTTTCTTTTCAGTTTGGCGTACCGATGGCTCATTGATAACTTTATAGGCCCGAACATCCGTATCCCAGCCAAATAGATCGAGGGTGGTCATACCAGCCCCACGTGAGCCATCTTTGCGCATTCCCCCTAACCGGCGTTTGCGGGTGACTCGATAGCGCGTGTCGCCTTGTAAAAATTCGAGTGTGACCAGCATTTCTTCTTGGCCCAAGTGGATGAGATCATCATCCGAACGTCCCCGTGCCTTGCCCCATAACACCCATGTCATGGCATCCAGCAGCGAGGATTTACCCGCACCATTTGGCCCACACAAACAAGCTAAATGAATTCCCTCAAAGAGAATAGGGTCGGGGGTGCGATAGGCTAAGAAATTTTTGAGTTCGAGTCGAGTTGGGAGCATGTTTTCACTAGCACTAATTAAACAAAATAGGGGCAGATGTGCCCCTATGAGAATACCGCTTTTTAAAGCTGTTGGCTATTGAGCGACTGTATCGGTGATTGAGAGAGTATAGTCGCCGGTGGTGTGGCCGGTTTGCTCGGAAGAGCGCACCACCACAATCCGATATTCGCCATTGCCCGGAACCGTGAAACGAGTAATAGCTGACTTATCACCCGTATCGGCAACATAGGCTGAGGTGATGGTTTGACCATTGCTATCGCGGACTTCCAACAGCGGAACGAGTGTACCACCCGTGCGTTCGACGGTAATGTCAATGACTTCGCCGCTGACACCTTCATATGTCCATGTATCGGCCCAACGGGCATTGGTGACCGTACCAGTGACGGGCGTGCCTTTGGTGATCGTCCCGGTAAAACCTTGGAGGGTTTCACTGTCTTCGCCTGCACCCTCCAATGCGACCAAAAGCTCATAGCCGCCAGTGGTGGGGCCAAATTTCTCATTGGCGCGGAAGACACGCACTGTGAATGTGCCCGCAACATCAAATGAATAGTCTTCAAGGGTGGCTTGGGAATAGGAGTAATCTTCATAGGCGGTGTAAAGTTCTTGACCACTGCCACCTAAAACTACAAAACGGGGGATTAGATTGCCACTACTACGGTTCACCGTAATGGTCACCCGGTCTGCCGAGGTCAGAGCGAGCGTCCAATCTTGATACCAATTGCTATTGGTTAACTCGCCTGTTAAGGGGGTATCATAGGTCACAGTGCCGGGGGTAGCGCCTGTCAGAACTGGATTATCATCACCAGCACCCAGCATGGTCACGGTTAGATTAAAACCACCGATGGTCAGACCATTAAAGCCATCATAGCGACTGACCGCAACACTATATTGACCGGGGCCGGGCAATTCCACTTCTTCAATCGTGGCGGCATCATAATAATCGTTGTTGTAGCCATAGCCACCCGAAAGCACACCACCATTGGAATCTAATACTTCAACATAGGGGATATAATTGCCATTGGTACGTTCAACATTCACGCTAATGACATCAGCACCAGCCGCTTGCAAGGTATAGACATTCCGCCAACGGTTGGGGGTCACATTGCCCTGCACAGGGGCGTCATAGGTCACTTCACCTACGGGGGTGATATTGTTGGGATTATCTTCAGCGGTGGCGATCAAACTGACATTGAGTGAATAGGTTCCGGTGGTCTTACCCGTTGCCTCATATTGGCGATAGACCCGTATCTGATAGCTTCCCGCAAGAGGCAATACATAGCTCTCAATCTCGGTAACAGCTTGGGTATCATCCGGGCCATAGCTACTGGAGAGTTCTTGTCCGTTTACATCAAGAATGGACACCTGTGGCATTAGGTTGCCGCCTGTTCGTTCGACCCGCACCCCGATTCTATCTGCTGAGGCTGCTTCCAATGTCCAAAGCTGTTCAATCGCTTCGGCAGTAATTTCACCCGTCACCTCAGTACCATAGGTCACTGCGCTACCACCATCTTGGGTGGAGTGATTCAAAGTCGGATGATTCTCGGATGCTAAAACAGTGGAAGGCAAAGCCAATGCCAGCAACAGGCTTAAACACATCAGTCGAAACATCAGTTTGGATTTCACGCTATATCTCTTTCTGAATTAAGCGTCAAGGTTAACTTGCAGCACTCATTGTAGGTTGGGTACTGTTTGCAGCACAAGTGAAGTCAATCTGTGTGGGTGGCTTTCAATTAACAGAAAAAGAAAGCGCCATGGCTTGAAAGATGGGTTTGTAGTCGTCAAAGTCAACGACTTGGGCATCGAAAGTCAAAGTATAAATTTCGTTGCCGACTTGGAGAATATATTGATATTGACGGTCAAGGGCTTGGCTGTCGGCACGGGAGTTATCTTGCCAGTGGGTGGATTGCCCAACCAAGATTTCGATTTCGCGGCGAGTGGCTTGACCCATCGGCAGATTGACTTCGCGCTCACTTAAAATCGGAATACCACGACGCTGCCAATCTTCTTTGGCGCTGGTCAAAAAATCCACTAATGTCGTTTCGGCAGGCACAGGTTCCGAAAAAACCGTCACCCATGCTGTGCCATCGCTCTTCATCAAAACCAAATGGTAGCCATTAGTCGCTCCAACCGCGGCTAGGCCCAAAAATACATTGGCGGCTGATTCATCAAAGCGAGTCATATTGGTATAGAGCGAACCAATCTCAGCTTGATCTTGGGGTACTAACAACCAATCATTGGGGGGAGCACCAATGCTGGCACCGCTGGATTGAAAGCTGACCCAATTGTCGGTGCTAGCGGGCACAACATCTTGCGGCTGATTCTTGGTAGTAGCAAGCGAACAGGCCAATGAAGTTGAGAAAATAAACAACAATCCCATTAAAATGCGCTGATGGTGTCGCAAGATTTTTTTGTCCCATGCCTTAAAAAATTTACCTTCTTTAGTATAGTGAATTAGGGCGCTAGATAAAAGCTAGGGAGCATTTCGAATTGGAGGGCGGATTCTAGAGCTTATTTTCATAGAACACACATTCTATTACTGATGCTTATATGCGCCGAAGTTGAATTCGTAACTACAGTTACGAATTTATACGGGGTAGTCATATTTGGTGCTGCGAAAATGGCCGTTATCTAAAGGGAGTTGTGTTATGGCTAGGCTACATTGAAGGGTCTAAATCTCCAAGCAGCAGACACCCCATTGACACCCAAAACACCTTCGCTATAATACTTAATATGCTGGCGACGTAGCTCAATGGCAGAGCAGCGGACTCATAAGCCGTTGGTTACTGGTTCAAATCCAGTCGTCGCCACACCCAATAAATTGATGTACACTCGCTTCAACGGCGAGTTTTTTGTTTGCTGGATAACCCACCTATGACCATGACCACTGCATTTTTCACCGATACACGCTTTACTCAACATACCCTGACCGGACACCCTGAACATGCTGGACGCTTGATTGCTATCCAAAACCTATTGGAAGAATCGGGCATTGTGCAACATTTTGCACGGGTCGAACCACGCGAAGCTACCCTAGAAGAAATCCAACGTGTCCATGCCGAGAAATATTTGGATGTGTTGGCGTGGATTGCCGCGCAGGAACGCATGGTAGGGCTTGACCCCGATACGTATGTGCTACCCGTGTCTTATGAGTTGGCCCGTATCGCGGCGGGAGGATTGCTAAACGTGGTAGATGCGGTGTTGGAAAAACAGGCCGATAATGGCTTGGCAGCGATTCGCCCACCCGGTCATCATGCAACGCCGACACGTGGTATGGGGTTCTGTTTATTAAATAATATCGCCATCGCAGCGCGCTATGCCCAAGCGAAATATGGATTAAAAAAGGTCGCTATCGTAGATTTTGATGTGCACCATGGAAACGGCACACAGGATGCTTTTTATGATGATGCGTCAGTTTATTTCATCTCCTCCCACCAAGCGCCACCACTTTATCCCGGTACAGGCACGGTTAATGAAATTGGTCAGGGCACGGGGCAGGGCTTTAATATGAATATTCCACTGCCGGGGGGCGCAGGTGACACAGCCTTTGAGACACTTTATACACGCCTTGTTCTGCCTGCATTGGCGCGTTTTCAGCCTGAAATGATCTTGGTATCGGCGGGGTTTGATGCCCATTGGCGTGACCCATTGGCAAGTCTGCAAGTATCACTCCCCATGTTTGCAAACATAACATGCTGGCTGATTCAAACGGCCCAGACTTTATGCGAGGGGCGGATTGTATTTGTGACGGAGGGGGGTTATGACCTTGAGGTGTTGAGCAACGGCGTTTTAAATGTGGGGTATGCGTTGTTAGGCCAAGATACCGTACAAGACCCCATTGGCAAAACCGACCGCAATAATCCCCTAGACAATCGCTTATTAGAGCAGCTTTTGAAACTGCATGAATTGGGCTAAGAAATAAAAAGGGCAGGTGTGTGCCTGCCCCTGAAAGTTAATCCTAATCGCCAGCAGGTTCCTTGCGGCGTTCCAGCGGGATGCTGAAGCTAAAGCTCGTGCCCTTGCCTATTTCGCTTTCGACCCAAATATCACCCCCGTGCATCTGAATCAATTGACGAGTAATGGCAAGACCGAGGCCCGTACCACCAGCGCGGCGGGTTGATGATTGGTCGGCTTGACGGAATCGCTCAAAAATGATGTCCAGTTTATCTTGGGCAATCCCCATACCTGTGTCCACAATCGAGATGACCAACGAGCCATTATCAATTCGTGCTTTGGCGGTAATGGAGCCTTGCTCTGTGAACTTAGCCGCGTTGGAGAGCAGATTGTTGACGATTTGTTGTAAGCGGATGGGATCGGCCTCGAAATGATCAAGATCGCGGACTTCATTGCTAACTTCCGAGCGCATCTCAACATGTTTATCTTTGACCAGAATATTAGAGCTTTCAACAGCCTTTGCCAAGAAAGCGGAAATATCAACTGGCTCATATTCCAACTCCATCTGACCTGCTTCGATCTTAGCGAGGTCAAGGATGTCGTTGATGAGGCTTAACAAGAGTTTGCCGCTTTGGTGAATGGAGTGAACGTCTTCTTCCATTTCTTCATTAAGCGGCCCGTCCAACCCGTCCAAAATGACTTCGGCATAACCGATAATCGAGTTGAGTGGGGTACGGAGTTCATGGCTCATGCTTGCCAAGAATTCGTTCTTTAGGCGGTCAAGTTCCCGCAACTGCTCAGTCGTTCGTAACTGCTCGGCGTAGAGTTCAGCGTTAGAAAGTGCGACGGCCAATTGGCTTGCGACTACGAGCAAAGTACGGACTTGCCCTGCGTCGAAAAAGCCGGGGGTATTGTGTTGTACATCGAGAACCCCTAACAAACGATCCCCTGCAAACACCGGAACCGCAATTTCGGCACGGGTATAGGGGAGCAAGGGGTTGGGGAGATAGTTCGGGTCGAGCGCAACGTCCTCAGCCACGACGGGCTGCATACTGCGACCAGCGCGGGCTACTAGACTTCGTTCAGCACGTAGCGGAATGCTATGCTGCTGCTGCTTCATAATCTCACCGGCCCGACCTACACCTTCGCTAAGGACAAGGCGCTTACCATCTTCATCCACAAGGTAAATCTGGGTGTGATAGTAACCAAAGGCTTGGGACAACTGCTCCACTGTTTCCTTGAGCAGTTCTTCCTGTTGCAGCAAAGAACTCAACTGTTGACCGAGTTCATTTGCCAGACGTTCACGGCGTTCGGTGTCTTTCTGACCCGTTACGTCACGGGCCACAAAATAGGTCACGGCTTCGTCTAGGATGGGGGTGGCATTCCACGAAATCCATCTATACGAACCGTCTTTGCACTGATAGCGATTTTCAAAGGAAATGGTGGGTGAGCCTTTTTCCATTTCGGAGGCATATTCATCAAGGGTGCGCTGTCGGTCGTCGGGGTGAACGAATTCGACAAAAGGCTTGCTGGACAATTCCTCGATTGACCACCCCAAGTTCTTTGTCCAAGCAGGGTTGAGACTCTTGAAGTAGCCATCAAACCCAGCGCTCCCGATCATGTCTGCCGAGAGGTTGAAGATACGACTGACTTCAGCACGGGCCGCTTCCACGTTTTGGAAAGCACGGGCATTCGAGATCGCCGTTGCAATCTGGGAAGCCAAGGTAGAAAGGATCAGGATGTCTTCATCTTTAAAGCTGTTCAACTTGTCAGATTGAATATCAATGACCCCAACCAGTTGCTCACCGACGATCATGGGCAAACAAAGCTCAGAACGGGTATTGGGCAAGAAGGGACTTGAAAGGAAATAGGGTTCTTCGGTTACATTACCCGCCATCAAGCTGCGGCGCTCCATGGCAGCACGAGTCACAAGGCTCATTTCCTCATCAAGGCGAATGCGGTAGTCCTTGTCAATGTGCAGACAGGGAGCGCGGCCATTACCTGTTGCCAGCACCAATTCTTGACCACTCTCATCAGCCACAAAAATGTGAATGTGATAGAGGTCGAAGGAACGGGCCACTTCCTCCCCTACGCGATGCACCAAAAGATCGGGATCGAGAATGGAGGTCATCTCGACGCCAAGTTCATTTACCAAGGCCAATTCTGCGGCGCGTTCATTGGCGCTTTGGAAGGCGCTGGCGTTAGCAACCGCGACGGCCAACTGAGAAGCCAGTGTTGACTGGACTTGGATGTCATCGGCACTAAAGTTATCGAGCTGATCGCTTTGGACATCCAACACCCCAATGACCTGACCACCGACAATCATCGGGAGGGCCATTTCTGAGCGCGTATCGGGCAGCAAGGGGTTGGGTAGGAAATCGGGATTGAGAATGACATCATTGGCAATGACAGCTTCGGCACTACGGGCGGCACGGGCGACTAAGCTGGTTGACTGATTAAGCGAAATCGTGCGACCTTCGGCCACCATTCGTTTACCAGCTTCACCTGCCCCAGCTGTCAAAACAAGATTTTGCCGAGCATCGTCTAGTAAATAGATATGGGCATGATAGAGATTGAAACGCTGCTTCGTCAGATTGGATACGGTGAATAGCAATTGATTCACGTCCAAGATGGTACTGGCGGCGATACCCACCTGCGCCACCGCTTCAATTTCAGCCACGCGCTTCGCCAGCGATGTCTCAGCCCGTCGGCGTTCTTCAAATGCACGCGCATTGGTGACAGCAACAGCCAATTGCGAGGCCAGTGCCGTTTGGATATTGAGGTCTTCGTTGGTAAAGCGGTTGACTATTTCAGATTGAACGTCCAACACCCCGATGACATCACCCGCGACCATCATTGGAATCGCCATTTCCGAGCGTGTATCTGGTAACAACGGGTTGGGTAAGAAGTCGGCACTTTCAGTCACATCGTTCGCGATCACACCTTCAGCATCGCGGGCAGCAAGAGCTACCAAACTGTGGGGATGCTGTAGTGCGATCTTGCGGCGTTCGCTGACCATGAGGCGACCAATATCACCAGCACCAGCGGCTAATTCTAGATATTGGCGCGCGTTATCCAAGAGGTAGATGTGGGCATGATAGAGATTAAAGCTTTCTTTGGTGAGGTCGGCGACTGTTTGGAGCAGTTCGGTTTGATCCAAAATTGTCGTAGCGATGGCGCTCAGGTCAGACACCACTTCTAGCTCATTACCACGTTTTTCAGCGCGTTCAAATTGGCGAACATTCGAGATAGACACACTTAATTGGTTGGCAATAATCAGAAGGGTTGCCACTTCTTCAGAGCTGAAGGCATTGGATTGGTCATGCTGCACATCGAGTACCCCAATAAGCGATTGCCCCTGATACAGCGGAATGGCTACTTCACTTTGGGTATAGGGCAATAATGGGTTGGGCAAGAAATTTGGGTCATCTTGCACATCGTTCACAATAATTGGCTCAAGGGCGCGGGCTGAACGGGCGACTAAGCTACGTTCGGCATCCATTGAAATACGATGCCGTTCACTCTTCATGAACGCGCCAGCCTCGCCCAAACCTTCGACCACCACTAGGCTCTCAGTCTCAGGTTCATGCACATAGATGTGAACATGATAGTAGCCCAACATTTCGCTCAGGCTGGTGACTGTTTGGGCAAACAAGTCTTCGATATGGAGCAAGCTGGCAAGTTGTTGACCTAGTTCAGTTGCCAATTGTTCACGTTGTTGGGTACGGATACGTTGGGTAACATCGCGGGAGAAACCAAGCACCGCGAAGGGTTGACCTTTTTCATCTACCAGCGGAAGTTTTTGCGTATCCATAATATGGGTGCTGCCGTCAGCAAACACCACCACATCATGGGGGTTATGAATGGCTTGGCCTGTGGTTAAAACATAGTCGTCATCGGCACGGAAACCACGAATATTTTTCTCAGGGTTGCCATAGATCAATTCTTCAGGCACCCCAATGCCAGCATCATCACTGCCGGTGACTTCTTCGACCGTCTTGCCCTGATTCTTGGCAAAACCTTCGTTCACCAACAGGAAACGATAGCGGCGATCTTTCACAAAAATCCAGTCAGGTGTGGTGTCCAACACACTACGGAGCAGGGTGGCATTACGCTCGATTTCGAGCAGCAACCGCTCACGTTCGGTTGTGTCAATCGCTAGGCCGATTGTGCCAGACAGTGTCCCAGTTTCATCATAGATGGGGGCATAGTGGGTTTCGTAAATCGCACCACCAATATCAGCAGTCGCAACAAAGGCTTCACCTTGCAAGGCGCGCTCAGAAGCTGCTAGGAAATCTGGATTGTCTTTATAGGCCTCAAATAGCGATGCTCCTACCAGTTGGCCCGAGGTTAGCCCTTGAGCCTGAAGACCCGACCCTTCCGATAGGGTGAATACGCCATTTTGATCGTAGGAGAACAGAATGACAGGCACCGCGCCTAGCACTGTGTTCAATTGGCGAGCCGTCCGTTGTGTTTCTTCAAACAAACGGCGGACTTCGACCAACGCACTTAATTGGGATTGGAATACGTCATAGTAGAGAATTTCTTGTTGTGAAAAATTATGATATTCCGGCCATGAGAGGGAGATATTCCCAATGTTACGTTGGCCCGAAACTAGCGGAATACTCGCATATGATAGAGTCCCAAAGGCTTTCAAGCCTTCAATATACTCAGGGGCAAAGCCATAACTAGGATCGGTTATGTCTGAGACTAATTGAGCCGCTACTGTTACATTATCAGAGGTTTCAGTCCCTAGATCAGTAAGACTGAGTCTGGTTCCTAATGGCAAAGTTACCAGTTTATCCGAAGTTTTGACGGTCGCCACTACATCTAGGTATTGGGGATTTTTCTCGTCAACAAACAGGAGGCTGGCACTACCCGCATGATTTTTGAGGATCGGATTAGCAAAAGCCTCCAATAATTCTTGCAGGTCGCCTGAGGCAATCAAGGCACGGCCTGTGTCGTAGATTAATTGATTCTGAGATTCAGCTTCGCGCCGTTCCAAACTCAGCGAAAGTTGGTTAGAGATATTTTCAGCCAACAGTATTTCTTCATCAGTAAAGAAATGTGGGGCGGTATTGTAGTTGAGGAAAATCACCCCAATGGTCACATTACCAATCACTAGGGGAATCACCATCACGGATTTGATACCAAGGGCTTCTAGGATGGCAAGCGGGAAATTAGGATAGAGGCGGGCATTATTGACTGCAACTACTTTGCGCCGCTCAATTGCTTCTAGCCCGTGTGGATAGGCTTCGGCAGGGTCTTGGAAGGTCTTGGCTAACTCGCTGGTCATACCTGAGCCAGCCCCCACAATCCCTTGCCACATTCTCCGTTCATGATTAAAGGCTGAATAAATACTGTTATCTGGGCCTAGGGTTTCGATAATTACCCGCAGTACATTTTCGAGGGCTTCGTCGTCGCCCAAGGTTGAACGGAGGAATTCGTTAATCAGGTTGACGGCTTGCGCGTCTTTCAAGCGGCGCTGGGTGGCCTCAAATTGACGCACGTTGTTAATAGCAACGGCCAATTGGTCAGCCAATGTGGACAATACACGCAAGTCTTCATTGGTAAACCGATTGATGACCGCGTCTTGAACGTCTAGCACCCCAATGACCGAATCACCAACCACCATGGGAACAGCTAACTCCGACTTGGTAGCAGGGAGCAGGGGGTTGGGTAAGAAGTCGGGCGCATCAGCTACGTTGTTGGAAACCACCCCACGCCGACTCCGGGCCGCACGAGCCACTAGGCTGAATTCCTGCTTAACTGGAATACGGTGTCCACTGGCTTTCATTACCCGCCCCGGTTCACCAGCACCCGCCGCAAGAAGCAAGAAATTTCGGTCGGGGCTTAGGAGATAGACATGGGCATGGTAGAGTCTAAATTCGTTTTTAGTCAGATCAGCAACGGTTTGAAGCAGTGAGTCTAAATCTTGAATGGAGGCGGCGGTCGCGCTCACTTGGGCCACAATTGCCAATTCATTGGCGCGTTTTTCGGTTTCATCAACCGTGCGATACTGCTCAGTGGCTTGGGCAACTAATTCAGCGGCTTCTCGTAGCAACCCTAATTCATATTCTGTCCATTCACGTTCACTATCTTCCCGAACAACGATATTACCAATGGTCTCACCACGAAGGGTGATGGGCTGCAAGGCATACGTTTGTTCAGCATGGCTTTGCACCATGTCAGTAACAGAAACATTTTGAGGCAATGGGTTGGCGTTTTCGAGGTCATATTCAAAGCCAATCGCATCGCCACGCGCAATACTGGCAAGATATCCTTCCCAGTTCTGACGGGTCAGGCGGCGATTAATATCATCAGCACGATTCACGGCTGAGCGGGTTTCTTCCAAAGCGCGGGTAGCACGTAAGATACCTGCCAACTGAGTCGCCATGGCGCCGAAAGCCGGTAGATTTTCCGCCGTAAATGTCCCTTCTTTTTCGGACTGCATGTCTAGCACACCGAGAGTCTCGCCTGCGATGATGAGTGGAATGGCGGCTTCTGAACGGGTCGAGGGTAGCAAAGGATTGGGTTTATGATCGGGGTTCGTTTGGGTGTCGGTCACAACAACGGGTTGCTCAGTGGCAACAGAACGGGCCACCAGTGAAGTTTCATTCATGTCGAGTTGATGTTGACGGGCTAACAATTGTTGACCCGCCTCACCCGTACCAGCCCGCAAGATGGCAAACCGTTTGGCTTCGTCTAGCAGATAGACTTGCACATAGTACAGACTAAAACTTTCACGGATAAACTCTACGATACTAGGCAAGAAGTCTTCACGACCATAGAGACTGGTTGCCAAACGCCCGACTTCCAGTGTGGTTGTAACGTCTTTGGTACGCTCAGATACACGGGCTTCCAATGAACCCACCAAGTCTTCAAGCTGATTTGCCATCTGATCAAAGGTACGACCAAGCACCCCCACTTCATTACGTTGGGTCATCTGGGTACGCTGATTTAATTGACCAGCAGCCAAGCGGTTGGCAATACCTGTCAGATAGGTAATAGGACGGGATACGCGAGTTGCCAAAATAAAACCAGTGCCAGCCGCAATGAGGGTCGCAATCACCCCGATCAAAATAGAAGTATTACGGGAATCACGCGCGGCTTGGAGCGCTTCTTCAACGTCTTGTTCGGCGACCAACCCTGCTTGTAAGGTTGGAACCCAACGATAGACCCCAAACACTGCAATACCGCGATAATCGCTATATTGACCGGAGCCGTCTTTTTGTTGAAGCACTTGATCAATACCCACACTATGGTAAGCGCGGGTACGCTCATACCCTTCAAAACGGCTGCTTGTCAAGAAGAAGTTATTTTCAAGGCTGACGAGGTAGGTTTCACCCGTGCTCCCTAACCCGCCGCGTTCGGTCATAATTTCGTTCAAAACGTCAAGGTTTAAGCGGGCAGCCATGACACCAACCACTTCACCACTGCCATTTTTTAACTGAATCGTTTCATACATCGTCAACTCCCCACTCCCAATTTCATAATAGGGGGGTTGGATGTAGCTTTCATTGGTGATACTGCCCTGATAGTAGGGTTGCAGCGTCAGGACCTTACCCACTTGGGTATCATCAGAAGCAGCCACAATACGACCTTCAGGAGTGTAGAGCACAAATTCCTGAAAATGATTGGTAACGTTTTTCTGGGCGAGTAAGGCGTTATTGACTGAAGAACGAACAACTGGGTCGGCATCGGGGGCGGACAACAATTGGAATATTTTTTGATTACGAACAGGGTCAGCCACAACCGACTGAAGTTCGTTTTGACCGTCACTCAGCCAGCGTTCGAGTTCTTGTTCCTTTAAGGTGGCAACCGATTGGAGTTGGCTAAATACTTGTTTTTCAGCTTGATCACTCGACTGTCGAATCAAGACCAAACTGATGACCACAATAGGCAGCACCGCCAACAAGATAAAGTAAAGCACCAGACTCCAACGCAATTGTCGCCAGAGTGGGAGCCTGCCTTGGTTCTTTGTTGGAGTACGAGTTGCTTTCATAGAATTACTTCTTTCCCAATTTGGATGACTATGATGCTGCTAATTCCCATAAATTTCGTCAATAAAAGAGGTATTGTAGGCAGCGGAAACATCAATCGGCGTGCTTAAGATGCCTTGATCTACCAGCACTTGATGGGTAAACGTCCAGACTTCAGGCTGCATGGCCCCCGTTTGGGTTGAAGGGGGTCGGATCAAGGGAACCATAGCGCGAAGATGCTCCAGCTGATCGGCTTTATCTAGGGTTGAATTATATTCCAAGACTAAATCCACCGCTTTATCTGGATCGGCTAGAACATCATCTAGGCCCTGTTGGATGGCTCGAACGAATTTCTGGACTAATTCTGGCCTGTCAGCGATCATCTGCTCGGTAGTGGTAATGACAAAATCGTAATTATTGATGCCATAATCACTATACAGAATGACATTGGCCTCTTGTCCAGCTTGGGTCACCATAACGCCTTCGTTGATAATCCAAGCGCCGATAGCATCCACATCGCCATTCAAAAGAGGGTCTATGCCAAAAGTGGTTCGATCTACTAAAGTCACTTGGGAGGGGTCAATAGATTGTGAAGCGAGCAGGGTTCGGTAAATCGCTTGGGCATCGGGTGAAACAGATACGGTTTTCCCTACTAAATCTTGGGGGCGGGCAATATTTTCGCCTTTTAATGAAATCAGTGCGGCAGGGCTTCGTTGAAGCACAGTCATGACCGCAACAACGGGTTTGCCTTGAGAACGAGCTAGTAAGATACTTGCGGCATCTGAAAGTACAAAGTCCGCTCGGCCTGCCAGCAATTCGTCAATTGGATTGACGAACTGATTATTGACAAAGCCGCCTTGAATCAATTCAACATTTAAGCCTTCTTTTTTAAAATGACCTTTTTTCTCGGCTGCATACAGACCAACGGACGAATATTCATGCGTCCAATTCATTTGTAAACGTACATCCGTCGTACTTTGAGACTGTTGTTCATCCTTTTTGTCATCGGACTTACAACCCACCATCAAAAGGCTTGCCACAACCATCAAAAGAGCACTATTACGATATAAATTTTTAATTTTAAACATTTTAGACCCCTTGTTCTGCAACATCATATTCTTCGTCACTAGGAGATAAAGAAATATTTTCAGTAAGGCGTAATTCAATCGCTGTATGTGGGACTCGCAAAGCCTTACCTAATTCACGAATGGTGGATTGCAAAATCTCATCTATGCTCACGGCAGTTTGAATCTTTTGGGTAATATTGCCGATGGTACGTTCACGTCGGCTGGTGCGTTCGGCCACTTCATAGAGGGTAGCATTACTCAAGGCAACGGCTACTTGACTGGCAAGTAATTCCATCAGGCTCAAGGTATCGGCTGAAAAATGGTTAAGATCAGAACTTTGAACATCCAATACTCCTAAGATACGACCACGCGCAATCAGGGGAGCGGCTAATTCGGAACGAGTATTTGGCAGGGATGGATGGGGCAAAAATTCGGGAGCTTCGGTTACATCATTGACGACCACCCCTTTACGAGTACGGGCAGCGCGGGCGACGATACTACGTGGGCTGTTGACTTTGATGATACGGCCTTCCGTCACCATCTGGCGGCCCACATGGCCTGCACCCGCGGTCAAGATCAGTGCATCTTCTTCGGGGTCGAACATAAAAATATGAGCGTGGTAGAGATTGAAACGTTCCTTAATCAAATCCGACACGTCTTGCAACAGGCGATCAACTTCCAAAAGCGTACCAATTTGAGAATTGACGGCAAAGACCGCTTCAAGATCACGGGTGCGGGACTGAACACGACTTTCCAAAGAGCTAATGGAAGTCTGGAGTTGTTCCGTCATATTGTTAAAGGATTGCGCCAAATCACCAAGTTCATCACGACTTGTCACTTCTGCACGCTTGGACAAATCCCCTTCACGAATAGCGCGTGCGGCGGCAGTCAGATTGGCAAGGGGTTGGGTGATACTCAGGGTTGTTAAAGCGGCAATGATAAGTGCCACAATTACCCCACCAATGGATATGGCAAATACGAAGGTACGGAAACGATCTTGGGTCGTGGTAGAATCGCTGAGGTTTTGGTCTACGTCACTGCTAGCTAGGTCATGCAATTCATTGACCGCATCAATAAAACGCCCCTGAAGCGGTTCGATATCCGTATGTAAAATACTTTGAGCGCGCGTCCATTCACCCGCTTGAACGGCGGATGGAATTTCATTGACATGGGTTAAAAGCTCATCGGATAAACTGACGAGTGTTTGGGTTTCTTCAGGGTGATTCTTTATTTCTTCGACATTACTGGTGCGCAGAGCAGCAAGACGGTTTTCAAAATCGGTTTGTTGGGGAATTAGCTGGTTATCAATTAAAGCCTCTTCCCGGGTTAGCAACAAGCTATTAAGGGTTCCAGAAAGCGCCAACCACCGGATGCGGAAATCGTCAAGTTGCGTGAGGCTATCCGAGCCACGTCGCACATCGGTAACCGTATTCTCGGCAGATCGAGTAAAAAGTAGTGCAACGGCACTGATGACCAGCAGCAACAGGACAAGCAAGGTAAAAATAAAGGCGATACGCTGCCTAATTGAAAATCGTAGTCGCATTGCTGCCTCCCAACAAAATTAATTCCATTGCACTTCTCTACTTTCTAACATTTTAGCATAGTCTATTTCGTGATGACGGCTAGGTCAACTGGGATATAGCTGTCAACTGTACCGCCCTTGAGTACCTTATCGGCAGTTTCGACACCGATACGACCCATTTCGGCAGGTTGTTGAGCAATCGTCGCCAACAAATCACCACTATCAATGGCCGTGAGCGCACCATCTATACCATCGAACCCGACGAATTTGATGTCACCAGCACGACCAGCTTCTTTGGCGGCTTCAATTGCGCCTAAAATCATATTGTCATTGTGGGCAAACACAGCCGTGATTTCTGGATTATCGGCCAAGATTTGGGCAAAAACGGTCTTGCCTTCGGCCTGATCAAAGTTGGCTGTCTGTTTAACAACGATTTCAATATTAGGGTAGGTTGCAATTTTCTCATCAAAACCACGACCGCGATCTTGGGCAGCGGAAGTGCCTTCAATACCTTGAAGTTCAACGATTTTGCCAGCATCACCAATATTGTCGGCTAGATATTCAGCGGCCATTGCACCACCCGCGACATTATCTGAAGCGATATGGGCGACGACGGTTCCACCAGAGGCGCTACGATCAATAGTGAAAACTGGAATATTGGCGGCATTGGCAGCTTGAATGGCGGGCACAATCGCGTCCCCATCCACCGGGTTAATTAACAAAGCATTGACTGGAAGCGCAATTAATTCTTGCACCTGAGTAATTTGAAGGGCGGCATCATTTTTGCCATCTTGGACAACAAGAGTTATGCCCAAACGGGTAGCCGACGTTTGAGCGCCTTCTTGAACCGAGACAAAAAAGGGATTGCTTAGATCGGAGAGGAGAAGTCCAACAGTAAGAGTTTCTGGCGTCTTAGTATCAGATTTCGAAGAGTCGTTCTTTTTGTCGTCTTTATTGCTGCAACCCGTGAGCAGCAGAAGTAGGAGAACCAACACAATTGAACCGAGCCTGTAAAGTTTGAATCTTGAAAACTCGGACATGTAATTGCCTCCATCTATTTGTAGTTAAATAAGCAAGATACCATGAAGTATACCTCTAATTTTACGATGTTTAGCTTGAGTCAAATTAGCAATCCGACCTAAAATTTAGTGATTAATGACTAATCTTCTGTCAGATTGAACGGGAGGTACTTGTAATTTCCCTTCAATAATAATCAAAAGGAAACACTTAAGAAACCACAATATGAACACTCTGGGTCAATGGAACGCTAACTTTATTTTATGCAAATTCTACGGCACATGTCAAGTTGTGAGGCAGTTTGAGCAACGTTTAGAGGACGTTAAGACTATTTAGTTTACTTTGGGCGAAGGTCTTGACAGAAGGTACACTCTCTAATCCTTTTTTCTCTCATCTTCCTGAATAGAGGCTGTATGAGCCGTACCCACCTGCTTTTTTTCATCTTCCTCAATCATTTTAAGTAGGGAAAAGGTTGCCATCGCAAAACTTCGGGTACGTTTGCTAATTATCCCCACACATTGACCCTGCGTTGTTACGACTAGGAGTTGGCCGGGGCTTTCTTCTGCTAATTGCAAAGCAACAGCGGTTGTCGTCGTATTTTTATCAACAAGTTTGGTATAGACGATACCCGGCGTGAGTTGCCAGCTATCGAGTTGTTGGGTCGCCTCTGGTAAATCAGCGAGCTGAGTGTCCATCGTGACACCTGAGCCTGCTTGGTTCAATAAATCACGCAGTTGCTCAAAAGGGATGGCAGAAAATTGATGTCTATCATGCTCAATGACCAACCACCACCATTCACGAGGTGTCCCCCAACGAGTCGCGTCCTTGCTCCATTGACGGAGGGCATCTCGAACCGTTTGTTTGGCCGACACGCCAATGTAGGCATTCCCTTCGGCGTAAAGACGATCATCTGAGATAGGCATGTCAAAATTCCTCAATTTTTCGAGCATTTTCTAACGTCATAATAACATGCTGCTGTCGGTTCGCCAACCGAATACAGGCAATTATAAATTTATTGTGAATTAATTTTAAATTTATTTTTCTCTGTGCTATGATGAAATTACCAACAGTTTGTGGGCGCTTGAAGGAAAAGGCATGAACACCATCGTGGACAATTCGCAAAATTCAGTGGTCAAAGCACGAAGTTTCATCACTGAAACTCGTTCAAAAATGGAACAATTGGTAGCCGATTTTGCCGATGGTAAGCTCAACCGTGAGCAGTTCCATGTTTTATATGAACGCTATCAGTCGCAGATTAACGGGGTCAAATTGTTGTTGGCGGAGTCCGACCCCAGTAGCTGGACTGAGATTTTGGACGGCGAAAAAACTCAACTCATTCGGAGACGGCTACAGGCCAAAGCGGTTGGCATGATTATTTATCACAGCCGTACAAGTGCCTGCCTTGAAACGCTGGGGGAAATCTCGGCGGAACGCGGACGGGTTAAACCGCTGCTTGAAAAACTGATGGAGCAGATTAAACAAAAAACGTACAACCAGAATCAGGGCTACCCGATTATGGTGGTCGAAGTAAGCACCAAATGTTGGATATTTATTGCTCGCGGCGAGATTGCCACGATTGTGACTGAATTTAACGGTGAGCCAACGACCGACCAAGAAGATACATTAATCGCCTTGCTGCGCGATTTTGAACGTGCCAATAGCCAAATCTTGAAACGGAACAATACACAGGCGGATCATTTAGCAATGCCCTTCCAAGTATTTGTACAGCGAGCCAGAAAAGGGTAGGATGGATAGTTGATATTGGGTCAAGCAAAGGGCTGGGCTGCGCATGAATTCCAAATACTATCCGCTATTGTTGGTGATTGTTTTTGTAATGATGGTCAGCGCGTGTGGAGGAGACAAGGACAGCCCAAAGACCTCGAATGATTCTAACGACAATGTCGTGAATGCAACTTCATCCGTACCCACCCCCAGACCTGCACCTACCCGCACTGCGGTTGACCCCGGCCCCTATTTTTCACCGGGTAAACCATTCCCAAGCGAAGACCCCGCCACCTATACTGGCCCTGAACAGGTAGGTAAATTTCAACGAAACTCGGTCAATGGGCAGGCCAACACTGCGGCTGGGATTACTGCTGTGTATACAGACTCCACTAATGCGACGGTGGTTTTGAATATCTACTATGGGGCTGACAAACAATCTAGCATGACGTTTATCGAGCAGATGGGAACCAATGCACGACTGACCACTCCGCCCGAATTTTTCCTCTTAGATGAAAATACCAGCTATACGCTTTATGAGTTGAGTGATGGACGAGCGATTTATGCGTGGACACGGGAGCAATGGATTTTTGTTGTGACCAGCGCACTAGGTCGCCCATCCTTAGATGCTTTTATGCGGGAATTCCCCTACTAAGCGTTAGGCTTTAACCAAAAAGACCCTTACGCGGTTTGGGTTTGTCGCCAGTAGCAGGTTCTTCAACCTCAACTGAAATCATCATTTTCTTGATTTCTTCGCCTAATTGCTGCACCTCACGACCGGGGGATTGCCGAGCATTAACAATGACCGGCACACCACGATTGAGCGATTCCAAAAAGGCTTTTTCGATAGCTGGGATAACGGCCTTGATGGGCAGGCGTAAACTGCGGCTGATGTCCTCTGGATTGAGCGCACCCGATTTTTTATCCACTGGCATTTTGTTCATGACAAAAATCAGTTTGTTTTTATCAAAGTCGGGACTTTGGTCAAAAAGTTCTAAGATCAATTTCATGTTCTTGACCGCAGGTAAGGTTGGAACACCTACCAACACCACGACATCGGCAAGTTCCAGCAGGCCAATAGTCACGCCATCCAAATGTGGAGCAGTATCCACTACTACGTAGCGAAACTGATTTGCCAACGTTTGGACAATTTGCAAGATATGTTCTGAATGCACTTCACTAGCTTCTTCGGGGCCTCGTGGTGCGGCTAAAATTCGCAAGCCGCTGCCATGTGTCATCAACACATTTTCAATCAAATCCGAGTCAAGATCGCCCGATGCCTGTACCAAATTGATGATATTTCGCTCGGTACGCACATCCAAATGAACAGCGGCGTCGCCAAATTGCAAATTCCCATCTACTAGCACAGTGCGATCCTGTTGGCTCAAGAGGCAACCGGCAATATTGACCGCAAGGGTGGTCGCCCCTGAACCGCCTTGGGGGCTGTAGACTACAATGATATGACCGCTAGAGGATGGTTGGTTGGGATCGGGTTTCCCTGCTCCGCCCGCTACCACTTTGGGGCGACGTTCATAGGCATTCCGCACTGTTGCATAGAGTTCATCGGCGGAAGGCGGCTTGGGCAAAAAGTCAACGGCCCCAGCTTGCATCGCCCGACGCATGTAGTCTCGGTCACTCTGCACCGAAATCATGACGACTGAACAGGCGACCACTTGGGTAATTTGTTCAGTGGCCGTCAAGCCATCCATATCGGGCATATTGATGTCCATCAAAATGACATCGGGTTTCATAATTTGGGCTTTGGCAATTGCTTCGGAACCCGTTCCGGCAAAGCCAATCACATCCATATCTGGCTCAAAGGACAGCAGCCGTGCCAACCCTTTCTGGCTGGTCTCCACATCGTCCACGATCATAATGCGAATTTTATCAGGCATGGCATGGCCTCCTGCGTCATGTACACGATTTAGTCAATCTAAGGAACTTGTACAAATTCTAAACAACTGTAGGGAAAATTGGCATAGGACGTAAGTAATGCGTTGTCCTGTAAAGAAAGACAATACCCCTCTGCCGCAACGTGAGGCAAAGGGGTATAAGTGGATAGGCGTTATGATGATAATTTTAGCTCATGGGCCGGGATGGGCGGCACGGAAAACATCAATCCAATTACACCAAATGCGATCTGTTTCGACCCAGCCCAGACCATTGGCCGTATATTTGGCGGCGACACAGATTTCCCGGCCATTGACATACATATATTGGGTTTGATCGGGTCGGCATTCCACACCTAAAATGCAGGGGTCGAAATATGGGCCCGTCGTCGGGTAAGAAACTGTGGGATAGTTCGGATACGTTGGGTAGCTTGGGTAGGTCGGATAGCTTGGATAGGTTGTTGGATATGTTGGGTAGCTTGGATAGGTAGTAACAGTAACCGGAATAACCACAACACCCGGATAGGTATTGGTCGTGGGATAGGTCGGATACGCTGAAGGAGTGCTACCGCCGGGGATACACAAGACTGAACCCGCATAAATCAGGGAATAATTGGTGATGCCGTTGGCGCTGGCGATGACATCCATTGGAACACCATAGGCCAATGAAATACGATAGAGATTTTCGCCGATTTGAACCGTGTGCAGCACACCATTGCAAGTGCCACTTGCCTGCACAGATGACACGTTGGAAGGAAGTAGCGATAGGACGGCAAGACAAATAATAATGGCAAGAATCAGTTTTTTGATTTGCATAACGCCCTCCTGTATCTTGTCTTAAAATTCATTATATAGAGGGTAGACGCAGTTGGAGGTTGGGTGAGAAGAAATAGGTTATTTTCGTATGGGTTTAGAACGAGTTTTTAACTGGGAAGCAACACTGGAACTAAATTGGGAGAGACCTTGTCAGGATTCTCCCCCATATAAGATTGGTTTATAGATTTAGGCCATAAATTTCGCCATATTTCGAGTAGAGGTAACTCACCAAAGGCTGAACATCGAGTGGCCCACCCGTAACCCGCTGAATCAATTCAGGGGCATTGTATTTGCTGCCATGTTGATAGATATTCGCGCGCAGCCAACCATACAGGGTATCAAATTTGCCCTGACCAATTTCGGCGGGAATTTCGGGATGGCTCTTTAAGGCCGTTTGATAGAACTGTGCCCCCAATATATTGCCGAGGGTGTAGCCCTGAAATGCGCCCCCAATCAAGCCCGCGAACCAATGGACATCTTGCATAACCCCATCTTTATAATCGCTTGGGGTAATGCCTAGATCAGCTTGATAACGGGCATTCCACGCTTCGGGTAAATCTTTGACCGCCAATTTGCCTTCGAGCAAAGCTAGTTCAAAATCGAAACGCACCATGATATGGAGGTTATAGGTCACTTCATCGGCCTTGACGCGAACCAGCGATGGCTCAACTTTGTTGATAGCGCGATAGAAGGTATCGAGTGACACATTTTTCAATTGGTCAGGAAAGAGGGCTTGCAAGGGGGCGTAATAATGTTCCCAGAAAGCTCGACTGCGCCCCACGATATTTTCCCATGTGCGAGATTGGCTTTCGTGTATGCCGGCTGATGTGCCACCACCCAATGGGGTCGCATCAAAGTCTACATTGATGCCCTGTTCGTACATGCCATGTCCCGATTCGTGAAAGGTGGCAAAAATGCCATCGCCCAAATGGTGGTCATCTACACGAGTTGTGATGCGAACATCGCCCGCTGAGAAACGTGTGGCGAAGGGGTGATGGGTGGGGTCTTGGCGTCCACGTTGAAAGTCATAACCGAATTTCTGGATGACCTCTTTAGCAAATGCTAATTGTTGATCACCGGGGAAAGATTGATAGAGACAGGCATCATCAGTAACCGAGCTTTCGCTAATGGCCTTCACCAATGGAACCAAGGCTTGGCGCAGTTCAGTAAAAACGGATTGGACAGTTTCGACCTGCATCCCATAATCTGACAAATCAATCAATGGATCCATAACATGCCGATAGTTGCTATCCAATGGTCGCAGAGATTCGGCATATTGACGACTGTAATCCAACGTTTTTTCAAGGTTATCCTGCACCGCCACAAAGTTGTTTTCGGGTCGCGCTTTGGCCCACGTTTGATACGCCATCGCTATATGGTTGGAAATTTCTTCGACCAGTGCGGGTGGAATCAAGGTGGCAATTTGATAGCTACGACGGGTAACACGAATCAGGCTGGCCTCATCCGAGTCACGCGACAAGTTATTTTCAAAAGATCGCAGTTCATCTAATAATTTGCCAATAGCGGGGTCGGTCAATTTTTCCTGAGCCAACTTGCTTAGAGTGCCTAGTTGACGGGCACGCGCGGCAGCCCCACCCGGCGGCATATAGGTCGCCTGATCCCAACCTAACACTGATGATGCGCCATAGAGGTCATAAATTTCTGATAGGCGCTTTTTAAGTTCACTATATTGGGCAGGTGCTTCCACAACAAATCCTTTCTAACGAGTGACGACACGTGATAATTACACACCATCCTGTGCTTGGGGTCAAATCATTAAATTTGAGGCTTAGGGCGTGGCATGTCAAACAGATCATAGGTGTGAGAATAGCCTGCTCCGGCTAAACGTCCAACAGGCCTCATTTTAAGGGTATCAATCTTAAAATCAGGGATATAGACTTCATCGGCAACGTGCATCACCAAGATTTCACCAATCACCAGCCAACCACCCCCCACATTCTCGTTGACGGTGACAAGCTGCGACAGGCGACATTCCATGCTGACAGGGCTTTCGGCTACACGCGGCGGCTTGATAAGGCTGCTGGCAAGTGGAGTCACTCCCGCCAATTCAAATTCATCTACCGCATGGGGCAAATCGGTGCTGGTAATGTTCATGGCTTCGGCCACCGCCTCAGACACCACATTAATCACAAATTCACCCGTCTCGCGGATGTTGCGGAGGCTGTCTTTTTCGCTGCCAGTCGAAGTCTGTACCCCCGGACAAAAAACAATCGTTGGAGGTTCTGAACAGACAGCAGTAAAAAAACTAAATGGGGCAAGGTTTCGCACCCCATCGGCACTGAGCGTGCTGACCCATGCGATGGGGCGGGGTTGAATAGTACCAATCATTAATTTATAGCGGTCTGGATGTTTTAAATCCGCAAAACGAAATTCCATCAATGGTTTACCCAACTGGTTGCATAGGCTGAATCATCAAATTCTAGGGCATCTTGGGTTACTTGCAAAGAACGGAATGTATCAATCATCACGGCTAACTCTTCAGTACGTTCCTTGCCGATACTGGCCTCGGTCGTGCCCGGATGGGGGCCATGGGGCAGGCCAGACGGATGTAAGGTAAAACTACCGCGTTCGACACCCTTGCGGCTCATAAAATTGCCCTCCACATAATATAACACTTCGTCGCTTTGGACGTTGGAGTGATTATAGGGGGCTGGGATGGACAAAGGATGATAATCGAAAAGGCGGGGCACAAATGAACACACCACAAAATTATGACCTTCCCATGTTTGATGGACAGGGGGTGGCTGATGGACACGCCCCGTAATGGGTTCAAAATCAGCGATATTGAAGGCATAGGGATAGAGATAGCCATCCCAACCAACCACATCAAAGGGGTGATGGTCTAAAATGTGACGATGTAAAGCATCCCGTGCTTTGACACGAACCTCAAATTCGCCTTTTTCATCATAGGTGACTAAGTCTTGGGGAGGTCGAAAATCTCGTTCACAAAAGGGAGCATGTTCCAATAACTGCCCAAATTGGTTGCGATAGCGGTGAGGAGTCACAATCGGGGTGGGAGATTCGACCACCAAGAAACGATGAGGGTGGTTTGCTAATTCCATACGCCATGTAACATTAAATGGAATAATTAGATAGTCCCCCGGCTCAAATGGAATACTGCCAAGATTGGTATACAGGATACCCTCGCCATCGTGGACAAAATACATCTCATAGGCCTGCCCATTGCGATAGAAATAGGACATGGATTCGGTGGGTAAACTAAGGCCAATGGTGACATCATTATTGCCCAGCAAAACCCGTCGGCCTGAGATGACATCCCCACCTTTAGGAAAAGGGGTAGTCAATAGATGGCGATGACGCAATGCCCCAAATTCGGTGTAACACGGCGTCAGGTCGGCTATTTTTTCGCTACTGAGCAACTGGGTAGGATGATAATGGTGGTACGAAATGGACTGCATCCCCGAAAAGCCCTCTAGCCCCATCACTTCTTCGCGGTAGAGTTCACCATTGGGACGACGAAACTGGGTGTGACGTTTATGGGGAATTTCGCCAAGCCGATAGTAAAAAGGCATCCTCAGAAAACCTCCCATCAGACCTAAAGAGTTTAAGAAAAATCGGTTTTGAACAATAGATTATATCGTTCAGGCGACGTGGCGCGAAATTTTGAGGATAGGTAGAAACAACAACGACCCTTCATAAGAAAGGTCGTTGTTCTAAGCGGGCAACGAGATTCGAACTCGTGACAAGAGCTTGGAAGGCTATTGTGTTACCACTACACCATGCCCGCACAAGATGTGTTGTAATGTTACCACGAACCCCATAAATTTTCCAGATAGATTTCGATATTTTATTCATATGAGGTTATGCCTATTTCACGAAATTTTAACGAGCCTACCCTTTACAAACCCTTGTGCGCCATGATATAAAGAACGTCAACCTGCTGTGTGCGTGATGTCGCAAAACGTTTTGGACCAACACCCTGACATATGGGGGTCAACATCGCGACAATAATGTCCGACTTCGGTCACGACAGAGTTGTCGGCACGATCCCCGACCTGCGAAAGCAGGTTCAAAACCACGCGGTCACACGGCATGGCGGGTAGCAATTATCTTGATAAAAAGTATGTTATAATTTTTTACATACTTTATATCTTCGGGGTGTGGCGCAGTTGGTAGCGCGCTGTGTTTGGGACGCAGAGGTCCGCGGTTCGAGCCCGCGCACCCCGACTATTATTGAGCCGTAATGAACTAAACCTGTAACGGTTGAGGTCTCAACCCTCTATTCAGTTGTTAAGGTGCTAATCTGTTTATTGACCACACAACCAATAAACAGTTCTCAAAATTAAGAACCCGCTCTACCTATTGATGCTAAGCTGCGTTGGAGGTGGAGTGGGTTTTTGTTTAAGGGTTACTAGCATCCCCATCTAACACCGACAAATCGCTAATTACGCACTAAAAACAATTGCAGAGAATAGCAATTTTATCAGCATCATATCGAGTCACGCTGTTATTGACATATGATTGAATGACTGAAAACAAAATCCCTGTTTCCTCGGCGATAGTACGTCGAGAAATCTTAAACCAGTCGGTACGTTCCTTTTCCGCAAGAAGTTCTTTAAATCGGTTCTTTACTAAT
This sequence comes from Chloroflexota bacterium, assembly GCA_016234595.1. Classification (GTDB taxonomy): domain Bacteria; phylum Chloroflexota; class Anaerolineae; order Aggregatilineales; family J027; genus CFX10. Next base: position 275,337 of record JACRBG010000002.1, on the reverse strand, counting down.
ACTCTCCGGGTAGTATGCAAAAGGCTTGCTGCCAGCCTATAATCATATTAAGTTCCATCATTGTCGGTGTTTAAGCATCTCAATTTGCGGCAGTAGTGGGGTTAACATGGTTTAATGAAAACAGACCCATCCCCATTCAGGAGTTGATGTTATTGATATGAAGATTGGGAGAAGGCATCTTACCCTAAATTGGGCTGGTTGGGTCCAAGATAGCCATTGGCTTGCAGATGTGATTTTTGCGCTGATGGTCGGTGCTATCGAGATAGTCGGCACGTACTTTGCTGGGCAGAACCAGCCCGACCATCGAGTGCTTGACGCAGTCGCTTTTGCACTGGTTGCAGCGAGTGCGGTAGCGTTGGTTTTCCGCCGCCAGTATCCAAGTTGGGTGCTCATCTTCGCCAATGGAATAACCCTTCTCTACCTCCTTCTAGGCTACCCCAAGGGGCCAATCTTCCTGACCATGATCATTGCTTTCTTTACAGCAGTGATGCAGGGTCGCAGGCTGATTGCATGGGCAATCCTCGCTATAGAATTTATGTTGTTTCCTTGGCTACCACACTTTCTTGGAAACGAGCCTGCACCGACTTCCATCAGGATTTTTGGCCTTGCAGGGTGGCTGCTCGTGCTTGCCACAGTCACCGAGATAGCCTACATCCGCCAACAACGTATTATGCGTACTCGTGAAGAAGAGACGCGCCGCCGTGCCAGTGAGGAACGATTGCGAATAGCGCGTGAATTACACGATGTGCTAGGACACAATATTTCCCTCATTAGTGTACAAGCTGGCGTAGCGCTCCACCTAATGGACAAGCAACCAGAACAAGCACGGGTCGCGCTTTCAGTGATTAAGGACGCTAGCAAGGATGCTCTGCGTGAGTTGCGTTCGGTGCTGGATGTGCTTCGTCAAGTCAATGAAGAACCACCACGCGCTCCATCTGCAGGTCTCGCCAGTCTCAGTGATCTCGTCTCACGAGCTTCCGAGGCTGGCTTGCAGGTGCATACCGAGATTTCGGGCGACCTCAAGGGATTGCCAGCCAGCGTTGATTTGGCCGCTTTTCGAATCGTTCAAGAAGCATTGACCAACATCATGCGCCATTCAGGTCAGACCACATCAAGCGTCCAAGTTGCCTGTAACGAGCAAGAACTTACGCTGCGGATTGATAACGAGGTCAGAAGGGAAGGCTCGCTCGACGGAGTTGGGTTTGGTCAGGGCATCCTTGGTATGCAGGAGCGGGCGACCGCCCTAGGGGGTGTGGTCGAAGCTGGGCCCCGTCCCGAAGGTGGGTTTCGGGTATTTGCACGGCTACCGCTAGATGGTGACCCCTTGGCTACTTTAGGGACAGGGAAATGATCCGAATTCTGCTCGCCGACGATCAGACGCTTGTACGCGCTGGATTCCGGGCGCTGCTAGATGCCCAAGACGATATGAAAGTCGTGGGCGAGGCCGTAGATGGGGACGATGCGGTAAGGCTTGTTACGAACCTTGTCCCTGACGTAGTACTCATGGACATCCGAATGCCCCACTGCGATGGCCTAGAGGCTACCCGGCGAATCGTTGCGGACGAGCGGCTTGCCCAAGTAAAGATCATCATCCTCACCACCTTCGATTTGGACGAGTACATTTTCGAAGCTATTCAGGTGGGTGCAAGCGGCTTCTTGGTCAAGGATACGGAGCCAATTGACCTTATCCGGGGAATTCAGGCAGTTGCCCAAGGAGATGCATTGTTGTCTCCGAGTGTTACCCGGCGACTGATCGCTGAGTTTGCGATCTTGACGAGAAAAACCGTGCCAGCGCCTCAATTGGAAGCGTTGACTGAACGTGAGCGTGAAGTGATGGCGCTAGTGGCGGTTGGTCTGTCTAACGAAGAGATCGCCGAAAGGCTTGTCGTCAGCCCCGCGACTGCCAAGACGCATGTTAGCCGTGCTATGGTGAAACTCGGCGCCCGTGATCGCGCCCAACTTGTCGTATTCGCCTATGAGTCGGGCCTTGTCCGCCCCAGCTAGGCAACCCGCCCGCCTACTCCCTGAAGAGTAGTTCCCCCGCACCCATACGCCTCTGGATGTACATTAAAAGCCTCTTCTGGAACGACGACATCTCCACCGCCGCCTGTTACGATTAGCTCAATCAAGGAGAGCAACAATGTGACCTTTTATTTCTTGGCATTTTAATGGGTCGCGTCTTCGTCTGGTTCGGGGCGCTGAAGCTGCAATCGGGTGTCGGCATCGCCCATCCTGTCGTCACACACCTTGATGACCCGATAGAGTATGGTGCAATAATCGAAATCAAGCATAAGTCGGAGATTTGCCAGTGAAGCTTATGAGCCAATGGATACCGATTTTGATTTTACTTGCGCTGGTCGTGTCCGCTTGTTCTCAAGAGGATTCAGTGGACGAACTTCCAATGGGTGATGCAGCGCGAGGGGCAGACTTGTTCACCCAGTCTATTAACGGGGCCCCACCCTGTTCGGGTTGCCATACGTTGGACGGCAACCCACTGGTCGGCCCCAGTTTTCACGAGTATGGGAAAACCGCTTCAGCCCGCCGAACAGGGATCACAGCGCAGCAATACACCTACACGAGCATTGTGCGGCCCGGCGATTATGTAGTGGATGGTTTCAGCAATGTGATGTATAGCCAATTTGGTCAGCGTCTCAGTCGCCAGCAAATTGCCGATCTCATCGCTTATCTGCTTACGCTATAGTTTCAAGGAGAAGCTCATGGATTATACACTCATTTTACTTCGTCTTTTGCACATTGTCGCGGCCTTCACTTGGGTGGGGGTCGGAGCTTCCATCGCTTTTTTCATCATACCCTCCGTCCAAGCGGCAGGAGAAAATGGCGTGTGGTATTTAAACACGCTGTTAAAACATACTGCCATCACTAAGGTATTTCGCATCAGTGCTGGGCTGACGATGTTGGCCGGAATACTCTTATACGCCCTAAGTGACGTGCGGAATCATTTTTCAAATACGGGCAACGCGGTGTTAGGGTTTGGGGCGCTGGCGGGTATCCTAGCCGGGATATATATGGGAGCTTTCACCGGACGTGCTATGCAAACCTTGGAAGCCAACCTGTCCGAAAAGATGCCCAGTGGCAATCCGGCCATGCGTGGCGATGATTTGCGAGTGCTGCGCGAACAGACCGCAAAAGTGGTTGCTCATGCCCGCGTTAGCGTCGTGCTGACGATCATTGCCCTCGTGGGGATGGCAAGTGCCCGTTACCTATAATCCGACAGGTTGGCGGAGTGCTGAATTGAGGAGTTTTCTTACTCGAACCAACATTCCGCACCCTGTTTTTGGGACTTCGAAGAATTTATTTTGGGGCGGAAAGGCCTCTTGCCACGCTCCTTTTCTCACCACTCATGATCACCTATCTGCTGCCTCGTTGGAAAACCCTCGAATCCTCCAAGATGCCTTCCATGGATAGAAGATTTGCTTTTCATATCGCGGCTTCCACCTCAATTTCTGGAAATTATCCAAAATTTGCGATGAAGGGTCACGTACCTGACTCAATCTCCGCTTACGACACGATTGGATTCTTTACTCATGCGGGCTTCCTTAATCTTGATGAATGGCTCACTCTACTTGAGAACTGCTATAGGGCAATAAGCAACAAGATTGTAATTGATGAGTAACAAACCCAAGCTACAAAGTAATATCGCCTCTATCATAATAGCACGGCCTATTTTAGCCGTCATACCTGTTCCATTAAGAAAACAAAACGGCGCACGGCGCACCGCTCAAAAAAGATGTGCGTGGTAACAGTGAGTAGGGCGTGACCCTCAGCAGCGGCTCAGTGGTGGGGAGTTCAAAATCATACGGCAAAGTAGGAATCAACATAAAGTAAGGCTTAGGGATATTTCCACTACATGTCAAAGCGTATGGTCCTTTTATTCAACGTTGATACCTCTCCCGGTCTTTTGCTCCAAAAATAACAGAAACTAGTGCTTGAAAAACAAGCCGATCACACGGAGTTGCAAATGATCAAGCCGATTAATTGCTGACGGCGAATCTTAGGCAGCTAAATCGTAATGTTTCAGTAACGTTTTTAGGATGCTTAAGGTGGTAAGTTTTATCGTATTGCACGGGAAAAATCTTGAGGATACTCACTTGGTAGATTCGACTCCCAAAACCCCACCATCACCCATTTTTCGCAGCAAGGCGATGGAACGCTATCTGCAAGATAAAAAGCAGTCCATCCTCCCTCGGTTAATAAAACCCCGCGCCATTTTGCCATTTTGGGTTCTATTTTTGATAGTGATGATTGGGGTTGGTCTTGTCGGAGCTAGTGAATTTCCCGTCTACAGCACAGGCCTAGCGGTTGAAAGGTCTCAATCAAATGATGTTTTGGTGTTACTCCCCCAAGATCATGTCCCGATTGTGGGGCAGATAGTCATATTAGATGATTCTACACGCTACGTAATCGGCCATATAAGTCGTATTGAGCCGGGTATATTGACTCCTACCGAATTACAAAATCGCTTTGGATTACAAGATGTGCCCGTCAACAACCCAGTCTTTGTGGCTGTGGTAGAAAACCCAGATCATCTGAACAATGACCAACAAGTAATCTATGTTATAGAGGTTGAGATGGGTTCCCGCCCCGTTGTCTCTCTTTTACCAATTATCGGCAGGCTGTTTGATTAAACCATAAACCACTATGTCAACCCAAACCAAGTATTTTACTTTTTTGACCCGTAGAGCCTCATGGATTTCGCTGGTGGGTTTTCTGAAAGGCCAGCGCAGACGTGTCCCGGTCGAGTTGCAACTATCGATTGTGGAATGCGGGGCTGCGTGCCTAGCCATGATTCTAAGTTACTATGGGCGTAGAACTCACACCGCCGAATGTCGAGAAGCGATAGGTGTAGGTCGGGACGGAATTTCGGCACGAAGCATAACACAAGCCGGTCGGGCCTATGGCTTACGGGTTAAGGCTTACTCAATCGAACCAGATCAATTTAATCTTATCCCCTTACCTGCAATCGCTCATTGGAAATTTAACCATTTTATTGTTGTAGAGCGCTGGACATCCAACAAAATTTGGATAGTTGATCCTGCTAAAGGTCGTCAGGTCCTAGATGCAGACGAATTTGATAGTGCTTTTACAGGGGTCGTTTTAACATTCGAACGTGGAATCCATTTTGAAAAACGCCGAATTGCCGCCCGTGCGATGTCATGGCGGACTTATCTGGCTCGCCTCGTTGCATTACCCGGCATTGCCCGATTTTTAATCCAAGTCCTAGTAGCCTCTCTTTTGCTGCAATTGATTGGGCTGATTCTCCCCGGTTTTACCAAAATCTTGGTGGATGATATTTTACCGAATCAGCTTGATCATTTTATGACGATTCTCGGTGTCGGGCTGGTCCTTATCATTCTGGCGCAGGTCCTCTTACAATACCTACGCTCCGTGCTGCTCATTTATCTACAAGCTCGCCTCGATGCTCAGTTGATGCTCGGATTTTTTGAACATGTCCTTTCCTTACCCTTTCGCTTTTTTCAGCAACGTACCAGCGGCGATATGTTAATGCGTTTGAGCAGTAATACGGTCATCCGCGAAACTCTGACCAATCAAACAATCTCTGTGATTTTAGACGGCAGTTTTGTATTGGTGTATTTGAGTATTCTTTTAAACCAAAACCTGATATTTGGCTTGGTGGTCATGGGGGTGGCATCTCTTCAGATGCTAATCTTGCTATTCACAGCGAGGCGCATTCATAACCTAACAGAAAGTGGGCTCACCACCCAAGCAGAATCGCAGAGTTATCTGGTCGAAGCTCTTTCAGGTATCTCTTTACTCAAAGCGTCGGGGACTGAGGACCGGGCCCTCGATCATTGGTCAAGCTTGTTCTTCAAAGACCTTGAAGCCTCACTGAAAAAACGTCATTTATCTTCGCTTATCAATGTTGCAACCAGCTCTTTGCAAACATTTACGCCCTTACTGTTGCTATGGGTAGGCATTCATTATGTGCTGATAGGCGAGATGAGCTTGGGGACAATGTTAGCGCTGAATACCATTGCCGTTTCATTTTTAGCCCCCCTAGGTTCTCTTGTAAATACTGCTCAACAATTGCAATTGGTTTCGGCTCATCTAGGCCGCATTACCGATATAGTGGAAGCCAAGCCAGAGCAGGATGTTAGGAGTGTGACCCCAGCCCCAGAGCTTCAAGGGCAAATTGAGCTCCACAATGTGAGCTTTCGTTACGACCCCAATACACCTTGGGCTTTAGAGAATATTTCAATCACGATTAAACCCGGACAAAAGGTCGCGATAGTCGGGCCGACAGGCTCTGGAAAAAGCACATTAGCAAAGCTGGCTCTAGGGTTTTATCCCCCTACGGAAGGGGAGATCTTATATGACGGGCATCTTTTATCTCGCATGAACTACCAAACAGTCCGTTCTCAATTTGGAGTCGTTTTACAAGAAACAATTCTGTTTAGTAATTCCGTACGAGACAATATCGCCTTTAATAATCCCGATTTGAGCCTGCCGCAGATTATCGAAGTTGCTCAGAAAGCCTGCTTACATGAGGATATTATGAGGATGCCCATGGGTTATGAAACCCAGATTGCCGAAGGGGGTGCTGGTTTGTCGGGAGGGCAACGCCAACGACTGGCGCTTGCCCGTGCCTTAGCAAACAACCCTGCCATTCTTTTATTGGATGAAGCCACCAGCCATTTGGATGTACAGACCGAAGATCAGGTAGATCGAAATCTCAATGCGCTGTCATGTACTCGTTTGGTCATTGCCCATCGCCTCAGTACCGTTCGCAATGCTGATCTCATCTTAGTGCTGCTAGGCGGCCATATTGTTGAACGTGGAACACATGATGAATTGGTGAGGCAAGGGGGTTACTACGCCGCTATGGTCGCCCAGCAAGTAGGCGAGTAAATAGGTCATGAAATATTTGGCAAGTAACCCCATCACAACTGGTTAGTTATCAGTTTACTGCAGAAACTGTAGCTAAAAACACTGTTCTATTCTTAAACATACTATGGAGGATTTGTTATGTCAAACGTAGATGTTGTTCGCGCATGGAAAGATGCAGAGTATCGCAATAGCTTGACGGCTGAACAGCGTGCCAGCCTACCCGAAAATCCAGCCGGGTTGGTTGAGTTGGATGATGCGATGCTGGATGCCTCAGTCGGTGGTGGAACTGAACTTGTGGCCTCATTAGGGTGCTGTGGGGGCTTGACCAATTACAACACCTGTTTTGGTCTCACTCAGTGCGGCTTCCTATGTACCCGGGCCATTCTGTCAAATTGCTGCTAAGGCAACCTTAAGAAGCGAAGCCTACCCTTCTTATCGCCTGCCTAAAGTTCAATTTAGTTTTCACATCAAGGAGAAAAGATCATGTCAAATATTGATATTGTTCGTGCATGGAAAGATGCAGAGTATCGCAACACCCTCACTGCCGAAGAGCGTGCCAGTCTGCCCGAAAATCCAGCCGGGTTGGTTGAGTTGGACGATAACGACCTCGGCAACGTGGATGGGGGTACGGTTGACGTCTCCGCCGTGCTAAGTTGCGCTCTGGGCGGTTGCCCCACCATTTTCCGTGGAACTTGCGGTGTCTTTACGGTTGGCTGCTGCTAAACGCTAACGCTGAAATCCTGATATAGGGAGGATAGAGCCATGAAGTCAAAGGATGGAAATCTGCCGATTTCATGGCCTAAATCCTCCCCATTTTTGAATCGCCCTTCATCATAGGACAGGCAAGGCAGATGGATAACACAATTGATCAACACGCTGTAAAGGCCTATTCCCATAATTGGTATCAAGCAATGACCTTGTCCGAGCGGATACCCCTGCTCCGGCACGATCTATTAGAAAAGATACCATCAACAAGTACCAATAAGCGATTTGAATCATGGCAACAATCTTTCGTACAAAGAGAGATACCCTTTACTGATCGGCTGGAAATGGATGGCCTAACCGAAACATCACTTCAGCAGATTTTGGCAATGACTTCCCAAGAGCTAGCTGAGGTAGGGAGTTATGCCGCTGATTGGATAGAGCGCATTATGGAGGCCTTCAGCGAGAGAGCATCCAATACAAAATTTTTTGAAAGTGAAGCCTATATTGATAGGTTAGAGCAATTTTTCTCTAATCGGACTTCAGGGCAGATCCAAAACGTGATGGGCTTTGTCAACTTAGTGACCCCGCTGTTGGCGTTGGGCCGCCGCCGCTTGATTCAGCGAGCCACTGCGGAACTAACAAATTATTCGAGCCCACCTTTTGACCCAACTGCTATTGTCGAAATGAGCTTTGTCAGTTTACTGACCCGCCTCGTGGAACCAACCTTGCTGCGTACAATGGTTTTGGAACTTAATGTGGCACGTTTACAGGGTCGGCTCAACGGGGTATCTAACGAAGCGGGCTTCGAATCTTTTGTAAACCTGCTGCGTCAGCCAGAGTTCTCGCTCGATCTTCTTTACGAATATCCGGTGATGGCCCGACAGGTGGTTCAATGTATCTACCAATGGGTTGAAGTGAACCTCGAATTGATGATACGCCTTGCAGCCGACTGGTCAAGTATTTTGAGCCTATTTTGCCCGGATCAGGACCCCGGCCCATTAGTCGAACTGAAATGCGATGCGGGTGATCGCCATCGACATGGCCGCTCCGTCCACATTCTAGTTTTTGCATCTGGTTTTCGACTCGTTTACAAACCTCGATCCATTCAGGTAGACCAAAAATTTCAAGAGCTTCTTGCATGGATGAATCAGCATGGCGATCATCCCCCCTTTCATTTACTAAAAATGCTGACTCGTGAACAGTATGGGTGGATTGAGTTTGTAGAGCATGGGCCATGTACCTCCGATAGTGAGTTGCGAAATTTCTATCGCCGTCAAGGGGGCTATCTCGCCCTACTCTATGCACTCGGGGCGGTCGATTTTCATCTCGAAAATCTAATTGCCTCTGGCGAACATCCTGTATTAATTGATGTGGAGTCGCTATTTCATCCAACTGTCGGCGGCGGCAAAACCCGCGCGAGTGATGTTGATGCAATGCTCGGTTCCAAAATGGAACACTCGGTCATCCGGGTGGGGCTGCTGCCACAACGAGTATGGGGAAATAATGCGACCGAAGGCATTGATTTAAGCGGACTCGGCGGAATCGCTGGTCAGCTTTCACCTCATCCTGTACCGACCTATGAAGACGTTGGAAAAGATGTCATGCGCTTTACCCGCAAACGGGTGACAATGCCCGGATCGAGTAATCGTCCGACCCTCTCAGGTCAGGAAGTTGCTGTGCAAGATTATGTTTCTGATATTCGAGACGGGTTCATTGAGATTTATCAATTCTTACTACGTCATAGAGAAGCCATGACAACCGAGGGAGGCGTACTGCAAAAATTTGCGGATGTGGAAGTACGAATTATTCTGAGACCCACCCAAACATATCACTTGCTTTATTACGAAAGTTTCCACCCAGATCTTCTACGGGATGCGCTTGACCGGGAATGCCTTTTTGACCGCTTGTGGTTCTCGGCAAAACCCTACCCTTTTCTCACCCGCGTGATTGCAGCGGAACGTGAGGATTTATGGCAAGGGGATACCCCTATATTTAGTACCCACCCCAATTCTCGGGATTTATGGACAAGTTCTGGGAAAAAAATCACCGACTTTTTTGAGGAAACTGGGATGGAAATGGTCTTGGCTCGGTTTAATCACTTAAGTGAAGATGACCTGACGCAACAACTCTGGTTTATCGAAGCCTCGCTAGCTACCCTCGCCATGGGTGTAGACCATGCTCATTGGCGTACCTACGAGGCTAAGATAACTGAGCAACGAGCCTCTCAAAAAGAGTTACTTGTGGCTGCTGAACAAATAGGCCAACGTTTGGCTCTACTAGCCCTTGATGGGAAAAATGGAGCCTCTTGGTTTGGGCTAACCCTTATGAATGAACGCAACTGGATGCTGGCTCCTGTGGGGGCTGATCTCTATAATGGCCTACCGGGGATTGTTTTGTTCTTGGCGTATCTCGGCAAAAGCACCCACAACCACACCTATACTCAACTTGCCCAAGATGGCCTCAAGACACTCCAAACCCTGATCGAACAGCTTTCGCCTCGCTTGCAAGGCATCGGTGCCTATGACGGTTGGGGAGGGTGGATTTATACGCTAACGCACTTAGGAATCCTATGGCAGCAACCCGCATTACTGGATCAGGCAGAATGGGCCGTCCAGCGCTTGCCAGATCTTATCAAGCTCGACCAAAATTTCGATATTATTGGGGGTTCAGCAGGATGTATCGGTGCATTATTAACCCTTTATCGAGTACGGCCTTCGGCTGCTATTTTGGAGGTTGCCACTTATGCAGGCGACCATCTGCTTCAACAGGCTACACGCACCAAAGACGGTGGGCTTGGTTGGCCTTCAACGGCATCCTCCAAACCACTAGCAGGTTTTTCGCATGGAGCTTCGGGAATAGCTTGGGCCCTGATCGAACTGGAGGCCATCACCCATCAACCACGTTTCAGTCAAGCCGCTTTTGAAGCACTCCACTATGAACGTACCCTCTTCTCGTCTAAAAATAATAATTGGGCCGATCTCCGAGAAATACCCGACGAGCAGCTAGGTAATCTTGACCTAGCTTACTTCATGACCGCATGGTGTCACGGTGCGCCGGGGATTGGATTATCCCGGGTTGCTATGCTGAAATATTATGACACACCAGAATTGCGTGCCGATCTTGCCGCAGCCATCCAAAACACCCTACAACATTTTGGGCAGAATCATTCCTTGTGTCATGGCGATCTTGGTAATTTGGATTTGATATTTCAGGTCAGTCTCGAAATTGACCCGCAACTTCGAACAAAAGTGTATGAAATAGCTCATGCCATTCTGGATAGCATTGCCCATAATGGATGGCTTTGCGGTGTCCCCAGTAGCGTAGAGACACCTAGTCTGATGACGGGTTTGGCCGGGATTGGTTACGAGTTATTACGCTTGGCATCCCTTGAGTCGCTACCCTCTTTTCTCATCTTAGAGCCACCTCAAATGATCTAAGATATCAAGGTCTTTTTTAAATTTATTGGGCTTATCCCCATCTTGCTCGGCCACTTATCTAAAAACGGCGACTGGGGATAAGCGCCCTTATACTTGACTCAGGTGCCATTGATACTCGACAGCAATGATTTCTTTCATCGCTTGATCGAGATTGGTCAGCCGTTTTTTAGAAAGCATGTGAGAAGGGCTACTACTGAGTAAATGCTCAGCCTCGGCCTTAGTTTCGTTGCTGGCTTTAGAATCATGTACGACCATCTGCAAAAGATAAACCGCTTGTTGTTTTTTATCCTCATATAAAAACAAGGTTGCGATACCCACAAGGATGTCGGGAACTTTGGTGTGAATGCCGCTTTCAATTGCTAAATTGAGGGCTTTAAGAAAATAGCGAATGGCATTTTGATAGTTGTCGAGGTGCAGCATTACACTACCTAAATGATAAAGCGCGATCATCATCCCGCTCCGCTTGCCTATTTGGGTGGAAATATCGAGGCTCTCACGAAAATTCTTATAAGCAAAGGAATAACTCCCCTGCCTTTCAGCAATTCTTCCCAAGTTAACTAATGAGCAAGCACATCCCCATTGGTCGCCAATCTCCTTTTTGAGTCGATAGCTTTCTTGAAAAAAGAGTCCCGCGTCAGAGAGTTTCTCCGTTTTTAAGGCTACATTCCCCAAATTATTGAGTGTATAGGCGATGTAACGCGCATTTTTTGAAGTTTTATAAATACGAAGGCTTTTTTGGAGATAATCGGAGGCAATGGGATAATTATTTTCGTAGTTGGCGAGAATCCCTAAGTTATTAGAGACTTTGGCAATCAAAAAAGGTTGGTTTAATTCCTCGTAAATTTCCAAGCTTTTTTGAAGATAAGCCTTTGCCCGTAAATAATCCCCTCGGACGATGTAGATGATACCAAGGTAGTTTAAGACAAACGCAACCTCATTCAGCTTAGATAATTGGGAAAAAATAGATAAGCTTTCCTGTAAAAGTTCGATGGCTAAATCATAATCCCCCAGATGATAAGAAAATACAGCCTTGCGGGCTAGAGTTTTTGCGAACAGTAAATCTTCATCTCCTAAAATCCGCTCGTCAAAATGTAGTTTCTTCTCGACATGACTAAAAAACTCAAATCCATCTTGAAACCAACTCAAAGCATCATAAAAATGATATAAGTTTTCAATATATTGATCCAGCATCATCCATTGATGCTGACTTAAAGCCCAACGCGCCCCGGCGAGAATATTGGAAAGGTCGACCAAAATATTTTGTAGAATGGATTTATAATCTAAGCCACTGAAATTCTGTTGGGCAAGAAAATTAGCATAATAACGGGCATGAAGCTCGGCGGTTTGGTATTCCTCGCTGGATTGTTCAGCAAGTTTCTCTCTTGCATAGCGCCGGATTGTCCCGACAATGTGATAGGTTTTGTCTTCCGAAGTCACGAGTAACGATTTTTCGATTAAACCCTTTAATTGATGAGTCGAGGCATTTGCCACTTGAAGGGCAGCATCACGCCTGAAATTGCCCTCAAAAAAAGCGAGCCGTTGCAATACTTTCTGCTCGTCTGGGGTCAAAAGATTCCAAGCATATTCAAACACGGCTTTAAGGCTAAGATGTCTGGTGGGGACATCGCGGAATGGGGCCTGTAATAAATCCAAATTGCGATTAATCTCTTGGGCAATCTCCTCACAGGGCATTAGAGACAGAAGGCTGGCAGCCAACTCTAAGGCTAATGGGTTTCCATCTACGATATAGCATATTTCCGCCACAGCCGCTTCGCACCCATTAAACTTTAAATTGGGCTGGAAACGTTGGGCCGTTTCAAAAAACAAGTGATTAGCCTCAGCGGTTTCGATAAAATCATGTGTTTTTGACGGGAGAGTCATTCCTTGTACTTGAAATAGCCATTCTCCCTGTAAATTGAGAGAGACTTGGGAGGTGATAATTAATTTTAGATACGAGGCGGTGTTCAGGATTTTGGCGATGAGGCCTGAGTAGTTTATACAGCTTTCAAAACCGTCTAATACCAATAATATTTTTTTGTGGCGTAGATAATCTAATAATTGGGTTTCACCATATAACCCTTCGTAAAAAGATATTCCAAGCATCATACTGATACAGGCGATTAATTTATCTGGCGTAGAGATATCGGCAAGTGCTACGAAGTACACCTCACCGCCATAAGCCTCCGAACATTGGGCAGCAGCTTGGATAGCCAAACGTGTTTTCCCAATACCTCCCGGCCCTGTTAATGTAAGTAACCGACAAGAGGGACTTTGGAGAAGTTGATGAATCTCATCCAGTTCACGTTCTCGACCAATAAAAGCAGTATTGTAATGAGGTAAGGTGGTAAGTGTTGGTTTGATAGACAGGGCGGGGCTTGCTTGTTTTGTTACATCTTCTAGGACAAGGGCATCGGTATATAAGGGAAATTCATCATTTTGGATAGCCTTAAAAAGATCAGTCGTTTCTTGGAGGGGCTCGATGCCAAGCTCAGTCGTGAGCTGTTCAACGCAAATCTGATATTGCTTAAGCGCAGCACTACGCTGCCTATTTAAGACATATAATTGCATTAAGGTGTAGTGAGATGACTCGTTCAGTGGATCAAGGCTAAGCCAGCGGTTGGCATAAAAAATTGCCTTTTCATATTCCTGTGTAGCTTGATGCCAGCTAATTAATTTGCGCAGGGTTTCCTCCAGTTGCCTTTCCAATGTGTCGGTTTCTAACTGCTGCCAGTTATCAAAATTGACCCCATCGCGCAATCCAAACCCCGCGAGAAAATCATCATGATAAATTTCAACGGCCTTGCTGAGGTTTTGATAACAGAGTTCACACACCCCATTGGAGTTATGCTGGCATTCTGGCGTATTAATCAGGGTGCGAAAGCTATTGACATCAACATAAAGGTCGGGCGACTCTTTTAAGCTAATAGTGTTTTGTTGGATCACTAACCATTCTTGATTTAGCCCTTTATTAAGTACCGAAAGGGTACGCCGTAGAGCTGACTGAGCGCCTCTTTTTTCGTAATCAGTCCAGAGTAAATTGCAAAGCGTGTCACGGCTAACCGGTTGATTTTTGATCGCCAAATAAGTCAATAAGCCGACAGCCTTGCGGGTATCGAGTTTCAGCACCTCACTTTCAATCCGTATTATGGGTGGCCCAAACAGCAAAATACTAAGTTTTGCAGGCATCATGTTCTTCTCCCACCACTTCGTAATGTATTCGTAACGCTCCCCTAACTATATTTTATGAGATATGAAATATTTCTCAAAACTGTCGAGCAGATTGGATAAAACCATGAAACGTATCACAGTAAAGATTATTCTCGCCTTAGTCATCTGTAGTCTAATATTCGCGCTCCTGTGGTCAATGAGCACCAACCCTTTTTCCATGTCAAATAATCTAAAGGGTGGCCCGCTTTTAGCTGGCGGCCCCTCCAACCCTGAAAGCCATCCACCTGATTGCCATTGCGATGATTTCATAGGGGATATGCGCTAAGTCAGAAAGATGAAATAAATCGGCTGTGATGCTTGCAGTCTCCCTGTTGTGCAGCTGACCTTTACCGGTTTATATTCAAAAACATATGGAGCGCTACGATCGTGCTGGGATGACGTCATCGGTTGATTGTCCAATAATATCGACTAGCAGAGCCCGGTGACGTCAAAGCCATATTGCTCTACTCGATCAATATCCTTGGCCCCATCCCTCAATGGGCAGGCATGGGTTGGCTTAAATGGCCCATCTGTGACTAGACGTTTTAGTACTGCCAGTGCGATTGATTGCATTGGGGTAGTAGACAATGTCTCGATGCCACCGGATGGACTAGCTTTTGCGCTGTACTACCCATGTAATGTGAATGACGGTAATCCAGTGAAAGCCTTCCAGTGGTTCAGTGTAATTTTGCTGGAGTGTAGAAGCTTGCCAGTACGAGTTGCCAGTTAACGACGAATACTTTGAGATGCTAAGACATAAGATTGAGCGTAGATAGCTAGTCCAATAGTTGATACCTATTATCCATCGGATCAGCTTTATTAGAGGGATTGTGGAAAGTACCATCAAAAGATAAAACCAACTCTTTATGCCTTAAAGAATAAGGGGATGGGTAAAGGTAACTTTTTACATTGGATGCCACTGTTCGGCGCCCCACTTCTGCTTATTCTCCGCTAAGTTCGGCTGGGCTACCCAGCGAATTGGGGGATTTGTATGCTGGGTAAGCTCTGGTGGAGCGATCGTTGACATGACCTCGCTTGCCAAGTTCAAAGCCTCTGTCCACTCGGTATGGGCTACTTCAAGAATAAGGGCATCATGCATATCCAGCGCCACCCGTGAGCGCATGGCCCGTACCCGGTAGGCCTCCGCCAAGACTACAATCGCCCGTTTAATCATTTCACTCACCCCGCCTTGGCACAGATAATTCCAAGCCACAAAAGGGGTGGGAACTGCGACCGGGCGGCCCGTCCATAGATAGAGGGTTTGGGTTGCTCGCACTTGTTGCTGAGCAGCATTTCGCATCTGGGTGACTTTTGCAAAAGCCCGATCCTTAGCCTGCATTAACCGCATAGCCTCATTGCGAGAAACACCAATATTTGCTCCAAGTCGTTCGGCTCCCATCCCATAAGCCGTGCCATAAGTGATCTTTTTGGACATATTCCGCAGTCGTTTACGTTCGATGGCATCGGCCTGCTCCCAAGCCTCCCCAAAATACTGAAGGGCCATCGTGGCGTGGAAATCTTCAGCCTGACAAGCAGCGGCAAGGTTACTATCACCTGAAATCATGGAGGCCATGACGTTTTCAGCGTTGCGATAATCGATTTCGACCAGTGTAAAGCCATCATCACCAATAGCAACCCCAGCCATCGCAGGCATCTTCCAATTTTGCATATGGGGATAACTGCTGGCCCGTCGGCCTGATTCGGTGGTGCTGGTCACGAGGCTATGTAAACGTCCGTCGAGTACCGCGTGTTCGAGCAAGCCATGCAGGGTGGACAACAACCAATCCACTTCAAGGTAGGCGGCGAGATCGCGCAGTTGTTCAACATAGGGGCTGTCCTCTTCCAAGTACAGCTCAATGACTTCAGAGCGGGTACTCAGATCGGTTAGTTCGACTGAGGCAGTGGGATTGGCTGACAAGCGACGTCGCCCAGCCCGCGTAAAGTAAGGCGATTTGGGGTGCCAAGCGGGTATAGGAATCCCTTTGGATTGGTACAAATAATGGGCACGGGCCTTGGAACTTCCCGGTGAAGCCAGCCCGTCGTCGCGCAGTCGAGAGGCCAACGCATTACGCTCGAGGCTCAATGTTTGGATACGCTCTTTCACTAAGGGAATATTCAACCGGATGCCATGAGCGGCCATCTGACAATATTCACGCACAGAACGACACTCCCAATCCACCAGTGCCTCATCACACGGCAGTTGACGTTGTCGTTGATATATTTCCAAGGCCAATCGAGCATCCGCTTGGGCATACGCCAATGTCAGTTCCAAAGGCAGGGTGTGCAATTTGCCCCGCTGACCTTTGAGCAATTGTTGATTTTCTGGAATTGGGATATCGAGGGTGGCCGCGACAGCGAGTAGACCGTAGCGCATATCCACCGCTGGGTGTAGCAGGCGGGCCATTGATTGGGTATCCCAAATCTTGAGAGGAATCTGCCCACCCGTCAGTTTACTCAACTGGCGCATGTCAAAGACAGCGTTATGCGCCACAAGCCAATGCGGAGATGTAAATAGTCTTTCCAAGAATTCAAGGACGGGTTTTTCAAATGGGGAGGACAGTGCGGTCGTTTCAATCTGATCGCCTTCTAACCATGCCAAGGCGATCACACCGACCTCAGCGGGGTAGCTCAGGCCGTAATCCACCTGTGGACCTTGCCCCGGCCAGCGGGTTTCGGTTTCTACATCGATTGCCACCGTGCTTGCTGATAAGCAGCGACTGAGTGCTTCAAAATCAGGGGCATGGACTTCCTCGAAAAAAGACAACTGTGTGAATACACCCATCTTACCCCATTATGAAAACCAAATATCGGTTTAGTAGACTTGAAATGACTGCTATTTGTTCATGATAGATCATTTTATTCTAGTTCATTTGTTCTGATATTAAAAGATGCAACACATGCGGGTTCTTCTACAAGCGAAAACAGAAATTTGGCCTAACGACAATCTTAAAAAAATATTTTTTAGGGGAGATAACAAAAACCCCTCGCCTACGCAAGCGCGGGTGAGGGGTAAGTGGGCTATCCAGAACGGGGTTGATTAATCCCCTGGGACTGGTACTGGGGTTTCTGCAGGTTGAGCCTGTGGCGCAATTTCGATATCCTCAATCTCACGGTCGCTGCGGCGCACACTCAAGACGATGATTACGATCCCAATCGCTGAAACCAGCCACACCAGCGGGCGTGCATCCGTGTCCTGCGTTTGCACAATTAGGGGGGCCATAATCAGCGCGACCAGATTCATGACTTTGATCATGGGGTTCAACGCTGGGCCTGCCGTATCTTTAAACGGATCACCCACGATGTCACCCACGACTGCGGCCTTATGATTGGCGCTGCCCTTGCCGCCGAGATTGCCATCTTCAATGTATTTCTTGGCGTTGTCCCACGCCCCACCAGCATTCGCCATATATACTGCTAGCAATTGGCCGGAGACGATGACGCCAACCAAGAAACCACCGAGGGCCTGTTCCTTGAGCAGCAGTCCAACCACAATCGGCGACACGATGGCGATGAGGCCAAGCGGAATAAGTTCCGTTTGGGCGGCCTGCGTTGAGATAGAAACGGCTTTGGCATAATCCGGTGTCTGCGTGCCAGCCATGATCGCAGGGATACGCAGTTGGCGGCGCACTTCGGTCATAATGAACCCAGCAGCGCGATTGACCGCTTTAATCAACAGGCTGGCGAATACGACGGGTAGAGCCGCTCCCAACAGCACACCAACGAATACAATCGGATCGGCCAGATTGATCGTGCGGGTGAATGTGTCTAGCTTATCTTCAGGCATGACACGCTCAATATCAATGAAGAATGACCCAAACAGCGATACCGCCGCAATCACGGCTGAACCAATCGCAATCCCTTTGGTAATGGCTTTGGTTGTGTTGCCTGCCGCATCCAAATCGGCAAGAGTTTGGCGGGCCGCATCATCAAAGTCTTCTCCGGCAAGTTCTGCAATCCCATTAGCATTGTCGGAAATCGGGCCAAAGGTGTCCATCGAAACGTTGTTACCCGTGTGAGACAGCATCCCAACCCCGACCAGCGTCACACCGAAGAGGGTATACAGGAAGCGGTCTTCGGAGCCAACATCACGCATACTGATGAGGAACAACGCGAAAACCATAATCCACAGGGCTTTGAACATCCCGCTGATGAGGTCTTTCTTGGTATACCCCCGGTAGATCATAAACGCAGACAAGGCAATACCGATTAGAAAGACGGGTAAATATAATTCGGACGGGAAGTCCACACTGAAGACAAGGATGGAGGCGATGAGGGTAGCGACGATCACGAGGGCCGACCACACACTGGACAGATAACCCAGCGAGATGCCTTCCAAAATGACGAGCGCGGGGCCAAAGACGGTCGCACGGGCGATTTTTTGAACGCGGGGGCTCTTGGCACTGGTTGCATAGGCAGTCAAGGGGTTAAACGCAACGGCGAGGGCCACACCAACGGCGACCATGGCCCCAAGCGACAGATGCGAGAGCAGATCACCACTGGGGTCTTGATTGCCTGCATAGAGAACCGACAGGATGAAAGTCGCGGTGATAGTGATGGCGCTGGAAATCTCATAACTCTTGTACATGGCTTCTTCGGCATCGTCAACTTTCCACATCGAGACCGTGTACGTGCCGATAATCGAACTAATCACACCGATGCCGCGCACCAACAATGGCAAAACAATCCAGAAAAGTTGACCTGTTAGCGATGTCAGGGCGAGGCCGAGGATCAAGCTAGAGACGATCGTCACCTCGTAGCTCTCGAAAATGTCGGCAGCCATCCCAGCACAGTCTCCAACATTATCCCCGACCAAGTCGGCAATCACAGCGGCATTGCGCGGGTCGTCTTCAGGGAGATCAGCTTCAACCTTGCCAACCAAGTCCGCGCCCACATCGGCTGCTTTGGTATAAATACCACCACCCACACGCATGAACAAAGCCAGCAGCGTACCACCGAAACCAAAACCGAGCAGCACATCTGGCGAGGCTTTGCCGAAGTAGATAAAAATGAGTGTGCCACCCAGCAACCCCAGCCCATCGGTGAGCATCCCAGTAATGGTGCCAGAGCGATAAGCAATCGTTAGGGCGCGCTTAAAGCTGACACGACTGGCTGCCGCGACACGCACATTGCCTTGCACGGCCATATTCATGCCCAAGAAGCCGACCGTTGCGGAGAATATCGCGCCCATCGCAAACGCCAAGGCCCGTCCAATCGCAATGCCGATCACGGCAGCCGAACAATCGACGCCCGATGCAACCCGTTCTGGTCGGAAATCCTTATAGCCATAATCGGTGGCAATTTGTTTGGGGGTCAGGTCGCCATCATCAAGGACGGCCAATACGGACGCTCTGGATAGATTACCGGGAGCGTTTTTCACAATGTCATCGGCATAGGCGCTGTCCACTTTTGCCTTACAGAATCGCTCATTCGCTTCACCCGTAGGATGCACGAGTGCGACACTGAGGAACATCGCAACGGTCAAGAGGCCGATGAGAATGACGATAGTACGCAGTTGGGTGCGGAGATAGGCATTTGCGCCGTCTTTGACATACCCCCAAACCCGCTGCATTTCCTGACTGCCTTTGTCTGCTGAAAAGGTCTGCCGCGCCAGCCAGTACGCGTAACCTAGTGCGATGAAAGCGGTGAACAGTACTGCAATGATGAGTACTTGTTCAAATGACTGGATACCCTGCATAGCTTGCATGTAAATCTGCCCTTCGTTGTCAATTATTCCCGTTCGGGAAAGTTCAAGAAGGTAGCGGTAACATGGCAACGCTTTAGAGAACCCGGAGGTGGTACATTAAATTTACTTGGTGCAGTTCGACTAAAACCCTAAGGTGGTGCTGCTCTGACTGCACCATCTCTCCTTTCGATGCACGTCGTCACTTGCCCTTACCTAAAAAATAAATTTTAGCGGCCCTTAAAAGAAAAGAACGGTGTTCAAGGTCATATTGAAATGATGAAGAGTGTCACTTAAATCATGAGGATTCTCCAATAAAAGGGATTGCGGTCTCAGATCAGGGCATCATCTTTCACCTGATACAAATTGAGCAATCTCTTAATGGTCTAGTTCAACACTTCATTCCTCTGCCCTTGCAGAACAGCTATCCTTTAACCCTCTCATAAAAATACCTTGTCAATGAACGCTGGTATATAAATATGTGTTGAAAGTCACTTTCAGGCTCTATGGCCTGTTGGATACAATGGGCGAAACCAAATGCATTCAGGAGCCTAAAATGTCCTTCTCAAGAAGACGTTTTCTCGGCATGATGGGGGCAGGACTGCTTTCATTATCTCCTCTACGCTCTAGAGCCGTTCATGCCAATTCCCAATTGCCCCTTGTTTTGATACATCACTTTGATCCAGCGCAAACGACCATTACGGATGCCGTCCGCGCCACCATGCTGGCCGCCACCAATATGGCTTGGCTAAAGCAGGAACAGTCGGTGTTGGTGAAAGTCGCCAGTAATTCATATTATGCCCCACCAGCAGTGACCTCCCCAGCAGTTTTGGCAGGCGTGATTAATGTGCTGCGCGAGTATGGGGCAGGCCAAATTTATGTTGGGGACATGAGTGGCGCCTATTTTGTGCGTCATCTCCCTACTCGTACCGATGGTTCGACGCGCAGTGTTATGCGAACAAACGGACTTTTGCAAGCGGCAGAAGAAACTGGTGCAACGGTGCATTGTTTTGAGGAAGTGCCCTTTGACAGTGCCTACATTCCCGGCGTGCCATCAGTTAGTAGCCATAGTTGGGGCACAGACTTACAAATTGCGGAAATCTTAGATCGGGTGGATCACATTATCAATTTGCCACGATTGGGCAAACATGTACTAGCAGGGGCTTCGCTAGGGCTGAAAAATGCGATTGGCTACATCAGCGATAACAGCCGCATGGTGCTACATCGGGACGCTGAAACTTTCCACCAGAAAATCGCGGAAATCAATGCCATCCCTCAACTCAAAGACAAAATGCGCCTGACGATGACCCTTGTAGACGCTGCATTGACAACCTTTGGCCCCGATCATGGCTATCACTTGCCATTGGATACCCCCTTAATTATTGCGTCAGAAAATATTGTCAATCATGACCAGATTGCTCTGCTTACCCTGCTGTGGGGGCGTCAAATGACCCCTGCGGCTGAACTGGCTGATGACCCGTATCTTCAAATGGCGGATATCTACAATAAAAGTTTTGTGCAAGAAGTTTGGGGGCAAACAGCCCAAACACTACCTATTTTTGAACCACTAGAAGCGTCTGAGGCGCTAACCCATATCAATCTGGCCTACGACATCTTGCACGGTGGGCGACCCGCCGAAATTCATGTCAAGGCCAGTGGGTTGGCATTAGACGAACGATTGACAGCCATCCTGACAGGCCATCCCGATTTGAACATTGTATTGGAAGGATAGATTTTCCATGCGTGTCAAATGGATCGCCTTGCTTTTGCTTGGCGTAGGCCTGCTCACGGTTGGTAGTGCGTGGATGTTGCTAAAACCCGAAAAAATTGTTTTGACCGGGCAGGTCATGACCGAGCAGGGGCCAGCGGTCAAAGCAGTGGTGCGGGTGCGGACATCCGATACTTTTACTATTACAGACGAGCAAGGCCACTTTAAGCTAGAAACCGATCCTTTTGACAAGCCAATTATGGTGACGGCATGGCTACCCGAATATCAGGTGGGGGCGTCGGAGATCAAACAGGCTGATACACCGATTGTGATTACATTAGTCCGCCATTACACCACTGATGATCCAGAATACCCTTGGTTTTCGCACGAGGGAACTACTGGCTCCTTAAGCTGTTCCCATTGTATGCCATGTTACAGTGAATGGGCAGCGGATGCCCACTCTCAATCGGCCATCAATCCGCGTTTTCTAAGTGTTTACAATGGGACGGATTTACACGGCAATAAAGGAGCCATCACCCAATATGAATTTGATCGGGCGGCAGGCATCGAAATTCCATCCGCGCCATCCTTAGGGCGGGACGGCATTGGGGTAGGTTTCCGGCTTGATTATCCTGACTTGGGTGGTAATTGTGCTACTTGCCATGCCCCCGTCGCGGCTCTCAATTCTGACAGCCCCTCTCAGGTGGATTTAAACACCATCAGTGGCATCGAAACTGAAGGGGTGTTCTGCGAATTTTGCCACAAAATCGGGGCTATTGCGCTTGATCCAATCACAAACACCCCGAACATCAATCTGCCGGGTGTACTGTCTATGCGGCTCTATCGCCCAAGTGGTGATGCCCAAATGTTCTTTGGTAATTTTGATGATGTGGCCCGCCGTGTTACCTATCTGCCCTTAATTGAAGCAAGTGCTTTTTGTGCACCGTGCCATTCGGGCAATTTTTGGGGAACGACCATCTATAACTCCTATGGTGAATGGCTGGCAAGCCCCTATAGTGATTCTGCAAACGGGAAGACATGCCAAAACTGTCATATGCCATCTGTGGCCTATGACTACATCACCTATCCCGAAAAAGGCGGGTTCACGCGCAACCATGAACGTATTTTCAGCCACCAGATGCCGGGGGCAATGGATACGCATTTATTACAGAACACAGCGGAACTTGATGTGAAGGCTGTCTGTCAAAATAATCAACTAGTGGTGACAGTCGCAGTGACGAATACGGGGGCGGGACATGATATTCCAACCGATAACCCCTTGCGTAATATGATTCTAGTGGTCACTGCGACTACTGGAGATGAGCAGGTGCTGGCGCTCAATGAGGGGCCGACTATTCCAGCATGGGGTGGGGTGGGTGATCCGGCACATGGCTATTATGCGGGGCTACCGGGGGTTCTATACGCCAAAATCCTCACTGATTATTATACGGGCGAGATGCCAACCGCTGCCTATTGGCGACAAACCCGCATTGTAAGCGATAACCGTATTCCGGCACTGGCAACCGACGAAACCACCTATCAATTTGCCCTGTTGGATGGGGTGTGCAGCGCCCAAGTAGATGCACGTTTGTTATTGCGACGAGCCTTCATTGACCTGATGGATCAGAAAGCATGGGATACCCCAGATATTCTGATGGAACAGGTGACACTGGAGGTCAAATAGTGCAAATCACCGTTTTTAAAGCGTTGCTTAGTGGGAAAAAGAATCATTTAAAAATACTCGGCTGCCTTGCTCTTTTATTCCTAGCTGCCTGTGCCGATGACCCCACCCCAACGCGCCCGATATACCCATCTAAGACCGTTATCGCTACCCCTGTCCCGCTCATCCTGACTCCTATCGCAACAGAACGAACACTACCCGGCCTGCCGCCAATGTCCAACGCACAGTCGAGCAAAGTATTGGCGCAGCATGGAGATCGGTTGGTCACAGTAAATTCAGATAGCGACAGTATTACCATCGTTGAAAATGGGGCAGTTCAAGCCGAGGTCACGGTGGGGGACGATCCACGCACCGTAGCCATTACACCTGATGGAAAATCGGCAATTGTGACACTGCATGGTGAAGATGCAGTAGCCATCGTCAATCTGACTACTGGCAAGCGCGAGAATGTTATCCCGATTGGGCATATACCATACGGGGTAGTCGTTGATGATCGGCGGGCCTATATCACTTGTTTGGCCGACGATCAGATGGTAGTGCTTGACTTGGAGTCGCAGGTCATCTTATACCAAGTGAATGTACCGGACTCCCCCGCTGGTTTGGCGCTGAGTGGGGAATGGTTGCTTGTTACCCATTTTTACACAGGACAAGTGACGGCGCTAAATGTTCGCCGTACCCCGGTGGTGATTGGCACAATCACGACAGATGTTGGGGGTGAGATTGCCCAATCGCTTATTCTCACACCGGATGGTACACAGGCCTATTTGCCGATGACACGGACAGGTCTATCGCTCATCTCGCTTCAGTATATGCAAGACTGGTTTCCCATTGTCGCAGTGCTTGATTTGGCTTCGATGCAAGCAGACCGGGAAGCGCGCTTGGCGCTGTCATCCGTTGAAGGCGGCAATATGCCCTTTGATGCGGTATTTACACCCGACGGAAAACACCTGTTGGTGGTATTGGCAGGCAGTGATGCTATCGTAGTCATTGATACCGCAACCGGACAAATCCAGCAGAGGATTGACGTGGGCACTAATCCGCGCGGGATTTTGATTCAAGGTCGGCAAGCGTTTGTCTCCAATGCCCTTGCTGGCACACTATCAGTAGTTGATCTGGATACCTACACTGTTACCACAACTATCCCAGTTACAACAATTCCTCTGTCCCCTAAAATTCTGCGCGGCAAAGTCCTTTTTCACAGTGCCGAATCCCCCATCATGAGTGATGGCGCGGTAAGCTGTGCGACTTGTCATTTTGATGGGGGCACAGACCAACGGACATGGATTAATTTCCGCAGTGGCCCACGCAATACTCCAGCTCTTGGCGGGGTGGCTGATTTATCGCCTTATAATTGGGCTGGGGAGATGGCCGAACTTCAGGATACCGTTGAAGACCACATCCGTATGGTGATGTTAGGGGAGGGCCTCATTGACGGGGAATTCGATCCTTTAATTGACCAGATTGATGCGGGTCGCTCCGCTGATTTGGACGCGCTCGTTGCTTATATCAGGACTTTTAAGACATGGCAAAGCCCCTATCGCAATCCTGATGGCACACTGACTGAATCGGCCCAGCGTGGCATGCAAATTTTCATGAGCGGCTCACCGGGGTGTAGCTGCCACCTGCCGCCGCTCTATACTGATCAACGGCAGCATGATCTTGCTAAAACGACCTTTTCGCTTGAAACCTATGGTGCGTTTGATACCCCGACGCTATATGGGGTATGGGCCACTGCCCCCTATTTGCATGATGGGGTGGTGATGTCCCTCGAAGAACTGCTCACGCGCACCGACCCAGTCCACAGTATCGCCGACAAACTGACGCCGCAGCAACTATACGATCTCATCTCATTTTTGAAATCTTTATAAGGGCAAACCTATGAAACGAGCCTTATTGGTTGTTGTGTTGTTATGCCTGAGTGTGATGCCTCTCTCCGCCCAAGATAATCCCGCCACCGGTGGGCATCCTTGGGATTTAAAGGATACGGATCAACAAGGGGAATTTGTGTTTTATGACCTACCGGCGGGTGCATCCACCACAGGTAAACCGCTGGATATGGGCGATTTTGATGGCAATGGTTGCGGGGACATCGCTATCACCGGGCAAAATTCCTCCCATCCATTAGGGGTGTGGCGGGGTAGCGTCGGGCATGTGCGTGTACTCATGAATGTGTGCAAAATCGAGGGCCAATTGTCCGTTGATCAGACTATCTCTGGGCAAAATTTTTTTACCATTTTTGGAGCATATGCGGGTGACATGGCAGGCACTGAGACATATGTGGGCGATTTTAACGCTGATGGCTATGACGATTTACTTTTCACTGCCCAAAATAGTGATGGGGCTGATTTATATCATTCAAATGCAGGTGCGGCCTACGTCTTGTTTGGTAGCCCCAACTTCGCCTCGCATACGGACATTGACCTCCTTCAGTTGCCCCACGATGTGATGGTTATTTATGGAGCCGATGTTGAGGATCGGTTGGGTATTTGGGTCGAAGGCGGCGATTTTGATGGGGACGGTTTCCACGATTTGCTTATCGGGGCAGATCAGGCTGACGGCATAGATAACATCCGTAGCAATGCAGGTGAAGCATGGATTATTTATGGGGCGGCAGACATGATGGGCAAGTACGGCCAAATTACCAGCCTAGACAACCCACCGCCGGATGCTACCCGTATCATTGGTGCTGATTATAGTGATTTGCTTGGCGCATGTGTTTGGGGCGACGACTTTGATGCGGATGGCATAGATGATGTTGTTGTAAGTGCCGGATTGTGGCGGGCTTCCAGTGGTGTGGGTGGATTATCGTTTGGCGGGGGCGATGGCCCGTCCAACACTCGTTATAACGCTGGCGAGAGTTTTGTGGTTTTTGGTCGGGCTGATTTACGCGGGCAAACAATTGATTTGGCGGCCATGCTGGATACTACCGGTGCGCCATTAGACGAACGAGTAACGGTTGTCTATGGCGTTTATCCGAACGATTTACTAGGTGAGGAAATTGCCGCTGGGGACATGGATGGCGATGGACGTAATGACCTCATTCTTGGCACATTGATTGGGGATGGGGCAGAAAGAGACCTTGATGAAGCAGGCGAGGCTTGGATTATTTACACCCATGATCCGTTTCGGGGGTTGATGATTGATCTTGCCGATGTAGACCCGACTCGCGCTGTGGTCATCTATCCCGATCAAGCTGATGGCAAAGCCGGAGATACCTTGCGGGCAGGGGATTTGGACAAGGATGGTGTGGCCGATTTGTTTTATGGTGCACCAGATTATGACCCTATCGGATATGACGGGCAATTGCGTCCCAATGCTGGCTTAATGGCTGTCATCTTTGGCGAAAAAGGCGGCATCCCTAATGAAAATGGGCGCATTTTGCTATTCGACCCGCCACCCGGCTTGCGGGTCAAGTTCATCATTGGTGGGGATGATAATGACATGATGCCGTATGCAATGGCACTGGGCGATTTAGATGGTGATGGCGTGCTCGACATTCTCCCAAATGCGATGGGAGGGGATGGAGCCAATAACGATCAAATCAACGCGGGTGAAATTTATGCCATTAGCGGTGCGGAGTTTTTATTGGCTAGCCATGTGTATCAAGGCACACCCTCCACAGTTGTTACCGCTCCGCCGCCAACCGCCTTCCCGACCAATACCCCTGTTGGGGACGCGCCGCTGGCAATTTCTACTACAGGTGATTGGGAGCGAGGCAAAGGTTATTACGAAGAAACCTGTGCGGGTTGTCATGGTTTTGACGGCGAAGGAATTCAGGGTTTAGGGTTACGCTTGGTGGATTCCCCGTTAGTCATGTATGCCTCCGATTTAGAATTAATCATGTTTTTGCGGGTGGGGCGGTCGGCTGATCATCCTGATAATACATTAGGCGTTTCGATGCCACCGAGTGGGGGTCGGCCTGATTGGAGTAATGAGATTTTTATGGACATCATCGCCTATTTACGTTACTTGAGGGATCAAGCCCAATAAACGATGGATAACATGACTCAGCCCAACCTCGTCAGCCGAGTGCGCCGTTCTATTCGCCGCCAAACTTTTTGGGGTGAAAATGACCGTGACCGGATGCACCTTACGGTTAGTGATTTGGTCTTGCATTTACACCCCCGCACCGTTCCCGCTGCATCGCTGCGTTTTACCTATACTTTCGGATTAGGCGGGCTGGCGATTTTGTTGTTGGCGATAATGGTGGTAACAGGCATTCTCTTGATGTTTGCCTATACCCCCTCGACCGATATGGCTTATACCAGCATTATTGGCCTAGGGCAAAACATCTGGTTTGGGCAGCTTATCCGCAACCTACATCATTGGAGCGCTAACCTGTTGTTGATTGTCGCTGGGTTACATATGCTCCGGGTGTTATATACAGGTGCATTTCACACCCCACGCGAATTCAATTGGCAAATAGGCCTAGCTTTGTTGGGGTTGGTGATCGCGGCTAACTTCACAGGTTATCTATTGCCGTGGGATCAGCTTGGCTATTGGGCTGTGACAGTAGCGACCAGTCTAATTGATTCGATACCTTTGGTCGGTCACGATGTGCGGATATGGCTATTGGGCGGAGATCAAGTCAATGAAACAACGCTGCATAATTTCTACGTACTCCATGTCATGCTTATTCCTCTCGGCCTGTTGATTGCTACCTCGTTCCATATTTGGCGAGTACGCAAGGATGGCATCAGCGTGCCGCGTGGATTGAAAAAAAGCGGGATTTCGACTGAAAAACTAACCACCATTCCGCACCTCATCAGCCGAGAATTCGTTTTTGGCCTGCTGATAGTAGCGTTGCTCCTAGCATGGGCAACTTGGATTGATGCCCCCCTAGGCGCGAGTGCCAATCCTAATCAACCCCCGAATCCGACCAAAACAACATGGTATTTTATGGGGCTTCAAGAATTTTTGCTGCATGTCTACCCATCGGTCGCAGGGGTAACGATTATCGGACTGCTAATTATCGCCCTCATGCTGCTGCCCTATTGGCAAGATACTGCCGACAGTACAGGCATCTGGTTTCGGAGTAAACGCGCCAGATGGATTTGTGCGGTTAGCTTTCCGATCGGGGTAGGAATCGCTCTAAGCAACATCCTCTTAACAGAAATTTCGACTAATAGTGGCATTTTGCCTTTGATGACTGCCCTGCTGCTCATTGGGTTTTATGCGTGGGTACTCCGACGCCGAGGTGCGGATGCGGGCGAAATCCGATTGGCGCTCATCACATTGGTGTCGGGAATTTTTGTGACACTTACGATCGTGGGAATTGGTTTTCGCGGGGAAGGGATGGCATTGAGGAGTGCATGGTCATGAAACGACGCGATTTTCTGGTGACAGCTTGGCAAGGTATGGGGGCAATAATAGCTGCCGGGACAGGGTTTATTGGGCTACGCTACTTAGTCTCCCAAAATGAGGAATCCACATCGGGCGGAGTGGTCACAGCCGGGGCGGTGGAAAAATTTGCGTCTGGAACGGTCACTCCCTTACCCGAAGCCAAATGTTATTTGGTGCGAAATGCCGAGGGAGGCTTCTTGGCACTCTATCGTCAGTGCACCCACCTCAGTTGCATGGTGATTTGGGAGCGGAATCAATTCCAATGCCCCTGTCATGGTTCGGCTTTCACATTGGCAGGGAAGGTCATCTCTCCACCTGCCTCGCGCCCATTAACCCGTTTGGCAGTGCAGATTGAAAATGGACAGGTGCGGATAGATACAGGCAAGCAAATCAAACGTACCAAAACCACTGCTGAAGATTTTGTATATCCACCGGAGCAAACAGCGTGACCCGCTCTATGAAATGGCTCGGATTGCTGGCGACAACGGCTATTATGGTGCTACTGGCATTTAATATCTGGCGAGAACCTGCTCGGCAAACCGAGGCCCAACACACCTATCGTGCCACAGCCATCGCTGATGGAACAACTCTTTACGCTTTATACTGCGCCACCTGTCATGGTGCAGCGGGTGAGGGCTTAAATAGCTATCCAGCGCTAGACCAAACATTTGTACGCCAACAAGCTATTGAGGTACTTTATAAGTTGGTGGCACGCGGGCACTATGGCACGGACATGGTGGCTTTTGGTCTTCAAGACGGCGGCCTGTTAAATCGGGCACAAATCGAAAATATTATCACGATGATCCAGCATGGATCATGGGAAACAATTTCCGAGCAGGTTTTAGCTATTGGTTTTAATCCTTCCCAATCTGCGACCAACTCAGATGATTTCCGGACAGTTTATACCGCTGCCGAGGGTAATTCCATCCAAACCCTCGAAAAAGGACGGGGAATTTTCGCCTCAGTCTGTGCTGAGTGTCATGGCCCAAATGGCGAGGGGACAGCCGATGCTCCTATGTTGAACAGTATTTATGTCCAGACCATGTCGGCTGATCAACTCTTGAGCATTATCAATTTTGGCGTGTCGGGCACCAAGATGGACACCTTCCGCGAACGCTTTACGTTGGACGAAAAAGCGGCTCTGATTTACCTGCTGCAAAATTGGAATGGTGTTGCGGTTGCTATTGCCCCAAGCCCCACCATAGACACCAGCGGGGTTACGGTCAGCGGGCAAGTGTTATTTGAGAAATGGTGTGCGCCCTGTCATGGGGTACATGGTGAGGGTGGCTCCATTGCGCCGCAGTTGAATGATGTCCCCCCCCTATCAACTGAATTTATCATGACGCGAGTACGTACCGGGAAAAACGCCATGCCACCCTTTCCGTTGACCGATTTACCTGACCCAGAGTTAATGGTCTTGATTGCATATGCCCAATCCAATATCTTCGGCTCAAGCCTGCCGACTTTGACCGAAGCCGAACTAGCAAGTGCCGCCACTTTGTATCAGCAACAATGTGCCGCGTGTCATGGGCTGCAAGGCGAAGGAACCGCTGAACAAGGGCCACCCTTGGTGAAAACACCACCGTTGCACGCCAATTATATTAGCTATTTTACGCGCTTTGGGTCAGCGAACACGCCGGGTATCCCTGCCAATATGGTTTCTGACCATGATTTGCAAATGATTGTGGCCTACCTACATAGTTTGGGAAATTAAATAGGGAAAATACCTTTATTTGGTCGGTGGAAGTTGGCTAAAACGGATGCGGCATTCCTCTAACCAATCAATGAGCGAGGTCAACTGGCGAATGCGGAGCTCTAGGCCTAGTTGATTAAAGATTTGGTCACTTGCAAGCTCACGGTGCATGGTTTGGATGTGAATCAGGCCTGCACGAAGTTGGACGATTTGCGCCTCAATTAAATCGTTAACCTTTTGGGGCATGGCCGCATAGGCAAAATAAAGCCGTGTCAGAAATTCGACACGAATGGCATGAACACTAGCTTCAGTAGGGGTATTCAGCCATTCGTCAAACCGCCGCCGACCAGAGGCTGTTAATTGAAAATAGTGGCGGGGCGGGGATTTTTCTTGCGCCTTAATCTCGCCCTTGATATACCCCTCGGCTTCTAGGCGATTGAGAATATTGTAGGTTTGGCTCAATGAAATATGCCAGATTTGGCCCAATTCTTGGTAGATGCGCTCGTGTAAATCATAGCCGTGCGTCGAATGTAAATTTAGGAAGCCCATGAGCAGATATTCGGGTGAAATCGCGCTGGCAGAAGGTTTTTTGCTCATGCTTGACCTCGCATATCCATAATGGCCCGTTTTGCCATGCTGGTGGGTAGGGTCGGCACAATTTGAACCGACACATAGGTTGTCAGCGGAAGCACTGTCTGAACTACGTGCTGTAGCCTATCCAATGCCGATTGGTCAGTTAACCGGACGTCTAATTGCAGCTTATCACGTTCATCTTCATGACACACTGTCGCCCTAAAATCTAGCACGCTATCAACCGCGAACAAGGCTTCATCAAGGTCAGCCATCGTAATCACTTGGTCACCAATCACTACCCGTCCGCTTAACCGATGGGTGATTTTTTCGAGTGTTTTAAGGGTTGTACCACACGGACAAGCACTGGGGATAAAACGACTTATATCGCCTGTACGGTAACGAATGAGCGGCATTCCACGACGAGTCAGGGTGGTAAAAACCACTTCGCCATATTCCCCATCTGACAGCACTTGACCTGTCACTGGGTCAACAATTTCAATATATAAATCGGCCTCACGCATATGATAGCCGACCCGCGCCTCACATTCGACACCGCCGCCTAAGCCCATTTCGGTCATGCCATAATGGTTATAGACCTTGCAATCAAAGGCCCGCTCCACCGCATGTTTAATCGCATTTGATACATGGTCAGTGGTGAGTAAAATGCTTTTGAGTTTCGGCATGGATATATTGGGCTGACGGGCTAAGGCCAAAACATGGGTCGGCACACCCACCATGCCAGTGATTTTTTCACGTCGAATAATGTCTAGGGTAAGGAGTGGGTCATGCACTGGCCCGTGTTTAATCGGAACCGCCCCCAATTGTTGTAAAGCCGTCGCCAGCAAATCGCCGACACTTCCCCCGCTTTCGCCGGGTAACAAAATCAATACACGGTCAGTTGGGTCAGTAAAAGTGGACATGCCCACACGAAAAAAATCAATCGTTAGCTGCTGGTCATCGGGAGTAAAGTAGAGCCGTTTGGGCTGGCCTGTTGTGCCGGAACTGTTGAGTGTGACAACTCGATGAATCTCGTCCTGCGAGACACATAATAATTGCAATGGTTGATTGCGGATGTCGTCAGCCATCGTAAATGGCAATTGAGCAAGGTCGGAAAGCTGGTTAAAGTATGGAATATCAGCCAGTAGGCGATGATAGAAGGGGCTTTTGGCACGGGCGAGTTGGATCACCGCATTCAGTTTGCCTAGTTGATAGTTCTCCAATGCTTCATGGGTGAAAGGGGATTGTTGGATTTTAGCCCCAATCCATGCTTCAAGGGGGGTTACACGCATGGCTCAACCATTATCGCCTGTTGATTTCGATACAGAGCACGTCCAGTTTGGTCGGTTAAATTATAGGCGCAAAATGGAATAATGCGACCATCGGGGCTAATCGTGTGGATACAACAATCACGCAGGCGGTCTAAATCGAGATTCCACGCATCCTGAAAAGCCATGCCCGAAACACAAAAAGTATGGGTTTTGGTACGTGCCAAAAAAACATCCCAGTCGCCTAATTTTGATTCAACAATGCTGTCAACGGGAACAAGATTCTCACTAGGTGACCAAAATTGCGCAACAAATTGCCGGGTCTTGGCCGCGCCGATCTCGGCGGGTTGAGGGGTGCAGCAACTACTCGATTTTTGTTGTGACCATGGCCTCAGTTCACCATTGGGCATGACAACAAAATTACCATGCAGCGAACACAGCGCATTTTCGCAACCCGACGTGGTGAAATTCGTTGCTTTCATTTTGCCAGATGTTTGGGCTTCAATCATGCGAATGACTTCGGGAATGGTGATGCGGTCAGCGTCGGTAGGTGCTTGAGGATAGCGCCCAAAATAACTAACGGGTTGAAAATGCACCCCGCGTACTATCGGGAAATATTCCAGCGCAAATTCAATCATGTTGCCAATATCCCCGGTATTCACGTTCGGCACCAGCGTTGGCACAAGGATAACCCCTAGATCATGCTTGGCACATTGTTCAATCGCGGCCCGCTTGCGATCCAATTGTTTAACACCACGTATTGTCATGAGTAAATCATCATGCGTGCCGTCGAACTGCATAAATACTGAGGACAGGCCGGCTTGCTTCAGTCGTTTTACATAATCGGCATCCCGTCCAAACCGCAATCCATTGGTATTGACTTGAATAAATTGAAATCCTAGCGACTTGCCTAAGGCCACAATATCGGGCAGGTCGTCGCGCATGGTTGGCTCACCCCCCGAAAGTTGAATATTAGCCGAGCCACTGCCTGCCTCCAACAACCACCGATACCAGCCCTCAATTGTTGCCAAATCGGGGTCAGGTGGGGGATGAACACCGGCATCAGCAAAACAAAAGGGGCAGCGCAGATCACAGCGTTGGGTTACTTCGAGCAGGGCGGTGCAGGTTTGTTGGCGATGGTCAGGGCACAGGCCGCAATCGAAGGGGCAACCTAAATTATTTTGGGTAGAAGGATGATTCGGGAAAGCTGGAATTTTAGTCTTGACCCATTCGGTGTAGGCGGGTTGGCCGCGCCACAAAATAGCCTGAAACGGGCCATGTTCGGGGCACGTTTTGCGGAGATAGATATCCTCCCCAATCATCACTCGTTCAGCAAGGAGACGGGTCAAGCAGATTGGGCAAACGCTTTCGGTAGTGGAGAGTACAACGGCGGCATCAGTCATCGTCTGGCCCCGCTAAGTCAAATCCGTTTTCGATCAATAATTCTTTCACTTTTTGCAGGGTGCCTGTCACCATAATCGGGCAACGAATGGCTTGATTATTCGGGCTCCCCGCTAGGATTTCGTCGCAGCGTATCCCCCCGTACTCTTGACCGTAGCCGTTTTTAAACCACGCCACCAAATCGCCAATCATAAAATTGAGACGTAGATTTTCTTCGTCCTCATCCTTGCCCTTGCCTGCATAAAGCCCCAACAGACAAGCCCCTCCAGTCAAAGCCCCACATAATTCACCTGTAAAGCCCAAACCACCAGCGAGTCCATTCATAGCCCGCATCAGTTGGGGATTATCGTGGCCCTGCAAGTCGAGACCCATCCGCATCAAAATTTGGCTGCAAAAATAGCCTTGCCGCCACAGTTCTGTCATACGAGTAAGCGTATCATCCATTGTGGCCTCCTTTTTGCGCGATCAATAAAAAGTAACCCGGTTTGGCTTGGATCATGGCGGCTTGGACTTGGAGGGGGTCAGCGTGTGAACTGGCCCGACACCAAAACTGTTGCATTGACCCATGCTGCCAAATCAATTGAGCCGTAAATATTCTGAGCGCATCGGTATGGTCTTCCCACGCCCTCACCTCAAAGCCGTGTTGCTCAACTCGTTGGATAACATCGGCCTGTGGCAAAGCCCCGCCGAGGCATGAATCCACTGGCAAACAGCGCAGGGCGACCGTACCTGCTGGATTACGTGCATAAAAATCATTCAAAATCAGATAGCCACTAGGCCGTAAAATTCGAGCAAATTCTTGGAGGGCAAGGTCAACATTTTGCATCACGGATAGGCTGCACTCCGTTAGCACGGCGTCAACTTGTCCATCAGCAAAGGGTAAATGTTCACCCGTCGCCTGAACCACCGAGCGCACTCCTCGATGGTGGGCTATATGCAGCAACTGGGCCGATGGATCACACCCTAAGACCTCGAAATCATAATGTTCAATGAGATAGGCGAGGGCTGATCCCGACCCACATCCCACATCCAATAGGCGGGCTCCGACGGGTAAATCACACAGACTCAGTGCGTGGTCAGTGAGGGCCATACCACCGGGCCGGATGGCTTCACCCACCCCGTCAAACAGGGCGGTTTGTTCATAGAGGTGGATGCGCTGGGTGGTCATCATTATTTATCTTCGAGTTGTTTTTCCACTTCGACCATTTTGCCGAGGGCCAAGTCTTCGGGGATAAAAACCAACTCACACTTCGGGCATTTCAATAATTCAACCGGAAAGGCATTGCCCATGTAGGCAACATCCACTTTGTCCGGTTGTAAGGGGATATTGCAGTTGTCGCACATCCAAACCTGTTCTGGCTCACTCATCACGACCCGCTCCCCGGCACTTCCATGCGATGGCTGTAGGCATTAAAAATGGCAAAACCAGCCTCCGTAGGCAAGTATTCGACCCAATAGGTCACAGTGTTTGGGCGATAGTAGGCCAGATAATGCCCTGTTTGGCGATTAAGGAGTTTTCGTTTTGTCCGTTCGGCATATTCAATCACCCGCTGGATGTCCTCAATCAAAATAAGGCGCTGTTCCAATTTCGCTTGCACATCGTCTGCGATGTTGAGCTGAATGGATTCATAGGGTTGTGACCCGTCCATTGTTTCTCCCCAAATCTCGGTCAGTAAATGGCGTTTGAGCCGTGCACGGTTTTCGTGCCGCTGCGAATAATTTGGCCCGCGCCGTGTTGCTTGTTCATCACTGCCTTGATTGTAGATCAAATCCAAAATGTGCCACGTCCTTTTCCCACGCCCCACGAAGTTATCCCGACACATGGCACAGTAGGTCACGTAATCGGCTTCACCTTCTTGGATGCGCTTCTGCACCACTTTTTCGGCAAGGGTGGGATTCGCCAACCACATCATACCGCCATAACTGCAACAGGTCGTCCGTTCGCGGCTACGCGGCAATTCTTCAATCTGATAACCCAATCGCCCCAGAATACGCCGAATACTATCTTGCATCTGGCTTTCATAGCGGGTGCTGCACGGGTCGTGAATCGAAACGGTGTGATTGGCTGATACGGCTCCAGCGGGTAGGCCATGTTCATCAAAGAAATCCCATAATGACACAATTTCCACATCGGGTAGATGTTTTTGAAAGACTTGATAACAACTTGAGCAGGGCAAAACGACTTTGGGATTCTCCATCACTTGCAGATGCATGCGCCACGCTGCCAAGATACTTTCAAATAGGTCGGGGCGTCCAGCCCAGTTCGCAGGTGCGCCACAGCAACCCAGCATCAAGCCGATCCGACTATCCGGTAGCTGCCGCTGTAAATCACTATAGACACGTTCAACATGCTCCGGGGATGAGGCACTTAATTGACAACCGGGGAAAAACACATAATCGCTGGCGGTCGTGCCGGGGGCATTGCGCATCATCAGGAACTTGTCACTGTTGCTAAATTGCATATCCCGCAGGCCGAAGTCGTGTGCTGAGGCTGGCATTCGGTTTTGTGTCACCATCGCTTGACGCGCCTTAAGATTGACCGCCCCCATATCAAGATTTTCGGGGCAGATTTCGGCACACAGGCCGCACAAGCTACATGAATTGATAAAGGTATTGGCGTAGCGTGTCCCTTTGACAATTGAGAGGTTGTTATATATTTCGCGCACATAGCGGCGGGGGTAGCGACCAAATTCCCGTAGATATTCACACGCCTTCACACATTCCATGCACTCACACTGAATACAGCGTTTGCCTTCTTGGATGGCTTCATGCCATTCATAACCAAAATCGGGATCACCCATTTCAATCAGGGGACGTGTTCCAACCTCGCTTATATCGGTATACAAACATGAGGTGTATGGCCCTTCATTGATGCGTGAAGCTGTCACTGAGACTTTCTGTAAATAGCGGTCAATCGAAATGCCTGCCCGTCGCCCTTCCGAAATCGAGGTGACAGACGAGTGCATCTCAATTCCCCACAGTAGCCCTCCGCCAGCAAATACCCCTTCCATGCTGGTGGCAAAAGTTACCGGATCAACTTTAATGAGGCCATACTGATCGCGCGCTAATTCATAGGCTTCGCTGGCATGTGGCCCCACCGCAATATAAATTGCATCAAAGGCATTCCGCAGTTCAACGAGATGGATATGGTCAATTAGGGTATTGAGGTCAACCTCTACCCCTAATTCATAAATGACTTCAATATCCCCCCGAATGACCTCGGCAGGTAAATAATCCCGATCTGCTTTCCATAATCCCCCGCCAAGCTCATGGCCCGACTCATAGATGGTGATTTTATAACCCTTGCGGGCTAGATCATAGGCGACGGTTAAGCCGCTGATACCCCCGCCAATGACAGCGACATTGCCAACCCGCTTAGGCATGGGACGTTTTTTTTCTTCGGGTAACTCACCGTGATTGACTGCGGCACGTTCCAATGCCCGAATGGCGATAGATTCTTCGATCTCACCACGCCGACACACATTTTGGCAGGGTTGATCACATATTCGACTTAGGATATGAGGGAAGGGGACGGCTTTTTGATAAATTTTCAGGGCAGCCGAAAAATCACCCCGCGCTGTTTCGGCCAGCATAGACCGCACATCCACATGGACGGGGCAAGCGGCGGTGCAGGGGGGAGCGCATTCTTGGATGCACTGCTGTTCTAGTTCAAATAACTCTTTTTGATCCATGCTGTTATTTAACCATTGTAAAGCGCCGTAGACCGGGAACACGATGCAATGACGACCCTTGCCCAACGTAATGTAACAAGGTCGAAGGATCGTCTACCAATGCACCCGCCAAAATGTCTACACCATAATCAAAAAGCACTTTATGTAGGGGTGTGCTTGGCCCCATCATTACGACTAAGGCTTGTGATGGAAAAAGCAATCGTAACGACTCAAACGTCCCATTCATAAGGGTTGTAGCGGTTAATCCAATCACGTCGGCCTGCGGAATAAGTTCGGGGGCAGCGCTGGCTGGCTGGTCGCCTTCGCTGGGGTTTAGCTCCAGCACCCACAATTGCGCGGCCACGTTGCGGATGGCGTCGGTAAACGGGAAATGGCCGACAGTGACCACGTTTTTGTCGCGGCCTCGTTCCAAAATCAAATCGCGGGCATTAAACTCCACCCCATCTTGCTCATTGACGGGCAGGGCCGAATTGAGTGCCGCCATGCCAATGCTGACTTCAAGTGGATGGGTCGAACGGAGCAGGTTGATTAATTCGTGAATGGGGCGGTAATGCAATTGACCCACCCCCGCCGCATCTATCGCATCACAGCAAGTGGCATCGGCCAAAGTCGCGGCAAGGCCCACCCGCTGTCCATAGACCGCCGTCCAATATAAACCTACCAGCACCTCACGGGTGAGCACATCGGATGATTTGGCAAGGGCACAAGTCAATAAATCGTCAATGGCGGCCATAGTTGATACTCACATGCAGGTAAATACCCAAGCTGGGTGAAGTCACTTGTGTGTCCTCACCCAGATGGTGTTTAGTTCAGATACTTAGACAGGCATCATTTCAATTTCTTTGAGGCCGTCTAGCACTTTTTCGGGTCGGGCGGGCAGGTGACGGATACGCACACCTGTGGCCTGATAGATCGCGTTAATGATCGCAACATGGGGTGAGGTCAAGGGCAGTTCACCCACACCGGCTGCTCCAAATGGGCCACTGGGACGTGGGGTCTCGAAGTAGTAAATATCCATCTTATCTGGAATATCCCGGGCATATGGAATACCAGCACCGCGCATGTTGTTGTGTTTCTCGATGTCCTCAAAATCTTCGGACAGCGCCAACCCAATGCCTTGTGCGACGCCCCCATAGATTTGCCCATCCACCACGAGTTTGTTATTGATTCGGCCCGCGTCAGCCATGATCGTCATACCGTCAACGGTGGTCTTGCCCGTCTTGGTATTGACCGTAACTTCGGCTAGGAACGCGCCATACATATAAACCGCGAAAGGGTTACCTTGACCATTAGCATCGCAGTTACTGTTCATAGAGGCGGCCCACTTCCCAATGTATTCCAATGGGAGTTTTTCCGCGACCATTTCATCATGGGTGCGGAACGAGCCGTTCGGTTTACGCATCGCGGCAATTAGTTGGTCACAGCCATTCTTGATGGCATTGCCAATGACTACTTGGCTGCGGCTGCCACCTGATGGGCCACCATTCGGGGCGGTTCCGGTGTCATTGAGCGCCAAGTGAATTTGATTGGGTCGCAATCCCAACGGACGTAGCGACTCATGAGCCGTCCCAAGTACACCCGCATCCGCGCCTTGACCGTGATCTTGCCACGTCGCGTAAACGGTCACACCATCTTTGCCCAAAACAATCTTGGCCTCTGCACCGTCTACACCGTCAAGGCCGCTGCCGTAGACACCGATAGCGATACCGACGCCTTTACGACTTTCAGGCGTGGATTCATGGGCGGCTTTCTCTTTGGCTTGCTTGTACAGTGGGCGTAGGGCCTCCAACATTTCTGGCAGGGAATAAACTTCGGGGGCCTGTCCGGTCGGCGTGGTATCACCAGGACGATAGACATTGTTGTATCGGAATTCGAGTGGATCAATGCCCATTTTTTCGGCTAGTTCGTCCACCAAACTCTCCGAGGCAAGGAAGGCCTGTGGGGAACCATAGGCACGGAATGGCGCACCCCAAGCGTGGTTGGTGCATACGGTACGACCTATCCCACGAATATTCGGGATGTTATAACCAGCACCGATATATTGAGCGCCACGCAGTGTCAGCAAGTCGCCAAATTCAGAATATGGGCCGTGATCAACTGTCCAGTCGCTCTCCATCGCAATGATCTTGCCATTCTTGTCGGCAGCCATCTTTAAATCTACAAAAAATGGCGAGCGTTTGCCCGTATAGGTCATATATTGCTCATAGGTGTATTCCAAATACACGGGGCGTTTGGTCGCAATACAGGCTACACCAAGCAGGGCTTCCATCGTCGGGCAGAACTTATAACCAAATGTGCCACCTGCTGGATTTTGTACCAAGCGCAGTTTGTTGGGTTCAACGCCAAGGCCGGGGGCGATCATGTAGAGGTGTAGATATAGACCAATGGATTTGGTATGGATGGTCAGGCATTCGTTCTCGTCATAATAGGCAAACCCCATATCCCCTTCAATGGTCAAGTGGGGCTGACGTTGCAGATAGAAACTATCCTCAACAACATAGGGGGCAGTTTCCATAATCGGCGCAGTGTCTTTGCCTTTGGCGATCTTCTGCTCGAAGTAGACATTAGGTGTACCGGGGTGAATTTCAATGGCGTCAGGTGCCATCGCCGCCGGGGCACTCATATAGGATGGCAAAATTTCTAGTTCAACCCGCACCTTCTCAGCAGCGGCTTTGGCCTGCTCCGGGGTGTCGGCGCAGACAATCGCAATCGCGTCACCATATTGGAAGACTTTGGTATCGCACAGAATAGGCCGATCCCAGCCGTCGCCTTTATTGGTTGGGAAGGTAATGAGACCCGTGATGCGATTCTTACCTAACACATCTTTGTGGGTCACGACCTTGAATACACCGGGCATCTTTTCGGCTTCAGAGGTGTCAATCGAAAGAATATTGGCGTGCGAGACTTTGGCTTGTACCAATGCCAAATGCAGCGTGCCGGGGGGCATCTTGAGGCCGAGGTCTTGCCCATAATCGAGGGTGCCCGTCACTTTTTGCTCGGCAGAGGGGCGTGGATATTTGCTACCCCAGATGCGACCATCGGTGGGCATCTTGAATTCAAAGTCTTCCACTTTCTTCTCGCCACGCAGTACCGCTGCCGCGTCCATTACGGCGTCCACAATTGGTTTATAGCCTGTGCAACGGCAGGCGTTGTGGTGTTGGGTAAACCAAGCCCGGACTTCTTCACGGGTAGGTTTGGGATTTTTTTCCAGTAGGGCTTTAGCCGAAACGACAAAACCGGGTGTGCAGAAACCGCATTGGGCTGCGCCATGGGCCATCATCGCTTTTTGGATGACATGTAGATTATTGGGTTGACCAATACCTTCAATCGTGACGATTTTGGCATTGTCGGGGACACGGTCAACTTTGGTAATGCAGGCCAGCGTTAACTTGCCGTCCACCATGACAGAGCAGGCCCCACAATGACCGTCATCACACGAGACTTTGGTGCCCGTCATCAATAACTGCTTACGCAGCACATCCCCCAGAGTCATCTCTGGGTCAACAATGACGGTCTTTATTGCGCCATTGATATTAAAAGTACGCTTTTGCATCCTAGCCCTTCTCCTTTAATAAAAAAAGCCGCACCAGTAAGTGAGCCAATAGCTTGTGCTCAACTTGGGCGGCCTGTTGACATAAAAAGGGAGAACAGCACCTCTGCTGTCCCAAACTCTAGCCTAAAACTTCCTAAAAAAAATTGACCCAGCCGTGCGCTGGATAATCTAACTCCCCCTAAACTTTTAAAACCACCTATCAATATACCCATACCACGAGTTTGTGGTCACTCTAGTTGGTCACACCAAACCCATGACAAGTCTCACTTCACTGAGTGAGTAGGTCATATTTTTGATAGGAAAATTCACCTTTCACCACACAACCTTATTGGCAGGAAAACAACGACTGCCCAATCCCTCCATTGGGCGAACTGTCTTCGTTTTCGACTATCTTGCCAGTGTGCTTTTACGAACCACTAGTGCAGGGTCGAAGACCAGTTGACGCTGGGGCAAGGGGTCTTGGTTAATTTCGCCCAATAAAATCTCAAATAGCGCCTTAGCAATCTCATCAATGGGCTGATGTACCGAAGTGATTCCCAGAAATTGGGCAGTCGGGTCGTCGTCATAGCCCGTTAATGCGACATCGTCTGGTATGCGTAAATTAGCAGTATCCAGATAGGATTTTGCCCCAAAAGCCATCAAGTCGTTGGCACAAACAATAGCGGTGGGGGGATGCTTGGCCGTCATGATTTGTTGGGTTGCTGCCGCCGCTGAATGCAAAATATTGGGGGTATAGGCAATCCAATCCTCATTCACCGCAAGGCCCACCTCGCGCATCGTTGCTCGATAGCTTTCTTCACGGGCATCACCAAAAGGCCAACCCGGACGCCATGTGAGCAGGGCGATTCGCTCATGGCCTTGCTGTAATAAATGCTCCATGACCAGCCGAATACCTTTTTTGCCATCAACATCCACATAGGCAAAGTCGGCGTTTTCCAAATACATACCCCCAAAGGCTGCAAAAGGGGCCTTCATAGCAGTTAGACGCGCAATTCGCGAATCACGGTAGACTACATCCGAAATGATAAATCCATCAACGCGACTGGTGGAAATAAGGGATTCATAAACCCGGTCCGCATTGGTTTGGGGTTGCACAAAAGTCAACAGGTGAAAACCCTGTTCTTCGGCTGCCATCGTGACTTGATAGATAAAACGATCCAACAGGTTATTCATACGGCTGGGGTCGTCAGCAACGTGCCACGAATAACCCACAACCCCCGTGCGGTTCATCCGCAAATTACGCGCCGAAACATTGAGGTGATAGCCAAGTAATTGGGCTGCTTCCAAAACCTTTTGGCGGGTGGCAGGTTTGATTAATTCGCTATTGTTTAAGGCATAGGACACCGTCCCCTTGGCGACCCCCGCTAAATCGGCAATATCAATCTGGGTAATCTTCAAGGTGTAATTCAATTTATCGGCGATTTCCTGAACGCATTGGCGCGTCGCATCATCCACCGTTTCATTCTTATTTAGGGCATGAAATGCCGTCAACATGGGCACTCCTGCCGATTCTGCTACCTCTTTCAAAGTTGCCATTCTGTTTCTCCGTCTCGTAAATTTCAGACATCCATTCTAACAAAATTCTCCTGAAAACCGTGCTAGGGCAGTTGCTTGACAAACCTATAGACTCACTATACACTATTTATTGAGACGTCTCAATAGAAATTTGTGCCGATAATTTCCGTGAAAAACTACCGGCAACAGTTTGACAAACCAACACTATCATAATCTCGTTTAGGAGAAATAGGCTTATGAAACTCAAGTTTACTCTTCTTTTAGTCGCCATTATTGCAATGGCAAGCATCCACGTCGCCCCCAGTCGTGGACAAGATGGCCCAACCGTCCCCGCTGTCCTCACTATGCCCGAACAGATTGCGGGTGGTCGTGATGTTCACATTACCGTCAGCAACAAGCCCCCAGCCGACCTCGTTGACGAACTGGCCCTCTATGAATCA
Source organism: Chloroflexota bacterium (assembly GCA_016234595.1). Classification (GTDB taxonomy): domain Bacteria; phylum Chloroflexota; class Anaerolineae; order Aggregatilineales; family J027; genus CFX10. The sequence goes on along the minus strand of JACRBG010000002.1, from coordinate 232,577 downwards.
CAGGTTGCCAAATTCCAAGAAATGTATCCCAATGTCACCGTTGAAGGCTTGGAACTAGAATATGATCCAACTGCTTACCTCGCGCTGGTGGCAGGTGGTCAACTCCCCACTTTGTTTAAGACCTATTTTACCGAGCCAGAAAAATTCATTGGGCAAAATGCCGTTGCCGATTTGACTCCCCTGTATACCACGACGGGCCTCGACAAAGTATTTAATCCCAACGTCCTTGCGATCGCCAGTCAAGATGGCAAAGTTTACGGTATTCCAGATTTCGCTTATTCGCTAGGGCTAGCCTATAACATTCAAATGCTGGCCGACGCTGGCTATGATGCTCCACCCACCACGTGGGACGAATTGGCTGAGATGGCCGTCAAGTTGACCAATAAAGACGATGGTGTCGCTGGTTTTGCCTTCATCAATGATGGCTCTGGCGCGACTGGCTGGCACTATACCAATATTGCCTATGGTTTTGGCGCAACCCCCGAAGACATCATCAAACCTGAAGGTGATGGCAACTATAGCGCTCACTTTGGTGAAGGCGCCACCGTTGATGCCTTAAATTTCATTCACGATTTGCGTTGGGAATATGATGTTCTGCCCGGTGCGACCCTAGACTGGGGTACGATTACCGAAGCATTGGCTTCCGACCGCGTGGCGATGGTCATCTATGCAGGCGACCAATTGGGTTATATGAACAACCAATTCCCCGATGCCGACCTGAGTAATTTTGGCTATGCCCCGATGCCCGCTGGCCCCAATGGCAGCGTTTCTTTGACCGGTGGTAATTTGTGGATGGTTAACGGTAGTGCCTCGGCTGATGAGCAAGAAGCCGCCTTCTACTTCCAAGCATGGCGTCAATTTGACCCCACCGAATATCAAAACTCGATTATCACCCTTTCGGAACAGGGCCGCGCTGTTGGTCAACCTGTTCTGCCCCTGTACGTTGGTGATTATCAAACCGCTCGCGAGGCCTTTGAAGCGCAATACAATGTGTTGCCCGTCGAGAATTACACCGCCTTCAATGAGGCCGTAAAAGCTGGCGAAGTGACCTTGCAGGCAGAACCCCCAGCTGCTGCCCAAGACTACTATAGCGAATTGGGTGTGCTGGTCACTGAAGTCCTAAGCGATGAACACTCTGACCCAGCAGGTCGCCTCGCTGAGGTTGCCGAGGAATTCCAAGCCTTCGTTCTCGACCGCTAAAAAAGACTTCGATGTTTGTCGGGTGGGAGAAAAAATCCCGCCCGACTTTTTTAAGGAGTTCCTTGCATGAAAATTACTTATCCTTTACATGCCACCCACTTTGTTGACCGATCTTTTTCAGGGCTGGCCTATCGTCTCAGTCGTCATATCACAGGTTATCTATTCCTCATCCCTGCCATCATTGTCTTTGGTCTAGTTGCATGGTATCCAATCGTTCGGGCCTTTCAAATGAGTTTTCAAGAAGTCAGTTTGCTAGGCGAGTCGAAAAATGTCGGCTTTGAAAACTATGAGCTGATTGAAAAAGACCCGGCCCGTAAGGTGCTTTTTGAAAACAGCCTTGAATTCGCCTCTTGGAGTATTTTGCTGGGTTATGCCGTACCTGTCGTCGTGGCAATTTTGGTGCGTGAAATGCGCTTTGGCAAAGGCTTCTTTCGCATTGTCTACTTCCTACCCAGCGTTGTGCCAGTTTCGATTGCGGTGATTGTGTGGCGCTTTATTTATGATCCCGATGCAGGGGTACTTAACGAGCTTCTAAAACTCTTTGGCATCAAAGGACAGCTTTGGCTCTATGATGTCAAACTAGCTAAGCCTTCGATTGTGGCAGTGATGACATGGGGTACATTTGGGACAACCACCCTTATCTACTTATCAAGCCTGTTGGATATTCCAACCGAACTCTATGAAGCCGCAGAGTTAGATGGAGCATCGCCTTTAATGCGGATTCGGCACATTACGTTGCCGCATCTAGCGCCTGTCATGTCACTGTTATTTGTCATCCAAATTTTAGCAGTCGTACAGGTCTTCACTGAACCCTATTTATTCACTAAAGGTGGGCCGGGCCGTGAAACCTTGACCCCTGTCATGCACATTTATAACCGTGCTTTTGGGCGAGCCGACATGGGCTATGCAGCTGCGTGGAGTGTCGTACTGGTGATTATTTTGATGGTCTTCTCATCTTTCTATCAACTATTTAATCACCGCGTCGCCGCTAGACAACAAAATTAACAGGAGATCGGTCATGGATCGCGGATTTTTATCAAATATCGAGTTAAAGACATTTAAGGGTCGCATATACTATGCTTTAGCGGTGGGTTTTTTACTGATTTTAGCATTGATCGTCATTTTCCCGTTTGTCTATGCTTTCACATCCGGCTTAAAAGGTAGCATCGAAATTTTTAAATCGGGCCTCAACATTATTCCGCGCAAGGCCCAATGGCATAACTACAGCCAAGCATGGGAAAGTTTTAAAATGCTAAAGCTGTTTCGCAACTCCTTCATTATTGTGATAGGGAGTGTGTTGCTCCGCATGACTGTTTCAGTTATGGCAGCCTTTTCCTTGTCACATCTAAGGCCGTTTGGCCGCCAATTGGTCATGATGGCGTTTTTACTGACCTTAATGATTCCAAGTATCGCCTATCTTGTGCCGCTGTTTGTGACATTGGGTAACTTGCCCATCATACACAAGAGCATTTTGGATTCTTATTGGGGATTATGGCTTCCCTATGCTGCCGACGCCTTTGCGATTTTTGTTTTGAAGAGTTTTTTTGACCGTATTCCATCTGACATCACCGACAGTGCCAAAATTGACGGGGCCTCATCATTCCAAACGCTGGTTTACATCATTCTGCCATTGTCACGCTCCATCATTATCATTTTGAGCATTTTGTCTTTCATGAATATCTGGAAAGATTTCCTCCTGCCCTACCTCGTGATTAGCGATCCCGAACGCCAACCGATTACGGTGCGCCTATTTTATGTGGCAAAGGATTACGGGGTGAATGTGCAAATGGCCGCCGCGTTTATGGCTTTGCTTCCACCACTCCTCATTGCCATTCTAATGCAGCGCTATTTGAAAGCGGGCCTAACAATGGGCAGCATCAAGGGCTAGTAGACGGTTTACGTATAAACTCTGGTTCAAAAGTCTCCCATTTTTGAACTACACTTTTGGAGAATGTTTTATGTCGGTTATACCCGAACACTTTCAACTCGACCTTAGACCAATTGCTAGGCATGATGCGGTGGTAGAGGTTAGCAAAGCACGATTTACCATACTCACTGACCGCCTCATCCGCCTTGAGTATCATCCCGAAGGTATATTTGAAGATCGGGCAAGTCAAGCCTTTTGGTTTCGTGAGCAACCTGTGCCAAAATTTACAGCCCATGTCACTACCAGTGCAGTTGAAATCGAAACAGCTTATCTACACCTACATTACTGCGATACAGGCGGCCATTTTGGTGCTGAGAACCTGACCATTACCCTAAAAGATACGGGTATCCTATGGCATCCCGGGGACAGCGCTGATGGCAATTTAGGCGGCACTACCCGTACTCTCGATTTTATCAACGGTCATACGCCTCTCACGCTGGGATTGATTTCGCGGCAGGGCTGGTCGGTATTGGATGACTCAGCCACACTGGTCTTTAATGAGGACTATTGGATCGAACCTCGGGTAGCAGGTGGAACTGATTGGTATTTCTTTGGCTATGGGCACGAGTATAAAGCCTGCCTGCGTGATTATTGCCAGGTCAGCGGGCAAATGCCGATGATTCCACGCTGGATTTTGGGTAATTGGTGGAGTCGTTATTGGCATTATACGCAAGATGAACTTGTGCAGTTAATCAACGACTTTGAAGCCTATCAACTGCCCTTTTCAGTTTGTATCGTGGATATGGACTGGCATCTCACTGAAACCCACAACGATAGCACGGGCTGGACGGGCTATACATGGAATCGAGATTTGTTCCCCGACCCTGAAGGTTTAATCGAGTTTTTCCACAACAAGGGTTTAAAAACAGCCCTCAATCTGCACCCGGCTGAAGGTATCCATTGCCACGAAGCCCAATACCCTGAAATGGCACGGCGGATGGGTATTGACCCAGCGACCAAGCAACCGATCCCGTTTGATATTGCGAATCCTGTTTTCGCTAACGCCTATTTTGAAGTGTTGCATCATCCCTACGAAAAAATGGGGGTGGATTTTTGGTGGGTGGATTGGCAGCAGGGTCAAAAATGCTCCCTCCCCGGTCTCGATCCGCTGTGGTTGATTAATCACCTGCACTTTCATGATTTAGGGCGTGATGGTTCGCGCCGCCCCTTTATTTTTTCCCGCTGGGGCAACGAAGGCCATCAACGTTATCCGATTGGGTTTTCGGGTGACACCTATCGCACATGGGATTCCTTACGATTCCAAGCCTATATGACTCCTACTGCGACCAATATTGCGTATGGCTGGTGGAGTCACGATATTGGTGGGCATACGGGGGGAGTGGCGGATAGCGAATTATTCACGCGCTGGGTGCAATTTGGCGTATTCAGCCCAATTATGCGCTTGCATGTAGGCAAAGGTGAGTTTTATGATCAGCGCCCTTGGGTTTTTGAAGACACCGAAGTCACCCATGTGTTACGTCAGGCTTTGCAACTGCGCCACGCTTTTATCCCCTATTTATATACGATGGCGCGGCGTGCTCATCAAGACAGCCTGCCGCTGGCTCAACCTATGTATTACGACTATCCCGAAAAAGATGAAGCCTACCATTGTCCTCAGCAATATCTATTTGGCACGGAATTAATCGCCGCGCCATTTGTAGACCCAGCGGATGCCGATACCCGATTTAGCCGTCAAGTCGTATGGCTACCTGAGGGGGATTGGTATCACTTCTTCACTGGGGAATACTACACAGGCAATCAATGGCAGGCGATTTATGGCAGATTAGGCGACATTCCACTTTTTGCCAAAGCCGGGGCCATCATCCCCCTCGCCAATGGTCTGAATGGGGTCGACAATCCTGCGGAATTGCATGTCCATGTATTTGCCGGGGCTGACAACACTTTCACCTTGTATGAAGATGATGGTGAAACCACTGCTTTTGCCGAGGGTCATGTTTGCCAAACCCAGTTCACGCAAAAATGGTCAAATCATCGGCTCGAGTTGGTAATCGCTGCCCCGACTGGCGATACAAGCCTAATTCCTGAGCGGCGGGCTTTCCATATTCATATTCACGGTGTCAAGGCCGCTGAACAGCTTGAGGTCGAAATCGGAGGGCAACTACGCCCTTTGGCAACGACCTATGATGAATCCACTGAGACTTTGCATTTGGAGGCATTTGAATTAGGCCGAAATTCCAATCTGCAATTGGTTCTGGCAAATCAAGGGGATACGCTGATCTCGCATCGCTCCCGTAAACGCGAAACCCTTTTACACCTGCTGCGTTTTTTCAAACTGCATACGGGGGTTCGTAACCGCCTTGCTGCTGAAATAGACGCTATTATGGCTGACCCAAGCCTGATGGCTCCCTACATCATCACCCTAGCTGATTCGCAAGCCCGGGCCTTGTTTGAAATTCTGTGCGAGGCTGGTTTACATCATGTTCCTGATACCCAGCAACCAACGCTGGTGGTGGTGTGGAATAATCACGAACAAGATCAAATTACCTACCGTTATAGCCATGCCTATCTGCATTTTGGATTTTTGCGGTCAGCCAATCATACCAATGGTGTGCTGCCCCGTTATGCTGCGTTCACTCCACCCGTCCAATCTTGGCGACATGGCGGGTATGAGGAACAAGTTCACCGCACCCAATGGCACGCCCAAATTGATTACTTTAATATTGTGACTGTGACAGCAGGTTATCGGGAGACTACGCCTTAGCTTAGGCAGGAGCAACCGACATGAAAGTTCAAGCTAAATGGATCAATAGCAGTCTCATCATGATTATGATGGCGACTGCCATTTTTTTACCCAGCCCTCACCAAGTCAAAAGCGCCGATGGGGGTGTCTACCAAACGCTCTTTGAAAATGATGGGCGCTATCTGGTAGTAGAGCTGCTTGACGATGACCTTGCTCATTTTGAGTTGACATTTGCGCCGATGGATGGCTCAATTTGGACGACGCCCATGGTTGCCAAACCAGATTACCCCGGCCCATCGCAAGTTATACTCCCCCGCCCCTACGTTCTAGAGACACCCGATCTGCGGTTGAAAATTGACCCAATCACTCTATGTGTAACCATCACTGATCTGACCCGTGAACCTGACTTGCTGCTGACCACTGTCTGCCCTGCCTCTGAAGAATTGGATGGCTTATCCATTAGCCAAGCCAGTACGACTGATTTATATGGGCTTGGTGAGTTTTTCCCACGTCGAGCCGACATCAACAGCAACTTGATGGGTCAGCGGCGTAGCGTGTCAAACTCCTATGGCAATGAACTAACCAGTTATAACGGGGGCAATGTCGGTAACGCCCAATTTCCCATTCTATATGCTCTGGGCGGAGGCACTGATAATTATGCTCTGTTTCTGGATAGCATCTATCAACAATCATGGAACCTAAAAGACGACCCCTTTGTCGTCTATACCACCGACGTTGCCCAACGCTGGTACATCATGAATGGGCCAGATTTGCAGGATTTACGCCGCGATTATATGGAATTGACAGGCCATCCCCCTGTGCCACCCAAACAAATGTTTGGTCTGTGGGTTTCTGAATTTGGTTATGAAGATTGGGATGAGTTGACGGGCGTACTCGATTCGTTGCGGGCGGCGCATTTTCCACAAGACGGCTTTGTGATGGATTTACAGTGGTTTGGTGGCATTACCCGCAACAACAGCCAAATGGGGTCACTGGCGTGGGATGAGGTTAATTTTCCTGACCCAACCGCCATGATCGCCCAATTACGCTCAACCTATGGGCTTGGCATCATGACCATTGAAGAACCCTATGTCAGCGAAACAGCACGGGGTTATGCCGATGCTAAATCACAGGGGGTATTGGTGCGGCAATGTGGTGAAGCCGCTTGTGCCCCTGTGTCCTTTAATCAATGGTGGGGGCAAGGCGGTATGGTGGATTGGACAAATCCTGATGCAACCGCATGGTGGCATGACAATCGTCGCCAACACTTGATTGATGAAGGCGTCATGGGGCATTGGACAGATTTGGGTGAGCCAGAGGTCTATGATGATCGTAGCTGGTACTATGGCTTCCCCGAATCCAACCTGCATGGGCAGGCGGATGTCCATAACATCTATAACCTTATGTGGTCAAAAAGCATCTGGGATGGTTATCAGCGCAACGGGGTTGAACGACGACCTTTTATTCTCTCCCGCTCAGGCGCCTCTGGTAGTCAGCGTTATGGGGTTGCCATGTGGTCGGGTGACATTGGCGCGAATATGACCAGTTTGGCAGGTCATTTAAATGCTCAAATGGAAATGTCTCTGAGCGGTATAGATTATTTTGGTTCAGATGTGGGTGGCTTTTACCGTGATGCGTTCGACCCTTTGATAGATGAGGACACACTATACACGGTATGGTTAGCCAATTCGGCCTTGCTGGATGTGCCATTGCGCCCACATACGGCCAATACGCAAAACGCCTATCACACTGCACCTTCGTTGATTGGGGATGTTGCCAGCAATCTCGCCAATGTCCGTTTACGCTACACCCTCAGTCCTTATCTCTATACCCTTGCCCAGCGTGCCTATCGTGACGGGGAGCCGATTTTTGCACCACTCGTCTATTATTTCCAAAGCGATCTCAATGTTCGCGCCCTTGCCAGCCAAAAAATGATTGGGCCAGATTTAATGATGGCAACGACGACTAATTACGATATGGACACTGTCTCAGTCTATTTGCCAGCAGGGGGGTGGTTCAATTATCACACCCATGAATTTATACTGAGCAATGGTGAATGGGTGGATACACCAACCACGATTGATGGGGTATTCCGTGCCCCGTTGTTTGTGCGCGAAGGGGCAATTATCCCAGAAATGGTTGTGGATGATACTACCCTCAATATCTTGGGGCAGCGTGAGGATGGCACAGTGCGTAACGACCTGATTCTCAATGTCTATGGGGCGGGTAATTTCACCCTGATTGAAGACGACGGGGTAACGATGGCCTACCAAACCGGAGCAGTACGGGAAACCGCAATTACGCAAGCTCAATGTGGCACCGATTGGTGTTTGGATATTGGGCCAGCCAGTGGGAGTTATGTCGATGCCCCCGCCCAACGCAATGTGGAAATCCATTTCATCACGGCTGACACCATTCACGAAGTCACCCTTAATGATGCCCCGCTACCTCAACTCACTTCCATTGAAGCACCCGCCATGGGTTGGATGATGACTGATGAGGGCATGTTGGTGGTGAAAGCAGGGGTTGTGGATGTTACCACTGCATTGCATTTTACATTTACCACAAACTAGCGGAGGGAATCATGCCTATATCACGCCGGACGTTTTTTAAAGGGATGGGAGCATTAGCGGCTGCACAGGCTCTGCACATCAACACCACCTACGCGATATCTACACCAAACCCATTGCCAAAATCAATTCTGCGTCAAACCGCAAGCCGCCCTTTATTGATGGCCCACTACATGCCGTGGTATCAAACACCCGAAACAACAGGCTATTGGGGTTGGCATTGGAAGATGGATCATTTTGACCCGAACCAAACCGATGCAAATGGTCGTCCCCAAATCGCCTCGCACTATATGCCCCTAACCGGGCCATACGATTCTAGTGATCCGGCCTTGCTGGAATATCAAGTGCTATTGATGAAACTAAGCGGCATTGATGGGGTCATTGTAGATTGGTATGGCATGGATGACTTCCGCGACTATGCTCAAATCAACCAAGCGACAGGTAAATTATTTGAATATATTCAAAAGGCGGGCCTGAAATTTTCGATTTGTTACGAAGACCAATCAATTAAACATATGGTTGAAGAAAATCGCCTGAGCGCTGATGATCGCCTCATCCAAGGACAAACTGTCATGGCTTATATGCAGGAACAATGGTTCGGGGATGCGGCCTATCTAAAGGCCAATGACCAACCGCTATTGTTTATCTTCGGCCCGCAATATTACAAGAGTTCAAGTGATTGGGAGGCTCTATTTGCTGATCTAGACCCGCAACCCGGCCTCATTACCCTTGATAAGCACATGGTTTCCAATGCCCTATCCAGCTATCCTTGGCCGCCTATGACCGGAGGAATTACCTTCAACCGCGCCGCGATTGAGGCGTATCTAAGCGACTTCTATCGCAAGGCTGCCCGGTGGGATTATTCAGTCGGCGGAGCCTTCCCCGGTTTCCACGACATCTATGCTGAGGCAGGTGTTCGAGATAGTTATGGGTATTTGGACGCAGAGGGTGGCGAAACATTTAATTACACACTCCAAATGGCCCTTGACCAAAACCCTGACGTGATTCAACTCATCACGTGGAATGACTATGGTGAAGGCACGATTATTGAACCCACACAGGAATTTGGGTATCAATATTTGGCTAAGCTTCAAGATGTCCGTCGGGTCTTTGATGGCGCGGATTTTGCCTTTACGGCTGACCAGCTAGAACTGCCGCTACGGTTATTTAATCTCCGCAAAGCCCATGTTGGGGATGCTGACATTAATGCGAATTTGAATGAGGCTTTCACCCAGATGATTGTAGGTGAAATTACGCCAGCCGTCACGATTCTTGACCGCTATAGTGAGTAGAAATCGTGCAAGGCCGGAAATTGCTCGGCAAGATGCGTTAGGAAAGCATGTGCTATTGGGCCCAAGGGTTTTTGCTGATTCCAGATGAGTTTTAAAACACGGTTCAGCGAAAGCCCTTGCAATGGCAGCGCCCGCATCAGTTTAGATTGCAACTCTAACTGAAGGGTATATTCCGGCAAAATGGTAATGCCCATGCCAGCAATCACGGCCTGTTTTAACGCTTCGGGGCTATCAAATTCGGCGGCGATTTCCGGTACAACCCCATATTTAGCCAACTGACCTTCAAGCCACCGACGGGTCTGACTATCTTTGGAGCGCATCACAAATTTTTGGGTACAAAGGGCTTCCAATGGCACAGCCTCTAAGGAGCACCACGCATGTCCTCGCCCCACGGCAACCAACTGCTGAACTTCGCGCAAGGCGACATAGCCCAACCAATCAGTTTCCTCTGTCTCACCTTCAACAAAGGCAAGGTCAAGGCGATCGCGCTGCAACAAATCTACAATGCCGTCGGTGACATCAGTGGTTAAAGAAAGGGTCAATTGCGGATAGACTTTACGGAAAGACTGCATCCAGCCCGGAATAACATAACCACCAATGCCGGGGGTCGCCCCAAGCCGAATCTCCCCACGTTTAAGATGGGCCACATCAGTCACTGCGACAGCCGCTTCTGTAACTAAATGGAGTATGCGGCGGGTGTAATCCGCTAAAATTTCACCTGACGCGGTCAAGACTACCCCACGGCGCCCCCGCACAAATAAATCTGTCCCCAAGCCTATCTCTAATTCTTTGATGTGCTGGCTCACGGCTGCCTGTGTCAAAAATAAGCGTTCAGCAGCAAGGCTAAAACTGCCTGTTTCAACCACCGTCTGAAAAATTTCGAGTTTACGAAGATCGAGCATGGTTTTCCTACTATAAGTTTTACTTATGCCACAGTATAAGCGATTGGCTCTGCCTGACCAAATTAAAATCGGGGATGATAGTCCAACAATCAAAAGGGAGATCACCATGGAATTATTCAAGAAATTAACGGGGCAGGGTTCTAATAACTCACTTTCAGTACAAGAAGCCGAGCCTCGGCTTAAAGAGTTTGTCGTACTAGATGTGCGTCAACCCTCTGAATTTCAAGTAGGGCATATTGCTTCAGCCAAGCTCATCCCTCTTGATAAATTGAATCAGCGGTTAGCCGAACTCCCCAAAGATAAAGCTGTCCTCTGCGTATGCCGCTCAGGAGCGCGGAGTGGTGCAGCGGCTCGTCAACTGCGGGCGGCTGGCTATGAAGCCATTAATCTCAAGGGTGGTATGGGAGCATGGCAACGGGCTGGCCTGCCAGTCAAACAAGGTGCTCGATGATCTTGACGGGTCTACTCATAGGCTTTGTCATTGGGCTAACTTTAGGCTTGCTCGGTGGAGGTGGTTCTATTTTGACCGTACCCGCATTGGTCTATTTGGTTGGTCAGTCACCTCAAGTCGCGGTGACAACCTCTCTAGCCGTTGTCGGAACCAATAGCGCTATCGGGGCTTATTTCCATCGAAATCAAGGCACACTGAATTGGCGGGTGGCCTTGTTATTTGGGGGAGCAGGCATTGGGATGGCTTATTTATCAGCTGGCCTATCCCAACATTTTGCGAAGCCATTGCTCCTCACGATTTTCGCTTGTTTGATGCTCACCATCGGCCTGCTCATGACGTTCGCCCCCCGTCCCGCTACTGTCGCTAAAAAAGAGATGAATTGGATTGTGATTGTGGTCAGCGGCGCGGGGGTTGGCTTGTTAACGGGCCTATTGGGGGTTGGCGGTGGCTTTTTAATTGTACCAGCTCTTGTTATGTTGGTTGGGTTACCCTTCCAGCAGGCCGTGGGGACATCGCTAGTGGTCATTGCCATGAATAGTTTTGCCGGATTTATGGGGCATTTAAGCCATGTCTCATTAGATATAGGCCTGATGATGACCTTTATAGCATCGGGGTTCGCCGGAACATTTGTAGGGGCGCACTACGCCAACCGTATACGGGCTGACCATCTACGCCAAGCCTTTGCTCTTTTTGTGATTGGTTTAGCCATCGTTTTGCTGTACGACAATCTTCCAAATTTACTGTAATGCCATAGGGAATCACATGTATATCCAACAATTTTTCATCGAAGGTATAGGCTGCGCCTCCTATCTCGTAGGATGTGAAGCGCACGGTGTCGGGGCCGTTGTTGACCCTGACCGCGATGTCCAAAAATATTTGGATGTGGCGCTATCAAAAAACCTCAAAATCACCCACATTATCGAAACCCATTTACACGCCGACCATGTCTCGGGCAATACCGAATTAGCGGGTCGCACCGGGGCCACCATTTATGTCCATGAATTGGGCAAGGCCGAATTTGCCCACCAACCTTTACACGGTGGGGATGTAATCGAACTCGGCAATATTCGTTTGCACGTGCGGCATACTCCGGGCCACACCCCTGAAAGCATCACCTTATTGGTTGCGGACACTACCCGCGCTGATGAGCCATGGATGGCTTTGACAGGCGACACGCTATTTGTGGGGGATATAGGTCGGCCCGATTTGGTAGGGATTGAGGCAGCGCGCGGCTTAGCTGGGCAGATGTACGATAGCCTGCATAATGAATTTCTTACTCTCAATGATGGTGTTCTGATCTACCCCGGTCATGGGGCGGGATCATTATGTGGCAAGTCCATCGGTTCTGTTCGCAGTACTTCACTTGGTTACGAAAAACATCATAACCCCGCCCTCGCCCCACGCGAGAAAGACGAATTTGTAGATTACGCCACTAGCCAACTGCCGGAACAACCCGCCAATCACACCCGCATCAAGGCCATGAATCGTACAGGCCCGCGTGCCCTAGGTGAATTGCAAGTGCGAGGCCTCTCAATTCAAGACGCGATTCCCTATTTCCGTCAAGGAGCGGCATTGTTGGATACTCGTCCCAAAGCCGATTATCTAGATAGACATATCCCCGGTGCGGTCCACCTAGAAGCCGATGACCAACTCTCCAATCGGATTGGGTTTGCCCTATCACCCGACATGCCAGTGATTCTGCTGTTGCAAAATCCGGAAGACTATGCCCATGTCCGCTACAGTTTGGCCCGGGTTGGCTTCGACGAAGTGGTCGGCTATCTGGCCGACAGTCTAGCCACATGGGAGGCAATGGGATTACCAATTGCTAGTGGGGATGTACACGATATTGAACCCGCCGAGCTTGATAAACTACTCAATTCCGCCCAGCCACCTATTGTGGTTGATGTGCGTGAGTCATGGGAATATGCCCAAGGCCATGTCCCCAGCGCGGTGTTAATGCCACTGGGTCAGCTTGGCAAACTTATTGACACACTTGACGCCGAACGACCTATTGCGGTGATTTGCGCGACGGGGAGCCGCAGCCAATCAGCGACCGCATTATTTGGCAAAAAAGGCTTCAAGAAGGTCTATAACGTCTTAGGCGGAACAATGTATTGGATGCAAAATGGTTTACCGATAGAACGTGGTACGAAGGAGGTCATCAAACATGGATAAGACCAACTTGGGCCTAACAACCCAACTCCATACTGATTTTGCAACAGCGCAGGCGCAGGTGACCGACGCACTCAAAACGCAAGGCTTTGGGGTGTTGACCGAGATTGATGTCACAAGCACCCTTAAACAAAAACTGAATGTGGATTTCCGACCCTATAAGATTTTAGGGGCGTGCAATCCAAATCTGGCCCACCAAGCTCTTGAGGCCGAGCCAGAAGTTGGCCTACTATTGCCCTGCAATGTCACCTTGTCTGAAATTGAACCGGGTATAATCCAAGTGGGCATTATTGACCCACTGGTTATGCTAGGAGTGATTCAAAACCCGCAAATGCAACCCATTGCAGACGAGGCCCGTCAGCGTTTAGAAAAAGTCCTAGATGCGCTGAAAAAGGAGTGATCATGGTGACTAAATCAACCGCTCAATCTCAACAGGCCCATCGTCGCACGCGCCGTCCCGCCAAACAAAGTTTTTTTCAGAAAAATGCCAAATGGCTTGTCCCTGCTGTCGGAGTTCTATTGCTGGTCATCGTTGGCGCAATCGTCTTGCTCCAAGGTGACAGCAAATCGGGTAGCCTCGACTCTGAAATCTCAGTGAGTGAGGCCGCTAAGATGCGCGATGATGGCGCATTCATTTTGGATGTACGCGAGCCGGACGAATGGGCTGACTTTCATATCCCCGGTGCAACGCTGATTCCTCTTGGTGAGCTTGCTAGTCGGGTGGATGAACTCCCCAAAGATCAAAACATCGTGGTTGTTTGTCGTTCCGGCAATCGTAGCCAGCAAGGGCGCGATATTTTGCGCGATGCGGGCTTTGATAAGATCACCAGTATGACAGGTGGTCTTACGGAATGGCGGTCGGCTGGTTATCCAATTGAATAAGCATTACCCATTCAAGTAAACCTAGTTTAGACAGGAGGGTGATTCACCCTCCTTTTTGTTTTTTCAACTAGAATATCCTTACTATTGATCCTTATTGTTTAGAGTGAGGTTTACGATATGGCAAAAATTGGAATTGGGGTCATTGGAATTGGGCGAATGGGGCAGGTTTATGCCTCGCATGTCGCTAGCCAAATTGAAGATGCAACATTGGTTGCGGTGGCAGATGCCTATCCACCCACCCTTGAAGCGTTTACGGCAAAGAGCAACAGCGTAAAAGGATATTCCGATTATCACGACTTATTAGCCGATAAAGAAATTCAGGGAGTGATTGTCGCCACTTCCACCAGTACCCACCGCGATGTTGTACTAGCGGCTGCGGCTGCTGGCAAAGCGATTTTTTGCGAAAAACCTACCGCGCTGACTCTTGCGGCAACCGATGAAATGCTAACCGCAGTTCACAAGGCCGGAGTCATGTTTCAAGTGGGTTTTATGCGCCGTTTTGACAAGGCTTATGTCGAAGCCCGTCGCCAAATAGATGCCGATGTGATAGGGCAGCCAATCGTCATACGATCTATCGGGCGTGACCCTTTCCGCACTAGCCTAGAATTTGCCAATCCAGCCGTCAGCGGTGGGTTAATTGTGGACATGGCAATCCATGACTTCGATATTATCCGCTGGATGATGGGGGCTGAGGTTGAGCGCGTCTATACTGAAACAGCCAGCAATGTCTATCCTGAACTCCTTGAAGTGGGGGATGTGGATAATGCCATGATTAGTGTGCGCTTTGCCAATAACGGCCTTGGTAATGTGGAAGTCAGCCGCACCGCTGGTTATGGTTACGATATTCGCTGTACGGTGGTCGGCACCAAAGGCACACTCGAAATTGGCTATTTGCAAGAGACACCTGTTTTGACTTTGACCAAAGATATTGGGGTGCGGCACGATGTAGTGCCTTATTTTAAGGAACGCTTTGGCCCCGCCTATACCAAACAAATTGAGCATTTCGCCGAATGTCTGCGTGATGGCAAACCGCCGCAAGTAACCCCAACCGATGCCCGGGCGGCTTTGCAAGTTGCGATGGCTGCCACTGTTTCTCAACACGAACAGCGGGTTGTTTACATCAACGAAATTCAATAGCTAAATAGCAGAGGCGGTCAAACTCAAGGCCGCCTTTGCTCGCTCTATTCGGGAACATAATGTCCATATAATTGAGCATACACCCCCTGTCTGGTCAGTAGCTCATCATGCGTGCCCACTTCCGCAATTTGGCCGTTTTCCAAAACAATGATGCGGTCGGCATTCTGCACGGTCGAAAGCCGATGGGCTACGACAAAGGTCGTGCGATTTTTCATCAAACGTAGAAGCGCCTCTTGGATCAAGGCTTCCGAGTGGGTATCGAGCGCGGAGGTGGCTTCATCTAAAACCAAAACACGCGGATTACGGATAAGTGCCCGTGCAATGGCAATCCGCTGACGTTGCCCCCCGGAAAGTCGTGCGCCATTTTCACCAATTAGGGTATCTAGACCCTCGGGCAGTTTTTCGATAAATTCATCAAGGTTGGCATCATGAATGGCTTGTTGCAATTGAGTCGGATCAAACTTGCTGATGCCATAGGTGATATTATCACGCACCGTCCCCTCAAAAAGAACAGTTTCTTGGGGCACAAAAGCTAAAAAGCGGCGATAGGTGCGTAAATCCAATCCCTTCATATCTTGTCCATCCAGAATAATGCGGCCTTCACTAGGGCGTAAAAATCCAATGACCAAATTCAGCAAAGTCGTTTTACCTGCGCCCGAATGCCCAACCAGAGCAACAGTTTCGCCGGGGCGTACTTCCATTGAAATATCCTTGACGGAGTATTCCATGCTGTCAGGATAGGCATAGCCAACTTTTTCAAAACGAAAATGGCCGTGCAAAGCATGAACGACCTGCTTACCTTCGTTATGTTCTATGTCTGGTTCTTCAAGGATTTCACCCAGCGAATAGATGGATTCAAAACCCCGTGTGATGTCGGGCAAAATATTGGTGATTTGCATGACGGCGTTGGTTAGGTTGGTGAAATAGCCTGTCACCATAATCACATCACCAAGGCTAATCGAACCATAATTGTGATAGGCCATATATGCCGCGACGACCAAACAAAGCAGTTCAAAAATGCGAAACACGACCCATGAGGACGCCCCAAAAATGGCATTAATCGCATCTAGGCGGATTCCAGTTGACCGCACCTTGTAGAGCCGTTCTTCTACCCGGCGTAGTTCTTCTTCTTCAAGACCATGAGCGCGTGTAATTGGGATGAGGTGGATCATCTCAATAAGGCTAGAGGACATGCCCTCAACCTCGACCCGAAAGGCACGATTACGCTGTTTTAGGGCCGTGCGGAGTTTTTGAATCAAGAGGGCCGCTGAGGGCACGGTCAAAACGAAAAAGATTAGGAAAGCTGGGGCGCGTATCGCTGTGACGACGAGTGCAAAAATGAGTGTGAAGACAGCCGCTGGAATGGCCTGAAATACTAATGAGGTCGTTTGTTGAATGACTTCAACATCGCGCAGCATTTTGGTGTTCAGTTTACCGCTACTCTGTTGATGATAAAACTGGATGGAAAGCTGTTGTAAACGACGTGCGACGGATGCTCGCAAGCGTGTTTCCATATTGCGGGTGGCGGTGCTGAGATTGAGAATAAACAGGTAGTGGGTTGGGATATTTTGCAGAAAAATAAACAGTAAGATCGCCGCATAAATCCACAGCCGCGAAATAGGTTGATGATTGGCAACCACATCTATCACGCTCGCTGTGACCAACGGCATAGCCCAAACACCGCTGTGTTTGATGATAAACCAAATGACAGCCAATCCTAGACGCTTACGCTCTTCTTGATATAGATAAAATACAGTTCGTAAAGGGCGGCGCTGGCTATAGGGATAGCTGAGAAGTCGGTCAACATCCCGACGCATATCACTCGTTTGTAACATTTAACCCAATCCCATGTAAAACTGTGCCAAATCAAAGCCTAGCTTAGTATTGTTGCACTCCCCGACAATACCCGGCAAATAGCAGGCTGGTCGCATTGACCAAGAGGAACCCGCAGGCAAAATGAAGGCGACTAAATCCCGATGACGGACTCTCGAATAATCAACTGTGTGCCAAGCGAGGTGGTCAAGGAGGCGCGTTCAGGGTCTCTAACACGATCAACCAAGTGTCGAACACCCATCGCACCCATCAGTAGCTTATCAACATGGATGGTTGTTAAGGTGGGGACAATTTCTTGGGCTAAATCAATGTCATCGAAACCAATGACCGATAAGTCGTCGGGGAGACGGCGGCCCATCTCACGCGCGGCTTTCATACAGGCAATCGCGGTGTCATCATTGCAAGCAAAAATCGCAGTAATTTGGGGCGCACGTTCTAGCAGGCGCACCGTAGCCGCATATGCAGATTCACGTTCAAGGATACTGTCTTCGATGTATTGTTTGGAAATTTCATGGGTTTTTAAAGCGCGGGTATATCCTTTACGACGTTCTCGGATGCTAGGATAGGCATTCGCATCACTACCAATTAAACCAATATGCCGATGCCCTTGATCAATGAGATAGTTCACCGCCGCAAAAGCGCCATTGACGTTATCGGTTACAACCCTATCACAATCATTGTTATAGGCATAACCATCTACCAACACAATCGGTAATCCAGCTTGTTCACTAATTTGCGAAATGGTGGGTTCCAAAAATGCCCCCACGATTAACAAGCCATCCACTTGCTGCTCCGACAACATGGGCGGCCATGATAAGGCCCGCGAAAACTCATCCACTTCAATACTGGCATACATTAGGCTAAGGTTATGACGCTGACATTCTCGTTCGGCCCCTGCCAACACATATGAGTAGAACGGATTCACAATATCAGGGTCATCTTTGGGATGTTTCATCAACACGCCCACTGTCGAAATGTTGGGATTGAATCGAGACGGGCTGTATTGCAAATACCCTAGCTTTTGAGCGGCTTCCAGTACACGCTGGCGGGTTTCTGGCGCAACACCAATTTTGTTATTGAGTGCTTGGGAGGCAGTTCCAATCGAAACACCAGCTAACTCAGCAACTTCAGTGAGTTTAGGGCGAGAGGCCATGAGTCTTTCCTAGTTTACAATAATTCTAAAAATCTCAGTGAAATTTTTCCGTTAAATTTTCTATGATGGGACACACATATTATTTATCAAATTATAAACTGAAATGAAGGGTTGACAACGTGTCAAGAGTAAAAATGGCCCTAATTGGCGCAGGCCGTTTCGTTTTTGGGCCAAGCATGTTGAGTCAGATTATTTTAGAACAACAATTAAACAATCTCGAATTAGCCCTCATTGGATGTAGATAAAGCAGTGGGCTTGCAAGCCATTACTGCCGGATTACAAGCCCACGCCGATATTTTGCCTACGTTTCATTGGAGTTGATTAGGCTTCGCCGGGCATTTTCCAATCACGCAGCAAGGCGGCAATCAAAGCGGCGCGACGTGGTAGGGTGCTAATAACGACATGCTCATGGAGTGCGTGCATCCCTTTACCTTCTGGCCCAAGCCCATCCAGTGTGGTATAGCCCGCTCCAGCCGTGAAGTTACCATCGGAGCCGCCGCCAGACATTTCCTCACCAAATTTAAGGCCAATACTTGCCCCAATGCGCTGGGCTTGCTCAAAAGCAGCAATCATCTTGTCATCGCGTTCCATCGGTAGGCGGTCAATAAAACCACGCACTTCCAATTTTGCCCCCGGTACGACTGGGTCAAGGGCTTTGACTTCATCATCAATCCGTTGGGCTTCGCTGGACTTCATAAAGCGCACATCAATATATAACTCAGCCTCAGCGGGAATGACATTCATCGCCGTGCCACCACTCATTTGGGTCACCGAAACGGATGTGCCATTGGGTAGATCATTTAGCTCATGCAGGCGGATGGCCTGATGAGAATTATCAATAATGGCGTTGATGCCCGCTTCAGGTGCATTACCAGAATGGGCCGCCTTGCCCACTGAGCGCACCCAATACCGCGCAATCCCTTTACGGCAGGTCTTAATCGCCTCAGCACTGCCCGCTGGTTCAGTGACCAATACCAAGCCTGTCTGCGAGGCAACTTCCATAATGAGGTCTTTGCTATGGGCACTGCCTGTTTCTTCATCCGTCGTGACCAGCATCCAAATGGGTCGGTTTGGCATTTGGCCGAGATTACGCAGGCCACGAATTGCTTCAAGGGCGCAGGTAATGCCACCTTTCATATCGAGTGCACCCGGCCCATGCAGACGACCATCTTCGATCTTGAGGAGGACATCTTTTTCAAGTGTGCCTTCGCCCCAAACGGTATCAATATGCACCAAAATGAGGATGGGTTTGCCGGGAGCATTTTCGTTCCATTTTGCCAGCCGAATATCGCCCGCTTCGGCGCGTGGATAGACGGTGACATCGGCTCCTAGTCCTTCCAACACACCCCGCATATAGGTGCCAAGTTGGTCAACCAGTTCTTTGTTGCCAGTGGGTGATTCATACTTGACCAAATGCTGAAGCATGTCCACCATATCATCGGTGTGTTCATTAAAATAACTTAGTAAATCGGTCATTGAAACCTTACTCCTAACGTGAATTCTATATGCAAAAACGAGCCGGTTGGGACCGGCCCGCTGCTAGCTATTTTAGATATGGCCTAGCGTAAAAAGCCGCCTGGATGATCAGCCGCCGCTGGGTGCTACCCCATTAAAATTAAAGGCTGGTGATTGCTGATCAATCGTCTTAACACAGCCAAAAAAGTCGCTTACCCACTTGCCATTACCATCGGTCGAACTGGGCTCGCCATTGGAGTCAATGGTGAAAACGGCTTTATAGGTGACAGTACCATTGCCATCCGGGTCATCCGTAGAGGAAAAGGTGAAACCAGATTTCGCCTTCATCTCGCCTTCAACTGTTACCTCATCACCACTGGAATTAAAAGTCGTGATATTGATGGTGACATTGCTGCCATAGGTTGTTTGATAAGCGAGGCTAAATAATTCAGCCTGTGAATTTTTGCAAACCACTTGGCCTGTTTGGTCGGCTGTACCATTATTGGCAAGGCTAACCCAGAGCAAGGCTGGCACAGATGAGCGGAAAGCAAACGCGCCCGCAACAGCACCGCCAACACAGCACAACAGACACAAGCCAATAATTACAAAAATAATGCAGCATGGCCCGCGACGACGACGGCGTTTGGGTTCTTCTTGCACAAAACCGCCATAAGGTGCTTGACCAAAACCGTAGGGTTGTTGTTGTCCAAATTGGGGCTGCTGCCCAAATTGGGGTTGTTGTTGCCCAAATTGGGGCTGCTGTTGCTGCCCAAATGGGTCGTTTGGATTATTGGGGGGTGGAAAAGATTGCCCAGACATGGGTTATTTGTCATCTCCGTATATACGTGCTTTAAATGCTGTTAAATAATCGCTGATTTTTCAAAATATCGCAATTCTTCGGCCTCAGCTATTCTACCAATTAAAATGGACAAAGCTCTGAAACAGCATAGACCCGATTGGCATAGCCATAACTGTTGAGATAAGTCACAACCTCTGGTCGCCCATTGGCAATACCCAATGCGGTTTGACAGGCTGTGCTTAGATTATTGCTGGCTCGGTAGTCATTCATAAAGGCCTGTCCCATAGACGAATAACCTGCCCCCGGAGTTCCCTCCGGATTTTCGGCTACCAAAACCGCTAGGGTGGATTCAGCCCGCACGCCATCGCGCATTCGGGCATAGGTAATGACCATTTTAAAAGCGGCATAGGCCCGCAAGATTTCACGCTCACCGGGTAATATCCACGCCAACAGCGTATCATCATTGCGGACACGGGCATAGTCGGTAATCGCGGTGCGCCAGCTACTAACCGCAAACGCAGCATCGGCATCATGCACAGCATGAATGCGATAGTGTGGTTCATCAGCATTGCGGACAGCCAGTACATAATTTTTGCCAGTCCAATCCCACACATCAATCTGGGCACGGGTCGGGCCAGAGGCACTGTCGCTCAGGGGATTGCTGCGGGCTGTTAATTCGAGAATGCCATCGCCATCAATATCCAATACCCCCAACCGACCGTTAATCGCCACAATGGGGGCATTATTTAAAGGCTCAAAAACACCTGTAATGGGATTCCATGTCAAAATCTGGCCTTCGCGGGTGCAATAGGTCTGACCACACGATTGAATGTCATAGGCCAACTCGGCTTTGACATCGCCGTTCATGTCGCCGACTCGATGCAAAATGGGCAATGCTAGGCCGGGGCTGTTAGGTGTTGAATAAATCAGGCGATACGCCCCGTTATCGCACCCATAGACCAACAATTCTCCTGAGTTTAAGGGCGAATCAGGATTATAGGTAAAGGGGTTGAACAGCGTGATAATAATTTCCTCCACCCCATCGCCTGTCAGATCGGTATTGGCTTGCACTACACCACCCGCATCGGTAATCGCCCCCCAATTGCGCAGTTCACTTTCCATTACAGCCGTCGGGCCACCATCGCTTAGGTATGTGCCAATTGCCGCCGGAAAATCGGCAAACGAGGTTGGACGGGGTTCGGGCACACGTCCACTTGGCTGCGGGCAATTATTCGGCTGAAAATTGGGGGCTATGGCAGGTGCAAGGGCGGTCTGAGTGGCGGCTACTAGTGTTTGCACAATCGCGGTAGCCGTCCCAACTGGGCCAATAATTTCACCCGGATTATTCGGGTTAGGCGTACCTACTTGGGCAACCGCTTGACCTGTTGGCGAGACCAGCCAAACTGAAATCCGGCCTCCCGGTGTGGCGGTGCGGAAAACCACCGATGTTTGGGTGGGGTCGGGGCGTTCGCCTACCCGGTCTAGGGCATCACAAGCCGCAACTCCTAGTGCCAATAGGAGCAAAAAGGATGTCAGCCAAAGGCGGGATAATTTTTT
Organism: Chloroflexota bacterium; assembly: GCA_016234595.1. Taxonomy (GTDB): domain Bacteria; phylum Chloroflexota; class Anaerolineae; order Aggregatilineales; family J027; genus CFX10. Next base: position 210,546 of record JACRBG010000002.1, on the reverse strand, counting down.
CTGAAAAGATGGTAGGTTGAATTTTATGTCCATACCCAAAAGTATAGCGCAGGCCATTCAGGATATGCGAATAGCGTTTAAAAATCGCCCGCATAAAAAAGTTATGAGGGCCCTGTCCATCCGCACTTAAAATAACAATACGACTATGCGGATCATGTTAATCAGCCACAGCCGCCGCAGTTCTCACGACTGGATATGCCGATGCTTTGGGCCACTTCTACCAAATCCACACCCTTGGTGATCTGCCCCAATGGGGCTTTGGTATATTCTGGTTTGGTAAGGGCAGGCTAAACAGTCCGCAACCTCTTGATTTATGAAAGTCATTATTGCCACGTGGCTGAAAATCCGAGTTCGGTCAACCCTTGATTGCTAGTCCCCACCCCAAAGCATTAGGAAGGGGCTTGAGAGTCTAGCCGTTCCTATAAAGGTGGGCCCTCTCGCATTTGCGAATAATGTGCAACTCGCCCGGTTACGCATGAATGCGCCGCCAATCCCCACTCGCGCGCCATTGGCTATAGCATGCTTTTGGATGGAAAATCATGCGGCAACATCGCCCATTGACAGCCTGTTTTCAAAACATAAAAGATGGCATCGGGCGCCTCCCGCATGTCCACTTCCCCGCTGGAATCAACGGTTCGATGATTTCCCATTCTGCGTCCGTTAAATCACTCGGATAAGCCCGTCGTTCCATTTGCTGGCCTCTTTCTCTTCACCTTTCCTTCTAGTTTACCTCAACTTCTCGGACGGCCTCTGAACGTGACTTGATCCAAATAAGTCTCCTAACCGAAATAAAGAACATCAGTTCCATAAATGATAGTTTCCTGTTACAATATAATTGTCATTATCTTTTCTATACTGAGGGCGCAATTAGATGCCATTATCGTCATTATCAGATGCGCAGATTTACACTTCCACTGAAAAACGTGATGTCAAAAAAGTCCCCTTTGTTGAACTCTTAGAAAACCGTCTACAAGGAATTGTTTCCAGCGGTTCTGATATTGAACGGGTCTATGTGTCCTACTTTGAGGCTGGTAGCCTCAATTATTGTTGTAGTACGAATAATAACCGCCCCTGTGGAGGTCTGCGAGGCTCACCCTGCGGTCATCTCGGGGCCTTGTTGGATGAGGCCATTATCCAATTTGGCTTTGAAACCGTTGGTCGTTTTTTGCACATAGATATGACCCAAACAGATTCAGCCCAAGCGATTCTAACTCGCGCTGGGCATAACACCGGGATATTCGCAGGCGAAATCTTCAGTCGTTTTCTAAGTGATCTTGAATTATTAGAACTTCCGAACAGCCATATTCCTCTATCCGCGATGACATGGTTCAATGGATAGGGTGGCAAAATGCTGGAAAATCTGACTATCGAACCAAATGGAGTCAGAGCGATTCGAACCACTATTGCGGATTTGGACGCTTGTTTTTTATATGGTTTTGTCGGCGGGCGATACGAAATTTTGGATGCCTTGCCATCACTATTTGAGAGTACACCGTTGCATCGTCGTATTCAAGACAGTGTGCAAATGTTGACCCAAAACACATTTGTCGAAGCCCATTTTGTTACACTTGCAGCGGCTCGTAGCGCATTACAGGGCACGCTGTATGATCTGCTGCGACATCATGCTCTCGCGGCTTTAGGCCGTGTGTCTAGTGCAGTAAATGCCCCTTCCATCACTCCAATTCGGACCGATCCTTTGCTCGACAGCACTCGTGAATGGTTGATGGAATTGGCGATTGCGGGTTTTGCACGGCTTGAGAGCGAGGCTGTTACATCATTTTATTCAACATTGGCCCAACTTCGAACGAATCCTGCGACAGTTTCACACGCGGCGATGCTGACGGGTTTTTTGCACGAACTTCTCAATGCCCTCCCGGTCAAATCTGCTGATGAAGTACCCTTGTTGCGCTGGGTAGATTTATGGAGTCGTGCGATGCTGGATGCTGTAGGCCTAGCCGATTCTCCAACGACTATCCCAGTGAGTGGAAGCCTCTATCCGCTTGGTGCGGAACTGCATCAACATTCCCGTTTTGCCAGCCTCATAGTTTATGCAATTCTAAAGCAAGCGGATACTATTCAATGGGTACGTCAAACATGGTCATCTTTTAAGGCAACGGCTATTCAAGGTAATGAGATTTGGCTGTTGTTCCCCCAAGCGCAACCCCTTCTAGAGCATCTTATACAAGGCAAATCCATGACCTTGTGTGACATGCCGATGCTGCCTAATGGTGATTTGTTATGGGATACCCAAGCTGTTGAATCAGGCAAAAAATTCAAGCCACTTGACATCGCCTTAGAATATTGTGGGGTTGGACAGGCCTTGTCAGCAACGCCCTTGCCTCCATTGGAACGACATCCTGTCCAATTGGCTGAACCGATTGCCCTGACTGACTATACCATTCAAGGCAACCAATTACACCTCAAAGAGGGTGCAATCCTAGCCCTAGACGTACGACGCAGTGGGCTAACACAAGAGGAGCTTATAGGGACAACTGCTATCCTTGGATTATTACAATATGATGAGGGGCAATGGTCAATTCAAGCGTTGCTAACGAACAATGCCGCTGGGAAATTTGAATATGCTGGACGCGCCGGAATGGAATTACTTAAGAAGCCACCTAAAACGAGCACGGTGTCCATTTTACAAGAACGCGCCAGTCGTCTGCTACGAAAGTGAGCCTGCCCGATGCTGTCAGTACCCATTGTTCACCGTCGCCAAGTCGTCTATTGGCGGTTACTGTCGGCAATGTTTGGTTATACGGAGCAAGCCACTAATTTTGAGACGATGGCCCTTGAGATTACCCGCGAGGTGGGTCTGCCAGAGTATATTCTTGACCCGCGAATCAGCATTGATACCTTGTTACATCACTACCCGGAACTCGAAACAGAGCTTAACTTAGAAATTCCCCGCGATGAACCCGAAACGGCCACTCTACGTAGGGGGCTGATTTTTTCCAAACTGTTGTTGAATGCGTTTGGCCCTAATACCCAGACCAATTCCTGCACTGTCAGTCAATATGCCCAATGGCTGAAAGATGTGGAACACCTCGAACGAGCGATGAATTGTCCACGCGGGTCGCTACGTGGGAATGCACCTTTGCCAAGCACTGGAACAAGGCAAAAAAGCGGTGCAGGTGGTGAATCTGTCGGGTCTGATGGTGGTAATGGGGCAGGCATGGATATCGGAAGCGGGTTCAATATCCCACTTGAAGAGATCCAGCGTGCCATTAAAGGTCTCGAAAATGACCTTATCAAACGCATGGCGCTACGTGAATTGCTACAAGATAATCGCCTTGCCGCTCAGCTGCAGCCTTCAATGGCATTGGTCGAACAGCTTTTACGTGACAAGGCCAATCTTTCTGGCAACGCACTTAAGAACGCCAAACGCCTGATTCGCCAATATGTGGATGAACTTGCTGAAGTGCTGCGCCTACAGGTGCGGCAAACCCCCTCTGGAAAAATTAATCGGTCAATCCCACCCAAACGGGTCTTTCGCAATCTCGATCTCAAACGAACCATCTGGAAAAATTTGACCAATTGGAACGACGAAGATAAACGGCTCTACGTGGATCGTATGTATTACAAACATACTGGGCGCAAACGCCTGCCGACGCGCCTGATTGTGGTTGTAGATCAATCTGGTTCAATGGTGGACGCAATGGTGCAATGTACCATTCTTGCCTCGATCTTTGCTGGATTGCCTGATGTAGATGTGCATCTTCTTGCCTTTGATACACGTGTACTTGATCTCACTCCTTGGGTTAGCGATCCTTTTGAAGTCCTGATGCGTACCCAACTGGGCGGTGGTACCCACATTCAATATGCGTTGCAGCAGGCCGCCGAAAAAATTCAAGACCCCCGCCGAACTGCCGTTGTCCTTATCACCGATTTTTATGAAGGTGGTAGTAATCAGGAATTGTTAGATAACATCCGCACCCTAAAAGAAAGCAAAGTACATTTTATTCCCGTGGGGTCAGTCAATAGTTCTGGCTATGCTAGTGTGAACGATTGGTTCCGCACCCGCCTAAAAGATATGGGATTACCCGTCCTAACAGGGAGTCCCAAAAAGCTCATTGCTGAGTTAAAAAAACTCATTGTGGCCTAGAGGAGAGTTTAATGAGTGACAATATTTTGCGCTTACCCGCTGAAGCCAAATATGCTGATGAACTGAATTTTTTGGCCACGGTTGATCGGGGGCAGCGGCCTGCTAATTGGCGACTGACCCCACGTATGGTACGGATTTTTGTTCTCGGCAGCACCCCTGCTGATAAACTCGCATATCCCATTGCCCAAAAGTGGTTTGGTGATCCAGCAATTATAGAACGAGCTATTGTCACCTTGGCTTCAGATCGTGGGCTCCTGTTAATCGGCGATCCCGGTACTGGTAAAAGTTGGCTGGCCGAGCTTTTAGCCGCCGCTATTTGTGGCAATTCTACCTATGTCGTACAAGGTACGGCGGGGACGACCGAAGATCAAATCAAATACTCGTGGAATGTAGCCCTTGTAATCGCTGCTGGTCAATCACTGAATTCGCTTATTCCGTCGCCGATTATGACCGCCATGCAGCAGGGCGCGATGGGGCGTTTTGAAGAACTGACCCGCTGCACCAGCGATGTACAAGACGCACTTATTTCAATCATGAGTGAAAAATATGTCTCTATCCCAGAATTAAAAGAGGATAACACCATTTTCGCCCGTTCTGGCTTCAACCTCATTGCTACTGCGAACAGCCGTGATCGTGGGGTCAATGATTTATCTTCAGCCCTCAAGCGCCGCTTCAATTTTGTACATATCCCCATCGTAACTAACAAAAAGCAAGAGCGCGAGATTATCTTGTTTCGTACACAAGAACTTCTCCAGCGTCAGAGTTTTAGTGTCAATGTTCCGCCAACACTACTTGATGTCTTGCTGCAAACTTTTGCCGACCTACGCGAGGTTAGCAATGCCGCCACCTCCGAAGATACCCGTCTTGAATCAGCCCTTTCGACTGCCGAGCAAATCGGGGTATTGGAAGATGCTGTCCTCTATTCCAATTATTTCGGCGAAAGTCATTTAACAGCACGATTGGTGGCCCGATCATTGGTCGGGACATTAGTGCGCCGCCTGCCCGAAGATATTGCGGTTATGAGCAAGTTTTGGAACAGTGTGGTTGCTAAACGCAGTGAAGAACAGCAAGGTGATTGGCAAGAGTTTCTCGTCGGCGGTCAGGAAGCGATGCGAACCATTCAAAAGTGATCTATGACGGATACCGAGACACTATCTCTACTCGACGAACAGCTTTTATCGGCGGCTCAAGCCTTTGCCGAGGATGCCAGCAGTCTGTCAAATCTACTGACACGCTTTGTACAGGATGTTGAACGGGCTATGCGGGAGCCGTTGGATATTTTCCCGGTCTGCCATCACTCCCCTGCTTCGGCCTTACATATGGTGCGCCGCTTGCAGACACAACCCCCGAAAGTAATTTATATGGAACTCTGTGAGGATATGCGACCCCTCATCGAGAACCTGCGCGATTGTAAATTGCCCGTTGCCTTACAAGCATTTGCAGCAGAAAGTGGCACGCTTCCTCCTGAAGCTCTCCCCGTGATGGTTGTTGCCCCGCTGACTGAAGCCTCTGCTGAATATCAAGCTATAGCCTATTGCCTAACGCATCCTGAAACCGAATTAGTTTTTGTAGACCGAGCTGTAGATTATATTTTTCAGTGGGATGATGACTGGAAACGTGACCTTGAGCAATTAGAGGCAGAGGACGAAATCGGCGAGAGGGAAAATGCTGGATTGCATGGTACAGCAGTTGGGGTGACGATAGGCGAGTTGATGCCAACTTTTGATGAGTTTTTGCATTTTCTACTGCGGAACTCTAACACACGCTATTTTGCCGAGTGGTGGGATCAATATGTGGAACGTACCATCATCAACGCGGATTACCCCACGTACAAACAAGTGATGGTATTAGTTGGCAGTCTCCTACGTCATTTGGGCCGGCGTGCGGAAGACACACAAGTTGACCTGCTGCGTGAGCGTTATATGTGGACACGTATCAAACAACACATGCACCAACATGCTATTCAGCCAAACGAAGCCATGTATGTATGTGGTGCCGCCCATGTCGGTAGCGAAGCTGAAGAATTCGGCACATCCAGTTCGGTGATCTGGGATCTGCCCACTTATACCGATACACGCTGGCTATACGGGCTGATCCCTTCCAGTTTTGCTGCTATCGAACGCCAATTTAGCCACCCAGCGGGCACAGTTTCATTAGCGGAAAGCACATGGGATAAAACCCTAAAGGCCGAAAAACTTAAGCCGTTCGACCTCAAAAGGCCCGATATACCTAATCATAAGCCAACCCTACGCGAAATGACCCGCAACCCACATGTTCTCAGCGAGTTTTTGACCCAAGCACCTGCCTATTCCGCCGCTGATAAAGAACAACTACTGCAATGGTGCATCCAGATTGTGGCCCTTGCCCGAAAAAATGGCTATCTTGCCAGCACAGCCGATTCAATTGCCATTTACGAAACCTCGATGTTGTTGGCCCACATGCGTAATCGCCATCATCCTACCCCCTACGATTTTCAAGATGCCGCTATTACCTGTTTGGAGAAAGATCACACTCCTAAAAAACGAACGGTGGCCCATCTTTGCCAAATTTTGTTGGGTGGGGATCGGGTTGGGACAGTTGGTTATGCTTCCTTGCCACCTTTAGCCCAAGACATTTATGACCGCCTTGCACCCTTAGAAGTTGACCTATTTGCCAAAACCAATCAGCGAGCATTGATGGACTTCAAAACTCGTCCTGAACAACGCACCTGCTCCGATATACTATGGAAGTTGCATTATCTTTTCGGCAATCTGGTTGTGAGGCCTATTGTTGGAGAGCGCAAATTGGCTCATATGCCCATCCAAGAATCATGGGATATTTTGATCGGCAAGCACCAGCGCGAAATTATCCAATTGGGCTATGAAGGGGTGACACTCGAACAGGTGCTTGAACAGCGGATGAAAGCTATGGCCTTTGCTGAAGACGCGACTGCGGCTATTGCACTGCGCACTGCTGAAGATGCCCTGCTTTATAGAATAAGCCCTCGACTTGTGCGTGAATTAGGACTTCATTCTATTACGTTGCTGAGCCAAGAAACCAGCGCCACTGATGCCCCCGATATTTTCCAACGTGCCCGTCGTTTAGTGCATTATTATCGGACTCAACCCAATGGCCTACCCGACTGGTTAGAGCAACTTATCGCTACTGGGTATGCCCACTATGCTGCAATGTTGCCTCAAGCATTTGCCGATACGGGTACACGCCCCGAGCAAATCGCTGGGATGTTGGGATTTATTTTTACCCTAGAGAGTCTGGCTTTGGCGCTAGGTTGCCAACGCGACCAACTGATGCTTGGGCTACAGGGAGCGGCTCAGAGTGAAATCACCCCTGACAAGTTAGGCTTATTATGGGCGAGTGAATGGTTGTTGGGTTTAAGGGATATTACCAGTATGCGGACATTTCTAACCCAAACTATTAACGACACCTTACGGTGGCCCACTCTGCCGCAATATCTAAATGGATTTGTGCTGGCTTTAAATTTTGCGCCGGGGATGGCCCGATTTGTGGTCGAATTGTTGAGCCATATTTTTGGCTCTGTCACTGATAGCACCTTATTAATGTGGTTGCCGAGCTTGATACTTCAACTCCGTCAACATCAGCCCCTTTTGCAACCACTGATCAAAGAGGCGTCCGTCCTTTTTCCGCTCACTTTGCAAGGATTTGCAAGCTGGCAAGCCCCTTGGAATAAACAGATGGAAGTGTCCGCAAATGCAACTGCAATTTCACTAGGTATAGAGGAAACACGTCACCAACTATTCACCACGCCCGCCGTCACAACTTCGATAGCGGCATGGTTAGGCATTACTCCTCAAATTTGGCTCACAAGCGACAAGTCTGATATCGCTTCACTCCCAAGCAACACCCATAATCAAGAAATTAACATGATTTTGCAAACTTACTCGGAATCTACTTTGGCATTAGCAGATTACCTAACTAATGGTGCTAGTGCTAGAGGCTGAAGTCAGCAATGGAAAGATGGACAAAGCCCTGCTCATCGGGCTTGAATTCCTGCCACTGCACCAGCACATTGAACAAGGCTAAAGTATAGGCTAAGCGACTTTCGAAGTAAGCCCAGATCCGGTGGGCCACTTTCTTGAAATATCTTCCGTAGTCACGGTTCGTCTCCTTCACACTTTGGGTTTGCTTACTTTAAGTGTAAGGGGGGATGTCCGTGACTTTCAACCCGCACCACTGATTATCTATATCAAAGGATTCAGCACGACACAACCAACGTCTTCGATTCTCTGACTGAGGATCGAAAAAACTCGATATCGTATTGAGATTCTAGCCACTGAAATAGAGAAGGAAGAGTCTCATGCCAAAATGCTCATTTGGGATAGATTGAGTGTTGGGGACGAAATTCGTCATCTTTATGATGAGGAACTGGCGCAAATCAATGCGCGACTAAAAAGCATGAAGGCAACGGGTGCCATGCTAAACACTCAACAGCTTAGCCTGCAAATAGAAACAGCATCACAGCATACAACACTGGGCGAACTAGCTGAACTCACACTAGAGGCATTTTGGCAGCAAGAAAGCCGAGTCATCAACCAGATGCTCCATCGCCTTAGGCGGAAAAATCGACTGCTCTTGCTGAATGGTCAAATCATCGGAGTAGCCGAAATCAATCGTCGGCAATGTAGCCACACTTAGGCTAAAAATTTATTTTTTATGGCAATTATTTCAGATAGTGAATTTGTGATTTGAATCAGAAACTGCACCATTAGATTTAGGGATAGGTGCAGCGGAAAATTAATCCGCCACACCCAAAATTGCTGGGCTTCTTTACCAGCCACGTTTCCCAAGAATGAGGTTGTCAGGCGTGACATTTATGCCGACCATTGGTTCACCCAACCCTCGGCTAACTTTAGCAATAATATCAGGATCGTTGTAATGAGTGGTGGCCTCCACAATAGCTTTGGCACGTTTGGCCGGATCGCCACTCTTGAAAATACCGCTGCCAACAAACACCCCATCCACGCCAATTTGCATCAGCAGGGCCGCATCAGCCGGAGTTGCAATCCCACCCGCCGCAAAATTCACGACAGGCAACTTACCAGTTTCAGCGACTTCCACCACTAAGTGATAAGGCGCACCAATATTTTTGGCATAGGTCATCAATTCTTCAGTGGGCATGTTTTGGAGACGACGAATTTCCCCCAAAACGGCACGCGCATGACGAACGGCTTCAACCACGTCCCCAGTGCCAGCCTCGCCTTTGGTACGCATCATGGCTGCGCCCTCACCAATACGACGCAGGGCCTCCCCTAGATTGCGGCAACCGCAAACAAAGGGGATTTTGAAAGCATGTTTGTTGACATGGTACTCATCGTCAGCAGGTGTCAATACTTCGCTTTCATCAATATAGTCTACGCCGATGGCTTCTAACACTTGGGCTTCCACAAAATGCCCAATACGGCACTTCGCCATAACGGGAATACTGACAGCTTGAATAATCCCTTCAATCATATCGGGGTCAGACATGCGGGCAACTCCACCTTGTACCCGAATGTCGGCGGGAACACGCTCCAACGCCATAACCGCTGAGGCGCCTGCGTCTTCAGCAATTTTGGCCTGATCTGGCGTCACAACGTCCATAATGACACCGCCCTTGAGCATCTGGGCAAGGCCACGCTTAACGGTTTCTGTGCCTTTTTGCACACCATTGCCGGAATGACCATTGGTAGACATCGAAAACCTCTCCTTAATATCCCGTACCCTAATTTGCTGCCATGCAAATCCACCAGTGGATTAAAAAGTTGGCCTCAAATAAAACGTTTAGTAGGTGGATGATAATAAAACTTTCAAAGTATTATCTTAATTAGCTTTTATCTAAGAAAATTTTAGTGAACGCGACTTTTGAGCTAAGGTTTAAAAAACATCATTATTATACACCATCCCTCTCACAAATTGGTTGGTCAGAATCGCCCATTTTCATCAAATTTTGGGGGCAATTCATACCTTGCCGCTTCTTTAAGACGCACTATAATTCAAAGAGTCGTGAAAAAGTGTTTAAACTGAATAGTTAAGGAGCTTTGACAAATGCGACGTTTTTTCTCTAGTGTGATTGCTGTCACGATGGTGATAGCTATTGCAGTAATCGGCCTTACGCCAACGTTTGCTGCCGATGAAAACACCGCCAACTCGCGCATGGCCCGTCAAGCCACCCTCAAAATTGGTCTTGTGACCGATGTGGGGCAAGTAGATGACGGCAGCTTTAACGAAAGCGCATGGAACGGTGTCCAAATGGCAGGTGAGCAACTTGGTGCTGACGTAGATTATATCGAAACCCAAGACTCTGCTGATTATGCCACCAATATTGCCGAATTTGCCGACAATGGCTACAACGTAATCGTGACCGTTGGTTTTGCCCTCGGTCAGGCGACGGTCGAAGCAGCCGCCAATTATCCCGATGTGCATTTCATTGGTGTTGACCAATTCCAAGGCGAAACCATCCCGAATGTGACTGGCCTCATGTTCCCAGAAGATAAAGCTGGTTTCCTTGCGGGTGTACTAGCTGCTGGTCTAACCCAAACGGGCACAATCGCCGCCGTCCTCGGGACTGACCAAGTTCCACCCGTTGTTGCTTTCAACGAAGGCTATCGCTCTGGTGCGGAATGGGGTGGGGAACAACTCGGCAAAGAAATCAATATCATCAGCACCTATCACCCCGGTGGTTTGGATGTCGCATTTGTTGACCCGGCGTGGGGTGCTGCTACCGCCCGTCAGGCCCTTGATCAAAATGCCGACGTGATTTTTGGGGCGGGTGGCAAGACTGGTAATGGTGCCTTGATTGAAGTCGCCAGCGCTGTCACCACTGCTGGTAGTGCCCCCTTCTGCATCGGTGTGGACACCGACCAATGGTTGACCGTGCCAGAAGCACACCCTTGCCTTATCTCCAGCGCAACCAAGCGGATTGATGTCGGCCTCGTGACCCTCATCAAGGCTTATAGCGAAGGTAACGTCCCCAGTGGTAACTTCTTTGGTGATGTCGGCCTCGCGGATTACCACGATCTCGCCGCATCTGTTCCGGCTGATGTTCAAGCGTTGGTCAAACAGGCCGAACTTGGTCTACGCACAGGTGCTGTTTTGACCTGCTATGGCCTCGACCTCAGCGATTTGAACATCGGTTTGGTTACTGACGTAGGTCAGGTAGACGATGGTAGCTTCAATGAAAGCTCATGGAATGGTGTATTGGCCGTCAGCCGTTGTGGTGCCACTGTTGACTTCATCGAAACCCAAGATGCCGCCGACTATGCCACCAACATCGCTGAATTTGCGGAACAAGGTGTGGATATTATTGTGACCGTTGGTTTCGCGCTCAGTCAGGCCACCGCCGAAGCCGCCGCTTCATATCCTGACATCCGTTTCATCGGTGTTGACCAATTCCAAGGCGCTGCTACCCCCGGCGTAACTGGCCTCATCTTCCCTGAAGATCAGGCAGGTTATTTGGCGGGTGTTTTGGCTGCACGACTCAGCCAATCTGGTACGATTGCTGCTGTGTTGGGAACTGACCAAGTTCCACCCGTTGTGGCGTTTGCTGAAGGTTATCGCCTCGGCGCACAGGCCACCAATCCCGACATCAATGTCATCTTGACCTATCACCCCGGTGGTTTGGATGTCGCATTTGTTGACCCGGCGTGGGGTGCTTCTACCGCTCGTCAGGCTCTCGATCAGGGTGCGGACGTGGTCTTTGGCGCTGGTGGTAAAACTGGTAACGGCGCTCTAATTGAAGTGGCAAGCGCAACCACTGCTGGTAGCCTGCCCTTCTGCATCGGCGTGGACACCGACCAATGGTACACCGTGCCGGAAGCGCACCCATGCCTCATTTCCAGCGCCATGAAATTGCTGGATGCTGGTGTAGCCACCCTAATTCTCCAATACGCCAACGGCACAATTGCTGACGGCAATTTTGTGGGTCAGGTTGGCCTCGCGTCCTTCCATGATCTGTCAGGTGCAGTTCCCGCTGAAGTTCAGAGCGAACTACAACAATTGGCAATCGACTTGGCCGCTGGTGATGTCACCACTGGCTATGGCAACTAAAAACTAAGACGGACCGGGTTTACCAGTCCATCTTTCAAAAGAGTCGGCCCTCAGGGTCGGCTCTTTTCATTCAGGATCACACCATCCCCTAAATCGTCATATGTTCATCCATCATCAACAGCAACTTTTTATCAATCAGTTCCAACGACAAGAGCTGCTTACTCTTGGGCAAATAATAGATGACGGCAGCCTCCCCATCAGGAATTACTTCCAACAAGCCCTTGGGCACGTCAAAAAACTCCGATCCAATCCCCACATATTGCCCCATCCGCCGACCTTCCACCTTCTTTTCCAATAACCCCTCAAGATGGGCAACCTCACCCTTTAGCAATTCCTCATGGATCAACTGGTTTTGTTGTTGAATTTGCTGGGTGGTAAACCATGCACTGATGCCTGCAATCACTAGCCCTAAAATCAAGACGAGCAGGAAAACTTGCCAGCCCAAAAGCAGGGCAAAAAGCAAGAAAGGCCCCAGTAATGCAAATACTAAACAGCCCAAAACCAACCAAGCGGATCGCATTTGACCACGAATCCGAGCGATTTGGGCTTCACTAATCACCCCTCGCTGATTGGCATCAATATCAGCCTGTGTCAGATATAAATGTTTTTGGAGTGCCGCCATTAATTGAGGATTCGACATACCGCGCCTTCTCTTTTAAACGAGTACCATCAGTTCAAGTGCGGTGATTATAGCTGGAAAATGAGACCCATAGGCTATGGCAAAGGATATGGCGGGGTATGTCGAAAGTCGAGGCCCGCCCGGATTTTTTGCATAACACGCCAAGCTTCATCTATGGTAAAGGTAAGGCGCAACTGCGGGATAAGGATATTGTGTCGTGCAACGGCTTTAAGATCAAAAAACCAATAAATAGGCATCAAGGGCGAAATGTTTAGGGTATTCCCTATGGTACGCTTAGTCAAATGATAGTTGCCATATTCACCCCTTACAGCCGAAATTACCGACGAGCCAATAACACTTGGATGTTCCGGTTGTTGATCGAAGGTATACAGAGTCGCTTGCTCATAGCTTCTATAACAAGGCATTGAGGCAGTGAGAGAACAAACCCCCTTAAATGCCTTATCTTTGCTCAGCTTGGCGATATTTTCAAAAAGATGAGCATATCCAACCTCGGCTTCTATCCCCATACCTAAGCAGGCCAGACCCCTAAATTTCAACATCCGAAGTTCATCAACTGCCAAAATGGAAAGGGTATCCTCTAGTATCGTGCCCGGTTCAGGCTCATCTCCACACATCAGGCTATCTATCCCACCATCTACAAGCAAAACTGCATCAACTCCCAGATGCTCGATCAATGCTCGGTAATTTTTGATAAGGGGTCTTGCGCCAGTTTTTTCAAAACACCAAATCGTGATGTATTCATTACGCTCCTCCAAAAACCACTGACTCAGATAGTATTCGGGAAAGTAATCTGTAAAAATCTCCAAGTCTGCGCTAACCCCAACTAATGTATCAGTGAGTTGTTCACCCTCGTTCAATCCGGCAATGTCCGAAAATGAAAGATTAGCAAGGTGTACATCAAGGCCGCGTTTTTCCAATTCAAAATAGATTGGCAAACCTGAAAAAACATCAAACCCACCACCCATTCCTGCAATTAGGATGCTCTTGCATTTGGTAAGCTCACTGAGGATTGGCAAATTTAGATTCATCACATGCCTCGCTCTAAGAAATTAAGTAAACATAAGCTACAACATCTTTTTTGTGAGTTAAATCAGACAAAGACCCCAATTGAAGCCTGCCTGTTTTTGTAATATCATGAAAATGAATTTGAAATTTCCCCTATATCACCGCATTTTTCCACTTCGCGTTAAAATCAATCATCAGACCCCTTTTGCAGTCCAATTACGAGGAGCATTTTATCGATGGACACTCAGTTGGATACCAAGACCGCTTTCTTGGCGGAACAACTCGATGAATTACGCGAACAAGGCCTATTTAACAACGTTCGCACCATTGAAAGCGCGATGGGTGGACGGATTGTAGTAGATGGCAAACCCGTCATCAATTTTTGTGCCAATAACTATCTCGGCCTCGCCAATCATCCCCGCTTGATTCAGGCAGCCAAAGATGCGATTGACCAATATGGCATTGGGCCGGGGGCAGTGCGTACCATTGCCGGAACCAACAGCCTACACGTCAAATTAGAAGAACGGCTTGCCCAATTTAAAGGGGCGGAGGCCGTGTTAACATTGCAAAGTGGCTTCACGGCCAACCTCGGTACGATTCCAGCCTTGGTCGGCAAGGGCGATGCTATTTTTTCTGACCGCCTGAACCATGCCAGCATTATTGATGGTTGCCGCCTTAGCCGCGCCCAAATTATCGCCTATGAACATAACGAGCCAGCCGATTTGCGGGAGAAAATCAAAGAGGCTATCGCCAGCAAGGAATATAATCGCTATCTCATTATCACTGACGGCGTGTTTAGCATGGATGGCGACATTGCCCCCCTGCCTGCCATCTATGAAATCGCCCGCGAATTTGACATTTTGCTGATGGTGGATGATGCGCATGGTGAGGGGGTCTTGGGCAAAGGCGGACGTGGTATTGTGGATCACTTTGGATTGCACGGCAAAGTGGATATTGAAATCGGCACCATGAGCAAGGCTTTTGGGGTTGTCGGTGGAATTGTGGCAGGCCGCAAAGTGATTATTGATTGGCTACGGCAGCGCTGCCGGCCCCTGCTGTTTTCCAGTGCCATGACCGCCCCCGACACCGCCGCATGTTTAGAAGCTGTTGATTTGTTAGAGGAATCCTCTGAACTAGTTGAGCGTTTGTGGGCCAATGCCGATGTCTTTAAGAAAGGCATGAAGGCGCTCGGCTTTGATACGGGTCAAACCCAAACCCCAATTGTCCCTGTGATGTTGGGGGATGCGAAATTGGCCCAACATTTCAGCCGTCAGCTATTTGAAAATGGCGTATTTGCCATGTCTATTGGCTTCCCTACTGTACCACAGGGCAAGGCTCGCATTCGGGTCATGAACACCGCCGCCAATACCCCCTCCGACATTGAAGAGGCCCTCAGTGTCTTTGAGAAAGTTGGCAAGAGCTTAGAAGTAATCTAAAAACCTCACTGAGCAGGAAACAAAAACACCCAGCTTATTTTCTAAACTGGGTGTTTGTTTTAATTGATTAGGGATACCGATTAGTTCATCGGTGCGGCTTCTTGCGGCACTGCGTTCGTTACACCTTCAGGATTGCCAGATGAGAAAGTAAGCTCTTTCTTCTCCGCGTCATAATCCACTACGACGGTGTTGCCATCTTCGAAGTTGCCAATCAAGATGAAATCCGAAAGTTTGTCTTCGACCAAATTTGTGACCACGCGGCGCAGTGGGCGTGCCCCAAATTCTGGATCGTAGCCCTGTTCGCCAAGATAGGTACTGGCGGCAGCGGTAAATTCAAGGCCGAGGCCGTGTTCTTTCATCCGGGCACGAACTTCATTCAATTGCAGATGAACAATTTCGTTGATTTCCTCGCGGGTCAGTGAACGGAAGACAATAGTGCCGTCCAAACGATTGAGGAATTCAGGCCGGAAGTTGCGGCGTAGTTCTTCAGTGACGCGCTTCCGCATTTCTTCATATTCTTCAGCTTGCGACATTTTCTCATCACGTTCAAAGGAAAAGCCCAACGTCGTGCCACGTTTGATAGTATCCGCACCGATATTGCTGGTCATCACCACCAATGCGTTACGGAAATCTACTTGGCGTCCACGAGCATCGGAGAGGTGGCCTTCTTCCATAATCTGAAGCAGCATATTCAACGCTTCAGGGTGGGCCTTCTCAATTTCATCGAATACGACAATGCTGTAGGGACGGCGACGGATGGCTTCGGTCAATTGACCGGCATCCTCATAGCCTACATAGCCGGGAGGTGCGCCTGTCAAACGAGCGACGGTATGCCGTTCCATAAACTCGCTCATGTCGAGTTGAATGAGGGCGTCTTCACTGCCAAACATGAATTCAGCCAGTGCCTTCGAAAGTTCAGTCTTGCCAACCCCGGTTGGGCCAAGGAACAAGAATGAACCAATCGGGCGGCGGGGATCTTTAAGGCCAGCACGGGCACGACGCACAGCCTTGCTAATGGCGGAAATTGCCTCATTTTGGCCGATAATCCGCTCGTGCAGAGCGTCTTCCATCCGCAGCAACCGCTGGGATTCTTCCTCAGCAATGGTCGTCACTGGAATACCCGTCAACATGCCCAATACTTCGGCAATATCTTCAGAGCTAAGCCGGGGCTTTTGCGTTTCCTGATTCCAGCTAGAGTGGAAAGTCTCAAGCTTAGCTTCGACTTCCTTTAACTGTGTCTTCATATCTTCCACAATGGATGGGTCAACCTCGGTATTCTGTTGAACATCATCCAATTCATCCAGCAAATTCAGGCGTTCGCGCTCGGTCTTGCGATAGCGGGTGCTGTCGGGACTCTTGTACATACGCACACGACTGGATGCTTCGTCAATGAGGTCAATTGCCTTATCCGGCAGGAAACGATCAGGGAGATAACGGGCCGAAAGATTAGCGGCTGACTCAATCGCTTCATCCGAAATTTCGAGGTCGTGATGCTCCTCATAATTGCTTTTAATGCCACGTAGAATTTCGATGGTTTGTTCAATGGTAGGTTCGTCTACGCGCACCTTTTGGAAACGACGTTCCAGTGCAGCATCATTTTCAATGTGCTTACGATATTCGTCTAATGTCGTCGCACCAATGCATTGCAGCTCACCACGAGCGAGGGCGGGTTTCAAAATGTTGGCGGCGTCTACACTGCTGCCTGCCGAACCTGCCCCAACGAGCATATGCACCTCGTCAATGAACAGGATGCTGTCCGAAGATTTGAGTTCTTCGACCACCCGCTTTAGGCGTTCCTCAAATTGACCACGATACATCGTCCCAGCAACCAAACTGCCCACGTCCAATTGAAGGACGCGCTTGTTCAGCAGGGGGGCCGGAGCATCTCGATCTACAATACGTTGGGCCAAGCCTTCGACAATCGCGGTTTTACCGACACCGGGTTCACCGATAAGCGCTGGATTGTTCTTCGTGCGGCGGCTCAAAATTTGGATAACCCGCTCAATTTCCATCTCACGGCCAATCACCGGATCAAGCTTGCTTTCTTCGGCAAGGGCGGTGAGGTCTGTTGCCAATTGGTCAATCAGCGGAGTAGAACTCTTCTTTTCACGCGGACGCGAGCTGCCACGTGGCCCCGTCTCAGCCGAGTTACCGGGGGGTGTTGGCGAAGCGGGCGTCGAAGTAGGGCCTTCACGACGTGGTGGGAATTCACGGCGGTTACGGTCAGGGTCTTCTTGTA
Organism: Chloroflexota bacterium; assembly: GCA_016234595.1. Classification (GTDB taxonomy): domain Bacteria; phylum Chloroflexota; class Anaerolineae; order Aggregatilineales; family J027; genus CFX10. Next base: position 193,078 of record JACRBG010000002.1, on the reverse strand, counting down.
AAATTCGGCGGGTTTGGCGGCGCACATCTTCGGGATTAATGTGCAAGCGTTTCAATACTTCGATGGCAACCCCATCCTGTTGGCGTACCAGACCCAACAGTAAATGTTCGGTGCCGATATAGTGATGGCCCATGCGACGAGCTTCATCTACCGCTAATTCCAGCACTTTTTTGGTGCTTGGCGACAAGTCCATTTGGACAGGGCCAGTGGTGCGGTTGGAACTAGTCATCCGTTCGATGAGTTCCTCAACACGACGTTGGTCGAGGCCGAGTTCGCTCAAAACGCGCCCCGCAACTCCACCTTCTTCACGCATTAAACCAAGCAATAAATGCTCAGTTCCAATGTAGCTATGCTGTAAGCGTTCGGCCTCTTCTTGGGCCAGACTCAGCACCCGGCGGGCCCGCTGAGTAAAACGCTCCATCTTGTTACCACCTTGATTTCGCTCCGCCATGGGATTGTCCTCCCTTTGGACATGATTTTAATAACTGCCATAACCTTATAGAGTGAACCAGTACATGGCCTCTTACAAACCACCGAAAGCACCCAATGGGTGTATATAATTTAATTTGCCTCTATTGAGAACTCTACCGGAAATTAGTCCGTTACGCTAGATAGAATGTCATTTGCATACGATACATTAACGCCTTTTTTGCGAATTTCTATTGTACGAATCGCTCAATCTATTTCTTCAATGATTGCTCCATTGTTGAATTATTAATCAGTCTACACGCGCATTAGTTAAATGGCTCTCCTGCTGGAGAATTTCAGATGGATGGAATTTCTCTGAGGAGAAAAATTTATAGGGTACGGCGTGGCTAATCTTAATTATAGGGGATAGTGGGGACTGACAGCAACAGGCTTAGGTAATTCTTCATGAACCATTTATTTATCGTAGCTCATCAGTGGGCTCTGCTTTTACTCGCTTTCGTATATACTTGCATAGTTTATCCTGATCCAACCCGCCATTTTTAATCATTTCGATTGCTATTGTATCGTTACTTCTTAGCACCCCCAGAAGTAAATGATGAGTGTCAATAAAAAATGTACCTTGTCTTCTTGCCTCATCTACCGCCCGTTCAAGTAGTTTCTTAGTCGTGCTTGAAAGTTCGGTTGTCATTTCCACATAGGGATAATGGGCTGTAAGCTGCTCCAGTAGAGCAATTAAACGATCCTCGTCCAAACCTACTTCAAGCAAAATTATATGGGCGATTCCGTCTTTCTCTTTTGCTAAAGCAACTAAAATATGCTCAGGGCCTATGTATCCATGTTTTAAACGTTCTGCTTCTTTCTGTGCCAGCGAAAGAACGTTTCTCGTTGTAGCAGGAAATCGTTCTAGTCTTTTATGTCGTGGGTTGGTTTTTGATACATCAGTTGACACGGAAGACCTAGGCCGAATCAACTTATAGAGGAAATTTTTCTTTCCTCTAGTGTCCCTGAATTTCATCTACTTTGCCACATCTTGATAGGGCAAACAACTAGCCATTTTTCTAGTTGTCAACAAGCACGTCTACTCCATTTCGGCCCGCTCTAGCACAGCACCAACTTTTGACCCCATCAGGTGTATGTTATACTCTTTCCAAGCGATTTTTTGTTTCCATGATGATAAATTTTAGGGGATAAATAATAATGCAAAAGACCATTCGCTGGGGCATTCTCGGCACGGGTGGCATTGCCCAAGATTTTGTTCAAGGGGTGCAAGTTGTACCCGATGCTGTAATCGGTGCAGTGGGTTCACGCACCCAAGCTAAAGCCGATAGTTTTGCCCAGCAGTTCGGCATCGCCAAAGCCTATAGTAGCTACGAGGCGTTGGTCAATGACCCCGACCTTGATGTCATTTATATTGGTACACCCAACCATATCCACAAAGAAAATTGCCTATTGGCGTTGGGGGCGGGCAAAGCTGTCTTGTGCGAAAAACCTTTCGCCATGAATGCTGCCGAAGCTCGCGAAGTGGTTGCTTTTGCCCGCGAAAAGAAATTATTCTGCATGGAAGCCATGTGGATGCGTTTTATGCCTATCATGCCCAAGCTGCGCTCCATGCTGGCTGATGGGGTGATTGGCGACATCTGCATGTTACTGGCGGATTTTGGGGGACGTCCACCCTTTGATCCCAGCAATCGATTTTATAATGCCGAGATGGGTGGGGGGGCCATGCTCGATTTAGGGGTATACCCCCTTTCATTGGCCTATTTCCTCTTGGGGCAACCCAGTCAAATTGTCAGCCAAGCGATTATTGGCAAAACCGGGGTGGATGAACAAGTCGTGACTATTCTGAAATACCCGGCTGGGAATCAAGCCGTCGTCACCACCAGTTTTCTTTCGACTTTCCCCACCGATGCCTTGATTGTGGGCTCCAAGGGTCAAATCCGTATTCAAAACCCCATGTATGCCCCTCGCCAACTTGTCTTGACGATGTTCGGAGGCGATCACCATTCATCAGGCGCAGCTCGTTCTGGTCTTGTCGCTGCTGCCAAGCAAAACCGTTATATCCGGGCAGCCTATTCCCGCAGCAAGGGCCTAATCAAGCGTTTCTTGCCCACCGATGGTAAGTCAATCACTGTACCCGTAACAGGCAATGGCTATAATTACGAAGCCATCGAAGTCATGAATTGCCTACGGGCCAGCCAAATTGAGAGCAAAATTATGCCATTAGACGAGACCATTCAAATTATGGAAGCCCTCGACACCATCCGCCAGCAATGGCAATCCGAAGGGGCCTAACATGCAACTTGCCATTATTGGATGCGGGTTTATCGCTGACGATTACATGTATACCCTCGCCAACTATCCCCATTTACAAGTGGTAGGGGTACTGGATGTCATAAGCGACCGGGCTACCCGTTTTGCGGCATTTTGGAAAATCCCCCATGTCTATCAAACCCTTGATGAGGTATTGGCTGATTCCCGCGTGGACATAGTTTTAAATCTGACCAATCCTAAAAGCCATTTTGAGATTTCACGCGCCTGCCTACTGGCTGATAAACATGTGTATTCTGAAAAACCGCTGGCAATGGTCTTTGAAGAAGCGCGGGAACTCGCCCAACTAGCCAAACAGCGCGGCCTTTATATCACCTCGGCCCCATGCAGTGTCTTAGGGGAAACGGCCCAAACTCTTTGGAAAGCCCTACGCCAACAAGTTATCGGTCAACCACGGCTGGTCTATGCTGAACTAGACGATGGTATGATCCACCAGATGAATTACCGTGAATGGATTAGTGATTCAGGCAGTCCTTGGCCCTATAAAGACGAATTTGAAGTGGGATGCACACTCGAACATGCGGGTTATTATGTGACATGGTTAGCCGCGTTTTTTGGCCCAGCCAAAAGTGTCTCGACCTTTACTTCCCAATTGATTCCCGACAAGCAGACCGATGTGCCGATTGAAATCATGTCGCCCGATTTCTCGGTAGCCTGCATTGAGTTTGCGTCGGGGGTAGTGGCCCGTTTAACGTGCAGCATCGTCGCACCGCATGACCACTCGCTCCGTATTGTAGGTGATGATGGTATCTTATCCACCCACGAGTGCTGGAATTATGGATCGCCTGTGTATATCAAGCGTCCCACCGCTCCCAGCAAGTTAAGTCGTGTCGCCAAACGACTCCCTGTGTTGAATGCCATACCGGGGATAGCTGAACAGCAATACCCACTGGTGCGTAAATCAACTTATCAGTATCGAACCGCTGACGCCTATCAAATGGATTATGCTCGGGGGGTTGAAGAACTCGCCGCTGCGGTTGAGGAAAAACGACCCTGCCGCATGTCGGCCCAGTTTGCGCTGCATGTCAACGAAATTGTGTTGTCCATTCAATATCCGCAAGTGATGGGGTCGCCGCGCCACCTGACCACCAGTTTTGAACCGATGCGACCAATGATTTGGGCGGAACCGTGATAGCTCCGCCCATGTTCATCGCTCAATTTTCAACAGCTTTCTATTTCTAATAGCGCAGGCTGCTGTTATTTCAGTTTAGAATCCGCCATCTTCCAATCGAGATCGAGGTATTCTGGCGAATCAACCTTCTTCAGGCTCAACCCCAAACGGCGTTGATCGTGGTCAATTTTCACGATACGCAAGGTCAAAACGTCGCCCTTGCTGACCACCTCACGCGGGTGACGCACACGGTGTTCCGACAATTCGCTAATGTGAATCAATCCTTCAATTTCGGGATGATCAACCAAACGGGCAAACGCCCCAAATTTGGTCAGCTTGGTGATGGTGGCCTGAATCAACTGCCCCACCACATATTGGGATTGGACTTCCGCCCAAGGGTCACGCTCAGTACGGCGCACGCTCAACCCGATGCGGCGGCTGGCAGGGTCAACACTAATGACCTCGACTTCCACCTCTTGACCGACAGCGAGTAATTCACTAGGGTGGGTCAGGTGCTTCCACGAAATTTCGGTCAGATGCACCAAGCCGTCCGCGCCACCAATGTCGACAAATGCGCCGAAATCCGCCACGCTGGTGACTTTACCCTTGCGGCGTTCACCAATCTTCAGTTCTTCTAACAAGCGACGTTTCTTTTCATCGCGTGATTCACGGGTCGCGGCGACCTCCGAGAGAATCAGGCGATTGCGGGCACGTTTGATCTCAACAACCTTGACCATAATGGTCTCGCCAACCATGCCACCCCAACGTTCTTCAGGGTTTTCGCCGCCAGCACGGGAGCGACGTTCTGGGCTAATTTGGCTGGCTGGTACAAAACCACGCAGCCGTCCAAACCGCACAATCAAGCCGCCTTTATTGTAACCAGAAACGCGACCTTCATAGAGGGCTTTGCTCTGGAAATATTCTTCTGCTTCGCGCCAGTCACTTTCTTCCAACGCGCGGCTAATGGACAGCACAGGGCGTCCATCTTGCCCAGCGGCAGAAATGACATAGACCAAAACTTTGGCACCTTCTTGTAAAGTTTGAATGGTGCTGGTCGTTAGACGCTCTAATTCACGACTATTGATGACCCCTTCCACTGTTGCGCCGACTTCGACGGTAACTTCAGTGGGGGTAGTCTTTAAAATCGTGCCTTCAATTAAATCACCGCGTTTGACACCTGTATCTGGTGCATTGGGTGATTCAACAACTTCTTCTGCGACATCATGATGATCGCCTGCGCCAACTTCTTCAGCATAGGTTTCTTCATGTTCGGCAGGAACTTCTAATTCAACATCATTAGGGGTAGGGTGATCACTCACAGGTTTGGACTGTGCCTCCTCTTCTACAAGGCTCGATTGCGAAGTAAGGGCTGTCTCTGGCTGCGGTGATGAAGCCTGTTCATCCGCTTCGTTATTCACCGGCTCGTGACGGGAATCCATAATCTTATCTCCATTGGCTGGAAAAGCATCGAGTGATTATACTATGCCCATCCTGCAAATCAAAGGTTCAAAACAAAATTACACTCCCCTTCATAAATTTCTCATCTACGAAAGCGAGTTTATTAAGCTGTATGGGGATTTTGAGCAATAGGGACAGTCTAAAAAAACTGCCCCTATCAGCCCATGGGATTAAGCAGTGGCAGATTTGACCAACATCCTAAACACATCTGACTCGGTAATCATGCCAACCAATTTGTGAGAAGCATCCACAACAGGTAAACCGCTGATCTTCTTCTCTAGCATCATCTTGGCGGCCTCAATCACCGTGGTGTCTGGACTAATGGTGAGTACATTTTTAGACATAATTTTCCCAACCGTCAAGCGACCCCACAGATAGTTAATTTCCCAGATGCTTAATGAGGTGGCATCTGATGGGCTGGCTTCCCGCACGTCACCGATAGTTATAATCCCGACCACTTTGTCGTGTTTGACCACCGGTAAACGGCGGATTTTCTTTTCTTTCATGATTTGATGCGCCTCACCGATGGGGGTGTCGGGTTCAACGCTGATTACCAATTTGGTCATCCATTCGCTAACTTTAGTCGTCTGAATGGTCATGGGGGCATTAATCCTTTTGTAGAATTGACAGTCTACTTTCATTCTACCTTCACAATATCGTATCTGCGTTAGATTTGAAAAGTGGCATCTAGCCTGACAATTGCCTACAATTTGGCCTGAATTGAAATGAGTGATGGTTTTTTCCATGGCCGATAGCCCAGAGCGTAAAAGCAGTTTCGTCTCCAATACCGAGAAATTACAACGGCGCAACCGCGAACTCTCGATTTTAAACACCATTGCCGAGGCACTTAATCGTGAGGTGGATTTACCGCGTGCGCTGAGTGTCGCCCTTGGTCATGTCGCCACCCTACTCAATCTCCACACCGGTTGGATTTTTTTGGTGGATGAGGATGGGGAAACCTACCTCGCTGCCACTCAGGATTTACCCCCCGTACTGGTTCAGCATCCCCGCCTAATGCAAAACACTTGTTATTGCCTAGATACCTATCTGGCAGGCGATATGGGGGGAGCAGCCAACGTCAATGTCATCACTTGCACCCGCCTAAAAGGGCTGGTGGATGGTACGGACGGCCTGCGCTATCATGCCAGCATTCCGCTGTATGCCCGAGGCAATAAATTGGGCGTGTTAAATGTTGCCAGTCGTGATTGGCGCGAACTTTCTGCGGACGATTTACGCCTGCTTTATACAGTGGGTGATTTACTTAGCATGGCAATTGAACGTGCCCTGTTGTTTGCCCGTAGTAGCGAAATCGGCGCGGTGGAAGAGCGTAATCGGCTTGCCCGCGAAATTCATGATACCCTTGCGCAAGGTCTGACTGCGATTACCCTTCAGCTTGAGACAGCCGATGCTTTGTTAGAAACCAATGCCGATGTTGAGCGCATTCGCAAAGCCATTCAACAGGCCATGAACCTGACCCGTGCTAACCTAGAAGATGCCCGTCGCTCGGTGTTGGATTTACGAGCTGCCCCACTGGAAGGCAAAACATTGGCCCAAGCAGTTGCAGCATTGCTCGATAGTTGGTCGAAAACAGCGGAAGTACAAACCCACCTTGAAATTGAAGGCGGCAAGCGTTCTCTACCAGTACGCATTGAAGCGGGATTATATCGGGTGGTGCAAGAATCGCTGAATAACATTCGTCGTCATGCCCATGCCAAAAGTGTTACCATCCGCCTGAGTATGACGCCTGAAAATGTTTATTTAATGATTGAAGATGATGGTTACGGCTTTGACCCATCGCATCTCCCCCAAGAAGGTCGCTATGGGCTGGTCGGGGTGAATGAGCGTGTTAAATTGTTAGGGGGCTCATTAAATCTGCAAAGCCAGCCCAACAGTGGCACACGGGTTGAAGTCACGATTCCCTTGGGAGGCCGATAATGGCAGATACCATTCGTATACTTGTCGCTGATGATCATCCTGTGGTACGCGATGGATTGGTTGCCGTACTGGGAACCCAACCCGATTTTGAGGTGGTTGGTGAAGCCGCCAACGGTCGGGATGCCTTGCATTTACAGCAAAATATCCAAGCGGATGTGGTCTTGCTTGATCTTGAAATGCCCGAAATGGATGGAGTCGAATGTATTGTACGACTGCGTGAACTGAACCCCGATTGCCGCATCATCGTTTTCACCGCCTTTGATACGGATGAGCGTATTTTGAGTGCGGTACAGGCCGGGGCACAGGGCTATCTGCTCAAAGGGGCACGACGGGAAGATGTTTTTAATGCGATTCGGGTGGTTCATGCGGGAGGATCATTATTAGCCCCGGTTATCGCTTCCAAATTGCTACGACACGTCAGCCATCCTGATACCCCAGATGATTCCTCCCCAGATGCCTTGACCCCGCGCGAACTGGAAGTATTGAAATTGATAGCACAGGGCCAACAAAACAAAGAAATCGGCGCGGCGCTATTTATCAGCGAACGCACCGTCAAATTTCATGTCAGTTCAATTCTCAGCAAACTCGGCGCGGGTAATCGTACTGAAGCTGTCGCTATTGCCGCCCAACAAGGGTTGATTGAATTGTAAACGACGACTTTACACCGCTTTTAAGCCCCTGCCTTGACGCCTGCCTAAACTTGCTTTAAAACTGCTACCCGACAAAAGCATGACTGGCTATCCCTTGCATGTCACGCTACACTAGACAGGTTTACAAATTCGACATGGTTGGTATGGTACAATGATTGACAGCCCCAAAGACATAGTTCAGGCCTCCAATTTTCTCAATATTCAGTTCACACCCGATACATGGCAGTTGGTCAGCACTGAACTCGAAGTGCCAACAACGCTGGTCGAAGCGAAATCTGAAGGAATCCTCATTCATCCGGTGTTTGTGCAAGCGCGGCAACTGCCGAGTGCTAGCCTATCGCCGGCCCAAATTATGCGGATTGTGTTGGGCTGGGCGCCCGAAACCCGCGCATGGCGACTGGGGATGTTGCTGCTTGACCCCAATATGACCAAGTACGACACCGCCCAAATGCAGTGGTGTGAATTGGCGGAATGGCCCGATGATACCTTTGGCGGGCGCGTGAATGGGGCTAAAGTGGCGGGTCAATCATTGGCACGTCTGCTCAATCGGCCTTTTCAATATGTTGACCCCAACACCCCAACCCGTGTTGCCGCCTTTATCAATAGCGACCAGCCTGAAATTTCAATGAACACCGAGCATACACCTGCCCCTCGATTGGCGATGCAAACCCATTCATTTCCAGCAGTCTATTCACCCAATGACGAAATACCCACCGAGGTCACTCCTCGCCCAGCGACAGCCGAACTTGAAACCTTCCCAACCGAACCATCCGTCAAAGATAAACCGCTCGAATTACAATATCCCGAGGTTGCCATCGTGCCATTACCGCTCAAATTTGCGGATTGGAAATTTGCGCTAACCCCCGTGGGCATAAGCTGGCAACGGATACAAAGTTGGTGGGTGGTCAATGTAGGCCGTGTCTTGCTGTTTGGGGCGCTATGTGTGCTGTTCTTGATTCTAGGGATTGGGGCCAATACCAGTGGCCTAGCTGATGTTGAACCCGCGTGGCTACCCTTCGTAGGATTATTGGTCGGCCTGCTGATGCTGGGGAGTTTGCTCACGACTCTGTGGCGCATGTTTAATGCCAATACCATTGTGGTAGATACCTTCAAAAAAGAAATCTATAACAAAGGCTTGGTACTGCCATTCGTCAATTGGCGTGTGCCTTTTTCGCAAATCGAATATGTATTAATCAGCCAGACAGCGCCGCAATCACAAGGCCGTCGCCACAAAACCGACCCGATGAAATTTAGCGCCGACACGTGGATTCATGTTTTCGATGGACAAGCATTCCACCTCATCGCTGATTTAGAAGGGGTGGAAGGGCGCAGTTATGTGTGGGACATGGTCAAGCAACACATGCAAAATCCCAATCGGCGCCCATTGCAATTGGCTGAATACGATACACCTGCTCATCAAGCCGCCTTGCAAATTGCCAATCGGCTTGGCGTGCCCGTCTATGTAGAATTTGCGTAGGGCTTCAGGATTGTACTGATATCCCCAATTCGACTATACTGCGTATGCAGGATCAGCGAGCACACAGGCAGAACTGAGTACTATGGGTTTTGATAGCGGCTTTTATGATGTACAGCAGGCCCGACGCTTTCGTCAAAGCATCCTTCTGTTCATAATCTTGGCAACCTTGCCCTGCTATTGTGTAGGGGCGATTTTGTTGGGTGTTGCGCCAAATGACAATACCTCAGAATCCCAACCCCCCACAACCTTGCCTGCGCCTGCCATTCAGACCCAACAAGCCCGCACCAGCCTGCCTCCAGTCGCCCCGGCCACTATCACCTTGTTTCCGTCACAAGGCGTTGGGCCGTTGCAATCCACCCCCGGTCAATTTGTGCCACCCACCAACACTCCCATACGTTTTGTTGCCACATTGACATTGGCCCCGACATTCACGACATTCCCAACCGCTTCGGCAACAGCCAGTCCTACTGCCACTGCAACCAATACCTCTGCCCCAGCCATCAATCAAAATCCGGCTTTTACAGCACCGCCAGTGGATATTACATTGGAAGTAGGAGCAACTACCGTCGTCGCATTCAGCTTCCAAGACCCCGACGGTGATCCAGTTAGCTTTACAGCCAGTCCAACCAATCCGGCAATTGCATCCGTCCCAAGTTTTGGCCCTTCGAGCTTCAATGTCCAAGCCCTAGCAGCGGGCACAACGACTATCACGGTACTGCTGCAAGACAATCGTGGTGGATCAGCCACTACCTCAATCAATGTGACGGTGACTGCACCACCTGCGGTCAATAACAACCCAACCTTTACGATCGAACCATCCCCTATGAGCATGGCCGCTGGCGACAGCCAACCCGTTTTCCTCCAATTTTCTGATCCCGATGGCGACCCCGTCACATTTACCGCTGTTTCAGCTAATCCGGGTACGGCATCTGTCACCATCGTAGACGCAACCTCGTTTATGGTTCAGGGTATTGCAGCCAATAGCACCACGATTACCGTCACCCTAAGCGATGGACGGGGTGGATCAGCAACCCGTAATATCACAGTGACAGTCAACTAAAAACTCTACTCAATCAGATAACTGTATTTCTTGATAGCAAATCTTTTCAAATGCTGAAAATTTTTTCAGTGATTTGAAACCTATCCGCTTGTAAGTTAGTATTCTCTTGTAGTCGAGTCCTTGCTAAGTAAAGAAAGTTATTTATGGACTTAAAAGAACACCTAAAAACCCTCACTGAATTGACTGGCCCACAAGGCCACGAGGAGGCTGTGCGTCACTATCTGCGCGAACAATGGGCAGAATATGTAGACGACTTTGAAGTAGACGGATTTGGCAGCCTCATCAGCATTAAACGTGGCAGCGGCCCCGAACCTCGTAAGCGGATTATGTTATGTGCCCACATGGACGAAATCGGGATGCTGGTTGCCAACATTAAAAACGGTTATCTGCGCCTAAGTGACATCTGGGGCATTGATAATCGGATACTGCTAGGCAAATTGGTATTGATTCACACCCGCAGCGGTATCCTCAAAGGCTTAGTCGCCTCCGTACCTCCGCATATTTCTAACAGTAAGGGTGGGGCCGATGCCTATCCTGATTGGGAGGAATTGTGGGTAGATTTAGGCCTACCTGCCGAAGAAGTCGCCCAGAAAGTTCGCATCGGCGATATTGTGACCATGGACGCTCCAGCCATTGACTTGATGGGCGATAAAGTCGCGGGCAAGGCGATGGATGATCGCGCGTGTGTTGCGGCAGTGACGGCCTGCTTGGGCTATCTCAAATCCCGTAAGCATGACTGGGATGTCTATGCCGTCGCCTCGACCCAAGAGGAAACGGGCTTGTTTGGGGCTGCTACGGCTGCCTATAAGGTACAACCCGATTTAGCCATTGCCCTTGATGTAGCCTTCGCCCAGCAGCCGGGTGTCAATGGGGATGAGTATCCCAAACATGGCAGTGCGCCGGTGATTGCTATCGGCCCCAATTTGCACGAAGGTCTGAATAAGGGTCTGCAAGATACCGCCAAGAAATTGGAAATGTCCTTGTTTACCGAGACCTATACCGGTAATACCGGAACTGATGCGTGGTCAATTCAAGTCAGTCGCGCTGGAATCCCAACCGCTTTGTTGGGTGTGCCTATCCGCAATATGCACACCCCAGTCGAAACAGTCTTGCTTAAAGATATTGACCGCACAGGCCGTCTAATGGCGGATTTTATTGCCGGACTGACCGATGAATTTTTGGACAAGATCACTTGGAAACCTGCCGAGGTGGACAAGGGCGATAAAAAGAACGGAGCAGACAAATAATGGCGCTGCAAGACACCTTATTGAAACAGCTTTCGGAGTCGGCTGGCGTCTCGGGGGCTGAAAATGAAATCCGCCAGTTGATTTATGACGCCATTAAAGACCATGTAACCGATTTACGTGTAGATACGATGGGCAATCTCTTGGCCGTCAAAAAAGGCACAGGCAAGAGTTCGCTTAAGGTCATGGTCGCTGCCCACATGGACGAAGTCGGGTTTATGGTCATGGGCGTAGACAGCGACGGCCTTATTAAATTTTCAAGTGTTGGCGGCATTGATCCGCGCATCCTACCAGCCTTACGAGTACATGTTGGTAAAGACAAAACCCCCGGTGTTATTACATGGAAGCCGATTCACCTTAGTTGGAAAGAAAAAGATGTCAAAAAAACCGACAGCTTTCGGATTGACATTGGGGCTGAAAACAAGGCGGCGGCTGAAGGCAAAGCCCAACCGGGTGATCGTGTCACCTTTGCCAGCGAGACGATTGCATTGACTGAAAATATTGTGCGCGGCAAGGCCTTTGATGATCGAGCGGGTTGTGCTGAATTGATTGAATTGATTAAAGGCGACCCCTTCCCATTCGATTTGTTGGTGGCCTTCACCGTCCAAGAAGAAATTGGCTCACGCGGGGCCCAAATCGCGGCACAGGGCCTCAAACCAGATGTGGCTATCGTCCTTGAAGCGACTGCTGCGCATGAAGTCCCCCAAAGTGACGATGAGCCAGACATCACGACGGTGACAAAATTGGGGCATGGGCCAGTCATTACCTATATGGACAAAGGCTCGATTGCCCATCCCGGTTTGCGAAAATTATTCGTCCGGGTGGCGGAGCAATTGGGTATCCCACACCAATTCCGCTCCCCCCAATATGCAGGCGGGACTGATGCCGCGGTTATCCACGTCGCGAACGCCGGGGTTGCTACGATTACTATTTCTGTACCCTGTCGCTATCTACACAGCCCCTATCTCATGCTTGACCTAAACGATTTTCAGAACGTTGTGAAATTAGTGCGTACCACCTTGATGCAACTTAGCCCTTCGGATTTGGAGCGATAAACATGAAAGAGCTGATTAAAAAACTGGTCGAAGCATGGGGGCCATCCGGTTATGAACACCACATGCGCGAACTGATTAAGGCCGAAGTTAAAGGTCTGTGTGATGATATGGTTGTTGACCCGATGGGCAGTTTGATTTGCCGCGTGGGAACCAAAACCGACAATAATTTGCGGATTATGGTGGCGGCCCACATGGACGAAATCGGTTTGATGGTCTCGCACATTGACCGCAATGGCTTTTTGCGGTTTACCAATGTCGGCGGTCTTATCCCTTCGACCTTGAATGGCAACCGTGTCAAATTTGAAAATGGCATAATTGGCACCATCGCCGTCGAAAATATGTGGAGCAAGCCCTATGAGCTGCCGAAGCTGGACGGTTTCTATATTGATGTGAGCGAAGGACTCAATGGCGATAGTGGCAATAAAAATGCCCCCATTCATGTCGGCGACCCGGCTGGGTTCTATCGTACCTTTGAAGAACGTGGCAACCGCCTGATTGCCAAGAGTATGGATGATCGAATTGGCTGTGTGGTAGCAATTGAGGCCATGCGGAAACTCAAGAAGTTGGGTAGCAAACACGAGGTCTATTTCGCCTTTACCGTCCAAGAAGAAGTAGGCCTGCGTGGGGCACGTCCTGCGGCGCACGGTATCAATCCTGATTTGGGTATTGCATTGGATGTAACAGGCTCTGGCGATACTTTAAAAGGCGATTATATGGCAGTGGCGCTTGGCAAGGGCGCAGCAATTAAAGCCCGTGATGCTGGCATGATTGTCCCACCTGCTGTCAAGAATTTGATGGTTGATACGGCTGAAAAAAACAAGATTCCTTATCAAATAGAAATTCTCAATGGTGGGTCAACTGACGCATCGGCCATTCAAACCGCCCAAAGTGGTGTGCCTAGCGGCTGTATCAGCATCCCCTGCCGTTATGTTCACACTGTCAACGAAACAGTTGACATAATTGACGTACAGGCGTCAGTAGACCTGTTGGCGGCCATGTTGTCTAACCCGATTGCAGGGGTTAAACCTGTTTAATCGTATAGATTTACCCCGCTCATTTCAGGTACAATAAACGGACTTTCGTAGAGGCGGTTGAATCAATAGACCGCCTTTGCGTTCTCTGCATCCAAAGGCATTCAACCAGAGGAATAACCTGTATGCACCTGTACCTCATTCGACACGGACAGAGTTATATCAACCTCGCCGATTATGGCGGCGGACATCGTAACGAACCCCTCACCGATCTTGGAGAAAAACAAGCCGAGGCGGTTGCCGCGTGGATTAAAGACAATATTCAGGCCCGTCACCTCTATTGCAGTACCATGATGCGAACACGTCAAACAGCCGCTGCCATTATCCAGACAACAGGCCTAGCGGCCCAATACGATGACCGGATACGTGAAGTGGGTACAGCCTATCCCAATGGCTCACCCGTACCTGACGATCAGTTGAAACCCTATTTTGAGAGAGTTTGGGGAACGCTTCAGCCGTACGATCCCATTACAGAAAGTGGCGAAAATTGGATGCAATTCCGCACACGGGTAGGATCATTTATTGAAAGCCTGCTAAGGACTTTTGCCCACATTGATTACAGTACCCGCCCCACACCCGAAGAAGAAGCCGAGCAAAGTGTGCTAGTGGTCTGTCATGGTGGCGTTATTGAGGCGTTTTTCGAGTACGTGTTTGAAAAAGGCCCATGGAGCGTGGTGGCTGTGATGAGCAACAATACCGGGATGACCCACCTTGAATATCGGCCCGTAGCTGATCGTCCGGCGTGGCGGCTGCATTTCCACAACAAGCTAGTCCATCTAACCTCAGATTTAATTAGCTAGGGGTTGGAATGGGGATGGACGAGGTGTTCCCCTCGTCCCTACGCCATTACCCTATTCCCATTCGCAGGCATGGCTATTCGACCCACACCTCGACGCGTTCGCCGTCCTCGTGGTTTTCGGCATCCACCAATTTGCCCATTTGTCCGGTGGCAATGGCTTCCTTGATTTCTTCCATGTCCACATCCACATCATTGGGCACAAAGCGAGCGCCCATTTTGAGGCCCATGTTGACCAGCCCCATCGGAATAGTGACATTCACTTTAGTTCGATCCGTTTTCATATCGGTGACGCGCACCCGTAGTTGGCGGGGGATGCGGCCTGATGCCGATGGTCGAGCCGATGATGGACCTGCCTTAGCGGTTTGGCTAAGGGCGCTCAATAGGCGGCTGGCCTCTTCTGCTGTGATTTTGCCTTCCTGAAGCAGATTGAGAATCCGCATTCTTTCTTCTGATGTAACCATAGTGCCCTCCAATACTTGAACTTACGATTGTGCTTGAGATATACAACTAGGTGATATAAACCAAAACCTGATCGCCATCATCTTCGACCGCAACCATGATGGGATTCTCTGATGAAAGCTCATCGCCCATCGCCTGAATCATGCCTGCAATATCTAGCCCCGTTAGGTCAACATCGTCCCCTGACCGAACCTTGATATAGGGTTGGGCAATTCGCATAATCCAACTGGCAAATTGGACAGATAGAGGCAGCGAAATATTGATATTCGTGCCATCCTTATCTTTGACCCGTACATGCAGCCAATGCGACGATTTGCTCCATAAGCCGACTGCGGCCAGCGCCCCGCCGACCAATACAAATGGACTGAGGCACAAAAAGGCGAAAAAACCAAAAAAAGTCAGGAGCAGGAAACCAAAAAAACCAAACACGGCCACCCCGACCCCAAACAGCACCTTCCACCATTCAGCGGTATTGGGCAAACTGGGGTCTTTGGTGCTGCCCCGACTTTCGCCTTTGGGTAAAATCACAACCCTCTCATCATCAGGCTCGGTTTGGGGTTCATCGCCCAATGACTGCAACAATTTTTCGGCTTGATCGGGGGTAATTTCACCCTGCCGCAGCATTTCTAGGATTTTTAGGCGTTCTTCCATAGTTAGCTCCCTTCTTATTGCACCATCAAAGTCGTCAGCAACCAAAAATCACCCGCAAGCTGACCATTCGCATCGGTAATGCTTAAACGCTGACCATTGGCCTGTAGATACAACCCAACCCGCACCTCATATTGGCCGGGTGGTGCATCGGTGGCGAGGGTCAATTGATAGGAGTCAATGACATATTCCCCTGACAACCACAAGGCGACGGGGTAAGTGTTTTGGCGGGGCTGTGCGTCCGCTTGGGCATAATTGCGACCATCCGGCCCAACCACATGCACAAAAACCGTCAACGGTAGGTCGGTTTGTTCAAGCGACTGCCACAACAGGGTTAAATCAAAGGTCTGCCCCGGTGTCAGGGTCATGGCCGAAATGCCGTACCCTTTAAGTTCGACAATATTGCCGAGGTCAACATTTAAGTAATTTTCGATAGCTGGGGCGTCAAAAACCCGATTGACTTCCAAGACGCTGAAATTACCCAGCGCGACATCCGCATCTCCCACACGTAGATGCAGGCCATAATCCCCGGCTGGGAAATCAGTGGGGATTGACCAACGGTGGCGATCCGTCACCAATTCGCCATCAGCCCATGCAGTAAACGGGTAGGTATTCATCGCTGGAATACCTGACCAGAGCGGCAATTCCGTAATGTCACTGACGGCTACCAAGCTGATATGCTCATCAGGGCGTTGACCTTCAGTCGCCTGCCAAAAGAGATCAAATTTAAATTGTTCCCCGGGGCGGATGGTCGTTGGAATATCACTCCAGCCAAGCAATCGCACCCCAGAGGCTATATCAAGGTTCTCACGATGCGGAATATTGAGGGTATCGTTAGAGGCAAAAACGGCAGGGCGCGTAATGGTAACTGTACCAAGGTCAGTGGAAATCCCCGCAAAATTGCCCTGTGCATCAATCCGCCCGACATATTGGTCTTCGCTGCGGGCCACCCAATTGAGAAACACCCGATATTCACCGGGGGGTGTCCCAGTCGGAACGGTTAAGTTGCCTTGTTGATAGAGAGTTTCGCCTGCCCGCCACTGATTGCTATAGAGCGTGTACGGTTCATCGCGCGATAGCACATCGCCATCAGTTGTTTCTAAGGAAAAAATGGGGGTCAAATCACCATAGGCGGGTGAATTGAGAATGCCCCACTCCGTAAATACGCTGATTGTCTGACCGGGCACGGCCTCCGCTATACTAGTATTCAGCAGGGACAGCCACCCACCCACTGTGTCATAAATCGGGAATATGGGGTCTTCAGGATTACGCCAAACTTGGGACTTTGATTGATCGTAATGATAAACCACAAAACTGATCGCCCCATCTGGCCCGTAGAAAGTCGCTTCTTTGGTGTAATGCTGCTCGACCCATTGGCGCAGAGGTTCATCCAAACGAGCATTGTGAATATCAATTAAATAAGCATCCCGATTGGCGGGTGGGGTAAAAACGCGATTGCCCAGCAAAAAGGTGATATCTCCCCCCGGTAGGCGACGGAAGCGCAGCGAAGGGTGATCGTAGTGCCCGGAAGTCACATACATAATTGTATTCGCGCCGCGATGCTCCATGAGCCACGCCCCGGCATCTACCATATCCCCGTCTGTTTGATAATACAGTTCGGGGACAGTGGCCCACCGTTCATAGCGATGCCAAACCGCCCCTGCCATGACGAACAGGCTGATTAACCCGATTCCATAGGTCGCAATGGTCAATTGGGGCCAAATAAGTCCCCGGTCTTTTTTCAGATATACCGAGACTTGCCCTAATAAAAATTCGAGACCGATAGCGGGCAGGAGAAAAATCGCGGGAACCATACCCACCGAGCGCATATGGCTAGGGGGTAGGCCATTGACCGCCAGCACACTCGGAACAACCATTAGCGGTGCAATTGCCGCTAGAAAATATCCCGTCCGCGCGATGGCATCTTGATGGGGGGTGGGTCGAACAATACGCCACAAGCTGACCAGCCA
Organism: Chloroflexota bacterium; assembly: GCA_016234595.1. Taxonomy (GTDB): domain Bacteria; phylum Chloroflexota; class Anaerolineae; order Aggregatilineales; family J027; genus CFX10. Next base: position 175,424 of record JACRBG010000002.1, on the reverse strand, counting down.
GCCCGTCACGATAAATAATCCAGCCCACTGTGGGAAATAGGGTGCATTGGGGACGTTATAGCGGCTGTAGGGGTCGCCTTTGATAAAAAACATCTTAGCGTGCAGTTGAATACTTTCCCAATAACTAGGGGCATCACCTGAACCGCTTAACTGCGATAGGCGGTCATTAAAAACGTCTTGGTTTTCATAGTAATATTTCATAATCGGCACGGCGACGATCAAAAGAATCACCATGACTAATGCTGCTTGCGTAAATCGAGTCCGGCGATGTTCCCGATCTACCAGCCACACAAACGCCAAAATCAAGCCGACCCATGCTGGAAACAAGCGCGAGGCCATATAAGTATAGAGCGTTGCCGCTCCCAAAACACCTGTCACACCGAGCCAGATGCCCCATTGACGCCGATTAGGTTGACGTAGGCCCACAAACAATACCCACAACGTCAGGGCTTGTAGCATGGGCTGACTGACAGCACGGAAAGCTTGCCTTGCCAGAAAAATCTGGGGAAATGAGACTGCTAAAAATGCGGCGGCGATTAAGCCAATCATAAGTCCCCGGCGTCCACCAAATATCGCTCGACCTAAACCGAGAGCAGCAGCAACGGTTACTAAATTCATCATGCCGCTGACAAAGTTCATGGTAAAAATCTGTTCACCCATGACCCGCATCATCAGGGCGTTTACATACAAGTAAAAGACCTCGCGTCCATTGAAGGCAGCAAACACAGGGAAGGGTCGCGCCCCAAAAAAGGCAATTTCCCGCGAAGCAATAAAGTAGGCCCCTTCGTCATAATGAAAACCGGGAGGATAGCGGTGGATATCATAAAAACGCAGCACGGCAGCAACCAGCAACACCATAACCATCCCAAGCCACAACGCTGAAAATCCGCGCCGGGTGGGCTGATGGTTTGATGTTCCATGCTGTAACCCTTGCCTCATTTTCATATCCTTATGCCGCGCCGTTCAAGTTTGATTTCAATAGATAAGAAGGGGTGCGGCCTGCTAAAAAATTAGGAATGGAATCATCATATTTCGCCACGATTGAAGCCACTGATTGCTCGTGGATAAATCCAAAATCGGCCTCGGTGGGTTCTGCTTCAAAGTGAATGTCCATCACCACACCCCAGCATCATTTTTGGGCTGGCGTCCACAGCATGTGAATAAGACGGCGCACAGGTTCAAAACGGTTCTCATCAAAGGCGAGGGTGGCGTTTTCATCATCCGACGGATGCTCGATTAAAAGTCCCCGTCGCTGATCGGAAGCATACCGAATAGCGAAATTCAACAGCGGCCATTCCAATTCGCCTTGATATTCCGGCGCAACCAATAAATCAGTGCGCGTATAGGTCGAACCAAAACGGCTGTCGGTGCGCAGCGTTGCCAACAAATGCTGGTCGTTTTGAGGATCACGCACGACCCAGCGCTCTAACCGACGCATCCCAAAAATCTGCCCAAACGAAAAAGTTGGGCGAAATTCGCGCGGTTGAGTGGGATGCAACCACGTCATACCGCCTCGGCTATCGGGGCGTAATTGTTCCGCCAGCGCCAATTCCGCCCGCCATTCACGACTAGTCAAATAGGTGATGTTGGGCATCTGGGTCAAAGGTGGGGGTGGGTCAATGTAAGGATGCCGACGCCAGCGTGTAAAGCCACGTAGAGTGCTAAACCCCAATTTTTGATAGAGGCGCTGGGCACTATCATTATCCGCTTCTACTTGCAGGGTCACGGCTGAGGCTTTTTGCTCGTTTGCAAAATCCAGCGAGGCCCGCATCATTTCTTCGGCAATACCGCGCCGCCGAAAATCGGGATGGACAGCCACATTCGCAATCACCCACAAATTGTCATAGCCTGCTGGATAAATCGAAACATTGCCAATCAGCCGACCTGTATTGGGGTCAATCCACACAAAACCGCGCATCAAGGCTTGCACAGCGCTATCTAACCCAGCGATGAACCACAGAATGGGGCCAGAGCGACTGAGAGTACGCATCTCGCGCACAGCAGCCCGTCCCCCCGCATCCATCGTTGGGCCAAAGGCGAGTTCAATTAAATCAGCTACTGCGCCTAAATCTTGGCGCAGACGTACCGGACGTAACCCAACAGTACGCGCTTGAGCCTGACTTTTATTGGGAGATAGCGCCGCAGCCGACATAATTACTTATCGCCTTCCAGTGTTTTGAGTAGGGCTTCAGCTTGGTCAACATTAATTGCGCCAGTTTGAAGCATCTGTAAAATGACGAGACGTTCTTCTTGGGAGACAGGTTCCCATTCGCCACCGCGTTTGTTGGCTCGTTGACCGCCGCGCTCCTCGGTACGTTGTTGCTGTTGGAAACGGTCCTGACGGTCACGGGCTTGCTCGGCAAAACGTTCTTGGCGACGTTGGGCACGTTCTTGCAAGCGCTCCGCCTGTTCACGGGCACGTTCGGCCTGTTCACGAGCGCGACGAGCCATCGCCTCCGCTTTGGCGCTCCAGTCTTTGCTGTTGGTAAAAAAGCCAGTTGTAAAACCCGTGGCCGCATTAACGACTTGCTGGGTTTGCTGCTCAATCCGTTCCCCGAGTCCACGCAGGCTTTGGTTGATGGTACTTTCGATATTGTTGACCATGGCATCAATATCGTCGTCAAAATCCATCTCAAAATCAACATTGAAACCGCGTTTATTGCCGCGCTCTTGTGGCACGAGATTGAATGAACGGGCTTCAGTGATTTGAATTTCGGCCCCGCCATCGCCTACCAGCACAATTTGACCACTGGAATCGCGTTGATAAGCCGCGTCTTCAATATCCTCATATTCGACTTCGACATCACTCGGCAAAACAAATCGAGCACGGGTGCTGGGGCCAACTGAGCAGACAATATCGCCATCCGCCCCAAACAGATAGGTCTTTTCAGGGTCAAATAGCAACGACAGAGCAATGTCGGATTTAACGGAAGGGCAATAGCATGACCCGTTCAAGTCGGTGATGCTTAAATCCGAACCAACCTCTTCCACCTTCAAATCGCCATTCACACTCTGCACGATCAAGTCGGAGCCAACATTTTCCACCATGAGATTGCCATTGATGTTTTTGAATTCAACGTCGGAGCCAACACTCGACACCAAAATTTCACCAACACAGTGCTTCAAATCAAGGTCGCTGCCGATACTGCCAATAGTGAGCATACCCGTGATATGCCGGATGCTCAAATCACCGCCGATACTACCAAGTGTGACCTTGCCTGTGATATGCCGGATTACTAAATCGCCGCCGACTTCATGGAGCAGCACTTCGCCTGTGATACGGGTCACTTTGGCATCGCCACCTACCGACAATGCTTTTACTGAGACGCCATCGGGAACCGCTGCTGTGCAATCACCACCGCAGCTAATATAAACGGCCCCTGCCTCATTTTGGTGAATCTCAGGGTCATCTCCATCAATTTGGAAACCGAGACCACTGTGACCCTGAATGACCAGATCGCCCCCAATTTGCTCAAAGATAATCTCAGTAATTGCGCCTGTTTGCTCGATCCGTGCCATGCCATTTCTCCCTTTCACTCGTGCGAATTAACGATTTGACAAACCATCTCTTATAAAATCAGCCCTAAGATTTTTATGGGTTGCCCTTACGCAACATGGTGATTGCTTCTTCGGTGGTAATACTCCCCGACGACAAATCTTCTAATACTTGGAGGCGGGTGCGATTGGCTTCATCAGCTTCAATCTCCAACGCGGGTTCATAACCCATCGAACGGATAATGTCGTGTAGGCGGCTACGCACCGTTGGGTAGGAAATGCCTAGTTCTTTTTCGACACGATTGATTTTGCCTTCACAGCGCAAAAATACTTCTACAAATTCTAGTTGTTGGGCATTTAACGATGCCAAACCACTGACTTCAAAACGGCCTTCAATGTTGATGTCGCAATTCTCGCAGTGCAGTTGCTTAACAATCAACGGCCCATTACAAACGGGGCAGTGGGTCAAAATTGGATGATACATTCCCCGGTGAACCTCCATTTTTATCTCGCTGAAATTTTCTTCAGAGATATTGAATTACACCTTATGAAATTTGATGTCTACTTAAAATAATATTCGGTTCGTTTTGGAAAGTCAATAATTATATTGAGTTTGCAAATGAAAAATGCCGTTTATCACCCAAAAGTCATGTTTGGGCAATAACGGCTTGCTAAAAATTGAGGATAAGGCGAGGTCTAGATGAAATTATAACGCCCCACCACGTGGACGAGCTATATTCGGGCGTAGGCGATGAGACAATAATGATCGGGGTGAACGACGGGGGTGATGCACCACTATTTGAGCGGCTTGGGCAACCCCATGAATTTCATCCGCGATTTGGGAAGCAGCATCCGTGCTGCCAATCTGCTTGGCTGCATCGGCGTAACGCTGGCGGAAATCTGGAGGGCGACTAACCCACTCGGCCAGTACCTCGGCTACCCGAGTGGGGCCGGGTGCATAGACCCCTGCTCCACTCTCGATCACATAGCGTACATTGCCGTCTTCTTGACCGGGGACATGTCCACTAAGAATCATAGGGATGCCTGCCACAAATGCTTCGGAAATAGTCGCGGGGCCAGCTTTGGTCACCAATATATCAGCACCCGACATCATTTGAGCCATCTTCTCGGTAAATGGATAGATATGGGTCGTCTGATTCCAGTCACAGCCTTCCAGTTTTGCTTTAAGCGGGGCATTCCGTCCGGCAATAATTACTAACTGAATATCTAATTTTTGATCGTTAATTGCGCGGGCCGTTTTAAAGAGTGGCCCCATTGCATCGCCACCGCTGACAAGCAATACGGTCAATTTCTTAACATCCCAACCCAATTCCTCACGCGCTTGTTGTTTGTCGGTCAACCCCGCTACAAAATCGGGATGAACAGGCAGACCTGTGATTTTCATCTTTTCGGGCTGCATTTTGTATCTCAAACCGCGCTCATAGGCTGTCTGGGTGGGAACAAGGCATAAATCCACTTTGTTGTTGTACCAAAAGGCGTGGGTCGAAACTAAATCGGTGACCACTGTAACAAATCTTGGGCGGGTGGGCCAATCCTGCAACACCCGCATGGCGTTGTGATTAAACAGGGAGTGTACACAAACCACTAAATCTGCCGGATGTTCATCAAAAAGGCGCCGAAAGCCCCGTCGCCAACTGACATAAAAACTACCCATGACTAATTTGGAGCGATGTGGCCCATCCGAAATACGATAGCCTGTGCCCCATGAAGACCGCGCATGATTAACCCATAGTGGATATAAACGTGGCATATGTTTAAAGGGGGTGGGGGTGTAATAACGGAAAGCATCTACCATATCGAATGTGTATGCGCCGGGATAACGATTCTCTAAAGCTGCCTGAATCGCTGTGGCTGCGGCACGATGACCGCCACCAGTATCTGACATGAGCAATAAAATTCGGCGGGGGGATTGGGTTGTGGGCATGGACTCTTCTAACAACGCCTCATTCGCTTGGTTCAATTTTGGGCGCTTCCAACTTACGTTTAAACGCCTTTTCAAATTTGCTGCGGGGCATCAGTTGCCGACGGTCACATTTGGTACAACGTAGACCAATATCCGCCCCAACTCGATAAATCAGCCAGCGATTTTCGCCGCAGGGGTGGCCCTTTTTCATCTGCACGATGTCGCCAATTTGAATTTCTAGGGGCATTTTGCTGCCCACCACTCACTATACTTTGAATTGTTATAACACTGGTTTTGACTCGTAGTTGTGTAATTATAACAGCCAGCCTTGAGATAGCGAGTGGCAAGGCAGAGGGAAAATTATCGTTGAATCTCGACGACCACCCCTGCTTCGGCCCAGTCATACAGCAAAGCCGCGTTGTCTGAACTGACCAAGATACAGCCATAGGTGACGGGATGGCCTAAGTCGCCTGTCCACAATAATTGTGAGGAACCGCGTGTAGGGAAGCCATGAAAGCCATTCATAAAATCGGAACTCGGGACAGGCCGATAGACCCCCATAAAATGGGGCATCCACAAATTCCAATTCCCAGCATAAGCATCTTCTTCATGCGATTGGATTTGGAAAATCCCCGGTGAAGTGGGGCTGCTAGAAATACCCGTGCTGGCAACCCAATCCCAAATGACCTGACCATTTTCATAGACCCATACATGCTGCTGGCTGATACCGACCACAATGCGTTTATTTGGCACAATAGGTAGGGGCAAAAATTCATCCAAGGATGGGATGGTCAGAGTTTGCCCAACACTTAAAGCATCCGGCACACCCGGATTGGCCGCCTGAATCCAAGGATAGGGCACACCATAATCATAGGCGATGCTTGAAAAAGTATCCCCCGGCTGCACGGTATATGGGGTATCGTGATGATAGACACGTACCAATGGGTCGGTTCGCATGACAGCCACAGCTTGTTGAATAGCGGCAATGGCATCATCCACTTTTAGATACCGATCTGGTTCAAGGGTGGCGGATTGTTGTTCCAAAAAGCCCTGCAACAAGGTCGCATCCATATTCAGTGTCAAACCTGTTGGGCTGTTGGGGTCAGATACGGCTGTCAAAAATCCAGCCCATTGTTCAGGTGGCAGGCTCCAATTAGTGGATTGATTGGTGATGGGATCATAGGCGTTGATATTGAGCGGGCTGGTTAATAACACCGTCGCTTGGGTCACCATCGCGCTGGAATCGGTAATCGTGGGGGAAACCGCCGCCATGACCAATTCAATCTCCCCGTCGGCCAATACTTGACCGGGGGTTTGCTGAAGCGCTATCAGGGTCGCATTGACATCCAAAATGCGACCATCTTGGGCAGGGGTTGGTTGTACTTGCCCATTGACCAATTGCACGCCGGCATTCAGAGCAGGTAAATTAATTTGAGTCGCTAAATCATTCAATCCCTTTTGGGTGACGGCTGGGTCAATCACCACGACTGGTGCGACATCCGCCCCAAATAGGCCCTTAATCGCCGCCCCCAACCCGCCATCTGATCGTCCATAGTCCTGTGCAGCCCGCGCGGTGGCCTGCGCATCAATCGCAATCCCTAGTATAGTTGGGTCTATTCGCCACGTCCGGTCACCATCTCGCAACAGAATGCCATTAGTTTGCCATGCCGATTGAATAGTGGTTATGGCCTCAGTTTCCGATTTCCCGCCGAGATCAACCCCGGCTGAACTGACTCCCGGCAAAATCTTGCCCCCGCCATACACCACCCCAACGCCTAAGGCCAAGACCATGCACATCACCACCAATAACCCCACCATCCCCGTCATGCCCAACAGCCAAAAATTACGATTGGCAAAAATGGAGGGACGGGCTTGTTTGGGCATTGGGCGAGCAGGCGAGGCAGGTATTGGATACCTTTGAGGTGGCTGTGGTACTAGATTTTGCGCAGGACGCGGTTGTGGGCGCAATGGGCGAACAGGTTTTGGTTGCATGAGATTTTCAGTTGGAAGTGCTTGTTGAATTTAGTCTACTCTTAATAGGCTAAGTCTGGTTTAGGGGGTTGTCAAGCGATTGTCACAAAACCGTAACGGTTCCGTTGTGGCAAAGCCGAGGAGGCGTGCTATAGTTATGCAGCTTTGGAGAGTACCAATTTGATGCGAAGAAAAAAGTTATCTACCCCCATTCAACAACCCAACGGCGCACCGACCCTTACCCATAACACAGCCCCGCCGATTGGCATGGTCAAACCCCTCGCCGAAGAACCTCCGTCTTGGTTGTTTGTCGGGTTTATTGGCATTGGCACAGGCCTGCTATTGGTATCTTGCATGGTTTTAGCCGGGGTGGCCTATTGGATTTTGAATAATCGGGACGATGAAGGTGACAAAACAACCGAAGTCGGCACACCTTCTACCCCCCCAACCGCTACTATTTTTGTGGTAGGGGAAGTGCCAACGCTTGGGCCAACGAATAGCCCTACTATTGAACTTTCACCAACCTCAACCCGCACGGCGACCATTCCACCGACTTCAACAGTTGCAGGGCCAACCTTGACTTATACCTTGGTGCCACCCACCCGCATTCCCGCCACCAATACCCCGACCGCCAGTCGAACGCTCCTTCCAACCAATACAGGGGAACCGACCATGCCGCCGACCAGCGGCCCCACGGCAACGATTGGTTTTACGGCCCTTCCTACCAATACACCGGATGCGTTATTGCCTACTAGCAACAGCCTACCTGCTGGCGCTGTCAGCTCACCAACCGCGACCATCTTACCACCGCCAACTTTGACAGCGACGGTCGCCACCGGACAGCGCATCCGCCTGTTTTATGACAATGCCAGTTTATATTTATGGAATCCTACCCGCAATCAAATTGCCCTAACAAACCTTGCATTTGAGGCAATTGATAGCACAGGTCTTTCAGTTGGGTATCGTTTTGATGGATCGCGTTGGGCGGAGTTTTACGAGTATGCCGAACCCAATGGCTGTGCCAGCATCGAAATTACCACCGGCCCTACGTGGTTGCGCCCACGTCAATGTATAGACTACAACGCGCAGGTCACTCCTCCAAGCAGCGCCCCTTTCATATTTTGGGTAGCACGTTCTGGCGTCACGCAATTCCGAGTTTTATGGAATGAGCAGGAAATAGGTCGTTGCAACATCAGTGGGGGGCAATGCGACGTATTTTTGCCCTAAATAAAAACTTGGCTCAGTTGGGCAATAGGACTTAAAATGGGGTAATGAGCCTTTTGCACCCGATAAAGGTTGTTCATGACAGCACAGTCAAGCCCGTCGCCCCAATCAAGTTCCATGCTTTTGTTCCGACTCATGATGGGTGGGGTCGGCCTAATGGTGCTGTTGTGCCTACTCTTCATTCTGGTTGGGCCGGTTTTGCTGAGTGACCGCAACAGCGATTTTGACTATATTCCACCCACCCGCAATCACACTTTATTGGCCCAACTCACCTCAACAAAAGCAACCGTAACGCCACAGGAGCTTACAACCAAAACATTGCCGCCCGCTTCGACAACACCACGTAGCGCAACGGCTGAAATCATCACACCATCCCTTGTAATCGAGTCAGCAGGCCCAACCGCGACCTTTACCTATTTACCACCTACCCGTGTTTCACCTACCGCCACAGCCACAGTGGTTACTTCACCTACTCTCGAAGCAACTGATACTCCCTCGACAACAGCCACCTTCACAGCTTCATCTGAACCGAGCCATACGCCCCGCCCTACCAACACCCCGCGCCCCAGCGTAACACCATCCCAAACCACGATTCCAACAACAACTGCATCGCATCCCTCAACAGCAACCCAGACGGCCAGTGTAACTTCATCGCCAAGGACGACCATAACCCCTACTATTCAACCCTCACCCACCGTGCTTTATTCGGATGGGCGACCATTAAAATTACTCTATAACCCAAGCAGTTTTTACGTCGCTAATCCCAATGACACCGCCATTGAAATTGGCCCATTGTCATTCGAGGCGCTAGGCAAGACCGGGCATGTCTTTTCGGGCAATACATGGGCCCAAATTTATGGGACGGTCGAGCCAAGCGCTTGTGTGGCGATCGAAATTTTCGGGACACAAGCGGCGCTAGAACCTGCCAGTTGTACTTTTTATAATGCGACCGTTAACCCGCCCGCCACCTCATCAACTATTTTTTGGACAGGTCAGTTTGCCGTGTTTTGGAATAATGTGGAAATTGCGCGCTGTGCCATTGCCGATGGGGCATGTCTTATTTTTGTACCATAAATAGGGAGAAGCATATGCAGCAGATTAGCGAAAATGTCTATACTTTCACCGGACTACCCGCTGGACGAGTTTATGGCCTTGTGGACAGCGATGGCCTGACCCTAATTGATACGAGTGTTGCACCTGCGGCCAAAAGAATCCTCAAACAGCTTGCAGCGCGGGGCTATCAACCCAAAGATGTTAAACGGATTTTGATTACCCATGCCCATCCCGATCATGTTGGGGGATTACCACATTTAAAAGAAGCAACCGGGGCTGAAATTTGGGCATCGGCCTTAGAGAAGCGGGTCATTCAGGGAGAAATTCCTATCCCAACGGTCAAGGCCCGCATCCATCCCCCCAACATGACCTTAAAACCCGTCGCGGTTGAGCGCGAACTCGCCGATGGAGACACCTTGCCCGAAATTTTAGGTGGGCTGCAAGTGGTCGCTACATTCGGGCACGCGCCGGGGCATATCTCGTTTTGGCATCCCGAAAAACGGATTTTGTTTACGGGCGATGTGATTTTTTATATCCCCCGCAAAATGCGACTACCCTTCGCCTTTTTGACGGTGGATATGGATGAAAATCGGCGCTCCATTACCAAAATTGCGGCACTAGAACCAAAAATTATCTGTTTTGGACATGGCAAACCTATTATCGAAAATGCGGCGGAACAACTGCGGGTGTTTGCCCAAAAATATGGGCTACCATTAAATTAATAGGCCCGATTGACGATAAATGCCACGATATTAAACAATTCATCCCGATAGTCGGAGGGTGTGGGATACTGCGTTTCCAACCCCTGCACCACTTCGGTATAATGACTCTGTGCTTCGGCTTGAATCGCTTCTTGTACGCCGTCTGCCGTCAAAATATCATATAGGCGAGCGGTGATGTCGGTAGGTAATGGGGCAGGATGTTGATAGAGTTCCCGCAGTTCCACCACCACATCTGCCGCTAGATGTTCATAGGCCCATAGGATCGGCAACGATTTTTTCTTGGCCGTCAAATCATCACTAGCGGACTTTCCGGTTTCTTCCGGCTTACCCCAAATCCCCAACACATCGTCTTGAATTTGAAATGCAATGCCCAGATGCCGCCCAATCGCAACAAGAGTGTCCGCTTGGGAAATCGGCGCTCCAGCAAAAATCGCCCCACCTGCCAATGCCGCCCCCAACAATGGCCCAGTTTTCAATTCGACCATCAGGCGATATTCATCCGCTTGCACATCATCACGGCTCTCGAACGAAATATCCAACATCTGCCCTTTGACCGTATCCACACACGCCTTCGCCAAAATGCGTTCGGCATAGACAATGGTTTGGGGGTCGAGATTGGGTACATCGGTTTCGGCCACCATCTGAAAACTAATGCCATACGCGCCATCACCCGCATTAATAGCCTGATTCACCCCCCATTGTTTCCACACGGTGGGGCGTCCTCGTCGCAAATCGGAGTTGTCCATCACATCATCGTGAATCAGCGAAAAATTGTGGATGAGTTCAATGCCCGCCGCCATCGCCAACGCATCTTCGGGCTGCCCTCCCATCGCTCCACAAGATAACAGTGTCAACAATGGGCGGATTTGTTTGCCGGGGTTGATTTTCGCGGGGTGGCCTTCCGCATCCAGCCAACCGAGATGATACCCCAGCATTGACTCTAGGAGAGGCGAATCATTGAGGTGTTTTTGGATGGTGCGTTGATAGTAATCGTTGAAGGTCGTTAGCAGAGAAGCGGAGAGATTTTGCTTGCCCATGAAATGTCCTTATCCGGGTGGATATTAATGCCTTGATTGTACAGGGCAGCAAGCGAAATTTAAAGCAAGATTGAGGGAATTTCACGATATACTAAGCGATTGGGTATTTGCTAGATGGGCGATTGTGAGGGTTACATGCGGTTGGCGTTAGTACACGACTGGCTCAATCAAATCGGCGGGGCCGAAGATGTCCTAGAGGCACTAGTCACCCTCTATCCCAACGCCCCCATCTACACCAGTATTTATTGGCGCGAAAAAATGCCCGCTCACTGGCAAAAATGGGACTTACATACCCTCTGGATAGACCATCTGCCCAAAATCCATCAGAAACATCAGGCCTTTTTTCCGTTATATCCATTGGCTTGGGGTGGTCTAAAACTCTCCGATGTGGACGTCGTGTTGAGCAATAAAAGCGGCTTTTGTCATGGGTTGAAGGTTGGGCCAGCAACGGTGCATGTGTGTTATTGCCTCGCCCCCACGCGCTATGTTTGGCAATATGACGCCTATATGGAACGTGAAACTGTGCCCAAACCCATCCGTTTGGCCCTACGTCCCTTGATTGGCTTCCTGCGTCGCTGGGACTATCGTGCCGCCCAGAAAGTCCACCACTTCATCGCCATCAGCACCGAAATCCAAGCCCGTATCCAGCAATACTATAACCGTGAGTCGGTGATTATCTACCCGCCTGTCGCTACCCAGCGTTTTGTACCCCTCAGTGATACGGGCGATTATTTTTTGAGTATCGGGCGATTGATTCCTTATAAACGGGTAGATTTGGCGGTGCAGGCCTGTACGCAGCTCGGTTTGCCCCTCAAAGTCGGTGGGCGCGGCCGCGATATAGACCGACTCAAAAGTATGGCTGGTCCAACTATCGAGTTTTTGGGCTATGTGCCGGATGAAGAATTACCGGGATTGTTTGCCCGTGCTAAAGCCTTCATCTTCCCCGGCCTTGAAGATTTTGGCATCACACCCGTACAAGCCCAAGCCGCTGGACGGCCTGTGATTGCCTATAAAGGCGGTGGGGCATTGGATACAGTCATTCCCGGCAAAACAGGCATCCTGTTTGAGGAGCAAACCGTTGAATCCTTAATGGCAGCATTGCAAGCCTTTGATGCCAGCGCGTATAATCCTGCCGATTGTCGCGCCCATGCTCTTCAATTTGATCTTCAAGTGTTTAATCAAAAAATCACTGAATTTGTGACGGGTGCATGGGAAGCCTTTCGACAACAGAAAGGGATTCAATAAACTTGGAACTACTCACCCTATGGAACTTTGTCTTGCGCCGTTGGTGGCTAATTGCCATTCCGGCTGCAATTACCCTGTTATGGAGTTTGCCCGCCATCCCTGATGCCATCTCGCCACCTGAAACTTATGGCGCGACCATGCGCTTTACGGCTGCCGCACCGCCCGATGAAACGAATGCCGCTGCTGTGCCTGCCAATTCAACCAGTGGGACTTATGAAGATACCGCCTATGTGCCGTGGCTGGCATCGGAATACGTGGTTGTCAACATGCCCCAATGGGTGACAAGCAGCAGTTTTACCCGTGAGGTAAGCGCCACCCTCCAAAGTGAGTACAATCTGGACATCAGTACCGACGACTTGCGCCCAGCTTTTGCCGCCGACAGCGCCCGCAGCATTTTTGTGGTCTATTTCGGTTGGGACAATGAAGCTGAATTGGAAAAAATCGCCGCCGCCACCATCACGGTTCTGCAAACACGCAATCAACAATATTTCCCGCAGTTCGCTTATGAACCCGCCCAAATCGTGCCGCTGGATGAAATTGACGTCGTCCGCACCGTGCCCCCTTTGACCACACGCCTTAATCCCTTTATTCGAATTGTGATTGGTTTGGCAGCAGGGCTTGGCTTGGCGGTATTGGCCGAATATTTGGATGACAGTGTGCGCGATAAAGCCGACCTGGAAAAAATCGGGCTGGAAATGCTTGGGGTGATTCCTCGAACTTAGCCGATTGCACCACCACCTGACGCCGCCTCACACACGATTAGACAACGGGCTAGGCGATGGGGGTTATCTGCCGCTATAATGTGCGGCGCTTTGCCAGAACTGCGGAGAATAAAGCCTTATGAATTTACTTGACTATGTGCGTGTATTGGTGCGGCGCGGCTGGATCATCATCCTTGCCATCATGATTACAGCTGGGGCGGCCTTTGGCTTTAGCAAAGCCCAAACCGTCGAATATCGCGCCACCCAAAAAGTGTTACTTCTACCTGCTCGAAACGATCTCGGCCTCTCGGAAACACTGCGTATCTTACTACGGAGCTTTGTGGAATATCTCAATACCGATTTGGTCGCCAACAATGTCATTGACACCCTGCAACTGGATATGAGGCCGGGAGATTTGCGTTCTAATACGACGATCAATTCTGATCCCACCACCTTGACTATTCAAATCGCCGTAGATTTACCGGATGGCCCTCAAGCAGCGGCTATCGCAACAGAATGGGGTCGTGAGTTAGTGGCTTTTCGTGATCGCGAAAATAGTCAGTTGACGCGCCAAGACCGTATCGAGGCCCAATTATTAGATACAGCGACCTATGGGCAGCATCGTCCCAATACCCAAGTGAACGTCTTGGCAGGAGCTATTTTGGGGTTGATTATCGGGTTTATTGTCGCGTTTGTACTGGAATATCTGGAATCGAATATTTTGCGACGTGCAGAGGATATTGAGCGCCTGCTTGAAATTCCATTGTTGGCAATTGTGCCGGAGGCCGAATAAATAAATTATGGCTGTTGATTTGATTACCCTAAAAGACCCACGTTCGCCTGCATCCGATGCCTATCGCACCTTGCGCACCAATTTGCTGTTCAGCAATCTTGACCAGCAGGTCATTACCATTGGGGTCACCGCCCCGGCTCAAGACAATCACAAAAGTATTGCGACGGCCAACCTCGCAGTGACACTTGCGCAAAGTGGGCGGCGCACGGTGCTGGTGGATGCCGATCTACGACGACCCGAACAACATCTTGTTTGGGGCCTGCCCAATGAACGTGGACTAACCTCAATGGTTTTGGAAGAGAGCGCCTTTGAAAATCCACCGCTGAACCAGACTGATGTCGAAAATTTGCAGGTCTTGACCAGCGGGCCATTGCCTCCCAATCCAGTAGATGTGTTGGCATCAGTACGGATGGACGGAGTTATTCAAAGATTAATGAAATCTGCTGATTTTTTGGTGTTTGAAATGCCACCTGTATTGGTTGCTGCCGATGCTCTGGTGCTAGGCCAAAAATTGGGTGGGGTGTTGTTGGTAGTTCAAGCCAATAAATCACGCCGCGATCATGCTACTCGTGCTAAACTTCAATTGGAGCGTGTGGGAGTCAGACTATTGGGGGCAGTGTTGCTCAACGCCAAATCTGACCGCACCTCTATGAGCTATCGTTAACGACAAAATAGGATGGACGGGTCTTTGACCTACCAACTGTCATTATTTTAGATAGAGGGGATGACCTTGAAAGGACTTATTCTCAGCGGCGGGAAGGGTACTCGGCTTTATCCGCTGACCTACACCCGCGCTAAACAACTGATACCGGTTGCCAACAAGCCCGTGCTCTTCCGCGTGATTGAAGCTATTCGGGACGCGGGGGTCGAGGAAATTGGGATTATCATTGGCGATACTGGCCCACAAGTCCGTGAGGCGGTAGGCGATGGCAGCCAATTTGGCAATGTCCGCATCACTTATATTGAGCAAGATGCGCCAGCGGGTTTGGCCCATGCCGTTAAAATCGCTCGTGATTTTCTGGGGAATGATCGCTTTGTAATGTTTCTTGGTGATAACGTGTTGCAAGGCGGCATCAGCGAACTGATTAAAGATTTTGGCAACCACCCCGAATGGAACAGCCAGATTGTGTTGACGCCTGTGCGAGATGCCCAATATTATGGGGTAGCGAAACTGCGGGCAGATGGCAGTATTGAATTTTTGGTCGAAAAACCCGCCGAGCCGCCTTCCAATTTGGCCCTTGTCGGCATCTATATGTTTGATCATAACATTATGACCGCCGCCGACTCAATTAAGCCCTCCAAACGTGGCGAACTTGAAATTACCGACGCGATTCAATGGCTCATCGAAAACGGCTATGTCGTATTCCCGCATGTCCATCGGGGTTGGTGGATTGACACAGGCAAGCCCCATGACATGTTGGATGCCAATGGCAAAGTTTTGGACGAACTTACGCCCGTTATCAAGGGCCATGTAGATGCCAGTTCACTCGTTGATGACCGCGTGACGATTGAAGAAGGGGCCGAGGTCATCAACAGTATCATTCGTGGCCCCGCCATCATCGGCAAAAATTCGCGCATCATCAACAGCTATATCGGCCCTTTCACCAGCGTTTATTACAATGTCGTGGTCGAAAATAGCGAATTGGAACGCTGCCTTGTGTTGGAACACAGTCGCATCTCGAATGTGCCTGTACGTATCCAAGATAGCCTCATTGGGCGCTATGCCGATGTGGGTGTTGCCGATTCCAAACCCCATGCCTATAAGATGGTCTTGGGTGATTACAGCCAAGTTCGTTTGTTGAAATAAGGAATTGAAGCAAGATGAAGAACATTCTCGTTACGGGTGGGGCCGGGTTTATCGGCAGTGCCTTTGTCCGCCGCATGGTCAAAAAATATCCCGACTACAACATCATCGTGTTGGACAAGCTGACCTATGCGGGCAATCTCGATAACCTGCTGGAAGTGGATGATGAACCCAATTACCGCTTTGAAAAAGGCGACATCGCCCACGAAGAAACCGTCCAGCGTGTTCTGAAAGATTTTCAAATTGATGCAGTGGTCAACTTTGCTGCCGAATCGCATGTGGATCGCAGCATTTTGAATCCCCATGCCTTTGTGCATACGGACGTGGTCGGCGTCTATATTTTGCTGGAAATGTGCCGGAAGATGGGCATCAACCGTTTCCATCATGTCTCGACTGATGAGGTCTATGGCAGCATCCCCGAAGGCTTTTTCAAAGAGGGCGATCCGCTAGAACCCAATAGCCCCTATGCCGCCAGTAAAGCCGGGGGCGAACTGATGCTGCGGGCTTATCAAGTGACCTACGGAATGCACACCACAGTGACACGTGGCAGCAATACCTTTGGCCCTTATCAATATCCTGAAAAAATCGCCCCGTTTTTCATCACCGAAGCGCTCGATGACCGCCCCTTACCCCTCTATGGTGATGGGATGCAAGTACGTGACTGGTTGTATGTGGACGACCATGCAGACGGTATTGATTTGATTTTGCACAAGGGCACTCCCGGCGAAATTTACAATATTGGTGGCGAGAACGAACGGCATAACATCGAAGTCACCAAACTTATTTTGGAGACCCTTGGCAAGCCTGAGACGCTTATCAAGTACGTTGCCGACCGCCCCGGTCATGACCGCCGCTACGCCTTGACGAATGATAAACTGCGGGCGCATTTTGGATGGCATCCCGCCACCGACTTTGAAACCTCGATGCGCCAAACCATTCAGTGGTATATTGATAACGAATGGTGGTGGCGCAAAATCAAAACAGGCGAGTATCTGGAGTATTACAAACAGCAGTACGAAGATCGCCTCGCCCAAGCAAAATAGGCCAAAATTCGGGGCGGTTGTTATAATCGCCCCTCAAAATAATTCTCAAGGGCGAACATCTTGTGAAGCGATTATTCGATAGATATTTTTGGAAACAGCTTTGGCTATCCATCAGCCGACCAGTGGAGCGAACCCTCACTCAATTAGATAAGGCCTCCGATGGTCTATTGGCCGAGTTATACCATGCGATCTATCGTTATGTGCGGTATGGCCCACACGAAGCCGCGGCCCTTTCCTATTACGCGCTTTTCTCGCTATTTCCATTGATTTTGCTCATCATTGTCTTGGGAGTTTCACTGGTTGGAAACTCGGCCCGTGCCCAAGTCGGCGATATATTGGCGTTGTTTTTCCCCGGTGAAACAGCCAATGTCCTTCAAGATGGCATCACCCTTGCCCTAGAACAGCGCGGGTCCGTCAGTTTATTTGCAGCCATTACCCTTGTGTGGTCATCCAGCAGTCTATTTGGCAACCTAGAGGCTGTTTTGGGCCGGACATTTGGTGTCCCAACCATGCGTCGAATCTATGAACGTCGCTTGATTGGGCTATTCATGATTACGACTTTCATGATTTTTCTGTTGGCCTCCCTGATCACCAATTTGCTCTTTAGTTTTTTGAACCTGTTATTCCTCAACCAGTTCAATATCTGGCTGCGCATGGCGAGCTTTTTTATTCCCACAGGTTTTAACGCCGCTATTTTTGCTATGCTCTATGGTTTTTTGCCACGCCGCGCCCGTCTCCGGTGGGATGCCATCTTGCCCTCCGCTTTATTGGGAGGCTTGGCCTTCGAGATGGCAAAACGGGTATTTGTTTATTATCTATCCAATATCTCAACCCTGAATTACATCTATGGCTCAGTTACAGCGGTTGTTGTATTTATGCTCTGGGCCTATCTCACCTTCTCTCTCATCTTGATTTGCGCTGAAATTTGTGTGGCGCTCAATGAATGGCTGGGGCCACAACTGACCTCCATCCGCGAAGAAAGCCAACCCCCAACCATTATGTTAAGCGCGCAAATTTTTCCGCCGCGCCTCAATCCGCCTGACCGAGATAGCCGACTCTAAATTGATACAGTATAAAACCCATGAAACTACGACAAAAAACTCTCCTTATCATCGTTCTCATGTTGGTTGTCATGGTGACTCTGTTAGCTGGGGCTTCTCAATTTATTGTGTTGGATAGTTACCGTCAGCTTGAGGAAGATAATTCAGCCGAAAACGTGCAGCGGGCCGAAAACGCAATTCGGATCAATTTAGATGATTTGAAGGCCTCGGCAATTGATTATGCCGCGTGGGACGCCACATGGGAGTTTGCTCAAGGGCTTTACCCCGAATATATCGAAACCGATCTCAATACGGATGTCTTTAAAACAATTCAAACCGACATCGTTATCATTTTGGATGGAAATAGTAAAGTTATTTACAATGCTGAATATGACGCGGTCTCTGGTGAAACTGCGCCCCTATCGCCAGACATTATCAATGGGGTGATGGCTTTTCCATGGTTTATTTCATATCAAGCGACGACCCAAAGCGCTAGTGGGGTTGTCTTATTCAGCGATACTCCACTGTTGGTAGCCTCAGCGCCTATTATCACCAGTACCCGCTCCGGGCCAATCACTGGGACGTTTATCTGGGGACGCTATTTAGACGATGCTCGTATTGCAACCATTGCCGAAAACCTCAAATTATCATTGCAGCTATACCCATTTAATGACTCCCATCTGCCCAAAGATTTTAAAGCGGCCAAGTCGCAATTGACCTCTCCGAGGGCCATTTATGTTGATCCCTTGAGTGAAAATCGGGTGGCAGGCTATACCGCGATTAAAGATTTGGTAGGTCATAATGTTTTGCTGTTACGGGTAGACCAAAACCGTGATATTTATGAGCAGGGCCAACACACGCTAGTCTATTTCATACTCGCCCTCATAGCGGTTGGCTTGATTGTTGGCATCATCATGTGGGTTTTGGTTGACCGTATGCTGGTCAAGCGCCTGACCCATTTGGGCGTGGCAGTGAATGCGATTGGAGAACATGGAGATTTATCCCAACGAGTCAGTGCCCGTGGGATGGATGAGATCACTACCCTTAGCCAAGAAATCAATGCCATGTTAGGGGCCCTAGAAAAAACAACCTCAGAATTGCGCCAAGCTAAAGAAGAAGCGGAAGCAGCTAATCGGTCTAAAAGCACGTTCCTTGCCAATATGAGCCACGAATTACGCACCCCCATGAACGCGATTATTGGCTATAGCGAGTTAATTATCAAAGGCACCTATGGCCCAGTCACGGAAAAACAAGTCAATCGGCTGGATCGGGTGGTCGAAAATGGCCGCCACTTACTTAGCCTGATAAATGACGTGTTGGACTTAAGCAAAATCGAAGCAGGCCGGATGGAATTGCATCTGGAATCGTTTGTCCTTGAAGATTTACTTCAAACCATCATCGAATCCGTACGCCCCTTGTCTGAACGCAATCAGAACACCCTAACCATCAATATTGCCCCGAATTTGGGCCAGATGTACGCGGATTTGACTAAAGTGCGGCAGGTCTTGTTCAACCTTCTAAGCAACGCAGCCAAGTTTACCAATACAGGCGCGATTACCCTGACTATCCAAACCCACCCCAAAGAAAATCGGGATGGTTTCCAATTCTCAGTGGTAGATACAGGTATTGGCATTCCAACCGACCAACAAAGCCGCTTGTTTCAAGAATTTATGCAAGCCGACAGCAGCACAACCCGTCAATATGGCGGCACAGGCTTAGGGTTAGCCATCACCCGCCGCTTCTGCCAAATGATGGGGGGCGATATTGAATTTGTCAGTGTTGAGGGGCAAGGCTCGACCTTTACGGTCTGGCTACCCCAAGCCGTCAAGCCTATTGACGTTAATGTAGTGACGGCCATCCCCTCAGTTCCCAGCCCAGAAATAGGGGTATCTAGTGACCGCCGTCCTGTTTTGGTAGTGGATGATGACCCCGCCACCCGTGAATTGATTGAACACCATTTAAAAGAAGAGGGGCTGTCAGTTGTCACAGCCCAAAATGGGCAAGAAGCCCTGCGGTTGGCAAAAGAATTGCGCCCCATCGCCATTACACTAGACATTATCATGCCCGATATGGATGGCTGGAATGTGTTGGCACGCCTGAAAGCTGACCCTGAATTAGCCCATATCCCGGTCGTGATTTTGACCATCCGCGATGATAAAAATGTGGGTTATGCACTGGGGGCTACTGATTTTCTGACCAAACCGATTGAGCGGGATCGTTTAATTGGAGTCCTAAAACGTTATGATTGTGCCCAACCACCTTGTCCGGTGTTGATTGTAGAAGATGACCTGAACACACGCACCATGTTGGCGGATATGGTTAAAATGGAGGGCTGGCATGTCATGGAGGCCAGCAATGGGCGCGAAGGCTGGGCGCGGATGCAAGAAAACCAACCTGCCCTCGTCTTGCTCGATTTGATGATGCCCGAAGTGGATGGCTTTCAATTTCTCGAAGAGATACGCCGTCATGCCGAGTGGCAGCATATCCCAGTAGTTGTCGTCACCGCAATGGACTTAAGCACTGAAGATCGCCAGCGCTTACAAGGCAGCGTGGAGAAAATTATTCAAAAAGGGGCGTATGGTCGGGATGCTTTATTGGGTGAAATTCGTCGGTTGGTGGCTACCTATGTCCAAAAATAGTCTATTGGCTTGGTTCTTGATTACGAGTGTCTTTTTTTCTGTCTTTCTAGCTCCTACGCCTGCTACCCAAGCCCAAACCGATCCCCTCTATATTGTCTATATCAACGACCAAGCGGGCCTGTCATTAGTCACTCAGTCCGCAGGTGGTTGGAGTGCGCCACAGACTTTTGTCACTGCCATAGATTTACCTGTCTATTCTCTGTATGCTTCCCCCGATGGGCAAAAAATTGGGGTGATGTATGCTCAGCCCTATGCCGATGGCTCCCCGGTTGTCTTAAAAGTGTATAGCATACCAACTGGAACGCTGCTGTTTGAACAAAACCTCTTACCTGCGAATATGCCGATTTTTAGCGAATCCGATTTAGGCAACCCACTATATGAAATGACCCGCGCAGTAACGACGGCTCTATGGTCACCTGATGGGCAAAAACTGGCCTTTGTGTCGGGTCACGATGGCATTAGCGCCAATCTCTATCTGGTCGATTTTACTTCCGTTCCTACTCCAACAGCTCTCGAATCCCATTCGGGTGCGGCGGCTTTCCCAAGTTGGTCACCCGATGGCAATTGGCTGGTCTATAGCGATTTGGAGACGTTTGGCGGGGCAGGATACGTTAGTCAAGGTATTTATGCCATCCATCTGGCAGATGCCCAAGTTGTGACACTGGATGATGGCACCCTCTATCCAACCGATGTCACGCGAGTAGGTTGGCGTGGCACCGATACCCTTCTATTCGCCCCGCCTAGTTATACCGCTGGCGCACATGGGCTATATGGGTGGAATCTGAGCAATGCCGCCACGACCGCCTTTCTGCCGGATGCCGCCGAAAATACCCTGCCCGTGTACGATCCCATCAGCGATATTGCAGCTTTCGTCGTACCTCAACAAGCTGGCAATTTGGTATTCGAGCCGGGGGTCTATACTATCGCACTGGCCTCGAATACCCCTATTCAAATCACCACTGGCGATTGGTATGATGTGCGGTTGATTGGTACACCCTATTTTCAAGCAGTTGGTGCATCGGGTGAAATGCTCATCAATGGGCAAACCTTTCAGCAAAATAGCCTGCCTGTTGGCGCATTGGGCACATTTATAACTCCCAACCTGAGCGGTGTGGTAGTTTATTTCAACGATGGCATCCAATTAAGCGCCCTAGATGGCAGCAATCCGGCCAAACTCCCTATCGAAGGTGCATTACCCCCGACATGGTCACCCGATGGTCAATGGTTCATCACCTATGGTTTCACCAATGCTGGTGCTGGCTTGTTGAGTGTGGACATATCCACCCAAGTGGCAACCCTGCTCGATACCACCGCGGCCATTGGTGGTTTATGGACATTGGTGTTTGATACAACCCCCTAAAAATCAGTGCGACCCTAATTGTCCTAAATTCACTACCTAAAATAAGGTAGCGCCTTAAACGCTTTAGGTTAAAATACCGTTTTGCAGAATGCGTCTGCATTTTTGGAAATTTTTACCTAAAGGACAATGACCCAATGGCGGATATTCGTAACACCCAAGAGATTTTTGGCGATTTTATTGGCAGTTTGCTGACGATGGGCGAGCGCGGGGTTGAGGCGCTGATTATCACCCGGGCCATCGCACGCAGTCTCATTCGCAAAGGCATCCTAACTGAACAAGAACTGCTGGACACCATGCGCGAAATCTTGACGCAGGAAGTCGCCAAAAATCAGGAAAGTCAATTTGTCATGGAAAAATACAAAGAACTGTTGGAAAGTTTGGGGCGTGGTGGGGCCACAGGCGAGTAAGTCAGACTGCACAAATGGCCTAGACTTTCTTCTTATGCGCCGAACCTATACAATTATGGTGATGGGGCGTGCGGTTTTTTCTTCGGCAGCACCCCATTCAAACGTCGCAAGGTCGGGACTGTTCGGAAGTATATGGCAAACATACATAAAATAGTGGAGACATACCGGGGGCGGGGGCTTTCCAAAGCCGAAAAAGGGGACTACACAGGCGCGATTGATGACTTTACCCAAGTCTTACGGCTTGACCCCAGCGACGCCGCCATCTATTACAATCGCGGGCTGTGTTATCTGTTTACATCCCAATTTGACCGGGCTATCGAAGATTTCAATGAATCGCTCCGTCAGTTTCCAATGTATGCGGCTGTCATTCAAAACCAAAGCATCGCACGGGCGAACTTGGGTGATTTTGACGGGGCGATGGAAGACTATGACGAACTTTCCGTGATTACTCGGTTACAAGCCGAGGCTCACTTCAACCGTGGGATTGCCAGAGGTGAGCAACGGAATTACGACGACGCCATCCAAGATTTTAACGAGGCCCTCCGCATCCAACCTAAAATGGTCGAGGCGGTTCTCAGCCGAGGCAGCGCCCATCTTGGCAAAGGGATGCCGGATAAAGCCTTAGCCGATTTTTCCGAAGCAATCCAAATTGACCCCTCATCCCAAACTTACTATGTTCGGGCTGTTACCCGGATGGACATCGGTGATATTGAGGGGGCTATTGACGATTTTACAAAGTCCATCCAGCACAATCCAGACTTCCCCGGCGCGTATTATAGTCGGGGAGTAGCATGGGGTGATTATGGTGAGCCAGATAAGGCCCTCGCTGATTTAAATGAGTTTATTCAACGTGAGCCTGAAGACCCTTTTGGGTTTTATACGCGGGGGATGATTCGAGCCGACGTCTTTGATATTCAAGGTGCGTTAGCCGATTTCAGCGAGTCCATCCGTCTAGAATCACGGTTTCCGCCAATTTATAACGAACGCGGTAGCCTATATATGGAAGTGGGCCGACCTGATCTGGCTGTGGCCGATTTTAGCCAAGCTATCGAACTTGACCCCGATTCCGAGGAAGGCTATTTCAATCGAGGCCTAGCTCATCTGGAAATCGAAGACCTAAAAGCGGCTGTCGCGGATTTCAGCACAGTGATTGAAAAGTCGCCCACTGCCGAGATTTATCTACAGCGGTCTTTTACCTATGCTCGGCTGGATGAGTGGGACAAAGCAATGGCGGATGTTAATCGGGCCATTGCCATCGAGCCGCAACTGGGTGGGGCCTATCATGCACGTGGGCTGTTACGTATGGATCGGGAAGAATATCAAGCCGCGATTGAAGATTTTTCTAAAGCAATCACGCTTGACCCCGAAAACGTCGATGCTTATAACGAACGCTCTTTTGCCTATTTTCAATTAGAAGATGTGCAAAAAGCGATTCAAGACCTAGATGCTGCCATCAAAATTGATCCTGACTACCCTGAATCGTATAACAATCGGGGGCAGATGCGGAAAATTCGCGAGGATTTCCGGGGGGCTATCCGCGATTTTGGGAAAGCTATTGCGCTTGACCCTGAATTTGCCGAGGCCTATGCGAACCGGGCGGATGCTTATATCATGACGGGGAATTTGGACGCTGCTTTTCATGACCTGAATCGGGTTATCCGGCTTGAACCGGACGAATCACTGCATTATTTAGCACGGGGACTGCTAAATGCCGACTTCCAAAATTTCAAGCAGGCCATCGCCGATTTAAAACGATTTCTTAAAATGGGCGGTGGGGCAACCTATGACAATCAAGACAAGATCGAAGGCTTGCTTCAAGAACTAGAGCAACAAAAGAAAGCGCTAGATGGAGTTAAACCAACAACACCGATTGTCAAACGGGCGAGCCCCAAAAAAGCAGTTGGCGAGTCAAAATCTAAGCGTCAAACGCCCAAAATGCCTTAGGAGTGAAGTAGTGAGTGTGGTTAGTGGAATTAGGGAGGGGTGCAGCTTTGAGTGAAGAACCTTTGCAGGGAAATTCTGCCCTTGAGCGGGTGTTGGATATTAGCCGCCGCATGGCCGAAAACCGAGAGCTACAACCACTCTTGGAGTTTGTCATGCAGCAAGCGGTCGAATTTTCAGGCGGACAGCATGGCTATTTAGTTCTTGTTGAACCAGATGGCACACTCAATTTTCAAGTGAAATATGGTAATCCATCAGATCGAGAAGGGCAATCGGTCAGTCGGTCTATTGTGCAGCAGGTCATTAGCACAGGCGAACCCCTGCTAAGTCGCAATGCTCTTGAAGATGCCAATCTCAGCGCGATGAAAAGCGTTTTCAATTTGCGCCTCCAATCAATTTTATGTGTGCCGCTGCGCTCACGGGGCAAATTATTGGGAGTACTCTACCTAGAAAACCGCGACATCCCCAATGCTTTTACGCGCCAAGACATTCCTCCCCTCAATATTTTTGCTGGGCAGGCCGCCATTGCTATTGAAAATGCCCAACTTAATGAGCAGCGGGAGCGCTTTGCGGCAGAATTGGAAGAACGGGTACGCGAACGGACGGTTGAACTTGAAGAAGCCCGTTGGCACGCTACCGCCAACTGGGAAGCTGCCATGCAAGAAAATCGCCTGCGTACAGCCCTTTTAAGCAACATCGCCCATGACCTGCGTTCACCTCTCAACACCGTCGTTGGCGCATTGGATATGATGAAAGAGGGTGTCTTTGGCGATGTCACCGAAGACCAAGTGTTATGGATTGACCGTTCGCTAACCGCCACCCGCCAAATTTTGCGGCTCGTCTCGGATATTTTTGATCTCTCGAAATTAGAGCAGGGTGGGCTAGAGCTTTATCCCGAAACGTTGGAAATTGGCGGGATTTTAGAACAGACCTTAGCTATCGCCGAGGGTTTGCGGCAAAACGATCAAGTTGAACTGGCTATTGAAATGGCCCCCAATCTCCCGCCTGTGTGGGGTGACTTTGACCGTATCCAACAGATCTTGGTCAACTTGGTGTCGAATGCGTTGAAATTTACGACGAGTGGCACGATTCTGGTACGGGCTGATCTGGCTGATGAAGAGACTTTATTGTTTAGAGTAGCCGATTCAGGCGAAGGGATTCCAGCCGAAAACCTACCCACTATTTTCGATCGTTTTTCAATGGTTGATCTCAACCTCAACCGCCGCCGTAAAGGAACGGGTCTCGGCCTTGCTATCTGTAAAGAACTTGTTGAACAACATGGTGGTCAAATCTGGGTTGAAAGTCAGGTGGGGGTAGGAACAACCTTTTCTTTTACCCTACCAGTATCGAAAGAGCGCGAAAACGCCAAATAGATGATCTTACCTAATCCCATCTTTTAGGGGCGATGGCTTACGAATCGCCCTTTTTGTTTTTCTCCCTTTTGGTTTTCTCAAGTTGGATCACTTCGGCCTTTAATTGACCACAACCTGCATTAATCTCAATGCCTCGCCGAACCCGTATCGAGCTACTTACCCCGTATAGGGCCAATGTATCCATGAAGACCTTAACCCGCTCAGGATTCGATGGATGACCCTCATAGCCAGTGGTAGGATTTAATGGAATGAGATTGACGTGGCACAACATCCCCTTGAGCAAAAAACCTAGTTTAGTGGCCTGCTCAACCGTGTCATTCTCGCCCTGAATCAATGCCCACTCAAAGGTCAGCCGTCGGCCCGTTTTATCAATGTAATACCGACAGGCCGCCATTAATTCACTTAGAGGCCAGCGTTTGTTAACAGGTAGCAAAGCATTCCGTTCTTCATCGGTTGCGGCGTGCAAGCTAATCGCCAGTTTAATCTGGAGGTCTTCATCGGCAAAACGTCGAATGGCAGGGACAAGTCCCACTGTGCTTAGCGTGATATGCCGCTGTCCAATACCCAAGCCATCCGGTGAAGTCAGCCGATGAATCGCCTCTAGGGTAGCATCATAGTTATGCAATGGTTCGCCCATACCCATTAACACGACATTACTCAAACGATCAGCATCAGCTTCTAAAACACGCCCAAAATGAATGGCCTGCTCCACAATTTCCCCAGCTGTTAAATGACGGGCAAAACCCATCTGGCCTGTCGCGCAAAACACACACCCCATCGCGCAGCCTGCTTGGGTACTGATACAGGCCGTCCGTCGTCCATCGTCATAAATCATCAACACGCTTTCGATAAACTGCCCATCATTTAGGCGATAGAGACGTTTAAGTGTGCCATCACGGGCTTCTTTTTCAGCGGCAATCGTTAAAACACCTATCTGGGTTTTAGCAGCTAGTTGTTCTCGCAATTTAGCAGGCAGGTTAGTCATTTGCTCAAAGTCACTGGCTTTGTGGATATACAGCCATTCCCAAACCTGTTTGGCCCGAAATTTGGGTTCGCCCCAACTCGCCAATAATTCTTGCAAGTTGGTCAGCGATAAGTCATAGAGATTAATGCGATTTGGTTCAGTCATAAATTTTTAGCTATTTGCAGCTTGCTTTCGTCTTTTTTGTTGTACCCAAACGATACCAAAGGTTGGAAGTAGAATGGCCCCAATGCCTGTGCCACATAATCCACTGCTTTCATCTTGTTCATTACTGGCGGGTCGTGGGGTGGGTGTTGGGTTAAGACCGCCGGGGGGTAGCGGCGTGTTGGTACTGTTACGCGCAATGGTAGGCAGCACATCAGTCGGCTTAAATACCGTCGGCACAAAATCTCCTCGATAGGTCGAGGTTGGCGTTAGAGTAATGGTCGCGGTCGGGCGCGGTGTGTGGGTGGGTGGAATTTGCGATGGAGTATTGGAGGGCAAGGGTGTTGGGGTCGTTGCTAAATAAGGATTCCAACCCCCGGCGGCTATCGCTTGCGGGGTATCCAGCCAAACTAACCATCGCGCATAGAGCCGACTCTTGATCTGGCCCGTCCGTTCTTCAATGGCTTGATTCGCCGATAAACTCGGTGAAATAGCCTTTGCAATATCGAAAGGAGTAGACGCGCCATAAACATCAGCAAGATAGAGGGTTAGGCTATAGGCTTGAGCCTCCCACAAAACCGAATTGGCATCGGCGGCAGGTGTTTCCATCTGGGTCAATGACAACATTCGACTTTCCTGTGAAGCCCGCTTAACTGTAGTGATTTTCTGACCTTGATTAACACGGTTATACAATTGGCGTAACCCCGCCGTGAACCACGCAGGCACATCGGCATTGCCCCAACGGGTCGAATAGGCTAAATCAAAGATGGGCGCGAAGGCTTGGCTTTCTTCAGTATAAAAATCACTAGGACTGGCATAGGCAATCACCA
The DNA here is from genome assembly GCA_016234595.1 of Chloroflexota bacterium. Taxonomy (GTDB): domain Bacteria; phylum Chloroflexota; class Anaerolineae; order Aggregatilineales; family J027; genus CFX10. Next base: position 147,696 of record JACRBG010000002.1, on the reverse strand, counting down.
AATTCTCAAAGGCATAAAACCGCGTCATATCAGCCGGGTCGCATGGATAAGCACGGTCTTCAGAAATGACTATCATCGGTGGGGTAGCATCTGGTGTATCCGTTGGAACTTCTCCCTGCGTACAAAATTCTGTACCCTCTGGATAAACAACCAATCCTATCGGGGCTATAAACCCCGTGTTTTCACGCAGGAGACTGATCGATTGCTCTAGGCCCGCCAAATGATTTGACCAGTCAATAGCGTCGCCCATTGCATAAATTTTAAGAGTATCGCTTTCGGCCAATTGCCACTGCTGAACTGTCTCGTGCTGAAAGATGAAGTCATTTTTGACGGTGGCAATTTCTCCATCCGTCATCTGAACCTCAAATTGATAGGTCAAAGTACTGAAGGGGTGAAGCGGAACTTCTCGAATATCCCAAACTATCTCATATTCACTTTCGTCGCCGAAATTAATAAAGATATTGTCGGCTGGCGAGGTTATATCATAGGTTTGGAGAACAGTATCTTCGTCTTGTACCGTCAATTTGATTTCCGCCACCTGCTCCATCGTCGCTGCCACCCGCACCCGGAAACGGATGACCGAGGGCATCACGACCAGCGCCCGTGAACTGACAATCTTATCTGACTCGCCATCATCTTGAGCTATAACAGCGTGGGGATAGGACGCCCAAAAACTAAGGGCGACCAGCATAACAATTAACCAACGAGCGAGGCAATAGGTTTTTCGCATGACAGGTCGCCCTAAATGTTTAATTAGAAGCTGTCGGGAAGATAAACGGCGTTACCGTCGGTGGGAAACGCATAGTTGGAATTGGCACCAATGTTGGTGCTTCGGGTGATGCCCCCAGCCATGTCCGCCAGCGACGTTCAATCTCGTCAACGGATAGGCCTGTCACTTGTTCGAGGGCCTCATTAAAGCCGACACTTGGCCCCAATGCCTCAATCAATTGACGATGGGCATCAAGGCCATAGACCTCGACTAGCCACTTGTAGAAGGTATACCCCATATCATAGCCCAAACGCCCAATACCATCTGGCCCTTGGGAGCTTTGGCTTGGCCCAGTACCGTTTAATAACGCCGGTAATTGGTCACTGGCTGCCAGATTACGCACTCGCTGTTCATAATCATACATCTGATAAATCTCAAATAGGGTCGCATCCCCTTCGTTTTGCCAAGAACCCGTTGCTAGGCCTGCTGCCACAAAATCCGATTGATAGAGATGGCCGACTTCATGCAGCACGGTGCCCCAAGCAAGGTCGGTCACCCCACCGCCTGACACCACTTGAACAATGCCACCCCAGACTGGATTCGTTTGACCAATCACATTTGGGTTGCCTTGTCCCACACGCCATTCATCAAATGAGACCCGATTGGAAAAAAGAATGGCACGCGGTTTATAGGACAGAAGATCGCCCCATGCTTGGCGATAGGTTTCACGCTGGGCTGCCATAGCATCGAGGGTTTGTTGGCCTGCGTCCGACGGAAGGCCTTCTTCGACAAAAACAATAATGTCTTCGGATTCTAAGCGATCCCATTGGCGGCTGTCATCTGAGTATTCATCGCCCATATACCATTCACTGCGATAGGTGTTACCGGCGCTATCCGTCAGTATCCAACGATAATTGACTGCCACCCATGGCGGTGTGCCTTCACTATTGTCATAAACCGCTGTATACAAGCCCGTATTTTCATCCAATTCAGCGGCTCGGCGGCTCTGATTACGCGGGGCGTGTGACCATAACACCGTCGCATTGACAATATCCCCTTTGCTACTGCTCAGGTGGGCAGAAAATTCAAACCCGTGTGGATAGTCGCTGGTAAAGGTACGATCTTCAATTGTCCACTCGGCATCACCTGTTGAGGAGGCAGGATCAGCATAATAATCGCGCGATTCATGGTGAGTAGCATCATCTGTGCTACCCGTCGGTGTAGGAGTTGCCGTAGCGCCATCCTGAGCAATGGCTTGAAAACTCATCGCGGCAAACATCATTAACAGGAGGGCTAGGGAAAGCACAATAGGAACTAAATTACGTGGGCCTTTTTTCATCATCAGAAATTATTTTAGCAGGGTTTACTTACGATACGATTCTCGAACCCTGCGGGGACTCCTTTCAACCTAAAATACTAACCAAGTATCATCTGGGATTTATTCATGCTATTGTGAAGCAATCCCTCGAATTTTTCAACCTATCAAATCATTGACATTATAAAAATAAATTTTTATAATAAAATAAATTTTTACATTCGATTGAGAGTGCCCATTATGCAAGATGTTTTTTATATTGAGACAGTGGAACAAGCAACAACCTTGCTCAAACCCCAGCGCATAGAATTACTAAAACGTATGGGTGAGCCGCGCACTTGCCCTGAACTAGCGGGCTTTTTCGGGCAGACTCCTCAGAAAATTTACTATCATGTCAAAGAGCTAGAAAAAGCAGGGCTGGTCGTGAAAACCGACGAGCAGCGCGTCCGGGGTGTGGTCGAAGGTTACTATCAAGCCAAAGCCCGTTCCTATTGGTTAGCACCTCACTTAGTGGGGCGGTTGGGTGGCGAACGCCCTGCCAAAGATCAGGCGAGCCTGCGTTTTTTGCTCACCCTCGCCGAGGAAATTCACGATGATGTGGGCCGCTTGGCAAATAAAATTGAAGCTAATCAAGATGTGCCATCCCTTGCCCTTTCAGCCCATATCCACTTGCCCAATGGTCGCCGACGGGCTGAATTTCTGCAAGAAGTCCAAACTTTTTTCCAAGACCTTGCTCGCAAATATGGCCTACCTGACGAGACTGCCCCGGATGAAAACGCAGATTTTCGAGTGGTGTTAGGCTGCTATCCCAAATAAGTTCGCATAAGATAAGTCAAAGAGGATATTTCAATGAGTCAAACCCTTCATATTCAAGTTGCCATCAACCATGCCCCCGAAGCTATTTTTCGTGCTTTGACCGAGTCGAGCACCCTAACCACTTGGTTCGCCGAATACGCCGATGTTTCAATCCCCGACAGTCGCTACAATTTTTGGGGGCGCTTTACTCCGGAAACACCCGATTATGAACAGGGAAAACATCCCCTTCTTGAAAGTACCCTTAACCGTTCGTTCAAATATGGCTGGCGTTTTCACAGCGAAGATACGAATGTTCAGATAATTTTGGAGCCGCTCGGTGAACAAACCGTCGTTGTGATTCAACAAACTGCCCTTGCCGAATCACCCGCTTATCCTGTTCATGCCAACGAAGATTTTTGGTTCCTATCCCTTGAAAACCTACGGCGCTTTTTAGATGGTAAATCTATTGTGCGCTGCGACTTCAGTGGGGCTAAGACAGGGGATATTCAACACACCATTGAAATTAATGGCACGCCCGAAGCTGTCTTTGATACGCTCATTCGCCCTGAGCAATTGAATCGCTGGATTGCCAGCAATGCGAGCGTCGAGCCGTATGTCGGAGGACGTTACGATTATGGATGGAATGGAGCTGGCCCGGTCAAAATCTTGGAATTAGTTCCAAATGAAAAACTGGCGACTTTATGGCCCTCCCACTCCGACACGACTGATGGGGGCGGCGATACGATTGTGACATGGACGCTTGAAGAGTCGGGGGGCAAAACGCGCCTAACCATTATCCACAGTGGCTTTGCATCCGACGCAGACACGGAAGGCCTGCAATGGGGCTGGCTCAATTTCAGCAATTGGATCCGTTCGATTGTGGAATATGGCGACGCATGGCAACCACCTGTCAGCAAACTTCGCGAAGGGACAGAGTCTTATTATTCGGCGGCAATTAACGCTGCCCAAGCTGCGCTTGTAATGGTCGAAGCGGCAGACAATAACCAAACTCAAGACAAAACTGAGCCATTGGCATCTCAATAATCGGGCTATTCGGGAAAGCCTCTAAACCCTTCAGGCAAGTTATCCATGCCCAGTGGCATATCGTTGCTATCTTCAAGCGGTGGGACGGTCATGCGTGAAATGGTTGGAATCCAGCCGCCCCGCCCTTTGGTTTCGGTCATATGCCAAACATCTCGCCCATACATAAAAATGGCCCCCAAACCAGCAAAAGCCACCGCGCCTTGCAAAAATAACTCTATGGGGAGAGGTAAAGAAATAGGGACATTGGCGATTAAAGAAACCGTCAATACCCCAATCGCCATCGCAATCCAACGTTGGCGGCGGGTGATGAGAGGTGGAATAAAAACGGGCGGATCATCTGGCCCGACTTCACGGCTTGCCAGATAGTATCGAACACTTTGCACCATTGAGTAACCAATTACAAAACAGGTAATGGCGCGTCCCAAAAAGACCAATAGAAACCAGAATCCACCAATCAAGACCACATTCAGAGTCACCAAAAACACCATTAGAATGATGCTAAGGGTTATTTCGCCCAGCGTCAGCACCACAATCAGCAAGGCTAATAACCCGCTGAAAATCATCAGCAGCAGCGCCAATGGGAAGGACAAGAAAAACAGGATGAATCCCCAACTAGCGGCTGGAATAAACGCCCGCCGCACCCGTCGCCCAGATTCAACCATCAGCACCGGGGTCAGTTGCAAAGCCAAGATGCCGATCAGAATTAATGAAATACTGTCCTGCATGGTACGGACAAAATAAGTCCACATAATGCTTAAAAAAGTGTCGGGGCGCTGGGCATCGGTAATATTGTTATTCTCGCGTACACGCTTGTAATTAATCGTCCCCAATACCGTATCACGCGGAATATTGGCCCGTTGTGTGCCTTCATAACTCAGATGACCCCGAATAGCCGCTTCATTGCCAATGGTGAGGCCATTGCCCCGCAAATTAATCGAATAAGGCAAAATTTGAAAAGTACGGCGGCTGGTTTCTTCACGGGGGTCGCCGACAATGGCATCTACATTACCTTCAACTACCCCCTCAATGATTAACGCTTGCCCCTGAAAATCAACATTGCCCCCCACATGCCCATTGATAATCGTTTGATAGCCAAGCATCAACACATCACCGGGGACATAAGCCCCCCGTGCAATATCCACGCTAATCGCGCCAGCCAAAATATCCGAACTCGCATTGGGCAACACAGCCCGATCCGTAATTTCCAGTTCAGCGCCCCCAAAACGAATATCATCCGTCACTTCGCCTTGGATGGTCAATTGCCCCCCTAAAACCAAAATGTCGCCCATAATATGACCGTCGCGGGTCAAAGTTACCCGTGAAGCCACCCCCACCAAATCGCCACGAATCGTGCCGCGAATCGTCAGATTATTACAGAAGAAATAAAAGTCATGGTCAATGACCTCGTTTTTGCGAATTTCACAATCGTCGCCACGCATCCCATCTGAGGCTTCCACAATCCCAACCCCAAGCCCCAGAATACAAATCAACAATCCGGCGGTCAGTCCACCCAGTCGCACTAAGATGCGGCGTACGAGCGAACGATAGGTGCGGGGAAAGCGGTGAGATTTGGCAGACCTGTGCTGTAGCATGAAGGCTTGTTCCTAGTTGGAAAAACTGATCAACTCAATATTTTTTGCTATTGACAACTGAGCATTTTACCGCAATTGTAGCGTATAAACAGTTAAAGAACTCAAGTCAAAAAAGGCATTGTCAAGTTTAGAAGTACATTAATTCCTATTTGGCCGATACTTCCAGTCACCATGAAACTATGCTACAATGAGTTTTAATCGTTTACACAAAGGGGCATGAGTTACCACTCTTACCATGCAACACACCCACCAAATATCTGCTTCCTCGCAGAATGTAGGTGTTGTGCAGCCAAATCAAACAATCGAAGGAGGCCATAGACGCACGTGATTCAGGAACTAATGAACCGGGCAGATCGGCGTGGCTATGTAACGTTCGAAGATGTGCTTGAGGTAATTGAAACCGAAGGTGAGGACGTTGGCGCCATAGAGGCTGTTCTGGATGAACTGGATGATCTTGGGATTGAACTCCGTCAAGACGACAACGATGCTGTTGTGGCTGATCCGGCAGTAGATGTAGATGAGGAATTCGAGCCAGAGCAAATTCGTGACCCGGAAGTTGGCGACATCAATGCTGTCTCTCCCGATGACCCAGTGGGCCTATACTTCCGTCAAATGGCTCAAGAACCACTCCTGACTGCCGATGAAGAAATTGAACTTGCCAAACGGATCGAGCGGGGTAAAGATTTAGCGGAAAAGCTCGAAACAGTTGGTCGAAACAGTTTTGACCCCGATAAGTTAGCGGAGATGGATGTCATCATTTTTGATGGACAAGCCGCCCGTGAACATTTGGGGCGTGCCAATACTCGTCTCGTGGTCAGCATCGCCAAGCGTTATATGGGACAAGGCTTGCCCTTCCCCGACCTCATCCAAGAGGGCAACGTAGGCTTGATGCGCGCTGTAGATAAGTATGATTACAAACGGGGCAATCGCTTTAGCACCTATGCAACATGGTGGATTCGTCAAGCCATCACCCGTGCCCTTGCCCAAAAAACCCGCACCATTCGTATTCCCCTCCACATGACTGAACGCATCCGCCAAATGTATCGCACCGCCCAAACCCTCGAACAAAAATTGGGTCGCCGGCCCTCACCGGAAGAAATTGCGAGCGAAATGGGGATGCCAGCCGAGAACGTCCGCAGCATGATGGATGCCAGCCAGCACGCCATTGCGCTGGAACGGCCCGTTGGGGATGATGGCGACAGCGAATTTGGCGATTTTATCGAAGACCAAGATACGCCTAGCCCTGTGGAATCCGCTACTCAACATCTGCTTCAGGAAACCATCGAAGAAGTCTTAAGCGAATTGACGCCACGTCAAAGCCATATTTTGCGCCTACGCTTTGGATTGGGTGGAGGTGAGCCACACACGTTGGAAGAAATCGCCAACAAATTTGGCCTCAGCCGTGAACGCATCCGCCAGCTTGAAAAAGAAGCGCTGCGTCGCCTGCGTCACCCGCGCCTAGCCCACAACCTGCGCGATTATCTGAATTAAGCATGGGAGCCGTACCCTGCACAACTGAATATGCAACGTCAGGAGCCGGAACCCCCGGCTCTTTTTACAGATGGGGATTGTATATAGGAGCAGACAACTCATGCTATATATTTCCAATAAAGGCCAGTACCTTTTTCAGAAAATTATCATAAGTCTCTTCACCGTAAGCCTTTTTAGCTTAATTAGTCTGCCTATTGTTTCAGCGCCAACCAAATTCACTACTGCCTCCTCTTCAAAATTTAACCCGACTGAGACACCAGAACAGATTGATTTGGTAGACTTAGTTAACTCCCTCCTAAGCCCAAAAGAGGAATGTATATTGCCTTGTTTTATGGGTTTGCAAGTTGGAGAAACTACTCTCAATGAGACAAAAGGATTTTTTGAGGAAACATTCAATCAGCCATTAGAAAGCCCTGCAATCACAGGTAATATTCTGGAATATTACCCAACATTGGACTTCGGATTAGGTATTGACGAGGAAATAAGTCCATTTATATTAGGGCTTTTCTTTAGAAATCAACTTCTCCGAATAATCACTTTGAATCTAGATGATACAAAGGATTGGTTAACAATTTCAGGCTCTATTTTCTTGCTCCAAGAACTGCTAGGTCAAATTGACTCTACGCCCCTTATTTATGTTGCCATTAAAGCACTTTGGGGAAATTTTTTCCTGATATTAGACTATGATGAGCTAGGATTAACCATCGAATACCGTTTTGACTTTGAGCAGAATCAATATTCATATGAGAAACCCATTCAAATATGCCCACAGCCAGAACAAGTTTCAGCAATACGTATGCGAATCCAGAGTGATATGTCTTATTTTAGAACGGAGCTAATGCCACCGCCTGAAGATGATTTTTTCTATTGGTCAGTAGAAAAAATGCTAGGAATATCTGCCGAGGAATTCATCAATCAAATTATCTCTAATTCGGATAATTGTTTCTCTGCACCGTCCTATGGTGATCTTCAACAAATGGGATACGACAACCCTTTTTAAGCGTTTTCCGTCTTGGTAGGGGCTAATCACTACGCTATAATCGCAGGATTGTGTCCTAAACGGAAATTTAATTTTGTCGAGGAATGGCATGTCCCTGCACTATAACAAGCGCTTGTGGCAAAAACACGTCTTGGCTGAAAATCGCCGCGACATCCCCGGTTTGCTGGCGACTTTGGTCGAAGACCCGCTCTATATCATCATGGCAACAGGCTTGGAATATCGTGGTAAAACAGGGGTCGCTTCGTTCTATCAAGGTCTTTTTGATGGGATGCCCGACGCTAATTTTAACCTCAAGAGCGTGACCATTGACGAAGCGATGGTGATTGAAGAATCCGTCTTCACGGGGACACACACCGGGCCATTGTTTAATCTGCCCCCCTCTGGCAAATTTATCACCTTTCCACTGATTATCATGTTCCCGTTGGTCGGGGATAAATTTTGGGGCGAGCGCATGTATTTTGATATGTATACGCTGCTCCGCCAGATGAATTACGATATTTCGATCCTCGCCGAAACGACTAAATAAATTATGGAAGCCACCCTACAAAACTTGCACGAAGGCCTAAATAACGCCTATATTATGTTTTGTTTCCTGCTCGGTATTTATGCAGCATGGTTAGGCGGAACCAACAAACCTCTCAGTGGCAACTATTGGGGTGCGATGTGGATTGATACAATGTTGGCGGTCATGGTGCTGGTGGTGGCAATCTTGCTCTCCATTTCAGGGGTCAACCCCAAGCGCGTCATTACTTACTATCTTTATGCAGTGTATTTTGTGATTAGTATGCCGGGTCTGTTTGCCGCTATGCAAGGCAGTGACAGCCGACGAGCCGCCTATTTTTTTGGCATCTTAGGGGTTTTTAATGCCGCCGCCGCCTATCGTGCCGAAACCGTGTTAGTGTTGCCATGGCATCATTAAACCAAGTCATTAGCAAGGATTGTTCGCATGACGAAGCGCGTGTTGGTAGTTGACGACGAACTCGATACCCTCAATCTCCTTAAGACCATTATCGAAATTCATGGATTTGAGGCAATCACGACCCTAAATTCAGTAGATGCAATTACGCTGGCCGAGATCGAAAAAGCTGACATTGCCTTGTTGGATGTCATGATGCCTAGGCTGGACGGCTTTGCGTTGTGCAAAATGATGCGGGCCTATCCTTTTACATCCAACATGCCCATCGTTTTTATTACAGCCTATACAGCACTTGATCTTGAAGATCGGCGCAAAGAAGCCGGGGCCGATGATGTGCTGCAAAAACCCATTGACATGAAAAAACTAGTCAGCCTTATCGAAGGCGCGGGTAGCATCCGTCCAGCCTTGCCACTTTCACGCGGTAAAACAGGCTTATTGGATGAAAGTGCATTAGAGGCCTTACCTAAGCGAAAAACGAGCGAACCACCAGCAGTCAAACCTGCTGAGGTTAAACCCGATTCCAAACCGCCCACGACAGTTTCTGATGGGTCTAACGGGGCTAATCTACCCCCCCAAGACCCGCCATCCAAACCTTAAAACTTCACTTCAGTTCATATCCAATGCTAGAAAAGGTGCTTTTCAGACGTGACAAACCCAACCATTATTGTGCTTGAGGGCGACGAAACCGGACAGGAATTATTGGTCGAGGCTCTCCGGGTACTTGATCCAACTGTAACTCGGCTCCCCGTCACCTTACAGCATTTCGATCTCTCGCTGGGCAACCGCCGCAAAACCAAAAACCAAGTGGTACATGATGCGGGGGCAGCCATGCACAAAACGGGTCTCGGCCTAAAAGCTGCTACCATTACTCCCGGCGACCCCGACGATGTGGGCAGCCCCAATGCACTTTTGCGAGAAATCTTGGATGCACAGGTTATTTTGCGGACCGGTCGGCGCATTCCCCGTATTCATCCTATCGCAGGTGTCCATGCCCCCATTGCTGTTGTCCGTATGGCTGTGGATGGCAGCTATGGTGCGAAGGAATGGCGCGAGGGCGAAGGGCTGGATGAGGTGGCGTGGAGCACCCAAAAAATCACCCGTCGTACCTGTCGGATTGTGGCTGAATTTGCCTTCCGCCATGCCGAAAAAACGGGTGCGAAAGTTTTTGGTGGCCCCAAATATACAGTGAGCCCATTGTATGAGGGGATGCTCAAGGAAGAAATGGACGCCGCCGCCAAGCGCCATCCTTCCGTGCGTTATGAACCACAGTTAATTGATGCTACCTATGCCCTGCTGCTTGAAACCAACGGCGAGGCCTTGGTCATCCCTGCTCTTAATCGCGACGGGGACGTGATGTCCGACCTCGTCTTGAAGATGTTTGGCAGCATTGCTGGTGCAGAATCTTTGGTGATCCGCTTCGATGACGATTTCAACGCGCAGGTCGTCATGGCTGAAGCTCCACATGGCACTGCCCCTTCATTAATGGGCAAAAACGTGGCTAACCCGATGGCAATGATTTTGGCCGTCGCCGCTTTGTTAAGTTACATCAACACGGATGCTGCCAAACGGGCCAGCCGTGCCATTCGGGAAGGCACTCTTGAGGCAGTCTATGATGGCATTCGGACGGCTGATCTTGGTGGGTCGGCTTCAACCAGCCAATTTACCGATGAGGTCATCCGTCGCACCAATGCCAAGCTGGAAATTTGGGAGACACTGTAACAGATTTTAGGTCGAGGGGAGGGAATTTATGATTGATGTGATAGGCGATAGTGCCGAAACTAGGCCGCATGACGCCGCGATTCCGGTAGTTTTTTTGGCCTCTATTATTGGAGGGGTGGCAGTCGGGTCGCTGCTCTGGGTCAGTTGGCGCTATTATTACATTCCGTTCTTGTCACCAGCGTTCGCGGCTATGCTGGCGGCGATGTTGCTGCGTCGGGTCATTGATTTCACTCGCCTTAGCCATCTGCTGATTGTAACAACTTGTGCAGTGCTGATGGGGTTGGTTCTCTATGGCACGCTCTGGGTCGAAAAATATGTTTATGCCATGTCGCAATATCGAGCAGAGTTGCGCACAGTCGCCGAAGAGGAAAACATCGGGCTAGAACTGGACAATAAAACAGCTAATAAGGTCATCAACGCCTTTTTCGAGGATGAAACAGGTCAGCGTGGTTTTATTGGCTATGTCCTTGTTGAGGCCAAAGATGGCATGACCATTACGCCCCAACGAGCAACCGTTGGCTCGCGCCAAGAAACCAATATCGGCCAACCGCTAACCATTTTATACTGGATCATTGAAATCCTCATCATCCTTCGCATGATTTTGGTCATGGCCCGCACCACTAGCAAAAAATATCGGGTGGTTGTTCCAAGTTTCATTGAGGCTTAAAAGGGCATCGCATCCTCCTATTTTTCTTGGGCCAATCGCTCTTTAAAGGCATGCTGATAAATCACCCGGTCTAAATTCTCCCCGTTGAGCATCGCCAATAGGTAGGTTCAAAGGCTGGGTGCTGCGTCCTGATTCATGTCTCAAAATTGCTGCCTCGCCTCTCTTTTTTGAATTTTCCATTTCTGACACTTGTGGATTTCGTCAAAATCATGGGGCGGTTGACAAAAATATTCGATATGATAGAACTATTGGGGAACAAACCACACCAATCTAGCATCAACGGCGTAGATTCTTCGCCAAAATTACCAAAGGAGCGTCCATCATGCGCATTGGCGTACTCGCCTTACAAGGGGCGTTTATCGAACATGAACATATGATTGAAAGTTTGGGGGCGGAAGCTGTAGAAGTGCGTCTACCCGAACAACTTGACACACTGGATGCCCTGATTATCCCCGGTGGCGAAAGCACCACCATTGGTAAACTGGCGGTCACGTTTGGCCTTGTCGAACCACTCCGCAAATTTGCCCAAGCCAAGCCCGTCTGGGGAACCTGCGCGGGCATGATTTTTCTCGCCAAAGACATCGGGCGCGACCAACCCATTCTCGGCCTGATGGATATTCAAGTGAACCGTAATGCCTTTGGACGACAAGTGGACAGTTTCGAAACCGACCTTGATATTAAAGGTCTTGGTGATGAACCCTTCCATGCTGTATTCATTCGCGCCCCACTAGTAACTGGGGTGGATGAAAAAGCCGGGGTTGAAATCCTATCGCGTTTGGAAGATGGTGGGATTGTCGCGGTTCGGCAGCATCATCTTTTAGCGACCGCCTTCCATCCTGAACTAACGGGCGACTCACGGATGCACCAATTATTTTTGGATATGGTACACTCATCAAACCCTATCAAATAACCTGTGGAGAAGATTGATTAATGGGTCACAAAGAAGACGGCGAAAAATTTCTGGCGGAGAACGCGAAATACGAAGATATTCACGTCACCGCCAGCGGCCTACAGTATAAAGTGGTCAAACAAGGGGATGGCCCTAAACCCAAAGCGACGGATACTGTCGAAGTGCACTATCATGGCACGTTCCTTGATAACAAAGCCTTCGACAGCACTTACAGTCGGGGTATTCCAATTTCATTTCCGCTGGACGGCGTGATCGCTGGCTGGACAGAGGGTTTGCAATTGATGTCGGTCGGCTCGATCTACAAATTCTATATCCCCTACAATCTAGCCTATGGCGAAAAAGGCTACCCCGGCGCGATTCCCGGCTATGCCACCCTCATTTTTGAGGTCGAACTCCTCGGCATTCAATAGAAAACTCCCCCTTGTAGGCTGCTGACAAGGGGGTAGCTATTCAAACCTCGAATTGTCATAGCTTCCATCATTCAGCGCAAGAATTGGCAAACGATTGAAGTCCCCTTCAATGTTTAGAGATTGAATCGGAAGCCAACCATCTTCGCCATTTACCACCACTTTGAACCATGTACTGTTCATATTTCGCCCAAGAATTTGCAAGGGCGTTCCTGTTGACAGCAACTGCGAAAAATCATTATATACCCAAAAATAAGGTACATTTCGTAATCCAATTAGGCGATTTGTACTCCCATTGAGAGAGGTAGCTGGTTCAACTGAAGGTAATATCTCAGGTGTCGCAATTGGAACAAGAATAGGTAAAGTAGTACGTTCAAACCCTTCCGGATAACGGATGTATTGCGGGGACGCAGTGGCGGGATCATATACCCATCCATTTTGCCCGGTTGTAACAACGGTAACGTAAGCCCATGCGTCATTCTCGTTACTGGTACGACCATGAACAGCCAAAATTGTGCGATTATCTAAACTCTCAAGAATGACAGCATTTAGGTTCGGTTCGACTCGCAAATGCAGCCCTGAAGTGATATTGACGTAAGCAAGAACTTGTCCTTGAACCTCAATAATAGGGTTATCAATTGAATATTCAAATGGATAATAATCAACATAGTAATTTGTTAACACCGGGAGGTTGTCGGCTACATATTCTGAGAAGTAATATATATCTCCAAAGGCTGCAGACCAATTCAATTCGTATCCATAGACCCAACCTTCGAGATTTCCTTCATTCTGGGTTACATAAACAAATCCCCCTTGAAAGTAATTTATGGTCGCAATCCCGTGAACCGTGACAGGCGAGTTAGGTGGAAGTTGCCCTGTAACTGGCTGAGTTCTCCAATATTGCCCAACCGGATCAGAATAAACATCAACCGGATAATTTTGTGTCATCGTCTGAAGTGGGGCATAAAGACTATCAGCTATTGATATCTCTTGGACATATTGCCGCCAATCGGCTTGCGAAACTTCGATATACTCTGCCCGCACCCACCCAACAAGGCCAGCATCTGGTTTGACAATATGTACCCATAAATACCACCTGACATAGCGATAACCATCTACGTTAACAACATCTCCCATTTGAAGTCGGCTCAATATTTCTGCCCGTGTTGTTGGCTCCGCACGCACATTTAAATTGTTATAGAGAACCTCCGCCGTAATTTGAACCGATTCTTGAGCAGAAACAGGCAAGGGCAGCGCTTTCAGAGGGTTATTAATCAGTCTGATGGATAACAATAGGGCCAAAATAAAGAAAAGTTTCTTGTACATGATTCAAAACTCCCCTAATCGCGCAAAAGATGAGCATGAGTCTATTCACAAATCGCAAGAGGTGTAAGAGGCCGTTGGGCAAGCGGTGGAAGCTGAAATTTAGCTGATAAATGCCTGATGGGAAGCTGACAAAAAAGGGCAAGTCCAGCGAACCTGCCCTCTATAAAATCGTCGAATTTTAGAAGCGGCTATTCATTCACCGACGTATCGCGGAAGACCAAGTCATCAAAGTCCACCAATGAGCCACCCTCAACGCCAATTGAGAGTGTGCCACCCAACAACCGCGCTGGCCGAATGGTCGCGCCAGAAAGCAACCGCCCATTCACAAAGAAGGCGATGCGGTCGTTATACGCCACAATTGTCACTTCAAACCAATCCCCAACCGCAACATCGGGTATCAATTGGTCGTAGATGTAGGTCTTATCGTCTTGCAGGAAGGGTCGCACACGGGCACGCACCAAGCCGCCTTCTTTGGTCAATTCGATTTGATATTGGTCAAGGCCTGTATTTGTCGCGTTGATAGTCGAGCGTATCCCCACCCAACCCGTACTTCCTTCAGGGGCACTATCGGGAAAGCGCATATCCACTTTGACATAAATATCACTGGAGTCGCGGAAGGTAGTACGATCCTGTCCGTCCCCAAACACTGTAAAGCGCCGATCCAATTCGCGGCGGATACGCCAATAGGCCGTCTGTTCACCATCATTATTGACTTCATAATAACGGCGGTGGGGCGCATCGGGTGCTAACGCTTGATCGAAGACAAATTCACCCGGCCCTTGACCTTCCCACCATTCACGTGTGCGGGCTTCATCGCTAAAATCCTCCGTCCAATCTGTCGCCAATTCACGATAGGGGCGCCGATTGGGGTCATTCAATTCATCCAAAATTTCAAAGGCGAACGAGGCTTCATCGGTAGTAGAAATTGTGGTACGTGCAAACAAACAGTCATCAATGCGTAAAATATCGCCTGCCGTCCCAGTCTGGAATACAATATTGCCGCTGGGAGGTAAACCGGGATAGAGTTCATCCATTTTCAGACTACCCCGCCGATCCCAGATCATAACCCGCTCGCCGATAATTTCCACAAACAGCACATTAAAATCGCGACTGTAGAATTGCGAGATGGTGACTGTTTTAACAATACTGCCGTCGCCATCATACTGTGTCACCTGCAAATTACCTGCTATGCCTTCTAATCGCAGCGTGCCCGATTGTGAATCCCGCAGGCGAATATAGAAACTGCCCTGACGGCTTGCCAGATTACACGACATCATAAAATCAGAGAGTGTCGAAGTCAGCGGCGTGGCTGAGGCTTCCCCATTCATCTCGATAAATTGGCTGTTATTCGCTGACCCCATTGTAATTGCGGCAGTGGAGCTATATTGCCATGTGCTTGGTAAAGTGCTGGCGTTCTCAAAATGGTCGCTGGCAAGTTCACCACGTTGCACAATAATGTCATCAAAATAGACTGGGTTGACATTGGCAGCCAACGTTTGCAGCAAAATCGCTCCGGCGGGCAAAGGGGTTGCCGTATCAATAGTAGTAATCACCAGTTGACGGTCAAGATAAACGTAAATCCGTCCACCTTCGATCCACGCGATTACCTCATACCATGTCCCAATATTGACGACATTGGTCACCGTGCCATTGGCTAGATTAAGTTCGTTGCTGCGCGAAAGTCCTCCAGCGGGGCCTTTTCTCATAACAATGCGCCCACCCGTAATTTCTAACGCATAATATCCAGCCGAGGGGGTATAACGGAAAATGATTCGTGCACCACTGTTGACTTCTTGTAAACGGAAGCGCAATCGCAAGATGATGTCCGTTGAACCTGTTTCCGTCCATTCGGGCACTTCATTCCCCAAGATTGCCAGCGAACTTGACAAGCCCGATGCGCCAACCAAAGCCGTATTGCCACCTTCCGTCACCAAACGCCACTCATCCGCATTATAGGCCCAACCCGTCAAGATATCTGGATTTTCCATGTCGGCCAAAAATGGCATCAATCCAACCGGTTGAGGGGTAGGAGTTGGGAATGGTGTCAGGGTTGGTGAAGTGGTAAAGGTCGGTGAGGCTGTATAGGTCGCGGTTGCTGTGGGTGTTGAAGAAGCAGTGTCAGTCGCGGTCGCCGTCAGTGTAAAAGTCGCTGATGGGGTACTCGTTAATGTTGCCGTTGCTGTAGGGGTCTCCGTTATAGTATTGGTGCTAGTTGGCGTATCGGTCGCCGTCAAGGTCGCAGTTGGCGTATCGGTCTGAGTTGGGGTTATCGTGTCGGTAGGTTGCGGTGTCAAAAGTGTCGCCGCGAGGGTTTCTTTGGCCTCGTTTGTCGCTGTATCTTGCCCCAAAAGCGCGATCTGAGTCTGCGTTACGGCAAATTTGACCTCTTGAGTAGATGTCTTGGCAACGTTACGAGCATCCTCGGTTTGGGTCGCGTCATCATTCGCCTGTTGGGTATTGATAGCCTGTGCCACCACCACCCGTGTCTGTGTGCCTATCGCGCTTTGTGTCCCAAAGGCATTGGCTAATTGGGTATTGGTTTGCCCTGCGATTTGCGTTTGGGTCACACCCACATCAGTGGTAGTAGCCTCATTTTTATTACTTTGCAGTGCCGCAAAAATAATCGCACCAGCCACCGCCAATAATCCGACAAAAAGCAGGCCTGCCCACAGTCCCTGTGAGCGATTATGGTGTGGGGGAGGCGACAGTGGAGCCGGCGTCGAAGGGGTGGTCGGCGGGGTAGTTCCCGGTGGTGTCGTGACCAAAGTCGGCCCACCAAAACCCGATGGTGATGGCGTTTTGATACTGGTTGATTGATCGGTAACAGGCGTACGCGGCGCTTGGATAAAGGTAGCCCGTGCGTTTTCTAGTTCTTCAATGGTCTGACTAGCAGCCTCTTTTAGCTGAACGGGCTGGGTGACAATTTTATCCCCAAGGGCTTTCGTCAGCGCCGAAACAAACTGCATCGAGGTGTCATAACGGTCTTCTGGTTGCTTGGCAAGCCCTTTCAGCATGACTTCTTCTAATTCAGGCGGCAGATTGGGGTTAAAGGCCAAAATGGATGGGACAGGGTCGCTGATATGCCGCACCATCAAAGCCATCGGGGTTTCAGCGGAATAGGGCGAAAAACCCGTCAGGATTTCAAAGGCGATCACCGCCAACCCATAGGCATCTGACCGTCCATCAATATCTAACCCCATACCCTGCTCAGGGGCCATATAACCGGGAGTTCCGACGGCTATGCCTGTATCGGTTAACCCCTGACTGCTTTCAATCATGCGGGCAATTCCAAAATCTGTGAGAAAAGCATTGCCATCCGCATCAATCAAAATATTGGAGGGTTTAATATCGCGGTGAATCACCCCTTGCCGATGGGCATAGTCCAACGCCGCTGCCGCCTGACGGAGTACATGAATAACTTCCCCGGCGGGGAGGTGTGTTTTTTCGGCAATGTCTTTTAGCGTGCCAGAGGGCAGATACCGCATCACAATATAGGGCGGTTCGTGCTGTCCGTCAAAATCATAAACGGGCAAGATATGGGGATGTTCAAGACGCGCAATAAGGCGAGCTTCGCGGAGAAAACGCTCTAATGAGGCAGGGTCAGCCGCGATGGATTTTTGTATCACCTTAATGGCGACAAAACGATCCATACTAGGCTGGTAGGCGCGATAAACTCGTGCCATCCCCCCACGTCCGATTTCTTCCAAAAGCTCATATGGCCCAATCGTTTGACCAACCATACTGTAAATATCCTGTTGAATGATTAGGCAAAGAAATAAAAAAATAACTTGTGTTATAGCCTATCTTTTGCGATGTACTATAACACAAGTAGCGATTTCAAGCAGAACTTAAATAGCTCGTTAAACTTAGGTTGCTTCGCGCATAATCTCATCAGCCAATGGCAGGGTAAAGTGGAAGGTCGTACCTTTTTCCAGTTCGCTTTCCACCCAGACCTGACCACCATGCTGCAAAATCAAACCGCGAGTCAGCACCATCCCCAAGCCTGTACCGGGTTGGTCAGTTGCTTTGGCATTGTCAGTGCGGAAATATTTCTCACGGAACAGGCGTTTTTGATCTTCTTCCGAAATGCCGATACCCGTGTCCTTAATTTGGACATGCACCACCCGCCGCGCCCCTTCCGTATCCCACAGATTGACGGACTCTTCAGCTTTGACCGTCACCTTGCCACCGGGAGGCGTATATTTGTTGCCGTTGGTCAAGAAATTGGTCATGACCTGAATTAGGCGTTTGTGGTCGCCCCAGATAAGTGGCAAATCGTCGCGCACTTCCAAAACCACCTGCTGCTGGCGATCTTCAAATTGCTGTTGGAGTGGGATGAGGCTTTCACGGCAGACCTGTGCAAATGTCACCGACCCCATTTCCAAACGCATCTGACCGGATTCATAACGCTCGATGTCACGCAAGTCGGAAACCAGCGCATCCATACGATTGACTGCGTTATAAATTGTTTTCAAGAAGTCACCTTGTTGGTCATTAATTGGCCCGACCACCCCGCGCATCAGTAAGTCAGTATAACCTTTCATCGAGGTCATAGGCGCTTTAAGTTCGTGGGCGATAAACGACACAAACTCTGCACGGGCTTCTTGTTGATGGCGCAGTTCATCAAACAATTGGGCATTGGCAATCGCAGGGCTGGCATGGTCAGCGAGACGTGACAGGAATTGTAAGTCGAGCAAGTTGAGATCAGTTTCGTTATCGCTTTCCAACAAAATAATCCCAATGGCCTCCCCGGCACTGATAATCGGCACCACAATTTGCGAAACAGCCTCTGGGTAGGTTTCAACATAGTCAGGGTCGGTTTTAAGATTGCGCGTGAAAACGGGCGTAGCCGAGCGAATTACACGCCCCCAGATCCCCTCTTCAATCGAAAACTCATGCCCCAGGCCTTCGTGGAACAAAGACCCCGCTGGATAGTCCGTCAGGGCGACCAAACGCATCATATTGCTATCGGGTCGAATGACTGCTAGTGCCCCCACTTTGGACTCGGAATGCTGCGTTGCCCAATTGAGGGTGATTTCAGCCACTTTATAGAGTTCTAGCGACTTATTCAATTGCTGGTCAATCGCGGCCATGCGGTCAAGTTCGTCCACGCGCTGTAGCAGTTGGGCATCTTGCGATTCAAACAACTTGGCGTTTTGAATGGCGACGGCGGCTTGGGCGGCAAAAGTCGTTAATAGTTGAGCATCTTCTTCGGTAAAAATGCTGCGGTCACGTTTATTGAGAATTTGCAGTACCCCAATCGCCTGCCCTTGCGAAACCAATGGCGTCGTCAAGATGGCCCGCGAATGGAAGGTCATATCGTCTTCATCTTCTTGCTTGACGACTTCCCCATGCCAGCGGCTATCTTGGGCGGTGTCATTAACAATGATCGGTTCGCCACGTTTTAGGGCTTCCGCCGAAAGACTGCTGGCATCCTTAGAAATCCGTTTACCAACCAGTCCACCCGCTGTTGGCCCCAAGGCGACGTGGAACACAAGGTCGCCCGAACCTTCATCCGAAAGTAATAGGCTCCCGGCTTCAGCCTTGAGAATGTCCATGGCGCTTTGTGTGATGATATTCAACAGGTGGTCAAGATCTTCAATCGCAAACGACAATTGGCTGGAAATCTGGTTAAGTGCTTCCAACTGACGGGTGCGGATTTGGGTCGCCTCAAACAAGCGCGTTTTGTCAATCGCACTCGCCGCGACGTTGGCAATGTCAGAGAACAAACGCATTTGGTCATCACTATAACGGATGGTAGTATCATTCGTTCCCGCTGACATCACCCCTAACGCGCCTTTGGTCGTATCAGCGGTCAGCGGTACAGCCATCCATGCTCTCATTTGTTGATAGAGCGGCTCAACTTCGGCATTCGGATTTAACCGACGCAATTCCGCGCCATAATCCGTCGTCAGGATGATTTTTTGGGTGCGGACAACCTCGCTTAACAAATCGCGCCCCATCGTCCAACGTCGCCCCTCAACATGTTCCAAACGTTCCTCGCCTCTGGCAAAAAACGCATAGTGCAAATGGCCTGACAGGTGGTCGGCAATCGCAATCGAGAAAATATCGGCCTCAATCACACGGGTCGTTTGGGCATACAAGAGTTCCATCAGGGTGTCAAAGTCAATTGCAAAGTTGAGTGCCCGCGACACTTGGCTTAACACGTCTTGAATCTTGAAACGCCGTTCAAGGTCTTGCACAATTTGGGCGCGTTCAAGGGCTAGGGCTGCTTGGTCAGCAATGTTTTGGATAAACCGCAAATCTTCATAACTATACGATTCACCACTGCGCCGTGACCCAACCGCCAAAAATCCATTTAATTGTCGCCGCCCTTTGAGGCTGACAAAAATGGGTGTATTCAAAATCGCTAGTTTGGAGCGTTCTTGATAGACCATCGGCGGCAGTTGTGCCCCCGGCTCCAAATAGAGCAGGCTGGCTTCGGTCTGGAGATAATGCCCCAATCCACTTTTGAATGGGAACGTAATATCAGTGACGGGTCGTCCACTTTCTGGGTTGACATGCGCCACAAATTCCATCGCCTCGCTATCCCGCACAAACAATAACAGGTCACTCGGCGCAATGGTCTCTTTCAGAGGTTGGCGGATGGCGCGATCCACATCATCCAAATTCAAGGCGTTGGTCAGGGCGCGGATCACTTCATCCAACCGCTCCCGATATTGGCGGCGCGTCTTGAACCATACTTGATCAATTTGTTCGCGTAGGCGATTGCGAATAGGCACAAAACCAAGTGCCATAAACAACACAACCGCTGCAATCAGCAGGGGGCTATCCGCATTAAACGCCTGAATCCCCATCCAACTTAACCCGCTGACGACTACAAAATAGGCCACAATCAATGACCCACCCAATAGGTGATAAACGATGACAGCGGGGATTAAACGATCGGTCTCTAATAATTGATATTGCGTGACCGCATAGGTCACCGTCAACACAAATAACACGGCCAATGTCTGTACAACCGGGGTTGACCATGTTGGTGCTTCGCCCCCACTGGCTAATTGATAGACTGTCCAAATCAGCAGGGGGAATAGGCCAAAAAACGTCGCCAGAAGTGCATAACTGGCTTGTTCGCGGAATACAGGCGACGAGGTGTACTGCCGCCGCGACAACATAATCATGCTCATGCCAAACGCGCCAAGCATCGTCACGATAATTGGAATCAGGAGCGCGATGTCATTGTCGTTAATGTACAGTTGATAGGTAATGGGTGTCAAAATCAAGCCCACCATCAGTGGGGCGTAACGTACCGCCGGAATCCGCTCAACCATGGTTAGGTTAGACGGGAAGGTCATGCCAAAACTGACCAATAGCCCCCCCAACATACACCCCGCAAGTATCCAAAGTGGAATCAGTTGGTGGGTGGTCATCAAATCTAGGCGGCCCATTTCTACCACCGCCAAGGCCGCACAAATACCCGCCAAAAATTGTGCTGAGAGCACTTCCACACGCCGCAGCAGCACAAACACGGCCATGACCAACATAATCAAGCCCGCCATAAACCCAACCCCAAAGTGCGCCAGCAAATCGGCCAACGGGAATGGGGCCAATTTGAGCAGCACCTCGGAAATCACCGTGTTATTCTCGCCCGGATACGAACGCTCCACTTTGGCAAGGCCACTGCCTTCGCGCTCAACCTTAACCAGCACACGGTTGCCCACATCAATCCCATCTAACAATTGATTGAGGGCTTGGAGTGGGTCGTCCTCGTGGGTTAAGTCAATTTGAGTGGAGCCGCTTTCCGCACCGATAATCCGATCACCGGATTTCATGCCGACATCCCAACCCGGCCATGTCTGATTACTAAATGGCCCTACGTTTTGGACTTTGGCATCATGGGTGAGCATCACACCGAGGAAAGGTCGGTTTTGAAACTGGAGGGCAAGCACCAGATAGGCTGCCGCTGCAATAACCGCTACGATGACTGCTCCAAAAACGACCGCATAATTTAACCGCCGAGCTAAAAGACTGGCTTGAGGTGCAGCAATTTGGGGTTTTGCCTCTACTTCTGCTGCATAGGCTTCGTTTTGTCGTGGCAAGACCACTTTCATAATTTACGCCGCCCTAATATAACCATTGCTGAAAACCCAATATAAAGTGATGACCATCGTCAAGCGATTATGGCCTCAAACTGGATTTTATCACAAATGTTTAAGGGATACTGTAGCAGGGCGGTTTAATTTTGCTAACTCTCTATTTTTCATCACTTTTGGTGAAAGGAATCACGAACTCACCCGTCCGATCACCCGTCGCGCTCAAGGTCATCCCAATGACGATTTTCAAGCCATCCGGCGGCAATGGCTCACGCGGCCATTTGATAAAATAGGTATCTTTGACAAATTGATCCGCCTCCCATAAATCGGTTGGGTAGCTGTTTTCGACAGGCGCATAAGCGTCATCTTGGCTCAACAGCCGTACCCCGCCATCTGCTGCATAATATCGCAAATGGGTAAACACCGAATAGCGGGTATCAATTGTCTCGGTTGCCCGCCAATAGACCGCTAGTCGAATACCGTCAGCATCCGACCCTAAAGTATAACTATAGAGTTCAATATCCGGTGCGATGGGTGTCTGAACATGGGTTGCACCATCCGCCTCGACCTGCAAGCGTGGATCAAGGGGCGGACGCACCTGCAAAAATATGTCGGTGTATGTGCCCGAAAACGCTACTCCACGTTCCTGAATCCATGTCGAACCGACATAGAGACCAAAAATGCTGCGGAAAAATGGTGTGATGTAGGTATCTCGATTGAGATTCGAGGCCTCTTGAATTACATCATCCACATTCCGCGAATCCAGTGGCAATAGATCGGTGCGATGGTGATTGTCTAAAAATTCCAACAAAATAAATGTTTCAGGCGACCAGCCGCCACCAAAAACAACGGCCCCATCGGTCAGATAATCAATTTGAGCCAAATATTCGTCTCCGCGATGGTCATTACTCAAATCACGGGCGGGGTGATTTTGAAGATAGGTATGAATGGCTAACCAAATCAGTGGCAGAGCCAAAATAGAAAACAGCACAGGCGACTTCCATTTTTTCACCAAATAAATCGGCCACGACGCTAGCACCATCAATCCCACAATCAAAGGCATTACCAAAGCATGTTGATAAACAACGGCCTTCCAATCCAGCCGCCATGCCATCAAAAAAATCAACCAAGGAATGAGATAAGCCAGTAAAACCAAACCTATTCGCCAGTTTTTTAGGCCAAGCAGGGCCAATCCCAACATACCTGCCCAAAAACCGACTGTTGTCAGTTCAGCTTGTAAGTTATGCCGTACAAAATCCAGCCTTTCGGTAAAATCGTCCTTAGGGAAACGAATATTGCCTTCCAAACCCTCCCCTGTTTGCAATTTACCTCGGATAACATCGGTTGCAATTTGGTTATTCATCTCGGCGGGAAACCAACTAGGGCGAGTGCTAAACACCACATGGGGGTCCGTATTGACCCGCAGGTAGATATAGCTATAGGACAAAATTGGCAGTATCAAAACAACACCCAAAATCAGCCATTGTTTAAATTTCAGATGTCGCCATGTCCCAGCCAACAACATCGCCAATCCAACCGCCGGAAAAGCCAATACAATTGTCCGGTGATTAGCAAGCCCTAGCCCTGCCAAAAACCCCATCCCCACCAACGGCCCAAATTTTTGAGGTTGGTATAGGTGCAGCAGCATCAACCAAAATAAGCCGACGAGTGAAATAGCATGGAGGGCTTGTGTTTCGGGAATTGTGCTGATATGCCAGATAGTATTTGAAGCCATCAGCAAGCCCGTCGCACCCAATGCGGCTTGTGGACAGGCAACCAACAGGGCTAATTGAAAAAATAGCACCAACGCAACGGCGCTGGCTAAGGCCGAACTATAGGTAATCCATGTATAAGGATTTTGATTCAGTCCCTCTCCTAAACGAGCCGCTCCGTAACCCACCAATGTATAAATGGGATATCCCGTACTGTGGGCAATCCCTAAACGATTAGCAACCCGCTGCAATTCCGCCGATTCACTTTCCACCCCGCCTCCAACCACCAAACCCGGTACAGCGGTCGAGGTGTATAACCACAAGGCCGTGCCAAAAATGAGAACTGAGATAATCCAGCGTGGGGAAATTGCTTTTTTAGATTTCAAATCAAACTTCATCAAGGCTATCCTGATCTCAAATAAACGCGGTTGTAGTCTAACCAAGTGCCCCAATCGTATCGAGGGTGACTTACCACCGCCAACCATTCTCAAACTTTGGGTCGGCACGAGTGCGGTAGAATGGTTACAATGAATGGTAAATTTTTCAGGTAGGGAATAAGAATGCGCTTTATGAAACGACCATCGGTACGCTTGGGAATTATGACATGTCTGCTGCTATTTGGAGCGGCTGGATGTTTTAAAGATGCTGGCGATAAAGACGCCTCTACTACCAAAGTCAATGTGCGTGAACTTGATCCAATTCTTAGTACACCACTGGCTTCCAACACGCCTGCTTTGCCAACCTTTACACCGCAGCCACAAATCGCTGCGTCTAAAACGCTGATTGTCGGCGGGCCACCTGTCAATACACCCGAAGGTGGTGAAAGCGGTGGAGTTGTGGCGACCACGTTGCCCAGTTTTACACCTCAACCAACCGTCAATTTAGCCGATGCCACCTTGCCGCCCCCCGGTTTTGCCGATACAGGCATCTCCCCAACGCCAAGCTTAACCTTGACAGCGACGTATGAGCCGGGATTGCCAACCCCAACACCCCCTGCGCCCCCTGATAAATGTATCTATACCGTGCACGCTGGGGATACCCTGTATAGCATCACTACCGAGCTAGACATAGCCGTTGAGGATTTTTACCCGCTTAATCCCGAACTCGCGGCCAACCCCAATTCACTTTATATAGGGCAAGAAATCCGTATCCCAAATTGTGTTTCGGAAACCGCTACCGTTGACCCCAATGCCCCGGTTCCAACCACCGAGTCAGCGGTTGTTGCGACCAATCCACCGCCAGCAGGTGCAGCCCAAACCTATACCGTCCAACAAGGTGATAACTTGTTTAGAATTGCCTTGAACTTCGGTATTACAGTGGAGCAATTAATCGCGGCCAATCCGGGAACATTGGTCAATCAGAACTCGCTTATCTATCCCGGTGATGTGCTGAACATCCCCGCCTCTCAATAAAAACCTCAAGTGCGGGGTGAGTGAGCTTTTATAACTTCTTGCTCACCCCTCATAATAAATCCACCGGGTCAATATCCATAATTACCGCGCTCTTGAATTCCACCCCACGCAAAAATGCCACTGGGTCAGTGCTGCGTATCAGAATTTGCCAACGGAACAGGTTGTTATGCTTCGTAAAAAAACAGGGGGTTGGGCCAATAATTTCGGTCGCTGGGAAATCCCCTTTGCTGCGATGCAGGCGTAAAATGCGAGCGGCGCTTTCAGCCTCTTCTTGGGCATTCGCCTCGGTGCGATCTGTAAATAGCAGACGCGCCAAACGTTTATAGGGTGGATAATCCAACGTCCGCCGATAATCCATTTCCTGCCGATAAAATGTTTCAAAATCGTGGCTGGCCGCCGCTTGAATAGCATAATGTTCGGGGCGATACGTCTGTAAAATCACTCGCCCCCCTAACAAACTCCGTCCAGCCCGACCCGCTACTTGGGTTAGCAGTTGAAAGGTACGCTCCCCCGCTCGATAGTCGGGCAAACCCAAGCCTGTATCCCCTGAAATAATGCCGACCAACGTCACCAATGGTAAATCTAGGCCCTTCGCCACCATCTGTGTACCCACCAAAATATCAGCCTCGCGGTGGATAAATTGGCTAAGGATTTTTTCGTGGGCCCCTTTTTCCGAAGCCGTGTCTTTATCCCAGCGCACCACCCGTGCCTCTGGAAATTCCGTCTGAATTAGGCGGTCAAGCTGTTCTGTGCCTGTCCCAAAATGCTTGATCCGGTTGCTGCCACACTCAGGACATTTTTGAGGATTAGGGCCATGATAGCCACAGTGATGACAACGCAAAGCCTCTTGGGGAGCATGATAAGTTAAAGGCGTTTCACAGCGGGGGCACTTGGCAATATAGCCACAATCCCGACACATCACAAATGTCGCGGTGCCACGCCGATTGAGAAACAGGATGGCCTGTTGTTGGGCCGTTAGCGTTTGATGTAAAGCTGATTGCAATGCCCGACTGAAAATGCTGCGATTCCCGACCCGCAGTTCGTGGCGCATATCCACCAGTTGCACCGGGGGCAATTCCAAACTGACCGCCTCTTCAACCTCAGTTTCGTGATAATGTGGCGATTGCAATTTTAAGGCTTGTACTTGTTCTTCGACCTCAGCGCGATGAGCCAAAACCCGATCTGGCAAATGCAAATAGGTAAATTCACCCCTCTCCGCCCGAAACATGGTCGTGACATCGGGTGTGGCGCTGCCCAAAATGACCGTGCCATGAGTCTGGCGCATCATTTCAATCGCTACGTCGCGGGCATGATAATGCGGCGGGGAAAATTCAGCGTCCTGTTTATAGCTGTCATCGTGTTCTTCGTCCAAAATGACCAGCCCCACATCCGGCAGTGGCGCAAAAAGGGCTGACCTTGCCCCCACGACAATTTGGATAGCGCCTGTTCGCGCCCGTCGCCATACGTCATAACGCTCACCGGGGTTAAGTTTGCTGTGGATAATCGAAACCCGTCCTTGAAAACGCGCCGCAAATCGTCGGATGGTTTGGGCTGTAAGCGCGATTTCTGGCACCAGCATGATGGCCTGTCGCCCTTGTGCTAATACCAATTCAACCGCCCGCAAATAGATTTCGGTTTTGCCCGACCCTGTCACCCCATGCAGCAAAAAAACTTGCGATTCCGCTGAAGGGTCATTATGGACAGCTTCTGCATGAGCATCAATAGTTTTCCATGCAGCTTGTTGCGCCAAAGTCAGAACGGGGGGAGTGTCTGGGCTAAAAATACGACCCACTAATGGGTCACGCCAGATTTCCTCTTCTCCCAAAATAACCAATCCTTCATCCGCTAATCGTTTAAGATGTGTAAGGGTTGCTCCAGTTTCTTCGTAAACCACACTAACCTCGACCGCCTCCACTTTAGAAGCCAAAAATTCGAGGATAGCTGGATACACATCCAGTTTTTTGCGGCCATCTTGAAGTTCATCAATCGCGTCATGAATTTCTTCTGGTTCGATGCCTAATCGCACCGTGCGAACCATTTTGGGTTTAGCAGCAGGTCGCGTCAGGACTTCCATCTTGCTGACGGCTTGGCGTTCAGTCAATTGATTAACTGCCGCTTGCCAATCGGTGTGCGGGAGTGCCCGTCCTAATTGACGATTGGTCAATGGCCCACGCTTTTTAAGCAAACTCAATACCCGTTGTTGAACAGGAGTGTTGCCGGGGTCATTTAAATCAAGCAAGGTATAACGAGTGGCGCGGTCAGCCGATAGCCCCGGTGGTAGCATCGCCCACAAACACAAGCCGATTGGGGTCAATGTCCGTTCCGACATCCACCACCCCAATTCTAATTGGGCAGGGGTCAAGACGGGCTCAGGGTCAAGGCGTCTTAGAATTGGCTTGGTCTGAAAATCTGGCGTTACATTGTGGAGGTGGGTAACAATTCCACTGAGAGTTGCTGTACCAAAAGCGACCTCAATCAAATGGCCGGGGGCAATTTCCTCCTGCCCAGTGAGTTCTAATGGAATGTGATAGGTAAAAACCTGTTTGAGTGGACGGTTGACGGCAACTTCAGCATACATAGAAGACCACTAAACTAATTGAACAGGGCCGCGCCATAACCGACCACTTTACTAAGATCGTGATTAATCTCGCCCGATGTGGCATACCCTACAATCGTAGCCTGCGTTGCCCCAAGTGCTTTAGCCGCCACCATCACTGCTGCAATCGCTCCACGACCACAGGCAAAACCGCGTCCCTGCTCATCCGCTTGGATAATCTCAGCTGGATGATAATCAGCAACCGCGTTCAAAATCGTGGCATCGAGCAGGCGGGCTGTTTCATTAATGTAAAAATGGGAGAGATCAGAACTCGCCACCAATAGCACCTTCCGATTTTTCAGTAGTCTAGCCAATACCTGACCTAGTTTTTCCGAATAGCGCCATGATTGGTCAAGCATCGAAAGCGGCAGCAGTTCAAAATGGTCAAGGGTGCGCTGCAAAAAAGGCAGTCCAATTTCAACCGCGTGTTCGGGGTCTTTGGCAACCCGCCCCAATGGGATTTCAGCCGCCAGTCGATCTACCAAATCCAATGCGACCGGCACGCGCCCCAACGGGGTTTCATAATGGGTATAGGCCGTCGAAACAAGGTCAGCATCAAATAGATGATGGGAAGGACTGATAACCACCACCACATCCACATCCAACCCACGAGCATAACGAAAGGCTTTCCCCGCCACACCACCCGAAAAACGCATTCCAGCGTGTGGGGTCAACAGTCCACGCAGCGGAGCATTCAGCCTAAAAGTTTGATCGGTAGGATTTTCTAAAAACGCATCAACCATTTCGGTCAAGGTATCGGGATTCCCCGGATACCACGTCCCCGCAATGGGCGATGGACGAACCCTGATGAATGTTGAGCCACTCATAATTTGCCTCCTATTCTCAGGGCAAGTGGTTGTATAACCTGAGTCTAGCACAAACACTTACCCCGAGAAATAGGCGGCGCGGGGGATTATTTCGACTCGACTTCGCCTACAATGGCGATATGTAGTTCGTCCAATTGCTGCTGTGTCACATCCGACGGCGCCCCGGCCATCAGGTCAGATGCCTGCTGAGTCTTGGGGAACGCAATCACTTCACGGATATTCGGTTCCCCTGCCAACAGCATCAACAGACGGTCAATGCCGGGGGCAATCCCACCATGTGGTGGTGCACCATATTCAAAAGCTTCCAACATATGCCCAAATTTATGACGGGCCTCTTCCACGTTCTGCCCGATCAAACGGAATACGATTTCTTGAATAGCTCGGTCATGGATACGGATACTGCCACCCGCTACCTCATAGCCGTTGCACACAAGGTCATATTGCTGACCGCGCACCTTACCCGGTTCGGTTTCCAGCATATGCAAATCTTCGGGATAGGGTGAGGTGAACAAATGGTGCGATGGGTCCCAACGGTTTTCGTCGGCATTCCATTCAAATAGGGGGAAATCCACCACCCATGCAAAGGCGACCTGCTTGGGGTCGGTCAGATTCAGGGTTTCAGCCAAATGGCGGCGTAGGGTGTCCACAACATTATAAACCACCTTGCGATCATCGGAGACAAACAGCAGCAGGTCACCCGGTTGAACACCCACCGCATCAAATAATTCCAATTTCAACTCAGTGGGGAAGAATTTACCAATCGGCCCACGCACTTCCCCATTTTCTTCGGTGGGGATTGCCATATAAGCCAAGCCTTTTGCGCCCGCCCCTTTACACAGTTCTTCCAATTCCTGATGCAGTTTCTTGAGTTGGCTACCACTTTCCGCCCCCAGATTGGGTACACGGATGACCTTGACAGGTTTGCCCGCCGCTACATTCGAAGTAAACACGCTAAACCCGCTGCGCCCTGCGATGTCGCTGATGTCTACCGCCGCCATGTCATAACGAATATCCGGTTTATCTGAGCCGTATTTTTCCATCGCTTCTTGATAGGAGATGCGCGGGAAGGGATCAAATACCAATTCGCGGTCGGTCACGTTTTTGACGATGGCAATCATCATACCTTCGATCAATTCCATGACATCATGCCGACCTACAAAACTCATTTCCATATCCAGTTGGGTAAATTCTGGCTGGCGATCCCCACGTTGGTCTTCATCACGGAAGCAGCGCACAATCTGAAAATAGCGTTCATAACCCGCCACCATCAGCAGTTGTTTGAGTTGTTGGGGGCTTTGGGGTAGGGCATAAAATTTGCCGGGATGAACACGGCTGGGGACAAGATAATCGCGTGCCCCTTCCGGGGTGGTCTTGAACAATACGGGTGTTTCGATTTCCATGAAGCCCCGGTCGCTCAAATAATTGCGAATGAAGCGGATGACATTGTGCCGCAAAATCAAATTCTTCTGCATCCGTTCGCGACGCAAATCCAAATAGCGATATTTCATGCGCAGGGCTTCGTCGAGGTTTTCTTCGTCTTTGTTGATATAGAATGGTGGAGTCTTGGCCTGATTCAACACCACCAAATCGGTTACTTCCACTTCAATCGCCCCGGTTGCGATGTTGGTGTTCACCATGCCCGCCGGACGTTGGCGCACAATGCCCTTGACCTGAATCACCCATTCATTCCGTACTTCTTTGGCTTTTTTGTGGGTGTCGGGCGCGGTTTCTTGATTGATGACCAATTGGGCAATGCCCCAGCGGTCACGTAGGTCAAAAAACACGAGGCCGCCTTGATCGCGCCAGCGGTGAACCCACCCCGCCAGTGTAATTTCTTGTCCGGCATGTTCGGCGCGTAATTCGCCGCAGGTATGCGTTTTTAACATTGGGAAAACTCCTTCAAACGGAAAAATCCGTGAATTAGTGCCTTAGTTGTGAAATGTGGCGCGAGATTACCACGAACGGGCATGGAGTGGCAAGGTAATGAAAAGCACCAATGCTCTCACCAATCGCCTACCATACACCGATACCAATGTGGACGCAGCAAATAACAGTAAGGTGTATCATGCGTGATGGTATATTTCCCCGCATTCATCACGCAATCCTGAGCAGCTTCAGGGCAATAAAGTATTCCGTAATGCCCAGCAGAACCATAGAAAAAAGGAAAAAAGACCTGTCCACCTCGATGATCAACCAATCCAGTTGAAGACAAATGCTTGTATTGAGTAGACAATCTAGAACCTAAATAATCAGGGGTCAACTCAGCATGTACTCGCTCTAAATTACTGACATAGGATTCCTCGACCACCACATTGTACTCATCCCAATGTTGATCAAGATACCAACTCTCCCAAGTCCAATGGAGCGGAGTAAACACCACAGCAATCCATCCCAGAATGTTGATGAGCGCCGAAATCATCACATAACGTCGGTTTAATTGGAGAGGTTCGTATTTTCGCCATAGCAAAACCAGTTTGATGCCATTACGCAATGTATGGACTGCATTTCCAATTGCCAAAACTGCCGCAATAATGACGAAAAATACAGGCATACAACAAAAACAAAGGATTGAACTACCCGGCCCGACCACCCTCCAAAAAAACATCATCACCAAAATCAGTCCACCCGCCCAAAATGCCGCAATTTTAGGATGTACATCTTTGAGGGATGAAAATAATTTTCTAGGGCTATCTGGTTCTGGATTGATAGATTCTGACATCTCTGGCTTTCCATTTGGGCTTTTTAACGCCTATAATAACCTTATGTTGAGAATCTGGGGGGATGGATATGTTAATATCAGATACCGAATTTGAGCAAATATTAAACTCAGTAGACAGACTATCCTCGGAACAACGCAAAATACTGCGTGCCAAGTTGAATGAGACTTGGGCCACCCAGTTTGGAAACGCCGTTGATTCTATCCGGTCACGTATTCCAGCAGGCATAACTGACGAAGAAATGCAAGATGATATTGAGAGGGCCATTCGAGAAGTACGCGGCCTACCTGAAGAATAGAAACGCGCCCATCACAACCTGCAATGAGCGCGTTCAACAATAAACCCCTGCTATAAATTCCGGCGTTGGCTCAAACGGAATTTTTCAAAGGCTTCGGCTGTCCAAGGCAACACCTGCTTAAAAATCTCGTTGTAGATAACCTCGGCATAAACGCGAATTTCCTGCTGTGCATCAGGAGCCATTCGCAATTCAATCCAGTGCATCAAATTATGGGCATCCACTTTGACGACCCATGTGTAATACACCGAGAACCCCGGCAAAAATAATCGCGCCAATTCCTTTGCCACGCCCGCATCCAACGCCTGCTGATACAGGGCAAAAGAGCGGTCATAGTGTTCGGCGAGGAGGGCGGTCAATTTTTCACCCTCGGCAGGGTCAATTTCACCCTCGCTGGCCTGTTTATTCGAGGCCGCTTGTTTCCGCCAAACAGACGGGAAATAATAGTCGTTCTCCTCAAAGGGAGTATATCTCCCACTTTGGGAGTTCGCCGACCACATTCTGTGTCGAACCCATTGCCCAAGCTGTTACCTCTGGTTAAGCCAGCGGCCATATCATTTCTGTATGGTTCTTATGGTTTCCCACAAGTTCAGACTGTATCTTGAACTCACCTGAAAATAAGCGAGTTCCCTCCCGCATCAGTCGTTACACCTTCCCCGATGGTTTATTGGGGCTTGGCTCGGTATTCCCATATCCTTTTTTTGACGTAGGGTTCACCGAATTCGAGAGGTTACACCTGTCCCGTCACCGAGCAGGGGGCAGCTAATTTACCAAACTACAAGGGGCGCACGAACACGAAATTTAAACTCGACCATCTCAAACGGGCTGGTATGCCGATGCTGCATCAGATAGAACAGCAATTTTTTATCTTTTTCGAGGCCCTTGCTTTCGCCCAAAAATGAAACGCGGGCGGCATTCACAATCGCAAGGTCATCGCCCATCACATCCTGCAATTCGACAAAGCCCTTATCCAGCACCGGAAATTGATGCCCGATTAGCGCCTTTTTTGCGTCATCACTCATCAGAAAATCGCCCATCCTTTCGCACAAACATTCCACGAAATCGCAGTCTTGATTATACTTGGAGAGGAGATTTGAAAGGTGTTATTTTTTGGAATGAGAAGGGTTGCCATGAATTATCCAAATAATCCCGCTGCCCAGTCGCAAATGCGCACCAATTTCCGCGAGGCTGATTTGGAAGCGGTAATGGGCCATATCCACGCGGGTAAATCAGTGGAAATCATCGGATTAGGGAGCGTCGGCAAATCCAACTTCATCCGACGACTAATGCGGAAAGACGTGCAAGATCGCTATCTGTACCAAATGTATCAAGAGCAATCGCATTGCATTTTTATCGGGATTGATGCTAACAGTCTATTAGAGCCAATGCCCAGTGCGTTCGACCCCGCGATGCCCTCTGGTTGGTCAGGCTATGAACTCATCGCTAGCCGCCTTTTACAAGCCGTGATGGATAACCAACTCGTGGCCCATATCACCAATCCCAAAGATGCCTCGCATCCCGAATCACTCTATGCGCTCTATCACAAAATCTGGCCCAGCGACACTGCCCACAGCAACACCCATATCGTCGCCTTCCGCTATCTGGAAGATTTGATGCATCGCATTTTTGCGGGTTCCAATCATGGTATCAAACTGATTTTCATTTTTGATGAATTTGAAAAAATGCTGCGTGAATTACCCCCCCGTTTTTTCCAAAGCCTGCGTAGCCTGCGCGACCAATATAAAGATCGGATTATGTATATCACCACTGCCCGTCAGATTTTGCCACTGATGGTGCCAGATGAATTACATGTTGAATATGAGGCCTTTTTCGATTTATTTGTGGATACGCGCCATTTTCTGCTACCCTATCGCCCCTCGGATGCTGAACAAACCTTTCAACGCCTCTCCACCCGTCAAGATTATTCACCACCCCCTGCTGGCATTCGGGAGCAATTGATGTTGGCAACGGGTGGTCATGCGGGCTTGTTACGGGCGGCGTTTTCGGCATGGGAGCCCAAAAATCTTATTTACGAGGGCATGTCCGATACTCAAGTGGTCGCTACCCTATTAAACCTGCCCGCCACCCAAGAAGAATGTAACACGATTTGGCGTAGCCTATCGAACCGGGAGCGCCGTATCCTTTTCGAGATGGCCCGCGCCAAACATCAAGGCAAATATGCCGATTACAATGCCCTCAACCCAATGGTCAGCCTATTGATTCAGAAAGGGATTTTATTGGAGACCGACAGCATGGGGTTTGATAACATCCGTCCCCCTGTATTCGCCGGTTTCCTATTTATGGCTATTCCGGCCACTACCGCCGCCACCACCGACACGGAACAACTATTTAATTTAGCTTGGTAGAGGGCCTTCAATATGACTATTCAACACCGCTGGGATTTAATGCCTGCCCAAGCCATTGCCTTGCAAAAAGAACTCGCTGGGCAGGTGGATACCTCAACCCCCCTTGACCTCGATAACCTAAAAATGGTCGCAGGGGTGGATGTCAGTGTTAAAAACAATGTCAGCCGTGCGGCGGTGGTCGTATTGAGTTACCCCGCCTTCGAAATTCTGGAAGCCGTCACCGCTACCCTGCCGACCAAATTTCCCTACATCCCCGGCCTGCTTTCTTTTCGAGAAGGGGAGGTCATTTTGGCGGCGCATCAGCAACTAAAATTGATTCCCGATGTTTATATCTTTGATGGCATGGGCATTGCTCATCCCCGCCGATTGGGCATCGCCGCCCATATTGGTTTGTGGCTAGATCGGCCCACAGTGGGCTGTGGCAAGACCCACCTCTACGGCAAATATACCGAACCTGATCTTGAACGGGGGAGCACGTCACCACTGCTAGTGCATCACAAAGATCATAATGAAGTTATTGGTATGGTAGTCCGCACCCGCACCAATGTCCAACCCGTTTATATCTCCCCCGGCAACCATGCCACCATCGAAACTGCTGTCGAATTGATTTTGCGCTGTTCGACCCGCTACCGCCTGCCTGAACCTATTCGTGCCGCCCACAACACCGCCGGAGAGTTCTAAAAATGCGCCGTTTCCCGTTTTTGCAAGTGGATGCTTTTGCCGATAGGCCCCTGCATGGCAATCCCTGTGCCGTACTTTTGGATGCCGACAGCCTGACTGAAGCCGAAATGCAGGCCATCGCTCGTGAAACCAATCAAGCTGAAACGGCCTTTGTGCTATATTCTGATACCTGTGATTTCAAAGTGCGCTATTTCACCCCTGCTGAGGAAATCCCCCTCGCTGGACACCCGACACTTGCTACCACCTGTGCCTTGATTGATACAAGTCGTTTCAAATTATCGGACGATATGACCACTTTGACACTTGAACTAAAAGTCGGGCCAATTCGAGTCGAGGTCTACAGTGAAAATGGTCAATTAGTACGGATTGTCATGAACCAACCCGCTCCCAAATTCCTCGCCACCTATAATCCCGCCGATGTAATGCCTGTCTTTGGCTTAGACATCGAGGACTTGTTACCGGGGTATCCTATTCAAACGGTCAGCACAGGCACACCCCAACTGATGATTCCCCTGCAAAATTTAGAGGCCCTGCGCCGCGCCCAACTAGATATTCCAGCCTACAATGCTCTCCGTGCCAAATCCGACTTTTTCAGTCCGCACCTGTTTTGCCTATCAGGGATAACCCCTGTGGGCACGACTTTTGCTCGTCAATTTGGCACACCGCCCGATTTGCCCGAAGACCCTTTCACGGGTTCGGCGACAGGTGGCATGGCGGCCTACTTATGGCATTATGGCCTGCTGGAAACTCCTAACTTCATTGCCGAGCAAGGCCACTGGATGCAACGCCCCGGCCAAGGCTGGGTAGAGGTCATCGGCCCGCGCGATAATATTCAAGGGATACGGGTTGGGGGGATGGCTATTGTCATTCTACGCGGTGAATTGACGCTGTAAAAAAATTGAGCGCGGCTTTTGACCACGCTCAATCATTGTTTTATTTTGGAACCGCCACATTGGTGTTAATCAATGGGCCGGGATCAAGATGAATGTAATCCCCGGTGCGGAAATGACACGCCGCCACATGCCCCGGCTGATCCGGAACAGGCAACAAGCGGGGGTGTTCTGTTTTGCAAATATCCTGTGCAATCGGGCAACGCGGATGGAAACGGCAACCACTGGGGGGATTAATCGCGTTCGGAATTTCGCCGCGTGGCATCGGGGCAGGCCGCCGGAAGCGCGGGTCCGGCACAGGCACAGCCGCCAGCAACGCCTCAGTGTAGGGGTGTTTCGGATTGGTGTAGACCGTTTTGATGTCCCCAACCTCAATAATCTCGCCCAGATACATAATCGCAATCCGGTCGCAGATATATTTGGCCGTCGCAAGATCATGGGTAATAAACAGGTAGGTCAGGCCAAATTCGCGCTGAAGCTGCACCATCAAATCCAGCAAAACCGCCTTGACCGACACATCCGCCATCGCAATGGGTTCGTCAGCCAAAATCAATTTCGGCTGCATCACCAATGCCCGTGCAATCACCGCACGCTGCCGCTGACCACCCGAAATCTGATGGGGATAGCGGTCAAAGTAGGCATCACCGGGAGTCAACCCCACCTTATCCAAAATCTCGCTGACACGGTGGCGAAATTCGTGTTGGTTATTCACCAGATGATGAATTTTGAGGCCATGCCCAACGCCTTCCCCCAATGTCATACGCGGGTTCATGCTTGCCATTGGGTCTTGGAAAATCACCTGCATATAGCGGCGCATTTTCCGCAGTTCTTCGCCGCTCAATTTGTTTAGGTGAATATCTTCAAAAATGACTTCACCCTCAGTTGGTTCAAGCAAGCCAACCGCCAACCGTCCGGTGGTGGACTTGCCTGAGCCAGATTCACCTACCAAACCAAAAACTTTACCCTGTTCAATCTCAAACGAGACATCATCTACCGCGTGAACGTATTGCTGCTCTCCCACTCGCATCAATTGTTGGAGCAGGTCACGTTTCACCGGAAAGTATTTTTTGACATTTTGCAGCCGTAAAATAGTGCTGCCGGAAGAAAGATTGTCACTCATAGACTTTATTTAATACCGCCTTGCCTGCGTTGAGCCTTGATATTCTTGATGCAGCCAGCATGATGCCAGATGCTTGTCATAACCACCGACTTGCTCATCACCCTCGCCAATTTCGTCCACGCGCACCAACCACGGCTGTTTTTGATGGCAAATATCCATCACATGTGGGCAGCGCGGATGGAAACGGCAACCGCTTGGGGGCATAACCAAATTAGGCGGTGTCCCATCCATCCGATACAGGTCTTGGCTATCCATCGCAATATTGGGCACACTGCGCAATAAGCCTTGGGTATAGGGATGTTTGGGATTATGGAACAACTCGTCCACGCTAGAAACTTCAGCCAAGCGTCCCGCATACATCACGGCAACGCGATCAGCCAGTTCAGCGACGATACCAATGTTGTGAGTCACCAGCAAAATCGTCAAGCCGAATTCATCTTTAAGCTCACGCAGCAGATCCAAGAACTGTGCTTCCACAATTACGTCTAGTGAGGTGGTGGCTTCGTCGGCAATGATAATATTGGCCTTCAATGCAAGAGCCAACCCGATCATCACACGTTGGCGCATCCCTCCCGAAAGCTGATGGGGATATTCGTTTAAGCGCCGACGACCAATCCCTAATCTTTCCATCAGCGATTCTGATCGGGATAGCGCCTCGTCTTTGGTGACGCTTGGCTCATGTACCCGAATCGCCTCAATGATATGGTTATCAATGCGCTGCACGGGATTCAGCGAGGTCATAGGGTCTTGGAAAATCATACTGATTTGTTTGCCCCGGACATCCCGCATCTGTTTTTCATCGTACTGCATCAAATCTTGATTCTTAAAAATCAACTGGCCTTTGGTGATGCGCCCCGGTTGGGGAATCATCCGCATAATCGCTTTGCCCAGTGTTGATTTACCCGAACCCGATTCCCCTACTAGCCCTAACACCTCCCCTTTATAGAGGTCAAGTGAAAGAGTATCAATGGCACTCAACACCCCCCGGCGGGTCTGATATTCCACACTTAAATCGCGGATGGAGAGGATGATTTCTTGTTTATTGACCTGACTTCGATCAGGTACGATTTGAAAAAGTGACATAGTATCGTCCCCCTAGGCCCGATTCAGACGTGGATTCAAAATTTCGCTCAGGCTTTCACCCAACATACTGAAGCACAAAGTCAAAAGTGCAATGGCAAGGCCGGGGAAAGTCACCAACCACCACTCACCACCAAGCACAAATTGACTACCTTTGGAGAGGTCAACACCCCAATCTGGCACAGTCTCTGGCAAACCCAAACCGAGGAAGGCCAGCCCTGCCCCTGTCAAAATCGCGTCCGCGACATTGATGGAGAAAATCACCACCACCGAAGCAATGACATTGGGGAATATATAGCGGATTAAAATGATTGGGTTGGTCGCGCCGAGACTCTTAGCCGCCTCGACATACGCCACCTCACGAATCGCCAGCGTTTGGGAACGCACCAAGCGGAAATAGGTCGGCACATAAATCACCGCAATCGCCAAGATGATATTCCCTATACCCGGCCCCAATACTGCTGCAATCGCAATCGCCAGCACCAAGCCGGGGAACGCATATAAGCTGTCCATCACCAGTGAAAGCACGCGGTCAAGAATACCACCGAGATACCCGCTGATAAGACCCAATGGAATTCCCAACAGGCAGGAACAAATCGCGGCACTAATGCCAATCATCAAAGTATTCTGAGTGCCATAGAGCAGGCGGCTAAACACATCTTGCCCCAATAAATTTGTACCAAACAAAAACCCGCCTTTATAGGCTGGGCCAACTGTACCCACAATCCGTAAATTGGGATATTCCGACACAAGGTCTTTAAATTGGCTTTCTTCCCCGACAATCGCCACCAAAGGACGCCCTCTATCGGCGGTAACATCGGAGGTTGATAGGATATTGAGGGCTTCAATCGGCTGCAATCCAGTGGCATCTCGATTAATTTCGACCTTAATCCCAGCCGTATCGCGCTCTTGGCCTACAATACGATTGGCTTTTTCATCAATGGCAGCGATGCTCTTGGCATTACTGGTACGCTCAATAAGTTCACCCGTATTGATGTCGTATCCAATATCGGCAAAGTTTTCGTAGGGCAGTTCAACCCGTGTAATCAAAATATAATTAGCGGGCACTTCACGCGGCCCCAAACGTGCTGGGCCAGCTTCGACATCATAGACATATGGCGCAAGATATTCGGGGATAATGCCGATGATAATAAACAACACCAAGATTAGCCCACTAATCATCGCCAGCCACCAGTCGGCCCCATGCCAGCGACGAGCCTGCCGAACAGTCTGGCTAGACAAGATTAAAGCCGTTGCAAAAAGAACATTGAAAACCAGCCATATTTGCAACAAGCCTTTAGCACCATCCAGCTTTACACCAAGGTGCAAAATCGCTAAGATGATGGCGATGACTAGGCTAACACCCCCCCATGTGCGCCACGTTTTGCGGATTGTCCCCATGATTGAGGTACGCGGCTTAACATACATCTCTACGGTCGTGGTTGCCATAAGCGTCCATCCTAAAAACGAATACGTGGATCAATAAAAGCATAGAGAATGTCGGTGAGGGTACTCATCACCCCAACCGTAATGGCAAACACCACCACAGTTCCTTGCACCACCGGATAGTCACGTAGGGCAATACCATCGCGCAGCAATTTTCCCAGTCCATCCCATGAGAATGTCGTTTCGGTCAGCACAGCCCCGGCCAAAAGCACCGCTACTTGCAAACCTATCAGGGTCATAATCGGGATAAATGAGTTACGGAGGGCGTGGAAATAGACCACTTTTCTTTCGGGCACACCTCTAGCGCGCGAGGCGGTCACATAATCCTCTTGCAGCACTTCAATCATGTTAGAACGGGTCAGTCGAATAAAGACCCCAATCAACGCAATGGTCAAAGTGATCGTTGGCAAAACTAGATGCTTCAGAACATCCCCGAACGCCTGCCCATTACCCGAAAGCAAAGTGTCAATCAGGTAAATATTGGTGCGATGGGTAAAGTCATTAGCAAAACGCGGGTTAATGCGCTGAGCCACTGGCAAAAACTCTAATTGACGTGCAAACACAATTTGCAGCATCAGCCCCAGCCAGAAAATCGGCACAGCATAGGCCACCACACTCGTAATACGAAACGAATAATCAAGCGTGCGCTTATGTTTATTGGCCGAAAGTGCTCCAGCAGCAATCCCAAATATCAACATCAAGGTGATTGCGGGCATGACCAATTCAATAGTTGCGGGTAGGCGTCGTCCAATAATCTGAGTGACGGGACGATCTTGCTCCACGTTATTCGAGACGCCCAAATCGCCATGGGCAATATCATTCAGGTAGTCCCAATATTGTTCGTAAATGGGACGATCCAAGCCAGCGCGTTCACGCAGTCGGTCAAGCGTCGCTTGATCAGTACCGGGTTTA
Source organism: Chloroflexota bacterium (assembly GCA_016234595.1). Taxonomy (GTDB): domain Bacteria; phylum Chloroflexota; class Anaerolineae; order Aggregatilineales; family J027; genus CFX10. The sequence goes on along the minus strand of JACRBG010000002.1, from coordinate 107,697 downwards.
AGCCGTGTCGAAATCGGATCACCGGGCAGGACACGCATCATCACAAAAACCAGCGTGACCAAAATCCAAATCATCGGCAATACCAGCAACAAGCGGGTAATAACGTAATTGCGTAGCGAACGGCTGCCTGTCATGATGGCATATAGTAAAAAGAGGCCGACGATTAGTAATCCGCCTCCGCATAACGTGCCAAACGTGAGTTCCATAGGAATAAGACCTTACTTCAAAATGTTTTAAACTTTTGCAGATTATACAAGAAAGAGAGGGGCGTGCCAGACCATAAAATCCAACACGTCCCTCCCAAACTTACTGCTAACAAACTGCTACACGTTTATTGAACGGGTTGCAGCAAACGATATTCCAGCACCAGCGGGGCGCCGATGATGACGTTGGTCACGCGGGTGACGTTCCACACCATATAGTCTTGACCTACCAACAATGGAATGGTCGGGACCTGTTCGGCATAGTAATCTTGCACAGCCGCCAACGCTTCTTCACGGCCATCCGTACCAACGGCGGTACGTTCGGCGTCAATCAAGCTGTCCATTTGAGGGTCATTGAGATTGATACCCAAACCAACCGAGTCAATGCTACGGGCAAATGGCGCAATGTAGTTGTCGGCATCGGGATAGTCGAAGAACCAACCAAGGAAGAAGAATGGATATTCACCGGCGGTCGCTGCGGGGCGATAGCTGGCCCATTCTTGGCTTTGGAGGGTAATTTCGACCAAGCCAGTTTCTTCAATTTGTTCTTTGACAATTGCCATCGCGTCGGCTGACCAACCACCATAACGTTCTGGTGGGAACCACAGTTCCAGTTGCAGTTTGTTGTCCGCGCTGTAACCAGCTTCGGTCAAGTCGGCAATCGCGCCTTCAAGGTCGCGCACGTCGTACAGATCAAGATAGCTTTCGGTCGCCCCGATGAAGCCCGGAGGAACCATGCTATAGATGGGGGTCGCCAAACCACCGATGGCGCGGTCAATAATTTCGTCGCGGTCAATCGCCTTGGCAAAAGCACGGCGAACCAGCAGATTGCTGACGGGGTCTTTTTGAACATTGAACGACAGATAGTTGATACGACCGGGCAGGGTGATGACATCGAGTTGTTCGCTGTCAGCCAAACGCTGCACTTCGGTGGGGGTCACGGAACGCCAAGCCATGTCAATGTCGCCGTTTTCAACCGCGAGGGTCAATTGGGCATCGTCTTCGTAATAGGTGAAATCAATTTCATCGTACGCAGGCGCATCGCCATAGTAGTTGGGGTTCACTTGGAAGGTCGCATTTTCACCAACGGTATAGCTGACCAATTGATAAGCACCTACACCATGCAACGCGGCTGGCGTATTGGTGATGGTGTCCATCGGCAAATCGCCTTCTTGGAAGGGATACAGGGCTGGCATCGAGCAAATCTTGATGGTAAAGAGGTCATCGGGTTGGCTCAGGGTGAACACAACGGTGTTTGGATCGGCGCCGGGGGCTACGGTGGTGATCAAGTTAATCAACCCATAGACGCTCCCTTGCAAAGTCAGGCTGCGCATAGCCCACTGGGAGAAGATTTCAGGGGTCAACACAGTGCCGTCTGGGAACATGGCATCATCGCGCAGTGTGAACGTATAGCTCAGGCCATCTTCAGACTTGACAGGGAAGTCAGTCGCCAGACGAGCTTCGCATTCGGTGCTGCCGGGAATGTATGCCAACAAGCCTTCCGAGACGTTACGCAGAATCTCCCAGTCATGGAAGGAATAGGCTTCGGCGGGGTCGAGGGACGAAATATCGTCAGTGGTGCCAATAACTAAACGGTTGGCATCTTGACGGGTCGCCGCCGCTTTTTGGGCAACGGGCTGATTGGCGCTGACGATACCGACACCGATGGTAGTGACCAAAAGTGTGAGTACCAGCAAAAGGCTAATACGCTTCATTGGTTTTTTTCTCCTGAAAAGTGATGCACTAACTTAAATGGGTGAGGCAAAAAATCTACTGGAATTGGTATGTGCGTCCCCTCCTCTGAGACATCTGGTAATTTGTGTCTCAATGGCAACTTTAAATTACCGTTGAAAAGTATATCCCAAATTCCTAGATTTCAACCAAAAATTTTATCCTTATGCAAATAAAATAACCTCATACTGGGATTTATAGCTTATTTACGAAACCATTTGTCCTAAAGTTCAAAAAAATTATTGGCTATAATCAAATTCATCATAAATTTTTCCGTTGCGAATGACCTAGAATTAACCTATCATAAATAGGATTAGATGTATAAATCTGTCTCTCGTGCTAAAATAATTCTTGAGGGTTGTCCTTTTTTAACAAACTTTATTACCCTGCATGGAGTTAAGTCTGAATGCCATCTCTGCTGACCCAATTGATATGCCGGGATTGTGGTCATGCCATGCCGCCTGACCCCCTAGCTAAAAAATGTGATAAATGCGGTTCGGCATGGATTGAAGCCGATTATGATTTTGAGACCGCCAAAAAAATCTGGTCGGCTGGTTTACGTGACCGTGAAAGCGATATATGGCGCTACGAAGAATTGTTGCCAGTTTCACGCCCAGAGCGTTTTATTTCGATGGGCGAGGGCTGGACACCTCTTATCCATGCCATTAATCTTGAAAAAGAACTCAAACTGCCCAACATCTTCATTAAAGATGAGCGTCAAGGGCCAACTAGCTCCTTCAAAGATCGCCAAGCAGCAGTTGGGGCAGCGGCTTTAGTACAAGCCAATAAAAATGAAATGGTCTTAGCCTCAACAGGCAATAAAGCTGCCGCCTATGCTGCTTATTGTGCCAGAGCCGGAATCCGCCTATGGATTTTCCTCACCAGTATGGTTCCCAACGAAAAACTGCGTGAGCTTGGCCTCTATGGGGCTGAGGTCGTGAAAATTGCCGGAACCTATGACCAAGCCAAAAAAGTTGCCCAAGACTTTGCCGAACGCCGCAATCTCTACCTTGACCCCGGCACCACCGCGATTCCCGGCAAAGAAGGCCTCAAAACCATCGCCTTTGAAATCGCTGAACAATTAGCCCGCTATGCTCCAACTGCCGATGGCAAATGGCGTGCCCCGGATTGGTATATCCAAGCTGTCAGCGGTGGTATTGGCCCCATCGGGATTTGGAAGGGTTTTCAAGAACTCATGCGCATGGGCATGATTGATAAAATGCCCAAACTTGGCATTATTCAAGTTGAAGGCTGTGCGCCGATGGCCGAGGCATGGAAAGCCGGCAAAGAAGAGGCCGAGCCTGTTGTGCCACGCACGCGCATTTCTGTTCTTGCAACAGGCGACCCCGGACGCGGCTATAAGATTTTGCGCCAAGCCTGCCTCGAAACAGGCGGGACCATGATTTCGGCCAACGATGGGGCTGCATTCCGTGCCATGCGCCGCCTTGCCCGCAGTGAAGGGTTAAGCATGGAACCCGCTGCATCGGTCGCTTTTGCTGGCCTAGAGCAGTTAGCCGCCGAAGGACTTCTCAAACCCGAAGAGTTCATCATTGTCAATTGTTCGGGTCACACCTTCCCAGCCGAAAAACACGTCTTAGAAGATGAATATGTACTCGATCTCCAACTTGGACACCCCGAAGGCGATGTCTCCCCTGCTAACAAGATGGAAGAGGGCCTTGGGGCTGCCCTTGCCAAACTTGATGAGCAAGTCACCACCGTCGTCATTATTGACGATAATCCACAGGACAGCCGCCTAATCCGTCGCCTCCTGCAAAATCATAAGAATTACCGCGTCTTTGAAGCCAATAATCCACTTGACGGCCTTGATTTGGTTCGCCAGCGCAAGCCCGACCTAGTGGTTAGTGACCTAACCATGCCCGAAATGGATGGTTTCACCCTCCTAGAAAGTCTGAAATCCGACCCAGAGACCCGCGATATTCCGGTAGTCGTCGTTTCTGCCAAGACCTTGACCGCGCGTGATCGGGCTGTCCTAGAGGGTCAAGTAGATTCCCTGTGGCAAAAGGGGAGTTTTAATACCCGCGAACTGGTTGACCACGTGGTCGAACGCTTAGGCAGTAATTCAAAATCGCCTGACCAGCCGATCAAAACAACCGTTGGTGAAGTTGCCAACAGTGTTGTAGATGCCTTAGAAGCAGTTGCCGAAACAAAAGTTTTGGTAATTGATGACAATCGGCGGGATGCACGGTTAGTCAGGCGTATTTTAGAGGCTACGCGGCGCTATCAAGTTTTGGAAGCCTATACGGGTAAGGATGCCAAAACTATTTTGGATGATAATTTACCACGGTTAATCGTGCTTGATCTTATGCTGCCAGATACTGATGGCGTTACCCTGCTAAAAGAACTCAAGGCAGACGAGCGGTTAAAAGCAATCCCTGTTGTTGTTTTAACGGCCAAAGACCTATCTGAAGATGAAAAAACTATCTTTCGCCAAAACAATTGCAGTGTTTGGGTAAAACCCTCTTTAGATCGGCAGGCATTGGTGGCCCACGTGGATAAAATTATCAGCGAAAAGGACGCAAAGTAATGGCTAAACGGATCTTATATGTAGAAGATAACGCCCAAAATAAGCGCCTCGTTCGCAAAATTCTTGCATCACGCGGTTATGAGGTGCTTGAGGCTGAAGATGGTTTGGCCGGGGTCGAAATTACCAAGACTGAATTACCCGATTTAATTCTGATGGACATCAACATCCCCGGTATGGATGGCCTAGAAGCCACAGGCGTTATCAAAGCGACCACCGAAACTAAGCACATTCCTGTGATTGCCTTAACCGCCAATGCCATGCGGGGTGATGCCGAACGATTTATGGCGGCTGGATGTGATGGTTATTTGCCCAAACCCATCAATATGACTGAACTGATCGAAACCGTGCGACGTTTTTTGGGCGAGTAGTCTACTTATTTGGGGTGGAGGGCTATACAAATTAGACTATTGCCATACCTGTACCCTACGATTTCCTCCAAGTTGTTTGGGTTCTGTTAAACCCTGTCTATTTCAGACCAAACCCCAACCTAGTAACTTTCATATTTTTTCCCAAGCATGGTATGATAGGGTTGTGAGAGCCTTAAAATTGCTCTCAATACTCTATGCTGTTTTGATTCTTGTAACCGTGAACAACTTGGGAGTTTCCAAATTGTTCAATTAAATTTTAAGGGTGAAAATCAATCATGTATAACACCCGCCCCGAATCCCAAATTTAGAGTGTGAAAGGAGTAAGGTGCTTCCTCCCCAAATCTAAAAAATGGGGTATTCGCGCCGAATTTTAGATGAAACAACCAGTTTTTCGCTTATCAATTCTCGCCTTATGTGGGATCATCATTCTAGGTCTCGTAAGCATTCTTCCCAACGCAGTTACGCCCCCCCGCGTCGCCGAAGCTCAGACAGGCTGTTGGGCAGGCCAGTATTATAACAATAACAGTTTCTCTGGGTCACCGACTGCCACCACTTCATGTGAGGGCGCTATCAACTTCGCTTATGGTGCAAGTGGCCCATCCCAACTGCCCGGGGTAGTCGACAACTTTTCGATTCGCTGGACAAGCCCCCAAACCCTGACAAACGTCGGAACTTATACTTTCACGGTCACGGTTGAAGATGGCGTGCGGGTCACGGTTGGGACGACAACAATCATCAATCAAATTGGGGCGGATTTGAGTGGCCCAACATCCTTGAGTGGCTTTTTCAACAACCCCACTGCCAATCAATCTGTCAGCATCATGGTTGAATTTCAAGCCTTGACTGGTAATGCCCAAATTGCCTTAAGTTGGTTCTCCTCAGGCACAGCCACCGCGACATCTTCGACGGGTAGCCCGTGGAATGTCGAATATTTTAACAACACCTCCGTGTTGGGGACACCGATCGCATTCAGTCAGGTAGCGGCTGGCCCTCTCAATATCAATTGGGATTTGACAGCGCCCGCAATTGGGGTTCCAGCCGATGCGTGGTCAGCGCGGTTTACCAAAGTGATTGATTTTGGAGCAGGTGGCTACTTCCGTTTTGAAGGACGGGTAGATGATATTTTCACTGTCCGCTTAGATGGTGTACCGATTATCGCTTCAACGCCATATTTTCAAGATTTCCTCTATAACGCAACCTTGCAAGTCGCCGCTGGGCAGCATACTTTAACAATTGAAATGGTGGATTTTGAGCGCCAAGCCTATCTCCAATTCAATTGGTTTACGACCAATCCCCAAGGAACGCCTGTTTCGGGAACTGCAACTGGTGGCACTCCCGGTGTAACAGGTGTGACGGGCACGGTCAATGCCAATGTAGGGCTAAACTTGCGCCAAACCCCCTCAACTACCGGGACTAAACTGGCCCTTTTACCCAAAGGCGCGACCTATCCTATCGTTGGGCGTTCAGCCGATGGTGTATGGGCACAACTGAATGTCAACGGGCAAATCGGTTGGGCATTGGCCCAATGGCTGACCTTCACTGGGGATTTCAATAGTGTTCCGGTGACTGATGGCGGCACCGCCCAAGCAGCAACCGCTGGCCCCACCCCGACTCCCACGCCCATTCCGGGTGGTGTTCAAGTTCGGGCCGTTGGCAACGTCCGCATTCGTTCCTGCCCCAGCACCCGTTGCGCCCGTCTCAGCTATGTGCCGTGGGGATCGCAGGTTTTTGCGTTGGGTGAAAGCAACGACAAACGCTGGATCAAGATTCGCTACACCGATCCGCGTAAAGGCGAAGTTGTAGGTTGGTCGTTGAAGGCATGGTTCTTCAATAACGACTTCACCCTGCCTCTACCAGAGCTACCCACGCTCTCATCCTAAAGGATAAGCGACTGTATAACAGGGCGGTTGGCATGTTCTCGTGACATGGGCCGCCCTATTTATTTGAGGGTTCCGCTGTGAGTAATCGACCCCAAGTCCCCCGCAAGCGCATGTATCATGCCCACGATCGCAAAATCATCCTCGCCAAAGGCTATAATGAGAGTAGTGAGCATGTGCTCATGAAAGCCTTCCTGTGGGCGCTCTACTTGCCCGATTATCCAACCCTGACCGTTGAAATCCGTATTGGTGATAGGTATAAGCCTGATGTAGTCGCTCTCAATGACGAGGGCAAGCCGCTTTTTTGGGGCGAGGGTGGTCAAGTCAGTATGGAAAAAGTGCGGGCAGTTGCCAAGCGCTATCGCAGCACGCACTTTGCCATCGCCAAATGGCACACCCGCCTCGACTCAGTAGAAGAACTGGTCACTGAAGCTTTAAAGGGCATCAAGCGCAATGCCCCTTTTGAATTGATTAACTTCCCCGCCGATAGTGCTGAGCGTTTTTTAGATGAGGGCGGTCATCTCCAAATCAACCAAAGTGATGTGGAGATACGCCGCTTAGGTTAATCCCATATGCGTTCATCCACAATCAAGCGTTGCCCCTCAATTGTCTCCACAAATTCCACCGCGTTGATAGAAAGATGCGCGACCTGTTTAATCGCGGCTTTTAAGGCCTCTTCATCCACTGTTGCTCCAGCTTGTTGGGCAACCTTCAATGTCACATGATCGTAAGTGCCCTCACGGGTCACCACCGCCTGTAACCCCGCGATACCCACAAATGACGCCGTTGCGAATCGAAGTTGATTGGGATGCAAAAACATGCCACGTACCTTGACCGCTTCACCACTGCGACCCACCAGGCCAAACAATCGGCCTGCACCGGGAATCATGACCGCCATATCCCCTGTGCCAAAACGCAAGAGGGGATAGACCTTGCTGAAACTTGTCACGACCACTTCACCGGGTGTGCCTTCTTCGACCCATTGCCCCGTCTGCGGGTCAACCAATTCCACGATTAGATTTTTGGGCAGGATAAATCCCTTTTCGCCATAGACCTCATACGCCACAATGCCCAAGTCAGCCGTCGCATAGGCTTGACTCGTTTTGAGGCCATAGTCGCCTTCAAATTTAGCCCGTAATGAAGGGGGATAAGGCTCGGCGCTGAAAAAAGCCTTCTTAAGTGGAATAGCCGATTTAGGAATGCCCATCTCAGTCATCTTGTCCAAGATCATCGCCAAAAAACTCGGCGTACCTACATACCCCGCCACTTTTAAATCAAGCATGACTTTAATCTGGGTCTCAGTGTTTCCCGGCCCCATTGGAACCGTCACGGCCCCAACCCGTCGCAACCCCTCATCAAAAAATAGTCCGGCTGGAACCATATGATAAAGGAAGGCATTGACCACAATATCACCCTTGTCAAAACCCGCCTGTGACAACGCCAATTCGACATCGTCAAATGATTCGGCATCATCAAGCCCTAAGGGGTCAAAAATTGGGCCGGGGGAAAGATAGATGCGCTGTAGTCGCTCCATCGGCACACCCAACCAACCCCCAAACGGTGGATTCGCCTGTTGCATCTCAACAAAATGGTCTTTGCTTACCACCGGCAATTTTTGCAAATCCGCAACGGTTTGCACATCATCAGCTCGCAGTCCGGCCTTTTCAAAAATAGCCTGCACGGCTGGCGCATGGTCAATCGCATAGCCCAAATGGTCTTTGAGGCGTTTATCTAAATCAGTCATAAAAGGCCTTTCTAAATAAATCGGGGAAGGCCTTAAATACCCTCCCCATTCGCTTTTTATTTTTTAACTACCAATTTCGCGGATAGGTCGCATTTCAGATGTTGTTTTGGCTGGCATCGCCGACGATTTCGGGTCAACTCGACCTCCATGCAGTCGCAGCGCAAACAGCAACGCCAACAAACTGACTGCCGCGCCAATCAGGAACATCTCGTTAATTTGGTCAACCGTTGCATTGAAATAGGCGTCTTGCCGATCCAACCCCGGCATATGGGCCACCCGTTCATCCACCCGATAGAGCGCAAAGGTCGTTAAGCCTGAAATCGCCAGTGTCATACCCACCAAGCGCAACACCAAGACCAACGCCGACGACACCCCTCGGTCATCATCCGGCGCGTCGTTCATCAAGGCAGTTGCCACTGGCGAGATCGTCAGCCCCAGCCCAATTCCCACCAGTGCAATCTCGGCTGCCATAATCCAAAACGAGATATTGCCTGTCCATGTAAAGCTGCACAGCAAAAATCCCGCAATCGAGAGCGCCATCCCTATCACTGTCACCCGCCGATAGCCATAGCGGTCACTCAACCAGCCACCGGGGAAAGCCGCCAACGCCATTGGGATGGTTAATCCCGATAGCACCAACCCTGCTACCAATGCCGCATCATGAAAAGCCGAGTTACTCGCCGAATCAAGCCGAATATTGACCAGCAATGGCACACTAACCAAGCCAATCGCCAGTGCAAAACCGACACAGAAATTGGTAAAGGCCGCCACACTGAAATTTGCCTTGCGGAACAACCGCAAATCAATGAGTGGCGCTTTGGTACGGAATTCCCAAAACAGAAATGCTGCAAACGCTACCGCCGCCATGATTAACATAGGCGTGGTGACATCTGTGCTTTTACCCGCAATTTGGTCAAAGCTATCCGCGCTTGCCGCTGATTCAGGGCTGGCTCCACCTAAACCGACACTCAAGCCAATCAGGGCTGCGGTAATCAAACCCGTCCCCACAAAATCAAATTTCCCGGCCACCCGCCGATTAAATTGTGGGCCACGTAGTGCCACCCATGCCCCTATCAACGCGATAATGCTTAAGGGGATATTCAAAATAAACAGGGTATGCCAGTCTGGGTGGTTAATTTTGAGACCCACCCCCGCAAAAGCATCCACAATGCTATCGCCGTGTGTGCCAAAAAAATTGACCATCGCACCGCCATACAGATGCCCCAAGACCCAACCCGCCGTATCAATGGCCCCAATCGCCCCTAACGGACGTGCCCGTCCATCTTTCGGGAACAGGTCGCCTACCAATGCCATCGTGACCGGAACCATCGCCCCGGCCCCCAATGCTTGAATCACCCGCCCCAAGATAATCATATACAACTGGCGCATTTCAAGTGACGGGGGAATGTGGGTATCAGGATTGGGATAGAACCAGCGATAGACCTCTAAATAGGTATCCGCCGGCCATTTGTCAGCAATCGTAATAAACCACGAGCCGAACATAAAAATCAGCAGGCACAAAATATACACCCACTTGCGCCCCAGCATATCCGACAGGCGACCCGTAAATGTCATACTGATGGTATAGGCCAATAAGTAGGCACTAATCACCCACGATGCCTCATCAAAACGGGTATCGGGTGGCAAATTGAGTTGATTCATCACCTCCGGCAAAATTGCCGAAACGATGGTGAGATCAAGCGCCCCAATGAATACGGGTAGAGCCAAAACTGCCAGTATCCACCATGCCCGACGTAAATCAGTTGGCGGGTGTAGCTTCTGCATTGTCTCCATCTCCGGCCTCAACCGTTGGTTCTTGAATTTCTTCGGTTTCGTAATTGCCATAGCCCGCAAAACTAATCGTCCAAATCGTCGGGTCTTGCGATTCAGCATCTAGCAAAGCTGGCTCATTCAGCCTAATTTGGGCTAAATTTTTGTCGCGGGTACGGATATAAATATCAATCTCAGTCATACCTTCACGGGAGCCAATCAAGCCCACTGTCACCGAGCGCACCTTGTTGGCTTCGACCACTGCCTTTAAATGATAAACTGGTACACCGTCCAAGTCTTCTTCGCCAACCAATTGCACATTTTGAGCTGAGCGTAGGGCGTTCCCAATACCCTGATCTGCCGATTGTAAGTCGGCTGGTGAAAAATCGTGCGCAAAAGTCATCAATAACCACTGGTCATTGGTCAAAAAGCGATTATTGACATATTGGTTTTCACCCACCGCAATAATTTGAACTTCCTGCGTTAGGGCCTCAATCGAAACACTGACCTTTGCAAAAACGCGGTCAGGCTGCACAAAAATCGCATCAGCACTATTAAACGTAACGGCAAGCTCTAAATCATTATCAATAACCGTTGCTGGGCCTTCTTGGGCCAGTAACAGGCGGAATGACTGGGCCTGATCAATTCGACTGGCAGCATCTTGCATCAATGCCGCCGGGTCAACCGGAGTTTCTTTTTTATCATCACTGCTATCTTTACAAGCCGCTATGCCCACCACCAAGATAAGACATCCGGCCACTACGGTCAGTTTACGCCACCAATTTTGCATCAAAGCTATCGCCTCCATGGTTGCAACAATCGCAGTGAATTATAACGAACTATAGTAGAATACGTGATGAAAGGTTAGTGAGTCGCACCAAAAATCCATAAAACGGCGGTATAACGACAATTGAGCATCTGTTCGTTTGGGGTTAAAATGAGTGGAACTTAGCAATTTGCGGAGATGGTGAATGGTAGATAAGCCTTCGGAAAACAACGAAACGGTGCCCAGTCAGCCGGAAATAGTGCCGCCGCGTAAGCCGCTGCAATACGACTATTCACGCTCGACTCCCAAAACCGATTCCCATTGGTATAGTATGCCGGGTCAAGCCAATCCGCTGGATAACACCCGCAGTCAATCACCAACCCAGCCTCCCCATAACCCTACTCGTCCGGCCTATGTACCCCCTACCGAACAAATGACCCCCACGCGCTTGCGTCTTGAACAACGTCGCCAGCGTCAAGGAATGCCCGAAAACTGGGCATGGCTGGTCATCGCGGTTGCTCTCTTGGGGCTAACAGTCATCGTCAGCATGGTCATGATTATCGTGTTGCGTAGTGACCGCAATGGCAAAGCCAGCGCCAGCACCTCCTCCCAATTGGAACCGACCTCCATTATTTATGGTGCGGGCGATCAAGCGGTTGGGACACCTGTCGGTGGGGCGTTGGAAGGCAACGCGATGGAAATCCAGCCATGGGATGGGCAAGAACGCTTCACCGTGCTGGTCATGGGTCTGGATAATCGCCCCGGTGAAGAAGGCTCATGCCGCACTGATACCATGATGATTATCAGCATTGACCCCCAACACAACAGCATTGGCATGATGAGCATCCCGCGTGATACCTATGTTGAAATTCCCGGCTATGGCCTTGACCGCATCAATACCGCCTGTGTCTATGGCGAACTCTATCAACGTGGGACTGGCCCTCGGCTGGCAATGCAAACCGTCCAATACAATTTTGGCATCCGCGTCAACGATTATGTGATGGTCAATTTCAATTCATTTATCTCATTGATTGACCGTATCGGCGGCATTGATATCTATGTCGAACAAGAAATTTACGATGATCAATATCCCGACATGTTCTATGGCTATGATCCCTTTTATATCGCCGCTGGACAGCAGCATTTAGATGGGGCCACCGCCCTAAAATATGCCCGCAGCCGCCACAGCACCGATGATATTGATCGGGGTCGCCGCCAACAACAGGTCGTCATGGCCGTGCGCGATAAAATCGTCTCGGCTAACATGATGGATAATTTGCTGGTCGAAGCTCCCGGCCTTTGGAATGATTTAAACGAAGGTATCGAAACAGGCCTTTCCCTCGATCAAATTTTACGTCTCGCCGTCTATGCCAAAAACATCCCACAGGAAAATATCAAAAGTGGGGTTCTCAATTGGGATTATTTGATGTCATGGACCAACCCAGAAAATGGTGCGTCGTTGGTCATTCCCGACCGCTATAAACTGCCCAGTCTGATGCTCGAAATTTTTGGTGAGGGCTATAACCAATAGGTGGTTAAACAGTATGGGTCGCGGAGGCGTTATAGGCGATGGGTAGTCTTAGGGGCCTTTCTGATTCCGCTCCTCTGGGTGACTTACACTATGGCCCAGATTTATCACTATTCATCTAAACAAGATCATCAACCCGCCGATGCCGCGATTGTTTTGGGGGCGGCTGTTTATAGGGAACGCCCTTCACCCGTTTTCCGCGAACGTATCAACCATGCCATTGAGCTCTATCAAACTGGTCAAGTGAACTATTTGATTTTTACGGGTGGAGTTGGCAATCGAGATGCAATTGCCGAATCCGAGGCAGCGCGAAATTACGCCCTCCAGATGGGTGTCCCTCACGAGGCCATTTTGATCGAAACCCGTTCAACCAACACCACTGAGAATTTGATGCAAGCCAAGCACCTTGTTGGTGAAAACGATTTAGGGCGTGTCTTAGTAGTCAGCGACCCGCTCCATATGAAACGTGCCATATCCATTGCGCGTGATTTGGGCTTAGACGCATATCCATCACCCACCCCCACCACCCGCTATCGAACTTGGCGCAGCAAATCATCCTTTTTGATACGTGAAACCTATTTTTATTCGAGATACCTTTTAGGCATTTAGTACCGTTATGTTGAGGAATCAATGTCGGCTCTACAACAGATTATTGACCATTTGCGCGTTCAACGCCGCGATTTAACTACACCTTATTACGTCCCCGGCCTTTGGTTAGATTTTCAAACGACCACCTCCCAAAATGTAAACCCCTACGATTTTTTCGCCCAACGCCTGCAAGACATTTTGGACTCCCCCCGCCAACCAGTGGTCATGGGCGAAACAGGAGGTGAATGGACACGTTATGCCGTCACCTACAATATGTTTCCGCGTGTCACTACCGCCTTTGACCATGACAATTCTGGCAAACTCGAAATTGGCCCAAATCAAGGGGGCTGGCGCGATACAGGCACCCTTCTTAAATCCATCGCCTTTTTGCCCTTCCTCCGTTCCATGAACTTTAATACCATTCATCTCCTGCCCATTACTGCTGTTGGGCAAGATGGTAAAAAAGGCACATTAGGCTCTCCCTACGCCATTCGCAACCCCTATAAACTCGACGACAACTTAGCTGAACCGGGCTTGGCTGGTGTAGATGTCGAGACTCTCTTTAAAGGGTTTATGGAAGCGGCCCATCGCCTTGGATTGCGGGTAGTGATGGAATTTGTCCTCCGTACCGCCTCGCGTGATTCTGATTGGATTAAAGAACACCCCGAATGGTTTTATTGGATTCAAGCCGATATTCCTGACCGTTCATTGGGGTCACGCAATCCCAAAGCCTTTGGCAGCCCCATTTGGCCCCACGATAAATTAGATGAAATTCATCATCGTGTTGGGCGTGGGCAAATGCACGACTTACCAGTTCCGCCCGACAGTTATCGCAAAATGTTCACCGACCCTCCACCGTCTGACAGTATCCAAATGCAAGATGGACGCTGGTATGGCCGATTAGACGATGGCACGGTTGTCCGAGTCCCCGGTGCATTCACTGATTGGCCGCCTGAAGATGCTCAACCACCTTGGACAGATGTGACCTATCTACGCCTCTACGATCATCCTGATTTTAACTATATGGCCTACAACACCCTGCGCATGTACGATTCTCGCTTGGTGCAGCCCGAAAATGTTGTCCACAAACTTTGGGACGCCATTGAGGGCATCATACCCCATTACCAAATTAATTATGGGATTGATGGCGTCATGCTCGATATGGGCCATTCCCTGCCGGGGTCACTGAAACGGCGGGTAGTTGAAAAGGCCCGTTCGTTAGATAGCGATTTTGCCTTTTGGGGTGAAGACTTCAGCATAGGCCGTCACAGCCGCGACGAAGGCTATAACGCCGTGATGGGTTATCTATTTTACGATTTGCACCAGCCTGAAAAAATGCAGCAGTTTATTGACCGCATCGCTTGGCACGAACCCGGCGTCACCTTTTTTACCGCAGCCGAAAACCACAATACGCCCCGTACTGCCTCCCGTCAAAACATGCTGGCCCAATGTCATCAGGCCTTATTGTATATGGTGGGCTTACCGGGCATGCCTTTTATTTGCACGGGTTTTGAGGTCTTTGAAGATCGGCCTATTAACACTGGGGTTGGCTTTTCACCCGATGCCATCCGCCTCTATCCACCTGAAAAACTGCCTCTTTTCAGCGAATATGCTTTCGATTGGACACGCAAAAGCAACATGGTGGGGGCTATTCGTTATGCCTTGCACCTGCGCCGCCAATATAGCGAATTATTGAGCAATCCCGATTCCCATACCTTGACGGCAGGCAGTTCCAATAATCCGCGTATTTTGGTCTTTTTCCGCACCGATGAGGATTATATTCTGGTCTTTGTGTTTAACATGACCCTCTATGATTTTCAAGCAGGGGAGGCCGAAATTTTCGCGCAGGACTACACCGCCAGTGGGTTATGGGGTTTTGAGGGCGTCACCCGCATGAGTGAACGCCTCTCGATTCATGTCGAACTCGGCGGCGGACATAGCATGATGTTTAAAGTCAACAACCGCTAGTTATTTTGCTTGCTCACGATAATGTATACCCGATAGTGTCCGCAACCGTTCGGCGGCGCTTTCGGGGTTGCTATCCCGCTGTAAGCTGGCAAACAACTCATAACTAGCCACAAATTTGCGAACAGTAGCGCTCCGTAACAGCGGGGGAAAGAAATGAATGTGCAGATGCCAGTGTTTCACATTCGGCGTATTGACTGGCGCTTGATGCACCCCCATCCCATACGGAAAGCTCGTTTCAAAAACGTTATCATACCGAATTGTAGTCGCCGAGAGGGCCTCAGCCAATCCTGTCCGCTCCACATCAGTCAAATCATGGACAAATTGCACCGGTCGGCGCGGAATCAGCAGTGTTTCAAACGGCCAAAATGCCCAAAATGGCACTACTACCACCCACGAGTCATTCTCCCAAACAATCCGTTCTTGCAGCCGTATTTCATCCGCCAACACATCGCTTAACAGGGTTCGACCATGTTTCGCGTAATAAAGGCCCTGCATCCGATCTTCTTTTTCCACAAACTGGGGCATATGCTCATTTGCCCACAGTTGCCCATGTGGATGTGGATTTGAAGCCCCCATAATCGCCCCACGACTCTCAAAAATCTGGACGTAGTGCAGCCAATCATACTCTGCCAAATCGAGCGTCTGGTCGGCCCACACATCCACCACGCGGCGGATGGTTTCCACAGACATTCGGGCCAACGTCAAATCATGCTGTGGGGTAAAACAAATCACCCGGCAAATCCCACGCTCTAGCTGTTTGACAAATAACGGCGAACCTGTCTCTAACTGGATTGTTGGGTCAATATCCGTCAGCAACGCTGGAAAATCATTCTCAAACACAAAGGTCTCGTGATAGTCCGGATTTTGCTTATCGCCTGCGCGTTTGTTGCCGGGACACAAATAACAATTTGGGTCATATTCTGGCAAATGCTCATCGGGTAATTTTTCAACCTGCCCCTGCCACGGGCGCTGGGTGCGATGTGGGCTGACTAAAAACCACTCATCCGTGAGTGGGTTATAACGACGGTGGGGGATTTGAGATAACATAATTTTTTACCCTCGGTTTTTTCCTATAAAGATAGATTCAGCCCAATTACCCCAGTGGTACTTGACCCGAGTCTAATCCTAACTCTAACCCTGCCTTAGCTAAAATAGAAGTGAGCAATGAAGTATCTAATGGGCCAATAATCACCTCTGCCACCCGACTATCTCGTCCAATCACCACCGTCGTTGGGACAACTGCCCCGCCAAAATAATGGCTAAACACTGCCCCTTGTGGGTCAACTACCAACGGAAACGTAATTTGCAACGATTCACCCAGCTGTCGTGTTTCTTCGACAAGTTCACTGACATTGACAGCCAAAATCAATAAGTCACCGCCCGTATATTGGGCATAGGCGTTTTGCAAGATGGGGAATTCAAAAAAACAGGACCCGCACCCCACCGTCCAAAAATTGACCACCACCACCTTGCCAGCCAAATTGTTCAATGCATATTCATTCCCGTCAATGTCGGTCAGGCTAATGGGTGGGATAGGTTCACCCACTTGCACTTCCAGCGGATGCAGTGGGTCAACGCTGTCATTCAGGCGGGTCACAGTTACTTTGCGTGGCGTGGGAATCAAGGTAGCAAATTGGCGTGGGGTCGGGGAGGCTGTGTTAGTCGCAACGGGCTGTGGCAAGGCCGTTGATGTGGCCGTCGAAATCTGCCCTACAATATTCACTTGGGCCACTGCCACCGATTGAACATCTTCTTGAGTATTTTTCTCATCCTGCTTGCTGGTACAAGCGACGAGGAGAAGAAGAATGCAGCCGATGGGTGTTAATTTTTTGAACCTCAGTCTCACTGCATTCTCCTCGCTCAACTGCTTATTGATGATGCGCTCCATTGTGTGGCACGACATGATGAGTTCGGCAGCGTGCTTCATATACCTCCGCCGCTCCCACCAAAATCACCGGGTCATCATAGGCGGCAGGCTTGCCATTAATTAGACGCTGGGTGCGGGTTGCTAAATCCCCACACTCCATACAAATCGCATGTAATTTTAGCACCTCCTCAGCAATGCACATTAAATAGGGCATGGGGCCAAAGGGCTCACCACGAAAGTCCGTGTCTAGTCCGGAGATAATGACCCGAATTCCACGATCCGCCAACTGCTGGGCAATCTGGACAATCCCTGCATCAAAAAACTGGCCTTCATCAATCGCCACCACTGTGGTGTCTTCTTCCAACAGTCCTAAAATGTCGCTCGAATGTGTGACAGGGTGGGCTACAAAATCCTGCCCACTGTGCGAGGTCACACGGGTCTGATGATAACGCACATCAATTTCTGGCTTAAATACTTGGGCCTTTTGGCGGGCAATTTGCGCACGACGCACACGGCGAATCAATTCCTCGGTTTTGCCGCTAAACATACTGCCACACACCACCTCAACCCGTCCGGCATGATGTTTCAAGGTTATACTCCTTATGCAAAATAAAAGGCAGATGGCTTTAGATAAGCAACCTGCCTTGTCAAGTTCATTTCGATAGCTCGCTACCCGCGACTATTCTTCCTCGGCAGTTTCGCCTGCCAATTCAAAACCACGCGCCCGGACACCCTTCTTGATATCGGCCAAAACTTTACGCCCAATACCCGGGATCTTCAACAGGCCATCGTCGCCTTCACTGTTCAAACGGTCAATCACTTGGCTAATCAGGGTCAGGCCCTCATCCGCCAAAATTTGGGTGAAACGCTTGCCCAGACTCAATTCTTCCACTGAGACATCA
This sequence comes from Chloroflexota bacterium, assembly GCA_016234595.1. GTDB lineage: Bacteria > Chloroflexota > Anaerolineae > Aggregatilineales > J027 > CFX10. Next base: position 89,840 of record JACRBG010000002.1, on the reverse strand, counting down.
GGGGATTGCTTCGAAACAGAACGATCAGCGGCTTCGGCACGCCGTTGGTCACGTTGTTGCAAACGCTTATAGAAGCGGTCAACCTGACCCTCGGTGTCCACAATACGCTGTTGACCGGTATAGAACGGGTGGCAGTTCGAGCAAATATCCACTTTTCTTTCGGGGATAGTCGCGCCAACCGTCCAGACTGTGCCGCAGGAGAGGCAAATAACCTTCGCCTCAGGATACCACTTGGGGTGGATTTTTTCTCTCACAACTAAACCTTTCTCGCGCTACTCAAGACGGTCATGATACGCCGCTTGATAACGAACTCACTTGAAAATTAGATTTACTGAACGGCTTGTTCAGCGGTTTCGGCTTCAGCGGGCACAACATGAATGAATTTTCTGCCGCGCACTTCATGAAAAAGAACATAACCGGGGGCTGTCGCAAAAATCGTGTGGTCTTTGCCCAACCCTACATTTTCACCGGGGTGAAATTGGGTTCCGCGCTGACGCACGATAATGTTACCGGAAATGACAAACTCGCCACCATATTTCTTGACGCCAAGGCGCTTGCTCTGGCTGTCACGACCATTACGGCTGGAGCCACCACCTTTTTTATGAGCCATGACTATTTCTCCTCAAAACCTGTACCAACTTTTTGGATATCTTCCGCTATCAGATGCCTTCGATGGCTTCAATCTTCAGCCGTGTATAATACTGGCGATGGCCCTGACGCCGACGATAGCGTTGCTTGGCCTTATACTTCCACACCAGAATCTTGGGGCCACGATATTGTTTGACAACAGTGACTTTGACTGATGCACCCTTGACCAGTGGCTTGCCAATGGAGGGGTCGCCGTTTTCACGACCAATCAACAGCACTTCTTCAAGCGTTATCTCTGCGCCTGCATCTACAGGCAGCTTTTCCACGTCAATCGTCTCACCGACGACCGCGCGATATTGTTTTCCACCAGTTCGAACAATTGCGTAATTCATGAAAGGATTTCTCCAATTCTCACTTGCCGCCGCTACTATGTCACATTTTCACTGATGACTGAACGTGAAACCATAACGGGGAAAATTGGCTAACGAAAAAAAAGACGCATTACTGCGGGAGCGTATTATACAAAGCGCCCTTTGCCAACGTCAATGGGCGATGATTAGCCGACGGTAAAACTCATGAGGCTATAAATCAATTCGCGTTGCCCCGGATGCGCATTTCCGCCATAGCGCATATGCGGCATGGTACGAAAATGCTCAAATCCGTACCGCATCGCCAAATCTTGGGCATATGAGTTAATGACTGGGGCAATAAACGAAACCCGCCCTGCTACTGGCACGCTCAAAGCCCCTTGCAGCAAGGCTTCGGCAACTTGTGGGTTTAGCGCCACAAATGGACCAATCCGCAAGGTCTGTGAAAAAATATAACCAACGATTTGGCCTGCCGAATCCTCGGCCAAAAATGAACGGTCGGGTATCGCCTGAATCAAGAGTGAAAACAGTCGTTCTCGGCTTGCACCAAAGATAGGGGTATCGAAATGAACAAGTTTAGGGAGATCAGTGGGCTGCATCAACCGAATGATTGCGCCACCTAAATCAATAGACGGAAAATCAGCCGGGTTTCTTACCGACTCACCCAGCAAATATTGGGTGCTTTTCCCGTCATCCACAAACCCCAATTTGCGGTACATCGGCTCACCCATCGCGCTGGCATCCAGCAAGGCAACCGAACACCCCCTTGTTTCCATTTCGGCAAGTGCTCGAATCATCATGGCCTCACCAATCCCCTTGCGATGAAAATTGGGGTGGACTGCCATAAACCCAACATAGGCCAGCGGGCCATAATTGGTCACGCCGACCAATCCAGCGGGCCTATCTTCCCATTCCGCCAGATACCAACCATCCGGCGCATGGGCAAGATAAAGCCTTAAGTCGTCTCTGTAATCACGACTAGACTGAAAAGCCGCCACGATAATTTCGTTAGCGGCATCAAGATCAGATGTATGGAGAGTACGAATCTTCAGATTCAAGGTTAGATCAGAACCCACCTCGGCCAAAAATCATCACAATAGGGGTCATCAAAATCAACTTGATGTCGGTCATCAACGAGCGTTGTTCGATGTATTCAATGTCCAGCTTGCACATTCCATCGAAATCAGCGGCGCTGCGGGCACTTACCTGCCACAGACCCGTGATCCCACCAACCGCCTGTAACCGTTGTTTGTGCCACCCCTCATATTCTTCCACTTCGTATGGAATGCAGGGGCGGGGGCCAACCAGTGTCATTTCACCCTTGAGCACATTGATGAATTGGGGCAGTTCGTCTAAGCTGGTCTTGCGTAGGAACTTTCCAATCACCGTCACGCGCGGGTCTTTGACAATTTTCTTGATTTCGGCATTTTCTTCGCCATTGATAGCCGCCATTGCTACCGCGTCATTCTTGATAAAAGCCTTAACAAACGCCTTGTGCATGTCGCTCGAAGAATCTTTGTACATGGTACGGAATTTATAGCAGGTGAAAGTTACCACGTCAAATTCAGCCTTGCTATTGACAATGCGTTTGCGGCGGGCAGTCACACGTTCTTGGGCGAAAATCGCTGAGCCGGGTGTTTCGATTTCGATGAGTATCGCTAGCAACAGCATGAAAACGCCAGCGGTTGCCAAGACGAAACTGGAGACCACAATGTCAATCATGCGCTTGGCAGTGAAGTAGGCATAGGTACGCAGATTGCGGGTCATGCCCTTCAATTGCTCTTTAGCCTGTTGATTATTGACTGCCAGTGATTTTTCGATTTGCATTGGGACTTTCCCCCGAAAGCTACCATATTTATGAACTGCACTGTTTCTGTCGCCCACTTTGGAGGTTGTGGGTTGGTGGATGGGGGCTTTTTTACAAAAAATTCAGAAAGTTTGTTTTTTCTTTCCTTAGGTTTGTGAGTTCCCATCTACAGTTTTTAATGGTACGCGGGTGGCCTTGCAATACAGCTAACGGGGAGCTTTCAGTCTCCTTTCAGCATCACTAAATTTCTTTAAGCGATAATATTTTGCCTGCATCCTGATCGGGATCGCCTAGTGCAACGCCCCCTCAATTAAAATGGGCACAATCAAAACACCTTGCGGCTTTGTAAGGAGTAACACTCCACGCCGTACAAAGTTGAGGGTTAATGCGTTTCGAGGGTCAGCAATATAAAAGATTTGGGAATAATTAGTGGTTATGGGGCGGATTCTGGGTTGCCATCGCTTCGGTCAGCAACGATTTAGGATGCTGCACACCCGTCACAAACAAATAGCGTTTGGCCCGTGTGACCCCCACATAAAAAAGGGCCCGTCCGATTACAGTGGTTTCAATCTGGTCAACATCTACCAGAAACACAATTGGGGCATCATAGCCTTTGGCGGCATGAATCGTCGCCAGTGTGAGATGATCGGGGCTAATCAGCAACTCGTCTAAATGCTGTTGAAAAGGGCCACCGATCAAACGCAGCGGCACTTTACTTTTGGTCAACTGCCCGATCCGCCGACTGAGATGGTTAAATGAATTAGCCTTGGGTGCAAGGATGAGTAGATGTTCGGGCCGAACCTGTTCATCTTCTAACAGAGTCGCCACAGCGTCGGCTACCCAATCCAGTTGCTCAACACGTGCCTCAAAGCCCCGCACAATCGGGTCTATCCCCGCCGTTTGGGCAAAATTCACCTGCCAGCCCTCTGCTATTTCTTCAACCAATTTTTTCTCTTGCAAGGTATGAATATCGGCAAAACGGCGCGTTGCTACCCGCACCTGCTGCGGTGCATGAACCCCTAGCAGTACATTCAGCCCTAATTCGACAATCTCGCGGCTGTTGCGATAGCACTGCTCCATAATCGCCGCCCGTCCCCCGGCCAAATTCAAGCTGAAATTGCGCCATGTGGGGGGTGGATGTCCATACACATTTTGGGCATCATCATAAAAAATCATCATGCTGCGTTCGCCTGTTTGCGGCGTAGGGCGCATCAACGCATGTAAAACAGCATATTCTTCGGGGTGGGCATCTTGCCCCTCGTCAATAAACAGGGCGTCAAATACGATAGTTTCATATAAATCGGGCCGGTTGGTGCGCAGCGTCTCAATTTGCTGCAAATGTTTGCGGGCCCGTTTTTCAGCGTCCGGCGCAGTTCCAGCCCGCACATACCGAAAATGGGGTTCACCTAAGGTCGTCCCGATGTGATACAGCATGGCATTTAAATCAATCACCGTCACAAAATCTGGCAGCTCTTCCCCGGTCAAAGCCTGATACGCCCGCGCAATCCGATCCCGCAATAAGGCCACTAAACTGCGATTAAAACAAATCACACCGATACGGGGTAGGGGATGTTGATGTTCTTCAAACAGTGCCAGTTGGTCATGTAATTTTTCGTGCCGATAAATCGTGCGCGCGACTTGATTGGCTAACACAATGCTTTTGCCCGATCCCGCCACCCCCCGCACCAAAAAGGGATGCCCCCACGTATCCATGCGCGAAAGGTGTTGTTGCTCGGCGGATAGTTGTTTATGCGCCTGTTCAATCCGGTCAATTTCCGCTCCCAGTCCCTCAAATTGATGCACCAGTTGTCGTGCATCATTTAAGACCGCCGAATCGCCAAAAACCCGCAATAAGGTCGCCTCGGCATTCGGGGGATAGGGGTCAATTCGGCCTGTCCGCTGCCGCGCCTGCTGAATAAATGCTGTAATCTTGGCTTGCAATTGTGCCGTGTCGTGCAGATGCTCCGCAAATAACACCAATCGCCCATCCATGCAGCGGTCATACCCCAGCCAGTTCCATTCATCTTCTGCGATATTCGGCAAGGCCACCATCGAATGAAACAGTGGGCGCGGCGTACCGGGGGCTAGCTTTTCATAGGCATCTTTGATGGCAAACATGCCACGTTGGGCTTGTCGTAAAGGGTTGACCAACGATACTTGTCCGTGCCGCCGAATTTTAAGGCTACCTGCTTCCATTCCCTCAATAAAATCAAGGTCATAGGCTTTGACCTCAAACACAATCACGCCGAGGGTTGGATGTGCCAAGACCAAATCCGGGGGAGGCACTTGAGCATCCAGCAGGGCAGGTTCCGCATAAACAAAGCCGTGTTCACTGGGCCCATAAATTTCGAGGATGGACGCCATTAAGCCGATTTGCGCCAGATCAAAAATATCTTGATGGCCCACGACGCGCAGTTTGGCTGCGTGGATAGCCACCTGCAATCGTTCATGTTCAGCTTGACCAGCAAGGGTACGGACACTCATGATTCAAAAATTGGCCTAAAGTTTTAATCTTGTTAGGATTGCGTACACATATTTCGCATTATAGCGCCATTTGGCAAAATTAGAACAACTGACTGAAAATTTTTGCGATTTTTGGTAGGCCAGTAAGCGGTGGTTTCCTGTAAGCATCAATCGAAGTAGAATAAAGAATTGAGAATTCAGTGAGATTTGATATGTCTACAAATGCTTGGCGTGTAATTTTTCACCCTCCACTCGACGGCCCAACCAATATGGCAATTGACCAAGCCATTATGGAAGCGGTTAGTACTAATATCATCGCCCCCACGTTGCGGTTTTATGCTTGGCAACCTGCCTGCCTTTCGCTTGGTTATGGGCAATTCAGCCGTGAAGCTGATATGGAACGCATCACCACACACGGTTGGGGGTTGGTACGGCGGGCTACAGGTGGTAAAGCCATTTTGCACACCGATGAATTGACCTACAGCATCGCCTTTCCCGAAGACCACCCCATCGTCGAAGGTGACATATTGACCAGTTATCGCCGACTCAGCGCTGCTTTGCTCAATGGCCTGCATCAACTTGGCGTCCCTGCTGCAAGTATGCCCTTACATGAGACCCCCACAACCACGGGCCCAGTTTGTTTTGAGGTACCCTCTAACTATGAAATCACCTTTCAAGATCGCAAATTAATCGGCAGTGCTCAAGTCCGCCGATCGAAGGCCGTCTTGCAGCACGGGTCATTACCTCTCTGGGGGGATGTCGCCCGCATCTGTGATGCCCTCGTTTTTGAAAATGAGGACGAACGTGAATCGGCCAAAATACGCGTACGTCAACGAGCCTGTACAGTTGAAGAGGCTCTCGGTTACGAACTCGATTGGGACAAAGCCGCCTATACGATGGCCGAGGCTTTTGGCACAACCTTTGATATCCCACTAGACGCTACCGATCTAAGCCAAGATGAAGAAGACCGCGCCAATCAACTAGCTCAAGAAATTTATGCCGACCCTGCGTGGAACTTCCGCCGTTAATTCACGAATTTTTCACGTAAACCATGCCCGCAATACTATTCAGATTTTTTAACAATTCCTTACAATTAAATAACAACGCCTGATCAAAAGGATACGGATTTATATGATCGAAACCGAGGGTCTAACCAAGTTTTTCGGTGATTTCGAGGCCGTCCACAATGTAAACCTCTTCGTTCCATCGGGTACGGTATTGGCAATCTTAGGCCCAAATGGGGCTGGCAAAACCACCACCATCCGTATGTTGACCTCCATCCTTGCCCCTACTTCTGGCTGGGCCAAGGTTGCGGGTTACGATGTAGTCAAGGATGCAGCGCGGGTGCGGGCTAGTGTAGGCGTTTTGACGGAACAGCATGGCCTCTATGAACGCATGCGGGGTCTCGAATATCTCGACTTTTTCGGGCGTATCTATCGCCTCCCCGCCGATGTTCGCTACAAACGCGCTGAAGAATTGATGACGCGGTTCGGGTTGGGTGATGCCTTTGACAAGCGGGTGGGTGAATATTCCAAAGGCATGAAGCAAAAACTGGCCCTTGTTCGCTCCTTGCTACACGACCCGCCTGTGTTGCTTCTGGACGAACCCACCAGCGCGATGGATCCCCAAAGTGCCAAATTAGTACGTGATGCCATCATGGAACTGCGCCAAGACGCCCGCACCATTATTTTGACCACCCACAATCTGACTGAAGCCCAAGCCCTTGCCGATAACATTGCGGTCATTCGGCGTGGACGGATTGTAGCCTTTGGCAATATGGAAGACCTTGCCCATCGTTTTGTTGGGCCACCTTTGATGGAACTCAAAACTTCCCAACCCCTCAATGGCCTTGCCAAAGAATTGACCCCCTTAGTCAAGGTCGTCGAAAGTGGCGACAACTGGCTGCGTTATGAGGCTTTCAAACCTGCTGAAATCAACCCACAGGTTATACGCCGAGTGATAGGTTTGGGCATTGATGTCATCACTCTCAGCCAACTGACCCAAACACTGGAAGATGTCTATCTACAAATCGTCGAAGAAGATGAAGGACAGGAGAAGAAAGCCGATGAGCCCAAGCACGCCACTGATTAATCGTGAGCATGTCCAAGATCATTTTGGCGATCAGGTCGGTTGGCTCGATACCATCAAAAATGCTTGGGTCATTACCCGCCGCGAAGTTCGCGACAGCTTCCGCGATTGGCGTATTGTCGTGCCGATTTTCATTTTAACCCTGTTTTTCCCGACCCTTGCCAATTTCAGCAGTCGCATCTTCATTAACTATTTTGACAAGCAGGGCGCGGATGGCAAGGAATTCATCGAGGCGTTTTTGCCGCTAATGCCCATGCTCGTCGGGTTTTTCCCGGTGAGCATTTCACTGGTCATCGCCCTCGAAACCTTTGTGGGTGAAAAAGAACGCCGCAGTTTGGAGCCATTGCTCTCAACCCCCTTAACCAACACCGAGCTATATCTGGGTAAAGTCTTCGCTGCCATGATTCCACCCGTCGCGGCGGCCTATCTCGGCATTGGCCTCTATATCGGTCAATTGATTTGGGGTGAACAAAAATGGCGACCTGACCCTGTTCTCATCCTTATGATTGTCGCCTTGACCACTGTGCAAGCACTCGTTATGGTGACAGGGGCCGTCGTGGTTTCCAGCCAAACCACCTCAACCCGTGCTGCCAATCTCCTAGCCAGCGTCATCATTTTGCCCATGTCTCTCTTGGTCATTGGCGAAAGTATCATCATGATTCAGCCCTACCGGCGTTTTGTGCTGTGGTATGTCGCGGCGGGCCTGTTAGTTGTCACCACTTTATTGGTACGCACAGGCGCCAGCATTTTTAACCGCGAAGAATTGCTGGGCCGTTCCATTGATGAAATCAATTTACGCTGGGCATGGCGAGTTTTCTGGGAACAATTAACGGGTGTCACCCGCGCGGAACGTCAATCCGCCAAAGCCACTGGCCGCCCCATTCGGCTAAACCCAATTCGGTATTATCGTAAGACCGTTTTCCCAACCATTCGCAACTTGCGGGTTGCCAGCTTAGCCATGTCCATAGCAATCATCGCGGCTTTTGCGGCGGGGTGGGCACTTTCCACCAAATGGCAGCTTCCCCTTAGCAATAAAGACAATAGTGAAGTCCTAGACAATCTGCGGAGTATTTGGGAAACGGCCCAAAAAGACCCCCGTTGGGTTGGTCTTGCTATCAGCCAAAATATACGAGTGCTGCTGGTCGCCACGCTTTTGGGTGCGTTTAGCTTTGGCGCAGGGTCAATTTTCTTCGTCGCCTTGCCTTTTGGGATACTTGGGTATTTAATGGGGAATGTTGCAGCGGCAGGGATTAGCCCAATACCATTTATCGTGGCAATCATCCCACATGGTATTTTTGAAATCCCGGCCATCATCATTGCTGGAGCCGCTGGCCTGCGTTTTGGCAGTGTGCCAACCAAACCACCCAAAAACATGACAGTCGGTGAAGCGTGGTTGCGTGCATTGGCCGATGTGGTGAAAATTGGATTGACTGTCGTGCTGCCTCTCCTCATTATCGCTGGTATTTTCGAGGTGTATGTCACCCCGAAAGTGGTGGAGTGGGCGCTCACCTTGTAAATAATCCGATAGGACAGCGAATTCTGCCCTATCTCAAAGGAATTTTATGGCTCGATTAATCGTGTTAGGGTCAGCGGCAGCCGTATCGGATGCTGAACACGACAATACACATTTTGCCTTACAGGGCGAACATAGCGTGGTATTGGTAGACTGTGGCTCCAATCCGGTCGTCAATCTGCGACGTTTTGGCATCCACCACAACCAACTCACCGATATGATCTTGACCCACTTCCACCCCGATCATGTCTATGGTGTGCCCATTTTGCTGATGCACATGTGGTTGTTAGGGCGCAAAAAACCCCTTCGCATCTATGGCTTCCATCATTGTCTAGAGCGTACTGAGGACATGATGGCGGCTTTTCAGTGGGATGACTGGCCTCAGTTTTTTCCGGTGGCTTTCCATCGCATCCCCGAACGCGAAGAACAATTGGTGTTGGATAATCCCGATTTCCGCATTACCTCATGGCCTGTCAAGCATTATGGCATCCCCACTATGGGCCTGCGGATTGAAAGTCGTGCATCCAATAAAATCGTGGGGTATTCTTGTGACACTGCCCCAACACCTAATGTCGTTCGCATCGGGCACGAGGCCGATTTGTTATTCCATGAATCCGCCGGGGCTGATCCTGCTGGGCATTCCAGCGCGGCCCAAGCGGGTGAAATCGCTGCCGAGGCCAATTCGAAGCGCTTGGTGTTGATTCATTACGAAGTGTGGGAAAAAGACCCCACCCGGCTGCTGGATGAAGCCCGTCAAACCTATAATGGCCCCATCGAATTAGCTGCCGATTTCAGTGTCTATGATATTTAGTGATATTTAGCGAGTGTCCGAAAGGTGATGGTTTTATGACAATGCCCATGCCTGTGGCCCCCCCACCAACCCTGCCTGAAGCCCAAGCCAGCGGCCCACGTTCTCCCATTGTCAATTGGGCCTGTCCGCGCTGTGGCTCGAATGATTTAGGAGCGGCCTATGTCATTGACTATAGTGGCAAGTTCGATCATATCTATCTCGCCCCCCGTCGGCTGACCTTACGCAAACTACGCAATATGTTCCGCCCATTTCGCAATCTCACTCGCGTGGATGCCGATGTCTGCCGCAACTGTGGCATGGTCATTCTGGAAGTCAATACAGGCGATTTTGAAGATGCTGAACGTCGGTATGGTCGCCGCTAAGCTTTTATTACACTAGTGTTGAATGCGCCTTAATCTTCGTTACGACCCCCAACATGATTTTTATCAGCTCATTGGTGTTGAAGTAAGCGCCGATGCTGAGATGATTCAACGTGCCTATCGCCAAAAGGCCAAAGAATTCCATCCCGATCTAAATCTGGATCGTATGGAATGGGCCACCGAGCAATTCCAACGCCTCACCGAAGCCTATTCCATTCTGAGCGACAACGAACTCCGCAGCCAATATAACGATTTACGCTGGGCCTATTACAGTCGTTCAGCTTTTGGCAAATCGCCACCTTCTAAATCCGTTCGCTCGCGCCAAAGCTATAACTCCCCACGCCGCTATGCCACCCGCCCCGCCTATAAACCCCCCGCCAAACGCGGTCTATGGTTGGAAAAAAACGGCATGGGGTGGTTACGTCCCTTCTATGCGGGCGCTGCCGATTTGATGTCCGGCCCCTATCGTTATATCATGCCCGTCTTGGGGGTAATTTTGGTCATCAATGCCTTTTTGATCTTTGGTGGTCTTTTCTCCCACCCATCGCTTTCGCCTTTAGATCAAACCATTGCTGCCGAAAATCGAGCGACTTCGACCCTTTCTAGCTTCATAGGCGGCGTCATCGCAACCCAAACGGCTGTCCCCAGCGTCACCCCCATCATGATGCCCGCCAATTGTCAGCAATACGCCATCATCGAATTTCCAGCGGATGGGTCAAAGCTAAACGACGACGCCACCGCCCTAATCGGCACAGTTGAACACCCCAACCTCTATACCTATCGGGTCGAGGCTCAACAATTGGGTGATAGTCCCATTAATGAACCCCGCCTAACCATTTCTCTGCGCCGCCAACCCCAAAACCTGCCCGAAAGGCCTGTCTATCACACCCAATTGGCCTTGCTCTCGCCACTGCTAGGCTATCCCACTGGATACTATCGCCTTACGCTGACCATCGTCCATGAGAACGGAAGCCCTTTGGCGGTGTGTGCCATCACGCTTTACAAAGATTGAGGGATGATGAAAATCGGTCTTATATCCGACATCCATTCCGAACTGAATGGCCTAGAATCAGCCTTGGCCCTTTTACATCGGCATAACATCGACCAGATTATTTGTATGGGTGATGTGGTGGAAATTGGGCGTGGGCGTGGCGATCAAGCCGCAGCACTCTTACATGAACTTGCCATCCCTTGTGTCATGGGCAATCATGACCAATATTCACTTGGGCACCATTTGTGGTTGCTCAAAAATGGTGACCCTCACGATCCCACCCTTCAAAGCCGCTTGTTAAAACCTGAGACCTTTACCTTTTTGCAACATCTGCCTGAAACCCTCCGCTATCAATGGGCCGACCAGCGGGTGGTTATTTCACATGGCACGGTTTGGACACTCCATCCCCAATCTCGCCCCATCATTTTTAAACGCATTCTCAAAATCGCGGAAGCCGATATTTTGATTCTAGGTCATACCCATGTGCCCATGCGGGTCAACGTGGAAGGTCGCTGGGTCTTAAACCCCGGCTCTGTCTCCGAGCGAGGCAGCCGCACCTGTGCCATCCTGACCCTACCCGAAATCAGGTTTGTGGTCTATGACATCGTGACAGGCAAGATTGTCCGCGAAGCCGTCATCGAGTATCCAAACATCCCCGAAGAATAATACAAACTCCCATCTTGATGCCTCCACTATTTGCCTTCTAATAGATGATGAGAAAATAAAAAGCCCCCTGTGTATAAAAGAGGCTTTTTCTTGAGTCCCTCTCCATCTAATACATGGAAGGGAATTTGGGTGGAGCTAATCTAGATATCCAGATTCCGCACGTTCTTGGCATGTGTTTGGATAAAGCGTTTGCGGGGTGGCACGCTGCTCCCCATCAACATATCAAATGTCTGGTCCGCCAATGCCAAATCGTCTACATGCACCTGAAGCAAAGTGCGATTTTCGGGGTTCATGGTGGTTTCCCACAACTGGTCAGGGTTCATTTCACCCAAGCCCTTGAACCGCTGAATATTGGCTTTTTCGCTGTTCAACTCTGCCAAAATACGATCCCGGTCATCTTCGCCATAGGCATACTGTACTTTATTTTTAACAGCAACTCGATACAACGGTGGTTGTGCGATATACAAATGCCCATTTTGAATCAGCGGCGTCATATAGCGGAAAAACAACGTCAGCAGCAGGGTCGTAATGTGAGAACCGTCTTGGTCGGCGTCGGTCATAATGATGACACGATGATAGCGTAGCTTGCTCAGATCAAAATCATCGCCTACCCCCACCCCCAACGCCGAAATCAAGGCCCGCACTTCGTTGTTATCCAAAATTTTATCCAGCCGAGCGCGTTCCGTGTTCAAAATCTTCCCACGCAGCGGCAAAATCGCTTGGAAGTGACGGTCACGCCCTTGTTTGGCCGAGCCACCTGCCGAATCCCCTTCGACGATAAACAATTCGGTTTCGGCGGGGTTACTGTTGGAGCAGTCGGCCAATTTACCGGGCAGGGTGGTGTTTTCCAGCAAATTGCCTCGGCTGTTGCGTACCAAATCGCGCGCCTTAGCTGCCGCATCACGTGCCCGTTTGGACAACATACATTTTTCAATGATGCGCCGACCTTCACGCGAATTCGTTTCCAAAAATTCGCCAAACACATCGCCCAACACCGACGACACCGCGCCCTGCACTTCGGGATTCATCAATTTGACTTTGGTCTGGCTTTCAAATTGAGGATTGGGCAGTTTGACACTGACAATGGCTGTCAGGCCTTCAAGGGTGTCATTGCTAGAGAAATTGGCATCCTTGTCTTTTAGGAAACCGGCCTTGCGTGCATAGTTATTGACCGTGCGGGTAATGGCCGAACGAAGGCCCGTTAAGTGGCTCCCCCCATCCGGTGTATTGATCGTGTTGGCAAAAGCCAGTTCGGTCGTAGTCGAGCCATCGGTATATTGAATCGCCACTTCCACCTGCATCCGATAGGCCTTTTTAGGATCGTCCTCGTTAAACCACACCTCACGGTTGGCGTACACAACAGGATGCAAGGCTTGACGGTTGCGATTGAGATATTGAGCAAACGATTGCAAGCCCCCCTCAAAATAAAACATCATTTCGTGGGAAAGGGGTTTGGTGCGTTCATCCCGCACCGAAAATGACAGGCCACTCACCAAAAACGCAATTTCGCGGAAGCGATTGACCAGCGTGTCATAATTAAAAGTGGTTTCGGGGAATATCTCGGTATCTGGCATAAAGCTAATGCTTGTGCCTGTAACTTCATCCGGTTCCATTTTCCGAACGACCTCTACCGCTGTAGTAGGAATACCGCGCTCGTATTCTTGCGCCCACACCTTGCCCTCGCGCCGAACTTCCGCTCGTAAACGACTCGAAACCGCATTGACGGCAGAAACACCAACCCCGTGCAACCCGCCCGATACGGCATAAGCTTGGTTATTAAACTTGCCACCAGCATGGAGATTGGTCAGTACCAGTTCTAAGGTAGAAATACCCTCGTCCGGATGCATGGCAACAGGAATACCTGCACCGTCATCAATCACGGTCGCCGAGCCGTCATCATGCAAAACAATTTCTACCGAGCTTGCACGTCCCGCTAAGGCCTCATCTACCGAGTTATCTACCACCTCGTAGACCAAATGGTGCAAAGCCCGAAGATCAGTGCCCCCGATATACATACCGGGGCGAAGCCGAACAGCCTCAAGGCCCTTTAGATGCTGAATGCTAGAGGCATCATAATTGGCGCCATTGTCAACTTTTTGCTGGGGAGTCGTTCTGTCTATTCCGGCCACACGGCCCTCCTAATCTGGTCAATCCATGGTTGGTCTACTCCCACCTGTCAGCGATCATGATTGCATTATTCAATTGCAGACAGGGTGGGAAGGTCAAATGGCTAAATTTGGTTATAAATGCGGATAACCTATTGGTGGTTTAGCGTTTTAACAGATGTTCTAATTATAGCACAAAACGCGCCTCAAATCAATGGAAGCGCGTCTTTTGTTGGGTCGAGTTTCCGGCTTAAACAAGCCAATTTATTACTTAGGCACAATCGTCACTTTACGCCGATTGCCTTCTCCTACACTTTCGGTATAGACATCGTCCCGATTTTTGAGTGCAAGATGAATAATCCGGCGCTCATGGGGCGGCATCGGTTCAAGTTCAACCGTGCGACGACGACGTACCGCATCCTTCGCCATACGATGCGCCAGCTTACGCAGCAACATTTCACGGCGGCCCTTATAATTTTCCACGTCAATAATAAAATCGGCCCGCTGTTGCAAATCCCGGCTGGCAATCAAACGTGTCAGGTATTGAAGAGATGATAGCGTTTCACCACGATGCCCAATCAGCAAACCGAGATCTTCGCCATGTACATGCAAAATCCACGGGGCAGTCTCGGCTTCGGCGTCTGTTTCTTCCAAAGAACGTTCCACCGTGACACCAGCATCAATTTGCATATGCCCTAAAATTTCGCGTAAGGTGGCAAGCCCCAATTGAACATCGTTGGGCAGTTCCGTTTCATCCTCAATCAGTTGCGTCACCCGCTGATACGAATCATCCTGTTGTTCAGAACGATCCCGTCGCTCAGGCTGCGGTTGGCTGCGAGGGCTCGAATAGCTAGGTCGTTCAACCGGGCGTGGTTCACTTGTGGGTGGTGGAGGAGCCACCGGGCGAGGTGTAGAGGCAGCATAGGTTGGTTGGGCGCTGCGGGGAGCAACAGCCGTGGTCAATCTGACCCGTGCTTGCTTCGCACCGATACCCAACAATCCCCGGCTCGGTTCCTCTAGCACTTCCACAATCACATTTTCACGCGAGACATCGAGTTGAACAAGTCCTGATTCAATGGCCTGTTCAATGTCTGCCCCGGTTGCTTCAACCGTCCGTGTCTCACTCATAGATACTTACTCCGGTGTATCAAAACTTCTGATAAAAAAGGGCGGCCTAATGAAGCCGCACATTCTATTTTTTAGGCCGATTGCGGCTGGATGACTTAGCGGGTGTCTTAGTAGACTTCCCGTTGCTGCTCGCTACATTACTCGCGGCTGCCGCACTACCCGTCAACTTGCGTTCGCTAATCCCCGGTTTCAATGGACGTCCGGTCGCACTAATTACGCTACCGGGTTCAATGGGTTCTTTGGGAGTACGGGGTTCGCGCACGGGTGCAGCGGTTTTTGTAGACGGCTTGGGCTTCGCAGCAGGTGCTTCAATAACCGCATCTGAAATCTCATCAGCGGGCATTTCCGCAATGACCTTTTCTTCTTTCTTGGTAGATTCCTTGCCAATCAATCGTCGGAAATCGGCCTTACCCATCATCGCATATTGGATGATACCCACAATATTAGAGGTAATAAAGTAAATAGATAGACCCGACGAATAGGTCAGGGCAAAAAACCCAAACATGAGTGGCATAAAAGTAGTCATTTGCTTACTCATGCGGGCGGCCTGATCAGCGGCATCATTCCCGCTACTGCTGCTAGTGCTACTTACGGGCATAATCAGCTTTTGTTGCAGATAGGTTGTGATAACCACCAGAATGGGCAGGATGTAGAAGGGATCAGGCAGTGCCAAGTTCATCCACAAAAAGGTGTTTTTCAGTGGCACTAGGTGGTCTAACCCACCAATCATGATTCGATGTTGGAGTTCCAACAATTGATCTGGCGTCGAAGCCAACGTCGCCAAAATCGCCCGCCACAGGCTTAGGAAAATTGGCAGTTGAACCAACAGTGGCAAACACCCCGCAAATGGATTAACGCCATGTTCCCGATACAACGCCATCTGTTCTTGGGTCAGGCGCTCACGGTCATTTTTATACTTTTCCTGTAACTGTTTCAGTTTCGGCGAAAGCTCTTGCATCCGTTTGAACGAGCGTTGCTGTTTCATGGTCAAAGGCAAGAGCGCAAACCTTACCAATATCGTAAAGGCCACAATCGCTAGGAAAACATTGCCTCCCAGCAGGCCATACAATACCAATAAGACGGTAATGAACGGGTTGATGATTATATCAAGCATGGAATTCCGCCCTATTTCTCCGCCTTCTTAGACCAAGACTGTTCCCCATCACTGAGGTTTAAGGCCACCAACAATTTTTCTTTGTCTTTGGTTCCGATAATGAGCAGGGTTCCCTCTGGGCCTTCAACACTAAACAAGCCAGCGATGGCCGGTGCGCCCACACTCTTTTCCCATTTACGGGATTTATCTTCAAGGTTAATGGCATAGACCTTTTCGTTTTGCGAGGCCACTACCAACACGCCATCCACCACAATCGGGGCAGCCCGTAATGCTGCATCACCCAAGTGGGTTTTCCACACTTCCCCAAAACCATCGCTGGTCACGGGCAGCTCATATAACCAACCCGACAGATCGCCAAAATATAAGTTCGAGTCCATAAGCAGGGGTGTATCCCATACCCAGCCTTCGGTCTTAAATTCGGCCACCTTTTTACCATCAGTGAAATTTAGGGCATAGAGTTTGTAGTTCAGTGTCCCGATATACAGCCGATGGTTTTCGGTATCCAATACAGGATGACTGACCAATGCCCCATCCAAATCAACCGTCCAACGCGGCTTGCCGTCTTCGGGATTCAGGGCATAAAAATGCTGGTCAAGGGAAGCGACAAATAGCGTGGGTTCGCCCAACTCAGGGTCATTGACATACAGCGGTTGTGCCCAAACGCTGTGGTCAGTTTCAAATTCCCACACCTTTTGGGGGTCATCATTAGCAATATTGAGCTTATATACCCCATGTTCGTTGCCATAATAGAGGCTGTCGCCATTTTGGGTAATTGGCCCCAAAATACGGTCACTCGCCCCAAGGCTGAATCCGAGGAACTTGCGCGATTCTGGCTTATAAATCCAAATACGTTTGCCATCGTCGCGGTTAATCGCATGAATGCGCCCGGAATAATCGCCTACATACACCCGATCACTCGTAACGAGGGCTGGTGCATAAAATTTGGCCTTGTCGCCGCTATCTTCATACGTCCACTTGCGTGAACCATCCGTGTTATAGGCAACGACCTTTTTCTCAAATGAAACCACAACGACCTCACCATTGGCGTCTTTACTAACCCCTGCCCAGCTTTCGCGGCTTCCACCGCTACAGGCTGTCAGCAGCACACCGCCTATAATGAGAATCGCCAACACCCAATAGCGGGGTGTTAAACGCGCTTGACGACTGGTATTCAATGCTGTTCCTCTTGCAAATGCTTCAAATGTTGGTGGGAATGCTTTTTGGATTCTGGCACTGGGTCATAGCCTCCCGGACTTAACCCATGACAGCGCGCAATACGCTGTAGGCCCATCCAGCCACCCCGAATCAAACCAAAGCGATCAATCGCTTCATACGTATAGTGTGAACAAGTGGGGTCATACCGACAGCCCGATGGCAATCCAGCAGAAATATATTTCTGATAGAAGCGGATAACGAGGAGGATGGGGTATTTCATAAAATGTTTTGGCCTCTCTTGAGACTCACGCTTCGGAGCTACAACAGCAAACGGGCGCGTCGCAATAAATCGCCGACCGCCTCATCTATCTCTTGATAGCTGGCATCCACAATCGGGGTACGCGCAATAATCACAATATCACACCCTTTTTTATCCGATGCATATTTGGGGTGGGCGATAGATGGATCGCGGTGTTGCAAGATTTCGCGCAGTCTTCGCCGAATAAGATTGCGGGCGACGGCCTTACCAATGCGCCGACTCACCACCAATCCGTAGCGATTATGCCCCTGCTCGTTGGGCAGATAGCTAAGCATCAGCAAGCGGTGTTGGAGCGTATGGCCTTCCGCACGCAATCGTGCAAAATCGGCCCGACCTCGCAGCCGCAACCGCTTTTCCAATGCGAACCTTTCGTATTATCGAGCCGCTTCTTTGCCGGAGCCTTTGGCGCCGTTCCAGTTCACTTTCTTTACATGGTTGCCCTTTACCGCCAATTGGTGACGGCCATGTGCCCGACGAGCCTTCAAGACTCTCCGCCCATTTTTGGTCGCCATGCGCTGACGAAAGCCATGCACGCGGGCGCGGCGACGAATTTTCGGTTGCCAAGTACGTTTCGGCATGAGATTTCCGTTCCTCAGATTTTAAGACGTTTAGAATCGTGTGTTTTACGCCATTTTCAAGTGTTTCAACGAAACGGGAAGTATAGCTTACTGAGGGGGCATGGTCAAGCGTTTTTCGTTCAACCCCCCTAGTGTTATAATCCCTTTTACACTTGGGTGGTGCTACAGGAAGGCTCATCAATCGCATGACTCGCACGCTGGTGATCGCAAATCAAAAAGGCGGCATTGGTAAATCTACAACGGCTGCCAATATTGGGCGGGCTCTCACCGAACGTGGCTATCAAGTGATGTTAATTGATCTCGATCCACAAGGTGGCCTCAGTGCGGCGCTGGGCGTAGATTCCTATGATGTGCAATTTGGTAGCCATATTTTTCTTCTGCATGATTCCGCCCCCATCTATCGCGTTAGCCAGCGCATTGACGACAATCTTTTTTTGATGCCCGCCAGCCTTCATTTAACCGTTGCCGAAATCCAACTGGCCCGCCGTACCGATGCTGTTATCCGTCTACGGGATGCCTTGCAGCGTCAGCCCGCTCCGGTGGACTTCGTGATTATTGATACCCCCCCAACCCTTGGAATCCTTACCGCCAATGGCCTTGTCGCGGCTGATGAGTTGATTATTCCCGTCCAGTGTCAATATCTCGCCATGCGCGGCGTCCGTACCATGATGCAAGCCATGCAACGCCTCCAAAAGAACGTCAACCCATCCTTGCGCTTGTTGGGAGTATTGGCGACCCTCTATCAAGCTGAATCGCTCCATTCTCAAGAAGCGTTGGGTGAAATGCGCAGTGTTTTTAAGCATAAAATGTTTGAGACCATTTTGGCCTACGATGACATCATGGCCGAAGCCCCTGTCGCTGGAAAATCGGTGATTGATTATGCCCCGACTCATCCAGCGGCCCATGCCTATCGCGCCCTAGCAACCGAAATTATCAATCGAGGGAACTAACCAACATGGCGGAAAACGACTTCCAACGAGCTTCAATGCGCGGTTTAGGCAAGAAAATTTTATTGGGGGATGAATCCGTCGAGCCCATCGCCTCCCCAGAGTCACCCGACGACCCCGCCATGCTTAAGTTGACGAAGGCTGAGGAGCAAGATTTATTAGCGACCGTGTCCGTTGCGCATACTCCCCATGCTGAAGCCAAACAAGAAGCCCTGCCCCCGCTGGAATTGGATATGCCACGCCCCACCCAACTGGCTGGTGCAAGCCTGCCCCTTAGTGACGACCTCCAAGCATTAGTAGCAACCGCCTTTGAATCCTCCGAATCATTGTTTTATGGTGTTTACGGTGAAGGCATCCCGCCCTTAGAAAATGAACCCGCCTCTTTTATTTCACTAAACCCCGCTGAAGTGACCCTTCCCCCCGAAGTCGCCAGCATCATTGATGAAAATTTTGAAGGATGGGATCAATCCGCACCTCCCATTGAAACACCTCGCCCAGTTGCCCCGCAACCAACGCCAGAGCCAACCGTCGCCCCCTCCGATCCTGCTGCTACACCTCCTGCCGAACGCAACGACTATAATCATTTGATACCCCTTGTTGCTGGCTGGGTGGTCGCTATTTTGGTGTTGATTTATCAACTCATCAAAGACTCCAAGGAAAATAAAAACGAAAAAGAAGGCTAGCCGCACTGCGATTTCGCTAAATTTAAAGCCATCCCCTCGATGACTTTTTATTTTTTGATGAAACGACATTTTAGCTTACAATAGAATCACCAATTGAGTCTCACAATTAAAGAACATCAACGCTGGTGAAGGAGCAAAAATGGCGATCAAAGAAGCCCCGCCTCAAAGTCGTCCCATGACCGAAGAAGCCGATTTCCTAACCCTCAAAGGTATGGATCATGCTGAATTGTGGGTGGGTAATGCGAAACAGGCTGCTTATTATTATCAACATGCTTTTGGGTTTACCCCCGTCGCCTATTCCGGTCTAGAAACAGGCAATCGCAAAACTACCTCCTATGTCATGCAGCAAGGCAAAATCCGCTTGGTGCTGACTGGCTCATATCACCCTAATACCGAACTGAGTGCCCATCACATGATGCACGGCGATGGTGTCAAGGTCATTGCGTTGGAAGTGCCTGACGCTGCTGGAGCCTATGAAGCCACCACGACACGCGGCGCAACAGGCCTGCACGAAGCGATCGAAACCGAAGATGAAAACGGCGTGCTACGAACCAGTGCCATTCAAATTTATGGCGACACAGTACATCGTTTTGTGGAGCGCAAAAGCTACAAGGGCGTGTTTATGCCGGGGTTCCGCGCCATTCCCAATGCCGATGAGTCCAAAAATGCGGTGGGGCTGGCCGCAATTGACCATATGGTCGGCAATGTCGAACTCGGCAAAATGAATTACTGGGTCAACTTCTATCATCAAGTCATGGGCTTCCGCCAACTCATTCACTTTGATGACCAAGCCATCAGCACCGAATATAGTGCCCTGATGTCCAAAGTTATGGAAAATGGCCGGGTCAAATTCCCTATCAATGAACCTGCGCAGGGCAAGAAAAAATCGCAAATCGAAGAATATCTCGACTTTTATCATGGGCCGGGTGTCCAGCACATCGCTTTGATTACCGATGATGTCATCCGCACCGTGACCGAACTACGCCGTCGGGGTGTTGAATTTTTGACCCCGCCCCCCAATGCTTATTATGACGAGGTCATCATCGAGCGCCTAAAAGAGAAAAACGTCAAAGTTAAAGAAGACCTCGAAGAAATCCGCAAGTTAGGCATTTTGGTAGATGCCGATGACGAAGGCTATTTGCTGCAAATTTTCACCCGTCCAATTGGGGATCGCCCCACGCTGTTTTTTGAGATTATCCAGCGGCGGGGGAGTCGTGGTTTTGGCCTCGGCAATTTCAAGGCCCTGTTTGAAAGTATCGAACGCGAACAAGCCCTGCGTGGCACTCTGTAATCTGGTATATTCAGGGCGATGATACAGTCGCCCTTTTTTATCAGGAAAAATCAATATGGCACGCATTCTCGTCACTGGTGGCACCGGAGCATTAGGCAGTGCCCTTGTGAATCAACTTCGTACCACCCACCATCATATCCGCCTTTTCAGCCGCAAATCGTCCCCCACTACTATTGATGCCGAATGGGCCCAAGGGGATGTCTTGAGTGGAGATGGCCTTGCCGAAGCCCTCAATGGGATCAGCATCGTCGCCAATTGTGTAGGCGACGCCCGCAACGCCTATGAAACGGATGTATTGGGTGTCAAGCGCTTGGCAGAAGCATCGGTAAAGGCTGGTGTCCAACATTTCTTCCATATTTCCATTGCGGGGATTGACCTCATTGACTCCGAATTTTATAAGTACAAAGTTAGCGCCGAGGCTGCCGTCATCAACAGCGGCGTGGCCTATTCCATCCTGCGGGTCACTCAATTTCACTCGCTGCTCGATTTTGCTCTGTCATTGATGAAAACCACGCCTGATGGTTATGTTTTGCCCGTTGCCCATGACGCCCAATTTCAGTTGATTGATACCCGTGATGTTGCGGCCTATATGCTGCCCTTGCTGACCCAAGCCCCGACTGGACGCCTACCGGATTTGGGTGGGCCAGAGATTTTGCGTGTCGAGGAAATCACCCGTACCTATCTAGCCGCCCGGGGGATTATGAATTCCGTTTTGGTGGATGGCCCGCAGGTGTTTTTTGGCCCAGTAGCGGTGAATGGCTTCCAGCAAGGCTTAAACCTTGTGCCCAATAATCGTTATGGCAAAATCACATGGGCCGATTTTGTCCACGAGAAAT
This sequence comes from Chloroflexota bacterium, assembly GCA_016234595.1. GTDB lineage: Bacteria > Chloroflexota > Anaerolineae > Aggregatilineales > J027 > CFX10. The sequence continues at coordinate 68,030 of JACRBG010000002.1, read as the reverse complement.
ATGGCAAGCACTAAAATTATGAGACTTCCCATCCCTGCTAAAATTAACTCCCTGCGCGATTTTTACGCCTTCGAGCAGCATGTCAAAACCGCCCGTGCCAATCGTGGCCTCGACATGATTCCCGAATGGTATGAAATCCCCGTATTCTATTTCTCCAATCACCAAGCCATTTTTCATGATGGCGACACCATCCCCATGCCACACTACACCCAACGCCTCGACTATGAGTTAGAAATTGCGTTCATCATTGGGGAGGGGGGTATCAATATTCGGGCTGAAAACGCGCTACGCCATATCGCAGGCTTCACCATCATGAATGATTGGAGCGCCCGTGATATCCAGATGAAAGAAATGCGTGTCGGGCTTGGCCCCGCCAAAGGCAAAGATTTTGCCACCTCGCTTGGCCCATTCATCCTCACCCCCGATGAACTGGCTGATCGCACCATCGGCACAGGTGCGGACTTGCGGTATGATTTGACCATGACGGCGCGGGTCAACGGTCAGGAATTGTCGCGAGGCAACACGAAAGATATTTACTTCCCATTCGCTCAATTAATCGAACGGGCCTCAGCCGATGTGATGCTCTACCCCGGTGATGTCATCGGCAGTGGCACCGTTGGTACGGGGTGTTTGTTGGAACTCGGCGGCGAAAAAAGTGCTTTGGGGCGCTGGTTGCAACCGGGCGATGTCGTCGAATTGGAAATTGAGCACCTCGGTATCTTACGTAACACTGTCGGGCCATCACGTCCAATTGAATAACACACGAAACTGGTAAAAAATGCTGATGCAACGCTCTATCATCTGGTTATTATTCGGGTCGCTCATTCTAGTAGCCTGTGGCGGCCAAGAAGATGCCAAACACGACACCCGTGATTTTACAATTGATTCCAACGCTGCCCTGACCATCAATTTTGATGACCCCGCCGAATTTGAAACGGGCACCTTTGAAGACGATGCCAGCCTTGCGATTGAGGATGGGCAGTACGTGATTCGCACCAGCAACCCCAATGGCGCTAGCTATCTTTGGGGCAAAAATGACTTAGCCCCATTAAAAAATGTCGTGATTGAGGTACAGGCGACCAGCAGCGGGGGTGAAAAAGACAATTGGTTTGGCGTGATGTGTCGCGTGGATGATACCGATTCTGGCTATGCCTTCCTGATTAGTGCCGATGGCTTTTGGGCCATTGCGAAGGCCGATGGTCAGCGTGGCTTAGATTTTTTGGAGACATGGAAAGAATCAAAGGCGATTGAGAAGGGTGGCAAGCCCAACACCATCCAAGCCTACTGTGTGGAGGATTATCTGGCCTTGTATGTGAACGGCGAATTTGTGGCTGACCGTACCGATAAATCCTTTGACCGTGTGGGAGGTGTGGGGTTATTGGCAGGTGGGGCACAAGATCAACAGGTTGAGGTGCATTTTGATACCCTGACTATCAAATCGGCCTCCTTTGAAAACAAGCCCAATACTGCCACCCCCTCGCCAGCACCGAGCGATACCCCAACCGCGACCTCTACTCCCACCGAAGCGCCGCAGACCTCGCCGACACAGGTCTTAGCGCCTGTCACCTTAGCACCTCTACAACCGATAGGGCCAACAGCAAGTACACAAACACCATAAGCCACCAAGTGCGAAGTATAGAATATGCGTTCTATGATTTTCGATTATATGATGCGACAGTATAAATCCGTTACCGTGGTAACGGATTCAAATTCGGCGCATATAAGTACGGTTTATAGAACATAAGTTCTTGTAATTGTGCGTATGAAAACTTCACGAGTCTACCTGAGCATCCCCATCATAACAGTGTTGATTTGCGGACTAGGCATCTTCTTGGCATACCATCTCTATTGGTTTAACGATTTCAAGGTGTCCTATAGTGGCATAGCTACCGGGAATTTTCGTGGCAAGGGAGAATTCGACTGTTCCAGAACAGGTGTCTCCACTGTATACCCGATAATTAACCTAACTACCCCTGGCGGTGATACAAATTCAGTGACAATTCGTCTGGCCTCTGATGTAAAGATTGGAACTTATGCTTTCTCGAAGACCCCGGTATGGGGCGAGGCGTATCTTATCAGCGCCGCCGTCACTACAAAAGATGGGCAAGAATATGGGGCTTCAGTTGAACATCTTGTATCTGGGGAAATTATCATCAACGACCTTCCAAACAACTCAACGCAGCATTTGAAAGGTCAATTTGAAGCCACATTTGAAACAGATGACGGGCAACCTATGACTATTCAAGGCGCTTTCGATTTTCATGCGAGCATGAGTATTGATGCGTGTCGCCAAGCACCTTTAAGAAGCGATTGGCCTGATTAGAAAATTTGGTAAAAAAATAATCTCTCAATTTCCAGAATATATTTATCCCTCTTCATCACCGTTGCCATCATTAGAATCATAATTGAGTCTCAAGCCGTTCTTTAGCCCTAATGATGACTTGAGGATCGGCTTTTTTGGCTAAATCAGCCTCATCTTCTATTCTAGGCAATGTCCGATAATCTTGGCCCATTGCATCAGCCAATGCAAAATAAGCATCCCCTCTCACCGACCCGCGCTCAAATTGGATTTCCCAAGCACGTTCATTGGGGTCTTTAATGAAACTCAATTCGGGCAAATCGGGATTTTCATAGAGTTCAATGAGCCTACTAAGTAACCTCGGCTCTTTGTGAAAGCGTAAATATTCCCCCGCCAGATGAATCGCTACCATTCGAACGTGCGAGACATCCACAAGGCTATAATTTTCAGCTTCAATAGGACCCATATATCTCAAAAGATAATCAACATACAAATGGGTGTCTTTCCACCAACGGCATAGTGTTCCAAGGGCCTCGGCAACACAAAACCATTCCCCCTGATATTCAAGAAACCTCTCAACCAAGCTGCGATATTGTTTTGCTTCCTGCCGTGCCAAAATCATCAGCATTTGGACACAACTAAGATCACAGGGGTATTTTTGCAGTTCTGAGGCCACCCACTCTAACTCATCAGGTGTTATTTTTTCGACTAAAGCCCGTGTGTGAATATCGGCGAGGTGTTCTTGATCGTTCATAAATGTCGCCACCCATCGAGTAATCTAGTTCTTATCGGGCGTAGCTTCTGCTGTTTGGGTTCCAGCTATCACAGCACGAATGTGATCAATTTGGGCTGTGGCATCTTCCATTGTCGGGGTCTTGGCAACCAAAGTTAGGATTCTATCAATCAGGGCCAATGCTGTGCTGGTCTGCACTATATAAGTTGAAACATAGGGATTAGTGTCATCTAAAATCGTGGCGTATTGCGAAATATCTTCATCATCTTGAGTAAAGAAAAGAACTCCGACAAAGCAAACTGATAGAATTCCAAAAAGTGCCATGAAAATGCCTATTCGCAATTTAGATGGTTTTCTAAACATAGAAACTCTCCCAAAAACTCATCGCCCCTTCATCAACGTCGCCATTAATTGCGGCCAGTACCAATACGTTTCCGGCACTTCAAATGGCAAGGCTTTGAGTTCTGCCGAATCGCGCTGTAAAGACGGCATCGGGCTAGTCGTCCCCACCATCAAAAGCAAAATGACCGCAATCCCCCGCGCATTAATCAAATCCAGCACGGAGTTAAAGCCCACCGCTGGCTTTTCCAGCAACGTCCCCCCCAATTGACATCCCGCAAACGCCCCATAAAACCGCGCAATATTGACCCCCCCATCCTCCCGAAACATATGGATGTCCTGCCACGGCTTATTGGGGTACATCTCACCACGATCTCCCAGCAAGGCACTGGCCTTCTCAACGGTCACGGCTTCCGGTGAAAAGAAAAATACATAACTTTCTTCGGTCACCCGCCGCATCGCCGTGCAATCCACAATCATCTGGTCATAATCGTCCTCGCTCGTCAGGCCCATGTGGGCTCGCCCATCGTCATCCACGCTGTAAACCTTGCCCATCTTGCTCTGACCCAAAAACCCCTTGGCCCAGCGTAGCCCCGGCAGGTCATAGCGGATAAAACAGGCCATGTCCGCCCCAGTTTCACGCTCAAAGGTTTCTTCGGCTGTACCGCGATCCGTAAAGGCGATGGCCGAGACACGTAGGGGTTCATCGGCATCCACAACTTTACGGTCAAGGCCCATTTCCATATAGGCCAAAAAGCGTTCAGTGACAGTGGCTTCGTTGCGAATGGCATCCACCCGCAGATTGCCCATCGTGCGGGCAGCGGCTTCGACGGCGACATCATGCACATAAGCCGCCAGTTGTTGCAGCGAATTGGACGAACGGGCAAGGCTGGAACGATTCTCGTCAGTCATACATGTTTCCTATGGCGATACGGCAAAATACGCAGGGCACTATAGCATTGGTATGGGAAATTCACCAAATTATTGACTCAAGGCAGCCGAGGCTGCATCGAGGGCGGTACTGGCGGCAAGGGCGGCCCGAATCCCCCGATCAATCACATCGGGCGGAGGTTGAGATCGTGGATTCTGGCACTCGGCCTGCCACAGGTTGACAGCCGTTTGAGTTTCGATGGCGGCCTGCTGCAAGATCAAGGAAATGGTGTCGTCCCCGGTCAGGGCATCGGGCGAAATCTGGGGTTTTAATGAGGTGGCACAATCCACCGCCTGACCTGCCTGTAAATCTGACCATACGCCCTCAATTTGGGTCTGGGCTTCGGTCAAAATGCTGTAGGTGGATTCTAATTGCTGGCGGAGATCATCCGTCAGGGTTGGTGATGAGAGGGCTTGGTTAGTTGGAGTTATGCTAGGGGTGGCATCCGACTTATCATCGTTTTGTTTATCCCCCCCACAGCCGCTCAACATCAAGGCGATCAGCAGAGCAAGTATCCCAATTCGGCGCATAGTCTAAGCTTCTTCCTCGACGGCAAATTCTTGAAAGACACGGTTGCTAATTAGGCGGGCCGATTTAGTCAATTTTAGGGCATCCCCAGCTTGCCACAAAAGGCCCATGCGGGTAAGCCGCTTAATTTCATCAGCAAAACGCACCTCTAGTTTCTCGCCGTACCGCTGCTCAAAAGCCTTCAACGATAACCCCTCATCAAGCAGGCGCAGGCCCGTGAAAATCGTTTCGAACATATCCGTTTGGCGGTCAATTGGCTCGGCGGTCATGGTGGCAGGGGTTTGTGGGAAGGGCAGGGGGTTCGATGGCAGATTTTTAAGTCGTTCAATGTAAAGCTCGGGGCGCATAACGTTGACCGTGCGAACTTGATTGGCATAGCCATGTGCACCTGCCCCAATCCCAAGATAGGGCAAATTTTTCCAATATTGGATATTATGTTGGCAAAATTTACCCGGTTTAGCCCAGTTGCTGATTTCATATTGAACAAACCCCGCCGCCGCCATCATCTCACTGGCAAGTTCATACATATCGGCAGCAAGATCAGGGTCGGGCATGGGAAGTTCGCCATAAGTCACACGGCGCTTTAGCTCGGTTCCGTTCTCAAGGCTAAGCGCATACATCGAGAGATGATCGGGGTCGAGATCGAGGGCGGCCTGTACCGAATCGCGCCACATAGCAAGTGTTTGGCCCGGATTGCCATAAATCAGATCGAGGTTGATGTTGTCAAAACCTGCTAATCGGGCAAATTTTACAGCCTGTACGACATGTGGATGATCGTGATCACGACTAAACATCTGTAATTCGGAAGGATTGACCGATTGCATCCCTAGACTGAGGCGTGAGACATTTTTTCGGAGGGCGTGTAGGTATGCTTCAGAGGCATCGCGTGGGTTAATCTCTTGCGTAATTTCGAGAATTGAGTTATAAGTAAAATTTATTAGAACATGAGATATGATCTGTTCTAATTGAGAAGGTTTTAACAAACTAGGTGTCCCGCCACCGAGGTAGATGGTATGGATCGGTTGATCCAGATGACTTAATAACTCAACCTCGGCGCAAACAGCTTGCACATATTCGTCAATCAGCAGGTGCTTATCCGTGTACGTATTAAAGGCACAGTAAGTGCAACGAGTTGTGCAAAACGGGATATGAATGTAGAGTGACCATAGCGGCTTTTGGAGCATTATTTTCTTTTTACTCGTCTCAACATTGACAATGTTCAATCTCCCCTAGCTTTTGTTAAAACATTGTGACAAAATAAGCACAATTTTTCACAACTAAAATAAGCGGACTAATTGCGCTTGATATTCAAATAATGTATGATTTTAATAATGGCCTAAGAGTTTGCACTTTCAACAAAAAGACCCAAAGGGTTTTACAGGGTTATCTAATTAGATAGCTAAATTGTCTATGGATGACCACAACTAATTACTAACCCAAAGATTTGTTGCAGGGCAACTTGGTTAAACCCTTTAAAAGCCACAGAGAATACTCTCTAGTGGGGTTCTTAGGTTAGCCTTTTTCGTATATGTATCTATAAGCACTCCCTAGAGAGCATGGAAAGTTGAGCAATATCCATTATGACCGAATTGACTATAACTGAAAATGTCGCGGATTTATTGTATAGTGAAATCCAATCGGGTGTCCATAATGCACCTATTTTGGTGATTTACCCCCGTCACTATTCACACAATGCGCTGGTTGCCTTACTTCTGCGACAAACCAAAAGTCAAATTTACTATTATCCCCTACGCGAAGAAGATACCACTTTGCGCAAGTTGTTGGGGAACTTGGTAAATGATGCCCAATTTCCTGCTGACTTCGGCGAACAAACCATCTCGGCCCTCAAGAAAAATGAATCACCACAATCGCTTGGGGAGGCTTTTGCTGCCGACCTTAAGTCACTTCGCAAAGATCAATATCTTTTAGCCTTTGACGAACTGGATCGTATTCCGCGTGACTCGGCTGAACTTGATGGCTTTTTTAGAGTTTTGGCTGAGAAATTACCCAAGAATGTGCAAATTATCGTCAATGGGCGCGAATTATTCCGCCAGCCGTGGAATGATCTCATTTTAACCGGCTTGGCGGCCACCATTGGCGAAAACAACGCAGTCGAAAACGGGATTTTTAGAGAACCCGCCCCACGTGGACAAATCGAATTCTACTCGCTGTCGGGTAGTTCCCGTTTGATGAGTGATGGCCGCGCTGTTCATAGTTGGGATGGCTCACTGCCCCGCAATTTGGCCTACTATTTCATTGACCATCATATGGTCACCCGCGACGAAATCTTCCGTATCTTCTGGCCGCATCTGGGTGTCAAAGAAGCCACCAATGTTTTCCATGTGACCAAACGTAAGATTTCCGAAAAATTGGGTTACGAAATTACGGCGTATAGTGGTGGGTTCTATGTCCCCTCCCCGCGCGTCAATATTATGTACGATGCCCGTGAATTTGAAAAACAAATCGAAGAAGCCCTTGCTGGCTCTGACGAAGTAGCACCTGCTAAATGGTATCGCGCTGTCCAACTCTATCGCCACCCCTACCTTGAGGGTCTCGATATGCCATGGATGCTTGAAAAACGCGAGAAGCTACGTAATGACTTTGCCCAAGCCCTGATTGGGTTAGGTCGGATGCACCGTGCCTTGGGTGAACTTGACCGCGCTTTGGGTTACTTCCTACGCGCCGTTGCCGAGAAACCAGACCGTGAAGATGTGCATCGCAATATTATGACCATCTATCATGAACAAGGCCGTATTAAAGACGTGCAGGCTCAATACAAACTGCTGGAATCTACCTTGAAGCGCACACTCGGTATCTCACCCTCCACCGAAACCCGCGCCATGCTGGAACTGTATACCAGCAACTAAACTAGCACATTACGCTCACGAATATGAGCGAAAATAAAGGGCGGTCTCTTAACACAGATCGCCCTTTTTGATTTTCGACAGAGTGCTTATTTTAAGACGACCCCGTGTTTATCCTGCAAAATCCGTGTGGCCCGTTCAATTTCAGATGCAACCGAGCGACCCAAACAATCGGCCAAGATAGCAGCGAGTTCCTCGACCAATGCTTGGTTGGCCTGACCCAACATGGCAATGAGGGAGCGTCGTAGCAGTAAATCATCCAAATGGACGACCTTCTCGTGCATCGCCAAAAATTCAATTTCCCGCCGGGTATAATCGGGATGGTATTGTAGGGCTTGGTCAGGGCCAGCCACTAAAAATTGAGCGATTTCGGTAGCACGAGTCCCATAGCGGTTCAGCAATTGCTCAAGGCGGTCTTTGGGTAACTTGATATTTTGGGATGTATCTTGCAACCATGCCTCACGGTCAGCATCCGTTTTAGGATAGTTCTTGCCCCCACCAATCGCCAATTGATTGGTTCGCATCCGGCGCGACTTATTCAATCGCGGCAAAATCAAATCTGCCGTTTGTTCACTGAAAGCGCGGAAAGTTGTCCATTTGCCGCCAACCAATGAATAAACGGGAAATTTGGTTTGGGCGTCGGGTTCCGTGATATGGGTTGCATGGTCGCGGCTAATTTGGCTCGTCCGGCTGGCATCGCTATAGGGCAGAGGTCGTACCCCAGTAAACCAAAACACAATATGTGAACGATCTACCTTAATATCGGGGAAAACTTTATGCACCATGTTCAATATATATTCAACTTCGTCATCGGTACAGCGAGCCTGTTCGGGATCATTAATCCGAATATCGGTAGTGCCAGCCATTACCTTGTCCATAAAGGGAAAAAACAGCACAATCCGACCATCGCTGTTTTCAAAAAACATTTCGTGCCCCAACGTCGCTGCATATAATTCGGGATGGTCAATGATGATATGTGAACCCTTTGTCCCGCCGATAAACTTGGTCGGATGCTGCATAGTTTGATTCGCCAAATCAATCCACGGGCCAGCCGCATTAACGACGATTTTAGGCTTAATCTCAAATGTATCACCCGAAACCTCATCCTGTAGCGTTACCACCTCACCATTGCCACCTGTCAGGCCCAAATAATTGAGGGCATGAGCCTGTGGGTTAGCTGCTTCAGCATCCAAAATCATTTCTAAGCAGATACGTTCGGGACAGGGCATCCATGCGTCATAATAACGAGCCGTTGAAACAATCGCAGGGTTTAATTTGGGTCGCATCTCTAACGACTTGGCCCGCGAATAAAATTGATGGCGGGGTAGGCCTTGTTGCTTGCGAGTAAATAGGTCATACAACGATAGGCCAACTTTGATAATTAGTGCCCCGCGTTCGCCGGGTTTATCACGCAGTTGCAAGAATTTGAGAGGGGCGTTGAATGTACCTGACAGCCAACTAAAAATCGGGATGGTCGTAGGCAAGGGCTTCACGTAATGCGGAGCATTTTGTAATAGCAAATTCCGCTCCGTTAGGGCTTCTTTGACCAAGCGAAACTCCGCATTTTCCAAGTAGCGCAGGCCGCCGTGAATCATATGCGATGATCCGGCGCTGGCCCCTGAACAAAAATCACCCTTATCCACCAACAATACATCAACGCCTTGTAGGGCTAAATCTCGAAACAAGCCGATTCCATTGACACCGCCACCCACAATCAATACTGCGACTTCGGGTTGTTGACGTAATTTTTCGAGGATTTCTAATCGAGTTCTCATCTGCTCTGACACAACACACACTCCTTATTGAATCTGGCCTATTATAACGCTGGGCGATGCGTCGAATGACACAAAGATAGAGGGAATTCGTCACCAAAGTGTTTTCACGTTTGCATCTATCTGCCCTATAATTTCCAATATATGGCCGGTTTTTACCCAATTTGAGGGAGAGTGTAACTATAATGTTTGGTCAAAAAAGAGTTTTTCGAGCAGGGTTGGCTACAGCGTTTTTATTACTGAGTTTGGCCCTCGTTGCGATTCTAGTAGCTCACAAGCCTGCCCCATCCCTTGCCCAAGATGGAACCCCCGAATCTACTCCTGAAGGCGAGGATAGTGGTGGCAATGGCGGTGTGCCAGACCCCAATAGTGAAGATATTGTCGAGCGTGGGGCCTATCTTGTGCGAGTGGCCGGGGCTTGCCAAGACTGCCATTTCGGTGGTGGTGACTATAATGTGCTCTATACCGATTCACTCACGATTGAATTGTCTGGCGGGAATCCTTTTGCCTACGAGCCGTTTGGCACGGTCTATGCTCCCAATTTGACAACATTGGGGGGTTGGACGGATGAGGAAATCGAAAATGCGATTCGCTATGGTGTCCGACCTGATGGTTCAACGTTATTGCCCCCAATGCCCTATGAACTGTATGCGGATATGTCGGATGATGACATGGCCGCGATGATTGCCTACCTACGATCATTAGAACCAGTTGATAGTGTCGTGCCAGAACCCGAATTGGATGAAGGGACAACCCGTGAGGATGTTCGCACTGTGCCAGAATTTGACCTCACTGCTGAATTTCCAGCCCCTGACTTCACCGACCCATTGACACGCGGAACCTATTTAGCTAGTCATGTTTCGGCCTGTCTACGGTGTCATGGGTCGTTGGCCGAAGATGGGGTTTCAATTGATCCAATTGGCCCAGCCAATGGTGAGATTACTCAATATACCCAATATGGCGATATGACCTTCCCCGAATTGGTGCAATCTCGCATGGGGGATTGGACGGATGAAGAAATCAAAGCTGTACTGCATGATGGCATCAAGCCCAATGGCGAGCCTATCTTTTTTATGCCGTTCTATGCGTTCGCCAATTTAACCGATGGTGACGTAGCAGCGTTGATTACGTGGATTCGATCACAACCCTAATCCGCTTTTTACCAATTACCTAGTGATAATCACGATTATCACGAATAAAAATCCTTACTGTAAATCAAGCACAATTGGGCGGGTTGACCGCCCTTTTTATTGCCCATGCATTTCGCGCTGATAAAGTGGCGTCTGGGCTAATTCAACAAGATTAGCTACCCCAACATTAAACATGGCAATGCGAATTTGGGCAGTGATTTCACGTTCCAGTTCCAATACAGCCTCAGTCGAAAGCGCGGCGGCTTTAAGGAATGGCCCCGCCATCCCACCGATCTTAGCGCCTAGGGCAATACATTTGGCAATATCAATGCCATCCCGCAACCCACCGCTGGCAAAGATAGGCGTGTTAGGTGCACCTTGTTTGGCATATTGAATGCTTTCGGCAGTGGGGATACCCCAGTCAGCAAAACTACGGGCCACACGAGCATAAAAAGCGTTGGGGGCGCGGTGATATTCAACCTCGCTCCATGATGTGCCCCCCGACCCCGCCACATCAATGGCAGCCACGCCAGCCGAGGCTAATTTTCGGGCGGTTTTTTCAGAGATACCCCAGCCAACTTCTTTGGCAATCACCGGCACACCCACTTGAGTGCATACCAACTCAATGCGCTTGAGCAGTCCGGCAAAATTGTGATCTCCTTCGGGTTGAACCGCCTCTTGCAAAGGGTTGAGGTGTAAAATCAGCGCATCGGCTTCGACCATATCCACCGCACGACGACATTGCTCCACACCGTATTTATAGTTCAACTGCACTGCCCCAATATTGGCAAACAATAAAATATCGGGTGCAATCTTCCGCACTTGATAGGTTACGGCTAGCGTGGGGTCTTCAATACCCGCCCGCTGTGACCCTAACCCCATTGCCAGACCGCGTATTTGGGCCGCCTCGGCCAAGTTGCGATTGATATTTTGGGCCATTTCGGTTCCACCCGTCATAGAAGAAATAAAAACGGGTGTATTCAGGGATTTGCCGAAAAGCGTTAGGCTGGTATCAACATCTCTCAGATTAATTTCGGGCAAGGCGTCGTGCATAAAGGCGTAATGCTCAAGCCCCGTGGTTAGGTTAGGAAACTGGACGTTTTGCTCCAAATTAATGCGAATATGCTCTTCTTTACGGCGTTCTGTCACATTTTCCATGCCGTCGCCCGTAACTTTTGTCATCACTGGTGTTCCTTTAGGTTGGAGACTACAATTACAGTTCTCTATTGTGAAGCATAATCATGGTTGGTACAATGGCCCGCACCCATGATGCCATTAACCCCGTAAAGGGAAATTCAGCCTTAATTGGAGGAAATTAACAATGTCCGATACTCAGGAACGTGTGGTGAAAATTATTTCTGAACTGCTCGGCGTCGACGAAGAAAAAGTTGTACCCGCTGCCAGCTTCCGCGATGATCTTGAAGCCGATTCACTTGACTTGGTGGAATTGATTATGGCCTTTGAAGAAGAATTTGGCGGCGAAATTTCTGACGAAGAAGCCCAAAAAATTACCACAGTCCAAGAAGCCATCACCTACATTGATACCAAGATGCGTGCGTAGAGCTTCCGTAAATTTAACAATCAAGAGAGTGCGTCTGGAAAAGATGCCCTCTCTTTTTGTTTCATTAACCCACTCATTAGAAGAATAAAAAGCATTGGGATTATCAAAAATCCAACATACAGCACCAACCCTCCGCCCAATTTCGTCTCAATCTGGATGCTGTGTAACACCTTCTGGGCACGGTGATAACCTTCAAGCGCTGTGATAAGACTGGCAAGCAGTAAAATGAGCGTGGCAGGTTTCCAAAAAAATCGTAGCCAGCGCCCACCCAAAATAATAACGAATACAGCAGCCAAGCCAAAGGCTGTCAGTCGGCCTAATTGCTGGTCATTGGGTGAACCGCCTCCCCAAGGGTAAAAATCGGTTGGCGCATTCAGTCGTAGCACAACCAATAATGCCACACCACGCCAAATCCACTTAGCTTTTTCAGTTTGCAGCACACTAGAACCCAACGCCATGATCCCTGCTAACAATATTAAGGGGAGGCGCAGCAACATGGGGGTAAACAAGGCAGGGCTTTCGGCGCGAACTGTCGGATGCAAACTGACCCATTCGGCTAAATCAAAAGCATTGCTACTAAACGCCGCGACCTTATGCGTTTGCCAAACCATATGATAGGCCACGACACCTAATAAGGTACACCATAAAACCAGCCATGCGAGTCCATTATTTGAGCTACGGGATGGCGTAGAAGCCGGTGATATAGAAGGGGATGGCAAAGGAGTCATCAATTTCCATTCTGCAATTGGTCAAAGGCAGTCATGATTTGACCATCCTCTTGAAGTTGATGGTCAAAAAATTCGTTCATATAGACACTGCGCCGCTGACGCAAGGCCAATGGGGCGACAAAGCGCAAATCTCGTACGTCGGCCACATCACGGCCATCAGCAGCAGCATGGGCGCGTGCAGCCTCAAACATGGTGAACTCGGCACGAGTGGAATCAATACCCAAGCTATGCACCAGCGAAATGCCCAATTCCAGCGCCGCATCACTGACGACGGTTTCCTTGAGTAGGTCACGCGCCAGCCCAACTTCCTCACGAATTTGCCCAGTTAACGCCGCCCATTCGTTTAGAAAAATCCGGGGGTTCTCACGATAGGAGCGCACCCGTTTATAAATTTCGAGGCGATCTTCTTTACGTTCCAAGCCGCGCACAATTACCCGCAAGCCGAAACGATCCATAATTTGAGGACGCAAATCGCCTTCTTCGGGGTTCATCGAGCCAATCAGCACAAAACGCGAGCGATATGTCCCAGCCATCGCGCCACGTCGCACGGTATAGTGTCCTTGCGCCGAGGCATCCAAAATAGCATCAACGATTTGGTCATCCAGCAAATTGACCTCATCCACATACAGCAAATTTTGGTCAGCCCGCGCCAAAATCCCACGTTCTAGCCGAACACGCTGTTGCTGGATGGCGATGCGCTCATTAATCCCGCCGACCACATCTTCTAAACGGGCATTCAGGGGCAATTCAATCAGCTTGACACGCTCATAACGCATCCCGGCTTCTTCTTCATCGGATTCCGAGATAGGCACGCCATCTTTATCAACAGCAGTCGGCACTTCGGGCAAAATACCCGTGAGGCTACGGACACAGGTCGTTTTACCAACCCCACGCGGCCCAATCAGCAGCACGCCCCCCACCGCTGGATTAATCAGCGATAACATCAAGGCAAAACGCATTTCCAACTGACCGACCATCGCAATAAAAGGATAGGGAATATCGTCAGCAATGCCAAAATCTTCGGCAGGCATCCGCAGCAAGCGCCTTGCCCCGGCGTCATTCAAAATTTGAAGGAGCAGAGAGCCTTCGAGATTTTGATACTCAGGTAGCGGGCTATTGGCGTCGTTTAGATCGTTGAGTTCAACTTCATTATCCGACATGGTGGCCGTCTCGATCTGATTTTTCAGTTTCACTCAACCGTCCAATTTCCGCTTCGTGTTCCAACTGTTCCTTGCGGAACTTTTGGCGAATTTTGGCTTGTTCCATCCGCAGGGCTTGGGCCTCATTTTCAATTTGCAAGGGCGGCACAGGGCGTGGGTGGCCTTCCTCATCCAGTGCCACATAAACTAGATAGGCCGTGTTGGTTTCGGTCACTTCCCCGGTATAGGGATGCTCGGCTTTGACCTCGACCCGCACTTCCATCGAAGTTCGACCAACATAGGTTATTTCAGCGTAAATCGTGACCAAGTGCCCAATCAAAATGGGCTTACGAAAGGTCATAGAGTCAATTTGCACGGTGACGACAGGGGAGGCCGAATGTCGCATGGCTGCCAGCGCCCCGGCTTCGTCCACTCGCTTCATGATGACCCCGCCATGCACATTGCCCAGCCCGTTAGCATCTTGTGGCCCCATCAGGTCGCTAAGGGTGACGGCGGATTCGGAGGGGGTCTTGGGCTTCATCACCCCTTGTTCTTGGGTGCGGTGTTGGCTTTCTTGCAGGGTATTTCTAAATTTAGGCATGGTTTAGCACTTTCTGATAAATCGACAGCAATGTTTGTGCGGATTTTTCCCATGTAAACTGCTGCGCCTGCTCCAGTCCTGCCAATTTTAGGTGTTTATGCAGGTCAATATCATCCAATAACTGACGCAGGGCCTCAGCAATTGCTTCACTATTATACGGGTCAACCAACAGTGCAGCATCCCCTGCGACTTCTGGCATTGAGGACACATTGGAAGTAACCACAGGCGTCCCACACGCCATAGATTCAGCCACCGGAAAGCCAAAACCCTCATAGAGCGAGACATAGGCCGTTACGGTCGCCCCACTGTACAAGGCTGGAAGATCGGCATCATCCGCAAAACCAGTAAAAAATACACGGCCTTGCAACCCCAAGCGTTTGACTGTTTCAAAAATGGGATCGTCTAACCAACCCTTGCCACCAGCGATGACCAACATAACATCCTCAAACGCAGGGCCAAGCAATGCTAGGGCTTCCATCAGGCGCTCATAATTTTTGCGCGGTTGGACTGTTCCGATGGAAAAAATGTAACGGCGGTCGGCGGGAATATGATAACGCTGACGCACAGCCGTCAATTGAGCCGGGTCAACCATCGGCACATAACGTGGGCCGACCCCACTCAGCAGCACGGAAATTTTATCGGGGGACGTGCCATACAGTTCAATCAAGTCATCTTTGGTCGCCTGCGAATCAGCAATCACATGATCCGCCCGACGCACTGAACGCGGCACGACCTTATCCAAGTAGATTTTAAGAACAGGGGGTGCGGTTTCGGGGGTGCGCACAAATGAGAGATCATGCACTGTCAAAATGGTTTTGGTACTTGGCAATGTGGGGGGGAGCGTAAAATCCGTCGCATGGAACAAGGCTACTGGGCCAACAAAAGCCTCTGCGACCAACGGTACTTGGGCACGATGCCAAAGCCGCGCAAACCAAAGTGGGGTAACACGGGTAGGTTTCCATGTGAAATTGGGGCCGGGGACAGCCGGAAGTTTGGTTCGCTCTGTTCCAGCGACAAACAATTTATAGGGGGTTTGATGGTCTAAAGCCGCCAAGCCCTCCACAAGGTCGCGCACCAACCGCCCAATACCCGCCCCTTGTTCATAGGCAGCGGTGTAATCAATGGCGATGGGTCGTTCACTTACCATTACTCAGCCGCGAGTGAATCGGGTGCGGGTTTATGATGATGTTTGTCCACATCGTTGTATGTCCAAATGCGATTCATGAAGAAATTCCAAAACATCGCCACCCCGACCGCAATAGCCTGTGCTAGGTTCGTGCCCAAGCGGTTAGCGGTAGTAGAGTCTATATTGGAATTACCCAATAGGTGTTCGGCAAATTCACCCAAGGATGAATAGACGGTACTGACAAATATCAATCGAACAACCACTGCTACCGTATTGATAAAAAAGAATTGGGCCAATTGCAAACCAACGTGCCGCGAACGTGAATCGGGATATGTCCAGTAGCGATTCCAGAAAAAATTACTAGCAACAGCCGCTGTAAAAGCAATCCCCGAAGCGGTTGCTACCTTGAGGGTTTCATTTGCGCCTTCAGGGTGGAGCAAAGTATGTTGCAGAATATTCAGTGTGCCAAAGTCCACGATGGCACCAAATGTGCCGACAATAGCGAATTTCAGAAAGCGTTCAACTTCTTTGGCCTTGGAGCCAAAACGCCCTGAAATAAACAGGATAATCGGATCAATAGGAGAATGAATGCGCCGAGAAATTTTGGTTTCCTCCGCTGGATGAGTGTTAACTGCGGTAGACAAATGGCAAATCCTCAATTACTGGTATGGACGATTGACTGTTCAGTATGATGTAGCAAGACTGCCAATAATCCTAGCAGCACGCCGACCACCAAAAACAGATTGTTCACATAGATCTTATCAAACAGGCTGTGGACGATTAGATGTGCCCACACTCCCATTAATCCCAACGCCATGCCACGATTGATTGGCGTGCTGGCCTTCTGGATAGCCCGGAAGTTCAGACGGATGATCATTGCACCCATGACAAGATAGGCGATGAGGCCAATAATACCTGTTTCAGCCAGAAGATTTAAATAATAATTGTGCGCATGGCCTAATGCAAGGGGCCAGTTAATCAAGCTATATTTTTTATAAGCGGCTTCATAATTGCCAAATCCAACACCTAAAACAGGGTGTTCACCCGCCATCCGCACGGCTGCTTGCCAATGCGCCAAACGCTCGACCACTGCAAAGTTGTCATCGTTGATGACCGCGCCGCGCATATCATGGAAACCCGAAAAATCTTCAGTAAAGCTGACGATGCGGTTGGTGATACTGGCAGGTAACAAGCCCGCCGACCACAACCCAACCAAGAGTCCTCCAGCGGCAGCAAAGGCCAGTGTGCCCTGCCAAAATTTGGGCGGGGCCAGCCAAATGAGTACCACGCCGGCGGAGGCAAAACCAATCCACGCGCCGCGACTCCATGAGACCAACAAGCCAGCCAGAATAATTCCGGCCATGATGCCATACACGCCCATGAGTAAAACATCTGGTCGCCAGCGAGTAGATTCGTGGCGATGCTGCCACGCGCTGACCAGATAACCCCACGTCGTACCGAGTGCCAGCGGCAAGGTAAGACCCATAAATGCACCAAAGGGATTGGGTTGACCAAATGTGCCAAAGGCCCGGAAATAGCGGTAGTTCAAAATCCACAGATGCGCCGCGCCTGATCCACCGCGAAATTGATAAACCCCAATAATGGCCTGAATCACCGCTGCCAAGAGCACGCCAAACAAAATCCACTGCCAGCGTTTTTCGGCAAAATCCGCCACAATATAAGCCAGTAATGCGATTTCAGCCCATTTAACCCATTCGCTGATGCCATGCCCCAAGGAATAGGCATTGGGCAGGGTCAGCCAAGTCGCCCCTAGAAAAATGGCTAAGGCCAAGTAGAGCCGATTGGCTCGAAGATGGGCTGGTTGAATAAACGGCTCACGGTCAGCAATTTTTCGCAGCCCCCAAATACCCACGACCATCACAAGAGCCAATTGACCGGGGTCGGAGGGAAGGTTAAAGCTGGCCTCGGTTTCAATGAGAGTCTTAAGCGGCGCGACACACAGCAACATCACCACCGCAAGGGCAGGCTCAATGAACATCAAAACGATGAGCAGAGTCGCCCCAATTAAGGCTGTTGTGATGGTTATAGGCAAGGCAGCAATCAATAAGCCGCTAATTACTGCCAGCCCTAACCAGCCCCATATAGGGAATGAGGCGGGTGCGAAATTAGCTATTCGCATGAACTTTTTTCTGGAAATACTCAATAGTCTCTTGCAGGCCTTCTTCAAACTTGACCTTTGGTTCCCAACCCAAAACTTCCCGCGCACGGGTGATGTTGGGTTGACGTACCTGTGGGTCGCCCGCAATCCGTAAATCTTTCTTGATGACGATCCCCGCCTTGTTCCCGCTAATGCGATTGACCAGTTCGGCCAATTCCAGCATGGTCATTTCGGTATAGGGATTGCCGATGTTGACGGGCATATGGTAGTCACTGTTCAACAGGCGGTAGAGGCCCTCAATCAAATCCGAATAGAAGCAGAAACTGCGCGTTTGTGTGCCTTCACCATAGACGGTCAATGGTTGACCACGCAGAGCCTGTGCAATGAAGTTTGGTACAACCCGACCATCGTCCAGCGACATACGTGGGCCATAGGTGTTGAAAATGCGGACAATGCGCGTTTTGATGCCATGCTCATTGTGATAGGCCATCGTCAGGGCTTCGGCAAAGCGCTTAGCTTCGTCATAGACCCCACGTGGGCCAATCGGGTCAACATTGCCGTTGTAATCTTCGGTTTGAGGGTGAATGAGGGGGTCACCATAGATTTCTGAGGTGGAGGCAATCAAAAAGCGCGCTCCTTTGGCTTTGGCTACACCGAGCGCATTATGTGTCCCCAATGCGCCAACCTTCATGGTCTGAATGGGATATTTCAAATAGCCGGGAGGGCTGGCGGGTGAGGCAAAATGCAGCACTGCATCAATTGGGCCATCCACAAAAATGAAATTGGACACATCATGCCGAATAAATTTAAATTTCGGGTTGCCTGCAAGATGGGCGATATTGTCCACGCTGCCCGTAATAAAATTATCGAGCGCGACGACTTCATAGCCCTCTTTCAAAAAACGGTCACAGAGATGGGAGCCGAGAAAGCCAGCACCGCCTGTAATGAGTACGCGCAATTTGACGCCCCTTTTTGCTTGATAATGGATTAAAACGCTAGAAAAATACGGCGTGGAAGTGTACCACAAAACCGAATGCCCTGCTTAACCAATCATTTTAGTCGTGATCTTCACGGAAAAGCACCGTGCTGTCATTCCCGCCACCTTCGACATTTTCCAATGCAGTTATGAATTTTTCCTCAAAAATCTGATAGGCATGGCTATCGTACAAACACACCACCACCTTTTGAAGATATTCGCGTTTTTCAAATGAATAATCAATGATCTGTTTTGCCAAAATCTCGGCGCAATCTTCCATCGGAAAGCCAAAAACACCTGTTGAAATAGCAGGTAGCGCAACTGAATTTAACCCGTTGGCCTCGGCTAGTTCCAAAACGGAATGAAATGCGCTGGCAAGTTTGGCGGGTTCGTCGCCTTCCCCTATCATTGGCCCAACGGCATGGATCACATATTTAGCCTTAAGTTTGCCCCCACCCGTGATGGCAGCTTTGCCCACCTCACAGTGTCCAATCGCATAACATTCCTCTTGGATAGAGGGCCCACCCTTACGGGCAATCGCGCCTGCCACACCAGCCCCTAGGATCAAATAGCTATTGGCGGCATTGGTGATGGCATCCGTATTGAGTTCGGTGATGTCACCCTGTATTAACTTGACCTGTAGTTTGTTGAGGACAAATTCCATTGCACAATCCTCTTGGTAGCCTATCGCTATAGTACACATGGATTCTACACCATCCGCAGAAACCGTCGAGAACCTAAGCTCATTTATTCTAAACATCATGACAATAACTTATTCACTCGAATAGAAGGCATAAGCTATAATCAACTTGAGGTTTTAATTGGGTTTAAATAAGGTTAGCAATGTCAGGGCAGCCACTAAAACTTTTTGTCAATTATCGTCGGGCCGACGATCCAGACTTTGTTCAGCATATGCGAACATGGTTTATGATTCGCTATGGTCGCGAAAATGTCTTTATGGATTTTGACACCATCCCTGAATTTGCTCGCTTTGAAGATTTTATCCGCGAAAAAGTGCGCGAAAGTGACGCGATTGTCGCGGTTATTGGACACAACTGGTTAAAGTTGCTGCGCGAAAAAGAGCATTCGGAAAGACCCGATTATGTACGGATTGAACTGGAAGAGGCTCTTAAACACAATAAAGTCATTGCCCCTATCTGTATCAAAGGGGCATCTGTCCCCCCCACAGAGGAAGTCCCATCCAGCCTGCGACCCATTTTTCGGCGTAATGTTGCAACGCTACGGGATGGACGAGATATTCTAGAAGATATGCAACGCATTTTGGACAGCCTTGAGACCCAGCTTACCAATCAAGGGACGTCCTCCATTATGCCCGATGCAAAACCTGAAGTCATTCTGCCTCAACGCCATGCGACTTTCGATATTTGGTCAGCGGCGGATCGTTTATCGGAGGCCTATGAGGTGGGTGATTGGCCCACGGCACTTGGTTGGATCACCCGCCTTCGTGAATCAGGAGCCGTTGTACCAGACTTTTTTAAACTCCCCGAAATCGAAGCCGACATTTTGGAAACCTTGCGGGCCGAAGAAGAAATCCGCCGCCGCCGTGAAATGGCTGAGTACGAATACAGCTTTGTGCGCTACATGGTACGCTTACGCCGCCCTGCTGAAGATATTTATGCCGCGCTGGAGTCGGTCTGGCGTATTGAAACAGGCTATGATCCTGATAAATTAGCCGATAAATTTGCAGTGCCAAAACCCCCACCCAAACCGCGTCGCAAGTTTTCGGATGAAGTGCGGTCAATTCTTGGCGAGCCTTTTGAGTGGGTCGAAGTTCCAGAAGGCAGTGTGGTTTTGGAGGATGCCACCCATTACGGCGGAACAACCGGAGGCAAATATAACGTCGGTCGTTTTGCGATTGCCCGCTATCCAATTACTAATGCGCAATATCAGCTTTTTATGGAAGCCCATGATGGCTATGGCAATCCGCAGTGGTGGGAATATTCCCGCTACGCGATTGATTGGTATCAACGAAAGCAATCCCCCGAAGAAACAGCTTTTCCCGGGGATGATCTGCCACGTACCAATGTGAGCTGGTACAGCGCTATGGCTTTTTGCAATTGGCTAAGCTACAAAACCGATCAAAATATCTTGCTACCAGCGGAACACCAGTGGCAGCGGGCCGCCCAAGGGGATTATGGACTCAAGTATCCTTGGGGAGATGAATTTGATGGGGGACGCTGCAATTTTATGAGCAGTAACCCAACCTCCGTTACCCAATTCCCCGATGGGGCTAGTCCCTATGGTGTTATGGATATGTGTGGCAATATCTGGCAGTGGTGTCTCAATGAATGGGGTACAGATGGCCTCGACATTACCTCGAATCGCCCACGTGCCATGCGTGGGGGTACATGGTGGGTCAGCAATGAAGAGGCCCTGCGCTGCACCTATCGCTTTGGCATCTTCCCTAACCTACGTCTGGATGGTGGCGGCTTTCGGATTGTTCTAGATTTTTAGCTGTATTACCAATTTCCTGCACCAACACCAACAACAGCATAAAGATAAAACTCAAATTAATCGCAAAATAGGCCGAGTCAATCATGCCGTGCGCTAAGAAATCGGCCATGCTGCCCATTGCACCTAAGACGATTGCCAGCAACAACGGATTAGATTTCCGAACCTGCTGATAGGCCGATACTGCCGTCCGCCAAAACGCGACTTGTAGCCATACCCCAATCAGTACCCCGAAAATCCCCAAGCGCACCCAATAGTCCAGCACCACATTATGCGGGTGGGAGAGATCAGGATCGGCCCACGCTTCCGATAAAATATAGCGTCCCCGATAGGCATACAAAAATTGGTCAAGGCCCACCCCCGTGATGGGATGGTCTTTAATCAATTCGATGGCACTACGCCAAACGTTGATCCGAATATTGTCAAAATCAAAAATATGGCGCAGGCGCGGCACCACCAACGACAGAGGAATAAGAGCCACTCCCCCCGCGATAGCTAACCCACCTAATGGCAACCATGCCCGTCGCCCCTGCCAGCCCAAGATAATCACCACAAAAGCCGCTGGCAAGCCAAAGGCAATGGCCCCCATGCTTTGTGTCAATAACACAGCCAGCAGCATAATCGCACCGCCGACCCCAGCATAGACACGCCGCCACCAGCCAACGGGAAGAATCAGATATGCAAAGGCAAACGGCAGGCAGCGCCCTAATTCTAGCGCCACGCTGTTCGGTGATCCATAAATCCCCACGAGCCGTTTAGCGCCTTCGGGGGTGAACACTACATAGGTTTCGGTGATGTAATTGTAAAGTCCAACCAACGCCACCATTGTGCCTGTCAAAATCAAGCCTTCCGCCAACAAAGCGAGGTCTTTTTCTTTGAGGCGGGCAAGACGCAGCAGGACATAAAACGCCAGCGGGTCAATAATCATCGTCCGTAGTTCGCGCAGAGCTTCACTTCGCAAATCAGCCCATGAGAGGGAGATGACTGCCAAACCAAAAAACATCATCAGCACGATGTCGAGTGTACTGAGTCTATTCCATAAATTGAGCAGAGTGACATGCGGGGCGAAGGTTGTTTTTCTAGGCGATGTCGAACGGCGGATTTTGGCCCATTCATAGAGACCCCGTCCGATAATCGCAGCGGCACTAATTGCCAACATGACCTCGACGACTGCAATCAATTGGACATAGGCATCAAGGTTGGCGGTGAAATAGGCTGACCAGAACAGCACGGCCAATAAGCCCATCAGGGGACGGTTAAACACAATTACCCCAAAAACCGCTAAAGCCGCCAGCGTGCCCCACACAATCGGCGAATAATAGGCCACACTCATGCTCGTGAGGCTGACAATTAGGGCTGGGGTGTCACGCCGCAAAAAGGTCGTGACCATATCCCCCCATGACAAGACAACCCCAATCACAAAAATGAAGGATACAAGCAGGGTAATGGCAACATCAGCGATATTCTGCAGGGCCTCGCGCGAGGGCATTTTTACTTGGCGGAAGGGCAAACGATAGGCTGACCCCGCTATGCCAATTACAGCCAACAAACCAAAAATTGCGGCGATCACCTGTACACGTTGATAGGGTAGGGTATCGGGTGCGCTGGCAATGGCAAACCCGGCAATCGCCCAACGATCATCCCCTTGCCATGGACGATGGATGATTTCTGCGACATGCAGCCCATCATCTAGGCCACTGGCAACCGGGATTAAATCAGTGGTTGGTTGGCGGGCAGGGGAAGTCAAAATGAGGAACGATTCGCCTTGTTTATTGGTGGGCAGATCGTTGGCTGTGTGTCCATCAATCGTAATCGCCAGATACGCCACATAATCATCTCGCCGCACCAGCATGGCAAAATCTGTACCACGAAATGTCACCCGAATCGAATTCTTAATGTCATAGACATTGGGGTCATTCGGGTCAACCGTCCCCGCATCCGCCCCCAAATCACTAAACTGCCAGTCGCCCTCGTAGACAGTGAAGGGATTGACGGCAGGGTATAAACCGGGCAACAGGGCATCATGTTTAAAGGGCAATCCAGCCGCCTGCCATTCGACTAAATGAGGCGCAATGGCAAAGCCCTGAATGGGGTCATCGGCAGGGGCGTCGGGTTGCCAATGCTGCAAAATCAATCCCCCTACCCATGCCCATTCGTTTTCCGCCCGCTGATAGGCCACTTGAGTGTAGGCAATTTGATTCGCCGCCGAGACCTGCCCCCAAATCGAGGGTGGGCCACTCCAATCGGCAGGCAGGGCATTCCAACCAAAATTACTGCCCCACAGCGGCTTGGCTCCATCCCCATGCGCCACCATTTCTTCGCGCAGCAAAATCAACCGCGAAAAATTCAGTGTGCCCGCATCGGTAGTGCGGTCATCAGGCGAGGCACTATAGCCATAAGGTTTACCCGCCGCCGCATCAAATGAATCCTTACCACCAAGATCATAGATAGCCCGCAGGTACAACACATCGCTGAGATTTTCTGGCCCATCTTCAACATTGGGCGCAAGGGCGGCTGCCATGACCGTGGCTTGACCATCCGCTTCATGAATGGCAGTGTAGGCTGCTTTCAACATCGCTACATACAGGGCGGGGCGAGGATCAAGGCTACCCCAGTGGTCACGGATATTGGGTTCATCCCAAACCTGATAGTGATCCACCGTTGCGCCATACCGTTCGGCAACAGCGCGGGCAAAATTGGCAAAGGCCTCCACACTGGCAGGTGGGGCATAGGCATTGTCAGGCGCATCATGATGACGTGCCCAACGGGGGGCGCTATCCAACACCAGCACCAATTTGAGATGGGGATATTTCGCCACAGCCTCGACGATGGGGTCATAGACCGACCAGTCCAACGTGCCTTGTTCAGGTTCGACCCGGCTCCAATAAACCGTCTGACGTAGCCAAGTAAAACCAAGCGAATCAATCGCCTGTAGTTGGGTATCCAATTCTTCGAGGGCGTATTGGGTCAGTTCAACATTGACCCCGCCAATCGGCTGACGATAGGGCATATCCTGAACTTCAGTGGCAAGCTCCCAACCGCGTGTGGCTCTGGCTTCGGCGGAGCGCCGATTCAAAATCGCGCCTATGCTGACTAGCAATACCAAGCAGCAGGTAAGGAAAATGATCCAGCGACGTAACAGAGATGATTTCATTATTTAATTTGTCCAGCGCGGTGCGGAAGTTTGAGCATCACTAGTAATTTGGCGGGGTAGCCCTGTTTCAACATCAACCATCCAAAGGTTATTTTGATACAACACTGCGATTTGCTTGCCTGACGGACTCCAAGCCAAAGGCATCGCATCCTCTAAATTAACAGGTCGGATTCCGGGTAGGCCTTGCGGCGGAAAGATACGGGTAGGATTACTACCATCCCGATCCGCAATCATCAAATCATATTCTGTGCCATAGCTATTGAGCGGTTCGCGGGCCTGTAGGAAAGCAATGCTAAACTGTGGTTGACCATCTGGCCCGATGGATTGGGGCGAATAGACGGGGCTGGCCCAAATACCTGTTTGGGCAATCAGACTCTTGAGGGCCAATGCACCATCCACTTTAAATACGCCCACATCAAAAATAATGCTATTGGTGGGGTCTTCGCTGCTAAAGGGCGAACCATGCACTGTCGTGACGACCCACTCCCCATCTTGCGACCACGACAGCGTGGGTTGCCATACCCACTCATTTTCGATGGCCGTATTGTAATAGGCGAAACTGAGGGTGAATGGCCCAAAATCGCCGCTCTCGTCCCCCGTCCCCATATTAATCAAGCCCACCCCATTTGATTTGGCATAGGCTACTTTTGTGCCATCCGGCGACCACACAAAGCGCGTTCCCCAAAAAGCAAATTCCCCTACGCCGTTATCCGAGAGAATGCCGTTAAATTCCAGCGTATCTCCATCACGGGGATTCAATCGCACAACCCATAAATCGTTATAGGCCACCCAACCTTGAAAACCCCCGCCCGCTTTGGCGCTGGAATAATAGAAGATATAAGGTTGATTAGGAACCCATCCCCCCGCCAGAATGTTGTTGTAGGGGAGTTGAATGGGGGTGGGATTGCTAGTGTCTAAAATAACCCACAACTCATTGGAAAATGCCTCATCATTGGGGTCATCGGTGTAGCGGGTATACAGGAGTTGACCGCCGTCTGCTGATAAATCAAACACTCGCCCGTCTAAATTATTATCAGTCGTCAGCGGCGTTGGATTGCCACTGTTGCCCCGTACCATCCATGCCTGCCCGCTCGAAATATAGGCGAGGGTTCCGTCAATAACCACTGGCTCAAGGGTATCGGTCTGACCCACCGCCACAATTTGATTTTTGGGTTCTTTTGTCACAATGCGAGATTTCTCGCGGCGGGTACGTTCCACCCCATCGGCCACAATAATGGCATAACACACTTGAACTTCGCCGTTCTCGCCGCGTTCCAAAACACGCTGTTCACCGGGTTCAATGTTGGTAGTAGGCTGCTCAATAACATCAAACGCCAATGGCTCAACGGTGCTGCAATCTTCTGTCTCAACCACGCGCACAACAGTGACGGTCATGCCGTCGGTTACTTGAGTAAATTTGGAAGGGGTAACTTCATCAAGTGGGTTCAGCGCAATGTTGGCTTGTCGTAAAAATTGTTCAACGGAGATAGGGCGGTCAAAAACAAAAGCCCGTTGGCTTCCATCAGCGATTAGCGCCACTCGAATTTCGCGGTCGTTTGAATTTTTTGGTTTACAGGCTGCCAAAACAAGCAGCAATGACAACATCAGAAGCAACTGAGATTTTAATCGCATTCCCACTCCACCAAGCTATAATCTGCGAACGCTCAGAATCCTAGCACGCCCCTCCACTTGTAGCAACTATCGGGCGGGAAAACACAGGGAACCAAATGGCAAATAATCGTTGGATGCTCTATGGTGCATATGGCTATACGGGTGAACTGGTAGCAGATGAAGCCCTTAAGCGGGGACACAAACCCATTCTCGCTGGGCGCTCGGCGGAAAAGCTCATTCCGCTGGCCGAACGACTTGGCCTAGAATATCGAGTTGTAGCCCTAGATGACCCCGCTGCGCTGCAAAAAGCCTTGTCGGAAGTTGACCTTGTATTTCATGCCGCCGGCCCATTTATCCACACTGCCTCCCCCATGTTAGATGCCTGTGTTGAAACAGGAACCCATTATGTCGACATTACAGGTGAAATCGCGGTGTTCCGCAAAACCTTTAAATGTGACGAGGCCGCCCGCCAGAAAAACATCGTGTTGGTTTCGGGGGTTGGCTTTGACATCATTCCTACCGACTGCCTATCCAGTTATGTCGCCAGCCAAGTACCGGGGGCCATCGAACTAGAAATCGCTTTCCAAGCCATTTCCCAAGTCAGCGCCGGAACCACCAAATCTTCATTAGAGGGGGCTGGCAAAGGAGGTTGGGTGCGCCGCGACGGTCAATTGACTCCCTATCACTTGGGCAAGGGAGCCAAACAAATCCGTTTTTCACACGGCAAACAGCGTTGGGTTATGCCCATTCCTTGGGGTGATCTAGAAACCGCCTATCGGGCCACAGGCATTCCCAATATCACCACCTATATGAGTTATCACCCGCGTATGATTCGCATGGTTAAAATGTTTAGCCCCGTGTTCCCCTATTTGTTGGCCCTTAAGCCTGTTCGTGGGTTAATCCGAACCTATATCGAAAAACGCATCACTGGGCCAGATGAACAATTGCGCCAAAGCGGAAAATCCTACATTTGGGCAAAGGCCGCCGATAAAAATGGCGATTTCAAAGAAGCTTGGCTAGAAACGATGGAAGCCTACCAATTTACCGCAGTGGGTGGGGTGCGCTGTGTCGAAAAAATCTTTGAGCAGCATCCGGTGGGGGCGTTAACTCCTTCCCAAGCGTTTGGCGCAGATTTTGTTTTAGAAATCGAAGGCACACGACGCCTAGATAAATTGGATGGATAGTTTGAAGGCGCTTCAGCACGGTGGTATACTCAACAAGGTTTGGTGCACGTCATCCCCTACATCAAATCAGAACGAATTGAATACCCTTACATTTGGATGGAGGTCGAAGATCAGTGAATCTTCACGAATATCAGGCAAAATTGCGCTTTGCCGAATTTGGGATTCCCGTCCCACGTGGCAAAGTGGCATTTAACGCAAACGAAGCCTATGAAATCGCCAAAGAATTAGGCGGTGTCACCGTTGTTAAAGCCCAAGTACATGCAGGTGGACGCGGTAAGGCTGGCGGCGTCAAAGTCGCCAAGACCCCCGAAGACGCCCGCGAACATGCCAGCAAAATTCTCGGCATGAACATCAAAGGCCACACCGTCAATAAAGTCTTGGTTGACCCCGGTGCGAACATCAAAGGCGAAATCTATCTAGCTGTCACCAATGACCGGGCCGCCCGCAAGCCACTGATTATGGCAAGTGCCGAAGGCGGGATGGACATCGAAGAAGTCAACCGGGTCTCCCCCGAAAAAATTGTCCGGGTTCATGTTGACCCCCTGATTGGCCTACGTGGTTATCAAATTACCGAATTGGCCTCTGGGATTAATTTGCCGCACGACCTATGGAAACAGTTCGAGAAAATTGCGATGGGCTTATATAACTGCTATGTCGGCAGTGATGCAACTCTATGCGAAATTAACCCACTCGCGGTCGTGGAAGAATATGGTCAAACCATCCTCAAGGCGCTTGATGGCAAGATGACCATTGATGGCAACGGTTTAGGCCGTCACCCTGAACTAGAAACCCTGCGTGATACTTCAGAAGAACCCCAAGAAGAAATTACTGCCCGTGAATCTGACCTAAGCTACGTTAAATTGGATGGTCAGATCGGCTGTATGGTGAATGGGGCGGGCTTGGCGATGGCAACGATGGACATGACTGCCCATTTTGGTGAGCAATATGGCATCGGCCCAGCCAACTTTTTGGATGTCGGCGGTGGCGCTGATCCTGATCAGGTAGCGGCAGCCCTACGCATTATCCTGTCCGACAAAAATGTGAAAGCGATTCTGATTAACATTTTCGGCGGCATCACACGCTGCGACGACGTGGCACGCGGCATCATCACAGCCATGAGCGAAGTCCCCACTCAACTTCCGATTATCGTCCGGCTCATCGGCACCAATCAGGAAGAAGGCTTGGCGATTATCAACAGCGCCAATTTGACCAACATGACTGGGGCCAAGACCCTGTATGAAGCCGCGCAAAAGGCTGTTGAAGCCGTCCGAGGAGCGAAATAGACATGGCAATTCTGATTGATAAAAACACTAAACTGGTGGTGCAGGGTATCACCGGTAAACAAGGCCGTTTCCATGCCCAACAGATGATTGAATATGGCACCAATGTCGTTGGCGGCGTGCGCGCTGGCAAAGGTGGTGAATGGGTACTCGGCAAACCCGTTTTCGATACGGTCAAGGCAGCCCGTGAAGCCACTGGCGCTAATTGCAGCATTATCTATGTGCCAGCGGAAGGTGCAGCCGACGCAATTTTAGAAGCCGTTGATGCCGAAGTCGAATTAATTGTCTGCATCACCGAGCGCATCCCGATTCAAGATATGATGAAGGTGCGGGCGATTTTGGATCATAGCAAATCGCGTCTATTAGGGGCCAATTGCCCTGGTTTGCTGACCCCCGGCCAATCCAAAGTTGGGATTATGCCCGGTTATATCGCTACCCCCGGCCCGGTTGGGGTAGTTTCTAAAAGCGGTACTTTGACCTATGAAGCGGTCTACGCCCTAACCCAACGTGGCATCGGTCAGACGACCTGTGTTGGTATTGGTGGCGATCCGATTAATGGGACGAGCTTCTTGGATGTCTTGCAGATGTTTGAAGAAGACCCCAACACCGAAAAAGTCGTCTTGATTGGTGAAATCGGCGGGACGGATGAACAAAAAGCCGCTGATTTTATTGATAAACATATGACCAAACCCGTTGTGGCATTCATCGCGGGTCAGCGTGCCCCCGAAGGCAAAACGATGGGCCATGCTGGGGCATTGGTCGAAGGTAATGTGGGGACTGCCGCCGAAAAGATTGAGAAGTTGAAATCGGTCGGCGTCAAAGTCGCGGCCTATCCCGAACAAATTCCCGATCTCATTATGCAATAGACTGCGAAGGGGTGGGGATTCCAATCCCTGCCCCGCCTTAACCACCTATGTTTGACCCCGCTGATTATGACCTAACCCTTGATGAACTTCCTGCATGGATGCGTCCGCGTCCGCGTGGGGTGGATTGGCCCCTGCTGGCGGTTTTGGTTTTTTGCCTGATTGTGGCAGGGCCTTTGATGGTACGAGAGGGTTTGCCCAATTCGCCTGAAGCTACCCTACAAATGCACCGCATTTATTCGATGGCCCAAAGCATCCAATCGGGTGATTTTTATCCACGTTGGGCACCGGATTTCATCTATGGCTATGGATCACCTATCTTTAACTATCTGGCCCCCCTGCCCTATTATCTAGGCGGTCTTCATGCCACCATTGCCCAAGCCCAACCCGATACGAGCTTCAAGATTCTGTTCATCTTCAGTATTTTTACGGGCGGTGTGGGTCTATTTAGTTTTATCCGACAGCGTTGGGGAGCTATCGCTGGCATTGTTGGCGCGGCCATTTTTCTATTTTCGCCCTATACCTTGCAAACCGAGCCTTATCTGCACAGCGATCTAGGTACAGCGTGGGCAGTCGCATGGTTGCCAATGGTCTTATGGGCCATGGATCGGGCGCTGCAATTCGGACGGGGTCGTGATCTACTGCTCCTAAGCCTAACCGGGGCTGCTTTGTTGCTTTCGGATCGAGTACTATCCCCCATCTTATTTGTCCTAGCCGGGGGCTGGTTGTTGTGGATAATGCTGTTTAGTGCCAAGCCGTTGCACTGGCGAGTCAGTCTGGTTGGCTTTTTGTTGGCCGCTAGTCTAGCCGCTTTTTATGTAGCCCCCGCCTTTTTAGAACGAGATGCCATTCGATGGCAATCTGTCGCCGCCTATCCTGTCGATTATGTCGCACCCAGCCATGTCAGTGATTTGCTATTACCCCTTCCACCACTGGACGAGTCGGCTATCAATACACCCATTCGATTTAATCTCGGTCTTGCCACATGGACGCTGGCAGCATTGGGCAGCGTTTGGGTGATAATTGGTTTTGTCCGTCGGCTACGTCAACGCCCCACCTTCTTAAAAACGCCGGAGGCTGTATCGTTTTTTATCCCCACAGCTATTATCCTATTTCGCCTATTGTTGGATAACTCGCTCTGGCGTCATGCTCAAAGTGGTTTTGATGCGCTGCAACCGATGGATTTACTTGGGGCCTTGACCCTTGTCTGCGCGATTTTAGCTGCACAAGTGATGGTCATGATTGAACAACTGCTCCATCGGCCTATCATACGTTATAGCGGGGCTGGGATTTTACTTTTGGTTTTAGTAACCTCCGCCATGCCTGCTTTTTATGCCCCCCAATTCCACGCGACCGACTCCCCATTCACGGTTAACGATCTATTTGAATTAGAACTGCGTGGTCATGCGTTGGGCACATTTCGGCATGGTTATATGCTGCCGTCAAACGTCACTGCTTTGCCCGAACCCTCAACAGCTCTATTGAATTCCTATAATAAAGAACGTATCTTCAAAGTCCAAAGCGAAAGCCTCCCATCCTATAGTTTAATTTCCATCAATGCCCATGACCCCACCTCAGACGATTTTGGTATCGAAACTCGTCAAGCCAGCGATGTTATCGTCTTAACTTTCAACTATCCGGGTTGGCACGCTGAACGTAACGACCGCAAAATCGCCGTCGAAAGCGCTCCCTTAACTGGGTTTATCCGCATCCCCCTTGAAGCCGGATCGAATGATGTCGTCCTCCGTTTTGGCAATACGACACTCCGCCAATGGGCTGTCATGCTCAGCGCGTTCAGCTTAATTTTGATAGGTGGACTCACTTATTGGCTAGACCGCCGTCGGCCTCCTCAAGAACCCGACTATACGGCCTCATGGTTATGGGGTTTTGGTGGGGAGCAAAAATGGATGCTGGCGATTGTGACCCTGCCGCTGATTCTGATAAGCATCTATTTACGCGCCAACCCGTCTCTTACAACAGATACTAGCCCTAGCAGCAGTCCACCCGATACGGCTACCCCATTACGCTTGATTGTAGATGGCGGGATTGGTTTTTTGGGTTATGAGCTAGATACAACGAACCCCAAACCCGGCGATACACTGACTCTCTATGCCTATTGGCGGGCTAATCGGCCCAATTTACCTAACTATCAAATCGCTATACAGCTTTTAGAATCCCGGACAGATAGGCTTGTGACCGAAATCCACTTTCGCCATCCTGCCAATTTGCCAACCAACCTCTGGCCGACGGATGGGTATATCACCAGTATTTATCAACTGAAGCTACCCAATGACCTACCCACTGGAAATTATGAGATTGCCTTACAAGTTGAATCGTGTGATCGTTTTGATTTGCAGCCATGCGAAAATGCAGTGGCGCGAAATATTTTTAACCTACGGGGGGCGGTGGGTTCAAAAATTATATTGTCAACCCCCATTACAATTCAGAATTAAATGCCTCGTGTGAATTCACCAGTCTTAAAATTTTGCGACACAGCGCAGGCGGACTATAATTTTCAGTCAAGTGCATCAGCCTAAAAATAACACGTTGAAATTTCTTTTTTGGTGTTGAAAAAAGGAGCCACCATTTTATGACAGACCAAGTGAAAACTACGAGTACGGTCTCGGAAAGCATCAAAAAACAAATCGGGGATGCTTGGCGAGCACACCGCCAGGGCCAACATGACACCGCCCTCAATATTTTCCGCCAAGTTTTAAAACAAGAAGCCGATAATGTAGATGCACTTTATGGTCTGGGGTTGGTGCAAAAAACCTCGGGCGACAACACCCATGCCCGTGAAACCTTTTCGAGATTACAAGACCTGCTCAAGGAACTCCAAGCCCAAGAAGATGCGGGTTCACCGGGGCGTTATTTCATGCTCAACAATATGGTGCGTCAACAACTGCGCCTACTTGGTTGAAAATGACACTAACCAAACGTGAACGCTTAGAAAAAACGATTGCTGGCGAAGCGACGGATCGAGTGCCAGTGGCTTTATGGCGTCACTGGCCCGGTGACGATCAGCGCCCCGCCGATTTAGTGCAGTCTTGTATTGATTTCCAAAAACAATGGGATTTTGATTTTATCAAGATTACCCCAGCCTCAAATTACAGCGTGACCGATTATGGTGTCCAAGATCGTTGGGTTGGTCATATCGAGGGCACGCGGGAAACCACCAAGCGGGTTGTCGAACGCTCCATTGATTGGACAACTCTACGTAGCCTTGACCCCAAAAAAGGCAGTTTAGGCCAGCAGCTGGAAACCGTGCGGCTGATGCAAGAGGGACTCAAAGGCAATGTCCCATATATTCAGACTATTTTTAGCCCCCTAGCCCAAGCCAAACACGTTGCGGGGAACGACCTCTTGGTGCAGCATCTCCGTACCGCCCCCGAACGGCTTAAAACGGGTCTGAATATGATTACGGAAAACACCTTACGTTTTATCGAGGCCATGCAACATTCTGGCGTAGCAGGTATTTTCTTCGCTGTCCAACATGCCAGCCTTGCCCAACTCACTGTCCGAGAATATGAGGAATTTGGCCGCCCCTTTGACCTCCAAATCCTGAATGCCCTACCCAAAAGCTGGTGGTTGAATGTTATGCACCTACATGGGCCATTGCCTATGTTTGACTTGGTTGCTAACTATCCTGTGCAAGTCATCAATTGGCACGACCGCGAAACTGAGCCGAATTTAGCTTTAGGCAAACTGAAATTTGCGGGGGCGGCCTGTGGCGGTTTAGGACGCATGGACATGCACAATGGCAACCCCGGCGGAGTCAAGGAACAGGCGCGTGAAGCCTTTGACCTGACTAATCGCCGCCGCCTCATCCTTTCAACCGGTTGTGTCATTATGACCACCACGCCGCAATCCAATATTCGTGCCGCCCGGGAATCCGTTGAAGCGACACGGGGAGTTATGACATGAGCCATCGCGTCATTGCAGGAATCGCCAAAGGTCGCAAACTTAAAATGGTGCCGGGTGAGGGCACACGTCCGATTATGGATCGGGTCAAAGAGGCCCTTTTTAGCATCTTGGGAGCCAATGTGCCCGATGCCAGCATTTTAGATTTATTTGCAGGAACGGGAGCCGTAGGAATCGAAGCCCTCAGCCGAGGCGCATCTTTCGCCCGTTTTATTGACCGCGATAAGGTCGCCATCCGCACTGTACAAGAAAATTTGGAACACTGTCGCTTCACCGATAAAGCTGATGTGTTGCATACCGATGCACTGGTTTATTTAGACCGTGAAAACCCCAGACCTTTTGAAATCATCTATGTCGCGCCCCCCCAATATAAAGGGATTTGGCGAGAGGCTCTCCTAAAATTGGATGCCCATCCCCAACATCTTGCCCCTGATGCCCTTGTGATTGTCCAGATTGATCCCAAAGAGCGCGAAGACCTGACGTTGCAAAATCTGACTCTCTATGACGAACGGCGTTATGCCAGTACCCTGCTCATGTTTTATGAGTACGTCACACCCGAAGATCGTGCGGCGGACGCGGCAGAAGCCGACACCGAGCATTAGTGCTAATTTAGCGCTTGCTTAGAGTCTGCTATTTTAATTGACCCGTCAAAATAGCGAACTGTATAATGAATGTGACTATGGACGATGAGTTTTGGATGCGCCTTGCGCTGGAACAGGCCCGCCACGCCCAAGAACATGGAGATGTACCAGTTGGTGCAGTGGTGGTGTGTAACGGCGAGGTCATCGGCAAAGGGCATAACCGCCGCGAAGTGGATCATGACCCCACCTCCCATGCGGAAATGTTGGCCCTCCGTGAAGCGGCCCAAGTGATTGGTCACTGGCGCTTAGAAAATGTGACACTCTATTGTACTTTGGAACCGTGCGTGATGTGTGCTGGGGCAATGGTTTTGGCAAGGTTGCCAAGGCTGGTGTTTGCAACATT
Source organism: Chloroflexota bacterium (assembly GCA_016234595.1). Lineage (GTDB taxonomy): Bacteria > Chloroflexota > Anaerolineae > Aggregatilineales > J027 > CFX10. Next base: position 33,715 of record JACRBG010000002.1, on the reverse strand, counting down.
CGACCCTAAGGCCGGGGCAGGTGGCAGTGTATTTGACTTGTTGAACCATCCCCGTCTTAACCATCGCGTCGAAGTTCAAAGTGGTACCCTGCGTGACGAAGCGGCTGCACTTTTGGTCAATTTTTTTGCAGAACTCCGTTCACAAGGACAAAAATGAGTGTATAATAGCTGAAGTCTGGAACAATCTTCCATACTCGGCCCATATCACGGAGAGGTGCCAGAGTGGACGAATGGGACGGTCTCGAAAACCGTTGTGGCCTTTATGGTCACCGTGGGTTCGAATCCCACCCTCTCCGCCAAAACTATCAAAGATCGCCATAGAGGGCGATTTTTTGTTTACAGGGCTAACGTCGTATTGGTATTGGAAGTAGTTTCAGGTATTTTCGATGCGGCTTTCAACATCATTCAAGCTATCCAAACCCACCCTCCCATATACCCTATTGGGAGCATTTATTTTGCTTGCGTTGCTCGTTGGCCTGATATGCAATAACTTATCCGACTTTGCCCTGTCAGAGGCCCCCCCCTCGGATACTTCAGGGCAACCCGCCCTCAATACCAATTCAACCCCTGTCCCAATGGATACTCGCAATATTTTTGATGAATACCCACCCCTACCCGATGACCAATTAGGCTTGCTGCCCTCAGTAGCCCGCCAAATGGCCCAAGTCACGGTGCGCGGCCCTCAAAACGCCCAAGTCACCGTGATCGAAATTGGCTCCTATGGCTGTTCAGTCTGTCGGCGTTTGCATCGGCGTGGCCTATTAGCCGAACTCCAAGCCCAATATCCTGATGAAGTACGGGTCGCGTTTGTCAGTTGGCCTACAGCGCAATGGAACGACAAAGTGGCGACCGAAGCCGCTTTTTGTGCCCTCGAACAAGGGCATGATGCTTTTGTGGCTTATCATAACGCGGTGTTTGATCTCAGTGACGAAGAATATTATGCCTATGACAATATGGAACCCTTTTTGGGCTTGGCACAAAGTCTCTCGCTTAATATGGAGGAGTTTTCGACTTGCGTCTTTAGTGGCAAATATCGCAATATCGTATTTGCCCTGATTGAGGCAGGTACTGAGCTTGGCTTGCGCGGAACACCTACCTTTTTTGTCAACGGCACACCCGTGTCTTATCAAGACCTTGATACAACCATCCAAGCGGCTCTTAAATAATTTGTAACGTCTGACCAGTTGAGCACGTCTAAAAGGAGTAGACGGTTTTATCAAGGCAAGGACAAATATCGTGACCCTGTTGCAAGAACGCCAAGAAAAGGATGTCTTCTTCAAAAGCCATCCCTATTCGCCACTCACCCCCGAACAACAAGCCCTTTTTACCCACCTAGACTATTTCGACCCCAATCCGGCGCTTGATTTGACCCTTGAGGCGGAAGAATTTGCCGAAAAGCCTAATATCAAAATGCAAACCTCATCGGGCGAAATCCGTTGGTATCAAAAATGGGGCAAATTGAATTTTGAGGTTGAGGGACAATCCATTGAACTGACCCTGTTCTACAGTCCAGAGCAAGGGTATTTTTTTCTGCCTTTCATGGATGCTACCAGCGGCGTCGAAACCTATTCCGCTGGACGCTATATTGACCCCGAGTGGCTGGGTGGACGTAAATTCCATGTCAATTTCAATATCGCCTATTCGCCCTACTGTGCCTTTAATGAGCCTGCCCATCTGGCGATGCAAGCGGGCCGTGAACCGCGCACATGGACATGCCCCATCCCACCGCAAGAAAACCGATTGAAAGTTGCTATCCGGGCTGGTGAAAAACAACCCATTGGCGAGTGGGCCGAGCATTAAATCAGCAGTTTGTAATAAAACACCGTCGCGCAAAATTCGCCATTTTCGACTTCGGCATAACGTGGAATGACCCCCGCCTCAATATAGCCCATCTTGCGATAGAGCGGTTCACCCGAATCGCCTTGGCGTGTATCCAATACCAATAGGGTACGGCCTGCAAGGTGGGCTTGATCTTCCAAGCCTGCCATCAACTGCTGGCCTATGCCGCGCCTCCGATAATCCGAGTGAACAAGAACTTTTTGCACCTCGGCCCGATGCCGTGAATTTTGGCGCATCGCCAATTCCAATTGGGCCGACCCAATCATTTTCCCCTCGAATAAGGCCACCATCAAAATTCGCTTACCTGCTACCACATCCGCCTGAACCCCTGTCCAATAATCATAGGCTAAATCATCGGACAAGGGTGGCAAAAAGCCAATTGAAGCCCCTTTATCAACCCCATCGCGCAGCAACTCGATAAAATCAGGTAGGGTTGCTGCCATTTGTCTATCCGTCCACCGTTCAATCGTGACCATAGCCGTCTGCTCCGTGTAAATGAAAAGGACAGGTCGTGTTGACCTGCCCTTTTTGGCCCTGTTTTTTGCTACAGGGATGCTTTAGCGATTCGTCGTCCCTAGACCAAGTAGCCCCGTGCTAAGGCTGGGGGTCTTGCTCTTGTCATCATCGCGCCCAAAGGTGATAGTCTCACCGCTTTCGGTGATAGCTTCGACTGCAAGGCCAAGGCTTTGCAGCTCTTTGACCAACACACGGAAGCTGGCAGGAATGCCGGGTTCGTCAATCGGCTCATCTTTAACGATGGCTTCATAGGTCTTAACGCGCCCCTGCACATCGTCGGATTTGACGGTGAGCATTTCTTGGAGGGTGTAGGCCGCACCATAGGCTTCCAGCGCCCACACTTCCATTTCGCCGAAACGCTGACCACCAAATTGGGCCTTACCACCCAACGGTTGCTGGGTCACGAGGCTGTATGGGCCGGTTGAACGAGCGTGAACTTTGTCTTCAACCAAGTGGGCCAATTTCAGCATATGGATAATGCCGACAGTCACGGGTTGGTCAAATGATTCACCCGTCTTGCCATCAAACAGCTTGTGTTTGCCATAGACTGGAACGGGGCGGCTCACGCGCAGGGCAATGCGATCCGCCATATCCCGCAGGGTTTCGATGTCCATCAGGTCAAACGACAGGGTCTCACCCGTTTGGGCTTCAATCCACTGGCGCAGACTAGCCGCCAACGCATATCGGTCACGCTGAACACGTTGATCGGGGGTTGATTGCGTCAGGTCATATGCGATCATAGCTTCGGGATCATAGCCTAATTCGCGCAACCACTCGGTTAACACGGCACGGCGGGCATAGGTGGTATCGAGCGCCAGACGTTCCCGATTATATTCTGGCAGGTCACCCAACCAGACATCAATATAGGAACGGCGCAGGTCATCATCGTCCTCAAAAAATTCGGGTTCGATGTTCTGTTCGCTCATCCAAACAAAGGCGCGTTCAGTAATCATCTTCCAAGCGCGGTCAATCATCCAAGCACGGCCCAATTCGGCTTCAATTTCCCATTCCTTGGCCCCATCAAACACGGGGGTAATGGCACGGAAACCAAGACGATCAGCGGCCCAACCCAGATGCGTTTCCAGCACCTGTCCAACATTCATACGCCCCGGCACACCCAATGGATTCAAGATGATGTCCACCGAGCGTCCATCTTCAAGGAAAGGCATGTCTTCAATCGGCACAATGGTCGAGATAACACCTTTATTCCCGTGACGGCCTGCCATCTTGTCACCCTGGGTCAGCTTACGCTTTTGGGCAACGGTGACACGTACCATTTGTTCAACACCCGCTGGTAAATCGCGGTGTTCATCACGGGTAAAGACCTTTACATCAATGACCTTACCGCGTTCCCCGTGGGGCAGACGCAGGGAAGTGTCTTTAACTTCACGGGCCTTTTCACCAAAGATGGCCCGCAGCAGTTTTTCTTCAGGGCTAAGTTCACGTTCGCCTTTGGGGGTAATCTTGCCGACCAAAATATCGTTCGGTTTGACTTCCGCCCCAATGCGGATGATGCCATATTCATCGAGGTCTTTCACCGCATCCCCGACATTGGGAATGTCATAGGTGATTTCTTCTGGCCCCAATTTGGTATCGCGGGCTTCAACCTCATGCTTCTCGATATGAATCGAGGTGAATTTGTCGTTGCGTACCAATTCTTCACTGATGAGCAAGGCGTCTTCATAGTTGCCGCCTTCCCAGGAAATGAAGGCGCATAGCACGTTATGACCCAGCGCCAAATGCCCGCCAACAGTACTGCTGCTATCGGCCACAACCTCACCAGCACGCACCCACTGGCCCTTATTCACAACTGGGCGTTGGTCAATGCAGGTGCTTTGATTGGAGCGGTTGTACTTGCGCAGTTTATAAACACGTTCGCCATTTGGCCCGCGTGTCACCACCGAGTCACCCGTCACAGCCATGACTTCACCATCTTGGTCGGCTACGATAATCTGACCAGAATCGTAGGCGGCATATTGTTCCATACCTGTGCTGACAATCGGAATATCCGGTAACAGCAAGGGTACAGCTTGGCGCTGCATGTTCGAGCCCATTAAGGCACGGTTGGCGTCGTCATGCTCCAAGAATGGAATGAGTGAGGCCGAAATACCCACGATTTGGCGAGGGGCCACATCCATGTAATCAATACGGTTGGCACTTTCCATCAAGAATTTTTGCTGGAAACGGGCCGACACACGATCTTGGACAAACTGGCCGCGTTTATCAATGACCGTATTGGCCTGACTAATGCGGAAGCGGTCTTCCGAATCGGCTGAAAGGAATACGATTTCGGGTGTCACATAGGTACGGACGGGAACATTTTTGTGCCCCATCTTCTTGAGGGTCTTGAGGACTTCATCAGTCACCACAATCCCTGCCTCCAAGACGACATCGCCGTTTTTGTCTTCGATATCTTCACCAAGCATACGACCCAATGCTTCAGGGGCATCCAGTGGTAGTTCACGCAGGACGCGGCGATAGGGAGTTTCGATGAAGCCATATTCATTGACCCGACCATAACTTGCCAAACGACCGATCAACCCGATGTTAGGGCCTTCCGGTGTTTCAATCGGGCAAATACGACCATAGTGGCTGTGGTGAACGTCACGCACATCGAAGCCGGCACGTTCACGGCGCAGACCGCCGGGGCCGAGGGCTGATAGGGTACGTTTGTGGGTTAGTTCCGCCAGCGGGTTGGTTTGTTCCATGAACTGGGACAACTGGCTACTGCCAAAGAATTCACGCACAGCGGCGACAATTGGGCGGATGTTAATCAAGGTCGTGGGTGAAAGGCTATCCCCTTCACGGATGGACATACGTTCCTTGACTACACGCTCTGTTCGGCGCAGACCGATACGCAACTTGTTTTGGAGCAGTTCCCCAACCGTCTTAACGCGGCGATTGCCGAGGTGGTCAATATCATCCGGCTGTTCCATACCATTGTTAATCTGGATCATGCGCTCGACCAGCTTAACAATATCCAGCTTGGTGATGGTGCGCGTCTTGCGGTCAATTTGGTCATCAATCCGCAGGCGTTGATTCAGTTTATAACGCCCCACCCGCTCTAGGTCATAGCGGCGTTGATCGAACAATTGGCTTTCCAGATATTCGCGGGCATTTTCAAGGGTGGGCGGGTCGCCGGGACGCATACGTTTATAGAATTCAAGCAGGGCCATTTCAGCCACAGTGCGATCATCTTTGGCTTCCCACGCGGGTTCGGCTTCAATCGAACGGGCAATATAGGGATGATCGGCTTCTTTATCCACATGCTCGTACAACGCCATCAACTCTTCAGTTGACCCATCTTTAATGGGTGAGAGATGGTCATAGCCATCGCTGACCGCCGCCAAAGCCCGCAACAAAATGGTGACAGGCACAGTACGCTTGCGGTTAAATTTCAGGGTGATGTAGTCGCTCTTGCGGGTTTCAAATTCCATCCACGCGCCCCGGTCAGGGATCATTTTGGCGGTGGACAGCTTACGACCCGTTGTACGGTCTTCACTGGCGGCAAAATAGACGCCGGGGGAACGAATCAACTGACTGACGACGACGCGCTCCGTTCCATTGATAATGAACGTGCCGTTTTCGGTCATCAGCGGGAAGTTGCCGAGGAAAATTTCGGAGATGACGACTTGATCGCCAGCTTCATGATTCACCAACGCAACTTTGACTTTGAGCGGGGCGGCATAGTCAATATCGCGCTCAAGGCATTCTTCTTTAGAATATTTCGGTTCTTCCAGCCAATATTCGAGGCCAAATTCCTTTGCCTCAGGGCTGTTGCCGGGAAAATAGAGCTTCAAATTGCCGTTGAAACTCTCGATAGGGCTGATCTCACCAAAGAGTTCAGCGAGACCTTCTCTCAAGAACCATTGGAACGCTTCGGTCTGGACTTCAATAAGTTTTGGCAAATCCAGAACATCACGAGTGCGGGCGTAGCTTTTTTCTTCGATCAGGTGCTGCATCTCTATTCCTCATCACACACAAACAGAACAACACTACAGACACTGCGATCTTTCTTGAAAAACAGTTAAGGCGGTGTAAGGTGGGCAGGTCACGATTGGATTTTTTGGATTTCTGTACGTTGAAGATTTGAATCCGCTTGTCTAGTGTAAACTTAGCATTATACATACCTTCTAAAAATTAGTCAATAAATTCCTTACTTTTTATCTTCTGAGGTTGCGAATCCGGCCTCCTTCACTGGAGCTAGGCGGCTCTTGAAGATCAATGAATGTCCGTATATCGGCTTCTGTTGTATAGGGATAAATTTCAAAACTGCTGATAGGGTCTTCATCGTAAAGAAAAAGCCGATACTTGCTCGGAACATGGCTGCGATGCCATAGAATAAAATCATAGAATGTTTCACCGATTCGTAGTGAAACTATACTCTTCCACAAGGTAATCGTTGCACCAGTACCACCCCGCCGCAGAGAGGGCAACACCGCACTCAGTTCCATATAGGATGTTTCTTCAAAAATAATTTCAGGCCAGCGTTCTATCAATTTATTTTTATAATCGGCAGCATCAAGCTTGAGGCTTTTTTCCTCATCTATTGGCTCAAGAGAATTATCTAGTGGATCACCAGCTGCAATAAAATAGGCTCTTGACATCAGTACCTCCCTTTTTTACAAAGCTGCCTTAAAAAACAGCTCTATTTCTAAATATCCAAGAGTAATGTTTTGTCTGGCCCTCGCTCTTCTATAATTCGCTTTAATTGAGCCATATCAGGCTCTATTCCATTCTGCTGTAATTTTTTCTCTTCCTCTATAACAATATAAGATGGCAGGTGGGCAAGATCGAGCAATGCTCCTAATGCCGATATTCGTACCCCCATAGAGGCATCATTTTGAAGGACTAAAATAAGGGTAAAATCAGGCCAGTGAGATTGAGCACCTAAAACTCCAGTTGCGGTTAACCGTACAAATTCATTTTCATCAGTAAGGCACATTTGACGAATTTTGTTCAGAATATGCTCTTCGGATGACAGATTATAGTGAAAACCAATTGCCTTCAGGCAGAATTCTCGCCAGCCAGAACGATAATCGTCAAGGCCCATTAAAAAGAATTCTTTTGCGGGTACATAGTGCGCCTCAGCAAGTGTGTGCATAAAGCCAAAGTAATAATCAAGTGCCCTTGATTGTTCAACTTTGTGAGCAATCAGAACTTCGTCCAAAATTCGCTGAAGTTGTTCTTGATCCATCATAAACCCACCTATCAATTCCCTGTTCGACCCGTTTTATATATTCAAAAAATTATACTAATAGCCACGCCAAATCTAAAAAAATCGAGTACACTAGGCCCTAATTCGTCTACTTGGGTGAGGAATGTGAAACTGTGGCAACTCAGGCGCTTTATCTAAAATGGCGGCCTCTCGCATTTGATGATTTTATCGGGCAAGAACACGTTGTCCGCACATTGCTCGGCGCGATTCGGCAGGGGCGGATTCGTCATGCCTATTTATTTAGTGGGCCGCGTGGCACGGGCAAAACAACGACTGCTCGTCTCTTGGCAAAGGCGGTCAATTGTATTCACCCCGACATTACCCGTCACCCCTGCAATGAATGTTCATATTGTTTGGCTGTCAACGAGGGGCGATTCTTGGATGTGATTGAGATTGACGCCGCCTCACATACGGGGGTGGATGATGTGCGAGAGCTGCGGGATAAAATCGCGTTTGCACCCAGTGAGGGACGCTATAAAGTTTATATCATAGACGAAGTGCATCGTTTTTCGGGGGCCGCTTTTGACGCTTTGCTGAAAACATTGGAGGAGCCGCCCGACCATGCGATTTTTATCCTCGCCACAACGGAAATTGATAAAGTCCCGGCGACCATCAAAAGCCGCTGTTTGCCATTTGAATTTCGGCGCTTCCCCTTGCGCGAGGTGGTAGGTCGGTTGCGGCAGATTTGCAACGAAGAAGGCATTAGTATTGATGACCGGGCCATTGAATTGATTGCGCGGCAGGGGACAGGCAGTATGCGGGATAGCATCAGTTTGCTCGACCAAATTGTCGCTGACCCCACCGAGCATATTTCGTTTGAATTGGCCCAAGCGATTTTGGGTGCGGCCAGCAGTCAGCATGTAATTGAACTGGTCAAGGCCATTATCAGTAATGATGCCGCCTATGGCTTGGATATGATTAACAGCGCGGTAGATAATGGGGCCGACCCCCGCTATTTTGGACGGCAAGTGGTCGAATATATGCGCTCGTTGCTGCTGATTCAGATGGGTAATCCCAACTTGGTAGCAGCCTCCGATGAAATGCTCCAAGCGATGGGTGAACAAGCCCAGATGATTGGACGGGCCGCCTTATTGAAAAGCATCCGGGCTTTTAACGCGGCAGTGGCAGATTTGCGTGGGGGATGGCAGCCACAACTGCCCTTGGAATTGGCACTGGTTGAATCAACCCGCCCCGTATTTGAGGAAGAACCTGTTGCCGACCCACTCCCACCCGCCCCACGCCGACCAGAATCACGCCCACCCAGCCGCCCCACAAGCAAACCTCCGACCATCGAAACAACATGGACGGAGCATGTGCCCGAAAAGCGCAAAACTGGGCCATTGCTGAACATCGCCCTCATTAACGCTAAATGGCCTAGTTTTTTGGAGGTAGCCCATCGCAACCCTCGCCTAAAAGCGTTCATCGAGTGGTGGCGAGGCTATCGGGTTGAGGAAAACATCCTTGTCCTGCAAACCGATAACAAAATGCTACGCCAGAAGATGGAACAGGCTGAAAGTTTGCAGTTGATCGAAAAAGCCGCCCATCAAGTGTTTGGCGAAGGTATCCAAGTGCGAATAGAATTATTAGACGACAACGCAGGCGCAACGAATAAACGTCTGCCCCAAGATTATGCCGATGACGAGCTACTCATGTTCGGGGTCAATGAACTGGGTGGTGAGATTAGTTTGCCCGATGATGAGCAACCGTAAGGTAAGGAGTTATTGCAATGTCGAAACGTAAAGCGAGTGGACGTGGTGGTTTTACGCCTCCGGTGGGTGGCGGTGGCATGGGCCAGCAGGCCGCCATGCTCAAACAGATTCAAAAGATGCAAGAGGATATGGCAACGGCTCAATCGGCCCTTGAATCTGAAACAATGGATGTCAGTGTGGGTGGTGGCGCAATTGTGGTGACCATTACCGGACATCAGCGCATCCAAAAAATCGCCATTGATAAGGCTCAAGTTGATTTGACCGATGAAGAATGGCTGACCGACCTGCAAGATTTGTTGGTCGCGGCTGTCAATCAGGCCATCGAACAATCGCAAACAATGGCAGCGGAACGTATGGAATCCATCACCGGCAATATCGGTGGGATGCTGCCGGGTGGCTTGGGCGGTATGTTCGGTTAAAACACGATTTTTGCAAGTTAATTAGGGGCAGGTCTTGGGCTTGCCCCTATTGCTATTGGGGAGAGGCACTTCATTCATGCGTGAAACTCAGGGTATCGTCGAGCGTGTGCGTCAAATTGGGGGTGGGTGGCAGCAAATTGAACTGACTATCGAGGATGCGGGCATCGCCCAACTCAAACCCGGTCAAACCCTCCTGACCCGCACCGACACGTCACTTGACCCCTATCTGCGTGACCATTGGATTCCGGTCAACCGGGATGCCGAAGATGGTATCCTAATTATTGAACGTCCACTGACACGGCGTTATTCCCCCGGCGATGTAGTCAACATCATGGGCCCAGTCGGATCACCTTTTTTGCTGCGCCCCAATGTGCGTCACCTACTCCTATTGGCGCTTGATTATGCTCCCACGCGCCTACTGCATCTCATGAATCATGCCCTCTCAACTCAACAGGCTTCCGTCACACTGGTTTTGACGGGTGCCGCCCGCGATTATCCTGTCTCCAATTTGCCACCTGTAGTCGAAGTTATCACCAGTGCCGATCCATTAGACTGGCCCGATCAAACCCAATCGTTTAAATGGGCTGACCAAATTTTTGCCGTGACTTCCCCTATTTTTTGTGACGATTATTATTCGCTGATTTTTGAAGCGACTCGCAACGCCCGTCATGCCCTACCCGCCGAGTTTTTGTATGGGGTTTATGATCTTCCCCTGCCATGTGGCACAGGCGCATGTATGGCCTGTCTCGTTCGTTATAAACATGACCATCGCGCCGCTTGTGTAGATGGTGCTGCCTTTGACTTAGCACAGGTGAGGTTGCGATGATCGAAATTACCCACCCCGGCAAACAATCCCTAATTATCGAAAATCCGGTCATCATCGCTTCTGGCATGATGGGTTTTGAGCCATCCTCCTATCGTGACTTAATCAAATTAGAAAAATTGGGTGCGATGGTCACAGCCCCCATCACATGGAAAGCACGTGGCCCTGCCCATGGCACACGAGTTGTGCCTTTCCCCGGCGGTTTATTGCTACACACAGGCCTCCCCAACCCCGGTCTCACCCGCATCATCCGGCATTATGGCAAAACTTGGCGGGGCAGCGAGTTGCCGATTATTGTGCATTTGATTGCCACCAGCCGTGATGATTTACGTCATTGTGCTGAGGTATTGGACGAGGCCGAAGGGATTGCGGGTCTTGAATTGGGCCTTGCCGATCAGGTTGAACCCCGCGAAGCCCTGACTGCGATTGGCATTCTACGGGATCGTTCGCAATTGCCTCTATTGGTCAAACTCCCTCTCTACAATGCCCCTGAATTAGCCCGTACGGCCATTGATGCTGGGGCGGATGCTTTGGTAGTCGCCTCACCCCCCCGCGGCGCGGAACGTGACCCATTATCAGGTCAACTCATTGGTGGACGCTTATATGGCGCATGGTTAAAGCCGCTGGTGCTGCGGGCCGTCGGTCAGATTGCCGAGTTTGCCAATATGCCCATTATTGCCTGTGGGGGAATTCATACCGCCGATGATGCACGCGATTACATCAGCGCCGGGGCCAAAGCTGTACAAATTGATACCCTACTATGGGCGCAGCCGTCAGCGGTGGAAATCATCGCCCGTAATCTCGGTGGTTTGGAATTAACCCGTGCAATTGGCGCATTGGCCGATGAATGGGAACCCGGCCTCGGCAAAACCCAGATGATGAAACGCCAGCGTCCAGCGCAACCGCCAGCCACCCAGCCGCCCACTGGATTGCCAGAGCGCTTGCCATGGGGCGATGAGGATACCGAATCCACTGACCCCACCGACGAATTTTAGAGAATAACGGAGGCGAAAAATGCGAGGCCGAAAATCGCTGATTAGCTTGGTGTTCATTTTCATCACGGCCCTCACTGTCAAAATTCCTGCCGCCGTTGGAAATCCACCCCAACAATCCAATTTGCAAGTTATCACGCCCGAAAACGCAGACCGTCTTGCTCAGATTGGGCATTTGGGCAATGGGCGGGCGGTTTCGGCTCAATTTACTGCGGATGGTGAGACCCTAGTCGTACTCGGTACATTAGGCATCTGGCTCTACGACCAAAACGACCCCGCTGCCTCGCCACGCCTATTGGAAAGTACACATAGTGGGGTACACAGCATGGCCGTTCACCCCATCGAAAACACTTTAGCGATGGGGAATCGAGATGGCACAATTTCATTTTGGGATATTGAGTCTGGAACGGAATTTTCAACTATTGAAGCCCATCAAACACCTGTGCGCCTGCTTGCCTATAACGCCGATGGAACACGTCTTGCCTCGGCGGGAGGCGGAGTATTTGACCAAGAACAGGGTATAACGGTTGATGACGTGGCGAAATTATGGGATATGGCAGATAGCAGGGAAATTGCCACTTTAACCAACGAAGATGGCCTGTCACCCAAACAGTTAATTTTCTTGCCCGATAACTCAACCTTAGTCATTAATTTTGCGACCTTTTGTTCAGATGCTCCGTTCTCACGGACTGAGTTTTTTGATCCCCAAACGGGCCTTCACACTAAATCTCCTAATTGGCAAGATATGTTCGACAACCAATTATTTGTAGTGAGTCATGATGGCACGAGAGTTACAATCGCAGCAGACTATTACACAGGGCTGTGGGTCTGGGATACCACTTCACAAGCAATCCTTTTTGAGTACACCGACGATGAGAGTGGTTTTTATTATATAAATGCACTTTTCAGCCTAGATGCTACTCGCCTCATCGCAATCCGTGAGCGGTTTTATGAGCCAAACAGAGGATTTGGGCAACTCGAAATATGGGATTATGCCAACAATCAACGGGTTGACGTTGTAGAATTTAGTGAGCCTATCAATAATGCTCTGTTTAACCCAGATGGAAGTATCTTGGCGGTCATCACCAGCACTGGGTCTATTCATTACTACAATTTCAATTTAGGTCATCTTCAAAACACAGGCATGTCCCATCATGATTTTGGGGGCTTTAGCGCGAAAGTTATTCTTCACCCCAATGAACCAATAATCGCTGTGATGGAAAAGCAGCGGGCTTGGCATGAATATGGTATCAACATCGCTTTTGTGGATTACTCAACAGGCAGTTTATTAACGACGCGCCGAGCGAATCAGGTTGCAGATATAGCAATTACCCCTGACGGTAGTCAACTCATCTATAGTGATAAATCCAAAAATATCTCCTTTTTGAACATGCAAGATTTAAATGGAGAGCCAGTAACCATTGAAATTGACCTACAAGACATCCTGAGTGTGGCTGTTAACCCAACGAACGCTCACCAAGTTGCCATCGGAAATTCCAATTCATGGCGATTAGGGTTTATAGAAGATGATTTCAGTTATACATTGATTTCTCAACCATCGGATAACCCCGCGTATGCCATTACATTCAGTCCTGATGGTCAATGGATGGCCTATGCCAGCGGCTACAACGGCCCTATCTTATATGACCTCGCCGATTCATACACCATTGAGTCACCCCTAAAAGATTCCGTCTATAATCTCTCGACTGAATCTATTGCCTTTAGCCCCAATAACGCAACGATTGCAACTGGAGGGAAATATGCCTATGGGTGTGGTCGTTCTGGCAATGTCCAAGTCTGGTCTGTGCCCGGCCTCGAATTATTGGCAACCCTTGAAGATCATACCGAAGAAGTCACCGCCGTCGTTTTCAGCCCTAATGGGTCGCTACTGGCCTCTAGCAGCGAAGACGGCACAATTCAGATTCGGCGCAGCGATACTTATGAAATATTGGCAGTTTTAGAGGGGCATTTGGGCTATGGGGTCAATTCCATTGCCTTTACCCCAGATGGTCGGTTACTCATTTCTGCCGGAGATGATGGCACCATCCGGTTGTGGGGTATTTCTGAGTAATCCGACCACCTGAGACATTCAATCTAGCTAACTACCCGGTGGCGGCGCGACCACCGTCACCTCGCGGCCCGTTTTACTGGGGTCGGTGGGGAATTGATCTTGTGAATCACCTACTCCGTCGCCGTCGGTATCGAACTTAGTCGGGTCCGTCTGGCGTTCTTGCACTTCCACGCGATCATTCAAGCCATCACCATCGGTGTCAGGATTGGTTGGCAGAGTCTTGAAGCTATTGACCTCATCCCCATCGGTTAGGCCATCGTTATCGCTGTCGGGATTACCCGGGTCAGCCCGCATCTCTACTTCTTTTCCATCCACCAAGCCGTCATCATCCGAATCGGGGTCTTGTGGGTCAGTATCTTGCTTGACTTCATCGCCATCATCTAGGCCATCAAAATCAGAGTCAGCCTCATCGGGGTTTGTGCCGAGTGCCCGTTCTTCAGCGTTGGTCAGACCATCGTCATCATTATCTTGTTGGGCCGCTGCCGTTGCCGTAATAATTTGTTGCGTATCCAACGTGGCATAACTTTGGAAAGTCGCCGTCAGCAAATCGCGGATACTCTGATTGGTCAGCGTAATCGGTTGCACATTTGGTGTGGCTTTGGGTTCTTTTTTGTTGTCGGGCCAGAAGAGCAAGAGCAGTAGCAATAATAACAGACACAGCACAAACAAAATCATCAACAGCCAGATGGGGAAAGTCGGCCTGACGACTAACTCGCCCGCGACGACTTGCTGTTCCCCGGATGCCGCAACCGATTGGACTTCAAGTGGATAGATGCGGGTTGAGCCGATACCCAAACAGCCTGATGAGCGAGGACGGGCTTCAAATTTGAATGAATCAGCTTGGCCCGGATTGACACTGGTTGAGTTGGTGGGTGGGAAAAAGCGCAGCCCTTCCTCACGATCGCGCGGCGTCACGGTATAAGCATCAGGGGCATTGCCTTGATTGCGAATGGTGAAAGTCGCCAACTGGCCTTTACGTACCCGTTTGGGCTGTAAATCCACCAGCATTTGATAGAAGGGTGAAATAATCAAAATCCCGTCCGCGCGGGCGACTTCAGCCCCACGTTTATCACTGCTAATCCGCAAAGTAAAGGGATGACGTCCGGCAGTGCTGGTAGGTAGACGAGGTGGCGCAAACATCACAGGCAGCACACCGCTCGTCCCCGGCATCAATTGTAATCCGGCAGGCGGAATGGTCACCCATTGAGCCGGAATGCCCTGCACATTGATATAAAAATGTTCAACCAAATCGCCCTGATTAAAAATCGTGACCTGTGCATCAGCCCGTAAGCCGGGGTCAACCCGGATTTCTGGCGGATTGATGGTAATTGAAACATTAGATTTTTGCGGGCCGACAGCTGGGCTTGGCGCAGGTTGCGCATAGGCCGCTGGTGCAGGGGCATCACCCATCACGGTGCGGAGGGCCTCTCCACCGCCGATCATCGTCCCACCCAAGCTCCCCCCACCTTGATTCAGACGGAGTGAGTATGTTCCGACCTTTAGTACCTTACCCGTCAGCCATTCTTCGGGAACATTGCTTAACAGCTTGGCGTCATCCAAAAATGAGCCATTGGTGCTGCCAAGATCGGTGATCTTATAGCTACCGTCTTGCTGTTTATCAATGCGGGCATGGTTACGGGAGACACCTTCCCCCCCCAGCACAATATCATGGGCGGGATCGCGGCCAATCATCAGGGTTAACTTATCGAATGGCACGGTTTTGGCAGGCTCAGTGGCGTGTTCAATGACGATATGATCGCCTTTGGGGCCAGCGGGCTTATTAGATGACTTTGGCTGACCTGCCACCATCGTCAATTGGGCGGGCGATCCCATACTGCCAGCATTCGGGGCGGCGGGCGTGGCAGGCATTCCCCCCGGTGAGGCCAAATAACTCCGCAAAACACCTGTGTTGGGTTGAACCCCCGCCACATTTGCCATCACCAAGCGTTCAATGGCTTGCATGAAATCATAGCCTGTCTGGAAACGCTCTTTAGGTGATTTAGCAATAGCGGTCATCACCAGTTGGTCAATTTCTGGGGCTAGGCCGGGGCTGACCTGACTAGGGTACGGCGGCATCTGTTTGCTATGTAAATCAATGGCCTCTTTGCGATTGGTCGGCACAAACGGCGGGCGACCTGTTAGCAATTGATAGAGGATAATCCCCAGTGAATAAATATCCGAACGGGCATCGCCCTTGTCGCGGATTTGCTCGGCAGACATATAGGGCAGCAACGGAACCATAGCTTGTTCATCAAGGGCCAACTTGCCCTTTTCGGCCATTGTCGCCATACCAAAGTCAGACACCAACGCCGTAAATCCAGCCAAGTCTGGTGTCCCAGTGGGTTCATATCGCAGCAAGATATTTTCGGGCTTAACCGATTGATGGACTAGGCCTACTTTATGGGCATAATCCAAGCCAGCGGCCACTTGCCGGGTCAGGGCCAGTGCTTCATACACGGCCACCTGCCGACCTTGACTTGCCAACATCCGCAAGGCTGTGCCAAGACTGCCACCTTGAATATGATCCATGACCAGTACCAACAATTCGCCTTCGTCATAGTAGGCGTGGATGTCTACAATGTTGGGGTGTTGCAAGTCAGTAACTTTGGCGGCTTCTTGGGAAAAAGGTTTGCGGAACGGGCGCTGGGCTGCAATTTGGGGGTAGATGACCTTAAGCGCGACGGGTCGCCCAGATTCCATATCGAGCGCCGCAAATACCGCACCAAGACTGCCCTGTCCCAGAAAAGTCTTAATCTGGTAAGGGCCAATCAGTTGTCCAATCCAATCACTCATTCAGGGCGCTCCGCAAAAAGGTTTTATTCAATAGTCAAAGTATAAAAGGTATGGGCTGGACGTTGCGATTCGATAATTTGCATGGCGATACCGCGATTAGCCGACGTATTGCCATCACTGCCCAACTTCAATTTCACTGTAAAAGTATAGGGCTTATCAGTGGGTTCTTCAATTTTTGGTTCGACCCCAAAGGCCAATTCCAAATGGCGCACCATTGCCCCTTTGGACCCGCGTCCCATAAATAACTGCGGCAGTTCCCTAACAATCGCGCGTTGACGCTCTTCTGGCAGAGTTGGTGGCACAAAAATATCCACCCAATTCCCCAACCAGCGCAACCATTCCGGCGGTGTCATCTTAGGGTCAAGATAGAGATCAAAATTGTCTACAATCCATTCATCGGGGGCATAAACCGACTCGAATAGGAGCAAAAATCGCCCCAAAAACGGGTCATCGCTATAGACTGCTGGTAGATATTGCAGCCAACTGCTGGCGTTACGCGGAATCCCCTCTAAATGCTCCATCGGCCCATGCCCATTGGTCGAGGTGATGATGGCACGCGGCGGAGCGGGTGGTTCTACTGGCCCCGATGGGCTGGCAGGTACGGCAGGCCCAGCTGAAGGCAGTCGTTCCGGTAAATCCATCGGGGGTGGCGGGGGTGGCGGTTGCATCACTTGCGACACTGCTGGCGATACATACACCGTCTCGCGCTCGATTTCTGGTTCCGGCGCCGGTGGAAGCGGTGACGGTTCGGGCGGCCTAGCAGCAACCGCTGGTTCTAACGGCGGTTTGGTTTCTTTGGCTTTGGGCTTAGGTGGCTCAACCGGAGGCGTGGCCCGTTCTGGGGCAACTGCAATAGTCTCTTTTAGCGGTTGCGGCTCGGCAGGTACTTCAGGTTCAGGTGGCGTGGGAGGAACAACCCCCATTGCCACTGTTTTATCTAATGGCTTTTTGGCGGCTGGGGCTTCTGCTTGGCCTGCTTCCAAAATCTGGTCAAAGGTCAATACATACGGCCCCATGCTGATGCTATCACCGGGCTTCAGCGTCATAGGTTGATTAGGTTCAAGCCGATTGGCATTGACCAATGTGCCGTTACTGCTGCCCAAATCTTGCACGGTTAGGCCGCTGCTCGTCAGATTGAGTTCGGCATGTTCCCGTGAGATTTTGTTATGGGGTAAGGCCAGACCGTTTGAAGCCAAGCGTCCGACTTTAAATCCAGTGCCTGCCACCTCAATCCGGTCTACGGTAATGTCTGGGCCGGTCACACGCAATATTGCGCGTCTTTGTTCAGACACAAAAGTCTCCTTTTATGTTTATGCGGCGCTTGACTAATCACGGTCAATCGTGATGTCATGGCGGTGGGACGCAACGACCCCATGGGCCACAATTTCGAGCGTTTGCACGGCCTCACCCCGCTGCGCCTTGCCCCCTGACCATGTGACCGGAAACAATTCAATTGAACGGATAAAATCAATTCCCGGCACCGTTTGTAGGCAGGCAATCAGGTCAGAAATATGCAAGTCGCGTCCAAAGGGCCAACCCTTGCCACGCGGCCCCCCAATAATGGGATTGAGATATTCAAATAGGCGTTTTTCGACTGCCTCCCGCACTCGTTCGGGATCAAAATGGGTACTGGCCCGCAAACGAATCCGCGTTTGTACCCAATAATAGGCTGGCGAGGTGACATCCAAACGGGTTGTAATCAAGCGGCGCATATCTAAGAACTCACGCACCAGCTTAATCATGGGTTCCTGAAGCTGCAAATCTTCCGGGGTGATATACCCATTCGGGTTCACCACGCGCGGAATCAGCAGCACCTTGACTTCGCCAATGGCCGAATTCGGCGGTTGCAGAGCGAAAACCCGCGCGATTTCCCCCGGCACGGATTGCAGCGCCAGATATTCGAAATCGGGGGCTGTCACCGCCCGTCCCAGCGAACGCAGATACCCCGGCACGCGCAGTTTAGCGTCTTCGATACTTTCTTGATCAAGCCCACCCGTCGCAGGTTGACGATTCGACACGCGGTCAATATAGGGAATGCTGGTTTTTAAGACGTTTAACGCGCCTTTTTGCACATTCCCAATTGCACCGCCCCCGTGCCGATAGCGTCGCATTAACAAAGCACTGTTACGCGGCGGAATCATGCCATAGCGTCGAATCGTACCATCGCGCTGTGGCATCACTGGGCCAAGCCGGATTTCCCCACTAGCACTATCAATTGTATAGTGGCGATCTTCCGATGTTGAGCCTGCAAAATCGGGGACTTCTGTCCAAATTTCCAACTGATCATTGCTAATGCGTACCGTCAACTGCTCATCGGGCAGACGCGGCAGCACTGGCTTATTTTGCAGATAGAATTTTTGACCGGGCGTGCCATCACTCCGCCCTAAAAATTCATCTTTGATAATCGAGGCATGGGTCGCTGGAACCGTAATCCCCCATGAGCCAGAGCCTACTTTTTTGACAAGAGGGCTGCGCCGATAGGTTGGTACACCCGGTTGGGGATCATTTAAACGCACGCGCACCCAATAGGCCCGTCGGCCATCAATCTCGCCCCGTACCATCTTGGGCAAATGCACCCGCGCCAACCCCGCCATGTTAAAGCCGCGCGTCCCGTCCATGTCAATTTCGCAGTTCGTCCATTCAACTGGGGCGACACTCGAAAGCGACTGCCAGCTATAGGGCGGTTGGGTCGGGTCAATCCCAGCACCCGCTGCAAGGTCTAAATCCAATTCTAAACCCAGAATATGATAGGACAAATCCTCTTCAAAACCGAAATAGACGGCATCACCCGCTTGGGGGGATTCAGCAAAAATATAAAAGCCTTCAAAGCCTGCCGTCAGCCGTTTCATATTTTGTTCAACATACTTGCGACTTTGGCCCTGACTATCGCGTGCCGCACTAGTTACCACATAGCTTAATTTTGCCAATCGGATAGTGTAGGCATCATCCGTTGAAAAAATAATGGCGGATTCAGTTTCGGTACGGGTTGTTGAAATTTCCGTCGCATTGGGAATTTCAATCGGGTTTTCCTGCGGGGCAGAAAGCCACAATGTCACCCATGTTTTGGCATATTCTGGCTCACGCAGTTTCATGCCAATCAGTTCCATAAATTTGACATAATGACGATCCGGCACGCGATTTAGCCGATAGAGCATAATGTCCATCAGCCACGCAAACAATTCGACTAACGTAATCCCCGGATCGCTCAGGTTATGGTCTGTCCACTCCGGCGTGTATAACGGAATACGCCGCATGGCCTCTTGTACCAAATCTTGAAATGTCCGGTCATCCAGACGAGGGGCATTCAGAGACATAGCGTTTCCTTATTGCACAGTTTCGGGTTCTGACTCAAGTTGGTCAGGCAAGAGATAAAACGGAAAAACTAGGCTACGTGGGTCTTGGGTTGTCTTGATAATATAACTCACTTCAAGCATCAAGACACCATTATTTTCATGATGCGGTTCGGCCTTCACTTTGGTGGTCGAAATGCGCGGCTCCCAACGCCCCAAGGCTTCGCGTACATAGCGTTCGGCTAAGGCACAGGTCTCTAAGTTATTGGGAGCAAAGACCAGTTCCTGAATCCGACAACCAAAATCTGGTCGCATCACACGCTCACCCGGTGAGGTACTGAGGATGATTTGAATGGCCTGCTGGATTTCGCTATCGCCTTGGGTCAGTGCCAGTTGTCCACGATTATCAATCTGTGGCGGAAAAGCCCATCCGCGCCCAATGAGGTTTATCACCATCAAAACCGTCCTTATCAAAAGCCTGAACAAGGCGCCTAAGCCCCTTGTTTTTAAGGTAAAGATTAATTAATTCGTACAATACCACCCTGCAAACTGAGACTGGCCGAACCACGTACCTCAGCCGAGGTGTTACCCTGCGCCGAAAAGGTCATGCCCTTGACCGTAGTATTGCCATTGCTTTCGACATTGGCGCTCGATGTTCCCTTGACATCAACGGTCATCCCTTGCAGGCTGAGGCCCTGTTGGGCACGAATATCTACTTTGCCGGTCTTAGATTGCAACGACAAATCCCCCTGTGCCACAATCTCGATTTTGTCTTTGCTATCAATGGTAATCTTCTTTTGCTGGGTATCCATCTTAATCGTGGTGTTGCTCTTGGCATCCACAATCTCGATGTATTCTTCGCCGCCATCTTGGTCTACAAAGCGGATGGTATGACCCGTGCGGGTTCGGATGACGCGGGTTTTGACCTTACCACTGACCGCGACCTTGTCAATTTTTTCAGGTGGAGCGTCTTTGCCGTTAAACAACCCGCCAATAATAAAGGGTCGGTTGAAATCGCCATGTTCAAAGGCAATCAGTACCTCATCATTGACTTCGGGCATAAAATAAATACCACGCTCAGCGCCAAAACCCGGCCCAGCAATACGTGCCCAAAAGCTTTCTTTGCCATCATCCAGCCACGGATATTTCACCTTGACCAAACCCCAATCACCCTGACCACTGTTGCTGTCACTGCTCATGTTGTTGTTGGTCACAATGGCGGTTACGACACCATCCCAGCGGGGTTCTTCCACTGAGGTCGCCAAGAGTTCGGTCATCAAAGCAGGCCGAAGCCCTTCAACCGTAAAATGGGTTATCATCGCGCCCTGAGCGGTATAGATATGTTGTACCGAGGTCATTTTATATTTACCGCTGAACTTACTGCCTAGTTTTTTTAACTCGACAATCATGCCCGCTTTGAGAGCCGGCATCCCGCGTGCCTCGCCCTCGGCCTCGATAAATCCGCTGTTGATCTGATTGAGGATGGCTTTGGCTACAGAATCAGCATCCGCTTGGCTTTGGACGGGGGAACGCACCTCAATTTTCTTAGCCGCACTTAAGGCTGATTGGGCTGCTTGCCCCCCCCATTTACCAAAACCTACTTCCGGGGCAGTTTTGCTGGCGGAGGCTTGTCCAATAATGGCTTCTTTTTTCTTGGGATCCCAGCCCTTGACCGTGACCTCATTGACTTGTTCCGTAATGGTCATGCGCGGGTGGAATCGGCGGAGTTCTTCCCCCCACTCTAGCGAGACCGCACCCCCTGTTGGGTCGGGTTTACGGAAATAAAGTGTATTGTCTTGGACAAAGACTTCATAGCCAATGCGTTCGGCCCGCTGCTGCAAAAATGCCATGTCGGTCAAGGCATTTTGGAACACATGCTTAAACACTTCAGTGGTCGCGCTTATCTGTGCAGATAAGCCTACGCTGCTGGCAATTTGTTGGGCAATATCCGAATCCTTCACATTCTGCCAGACCTTCGTTTTCGATTCGCGGTGCAAGCGATGGCTTTTGGCATAGCCCCGCACGGTAATCGTTGCCACTGTACCATCTTCAAAATCTGGCTCAACAGCGGTGATTTCCCCCTTAAAAACAGGTTGCTGACTATTCGGATCATCATTATCACTCATCGTGATTTCAACGGGGGCACCCAATGGGAAATCGTTTGATTCTATAATCGTGAGTTGATCGTCTGTAAAAGTCAGCGAGAACATATCCGGAATGGACAAACTGCTATCCACCACGAACTCGGTCATCTTGTCCATCATCGCCACCTTCAATGGCGTCCCGTTGACCTTGACAATGGCTTGACTAAGCGTTACGAGATTGCGTTCACCAGTGGGCATTCGATTAGTCTCCTGTGGGCACGTTATTGGTGAGGAACAACCAAGGGCGTGCCATTGGGTACTTTATGCGGATTATCAATGTTATTGGCTTCGGCCACTTGACGATGATTCGCCGCATCGCCAGTCTGTTGGGCTGCCACAGTATCCATGCGCTGGCCTTGTTGGGCTGTCGCCACTTTGGGGGTTGCAGCAGCGCCACCGCCAGCACCACCTCCGCCACCGCCGCCGCCGCCACCACCGGAATAATCGTCAACATCAATCAATTGTTCCAACGTAATATCCACAGTCGTGCGGACAGGTGTGCCATCGGGCAAAAACAACGTATATTTTTGCTGGATGTTGGTCAACACCGCCTCAAAATTGAGCCGACCCCATCGAAACGAAACTTTGGGAGGGCGGCTTTTGCCAGTCGTCGCATTCTTCGTTTGCTCAGCAACGGCCATCATCGTCCAAATCTTATCGGTGTAATCACGCACATCCCCTTGCTCGGCGAAGGTATCAAATAACAATTGCACCTTTAAAACCTGATTACCGCCTTGTTTAAAGACGATCTCAGGGACGTTTTTCCCTTTGGCAGGCTTCTTTTCCCATGTGTTTTGTTTGGTCAAGGTATATTCAAACGGGTTAAACATGCACTCGACTTCTTCCCCCGTTGTCATATTGACCAGTTTAGCTGGGGCCAGACCCCCTTTAGTTGGCATATCAAACCCTCCACATCTTCCAATTACCGACTACGGCGTTCACGCTCAACTTTTAGGCGGCGCTGTAACAAGCGATAAACTTCATTCGCCATCTTGTCAACTTCGGCTTTATTTGCCCCTTCTCCGTCATCAGAACTTTCAGGCGCACCTGTAGCCACAGCGGGGCTGGCCGAGGTCTCACGCTGGATAGCAGCGGTTTGGACAGATGGGGTCACTTCTACATTAGGCATGGGCGGCCCATCCCGCTGAATGGGTGTATCTTCAGGCAGATCGAGCAATGAAAGCAAGCCCTGTTCTGTTTGGGTGTTCGACGCTTCTGGCGCAGGGGCCTCGGCCCGTTGTACCGCTGCGGCCACCGCGTCAGGTGCGACTGATCGTTGCACAGGTGAAGCACTCGCGGATACCGATGGGGTTGCGGGTGGTCGGGCAGCTTCCGGTGATGGCGGATTTAAAGGAATATCTCGATATCGTGTTTTGCCTATCGGTGGCATTAGAATCGGCGTAGGCGCTTCTTGGATTGGCGATTCGGTGAATGCACCTGTGTTAAGCAGGGCTTCATCCAAACTCACCGATTGTTTAGGCAAAGACGTATCGAAAGCCTCATCCAATGGAATAGATTGTCGCCGAACGGGTGGCATATCTATTTCAGGAACTTCGGTGATTTCAGGCATCCGTGCAACCCGACCCGCTGGAGCAACTGCTGGAACTGATGGCGGTGTGATAGCTGGCGCAGTGTAATCACGAGTTTCAACCACACGCGGGCTGAAATCCTCGCCCCCCACCAAAGGCTGGCCTGTGGCGCGCCGTTCAAAGGTCGGGGCATCAACTTCCGGCAAGGCATTGCGCGGCTGATCCTCTACCTCATCTACAATCCGTGTATGGAAAACAGGCTGCACCATGGACTGGATAGTTGGCTCAGGGGTCTCTATACGTTTAGCTCGTACCACCTGTGGTTCTGCGTTTTGAGCAGGTGCTTCGGCTTGCGCAATTGCTGCACTTAACTGGTCAGGTGTATAGGGCCGAACTTCATCGTTTTGCGCAAAGTCGGTTGGTTCGGCCACATCGGCTGGTTTGCGCTGGATATTTTCGGATTCCTCAATCACACTTGGCGCAGCCCCCATGAACATCTGGTCAGGTGAGGCCGCCGATTGAACCGGTTGTCCTGCTTGCGATGTCGGAGCCGCTTGACTAGGTGAATCAGCCTGCGATGATTGAGGTGTTGATTGTGATGATTGATTCGCCTGATTGGGGGAGGACTGGGCAGCTTGTTGTTCCCCAGCCGGTGCGACAGGTTGTTGCTCAATCAACGTCTGCGTAAATTTTTGGGGATCATCCTCCAAAAAATCGGCTGGGCTGGCTTGTACCGAGGCAGATGCACTATGAGATGTTGGGGCTTCGGCTTTAGCAATAGCTGCGCTCACCGCCTCATTATAGCTGGGATTCTCATCCGCATCTTCAAACGACCCCGGCAAGGCGTCGGGCATATCCTCTTCAAAGGAATCATCCTCAAAATCGTCGCCTGTTTCGGAACTCGTCTCGGTGAGGCCCAACTCCTCGGCCATATTGCGTGTGCCAAGATATTCAACCTTGGACATCACACGGCGCTGCACAGGTGGAGGTTCGGGCTCGACGGATTCAGGGGTTGGCTGAGGATTACGTGGCATGACAGGACGCTGTGGCGGTGGCTCATAACGACCACTCGCCTGCACTGGTTTTGCACTCGGTGGAGTCTTAGTAATTTTCTGGCTATCGGGTTCGGCGTCGCGGTGTAAAAAGCTCTCACCTGTCACATGACCCATAGCCTTGTGCATATTATAAATAGCCTGAAGGTCGCGCGGCATCGCGTCCTCTTCTTTGGCCTGCAGGGAGGGTGCTGGGCTAGGACGACGAGGGGGCGCTTTTGGTGTTGACCATTCCGGCGTCGGTTCGGGCAGATAGTCTTGCGACTCGGCTTCAAAATCTGGCTCCTCTGGCATGAAATCTCGATTCCATACCATCGGCTGCGATTCCCAAGTGTCAAGGTTGCGTTGGGGCAGGCGCGAAATTACCATGCGCCGTACCTGTGCAACACTCCTTTGCAGCAATCTTTGTCCAAGACTACCAATGGGGCGGCGGCGAATGAGTACGCCAGTGGGTTTGCGTCGAATAATCATGTCATTGACTCCAAGCCAGCCTGCACTGCTTAGGGAATATAGTCGTGTACCACTAGTTCTAACGTCTCAATAGCAACAGCCCCCGTGTCGGCTTTGAGCGTTGGGCCAGTCCATTTTACGGGAATGGCTTTATCAAAATTCCATCGAGCCAGTTCACTTTTCATGGAATCATACATCACAATCGAAATTGAATAGGTCGCTGGTTGCACCTGACCACTTAACAGGTCTTTATAGAGGGCCAACAGATCTTGGCTGGCGGTCAAACCCCGTTTCAACACCACCCGTCCGCTTTTACGGCGCACCGGTAGCACATGGGTATATTCGTTTAGACCGCCTTCTTTTTGATCCTGCGTTTCAATTTCAAGCGTTGGAAGCGTGCATTCGGTAAACGCAGCCATCGGCGATCCGTTGATTTCGATTACAAAACTGTGGGCGCTAAAGGCTTCTTCAGACATCGTTTCTTCGCTCGTTTCCTCGCTTGTGGACTATCTTATTTTTCGGAAAGTCCCCAACCGTTCTTGTTCTCGTTTAATGTCGCGCACAAAAAGGGCATAAACCCGTTCTGCCACGTCTTTGGGCGAAATCTTAGGGTCGCTATTGGTGGCGCCTTCATTTCCACCACTACTAGGATCATCCGCCCGTTGTACCATTTCTGGCATCACCGCTTGTTCCACCGTGTCGCTTGCGAGCGGCTCATCCATCGGCACACGTTGGATGGTTTCGGTGGCGTCTTCAGAAGGGACTGAAGTTGCGGGTCGGCTGCGCATGGGCGGTTGCAAATTCCCCCCAACGGCTGGGCCATAATTCATTTGATACCGTCGCTGCTGTTGTTGAGCAGCTTGTTGGGCTTGTTTACCAACTCGACCAATACTCATGGTCTTTTCCTAATTTCGTCGTTTCATTCACCGCGTTCGTTGATTTGGCTGACATAGCCCACCCAACGCACTCGTTCTCGATGATCCATATTCAAAATTTCCGCCCGTGACCAATGTAAGTGCATCGCTAGAAAGGCTACCTCTTCATGCAGGCGGTCTAAAGGGTAGCCTACGATCCCCCCGACAGAGAGACCTCGACGGTAAATTCATGACCACAGTTAGGGCATTTCACCTGTACTTTGGTCACACCGTCCCCATTTATTTCTTGATAATAATCTTGTAGATAAGCTAAATCGGCGGCAAAAAATTTCTCGATCATCACGGGCGTAACCTCACGGATCGTACCCAAGCGAGTAATCACCCGAGACAATAGAATAACCGTCAAATACGCCTCGTTTTGACGGACTTTGGGGTGACGCAGCGGCTCAATTTCATCCAACGCCGTCGCTAAACGCATCGTCCCTTCTTTATGAACGTTGCCATAATCATCTACATAGCCACGTGGCAGCGTGAAATCGAACTCGGTTTGTAACATTGATCCCTCTAAAGCAAATGTTCGGCTCTCAAAAATACGTAACGAGGGGCGATTTGGTTAACCGCCCCTAACACTCTTGCTTGCAATCGCAGAACTACGTCACGCGCGCGATGTATTCGTGGACAATGGTGAGTTCTTCGATGCCGACTTCATTGCTGTCCGATTTGACACTTGGGCCAGAAATCTTGGAAGGCCACCCTTTTTCAAAATTCCATCGGGCGACTTCCGTGCCTTCTTGGTCATACATAATGATCGAGCCGTCTTTGCGGGCGGATGTGACGTTGCCGTCTTCGACCATCTTGCGCCAATCCCAAAAATCCATACTGGCGGTGATACCACGTTTGAGCGTCACATCACCCCACTTTAGACGGCCCGGTACTTTACGGACAATTTCTTGACCACCCGGCCCCATAATTTTGTGGACGACCACTTCGCTTTCCGAGCCGAGGCCTGAACATTCAGTGAAAAAGCCACTGACCACGCCTGCGACTTCGATGGCGAAATTAAATGAAACAAGGGGATCGCCCGATACTGCGTCTCTACCTGCTGGCATAAAATCCCATCTCCTTAAACACTAAACGAATTCAGAATTGCCCCGGTTGGCTTTACTCGCCACCTTCTGGCGCCCATTGACTAATGCGGATAATCAAGAATTCAGCGGGTTTGACGGGTGCAATACCCACTTCCACAATACATTGGCCCAGATCGCGGATTTCTGGTGGATTAAGTTCCTCATCGCATTTAACGAAGAAGGCTTCTTCTGGGGTGCGTCCGAAGAGTGCCCCACTGCGCCATTGCACTTTTAAGAAAGATGTAATATCCCGACGCAACCGTGCCCACAAGGAATAGTCATTGGGTTCAAACACGGCCCATTGTGTGCCACGCTCAATGCTCGCCTCGATCATATTGAACAGACGGCGGACATTGATATAACGCCAAGATGGGTCACTGGTGAGAGTACGTGCGCCCCAGACACGAATGCCACGTCCGGGGAAGCTGCGAATGCAGTTCACACCAACTGGGTTGAGGCCATCTTGTTCACCTTTGGTCACATTGACTTCTAGGCCAATGACGCCACGCAAAATTTCGTTCGCGGGGGCTTTGTGGACGCCACGTGTTTCATCCACGCGGGCATACAAACCAGCCAGCAAACCACTCGGTGGGACAAAATGGGTCTTGCCCGCTTTCATGGGGTCAGAAACTTCTACCCAAGGATAATACAGCGCGGCGCGGGTGGTGTCATAATTGACCGTCATACGCCAATCATAAACTTCCTGCGGGGTCAAACCGGGCGGGCAGTCCAAAATGGCAAAGACATAGCGGGTACGTTCGCAGAAATCAATCAAGGCAGTCTGTACTGCTTGAACGCCCTTTTGATCGAGCTCACCTGCTTGGAAGGCGCTCATCAAATCGGGCGCGATCAGCATGGTGACATCAGGAATAGCTTCAATACCACCAAGACCAGTACGGGCGGCCAATTCACCTTGATAATCCAAAATGGTAACGGCTTTGGTTTCAACCTTGCCGCCTGTCAGATGGACTTCGCCAGCGGGGGCGAGTTTGGTGTCTTTAGCGACAACCTTGATCTCGACCAATTTAGATTGGGCCTTAACGACAGTTTCGACATACTGCTTGTCGCCCTTTTTCAGATTGACATTCGGGAAACTCTCCGTTTGTGAACCCGCTTTAACGACGAGTGTAAAGGTCGCGTCGGCGCCCTCTTCTTTGGCGGCTTCGGGCTTCACCGACACTTGGATATTGTTGCCAGCAGGGCCGCCTGCCTTAGCCGTGATTTCTAGGGCATCGCCACTTTTATCAACCGTGAGAACGGTCGCTTTAGCGGGGAGACCTTTCGCACCATCCCCTGAAGAACCAAGTGTTTTAACGGAAACGATATAGGCACGGGTTCCGCCGTTGTTGAAATAGCCCCACACCGATTCTGGTAGGTAGGCGCCTTCAACAAAATTGCCAAAGTGCTGTTGATATTGTGACCAATTGGTGACAAGGGTGGGCTTGCCAACAAGACTATTGCTATTGCGTGGGTCTGCCGCTTTTTCGGTATACCCCACAAATGCCGCCACCGCCGTACCGACCGATTCAATGGGTTTTGTCCCACGGTCGACTTCTTCTACGTAAACTCCGGGTGACAAATACGAGGGTGCCATATCAGTGCATCTCTCCTGAAAATTAGCTGGTTAAAACGGACATTTTTAACGTAAAAAGCCTTTCTAACTGTACGCCTCCTTCCGTAAGCGTTTACAGGCAGGTTGCCATTCATCTTGCTGAGTAGTGATCAAACTGACAGATCGTAACTTCTGCTGGGTACAGTGATCTTCTGGTGTTTGGGTTTTCGGCCTTCCAAGGTTACTGCTACATCATATTCACCCGGTTCTAAATAGGCAAATATGAATCGTCCATCCGAATCAGTCTGTACCACTTCGCCCCGATTGAGCAGTTCAACCTGTACCCCTGCACCCACTGGGTCAAGCTTATCCATGACCCGTCCCCCAATGTGATAAATTGCTACATCTTCGGCAGTCATAACTTCAGTGGGTGGTCTTTGCGATTGCCCAATCCGATAGACGGCGGTGAGTACCACCGGGGCTTCGATGGCTCGTTGGGTATCGAGCGATACGGTAATCACAAAATTGATGCTGGGCTTCAACTGATTTTCCATAACACCCCACAAATCGGGCATATTACGGACAGCATCGGAAGGAAGCGCCACTTTGGTGGGCATATCAAACATCTGATCTTGAACAACCCCTATCCCCATCTCAGGTTTAATGATTGGGAATTGCGTTAGGGTATGTAAAACCCGCCAAAGTAATTGATGTTCATCTTCTGGGTTTTTGGCCCAGACGGTGATGAGATAACTCAAATCCACCCGTCGCGGCATAAAGACTTTACGGGCGCGTGTGCCGTTGTCTTGGTGCTGCACTTGGTAGGTAGTCGCGGCGCGTAGTTCGGTGTTTTCACGGATGTCGTACAGGTACAGGTTAATGGTGGGTCGCCCCAATGTAGCTGTCCATTCACCTGTCGGCTGGTCAAAGGCAATATCAATATTGCCCGAATTGAGCTTGCCATGTTTCACCAGAATGTCGCGCAGCGTCTCGTCAAGGTCTTGAATCATGCGACCACGTCCTTAAAAAAGGCGGTTGAAGATATTGTTTAATTATCCAAGTACCCAGTCACTAGATTACTGTGCTAATTCCTCTTCTTCAGGTTCCTCTTGGCGCTGGATATTCGGATCACGCATGGCTTGAATCGCTTCCTCTTCTTCTTCAGGCATACCCTCGCGCTGGACTCCCAAATCACGGAGTGTCTGAACTTCTTCCACTCGTTTGGCTTGGGCAGTCGCAGGTTGACTGGCAGTACCTTGTGCCGAGGCGGATTTCGCCATGTGGTCGGCTTCACGCTCATAGGCATCATCGGCTGGCCCAAGCGTCAATCCACCCGAGGGAGCTTGACCGCCTTGTTGAACCACATGCGTCAATTCATGATGAATGAGTTCTTGGCCTTCGCTGGTGCCGGGGCTATACGAATTGGCACTGAAATAAATATCACTGCCTGTAGTAAAGGCTTTAGCGCCAAGCGCTTTGTTCAATTGATCCGATTCACTATCGGTATGCACTTTGACACCGGAGAAATCATAGCCTAGCGCACCGCTGGCTGAGGCTTGGACTGACCCATCAAGGCCGCTACCGCCACCACGTTTGCTGTTGATACGCTGACTAATTTCATCATTAATCGAGCCGCCTTCTTCCATCACGCTGCGTTGAACCGCTGCGATCATGCGCTGGACGGCCTGATTACCATGGGTGCGCTGCATTTGCAAAACAGAATTGGTGGAGGCGTCGTGGGAGCTTTCAACGTCTGAGGATTCTTCGTGGTGGCCTTTTTTAAGGGCTTCTTCTTCGGCTTGCTGAACATGAATACGGTCAAATCGTGCCATTGTTATTTCTCCTCAGAGTTTACACAATTCATGTCATGTGGCTGATATAGTCATTCTATCACGAAAAGATTTTTTGCATAAAACTGCAAAAACATTCAAAAACAAATTCTTAACGATTTCTGGGTAAATTTTGTGGGCCACCCAAACTCATTATAGGGCATATTTTCTTTTGCGCGAATTTGCCCCCCACCGAGCAAATTTCGAGCCATTTAGACGAAGTATACGAAACTGCTGTCAATTGCTTGACAACCAATTACTCACCTCATACAATTTACGCACTTTTAGTATCCAAGTCAAGAATGTTCACAATGAAGACCTATCTATCCACGCTGAAAAACAGCCCGCGCCGTGAGCGCCGTAGCCGTCCGAGCCAAATGGGGTTCGAGACGCGCCTTTGCGTTGGATAGGGTTACTAAGACCTAATTTTTCACCAGACGCAGCGCCCCGAGCCCCACAAGGTTCGGGGTTTTTTATTTCTAGCAAAGGACAAGAGCATGATCAAAACAGGTATTTTCGGTGCAGCAGGGTATACAGGTTGGGAACTCATTGGCCTATTGCATACCCATCCCTCCATGTCTATTCATTTTGCCGTTTCCGACAGTCAAGCGGGCGAGATGGTAGGCATTAATGGCTTGAAGTATGTCAAGCAACACGAGGCCGCTTTAGATGAAGTTGACCTCGTGTTTTTGTGTACCCCGCATCTGGCCTCGGCCCCCTTAGCCGCCAAAGCACTCGACGCAGGTGCCAAGGTGGTTGATCTTTCTGCCGACCTCCGCCTTAAGACCCCTGCAAGTTTTGCCAAGTGGTATCAACATGAGCATCCCGTTCCCGCTTTATTGCCAACGGTTTATGGGCTGCCCGAACTCAACCGTCATGAAATCGTCGGTAAAGAGGTGATCGCCAACCCCGGTTGCTATCCAACCAGCAGCATCCTTGGCCTTGCTCCCCTCGCCAAAGCAGGCGCATTAAAACCCGGCGCTCCACTGATTATTGATGCCAAAAGTGGGGTTAGTGGTGCAGGTAAAAATCCCAAGCCCGATTTGCACTTTGTTGAAATTTTTGGTGATTTCAAGCCCTATAGCATCGGGCGTACCCATCGGCATACAGGTGAAATTGAGCAAGAAGTCCAAGCCCTTGCACCCAACGCTGGCCCGATTATTTTTTCACCCCACCTGCTGCCCGTTGATCGCGGCATCCTCTCGACCATTTATGCGCCACTAGCTGACGGTTGGGATTACGCCAAAGCCCGCGAATTGTACACCGATATGTATGCCGATGAACTGCTCGTCAAGGTGTTGCCCGAAGGTCAAAACGCCCGTTTGAAAGATGCCGTCCGCACCAACCGTGCCGTTATTTCGCTGACCCAAGCCGCCCCCGATTTGTTGATTATCGTTTCGGTCATTGACAATCTACGCAAGGGTGCTGCCAGCCAAGCCGTGCAAAACGCAAATATCCTATTTGGCCTATCCGAAACCGCTGGCCTGTTGGAGAACTAATCGAATGACCGCCCCTATCGTTCTTAAAATTGGTGGCAACGAACTCGATACCCCCGGCTTTGTTGATGAACTGGCCCTTGTAGTCAAAAAGATTGCGCCAGTTGTCTTGGTGCATGGCGGGGGACGTGAAATCAGCAGCACCCAAGAAAAATTTAACCTGACCCCTGTTTATATGGATGGGCTGCGGGTCACGGATGAACCATCCTTACGCATTGCCGAAATGGTCTTATGTGGCTCAATCAACCCCCGCATCGTTCGCTGTTTGCAACTCAACGGGGTTGAGGCACAGGGCTTAAATGGATCGGATCGTGGATTGCTGCGGGCCAAAAAACTAGAGCATCCCAAGGGGGATTTGGGTCGCGTGGGTGAAGTCATCGCTGTCCGAGCCGAAATCCTTCAAGCTTTGCTGGCACAGGGAGTTACCTTAGTCATTGCGCCCATCAGTTTAGGCGATGGCGATGTCTTTAACGTCAATGCCGACTATGCCGCTGGCGCGATTGCCAAAGCCCTCAACGCCGAAAAAGCCATTTTCATCAGCAATGTTCCCGGCGTCTTGCAAGATGGGCAGGTCATCCCAACCCTAACCCCAAGCCTTGCCGCTGAACTAATCGCCAATGGGGTCATCCAAAAAGGCATGATCCCCAAAGTTGAGACGGCCCTAGAAGTTGTGAAATCAGGAGTGGCGCAGGTCGTCATCACCAACCTTGCCGGGGTCGCTGCTGGCACGGGTACCGCCATCGTTAGCCATTAAATTTTAGGAGAAACAAAATCGCATGACCGTTACACCCACCGAAACGACGCTCGCCCAAGGGAAACACTATCTTGCTCAAACTTATGCCCGCGCCCCCTTTGTTATTACCCACGGCGAAGGCGTGACCGTCTGGGATTCAACCGGCAAAGCGTATCTGGATTTTGTAGCAGGCATCGCCGTGATGGCTCTTGGTCACAGTGATCCCGGCGTTGTCGAGATTATGCAAAATCAGGCCGCCAAGCTGATGCACGTCAGCAATTTGTATTACACCCCCGCCCAAATCCAACTGGCCGCCCAATTATGCGAAAGCTCATTTGCTGATAAGGTCTTTTTCTGTAACAGTGGCGCAGAAGCCAACGAAGCCTGTATCAAATTTGCCCGCAAATATGCCCGTGCCAATGGGCATGAGGACAAAACCGAGATTATCGGCTTCTCCCAT
The DNA here is from genome assembly GCA_016234595.1 of Chloroflexota bacterium. GTDB lineage: Bacteria > Chloroflexota > Anaerolineae > Aggregatilineales > J027 > CFX10. The sequence continues at coordinate 798 of JACRBG010000002.1, read as the reverse complement.
GCCTTTCATGGGCGCACCATTGGGGTGCTGTCTGTAACCCCCAAACCCCAATATCAAGATGCCTTCCAACCCTTGATGCCGGGTGTCCATATTTTGCCTTTTAATGACATCGAAGCCCCCCAAGCCGCTATCGGCCCACGCACCTGCGCCGTGATGATTGAACCCATTCAAGGTGAGGGGGGCATTCACGCTGCCACCCCAGAATTTTTACAGGCCCTCCGCGGATTATGTGACCAGCACGATGCGCTATTGATTTTTGACGAAGTGCAGTGTGGTTTGGGGCGTACAGGCGATTTATGGGCGCATACCGCCAGTGGTGTCACTCCCGACCTGATGTCCCTTGCCAAACCCCTTGCGGCGGGTTTACCCATCGGCGCGGCCCTGATGACCGATAAAGTTAATGCCACTCTTACCCCCGGCGATCATGGCAGCACCTTCGCAGGTGGCAGTGTGGTGTGTGCCGTCGCCAGCTATGCCCTCAGTCGCATCAATACACCGCAGATGTTGGAACATGTCCAAGCAACGGGCGAATACCTGATGGAGCGCCTTGCCGAACTCAATTCGCCGCATATTGTGGATGTGCGGGGTCGTGGCCTAATCGTTGGCATGGAACTAGATTTCCCAGCCTCAGAGGTTGTACAAGCAGGCTATGATGCGGGATTTTTGCTGGTCAACGCTGGCCCGAATGTCATCCGCTTTGTCCCACCTTTGATTGTCGAAAAACAGCACATTGATGCGCTGATTAATTTCCTATCGTCCTATTTAGCCAATAAATAATTTCAGGAGCAATCATCATGA
>JACRBG010000017.1 GCA_016234595.1 Chloroflexota bacterium | reverse complement strand
CGATTTTCAAGCGGGCTACCATCGCTCCCTCCTGACCTCTTGCTTTGCCTTCATTATATCCGTATTTAATTGTTAAAGCGCATTAGTAACGCTTTCAACTTCGGCGCATATAAATATCAGTAATAGAATGAGTGTTCTATAGATAATTCCCTCTATTATCCCGATTTTCCGGTTGATGGATGCGTATTTCAGGCTAGATTGAGCACGGTGGGTTTAGCCCCGTGGCATGAGGTTGCGAGTCTCACCGTCGCGCCAGCCAATGAATCATCTGACGCCAGAAAGCCGAGTAATGCGGCCAATGGACGAAATCACCGGCCCAATGAGGCGCAAAATCTGAGGCGAAAATGGCCGTGCGCCCTTGTTGATAATCCCAACAAGCGATCAAGGGGTCGCCCTGATAACTGGCGACTTGTATTGCACCATCTTTAAGCGTCAGTCGGTTATAGCCGCACAATGTCCAATCCGCCTCGTCCCACGGCAAATTTTGCACGATAGGGTGGTCGTGGAAGTCAACTTGAAATCGGAAACCCTGTACCACTTCCACTCGATCATCATGACGGGCGATGTTGACTGGCAGCAGGGTCTCGATAGGGGTATCAAACCAGCGGGCAATGCCATTTAGACCAGCGAACGATAGATAACCCCCGACCATGATAAATCCGCCGCCCTGTTCAACAAAATCGCGTACCATGCCAATGCGGTCAGGGCCAAGCGGATAGGTATAGGGCGGGGTCAGGCCGGGGTAAAAAATCATCGAATTAAAGCCGACATCACTAAAAATCACGACATCATATTGACCCAATTCAGCGGGGGTGGTGGGAAATTCGGTTGCCACGCCATGCGGGGTGATATGGCGGACTTCGATGGATGGCTCCTTTGCCATTGCCTGTCGAAACCAGCGCCCATTGTCATTGAAATACGACTGCTCAATGACATCCGCCCCAACCAGATAGCGGTTAAGCACAACCTCCGAATCTCCTACATAGAGCACTTTAATTGGTGTCATTTTCCCACCCCCATTGATTATGGTGTTTTAGTTAACTGGCTCCATAAAGTAACCGTCGGCATCACCCTCAGCCGACCAGCCAATCGTGCCATTGGTCAATTGGATTTGATACCATGTATAGCGCCCACCTGTGCAATCTGGGCCACCAATCACGACAAACTGCGTGCCTTCGGGCATTTCAAGCAAGAAAGCGCCATTGGGTGTTGAGCGTACTCGCAATGGTTGCCCATCCGAGAAAACGACCTGCCCACGTCCACCCACAGCCATGCGGGTGCCGGGTGTATTGGGGCAAACGACTGCGCCACCAATGGTTCCGGGGAGGGTAATTTGAGTTAGGGCGAAGGCACCTCCGGCGGGTGTGACCCAACCCAGTTGAACTTCTTGGGGGCGAACAGGCTGCCAGATGATGGTTCCAACAGCAGGATTATTGGTGAGATGTGATGAAACGACCCCATCCGCTGTCACACTCAAAAAGCCAGTGGGCGTACCCAACGTATCCAAAATGGTTCCGGGTAGGATGGTATTGGTGCGAGTCGAAATATTCAAGGCATTCCATGTTTGGACAAAATTCGCGTCCGAATTCACAAACAACGCCAATGCACCATTACCCGCCCATCGCGTGGCAAAATGATATTTGGTGGCATCTGTCCACAAAATATCCGCTCCGGCGGGTGTTGCTTGGGCAATGGAGTTAAATGAGGTAAATGGGCCATTGGCTGGCAAGAAACTCGCCGCAGGATTTTCATAAGGGAATAACAGCATGCCGTTGGTAGGCAGAATATCTTGATTGATTAAGCTATAGGTGCTGCTATTCACCTGATTGGCATTGGGGTGCCAGTTTAGCGTATCTAGTGATGGGCCAAACTCTGAACCCCCCGGCGCTAATTGGAAATGCACCGCATCGTTATCGAAATAGACCGTGATTGGGAAAAAAGTTCCGGCGGGAGCGGCAACTGATGGCAATTGAGCAGATAACGCCGCAACGGCGGGGGCGCTGTACAGTAATTGATAGAGAGCGTTGCCGGATGCGGCATCAAAGACAATTATTTTCCATCCAGCATTCGCCTGCCCAAAAGCCGTGTAAAAACCTACCGCATATTGGGTTGACGTAGGGTTGAACACATAGGGTGACTTGACCACTTCCCCATAGCGTGCCCCTAGGTGAATTTCTTCCCCCGGCCCCGCCTGATAAACACTGATGAATGAACCAGTGGCTAGGGAATATAGGCCAATGGCTTCGACCCCACCTTGAACAAAACCAGCGACTAGCATATAGCGACCATCGCGCGAAAAGGCGATTTGTGGTGAATAGCCCTCTTGTGAGATTTCATTTGGCAGTTTGGGGCGCTGGATACGGGCTTGTTCGCCATTAGGATTGACCAAAATCAATTGCTCGGTCTCCCCATATTGATAAATCCATGCATACCATTGGGCTGGGGTCAGTTGTTTAACAGTAGTCGTGGTGTTGACTGTTCCAACAGCGGGGGTGCTGACTCCCGGTGGCACAGTAATGCCTACACTGCGCGGGTCGGGGCGACCATTGAGGCATAAAATTACAATCGTGCCGTCCGAACTGACGCGATAGTTATATTCTGGGCCATCCAGTGGAAACTGAATGTCAATGTCATAGCCACGAATGGTTTGCTGCGTATAGACCTGCCCTTCAGCAGGGCATTCGAGGCTGGCATCGTTATAAATTTTTTCGGCCCAGTCATAAAATGAGTTTTGGGGGGTGACTTGCTGACCCAGCACTAAACTAAGATTTGCCATCGCTTTGAGTACGTAATCCGGTGGGGTGTTGGATTGCGCATGGGTATGGAGCGAGGGGAGGAGCGTTAAGCTGAGTACCACCAAAAGAATGACTCGAAATAGAATGGAGACTGATTTATGCTGCATAGACTACCTCCTCAGGGTTTCCGCAGAATTATAGACATACTTATGTCGAGAATTAGACCGGTTTGGATTCGTAATAGGCCAATTGCAAAACATTATAGCCAAAGGTTAGTGATTCTAACGAGAACTTATTGCATCCTCGACCAAAAACCGTACAATGAACAGTATAGCAACTGAAAGTTTTATGGAATATTAAACCTGCTTTAACGACGCGATGCTAGACGTGTGCTAGGATTGCGCTTTAAGTTATTGAGCATTTGTTGAGGGACGACGGGAGCAACTTATGAACGCTGGCTTGGATTCCACGAACCACGAACCGAGGGAAATCGCACCCGGTCTAACACAAGAATGGTTGTATGACGGACAGGTTGAATTTTTCAAATTAACCGATGCCACCCGTGAAGCCATTGACGCATGGATTGACGCCACTCTTGAAAGCCTGATCCACTGGCCTGTCAATCGCCCCTACTACGGCCTTGTCCAAATGAGCACTTCTGCCGCGCATATCATCATCGTGAATGGCTATGCCCGTCAGCGCATCGAAGAATTGATGCAGTCTTTTCCCTCTATCAGTGGGTATCATGCTATCTTGATGCCGCGTACTGTGATGAAAAACGTGACCAGTTTTGTGCAGCGCTTGTTTGAAGAATCTAGCCGCCCAACCCAAATTTTCTTTGATATGGATAATGTCTTTGCGTGGCTGGATGGACAACTTTAGCCGCGTTCGGCGATAAAAAACGCGCGTGCAAAAACAGCTTTTAAAGGGTATAGTAAAAAGCACTGGCATTGTTCAGTGCTTTATTATTTTGGGGCTGAATCCTAAGCTCATCCGTCGCCTTCCCGTACTATTTTCGCGCCGTGCCTATTTTGATTACAATTGTAAATAATGTAAAAAAGCTCAGGCGCTTCACCTGCAATCTTTTTGAGTGAACAGACCACTATGGCTGACCAACCAAATGTCCAAGCAACATACGAAGAGGCAATGAACACGGGCCATGCGGCTGCGTGGGATCAAAATTGGGAAAAGGCAATTGGGGCCTATATGATGGCTGTCCGGGCTAGGCCTGATGACCCAGCCGCCCATAACAGCTTGGGCCTAGCGCTGCTTCAGGCCCGCCGATTGCCAGATGCGCTCAAAATTTATGAGCGTGCCCGCACCCTAGACCCCGATGATCCAGTGCCATTAGAAAAAAGTGCCGACGTCTTAGAACGCCTCGGACGCCTGCAAGATGCGGCCCAGCAGTATATGTCGGTGGCCGAAATCTATCTGGCTCAACATGACCTTGAAAAAGCCATTAGCAATTGGGAACGGGCCACCCGTGTGACCCCCGGCCTGATTAAGGTGCATCAAAAATTGGCCTTGGCCTATGAGCGCACCGGCGACAGGAAACAGGCCGTGCGTGAATATTTAACACTGGCAGGCAATTTTCAGCGGATTGGCAAAGGCGACACAGCGATTCAAGCAGTCGAACGGGCGCTACGGCTAGAACCGAAAAACCCACAGGCGCTCAATGCCTTGCAAGCCCTGCGATCAGGCGCTGAATTGACCCGCGAGGCCACTGACGAACGTCTGAAGGCCAAAAATGTTGATGCGGGCGATGCCTTTGAAGCCGACCCCTTTGACATCTCCCTTGAAGCCACCCAATCTGACCCACGTGGGCCGATTGGTGAAGCGATTGAGTCGGCTCTTGAGCAACTTGCCACCGATATTTTTAGCAACGAAATGCTGATGATGCAGCCCAGTGGTATGAATGTCATCCAAGCCATTGAATTTCATCGCCAAGGGGCGGTTGATGAGGCCATTGGAGCCTATCAACGGGCTGAATCGGCAGGGGTTAATTTCCCGGCCTTGTTTATGAATATTGGGGCGTTGATGGTAGAGCGCCAACGCTGGAAGGAAGCTATCAGCTATTTGGAGCGGGTTCAAGATGCCCCCCAATTGATGGCCGGGGCGAACCATGGGCTGGGCATCGCCTATATGGAACAGCAAAAAACCCGTCAGGCGACCACCTTCCTAATCAAGACGATGCAGCTAGTAGATATGAAGCTGGCAATCAGCCCTGACGAAGCGGGCCAGCTTGGGGCGGTTTACGATCAACTGTTGGCGCGGATTCGAGCTGCGGACGAAAAAACGCTCTCCGCCATGAATCAGCGGTTTTTCAATCTCTTAACGGGCCGCGATTGGAAACAGCGCGTCGAATTGACCCGCCACCAATTGGAAGATGCTATTACGGATGACCCCGAACGTTTGCTAGATGTGGCGTCGGTCAGCCCTGAAATTATTCAGGCGATGAACCGCATTGACAGCTATATGAATACTCGCCGCTATATATTGGCGCTGGATGAGGCTTTCAATGTCGTTTCTAAAGAACCCGATTATCTGGCGGCCCACCTGAAAATTGGGCAAATTTTAGTCCAGATGAATCGAGTGCATCAGGCGATTGAAAAATATAACCTGATTGCTGAAACCTACATTGCGCGTGGCAACAAAGCGCGGGCGGGCGAAATCTTGAATGAAGTGATTAAGATTGCCCCAATGGACATCCGCTTGCGCCAAACCTTCATCGAATTTCTTGAAACAGATGAAAAATGGCCCGAAATTTTGGAGCAATATATCAGCTTGGCGGATGCCTATTTTGAATTGGGCGACTATAACAACGCCCGCACGACCTATAACCAAGCGATTCAGATGGCCCAACGTATCGGGGCGGACAAGTCCAAAGTCATTAAGATTTTGCACCGTTTGGCCGATTTGGATATGACCCGCTTAGAAGTACGCGGCGCATTTAGAAATTATGAAAATATTAAGAATCTTGACCCTGCCGATGAAAAAGCCCGCAAGATGTTGGTTGAACTCAACTTCCGTCTGAGTGACCCCGCCGCCGCGATTCGTGAACTCGACGCCTTGCTCCAACATTATGCCAAAGAGCGTAATGGACGGGCGATGTTGGAACTTTTGGAAGGGTGGGTGGTGAAGCGGCCTAATGAAGAGGGTATCCGGTCACGACTGGCCGCAGTCTACCAACAAATTAAGCGGAATAAAGAAGCATTGGAACAACTGAATGCCCTATTGGAATTGCAGTTGAACAATGGTCGCCATACCGATGCGTGCCAGACCTTAAAACGCATTTTGCCCTTACAACCCCCTCAGCAGCAGCATTATCTCAATTTGATGCAGCAGCTTGGGTGTGGTTAATCTGTCGCGATAATGCCAGAAATTTATGAGTACACAGAGGCCGATACCTGACCTACCGCCCTTTACACCCCGTCTAGAGGGGTTTCGGATTGAAGAATTTCATCAACAATCACTGGCGCTGCTGGCTTTTCCGATCGAACATGACCAAGCAGCGCTTGATATTGCCCCTTTCCGGGTAGACCCGCCCGCACCACCCGCTGACCCGCCGATTCCCTATTTGCCGTCGGTGTGGTATCCCAAACCCATTCGTGGCGTACGTGATTGGGCCTTGGGTCAATTGATACCCCCGCGTGCACCTAACATCATAGGCAAAACCCGTATTGCTGATGTGCAACGGGCGATTCGACCATTGGTTGGCAACAAAGGCCCGGTGATTATTCAGGGTGAGGCGGGTATGGGCAAAACAACTTTGTTGGCCCATATCGCCGGACACGAACGCACCCGCCAACGTTATCGCCGCATTTGGTGGTTTGACGACCCACAGCGCGTAACACAGGCCCTTGCCCTTGCGTTGAATTTGCCCACTGCTTTGACCGAGAGTGACATCGCGGCCAAATGTGCGATGTTAGGGGCGGCGCTGGATGAAAACACCTTGGTGGTGGTGGATAATGCCCACCCTGATGACCTAAGCTGGCTATTGACCCTCTCCAATCAAATGCTGATTGGGGTCGAGATGATCCCCGATGATCCACTCGAAAGCGAAGAACAGCCCCCTGAACCTGAAAATGTGATTACCTTGCGGGCCTTCCCTCAACCCGATGCCCTCGAATTGTTGGCGGAAGTGTGCGGGATAGATAAGGATGGGATGCGCGGCCAGATGCGGGCGTGGATGACCCATATCACTCGACTATTGGGGGGGCATCCATTAGCCTTGATGGTCGCAGGGGCGCTGTTCCGCGAGGATGGCCTTCCGATGGAGCGTTTGGTGGCTTTGTTCAGCGACCGGATTGTGCCAGAGACGCCTAATCCCCAAATCGCACTCGAATTGACGATTGATGCCCTGCCCAGCGAATATGCCGATTTATTGATGGCAATGGGAACGCTACCCTCTTCGGGTGCATCCTTTGAGGCGATTTTGGCGACGGCAAAAATTGAAGGGGTTATCGCAGGCTATCGCGGCCTAGCTTTTCTTGCTAAACGTGGTTTGATTTATCACGATACCCGTATTGGCGAAAAATATGTGGCGCATCCGATGGTGTGGGAGCGTATGGCAAATACGACCCCCCACAAAGCAGGCAATCCCTTTGGGGATCGTCTGCGCAGTTGGGTCATGTCGGCGGCGCGGCGGCATAGCCAAGATGCGGCCCAATTGTATCGGGCACAAAGCGAAATTTTGTACACGCTGGAAATGGCAAAGACCTATCGGCTAGATGATGTTGTCCATAAGTTAAATGCGTCATTGGCAGGCTATTTCCGCGAATATATCCCCGAATATTTTAGTGATGACCTTGTCACGCCCAATTTGATTGGGGATCGGGCCAAAGCCGCTGCTGTTTTGACACGTGCCGTCAGTTTTCTGAATGATGGCAAACTGGACGAGGCGGGTGAAGCCCTTAAAGAAGCCCTTAAACTGACCGAGAATCATGGCTCTGACCATGAAATTGCCGAAGTCTTGGTGGCGCAGGCGCGCTATTACGACACTTTGAATGATCTTCCGGCAGCAATTCAATCACTTGAGAAAGCCGCTAAACTAACTTACGAACTTAAGGCTGACCCTTCGCTGGACATCATCCGGCTGGGGTTGGCAATGGTCTATCGCAAGGCGGGTCGGCTGAAAGAAGCCCTCGCCGTTATTGATGGTGTTGAAGAGAGTGCTGCCGAGCAAGCCCGGATTCATCGTACGGCTAAACAATGGGATTTGATGATTCAGGCGATGGAAGCGGCGGGTGATTTATCGCCCTATTCCCGCGCTGATGGTTATTTACAGGCTGGCCTATATGCCGAGGCGTTGGGCGCGATTGCTGATGAACATGACAGCCGTAGTGCCTATTTACGTGCCGTGATTTATCACCTCAATGCGGATTTAGAGACGGCTATTCGGGGTTATGAAACTGCCCTAGAAATGTTCCCCTCACGTGACCAATATCGCGTAGAAGCCTTGATTGGCATGGGGATTGCTTATGTTCAGCAAAATAATAAGGAGCAGGGCGAAAAAACCTTTATCCAATCGCTGGATAACATTCCAACCTTGCGTAAACCCAATCCCTTGTTACACGGCAAAACCCTGATGCTGTTGGGGGCGTTACGGCTGTTGGATGATGACCTCAGTAAGGCCATTGACTACAGTAATCAGGCGCTAGAAGTGCTGGCAAAAGCCCCGGCCGATAGTGTGCATCGTGAGTCGGCGGATGCTTATCGCACTTTGGGGCGGGCCTATTGGCGGAAAAACAATAAACAGCAAGCCCTGACTGCTTTTCAAAGCGAGGTCGAACACGCCCAAAGCATGACCGTGCGGGATGATAAACGCATTGGGATTGGGCTGCATCACTTAGCCGAGGCCTATTATGCCAATGGCGAAGTGGATCGGGCGATTGCCAATCATCGGCGGGCGCTGACCCATCTTGATGCCCAAAATGAGCCGCTGGCTTATTTTATGACACAGGTCGCCTTACATAAAGTTCTATTCGATGAAGATCGCTTTGCGCCAGCTTTAGAAGTCAGTCAGGCTACCATTGACCATTTAAATAAACGTCCGCCAGCCGATGTGCAGCATATGGGGTATATGCTATGTATGCACTCACGCACCGAACAAAAATTGGGGCGGAGTATCCAAGCCGAAACGACTTTTGGAAAATGGCAAAGTGTCTTAGCGGGTCGCAGTGATGCCTTCCGCGATCCTAAACGCCCCCAATTGACCCTCTTGGGGCTTGCATTGGCCGCTCGCAGCCTGATTGCTAGTCGTCGCCCTGATGAAGCGATTCCATTGGCAGAAGGGGCGGTCGTATTGGGGGAGAAATATTATCCCAGTACGCCAATCGCATGGAGTGTGCGGCGTGATTTGGGTCAAGCCTACCTAGATGCGGCCCAATGGGAAACGACGATTAAAACCCTTGCCCCTTTGCTGTATGAAGATGTCGAGGCTGAATCGTTTACTTATGCTTTGGCCCAACAATATAGTGCCATTGCGCAAGCGAATTTAAAAAACCATGCGGAAGCATTGGCCCATCTGCAAAAAGCCTATGAGCATCAGCCTATTCCCCATGAGCAGGGCCTTCTATTGGAGCGCACCTGTGATCTTTATTTGGAGATAGGGAATACTGAGGCCGCGATTGACCATGCTCGGCAGGCTATTCCACTGATGGATCGCCAGTCGTTTCCGGGGGATGCCGCCCGTGTATTGACCAAATTGGCGCGGACGCTCAGTGGTACAAACCGCTATGCCGATTCGATAGGGGTCTATGAAGATGCCCTGCAAATGTTGCGGGCCTTGCCAGATGCCGATTTAGTCCATACAGCCCGTGTGTATATCAGTCTGGCGACCAGCCACGAGGCGCAGGGGCAGTATCCACAGGCCGCGATTGCCTATCGGAACGCGATTGACACCCTAGATTCATCGCGCACTTCATCCCCTGATGACCATCGTCAGGCTGTGGCTCGTTTGGCGGCGGTCTATGCCCTGATGCAAGATTACGACCATGCGATTGAGCTTTATCAGCAGGCGCGGGAAGAAACCGAGAAATTTGGGACACCCCAAGAATTAGGCACGATTATCGCGGCACAGGCCGATACTTTACGACGGGCTAATCGCCTTGAAGAAGCGCTTGAAGCCTATGAAGCCGCCTTGGAATTGCAACCCACCGCGAGTTTCCCCCGCGAACGGGCGGCTACTTTACGCGGCTATGGGCAAGCCCTCTCCCTCTCAAACTTATTGGATGATGCCCGTCACGCTTGGACACAGGCCCTTGAAATTACCACCGATGCACCTGCCATCGAAATCGCGCTGACGTATCAGGCGATTGGCGAAGCCTCGCGGCGGTTGCAACAATATGAGGAAGCCGAGAAAAATCTGCGGGATGCGTTGAGTTATCATCAAGCGGGGCATGAAGCGACCGCCGAAACGCTGCGGATGCTCGGTGGAACTTTGTTGGATGCTAATCGGCCTGCCGACGCTATATCCCCCTTGCAACAGGCCCTCGATATTGAAAAAGGGCTGCCACAACAAGTCAATGCTCGGCTCGTAACGACCCTTGATTTATTGGCCCAAGCTCAAGAGGGTAGCCTAGATTTAACAGGCACTATCGCCAGCCATCATCAGGCGTTGGTTTATATGGATCGCACCTTGCAACCCGTCCAAACGGCTAATCGGTTGCGGACGCTGGGTCGGCTTTACACTCTGTTGGAGCGTTGGCGCGATGCTCATATGGCCTTAGAAGAGGCGTTGGATGTCGAATTTAAACACAAACCTCGCTCGGATTCACGCATCGCCCAGACCTTGGAAATGATTGCCCAAGCCTATCGGCGGGAGGGGCATCTTGAAAAGGCCGCCGACGCCTATAAACGAATGGCTTCCTATGCCAACCTGACCAAGACCGCCTCGGCTGAATTAAAAGTCACCTTGGATGAGATTCAAAAACACCGGGCCACGCTCGATATTGCACGGGAATCTCTCGCGGTGATGGAGCGGACTAAGGGCGGCGATTATCGGGACTTGGTTTATATCTATGCCTTAATCGCCCAAACCCATGCGGCGCTCTCCCAACCAGAATCGGCTAACGATGCCATTGACAAATTATTGACGGTACTCGAACAACACGCTGGGGAACTTTCTACCGCTGATGAACGTCCCCACTATCGCGGACTGGCGCATGTTTTTGAAGGGAGTCAAGCCGCCAGCGAGGGACACTTGATTGAGGCACGGGCACACTTTCAGCGGGCTTTGCACGACACAACAGATAAGGCCATGCGCTGGGTAATCGAGCGTGGGTTGGAGAGCGTACAGGAATAATTTCGGTGTAAAATAGTTACTGTCTATGGCCTGTTGCGTAATTTTAAATTGCTTCCAGCACGCCGCTACTGCACTACAATATAGAAATACGGTTGGAGCCACAGAGTTACATGAATACAGATGCTCAGCGTATCATTGGTGGGCGCTATGAAATTCTTGATGCCATCGGGCAAGGGGGTATGGGGGCGGTTTTCCGCGGACGTGACACCCAAACGGGCGAAACAGTTGCCATCAAATCCCTTCGGCCTGATATTGTCAAAGATGACCCCAAATTGGTGGAGCGCTTCACACGTGAAGGGGAGGCCCTGCGCCAATTAAATCACCCCAGTATTGTGAAGATGCTGGCCGCGATTGAAGAAGACAATCAGCATTACATTGTCATGGAATATGTCGGGGGGAAATCGCTCAAGGATGTCCTAGCCGAATCTGGGCCAATGCCGATTGACCGTGTGCTGCATATCTCGCTAGATTTATGTGATGCCCTCACCCGTGCCCATCGCCTCAAGATTATTCACCGTGATCTAAAACCCGCGAATGTGCTGCTGGCAAGTGATGGTACGCCCCGCCTAGCCGATTTTGGGGTGGCACGCCTGTCGGATAAACAGGGCCATACGCAGACGGGTGAGGTCTTGGGAACCTATGCCTATCTCAGCCCCGAAGCATGTCATGGGGAAAGACTGGATGCCCGCACCGATATTTGGTCGTTGGGGATTATGCTGTTTGAAATGCTGACGGGGAAACGCCCGTTTGAAGAAGAACAGCTTGGGGCAACATTGGTGGCGATCATGACCAAACCAACGCCCGATTTAGCCAAACTGCGGCCTGATGCGCCTGCCGGATTGGTACACCTGATTAATGAGATGCTGGTTAAAGATCCAACCCAGCGTATATCGAGTGTGCGCTTAGTCGGGGCGGAACTCGAATCCATTATTGATAACATTGATTCGGGAGTGCGGCATAACATTGCAGCGTTGCGGGTAGATGGCCCAGCGTCACGCTTTCATACTCCAACCCCCGGTTCAACCATGACCCCACTAGATGACAGTGGCTTTCCACCCATCAAAATTGTGATGCCTGAAAGCAAACTGATAACGCCTGCTGCGGCCACGCAATTTGCAGGGGCAACAACGATTGTGACTCGACCACCCCAACCACGCAAAAAATGGCCGATGATTGCTGGCTTTGTGACTTTGCTGGCAGTGGTTGCGGCGCTGGTTGGATTCATCCTGTTGGGCGGGAAAAATCAAAAAGATACTGAAGCCAGTGGCGATTCAGGTAATGCGGATACGCCAAATGAGATTGTTGTGCTTGACCCCGTACCGGACGGCGACGTCATGGTGATTGTGGGGCAGGTGGAAAAAGTAGAGGGTGAAGAGCGCCCTGTTCTCCGTTTTATCTTGGACGACTTGACTCAAACCTTAGAGGTCGGTCAACCGCTTGCGAAGGTGCATATCCGCGAATATCCCTATGTGATTCATTCCGATGCCGAGGCGCAGGCCATTGCGGAAGCAAACAAAGCCCGCGTGATTATTTGGGGCAATTATGATGCGGATGTGGTTGAGCTAGAGGTTCAAATTGGGACAGTAGATGAGACGCTGTTCCCCCGCGAAACTTTTGAAGAAATGTCGAATGTGCGAGTGCATCTGACCAATCCGCGCCAAGAATCGGTTGCCCCACAGGTATTGGGGATTCTTGCTAATTACTATAATCTGATTGGCGAGAGTTTTAATTATGTTGTGCCAATGGTCATTTTGGACGATTTGACTGTTACACCTGCCCAAATTGTTGGATCAACGGTGGGGGCCTATGTTCAGCAATTTTACGGCACCTATTTTAGCGACCCTGCCCAATCCATTGAGGCCATCAATAAAGCCATTGCCCTTAATTCGCGCAATGGGGTGCTCTACCAACTGCGGGCGTTGGCCTATCAGCGTTTAGGCGATTCTGAAAATGTCATCTCTAATGCGGAAACTGCCGAGCGCCTTGGGCCCGCGACATGGACTGGCCCCAATTTCTTATTGGCGATGCAAGCCTTCATCCGCAATGATTTCCGCAAGACGATTGATTACCAAGATAAGGTCTTGGAAGTGAACCCGAACGACTGGCTGGCGCTGACTTTCCGCGGGTTGTCGTACTATATGCAGGGCAAATATGATAAGGCCAGTGCCGATTATCAGATGGCATTAGCGGCCCAACCCGAAACGAATTTCCCCTACGTCGTCAGCGCCCTGATTGCGCTCCGCACTGGCGATTTGACGGCTGCCTCGGAGCAAATTCAGACCGTGATGCAGTTGTTCCCCGACCCGCAATTTTGGAACCGAGCCTCGTTTGGCATTATGGGCGAAACCTCTGGAACTGTCACTTCATTTTATAGCCTGACGCTTGCGGCTTTCAGCGAAATGACATTAGGGCAGTATGATGAGGCCCTTCAAGATATTGAACAAGCCTTGACCATCCGCGATGATTTGCCCGATACCTATTTATTTCAGGGGATCGCCTATTGTAGCAAGGGCGAATATGAAAAAGCCCGTGAAGCCTATACTAAGGGGATAGCCCTTGACCCTGACTTCACAATTCTCTATTTGTTGCGGGCAGAAGTTTATACCCGCGATGGGAATGTCGGGTTTGCAGTGCAAGACTATTCAACTGCGCATGGCACAACCGCATGGCCTCAATTTGAAGCCTATCTAGCCGAGCATCCTGAGATGACGACCGTTGGCTGTGAGAGTTTCTTTAGCCAATAACCAGACCTATCCATTTTTAGAAATGACACGATGGCGAGAGGATACGTTTATGCTCTCGCCTTTTTGTTTATTTGATGCGGAAATACTGATCGGCCTGTTTGCGAATCGCACCATAATAGGCCGCTCCCCAAATGGGTGTTGATTTACGATAGTGCAGTTTTTGAGTCGAGAGTTCCACCACTACCGGAAATTCATAGCTGCCCCAATGCGAGGGTTTATATTGCTTGGTGACAAATTTGCGTACTTCGTCGGGTACCGTCTCGGCAATAATGAGGGGGTAGGCAATGATAGCGACGGCACGAGTAGAGAGCCTTGAACTTTGTTTCTGCTGTTTGGCGAACTCAAAGGCTTGTTGGCTGTACTGCTCGATGGCTTCGGGGGTGAGGTTGCCACGTAATGCGGTGATAAAACAAAAGACTTCGTTTTGCATTTTTCGATTTGGGCGCACAATTTGATGATAAACCACAGTGCGTGGGAGGCTGGTTTCGATTTGTTGAAAGCCTACTTTGCTCAGCTTGCCCCGCACAAATTCCACATATTCATTGAGCAACATTCTGAACACTCCTGTGTGAAAATAGGGCAATTTAGATTTTAGCGTATTCACTGAATTCACAGGGTGACAGATTGTGTTAAAATCATCGCCCTATGGTACTTTATTGCCCCTTGTGGGAGGTTCATTTCGATGCGCCATTTTTTGGATTTAGTTGATTGGTCATCAGAAGAATTGATGCGGCTCATTGATGAGGCCGTGTTTTTGAAAAAAGAATTTCGGACGGGCGGCAACCGTCCAGTATTGCAGGGCAAATCGTTGGCAATGGTGTTCCAAAAACCGTCATTGCGCACCCGCGTTAGTTTTGAGATGGGGATGCAGCAATTAGGGGGCTATGCGCTCTATATCAGCCCCAGCGAAATCGGGTTAGGCAAACGCGAATCTATTGCCGACGTAGCCCGTGTCTTGGGGGGCTATGTGAATGGGGTGATGGCGCGGGTATTTGATCATGAGCATGTTTTGGAGCTTGCCAAGTGGTCGCCTGTGCCGATTATTAACGGCCTGAGTGATTATAATCATCCGTGCCAAGCGATGGCGGATGTGATGACGATTTATGAGGAATTTGGTCAACTGAAGGGCCTGACAGTCGCGTATCTGGGGGATAGCAACAACGTCACGCGGTCTCTATTGTTTGCAGCCGCCAAGTTTGGCTTCAAGATAGTAATCAGCAGTCCGGCTGGCTATGGGTTGGATGAAGAAACGCTGGATAAGGCCGCTGGCATGGGGGGGTATGAGGTCGTTAAATTGGTATCCGACCCACAAGAAGCCGTGCGGAATGCCGATGTCCTCTATACCGATACTTGGACGAGTATGGGGCAAGAAGATGAGGCTGAAGAGCGCCGTAAGGTTTTCCCACCCTACCAAGTCAATTATCCCCTGATTCAGATGGCCCCAGCCCACGCGATTGTGATGCACTGCTTACCCGCCCATCGTGGCGAAGAAATTACCGATTCAATAGCCGATGGCCCACAATCACGCTTGTTCCCGCAGGCTGAAAATCGTCTGCACGCTCAGAAAGCTATCTTGGTTCAATTATTGCGCTAGGCCTCGAAAACATATAGAGCATGGGCGGTGGTTTAAGCCGCCCTTTTAGGAAAGCATAGACCCGCCATGAGCAATATTGTTGTCCGTAAAGTTGAAAACAAAACTGATTACAAAGCCTTTTTTGAATTTCCGTGGGCGCTCTACAAAGACAATCCCTATTGGGTGCCACCGCTAAAATCCACTCGCAAACATCTGCTTGACCGCGAACATGATGCCTCGTGGGAATATATGGAGGGCGAGTTTTTTGTCGCTTATAAGGATGGTACACCCGCTGGTACGATCGCGGCGTTTATCAATCACCGCCACAACGAGACATGGCAAGAACATATCGGCTGGTTTGGGGCGTTTGAGTTTTTTGATGACCCGGCGGTTTCCAAAGCCTTATTGACGACGGCGGAAGAGTACGTCAAGGGCAAGGGCTATGACGCCATTCGCGGGCCGGTCAATTTCAATCTCAATGGCGAGATTGGGGTGTTGCTGGACGCATATGACCGGATGCCGATGATTTTGATGCCCTATAACATGGCCTATTATCCCCAACATTATGATCAGGCAGGGTATATCAAAGCCAAAGATGTGGTGACATGGGCAGGTAATAAATCTACATTAGGATTAGAAGGGGGTATCATCCCTGAGCGGTTGGTGCGGGTAGTAGAGAAGAACAATCAGCGGCGCAATATTACGGTGCGGGCAGGCAATCAGAAAACGATTAATGAAGATTTCCAGATTATCTATGATTTATACAATACCGCATGGAAGGATAACTGGGGTTTTGTGCCGTTGACCAAACGGGAACTGGATGCACTCATTCGAGACTTGAAGCAATTCTATGCGCCTGAAATCACGTTTTTTGCGTTTGTGAATGGCAACCCAGCCGGGTTTGTGTTGGCCGTGCCGAATATGAATCAGCCCATTCAAAAAGCCTATCCACGTCCGGGTGTGCCGGAAATTGTTAGCCTGCTCAAAATCCTGTGGTATTGGAAAATTCGACCTGTCATTACCGAGGCACGTACTCCATTGATGGGGGTGAAGGAAGAATATCGTGGTATTGGGGTGGACGGCGCAATTTTACTCCACCTGTTTAGCATGGTGCATAAGACGAAATATTCGTTTTATGAAGGTGGGTGGGTTTTGGAAGACAACGAAGATGTCAACGTCATGACCCGTAGTTATCAGGCGTATATTGATCGGCACTATCGGATTTATGAGAAAGCATTGAAATAAAAGCATCGAAGAAAAGCCTATGAGCAGCTACATACCACCAGAAAACATCCAAGAGATTCTGAATAATTTGCCAACCAGCCCCGGCGTCTATCAAATGGTAGACCGCAAGGGGACGATTATTTATATCGGCAAGGCTAAAAACCTACGGAATCGGGTACGTTCCTATTTTCAGCCGGGGAATGTGCAAACCAAGGTTCAGCGGATCCGTGAACGGGTGGTGGACATCAAAATCATTGTGTTGGAGGATGAGGTAGCGGCTCTTACAGCGGAAGCCCAACTGATTCGCCACCACAAGCCCCGCTATAATGTCATCTGGAAAGATGATAAGCGTTATCCCTATATTCTGATTCGCACCCGCGATGCCTTCCCGAAAGTATTGACGACCCGACAGGTCAATCGGAAGGATGGCAATCGTTATTTTGGCCCCTATTCCAGCAGCTATGCTATTCGTTTGATGTTAGATGCACTGCGCAAAGCCTTTCCCTATTTGACTTGTGACCGTGATATTACGGGGCAAGATGCACGCGCCTGCCTGTATTACGACATCAAAATGTGTGGCGGGCCGTGTATCGGGGCGCAAAATCAAGCCGAATATCGTGAGTCTATCAACGGCTTGATGCGGGTGCTGGAAGGGAAGGCGCAGGATGTTTTGAAAGAACTCCAAACCCAAATGGAAGGGGCAGCGGAAGACCTAAATTTTGAGCGAGCGGCGATTTTGCGCGACCGCATTCAGGCCATTGAACGGGTCACGAATTTTCAATATCGCATTGCCGATTATGGAGCCGATCAAGATGTCATCGGGATTGCCCAAGATGACATGGGCATCGCTATGATGGCTTTGTTTGCCATCCGTTCGGGCAATATGGTGGGCAGTGAGACCTTCCCGCTGGTGAATATTGAAGATGAAGAACTGCCCGACATCGTAGCCAGTTTCCTCATCCAATATTACGAGGAAGCCTATGAAATTCCACCGGAGATTTTCTTGCCAGTGGAAGTGCCTGAAACCGAAACGCTTGAAAAATGGCTGAGTGAAAAGCGTAATGGGCGCGGGAAGGTCAGTTTGAAAGTGCCCCAGCGTGGTGAGAAAAAGGCACTGGTCAAACAGGCTTCCGAGACAGCCACTGAGCAACTCAATCTTTTCCAAATTCGACAGGCTAAAGATACCGTTAAACAAGAGGCGGGCCTGCGTGAATTGCAAGAGGCGCTGAAATTGCCCAATCCGCCAACCCGCATGGAATGTTATGACATCAGCACACTGCAAGGGACGAATACAGTGGCGAGTCGGGTGGTGTTTTTGCAGGGCACACCCCAAAAGAGCGAGTATCGTAAATTCAATATCCGAACGATTGAGCATGAAGGCTCAGATGATTATCAGTCTATGCGTGAAGCCCTGACACGGCGTTTTAAGCGATATATCGAGTCGGTGGAAAATCCAGACGCCATTGCTCCCGGTAAAGTGGATAAAGACGAAACTTGGCGGTTGTTGCCCGATTTACTGATTATTGACGGCGGCAAGGGTCAGTTGGGTATCGCGGTCGAGGTGCTTAAGGAATTTGAACTGTTGGAGCATATCCCAGTGATTGGCCTTGCCAAGCGCTTTGAGGAAATTTATTTGCCGGGACAAGCCGACCCTATTATCTTGCCGCGCAAGAGTGAAGGCCTGTATTTATTGCAGCGGATTCGAGACGAGGCCCATCGCTTTGCTATCACTTCACACCGTGCCCAACGGCAGCGCAAGGGTATTACCAGCCGACTCGAATCGGTGCCGGGGATTGGCCCAACGAAACGCAAGGCATTGCTCAAGGCCTTTCACAATGATATTGAGGCTATTCGCGCGGCCAGTATTGAAGAGCTAGCCGCTGTGTCGGGGATTACCCCTAAATTGGCAGAACAAATCAAGGCATCGTTAGACTAAGGGAGTGTGGTTTATGCCCATTACCAATCGTTTGCTAGAACGGCCTCTCAATCGCTTCACGGTTATTCCGGGCTGGGCGACGCTCAATGATTGGTTTGAACTGTTGACCAATGATCCCCGCGCAACGCCCTTAGTTGATTTTGGGCGAAATGCCCCTTTGATGCGAGTGGGGGTGACATCGCTTAACTGGTATTTGATGGATATGTTGGCGCTACGGCTGAAGTGGCTAGATGGTGGCTGGCAACGGCGTGAGGAAGTGTGGTTATTGATTAATCCGTTGCGCTATCGCATCTTGGGCCGCCAACCACGCCGCCCATACGCACTGGATGTGCGAGATTATCTGCGCCAGATTGCCCCGCATGTTTTGAACGAGAGCCTGTCGGAACATGCTTATTTTGCGTGTGCCCCTACCCTATTTCGCGATGAATTGGATGATGTGCAGGCCGAAGCGATGGCGGCGCGTGCTCCTTGGGGGCGGGTGGCAGTGTTGGACAAAAATGACACTGTGATTGGGATGGTGTGTGGCATTGGTCCAACGACTATGACCCTCCCGCCGATTTTAAAGCCGATTTGCTCGTGTGGCGGGGTGACATATTCAACATGATAGCTCCGATTTGGATTACCGATGCGCAGGATTGGAATACACGCCTGCAAACTCTGCCCAAAGCCCATATCCTCCAATCATGGGAGTGGGGCGAATTTAAACACCGTACCACTGGCTGGACGCCCGAACGTATTTTTTATCACAATGAGGCTGGCGAATTGGTGGCAGCGGCGAGTTTGTTGACCCGCCGTATAGGGCCGTTGCAAGTCCTCTATATTCCCAAAGGGCCGATTTTCCGTGATTTGGAACCGACCACCCTCGCACCTGTGTTAGAACATTTGCAGGGATTAGCCCGCAAGCGCTTGGCGGTCTGGTTGAAAATTGACCCTGATGTGATTGCCGCGACAGGCCTCCCCGACGATTCCGCCCCAGAGCATCCGAATGTTCCCAATATACAGGGGCAAGCTGTACTGCGAGAATTACGGCAAAAGAACTGGCGTTTTAGTCCAAGCCAAGTGCAATTTCGCAATACCATGCTGTTGGATTTGACCCGCAATGAAGATGAACTTTTGGCAGACATGAATCAATCCACGCGCCGCAAAATTCGTCTGGCTGAAAAAGGCGGGGTGACAGTGCGAACGACTAGCGACGAAGCCGATATGCGCACTCTGTATGATATTTATGCGGTGACGGGTCAGCGGCAGGGTTTTACAACGCGCCCTTTTGCCTATTATCTTGATTTGTGGAAGACCATGCTAGATGCTGGTTTTGCACAGGTTTTTATAGCGGAGGCGGAACAAAAAGCGTTGGCTGGGGTTGTTTTGTTTAGATTTGCCCAGACCGCATGGTATTTTTATGGCATGTCGTCCAATGAAAGCCGCGATTTACAGCCAACCTATGCACTGCAATGGGCAGCCATTCGGTGGGCCAAAACACAGGGCTGCACGGTCTATGATTGGTGGGGAGCGCCCAACGAATTTACCGAGGCTGACCCGATGTGGGGTGTCTATCGGTTTAAAGAGGGTTTTGGTGGTACGATTACACGACATATCGGCGCGTGGGACAGCATTCCCTATCCGCCTTTATATTGGGTTTATGAACAAGCTGTACCGCGCATTATCGGCCTATTGCGCCGACGGTCAGCATCAAATCGCAGTCAGGCAACGGAATAAGGGTGTGAGGTAGGCAATTGACCGAATCAACGCAAACAAGACTTGGGTTATGGCCCCTGTGGATTAAGATTTATGCCGTAATAGTAGGCGGGCCAATGGTCGGTATTTGCTGCGGACTGGGGGTATGGGTTTTTTCCAGCCGCTTTGGTGGCCTGCTAGATGATGCTGATATGACCGCGACCCTGCTGCTGATGATTGCCTCGGCCATGCTGTTGGCATTGGGGGCCTATCTCTTTTTTACTGGGGTATGGGCAGTGGTCAACAATCGAACCGATGCCCTGATCATGACCGCCACCGGACATTTAATTGTGGCTGGGCCAGCCATTACCTTGTTGATTGTAGATTTTTTCCGTAATCAAGAACGGTTTATCAATGAACTAGTCAGTAACGCCAATGCTGGTTTTACTGGCTCGGTATTTCGCTTATTGGCATGGGTCATTTTTAATATCTACTTGGCATTAATTTTGTCACTGGCTGATTCGGGTCGGTGATAGAACTGCTTTAATTTTTAGTTGTACTGAGGGGAGGAAACCTCACATGACAGATTCCAAACCACCAGTTACATCGAAGTCGGCATCGTTAAAGTTATCTGAAGACTGGTTAGCTACGATTATCGGTTTAGTGATTGTGCTTATCGTTGGCGTTGGCGCACTTGGCCCCGGCCCCCAAACCGCCAAGTTGACCGCTGCCGCAGGTGAAAGCACAAGTGTTGAAGTTTTGGCGCGGGATGGTTGGGAATTAACCACAACCATTGGCGGAGAAAAAGTCAAAGTCCAGTCCCCCTTCACTGACCTCAAATCTGGCACCATTTATACCTACGAATGCCGGGATGGAGAGATTACCCCTCTCACTGAACAGCTCGATACTGCGACGAGGGAAGATAGCAGCAAGGCCCTAATCAGCCTACAGAATAATTGTGAGGCCAAAGTCGTGCTGACCTATCAAACCAAGTTTGCTATTCGCTGGCCGATTTTTGGCCTGTTTACTAAATAGGGGGATGGGACAATGGCGATTAATCAAACGGCAAGTGGCGCATTGCCAAAAGAATCCAATTCCATAAAATGGGGCGGTTTATTGACCGGGGCCGTGATGCTCATTTTACTGACGGTGCTGGTTGCGGAACTTGACGACTGGATTGGCTTCACATTTAAGGAACACGATGTCACCCAAAATCCGCTTGAATACCCCCTCACGGCGGTGGTCGTAGGGCTGATTGCGAATGGCCTACTGCGACTGACTCATTTCTACCATTTTGTGAAACCTGCCATCCGCACCGAGTTATTTTTAAAGGTCGGCTTGGTGATCTTAGGCGCACGCATCACGCTAGATGATTTGGTGACGACGGGCACAGGTGGTCTTATTCAAGCCCTCATCATGGTCTGCTCGGTGTTTATGTTTAGCTGGTGGCTGGGCGGTAAATTAAAACTCAATCCCACTTTACGGGCGGTGATGGCCTCGGCAGTGTCGGTGTGTGGGGTATCGGCAGCGATTGCGGCAGCGGGTTCGGTCTTGGCCCGTAAAGAAGAAGTTACCTACGTTACAGCATTGGTGATTATTGTTGCGCTACCGATGATGGTCTTGATGCCACCGCTCGCTCATGCAATGGGTTTACCCGATGATGTGGCTGGAGCGTGGTTTGGCGGCAATATCGACACCACCGCTGCTGTTGTGGGTGCAGGGACGATTTTTAGCGATGACGCCCAAGCGGTCGCTGCGATCGTTAAGCTGGGTCAAAATGTCATGATTGGGTTTGTGGCATTTGCGCTGGCCTTGTATTTTGCGACGGTGGTGGAAAAGGACAAGGAAGGCGCTCAGAAACCAAGCATTGGCATGATTTGGCAGCGTTTCCCTAAATTTGTCATTGGCTTTGTGCTGGTGTCCATTTTGGTCTCGACCGATGTGTTTTCCCCCGAAATTGTCAAAGAACTGAACAATGCCTATAAGTGGATTTTTGCGCTGGCATTTGTGGCGATTGGACTCGATTTCCATGTCTCCAGTCTGCGGGATATGGGCTGGCGTCCAGTGGGTGTTTTTATGGGCGCGACAGTGTTTAATACAGCCCTTGCACTATTGGCAGCATGGCTGATCTTCGGCGTGTTGGGTTTCTAAACATCGAAAAAATAGGCGAGTCACAATCGCTTTGGCTGACTCGCCTTAGCTTTTGCTTTTACTCCATCAATTCCCCAAACTCGGCACGGATGAACGCTTTGACTCCCTCTAGGCCTGAAAGCACAAGTTCGATTGTGTCGGAATTTGAGCTCACTTGAATAGTGAGATCGAAGAACGGGCAGCAAAGACGTTCTGGGAGATAAATCGCGCCATTGATACAAGCTGCTTGGCTGGAAACTTGAAACGATAGGTGGCCTGTTTGGTCGCAAACAACTGGTGGGCTAGTTGCGCATGGCCGGGGCGTTGTTCGGAGCTTATGGCATTCAAATCGCAGGCAAACACGGCTTCTTGCATGGTCATCTCCTCTATCTGATGTTATAACCATAGCCTAAGCCTTCAAGCGCACTTGAAGTCAAGAGCCGAATGAAAAATTTAATTGAGAGGAATAAAGTGTTATGGCTGGTCGGGTCACACGGTTACGGCACAATATCACTGGGGCAATGCTATTGGGTTCAGCAGCGGCGGCCTCGACCACATGGCCCATCGCAGCGAAGATTTTCCCCGAACAATTGGAGGTGGATGACAACATTTCCTATTGGGCGGCCCAAACCCCCGATTACGTGCCCAGCGCACCCCTACGAAAAACCATCGCGGCTGATCTGGTCATTATCGGAGGGGGCTTTACGGGTGTTTCGACCGCCTATCATTTCAGCCGACGCTATCCTGAAAAACGAGTGGTACTGCTCGAAGCCAAATCACTAGCTAATGGGGCGAGTGGTCGCAATGGTGGCATGATGTTGAATTGGATTAATGGGGTCGAGACAGACGATACTGAGATTCTACGGCGAGTTTATCAG
Source organism: Chloroflexota bacterium (assembly GCA_016234595.1). Taxonomy (GTDB): domain Bacteria; phylum Chloroflexota; class Anaerolineae; order Aggregatilineales; family J027; genus CFX10. Next base: position 67,434 of record JACRBG010000017.1, on the reverse strand, counting down.
GCGACGAGTAGTGGAATTGATTTAATCGAAGAGATTATCCAGCGTCACCAATTGCCTGTTGATTATCGGCGGGATGGTACGGTCACGATTTACACCAGCGCGGAACGGGCCGAGAAAAAACATGCCGAGATCGAACGCCTCAACGCGGCAGGCATCCCCGGTGAATTTTATGATTGCCAAACGCTGGCAGCCAAACTGAATATGCAAGGGGCTTATGGTGCGTGGTTTGACCCCGGGACAGGCCAGTTAAACGGAGCCCAGTTGATTCGCAGTCTCCGCCCGATTTTGGTGGAGCAGGGGGTCGAAATTTATGAACATACGCCTGTTTTAAAAGTGCGTGAGGGGTCGGGAATTACGCTGGTCACACCTGAAGCGGAGATTAAAGCGAGTGCGATTGTTTTGGCGACGAATGGCTATACGGGCAAATTGGGATATTTCCGCGAGGCTATTTTTCCGCTCCACTCGCATGTGTTTGCGACGGAACCTTTGACTCCAGAACAGCGCGCGGCGTTAGGCTGGCATGAGATGGCTGGTTATTCGGATGACCTTGACCGGATTTCGTATTCGACCATGACCCGTGATGGGCATCTCATCTTTGGGGGGGGGAGTAATCAATCGTATAGCTATCTGTTTAAAAATCGGACGGCCTACCCCGGTACACCGGATTCAGCCAGCCATGCTTTTGCCAATATGCAAGAAACGCTGCGCCAATATTTTCCCAACAGCGCCGATTTGAAAATCGCCTATCGCTGGACGGGGACACTGGCGATTACCTTGCGGCGGAATTGTTCGATGGGCGTACGGGGTCAGAATCGGAATGTGTTTTATGCACTGGGGTATTCAGGGCATGGGGTTACATTAGCAAATTTGGCGGGGCAGGTGTTGACCGACATCTATTCGGGTGATGACCAGCAGTGGCGTCAACTGCCCTTTTATCAAGCTAAATTCTCGCCGATTCCGCCTGAGCCATTTCGTTGGATGGGGTATCAAGGGTTTACACGCTTAACGGGACGCTCCCCACGAGCCTAATGTGGGCTAGTCCACGATAAAAAGTTTGGCTCCAACGTCGGTGAAAGAGCGATGAGGTTCGGCTTGATCAGCAACTTGGTAGCTGACACCGGGGGTGAGGATAAATTTGCGGCCATCGGCGAGTTCGGTTTCCAAACGACCTTCAAGGCATAAAAGAATATGCCCTTTTTCACACCAATGGTCAGCTAGATAGCCGGGGGTATATTCGACCATGCGTACTCGAATAGCGCCGAAGTTTTGGGTACGCCACAAGGCTTTGCCTGTCGTGCCAGCGTGTTCGGTGGGTTCGATGGTGTTCCAATCGGTCGTCCCAAAGGGAATATCGGTCATTTTCATGTTAACGGAGGCTTTCTCCTGCATTGCGAACGGCTTCTAGGAAGGGCAACCAATTGGTATCGGCAATCGCGCTGCCTAGGGTGGCAGGGATATATTGCACCTCAATGACGATTTGATCTTTGCGGAAGATGGCTACCCGTCCACCCGGCAGATTTGAGATTTGAGCGGCGGGATATTCTTTATAACGCGGCTGACGATCGGTTTCAAAAACCGCCCCCATGAGACGCAAATCGCGTTCACGTCGGCTCTCAGCAACATCGGCGGCAGACTCTGTGCCATAGACATCAATCACAATGTAGACCTCAGCCAAATTACGGGCTTCATAGGTTAAAGTGACATGCCCAGTGCTGCCAACGGATTCCGCCGAAAGTTCCAGTGTCTTATCTTCATTCAAAGTGAATAGACCAACCCGTTCAGGCATCCGCTTGGAAAACTCTTTGGCCTGCGATTTTGGGCCACCACAGGCTGCGACAAAAACGGTAATGGCAATGAGAAGAATGATAATGGAAGGGGTTCGGCGCATTTAAGTATCCTAAAAATTTAACATAAAGGGCGGGGTGAAAAGGACGCCGCCGCCCGGTGGTGCAATGGAAAAAATTAGTCGGGCAGAATTTTTGTGCCTAACAGCCAATCCAGTGGAATCAAAATCAAGAAACCGAGCGGAACGACGGTTAGGATGAAATATTTAACGCTGTAGGTTCCAATATCGGTGCCTAGCCAGACATATACTATGCCGAGGCTGATAATTAGAGACAGCGTAAATGATACGGCCCAAAGGCCATAAGCAAGAATGGCGCGCGGGGATGGTTGTTTCATGGTTGCTAAAACTACTCCTCATCAACCAGCAAATGGGTACCTTAGTGAAGTTAGGCACAAATTGTAGCGAAAGGGTGGGCGACTGGCAAGGATGGGGGAGGCATTATTGCACAATTGCTTTGATTGGTGGTGAAGGGCGAGTTTTGCAACCCGCCCTCATTTTGAGATTATTGTAGTTCGCGGGAACTGTAATCGAGGATGCGGCGGGCTACGATCAATAGATTGATTTGACCCGTGCCTTCATAAATGTCGTTGATTTTGCCATCGCGCATCCACTTTTCGACCAGCCATTCGCGGCTATAACCCAGTTGGCCCAGAATTTCGACCGCTTTTTGGGTGAGCCATGTTACGGCTTTACCGGCCTTCACTTTGCACATGCTGGCCTGTAGACTGTTATATTGGCCGTGATCGAGCATAGCGATGGCGCGGAGGGTCAGTAATTTAGCCGCTTTGAGTTGGGCTTCCATTTCCAACACATCGCGTTGGACAGCGGTCAGTTTATGATAGGGTTGGTCGTAGGGAATTGTGATCCCCGCCTCGGCCAATTGCTCTTTGACGAATTCGAGCGCGGCACGGCCTACGCCTAAGGCACTGGCGGCAACTAATGGACGCGACCCATCGAAGGTTGCCATAGCCCCTTTAAAACCGTCTTTGCTGTCTTTTTGCTGGACTTCGGCACTGCCCAATAAATTATTATAGGGGATACGGGCGTCGTTAAATACGATAGATACGGTGTTGCTGGCACGGATGCCGTGTTTGAGTTCTTCTTTGGTGACGCTGACGCCGGGAGTGCCCGCTTCGACCACAAATGGTTTCATACCCGCCCGTCCAGCACTGCGATCTACGGTGGCCCACACAATCACTAAACCGTTGGATTCTTCGAGGGCTAGTCCGCCGCTAGTGCAGAAAATTTTCTCACCGTTCAAAATCCATTCGTTGGTGTCAGGATCGAGGGTGGCGACGGTCTGAATCGCGCTGGTATCAGAGCCTGCACCGGGTTCAGTCATTGCCATCGCGCCCCAAACGGGTTGATCGCCTTCGGCAAAACGCCGCAACAGACGCTCTTTCTGTTCAGTAGTGCCAACAGCCTCAATTGCGCTACCTGCCAATTGGGGGCTGGGGAGGCATAGATAGACCCCGACATCCCCCCATGACAGTTCTTCGACCAGCGACATAATGCGCAGATATTCATAACGAGGGCCGCGTTTTTCTTTTTTCTCGCCGCCTTCTGATCCACCATTTTGGGCTTTAGCGAGCATTTTTTGCAGGGTGTGGGCTTGTTGGTCTCGCAGGACGGGCCAGATCATTTGGACAAATTCGGTTGGGCGGGCATGTTCATTTTCGTCCAAGTCGCGGGAGTGGGGGCGCATAACTGTCTCCGCAACAAAATGGGTCATCTGCTGCTGTTGCATGATATTTTCGGGGATTTCGAAACTAATGGGCATGGGATTTCTCCTCCTAGATTCTTGCTTGCATCTTGTTGATAAATTTACTATAATTTAGTACAAATGTTCTATCTATCCATTGGCTGGGAAAAATTTCATATGGCGACTTCGCAGCGCAAACTTCAAACGCTTTTTGGTTTCACTGATACCGATTTGAACGCCAACCGCAAAGGCCGACTTTCGGCTGCCCAGATCAAAGAATTGCAGGATCAATCGGTCTATGAATTGAAGATGCTGCTGGGTATTCCTGCTGTCTTGGCAACGGGCAGTATGTTGATGCTGGATTTGATGGTGGCTTTGCCTGTTATTATTGTCATGTTGGCAATCACAGGCGGGTTGGTGGCCCTGCACCGCGAACATCTTAAAACCATCCGCGATAAACAGGTTCAAAAACTGGCGGGTCAATTGATCAAACACCCGCTGACAAACGGCAGCATTCAATACATCATCAGCATTGCTGGACGACATTTGCCTGTTGAAAGAGGCATGTATGAAGAACTGTCGGACGGGTATTTCGCGGTGTATCTGCTTGAGGATTCCCATCATATTCTTTCAATCGAACCTATCGCCAAGTCTACCGTTAAAACCCCTGCCAAAACGCCGACCAAACTACCAGCCAAGGCACCGATTAAGTCCACCCCTACGGCCAGATCAACAAAACCTGTTGCCAAAACCAGCACTGCCAAACCAGCGGCGGCCAAATCAACAAAACCCGTTGTCAAAACGCCTGTTACGGCTACCAAGTCAGTGAAGGCGACTGCTCTTCAATCCAAAGCGACGCCTGTCGCCAAACCCGCCAAGCCGAAAGGGGTGGTTAAACCTCAACCCCCAGCGGCGATTGGCCGATCTCGCAGTTCATAACTTAGGCAATTGCCATGCCCGTGAACATTGGGATGCCACGTGCATTGCGTAAGAAGCGCTCAACGGGATGCTCACGAATAAAGCCGTGCCCACCCAAAACCTGTACCCCGCTATCTGTTACAAACAAGGCTGCTTTGTTGGCATATTCACGGGCAAGATAGGCGGCTTGGGTGATTTCGTTGACCGGCTTATCACTGTCTAATTGCCATGCGGCCTCCCAGACCAAGAGGCGAGTGCTGTCTACCTCAATGGCACATTCGGCTAGCATAAAAGCAACAGCTTGTTTGCTTGCAATCGGCTTGCCAAATTGGACACGCTCTTTGGCATAGTTCTTGGCGTACTCATAACTGGCACGCATAACGCCAGTTGCCATCGCTGCCAAACCGATATGCATGTGGTTGAGCAAATGTTCAAACTGAGTGCCGTTGTGCCCGCCCAATTCCAAGTCGGCAGGGACACGGACATTATTTAGTTGGATGGAATAAGTGGGTAGGCCACGAATGCCCATCAATTTTTCGCGTTCCCCGATGACCAAGCCTTCGACATTGGCCCCCTCGACGATGAAGCCATTGGTCTTGCCCGTTTCGGTATCTTTGGCATAGACCAAAATCCATTCGGCGTCGGCGGCATTGGGGACATAGGCTTTGGCGCCGTTCAGCACGATATGATCACCTTCGCGGGTGGCGGTGGTGCGTAAATCATAGGGGTCAAACCCAATGCGCGACTCCACCAGAGCGGCGGTAGCAGGATAAGGGGCGGGTTCACCAAACAATGGGAGGAAACGGGCCTTTTGGTCATCCGTACCGCTGAATAATACGGGATAGGCCAGCAGGGCGGGGGCCATCAATTTGAGGGCTGTTGCCAAATCGCCATAGGCCAATTCTTCAAAGGCAAGGGTATTAGTGACGGCACTATAATCACCAAATCCGCCTAGTGATTCGGGAATGCTGGCGGGGAGCAGGCCAATTTCCCAGCCTTTGAGTAAAACAGAATCAGGGATGTCGCTGTGTTCATCCATCTCATGCGCTTGGCCTTGTAATTCATTTTCGGCGTAGCGATTGATGGCATCCACCAGCATTTGTTGTTCTTCGGTAGGGGTAAAATCTAACATAATCTCTTCCTAGACTCCAATTGAATAGGTGATTTAAAAAAACGGACGAGCCAGTGGCTTATCCCAATTAATTTTTAGCGGTGGGTACACTGACGGGACTGAGGGCCGCAAGGAAGGTGTTCGACATTTCTTCGGCGATTTGCTCACCTGCTAAACGTCCCCCTTCGCGATACCAGACACCCACCCAGTTATGCGCACCGAGAACAGTCTTGGTAAAAATGGGCACATCTACCTGACGGAATAATCTAGCATCAATGCCCTCTTGAATGACGTGATTGTAGAGCTGCTCGAAGGCATCACGACGCTTGAGATAGGTTTTGCGGGCTTCAGGGTTTTCCAAAATGGTGCGTGTTTCAAAAACTAGCGCCGCCGCGACCGAAGTGTTTTGGGTTAGGCCCAAAATATTCGTGTAGATCACTTTGCGTAGCTTTTCATCCGGCATCAGCGTGTTGTCATCCACCACCGCTTGCACTTCGGCAGTAATTTGGTCAAGGCCTTCGTTTAAGACCTCAATCAAAATTTGCTGCTTGCCTTCGGGGAAATGGTGATAGAGGCTACCCGCCGTTAAATCAACTTCGGCAGCGATGTCGGACATTTTAGCGCCGTGATAGCCTTGACGCCGGAATACATTGGCGGCTGCCAGCAAAATATCCAGCCGATTGACGGATTGTTCCGCAGGTTTGCGTGCCACGTAATTTCTCTCTCTCAAAAAATAATCAAATCGTGATTTAATTATACAGTGCCTTGTCCAGTTTTCAAACAAAAAAGGCGACCTATTTTTTAAGCCGCCTTTAGCTTTAGTTTTTGGGGTTATACCCGACGAATGGGTATCTATTCCCCGCCGTCGTCAGGAGCATCGGGTGGGGCAGGAGCTTCGGGGCATCCATTGGGGGCAGCCCCATATTCAGATGGGCAGGCGTCAAAATGATCGCTTACGCCGTCACCATCAGTATCAACCGGAACTTCCGGTAGGCTATCCTGACCATTATCAATATCGGGCCCATCTGTTGGAAGAGGGCCAAATTCGTCGCCTGTTGGACAGCCATCTGCTGCAAGGCCAAATTCGTCTGGACAAGCATCGGCGTCATCGCTTATCCCATCAAAATCGGCATCATTGGCGAAAGTATCTTCCCAATTAGCGCAAAGGTCGGAACTGTCGCCTTCACAAAGCTGGGTGATTTCATCATAGTAGTCGGCACAGTCCGGCGACCACGAATCCTGACAGGTGTAGAGGGCGGCATCAAGACACGAATCACTCAATTCTTCAGTGCAGCCTAATAAATCGAAGAAATCCCAGTCGCTGGTATCTAAGAGGCCATCCATCAGGAATAAATCTTCGTCGAATAATGCATCTTCGGATTCAGTGGGGTCTTCGGGTTCGGTGGGTTCACCATCTTCAAAGGGGACAGTGGTTTCTTCCCCATCTTCGACTTCGACAGTTTTGCCACCCGACGTGACTTGGACATGACCCTGTACGTTGGTGATGACCATGTTGCCATTGGGGCCATTGGTACGGATATGGGCAGTGCTGCCGAGTTGAAGCTGCACATTATTGACCATGACCGTCGCGGTTTGGCCGGATTCGGTTTGGACCATCATCCCGGCGGGGACGGCTTGGCACGCGGCTTCCTCGTCCATGCGCAGAGTAAAAGATTGCATGGGGGCACTGGCTGGGCCAGCACTACTAACCAAGGCCAATTGGCTGGTGTCGCAGGTCGTGGTGACTAAGCCAGCACTGACCCAACCACTGGGGGTGTGCAGCCAATCGCCTGCTTCGTTGCGGCCATCAATGGGCAGGGTTGCGCCCGAATCAAAAATATCCACGCCAGCGAAGTTGGTGCCGGGGCCAGACCGAATATTCAAATTATCCTTTGTGTTGTTGGTGGCTTGGCAGGCGACTGTATTGGAGGCTAACTGGACTTGGTTGTTGATTTCTGTGCCACCAAAGACCAAGAGAGTGACAAAGCCGTCACTGTCATCGGGCAGGTCGGCTTGGAGGCGCATCATGGCTACCCCCCATTCGCCTGTGTCGGGGTTGATGGGCCGTGTGATAAGGGTTTCGACTTGATCAACCGGAATAATATCGCCTGCCGCTTGGAAGGTGAGCGATGTATCTCGCAGAATGGCGCTGATGTTGTCGTAGCCATAACAGATTTCGTTGCGCCCCAAGTCGAGGCAGGTATTGGCGACTTTTTGCAAGGCTTCTTGAACCAATGGATCGCACGAATTATTTTGGGCATAGGTGGTGGGTGGGGTGCTGGGGATATGGGGGCCATTGGCATAGAAGAGGGCTGCCAGCAGGATCAATACCCCGGTGAGACTCACTAGGCGTCTGGGCATGGATAAATCCTCGCTTTCGAGAACGTTTGGCTAGACTCGGTCAGGCTGAAATTAATATAACCATGATATTTAAGTCATTATCGCATGGAAGTTAGGGGCGGGGCAATTTTGAGTTGAGGCACAGGCACTCTTTCACTCAATGCAATTTTCCAGATTGATATTGCAATATAGCGAATAGCGCATCTAATAGTAGAAAATATTTTAAAGATTCCCCCTCACTACTATAGTTCGGGTTAATTCCATGCAATACGGTGTGACGAGTAATCTCCCGATCTTTCAATGGCAACTTAATTTGTTGGTCAAATGGAGTTCCTTTATAGACATCGTTTAGGAGATGACTCTTTAGAGTCTCCGCTATAGGCCAAATTCTGAATGGATATACCATAGGATCGTCTATAATGTTTTTTGTTAAAGGATAAGATTTTTCCGTTGACATCTGTGGTGCATAATGTTTCATGACGCCTTCAGGAATTGGCATGAGTGTCGGTATAGATAATTCATATTCACGCCTTTCATGGGCGCGTAAAGCACCATCAATGTTCTTTTTATATCGCTTGAAATGTGGATTAGACCACCATATCGAAATCATAGCATGGAGATTTTTGCAATTCCCTCGACGATAGTAGCCACGGATTATGCTCGATGCTCTTTTGGGATTTCCCAAATCGCAATACATAACTACTTGCTCAATTAGGCTTGAAGGCATTGATAATGTTATGGGCCAACCTGTAGCCTTAAAAGCATCTACGGCATTTTCCCACTTTGTCACATAGGAAAAATAATTAAAAGTATCTACTAGGCTAGGGAGTTCTTTGATTCTAAATCCTGACGTTATAGCTTTTATGTTTTCGAGCAGGCCAGAATTTTCAAAAAACGTGTGAAAGTGCTGCGACATTAGAAATGACTCAGGCACAGCCTTTATTTCAGGAAATGATATAGAGGGCAGTGCGTGGGCGCGAAAAGTATCTACTATTCCTTGCATATCTTTTGCTAGCCCCGCATCATAGGCTAACGAAGGTGAAATAAGCGATTGGAAGGCTTGTATTGAAGGCCCCATAGCCTGATTAAATGCCTTTATTTCAGGAAATGATATAGAGGGCAGTGCGTGGGCGCGAAAAGTATCTACTATTCCTTGCATACCTTTTGTCAGTCCCGCATCATAGGCTAACGAAGGTGAAATAAGCGATTGGAAGGCCTGTATTGAAGGCCCCATAGCCTGATTAAATGCCTTTATTTCAGGAAATGACATAGAAGGTAGCGTAATATCTAAACGCATGGTTTTGCCAATCAGATTAACTTGAGGCAGTGATATTGGAACGCTATCGACAGAAATGTGTCCTAAATGCTGTTTAGAATTCTTAGAGGACTTGCTATTGTCATTCAAATCTTGTTCTGTGCCCATGTAACCTCTTGAAAACAGAGGAAATATTTGAACCAATTTGACTCAAATATTTCCTATTGAACTTAATCTAATCTAGCACTCGCTGTAGCCGCACGTATAGCAGTGCAGGCAGCCTTCTTCACGCATCAAGGTTGAGGTGCCACACTCCGGGCAGATGTCGCCGATGGGCATAAAATCCACATACGGTATTTCTTCCGCTGTGCCATTTTCCGGCAAGAGCGACAGTTGATTGATGGCCTTGCGGGGCACTTGGGGTAGGCTGTCGGCTGCGGAGGTTTCATCCAGATATTGTTGCAAAATCTGGGCGACCGCGTCGGGCAGGCTGATGACTTTGTTGGGGCCAATCCCTAGTTGCCGTCCACCGCCGATCCCCCCTAATTGGCGCACAATCTGTTTGACACGATTACGTGGGCTAACAGGCGAGGCCAGTCGTAAAACGAGCGAGACGAGGCGTCCAATCGCTTCGGAGACGGCAGCGATTTCGGAACCTGCTTTAGAGGTATGAATGAACACCTCAAAAGGTTGACCATGTCCCTCACCATTTTCATTGACGGTGATATAGCTAGTGCCTGCTGGGGTTGGCATCCGATAGGTTTTGCCGACGAGATGGGTCGGGCGCGGCTTCTTATCCTCGTTAAAGAGAGGTAGAGGCTGTGGCGCAGCAGGGAGTAGAGCAGGTGCTTCGGCTTGAAGGCTTTCCTTCTTTTTCTTGGTTTCGGCAGTTTCTAATACCACCACGTCACGGCTACCCGTAACATAGACGGTCAAGCCCTTGCAGCCGAGTTTCCAGCCGAGCAGATAGGCGGTGGCAACTTCTTCTTCGGTCGTGCCTGCTGGAAAATTCACCGTTTTCGAAATGGCATTATCAGTATGGGCTTGGAGAGCGGCCTGCATCCGAATATGTTCTTCGGCGGTGATGTCCCCAGCGGTCACAAACACACGACGGATGTTTTCGGGCACGTCGGGCACATTTTGGCAGGAGCCTGTTTCGTTGACCTGTGCCACGATTTTATCAATGGTGGCCTGATCGAGTCCGGCCTTACGCAGCGCCTGTTCAAACAGGGGGCTGGTATATTGCAGGGTGATTTTCGCGTCGGTGTTACCCGCGTTTTCGTTAACATAGCGCATGTAGGCGAGGGCGAAAACGGGTTCGCAGCCATAGGCCTCACAGCCCGCGACGGTGGCAATCGTGCCAGTGGGGGCAACGGTTAATTGCGCACCATTGCGAATGCCATATTTCTTAAGGCCCTTTTCAATTTTTTTCCAATCCGTAGCGGGGCGATTCCAGTCCGTTTTGTGTTCGACCAGCGGCTTGGGGGCTGCCCATTTAAGATTATGGGGATCGTAGCGGCTGCCCTCAATGGCGAGGAAGGGGCCACGCTCCTTCGCCAGTTCGATGCTGGTTTGCATGGAGTGGTAGCGCACAAATTCCATAACCTGACTGGCAAATTCTTGGCCTTCCACCGAACCATAGCGGATGCCGAGATGGTACATCATATCACCCAAGCCCATGATGCCTAACCCGATACGGCGCACATTTTCGGCGGCTTCGCGCAGTTGGGGAATTGCGGGGACATAAGCGTTGGCTGTCACCACGTCGTCAAGGAAACGAGTGGAGGTCGCGACCGACTCGGCCAGTTTGTCCCAATCAATTTGGCCGTCAGCCGTAACGTGTTGGGATAGGTTAACTGAACCAAGGCAGCAGTTTTCAAATGGGCCTAAGAATTGCTCACCGCATGGATTAGTAGATTCTAATTCATAAAGATGAGGGACGGGGTTTTCGCGATTGGCGGCATCCAAAAACAACACGCCGGGTTCACCGTTATGGTGGGCATATTCCACGATCATCTTGAATAACTCACGAGCATCAACCGTTTCCCAGACTTTGCCATCAACGGGGTTGATTAAATCGAAGGGGCTACCTGTTTCAACGGCGCGCATAAATTCATCAGTAATACCAACGCTGATATTGAAATTGGCAACATTACCCTCTTTGGATTTGCAGGTGATAAATTCACGAATATCAGGGTGGTTGACCTTCAAAACGGCCATATTCGCGCCACGGCGGGAATTGTGACTCACTAGACCATTGGCGATATAGGTGTGGTTTTCTTCTACTTCAATATCGAGGGTCAGCGCTTCGCCTGCATCTTCAATTTCACTGACAGTCACGAACCATAGATCATTGACCGGGCGTGCATTTTCACTAAATTCGGTGTAAATCTCACTTAGACGTGCATAACCTGAAAGGGTGTGTTGACGATCTCCACGTGTATAGCGGAGTAGTTGTTTACGAAGCTCCGGTGAAGTGCCTCGGAAGTTCTTGCCTGTGCCGCGCCCTCGGCTATCTATTTGGGATTTGCGGGTAGCCTCTAAAACGGGTTCTACCCAATAATTTGCTTGAGGCAGAACATAGCTGGTTTCTCGGCTTAAATCAGGTTCAAAATCATAACAAATGGCGAAGCGTGACAGTTCATCGCAACCAATCATGGTTTGCCAATTTTGCAGGCCAATAAAAGAGTGAATTCGTACACTCCATACTGGATTGGTTCCGTAGTGACTTTCACTCATTGGCATTTGACGGATGCGGACAGGGCATCCAAGTCCAATAAGCAGGGTTGATACTTCTTGAATTAGTTTCTCAGATGTGCTTAACAAATGAGGATAGCCATGCGAAATAGCGCCATCAGCTTCAAATAACCCGCGCAAAAATGCCCCTACAATTTCCGGTGGGCTTTGCCGAATCAGGCGTGGCACAGAAACGTCGGTGCTGCGGGCTTTGCCGAAACCATTCATCAGCATGAAATCTTTGATGGCGCGGTTATCAATCACGAATGTAACCGAAACATCATTTTCTTTTTGTTGTAGATGCACATGAATATCATCGCCAAACAAGCGGTGCATCAATATGGGCATTTCAGTCATAAGATAGTTGGTATGCGCGACTGTTACTCCAATGCGATGATCTTGTTCTCGTGCTGCCACAAAGCCGTCCCCGACTAGATAGCCCAAGAAAAAGGCCAATTCTTCGTCCAAAATGGTTGGGAATTGGGGCATCACTTGGTTGCCATGTGAGCGTGTTGGGTGGATTAGGGATTGGAGTTGACCTTGATGCTGGCCCAATTTGACAAGAATAGCGTCGCCCGATTGGATTTCATCAAAGCGTTTCCATGCTGGGCCATCGGCTGTCATAACCTTGAGTTTATGATTATGGGTTCCTGTGAGGTTTAGGCCTTCCTCTGTTTTGATACGAAGGACAGGAGCAAGCCCGTTGTTATAGCCCTGATACGACATGCGTGGGCCTTCATCGGTGCTCACCCGCAATTCATGAGGGAGCCAACCTTTTTCATCATGACGCACAATTTCATCAAGGCGCAACAAGCCTTTGTCCGTAAATACTAGGGTGTCAGGTGTTAAGCATCCACCCTGCGCAATCTCCCCGAAGGCTTGGTCATACACTCGCAAAAAACCAATAGGGCCTGTCGCTGTGCCGTTGGAGGTTTTGACAATCGAGCCTTTGGGGCGGAGGTGACTGAACGAAAAACCATTACCACCGCCTGTCTGCTGAATCAAAGCGGCGTGACGCAGGGTTTCAAAAATACCAGAACCTGTGCGCCCCATATCGTCATCAATTTTTAGGACAAAACACGCGGCTAGTTGACCCAATGGCGTACCTGCCCCTGTAAAAGTAGGGCTATTGGGGAAAAATTGTAGACCCGTCAATAAGTCATAAAACTTACGTGCCCATTTTTCAACTTGGGCCTCATCGCCACCCAATTCTTTTTCGGCAAGGGCGACATTATAGGCCACGCGCCAAAACATTTCTTCGACTGTCTCAACCGGTTTGCCATCGGGACCGCGTCGCAGGTAACGTTTCTTGAGGACAGTCCGGGCATTTTCTGTTAAACCGATATCACGCTTGGCTAAATCAGCGGGTAGCGGGGTTTTAACAAATTCGTGAGAATCCGTTTTAGTGGGAGTTGCTAGACCCATAATTTTTCGATCTCCTTGTTTTTTTTGAATGACGACTATGATTAGTACGACTAGTCAATTAAGTGATTCATTAAGGTCGGTATAGATAAAAACACGAGGTGATGTTGGTTTTTTAGTCACCACCCCGTGTTGAGAAAAGCTTTCGGTTGGTGCGTTTAGGAGGCCTTATTTGACCCTGCCCCCTTTTTGGAGGGCTGCCCTCCGGCGAGCATGTGGTCAATTTCCCGCTGAACACTTTCCAGATTATCTAGGCCCAAATAGACGATGGCATAACGTAGGTAGGCAATCAAATCAAGCGCCTTCAGCCCTTCGATGACCATGTCGCCAACGACACGACTGGAAACTTCGGCCCGACCCATCTGCTGTAGGTTTTGCTCGATATGGTCAACCATCTTGTCAATTTCAGTGGCCGAGATGGGGCGTTTAGCGGTTGCGATACGAATTCCGCGCAACAACTTCTCGCGGTCAAATTCTTCGCGGTCACCATTCCCCTTGATGAGTAGGGGGGTTTGAATAATGGCCCGTTCGAGGGTGCTAAAGCGTTTACCACAGACTTCACATTCACGGCGGCGGCGGATCCCCCCCCGTTGGTCTGGGCCAGTGTCGAGCACTCGACTTTGATTGACAACCCCACAATATGGACAGCGCATATTCCCTACTTGGTTAAATAAATCTGAATTTTTTCCAACCTGACCCGTTTTTGGAACAGGGAAAAAAGTATCACAGTCCACCATGTCTTTTGGGGTACATACCCCCATATATGGTGGTTGGCGATTTTTTAAACACTGTATATGGTGTTCCGAATGACCACTACTCTATCACATGCACACCTGTTCCACATACAGGACTTGGGTACTATTGGGGGCTAAAATTCGGTTTGTAAACTCCAAAAAGGTTATGGTTAAGGGCGTTTAACGTCAACCTTAAAATTTTTAGATAAGGGGAGTTTATATGGAAAAAATGAACTTCATTGGACTTGCCCGATGAGCAATCGCCCTGCGCTAAAAGTTAGAATTTGGTTTGTTTGGGGGTGGATAGATTTTATAACGCAGTAAGCGGTTGGCTTTTACTTGTTTTGGACAAAAAACTTGGGTATCATTGAATTATGCAAACAAATATTAGAAAAATTATTGTGCTGTAATCCAGATGTAACTTTTGCAGAGTAGAATAGTCAAATAAATAAGTCATTTTGCTGGCGGATGGAATAACCAACATGCCCCTAGATCGTTTTGGACGCAATATCCAATATCTTCGAGTTTCGCTCACTGACAAGTGTAATTTACGCTGTGTCTATTGTATGCCGGAGGATATTGTATTCCGGCCTAATGCAGAATTGATGCAAGACGATGAGTTGGTTTTGCTTTTACGCCTTTTTGCTGAACTTGGGTTTAGTAAGTTCCGCCTGACCGGGGGCGAACCCACCATCCGCGCCAATATTGTTGAGATTGTGCGTGAACTGCGTCAGATGGAAGGCGTCCGACAGATTGCGATGACGACCAATGGTGTGCTGCTGGGGCACTTGGCTCAACCACTCAAAGAAGCAGGTTTGGATCGCGTCAATATCAGTATTGATACGCTTGATCCCACTAAATTCCGCCGGATTACCCGTTGGGGCAAATTGGACGATGTGTGGAATGGAATTTTGGCTTCAGAGGAAGCTGGCCTTACGCCTCTCAAATTGAATGCCGTGGTGGTGCGTGGTTTTAATGACGATGACGTTCCCTCGTTGGCCGAACTGACGATTAATCGCCCATGGCAATTCCGTTTTATTGAGATGATGCCGTTTGCGGATGTGGCTGATTTTGCTCAACAACAAATCGTAACGGATGTCGAAATCCGTCAAATCATTGAAGATGCGCTTGGCCCAATGGAATTAGTGGACAATGGGCGGTTAGATGGCGAAGCACGGTTGTACAGATTGCCGGGGGCACAGGGTACAATTGGCCTGATTAGCAGTGTAACTGAACCCTTCTGTGCCAGTTGTAACCGTGCACGTTTAACTGCCGATGGCGTACTACGTTTGTGCCTGCTCAAGGACAAAGAAGTTGATTTATTAACCCCCTTGCGTCAGGGCGCGACCCTCGAAGATTTGAAGCAGGTGATTTTGGATGGCATTTGGCAGAAGCCATGGGGGCATGAACTGGGCAGCAATGTGATTCCCCTAACCCGCGTTATGAGCCAAATAGGGGGATAAAAAAGCGGGTTTTAATGCCCGCCTTTCTCCTACTACCCACGAATGCCTTCGTAGCGGGAAATCCATTTCCAGTTTGAGGTGTCGCGGGCATTGCGTTTAACAATTTGGGCCGCCTGCTGACGATTGGCATGCTCAACAAGTGCCGCCAAAATCGCTGCCATATCAGGCCGGAGCGTGGTGGATTCTTCTTCCATCACAAACTGCTCCTCGACAAATTTGGTATCGAAACGCCCTGCTAAGAAGCGCTGGCTATCCAGTAATTTCTGATGGAAGGGGACGTTTGTTTTTAGCCCCATAATTTTGTACTCGTCCAAAGCACGGCGCATTCTCAACAAAGCCGCCCCACGCGATTCCCCCCAACAAATTAATTTGGCAAGCATCGAATCATAGAAGGGGGTGACTTCATAACCTTCGTAGATGCCGCTATCTACCCGTACACCGGGGCCACTGGGAGCCATATAGGTTGAGATACGTCCTGCCGAGGGCATAAATCCGTTATAGGGGTCTTCGGCGTTGATGCGGCACTCAATCGCATGACCATTGATTTTGACCTCGTCTTGGGTCAAGCCTAATTTACGTCCACGAGCGATACGAATTTGCTCTTTGACCAAGTCCACACCCGTGATTATTTCCGTGACAGGGTGTTCAACCTGAATACGGGTGTTCATTTCCATAAAATAGTAGTTGCGGTCTTTATCCACCAAACATTCAATCGTCCCGGCGCTAACATAACCTACAGCTTGGGCGGCTCGTACACCCATCAGGCCCATCGCGGCCCGTAAATCATCGTCTACAAAGACGCTGGGCGCTTCTTCGACCAGTTTTTGGTGGCGACGTTGAATACTACATTCGCGTTCGCAAAGATGGATGACATTGCCAAAATGATCGGCCAGCACTTGGATTTCGATATGACGGGCATTTTCGACGAGCCGTTCGACATACACACGTCCATCACCAAAAGCACTGAGGGCTTCACGTCGGGCAGATTCCAATGCGGAGGGTAGTTCAGCTTGACTGCGTACAATACGCATCCCTTTGCCGCCGCCACCTGCCGCAGCTTTGAGGAGCAGAGGATAACCAATAAGATTATGGGCAGCATTCAGCAACTCTTCGTCAGAAAGGCCGGGTTCGGTGCCGGGAATAACCGGAACACCCGCCGCTTTCATCCGTTCACGGGCTGCCTCTTTATCGCCCATTGCGTTGATGGCCGATGGAGGTGGGCCAATCCAGACCAAGCCCTCATCCATTACCGCTTGGGCAAAAGGGGCACGTTCGCTCAAAAAGCCATAACCTGGATGTACCGCATCTACTTTGGCGCGTTTGGCAACATCAATCAGTTTTTCGATATTCAAATAGCTTTCCCGCGGGGCAGGCGGCCCAATATGGTAGGCTTCATCGGCATAGCGTACATGCAGCGATTCCCGATCAACATCGGAATAGACTGCGACTGATTGAATCCCAAGTTCGCGGCAGGCCCGGATAATGCGGATGGCAATCTCACCGCGATTAGCGATCAGAATTTTCTTAATATTGATGACGGGCATCTGGTCTGTCATGACAGTTATCCTTCGGGTAGGCCAGAATTAAGGCTTTTGGGTGAGTAAATTGGGTTCGGTGTCAGCAATGGTCATCTGCTTAGGCGAGGTCAGGTTGTGTCGTTGAATGATTTCGCCCGATTTGGGGTTGACTCGCAAAATGAGTGACCCTTCCTCTTTAATTTCATGCAATTCATTGATCAGGATGGCCCATTCCCCGGTCGCTTGATTGGGTTCAATCGGCAGTTCGACGCGCATTTGAAAATAGCTTAACATGCGATAAAAATCCCACACCCACATCATTTGCGTATGCAAGGCACGATCATTGCTGGCCCACACAGCTTTTTCCCCCTGCGCATGATGGGTACGCCAAAAAGTAATTTGATGTGTCACCGCAGCAGCATTTTCCCATGCGGACTTGATTTCAAGCGTAGCATGAAGATTTTGGGGGCTATTATGCCCTTCGGGAATGCTCTTGACATAGCGTAAGGGTCCGGTGGGGCCATAGCGTAAATAATTTTCAGTCCCGACAACGTCAAGGGAAGCAAACGTAATAATTTCGAGCATCTGCGTTGGGTTGGTGGGCTTTGGCGGTGCAGCAGGCTTTTCGACTTTGGTTGCTTGTTCAGGTGGGGTTGCTTCGTTTGCCATATTCTAATCCTTAAATCAAATGATCTCTGCGCCGAACAGCACGCTATTATAACAAGGCAAGCATAAAATGCAGTGATACAGAAAATTTCTATATACTGCACATCCTTTCTGGGTATTCGATTAGTCGGGTTTGTCGCAAGCAGAGTCTCAGGTACGACACTTGTGAGACACCCTAGATGAGACTTTGTGAGACAACGCGAGGTGTTTAGCTAGGGGCTTCCTCTGAAAATGAATCGTTGTTGTCACGCAGGCGGTAGGTAATACGACCACGATTGAGGTCATATTCGCTCAATTCAAGCCGTACACGATCTCCCAGCAAGATGCGAATATAGTGTTTGCGCATCCGGCCTGCGAGATAGGCCAACACTCTATGACCATTTTCCAATTCCACCATAAACTGGGTATTGGGCAGGGCTTCAACCACTGTGCCTTCAACCAGAATCTTCGATCCTTCTTTAGTAGCCTTTTCTTTTTTCGCCATAGCGTCTCCATGAAGTGGATAACTTATCTGTACATTGCTATCATACATCTACTTAATCAATCTGGTCAATGGGTTTAGCGCACGAAATAGCCCTAATTTACCAAAAAGCGCAGCCCTAAAAAACTTTAAGACTGCGCTGATGAATTCCTATTTAGGAAGCTGTCCTAAAATACGCCAGCATGACATCTATCAGATGCCATTAATCTTGCGTTGCTTGCGGCGTGCGCGACGGACGGCCTTCTTTTTCTGGATGCGACGGAGTTCGCTCTTGGATACGTACCAACGTTTGCGGCGGACGGTACTCAAGACGCCGTCTTTGGCAATTTGCTTGCGGAACCGCTTCAACAGTGCTTCTTGCGATTCACCCGGACGTAGATCAACCTGCGACATACTGCTTCACCCCCCTTCATCAGGGTTATTCAGGCAAACAGCAGGTAAAAGAGGTATCACCTCTTCTGACCTGCTGAAATTTACATGAGTGATAATGGATTATGCACCAACAGGGGCAACATCTTCCAAGTTTTCGGTTTCAGATTCTACTGCATCGAAAGCTGGTTCGCCAGATTCAGTTTCGGCATATTGATAGCTGGCGATTGCACCAGCTTTAAGACCGATGCTCTCTGGATCCATATCATGCTCGTTGGCCCAATTGATGCGTTCGCTCTCGGTGACTTCTTTGAGGCTCAGGCCGAGACGTTGACGGTCTGATTCCATGCTGATGATACGAAGCAGGAGTTTTTGGCTGGGAGCAATGAGATGTTCGACGTTGGTGGGGGGTGGGCTGGCGATTTGGCTACTGTGAAGCAGGGCTTCGATGCCGGGTTCGAGGCGAATGAAGGCGCCAAATTGGGCGACGCGGCTGACTTCACCCAGAACCAATTGCCCGATGTGATACATTTCTTCAATTTGTGCCCAAGGATTGGGTTGCAGGCGCTTGAGCGAGAGGCCGATGCGCTTGCCTTCTTGGTCGAGATTGAGGACGTACACTCGCACTTTGTCACCGACCTGTACCACTTCACGGGGGTGACGAACGCGATGCCATGCCAATTCACTGATGTGAATCAGGCCGTCTGCCCCGCCGAGATCAACGAACGCACCGAAATCGCGTAGACCAGAGACGATACCTTCACAGATAGCACCCTCTTTGAGTTCGTTGAGGAGCTTATCTTTGTGGGCTGTCCGTTGTTCACGCATGGCTTCCCGTTGGCTAAAGACCAAACGGCGGCGCTTGCGATTAACTTCAATAACCTTGACCATAATCGGCTGGGTAACCAGTTTTTGCATATAGTCTTTGCGGTCGTCTTCGGAAAGGCCGCGTGGCAAATCCATGACATGGCTGGCGGGTACAAACCCGCGTAGATTGCCAAAGGGCACGATAATGCCACCACGATTGGCTTCGGCCACAATGCCTTTCCAGACATCGCCCGTATCCATAATCTTTTGGGCATTCGTCCAGTCTTCGGCTTGCATCGCCTGTGAGACTGAAACCAACAGATTCCCGTCTTGGTCTTCCATACGGGTAATCATGACCATCACTTCTTGACCAATGCTGAAATCAGACTCGCGTTGGAGGCGCTCAATATCTTGGCGTGAGACAAAGCCGTCATTTTTCATGCCGATGTCAACCAACATGCCGTGTTGGTCAACGGCCAATACTGTGCCGGCAACAATATCACCGCGTTCTGGCAAGCCCTTTTTAAAGGACTCTTCTAGCAGTGTCGCAAAATCCATTATCTCATTATCGAACTTGTTTCCCATTGTGGGAGATTTCTCCATACACGTCCCTACTTATACGAACGTTAGTAAAAACTTGTCAAAGACAAGCCTAAAAAACGGCATCTTGTCGGTGGGGACTAACCGACTAGAGCCGTTCTTTTGTCAGATTACAATTCAAGAAACCGCGATGAAACGGTGCTGAACAGAAAGGTGTTGAAAACAACAGAACATAGCTCGCGCCGAAGCGCGCCCCTCTTCAAATTTGACTGGCAGGATTTTAATACGCGATGCCCTAGCTGTCAAACCTGATTTTAACCAATCGAGGCGAAAAATTTTGAATCGGCACTTGCAAAAAAGTTATTTTTTAGAAATTGAATCGGCTTATTCTGCCGTTTCGTTGCTTTCTGCTGGGCTTTCGCCTAAATCTTCGCCTAAGTCTTCGACTGGTGGTTCACTGGGTTGTTCTGGATCACCTTCATCCGGTTGACCTTGTTCTGTACCCCAACGCTGTGTAAAACCAACGCGGCGGCGTTCTGGTTCTAGGCGACTGATGCGTAACTGCAACCGATCACCTTTTTTGACATAGCTATAGGGTTCTTTGAGTGACCCATCGCCCATTTCGCTCAGGTGTAGCAAACCCTCTAGGCCATCATCTAAGGCGATAAAGGCACCGAAATCTACTACATTAGTCACAGTGCCTTCAACTAGCTGGCCCTCGTGATAGGTTTCAATGGCGTTGGCCCATGGGTCTTTGAGCAGGCGCTTACGGCTAAGTGCAATCCGGTTGGTATCGCGGTCTAGGCTCAAAATATAGACCTTGATAACATCGCCAACGTTTAGCACATCGCGTGGGTGGTCAACGCGATGCCATGCGAGTTCTGAAACGTGAATTAGGCCATCGGCGCCACCTAAATTGACAAACGCGCCAAAGTCACGCAGGCCTGTCACCGTGCCGTCCACTTCGTCGCCCTCTTTAAGTTCCGACAGCAACTTGGCTTTTTGTTGAGCACGGGCTTCACGTTGGGCTTCACGTTCAGAGAAGATAAGACGACGGCGGTCTGGGTTGACCTCGATGACTTTAACCGTCAAGGTTTGGCGGGTATCTTTCAGGTCATCCAAAGCATCGCGGCGATCAGTGGATTGTAATCCGGGAGCGACTGTCACCATATGCGAGGAAGGAATGAAACCTTCGAGACGATTCCAGCGAACCAAAACGCCTCCTCGATTGTGACCAGCAACTTCGACCCTGACTACTTCCTCAGTCTTCATCAACTCAGCGGCCTTTTCCCAATCATATTGTTGGAGGCCCATGTTGATGCTTACAATGAGGTTGCCATCGCTGTCGCGGGTTTGGAGGACATAAACCGGGACTTCTTGCCCAACTTTGAGTGAATTGCGAAAGGTTGGATCAAGCCGTTCCATATCTTGTGAGGTAACGATGCCATCTTGCTTCGCCCCTAAGTCCACGATAATTTCATTGCGGTCAATCTGCATGATGATGGCATTGCGGATTTCCCCACGACGCGGAGGCTTATAGTCATAGGAAGACTCCTCCAGCAGTTCCAAGAAACTATTGCGTGCCTCGTCATTCTCGGAACGATTGGGAGTCGGAGGGACTTCTTGTGACGGCTGGTTGTTCTTATCAATACCCATTGATTTTGCTATACCACCTTGTTTGTACGAATGTTTTCCGATCAATATCGGAAAGGCTCGCCCACCAACCAATAAGCTGATGGAAAGCACCGAAAATAAGTTTACCTTGCCATACTATTTTCGTCAAAGAAAGTAAAGAGCGCAAACGGCATGATGGGATAAGCTTTTCTGGTTTAATTTTGGTACAATCGCATCCCTGAAATTTCCTGCGGGGGCATGGAGGTGTTGCAAACACTTGATTTCGGCTGTGACCTCTTCTAAACAATCTTTAATGACTTTAACGTTGGGGATTATCACATCGCTCATCTTAGGATTTTCATATTCACCTGCTGCCGCCCAAGGTTCAGATCAACAGTGGATATTCGGTCAAGTCAATAGCTTGCGCGGCGGGTTGGGATTATACGCCTATGTTTGGAACGATCAATTAGCGGCGGCGGCCCAACAACAAAGCGAATATTTGGCGGCGACTGGCATTATTAGCCATACGCAAGCGAATGGTTCGACCCCAACGAGTCGGGCGACTGCTAACGGCTATGCGGGCAGCATGATCGCCGAAAATATCTATGGTGGCCTGATTGCCCAAGCCACCGATGCATGGAGTTTCTGGATTAATTCGGGAGTGCATTACGCCACCTTGACCAACCCACGCGATAATGAAATTGGCATCGGCGCGGCGACGGGTGAGTATGGCAAGTTTTTTGCATTGGTCATTGGCTATCGGCGCGATGTGACAGCCCCTCCTGCTGCACCTGTCCCTGCCAACGATACGGGAAGTGGAGCGGGCCAACCTGCGGCCCCAACCGCGCCCCCTCCTACACCGCGTCCCCCCACGCTGACTTTTACACCATCGCCGACCATTCCCACCGCGACACCAACCATTACATGGACACCCACGTTTACATGGACACCGTCGCCCACCCATACGATCCCGCCACCGACCTCGACGGGTATTCACTTGCCGACTGCTCAAGTCGTGGCAATGTTACCATCGGCAACTCAGGCAGTAGCGATGGCTCCTGTCAGTACAAGCCCTCCATCATCACCTTCGGCCAAGCCTGCACTATCAAAGGGCTTTAATGCTCGAAAGCTACTGCCGATATTTTTGGTGGGACAGGTAATGTTGATTGGGGTCGGAGTCTATTCGCTTTTTTTCCGTAAACCGCACCGCAAAATTTAGGGTGAGAAATCATGATTGAGCCTCTACACGTATTGATTACCGTCAAGTTGTCGGATGCTATGCTGGAAAGATTGGAAAATGTATCCCCCCAGCTTCGGTTGCACGTCCACCCTGCCAAACTGGGGTCGGAAGTGCCGAGTAAGCTGTGGAAAGATGTGGATATTCTGTATACCTCTGGGGCGCTACCCACCCCTAAAACGGAAACACGCCTAAAGTGGATTCAAAGTCATTCGGCAGGGGTTGATAATCTCCTGCCCCAACCATTTTTTGAAGCGAACCCTCATATCGCCCTAACCACCACGAGCGGTATCCATGCAACCCAAATGGGGGAATATGTTCTGGGCATGATTTTGGCATTAGGCCATCGTATCCCCCTAATGTTGAAGTATCAACTCAAGGCTGAGTGGTCGGAAAAACGCTATAGCTTGTTCCTGCCCCAAGAATTACGAAATTCGACGGTTGGCATCCTAGGGTATGGCAGTTTAGGCCGAGAGGTGGCCCGTTTATGTAAAACATTTGGGGCCGAGGTTTTGGCGACCAAGTTTAATGTGCGTGAAACCGCCGATGATGGTTATACCCTTGAAGGAACGGGCGACCCTGATGGTGAACTCTTTGACCGTCTCTATCCACCACAAGCCACCGCCTTTATGGTCAAAGATTGTGATTTTGTAGTGATTACATTGCCGTTGACTGAATCTACCCGTAACAGTGTAGACGAAAACGTCATCAATGCCATGAAACCAACAGCCTATCTAATTAACGTAGGGCGAGGGGGCATTGTGGATGAGGCGGCGCTCCTTTTGGCGTTGCAAGAAGGGCGGATTGCAGGTGGGGCCTTTGATGTTTTTGCCGAAGAGCCCCTTCCAGCCGAAAGTCCTCTCTGGAAAGCCCCAAACTTTATCATTAGCCCGCATATTTCTGGCAATACAGTGACTTATGATGAAAGGGCGGTGCGCGTGTTTGAAGAAAATCTACGTCGCTATGTTGAAAAACGCCCTTTGTTAAACGTGGTAGATCGGGCCAAAGGCTATTGAAAACCTTGAAAGGCAGGACGCAACTTTTTGATAGCGTCTGCGTACAGAGGTATAGAGACGCAGGAATGCGTTTGTGGACTTGTGTATCGTCAATAACGAAGTTATCCAACTTCAAAATTCAACGAATGTGAGGAGTGAGGGACGATGACCGATCAGAACCAACAAGAAGAAGTCCGCCAAAATCAGGATACTCCTGAAGACCCTGTGAAGGCGTTTTTCCATCATCAACGTTTGGCCTTCGAGGAATTTGGCAAAGCAGTCGAATCGTTGCTGCCGCCCGATTTCCGCGACCACACCCGTCGGGCCAGCCAGTCGTTTATGGAGTCCTTCAAATCGCTGTTTGATGCCGCCAAAGCGGATATTGACCAGATGATGCAGCGTCAGCGCGATCAAAAATCGGCGGAAGGCGAAGAAGCCCCCAACGAAACTAAGGTCAAGGTCGACATCCAATAGGCGCGACTTGGCAAGGGCAGGTTGAACAGAGCCTGCCCTAACTCAAATTTTCTAAACCTCATCTTCGACGGAATTGGGACCCCCCAAACTATCCGGCGGTATTTCTGTTGTTTCCCCATTTCCCACAACCTCATCAGGCCGTTTAACGCGCCTTGACTTAAATGGGTTATGCTCAACCTGCTGTGGGTTATAGCGCGGGATAGGCGTGATACTGCGGGTTTCTTGATCCACCAGCGTGTTGCTTGACTTACCCGGAATACTCAATGGTCGAACACGCGGGGTATCTGGCCCCAACAAAGTGCCCATTACCAAACGATAGCGCCACGCCGACCACCAATGACGATTAATGGTTAGAACAGTCACGCCACGACCATTTTGATGACGGGCTGTTGCCAAAAGTTCGACCAGCAAACTATAGGGCGCACGGCTGAACACATTTTGTTGGACATTAGCCCCGGACGGCTGCTGACGAGTGACATGCTGTTCAATCGTTTTGCAGTGTTTACAATAGTGATACAGAGTGGTGGCTGATTGGGCCTCGCCCCATTCGTCAAACACACTGGCGACATGAAATAGATGGCGTCCGCATTGCTGACAGGTGCGATAGGAGTCTGGTTGACGTTGGCGATAAATCACCAATTCAAAGCCGTTTTCTTGATAATGTTCTTCGAGAATTTCTGGCACCCCACCATTCCCCTATCAACTGGTTTTGCTTCTAAAAAGAGGGATGAGCCCTAGAGACCCATCCCAAAATGATCACGGGATGTAGATACGGTAGGTAAAGTTGATTTGCGAGCCACTGCGCCCATCAATCCGAATGACCCCATAACGCCCATCATCTGAACGGAAAGCAATGGTTGCTCCGGCTGGCGGATTGGCGAAAGTGGTGCTAGTCGCGGTGGCTACTGCGCCGTCAAAATGAGCCGTCGAGTAGTTATCGGTCGAGAATAGCCCGATGAGTGCCCCATTAATGGCGATGAGGTTTGTGCCGTCCCAACTAATGTCCTGTGTCCCATTGGCGGAAAGGTCATCATTGGCTGGGCCGGGGTAGTTACGTGCCTGCTCAAACTGTATGGAGTGATCCACTTTGTAGGAGATGCTAAAGAGATTATTGGTTTCGCCAACTGCCCCCTCGGCGACTTCGTTATTCAAATCCGCCACAATGGATAGATTATTGACATTACCCGTCGCGCTAAATGTTGTTGAGAGGGTAACGGTTGTTGTTTGACCGGGAGCCAAGCCAGCGGGCAGGTTTTGGGCTGAATAAATGTTGCCGGGGAGGAAGGTTGTCGCAACGGCAAATGTCCCTGCCGCCGAACCACCTTGATTTTTAAGCGTGACGGTGACGGAAAACAAGACATTGGTCGGAACGGGCGACGCTGGCGCTAGGGCTGCATTGGTAATGATAATATCCGGCTCCGCTTGCACGGTGGTAGCTGATGGGGTAGGGGTAGCAGGCGGGGCTACAATCGGCAGGGCTAATTGCAGGTTGCCGGGGTCAAAAATGCTGACATATTGCGATGTTACCCATGCTACTTGCCCACGATATTGAATGACTAGCCATGTGAAGTCGTTATTTCGACCAATCACTGGGACTTGGTCACCTTCATTTAATTTGCCAACAATGCTGTAATTGGTTCCCGGCCCGCTGCGAACATTTAAGGTTGGTTCGGTGACGGTGGCGGTTACAACACTTGGTGTAGCGGTGCCTGCCAAAGAGGTCGCCGTTGGTAATAATGTGGCAGTGGCTTGCGGGTTGCCTTCACCACCGGGAACGACCCCAGCGATTTCGGCGCCAAAGCCAGAGTCTTCACGTAGTGCGCCATCGTCATAGGCTGCAATGGCTTGCACGCCCCCACTGCCGGTGAGTTCATAGATGATGGCCGTTTGTGAAAGGTCGCGTGAATCGGTCACAATTGGGTCGGCTGGGCCACGCACTAAACGTTCAATATCTAGCTGGGTTAATCCTGCTCGGACAGCCGCTGCATCGGTTCCGAACACTCGTACTACTGAATCTAGCGCGAAGATGCTGTCATAGCCAGCGACCGCCAATGGCCCCGGTATGCTGCCATACTGAGTCACATATTGGATGGTAAAAGTGCTGCCGAGGGCATCATTTGCCCCAAACGACCAGCTATCTACGCCAAGTATGCCAACACTGCGCTCATCATCAAATAGATTGCTTTCTAATGCGGCTTGCTGGGCACTGCGATAGACAAAACTGCCTTGCCAATTGTTCGATTGTAATTGGGTAAAAACGGTGTAGGCATCTTGCGATGGGCCATACACAATGACGGCATCAGCATCTAGTTCTGCTAAGGTGCGAATTTGATTGGGTAAATCAGTGCTGTCAGGCAACTGAATCGTCGCAACAATTTGGGCACCCAATTGACCGAGGACATTGCTTAGGCTAACCACGCCTTCGGCCCATGCCAAATCGGTCTGAATCAGCACCACGTTTTGTACCCCTAGCGTTTCCACAAGATAGGAAGCGATGGCGCTGCTATAGGTGCTTTCGGGGGCAACAATACGGAAGATATTGCTGCCGGTATCCGCATTGTACAAGGTTTCACTGGTGGCCCCAGTCAAAATTGGCACGCTGGCTGCGGAAAGGGCTTGCACATTAGGCAGGGTCAAATCATTGGTGTCGGGGCCAAAAATGGCAACTACCCCCGCACTCGTTAAGGCTTGCAGCACTTCGGGGATGGCCTCGGTTTCTTCTGGTTGGACTTCAGCTACCACCAACTCATAGATATAAGTGGTATTGTCGGGGCCAGTGCTGCCACCGCTTTCGTTAATTTGGCGGATGGCAAGATCAAGCCCACGTGCCAAATCGCTGTCAGCCCGACCGATGTAGCCGATTTTTAAAATAGTGGCCGATTGGCGGTTGGTTGGCCCTGCGAGTGCATGACCGCCTGCCACCAATGCGACGGACAGAACTATCAACAAAGTGACCGACCACAGCCAGATGACACGTCGTCGGGAATAATAAATTGAACGCTCGAATTGTGGTCTTTCCATCCGGCTCCTCCAAAATTTTCACAGTTTGCCTCAAGCATAACATATTTTGAAATTCTATTCCGTCCGTCCGCCAATAGCAAAACAGGCTTACCATCAGTTTCGATTTATAAGAACTCGCGTTACACTGGAACGGCTCAACAATTTCGGGAGGAGATTTGTAGATGCACTCTGGTCGTAAACGATTGATACTGGTGATGTTATTTAGCTTGATTTTGGGAATGAATCAGCCTGTCCACGCCCAAGATTTAACAGCAATGCGAACTTTTGCTTGGCGTAGTGCTGGGTTGATTATGCAATACCCCGCCGATTGGGTTCAGGGTGATTATCAAGGCAATCCTTTATTAGTTAGTACAGCCGATGGATTAGATAAGGCCAGTAAAGGTGATGTCCCCGGCGTGCCCGCCCTAACTTTTTTGCACTATCCGCAAGTAGGGACGATTTCCCCCACCGACTTACTCTTGCTCATTTTTCCTGATCAGACGACTTCACCAATGGTGGTAGGTGGTGTAAGTGGCATCGTTGCCCAATTTGAAGATACTGCGACGGGTCAAACAGTTGAGGCCGTGGCCTTTAAGTCGCCATCCATTAACCAAGCTCATTTAGTGGTAGCTGTTGCACCAACCGAGACGTGGGCTGAATTTGAACCCCGTCTACAAGTCATGTTGTCCTCAATCCAGTTTTTGAGCGAGACGGCTTCGCTAGAATTTGCGGGCGGGACGGTTGCTTTTGATTATCCTGACGATTGGCACACCGCCGCGAACGGGCAAGTGGTTGTTGCTAGTAGTGAGCAACCCAAGGCTGAGGCTATCTTAGAAGGTGATTTAAAGGATGCCCCCCCTTTCATTCGGGCACAATTATTAGTCCCCAGTGGCATTGGTATTGACCCTGCTGATGCCCAAGCCCCACGCCAAATTTTGGAAAGTTTCACCGGACAGACCCTCTCGAATATCACTGAATTTGAATGGGGGGATGGATTGCCAGCGGCCTTAACCCAAATTGAAGTGGAGGGGATAAGTTTACTTCTTGTTGCGGTGGTTAATGGGGATAGCGCTTTGCTGATGGGTGGTGGGGCAACGATAGAAGCATGGCCCACTGCCAGAGTCTGGATTGATGGGGCATTGAATTTGACCGTGTATAATGAACAGATAGCTCCTTTGACCTTAGAGGATTTCATTGCGGGTGACACGAATGGCCCGTTTGGGATGGCTCAATAGTTTTCAACATCAATGCGGAGGTTGGCGTGAACGGTTTTAGAATACGTGGTTTAATGAAACTGAGTGGTACAGGCCTGTTGATGGCGTTGCTCATGCTGTTAGCGGCGTGCAGTGATTCTAAAAAAGATGAGAAGTCGGATAACAAGGTGGATACTGCTGCTACCGCAACGGCTGAGGTAACTGAGGCCGCTACAGAAGTATCGGTTCCTGATGTTGCTGACCCAACCGAAGCCCCAACGGCTGTAACTGAGCAAACTTCGAACGAAGTTGGTGATACGGCTGGCGACCCGGCCCAAACATCCGAAGGTGGTGTATGGACGTGGCATGAATGGGGTCTCGAAATGACCTATCCGGCTGGCTGGCAGGGGATTTTGACGGACGCCCCATTTGTTTTTGTCATTGCAGGGCCAGCGGATGAATCGGGTCATGGCCCGTATGTAGCGGTGCAGGCTGGGGCTTATGATACATCAAAAACGTTCCGCGAATTTATGGAAGAATTAACGGCGGCGGATAATGTGACGCTGTCGGACATTATTTTTGGCGGTATCGAAGGGGTTGGCTTCGAAACCACTAATGACGCCAATAGCAGCCGTTTTGTCGCGATTCCATACCCTGAAGGTCAGGTTATGTTGGTGGGTGAAATTGCGGCAACTGAAGAATGGGATACATGGAGTCCAGTAATGGATGAAATCATTGCCAGTGCCATTATTGCCCCCCTTGAACTGGACGAAGCTGCCCTGAATGAGCAAATGCAGGCCAGCATCGAAGCCACAGGCCTAATGACCGTTGGCGATCCCGAAGCCCCGCTATGGGTTGCCGAGTTCATGGATTTCTCGTGCCCACACTGCTTTGAATATACAGGCACGATGGATCGGTTGGTGCAGGATTATGTGGTCACAGGGAAAGCTCAATTTACGCTGGCTGTCTTAGACTTTGTGGGTGGCCCAGCTTCAACATTAGCGGCTAAATATCAAATTTGTGGGGCAAAATTAGGTGTTGGTTGGACAATGCACAACCTCATCTTTGCGGCCTATGGCAAAGATCAGGCGGGTCGTAATGCCTATACTGAAGAAAATCTTGCCGCAGTAGTTGAAGCCGCTGAATTGGATATTGACCAAGAAGCCTTGACCGCTTGCCTTGCGGATGAAGCGACTGCTGCCATCATCACCAGTAATCTTGCGTGGGCCGATGCTGTCGAAGTGAATTCTACCCCGAATGTATTGGTTGGGACGACCCGTGACGATGTGAAATACCTATCAGCGGGTGGACAAGACCTTAAGGGCGGTTACCCCTTGTATTATATCTATCCAGCCTTGGACACCTTGTTGAAAGAAATGGATTCGGCGGCTGTGCCATCCACCAGTTCTAATGCCGTATTTGGTGGTTAAAGAGGCGTAAAATCTGTGCCTTAAAAAGGGGTGGCCCTTCAAAAAGCCCCCCTTTTTTGTTGTTTGGGAGCAGGTGGGCAAAAGCAATACGCCCCGAATTGTTAGAGAATTGTTCGGAGAATGGCTCTCACTTATCGAAAATTAGATGAAAAATTTTCACTAAAGTCTTGGATTGCCTTTAAGAACAAAAGCCAGTCGAAAGACTCTGTTTGATCTGAATGATTAGAATCAACTTTCCGATTTAAAATTGAATGCGTGTCGCATAGGGGGTGATTGTGCAAAATAACCTGACCCCTATTGACGAAAAAAAGGATTGAGAATATCTTTATGGCACGCTCACTAAAGTCATGTAACAAATAAAAAATCAGACAAATCATGGCGCTATTTGCTCTGCCTATCCTTAGCCTTATCCTCATTACCGGCCTCCTCGTACTTGTAAGCCTTACGAGCGAGGAGAAACGTGCTTCAAGCAGTCCGGTAGTGACGCAGAGCCAACTCAACCTAGAGCAAAGCTAAAGTCACCTAACTAAGTAAACCGAGACGCCGTTTGGAGCCACCCCTCCAAGCGGCGTTTTTGTCACCCAATTTACCAAACTGAGGAAGAATGCAAAATGTCACCCAAACAAACGAGTACCCATCAAAACTTTCCACAAAGCCAAACTTATAGCCCGTGGACAGATGCCTATCAGACCAATCCAGTGCATGTAAATGGCACCTATTCCAATCAAAATGCCAATCGGCCCAGTGTCAATGTTCATGAAGTCCATGAAGATGAGAGCCTGTCGCCAACCCATGAAGCTCTATCCAATATCTATGATGTCGAGGAGCGAGGGTATTAAAACCCTGCTATTAAGCCGCCGATAATCAGTGACCCAGCCAATCGAGGTTGGGTTGCTGAGAACGGTAAAAAAACACCATCCGACTTTTTTACTAAAGAGGAACGTTATGCCCCTAAAAAATGCTTCTGAATGGATATGGTTTTCTGGAAACTGGGTTCCTTGGCATGACGCGAATATTCACGTCAGCACCCATGCCCTGCATTATGGTAGCAGTGTATTTGAAGGGATTCGTACCTATGCGACTGAAAACGGCCCGGCGGTTTTCCGCTTGGCTGACCACATGGCCCGTTTTATGTATAGCGCCAAGATTATGCGGATGGGCGACCAGCTCGAATTTAGCCAAGCTGATCTTGAAGCTGCCTGTGTAGAATTAGTGGCCCGCAATAAACAGAAATCTTGCTACATTCGACCCTTAGCTTTTCGGGACAGCGAGACCTTTGGCCTAAACGCATCAGGGCAAAAAGTTGAAGTCATTATCATGTCCATTGAATGGGGACGCTATTTAGGGGCGGACGGTATTGAAAATGGAGTAGATGTCGCCGTGACCAGTTGGCGGCGAGTAGCCTCTAGTCCGATGGCAAAAGTTGGCGGGCAATATGTTAATAACCAACAGGTCGCGATGGAAGCCAAGCGGCATGGCTACACCGAAGGGATTGCTCTTGACGCCAATGGCAATCTCAGCGAAGGCGCAGGCGAAAATCTTTTCTTGATGATGAACGGCACAATTTATACCCCGCCTGTAGCTTCCAGCATTTTGTCCGGCATTACACGTGACACGGCCTTGACGCTTGCGGCTGATCTCGGTATCCCCGTGCGTGAGGAGACCCTAGTCCGCGAGATGCTCTATATCGCCGATGAGATTTTTATGACGGGGACGGCGGCTGAAATTACCCCCATCCGCAGCGTGGATGGTTTACAGGTAGGCCATGGTAAACGCGGCCCCATCACCAAAGCCTTACAAGATGCCTTTTTTGCCACCGTTGAGGGGCGCACATCCGATCCACATGGTTGGCTGACCTATGTCAATCAACCCGTCGCAGAAGCAGGGGATGATTAGGGTAGAGGGAAATTTTAATTTGAGGAGGTAGTGAAAATGAAGCTAAGTGGTGCAGAAATTGTTTGGGAATGTTTATTACGTGAAGGGGTTGATCTTGTATTTGGGTATCCCGGCGGCGCGATTTTGCCCATTTATGATGCGCTGACCAGATACCCACAAATTCGGCATGTTTTGCCACGCCATGAACAAGGCGGAACCCACATGGCCGAGGGTTATGCCCGTGCGACGGGGAAAGTCGGCGTCATGTTAGCCACCAGCGGCCCCGGTGCCACGAATTTGGTGACAGGGCTTGCCAACGCCATGATGGACTCATCGCCACTGGTTGCCATTACAGGCCAAGTACCGCTACCTGCTATTGGGACAGATGCCTTTCAAGAAACCGACGTAACAGGGTGTACGCTGCCCGTCACCAAACATAGTTACTTGGTGACCCGTACCGAAGATATAGCCTACAGCATTCGGGAAGCGTTCTATATTGCGCGGACAGGTCGTCCCGGCCCTGTTTTGGTGGACATCCCCAAAGATGTGCAGAATCGAGTGATTGAATTCCACTATCCCGAAGGTGAATTACGACTGCCCGGTTATAACGTGCCGGGGAAAGCCCACCCGAAAGAAATCGAAGCCGCGTTGGATTTGATTCATAGCGCTAAACGTCCCTTGATTTTAGCGGGACATGGCGTTTTGATGTCGGGTGCGATGGAAGAAATTCGCAATTTTGCGGAAATCACCCAGACCCCGGTGGCGCTGACCTTGTTAGGCAAAGGCAGTTTCCCAGAGAATCATCCACTCTGTGTGGGGATGATGGGAATGCACGGTACAGCGGCGGCGAATCAGGCCATCCAACAGGCCGACTTACTGCTGGCCTTTGGGATGCGGTTTGATGACCGCGTGACAGGTAATCTCAAAACCTATTCCCCCGACTCTAAGAAAATTCATGTCGAAATTGACCCGAGTGAAATCAATAAAAATGTCAAAGTGGATGTCGGCATTTGTGGCGATTTGAAAATGGTTGTGCGCCAACTGCTACCTAAATTGCAGACAGGGCAACACCAAGAATGGATTGGGCAAATCCGCGATTGGGAAGAAGACACCAGCGAACGCGATATTTTGTTGCAGCTGGCGGCTCACCCCGATGGTAAATTGTGGGCAGCTCAAGTCATTGCCGAATTGTTCCGCTGCACAGAAGGCAAGGCCCTGACCGTGAGTGACGTAGGTCAACATCAGATGTTAGAAGCCCAATATTACCCACACACACGCCCCCATAGCCTTTTGACCAGTGGTGGTCTCGGCACGATGGGTTTTGGAATGCCCGCCGCCATTGGGGCAAAGTTGGGCCGACCTGAAGAAGAGGTTTGGGCGATTGTTGGCGATGGGGGTTTCCAAATGACCCTCACTGAACTCGGCACCGCCATGCAAGAAAACGTGGGTATCCATATTGCCATTATCAACAATTCCTATTTGGGGATGGTACGCCAATGGCAGGAATTCTTCTATGAAGAGCGTTATCAATCTACCCCGTTGAAAAATCCAGACTTTGTGAAACTGGCCGAAGCGTATGATATTCCGGCGCGACGAGTCAGCACCAAAGAGGAAATTGAGGAAGCGGTCGCTTGGGCACGCAGCATTGATGGCCCCACGCTGATTGAATTCGTGGTCGTCCAAAACGATATTGTGTACCCGATGGTGCCCGCCGGGGCGGATTTACACGCGATGATCCGCCGCCCTAAGCCTAGTGAATCACCTGATTTTGAAAATAACCCGACAGCTATCTGATAGGCTCCTCCTAACCGACCCACACCTCCGGCTATTGGCGGTAGAGCTAGAACCGAGTCGGGGGTGTGGGGAAGGGGCAATGAAGAGGACAAGGCATCAGGAGAAAGAATAATATGAAACATACCCTAATCTGTTTGGTCGAGAATAAACCCGGTGTCCTAAACCGCGTGGTCAGCATGTTTCGTCGCCGCAACTTCAACATGGACAGTTTGACAGTGGGTCGTACCCACAATCCCGATATTTCACGTATCACGATTGTGATGGAAGGCGAGGCGGGAGATGGCAAAAAAGTTGTCATGACGCTGTATAAGCTGATTGATGTGATCGAGGTACAGGATGTCACCAACATTCCCACCATTAATCGTGACTTGGCCTTAGTTAAGGTCAGAACGCCCGATGCGTATGCGCGAAACGCCGTAACTGATTTGTGTTATGAACGCGGGGCACATTTGGTGGATATTGGGCCAGAAGTGACGATTGTTGAATTGGCAGGCGCGGAAGAAAGCGTTGAAAGTTTTGTGGATGCCCTGCATCAATTTGAGATTGTCGAGATGGTGCGAACCGGGCGTGTCAGTATGGGGCGCGGCATCCGCACAATGGAACAACGTGATTATAAATCTACCCGTTTCCCGACCTATACCCCGTCTATGAACGGTGGGTCGGCGGAACATGACGATGAATAGCAATAGCTGAATTTATTTTCTCAATCAATAAGGAACTCAAGCAACATGGCAACTATTTTTTATGATAATAATGCCGACCTGAAACGGTTGGATGGCAAAACAGTCGCAATTATCGGCTATGGCAGTCAGGGCCACGCCCACGCACTCAATCTGCGTGACAGTGGGGTGAAGGTCGTTGTGGGTCTACATGAAGGCAGCAAGAGCCGCGCCAAAGCCCAAGCGGATGGCCTGACGGTGCTTAGTGTCGCCGAAGCTGCCAAACAAGGCGATGTCGTCATGATCCTCATTCCTGACACTCTTCAGGCCGATGTTTATCACAAGGAAGTCGCACCAAACCTGCAACCCGGCAATACCCTCATGTTCGCGCATGGCTTCAATATTCGCTATGGGCAAATTAAGCCCCCGGCGGGTGTGGATGTGAGCATGGTTGCGCCCAAAGCCCCCGGTCATCGCGTGCGTGAAGTGTATACCGAAGGTGGTGGTACACCCGGTTTGGTAGCAGTCGAACAAGATGCCAGCGGTGAAGCCCTTGCTAATGCACTCGCCTATGCCAAGGGGATTGGTTGCACACGGGCGGGGGTCATTCAAACGACCTTTACCGAAGAAACCGAAACCGATCTTTTTGGTGAACAGGTCGTCTTGTGTGGCGGTGTGGCCGGCCTCATCCGGGCCAGTTTTGAAACATTGGTCAAGGCTGGGTATCAACCTGAAATTGCCTATTTCGAATGCCTGCACGAACTGAAATTGATTGTTGACCTCATCTATCAAGGTGGCTTGTCATACATGTGGTACAGCGTCAGTGACACCGCCGAATATGGTGGCTATGTCTCTGGTGAACGCATTGTGCCAGATGCTATCCGCGAAGAAATGTCTGGCATTCTGCATGAAATCCAAGATGGCACATTTGCCCAACGCTGGATAAAAGAAAACAAAGATGGCCGTCCGTGGTTCAATGGCCGCCGCAAGGAAGAACATAACCACATGATTGAGCAGGTTGGGCAAGAACTGCGGGGTATGATGCCGTTTATCAATCCCAAGACCATCAAGCAAGACTAATTCAGCCAATAACTAGATGATGAAAGGGGGTGGTTCTGGATGGCAGATGATGGCCTTTATGAGCTTAGTGGCTTTGCATGTATTCGCTTAATCAATAGTCAAAAAGGATCACCCAATCATGAGCACGAAAGTTATGGATGACAGTGTAGTACGCATTTTTGATACCACTCTGCGTGATGGTGAACAATCACCGGGGGCTAGCCTGACCAGTGCTGAAAAACTGGAAATCGCTCGTCAGCTATCCCACATGGGCGTTGACATCATCGAGGCGGGTTTTCCAGCCGCCAGCCCCGATGATTTTGAGGCCGTGCGCCGCATTGCGGAAGAAGTCGGAACGGAAGATGGCCCGGTAATTTGTGGTTTGGCCCGTGCCGTCGAAAAAGACATTCGTGCTTGTTATGAAGCGGTGCGTGAAGCCGCCCATCCTCGTATCCATACCTTTTTGGGGGTGAGTGATATTCACCTGAAATATCAGACTCGCATGACTCGCGAACAAGCCCTCGACACTGTGCGCGAAATGGTGACATTGGCCCGATCCCTGTGTGATGATGTGGAATTTAGCCCAATGGATGCAGGCCGCACCGACCCCGACTTTCTGATCCAGATTTTGACAATTGCAGTGGAATGCGGGGCGACCACACTCAATATCCCCGATACGGTTGGCTATGTCACGCCAGATGAGTATGGCGAATTGATTTCTAACCTGATGGCTGAGACACCGGGGGCTGGGCCGGGGAGTGGGGTGATTTGGTCAGTCCACTGCCACAACGACTTGGGCCTCGCTACGGCCAATTCGCTGGCAGGGGTTATGGGTGGCGCACGTCAGGTTGAAGTAACCGTCAATGGCATTGGGGAACGCGCGGGCAACACATCGTTGGAAGAAGTCGTGATGGCGCTGGCGACCCGTCCGCAATTTTATAATCTGCAAACGAACATTGATACAACCCAGATTACCCGCACCAGCCGCCTCGTCAGCAATTATACAGGGATGCCTGTTCAGCCAAATAAGGCTATTGTTGGCGCAAACGCCTTTGCCCACGAAGCCGGAATTCATCAAGATGGGGTGCTGAAAGAAAAAAGTACCTATGAAATCATGACCCCCCAATCGGTCGGCCTCCACGCCAGTTCGCTGGTCTTGGGCAAACATAGTGGACGCCATGCCCTCAAAGTACGCCTGAAAGAATTGGGCTATGAGGTCGAGGGTGATGCCCTCAATCAAATTTTTGCTCGTTTTAAGGCAGTGGCTGATGCCAAGAAAAATGTGACGGATGCCGATCTCGAAGCCCTGATGATTGATGAATTTCAAGGGCCGAAGGAATTTTTTAGACTGCTAGATATGCAAGTTTCCTGTGGCACGATGGGAATGCCAACCTCGACGGTCAAAATTCAGACCCCCAGCGGCGAAGAAAAAGTCGAGGCACGGGTGGGGACAGGGCCAGTGGATGCCTGCTATCGGGCAATTGATGCCATTGTCCAGATCAAAAATGTGCTGATTGAGTACAGTGTCCATAGTGTAACCGAAGGGATTGACGCCCTCGGTGAAGTGACGGTGCGCATTTCACCATCCCAAAATGGTGACCATGATGCCCGTACCTTTGGTGGCTATGGCGCGGATTCTGACATCATTGTGGCGAGTGCCAAAGCGTATATGGCGGCGCTCAACCGTATGATTGCCGTCCTCGGTATGGGTGATATTCCCGCCGAGGGAGTCGTGGCAGCGGTAAGTGTGTCTGGCGATTAATTGAATGATTGAAAAGCGGGGTGGGGAAAATCAACCTGCCCCTTGTAACCAGCCATTATTGTAGTTTCAACAAGGAAGTTGTGTGATGAGTAAGACCCTCTTTGAAAAAATCTGGGATGCCCATGTCGTCAGCCACCCGCCGAATTCACCAGCGGTGCTGTACGTTGACCTGCATCTCGTCCATGAAGTGACCTCACCACAGGCATTTACTGAACTGCGTCAGCGCGGCATTAAGGCCCGTCGGCCACTTCAGACCATTGCCACGATGGATCACAGCACCCCCACAACCCCACGCGGCGCAGATGGTCTGATTCCCGTCACCGATGCGATGGCCGTTACCCAACTCAAGACGTTGGTAGACAATTGCAATGAACACGGGATTCCAGTCTTTGAACTGGGTACGGAAAAACAAGGCATTGTGCATGTCATCGGGCCAGAACTTGGCTTGACCCAACCCGGCATGACCATTGTCTGCGGCGACAGCCATACCAGTACACATGGCGCATTTGGGGCGTTGGCTTTTGGCATTGGCACAAGCGAAGTCGCGCACGTCTTGGCGACCCAAACCCTGCTGCAAAACAAACCCCTGACTTATGAAATTCGGGTGGATGGGCAGTTGCAGGAGGGTGTCACGGCCAAAGATATTATTCTGGCGGTGATTGCCAATATCGGCATCGGCGGTGGCACGGGCCACGTTTTTGAATATACAGGTAGCGCCATTCGTAGCCTCTCGATGGAAGCACGTATGACCATCTGCAATATGAGCATTGAGGGTGGAGCGCGGGCTGGTTTGATCGCCCCCGACGAAACGACCTTTAATTACATTCAGGGTCGGCCCCATGCCCCCCAAGGCGCGGATTGGGATAAAGCGGTGGCCCATTGGCGTACCCTGCCCAGTGATGCAGGCGCGACCTATGACAAACAGTTGATTTTGGACGCCGATACATTGGCCCCCATGATTACCTACGGCACAAATCCGGGTATGGGGATGTCCATTACTGAGCGTGTGCCCGATCCTAAACAATACAGCGACAACAGCCAGAAAATGGCCCTCGACAAGGCATTGGCCTATATGGATTTGCAGCCCGGGCAGCCGCTCTTGGGCCATAAGGTAGATGTCGTGTTTGTTGGCTCTTGCACCAATTCCCGCATCAGCGATTTACGCCTAGCCGCTGAGATGATTAAAGGGCATCGTGTCGCTGATGGGGTGCGGATGTTGGTCGTACCGGGGTCACAAACCGTTAAACGTCAGGCCGAGGCTGAGGGATTGCACAAGGTTTTTGTTGAGGCCGGGGCGGAATGGCGCGAGGCTGGATGCAGCATGTGTATCGCTATGAATGGCGACCAACTGCAACCGGGGCAATATGCGGTTAGCACCAGCAACCGGAATTTTGAAGGGCGTCAGGGCCGGGGTGGTCGAACCTTCCTTGCCAGTCCATTGACCGCAGTTGCTTCAGCGATCAACGGGGTTGTGACCGACCCACGCACGCTGGTTGCCGAACGTGCTTTTGAAGTCACACCAGTATAGGAATGCCATCTGTGGAAACGAAAATCTCATTGGTGCGGCACGGCCTTGTCCATAATCCGCAAGAAATCTTTTATCAGCGGATGCCGCGTTTTCGATTGGCTGACGAGGGGAAAGACCAAGCACGCGCCGCCGCCGAATTACTCAAGGGTGAGAAGGTTGCCAAGATATTTGCCAGCCCACTCTTACGTGCCCAACAAACCGCCAAAATCATTGCAGGGCCGCATCGCATGAAGGTTACGACGACTGCCCTGTTGAATGAAGTCCACACGCCCTATGAAGGCCGCAGCTATGCCGAGTTGAATGCGCGGAGCTGGGATTTGTACAGCGAATCTCATTCACCATATGAACAGCCGCTGCAAGTGTGGTCACGGGTACAAAAATTCATCCGTCGCACCCGCCGTGCCTATCCCGGCCAGCATGTGGTCGCGGTTTCACATGGCGACGTGATTGCCTTTACCGTGTTGTGGGCGATGGGGTTGGCCGTGGATGTCAAAGTGGCCCGGACGGAACTACCGAAACTTGATCCCGTCGCCAATTACATCGCTCATTGCTCTATTTCGACGATGACTTTTTTGACCAATGACATGGGCGAAATGCCCCAATTCGAATATCGCAGACCGTATTAGAAGCCCTCACCCCCAACCCCTCTCCCAACGCTTTGAGCGAGGGGCACACTAGGATGAGGCTTAGTGGAGATTGAAACAACATGGAACCATTGAAACCATTTAGCGCCAGTTTAGTGCCGCTGCCCATTGAAAACATTGATACTGACCAGATTATCCCAGCGCGTTACCTCAAGGTGACGGATAAAAATTCACTGGCGGAAGGCTGTTTTACCGATTGGCGGCAAGACCCCAATTTTATCCTGAATAATCCACGCTATCAGGCTGGGCATATTTTAGTGGCTGGGCATAACTTTGGCTGCGGCTCCTCACGTGAACATGCGCCTTGGGCATTGAAGGCCTATGGCTTTCAGGCCGTCATCAGTACCTATTTTGCCGATATTTTCCGCAACAACTCGCTGAAAAATGGCTTATTGCCGATTGTGGTGGATGCGGAAACCTACCAAGCCCTGCTGGATTTGGCGGAGGAAGCGCCCGAAGCCGAAGTGCATATTGACCTCGCTAGCCAGACCGTGACTTTGCCGAATGGGCAAAAGGCTAGTTTTCCAATTGACCCGTTTTCCAAGACGTGCCTGTTGGAAGGGATTGATGAACTCGGCTATTTGGTGAAACAGATGCCCGAAATCGAGGCTTTTGAGGCCAGCCACCCAGCGCGAGTACAGACGGCAGGCTAAATAAAAATCATGAATAAGGGACTTCGCCACTACATTCAAGAGGCTGGGCTAACCCATTTAGCGGATAAATTAGAAACACTCGTGATGCCCGCCATACGAATTGATATCCATTCATTGGATGAGGGAGAAATCTTACCTTTAGGTGTTTCCCGATTTGGAGGCCTGCCTGACCTGCCTCCAGCGATAGAATGGCCTATATGTGGCGATGTCCCGCTTACTTTTCTAGCTCAGTTTAATATGGTTGACCTCAGGGAATATGATGTCGAGGGTGTTTTGCCCGCAACAGGCCTATTATCTATTTTCTATGAAGCTGATGAGCAACCTAGTGGATATTTTCCGTGGGAACGTGGTAATTGGCGAGTAATTTACTACGAAGGAGATTTGGCTCATATTCATCAAACATCCCCGCCATCCGAGCTAAAGATTACTTTTCCAATTGTCAAACATAGTTTTTCATTAGAGGACACATTGCCCAGCAATGAAGGGCGGCATGTTGGCGAGATTGAGCTTAATGATGAAGAATGGGATGCCTATATCGAGCTAAAAGGCTCTATGCGGGGAGGGAATCATTTGACTCCCATACATCAATTCTTGGGTCATCCAGAAGGACCCGAAACGGATATGCCGTTGCTATGCCAACTTGCCTCTAATGGAGTATGGCCCTATAACGGCGACCCCCGCGAAGCTGAATTACGTGATGGTGCAAATGATTGGCGATTATTGTTACAAATTGATACCGATATTAAGATTGCTCTCCCCAAAGTATGGCGAGAGGATAACTATATTAATCTTGATACACGCGGGTCATGGGTTTGGCATGATGCGGGGATGCTCTATTTCTGGATTCAAAAAGATGCCCTGCAACAAAAAAACTTTGATAACGTGTGGATGCAACTTGTGGGTGGATAAAGGTCAAGGATAGAAGTAATGGCAACTAAGGAACAAATCCGCGAGGCTTTTATAGCGGAGGGATTTTCGTCTATCGTTGATGACCTTGAACCCCTGATGAAAGATGCAATTGGCATCATCGGGGAAATCAAGCAGGACGATCAAGAAATTCCGGTTGGGGCGTCCAAATTAGGGGGTGCGCCTGATTTACCCTCCAATGAACAGTGGCCCTATTGGCAAGATGGGGAACCGCTGTCCTTCATTTGCCAACTGAACCTTGCTGAAGTGACACAGCATGACGTTCAACAAGTGCTGCCCACTTCAGGGATGCTCTATTTCTTTTGTGATGCTCAAGATGAGCGGGGTGTACCCCCTGTCGGCCTGCCCGAGGAGCAAGGCCGTTGGAAAGTCATCTATTTTGACGGCGACCTGTCCACGCTAAAACGAACGCCTCTACCGCAAGAGTGGGTACATCATGATGATTTGGGCCTAGATGAAGATTATTTCGCCCCCCATGCCGTCAGTTTTTACTATCAGGCCACGATTCCTTCGTTATACATTCACCGGGAAAAGTATTCAATCGGCCCGATAGACATCATGGATAGCACGGATAAAGCTGAGAGTGATGCGCTGTTTGATAAATTAGACAATATGTATCAGCAAATTCTACTGAATCCGAGTCATCAACTCTTAGGCCATCCCAACGAGATACAAGAAAACGATATGCGAATTGGTTGCCAACTTGCCTCGCAGGGGCGTGATCCTTGGTATCACCCAGACGATGCGGAGTCAGCAGAATTTATGGCTGGCCTTGAACAGTGGCGATTGTTCTTGCAAATTGATTCCACCAAAGGCTACACGGGTCAGTTTGGAGTCGCAGGCGGCATGTGCTGGGCGGATGGTGGGATCATTTATCTCTGGATACGGGAGCAAGATTTGCGGTCAAAAAAATTTGAAAATGCTTGGCTGGCCCTTGAAAGTACGTAAAGGAAGTTATTTATGACGCGCATTGATATATATGATACAACGCTCCGGGACGGCACACAGGGCGAAGGAATTTCGCTCTCGGTGGATGACAAACTGAAGATTACCGAAATTTTGGATGACCTCGGCGTAGCCTATATCGAAGGTGGCTGGCCCGGTAGCAATCCCAAAGATGCGGCCTATTTTGAAGCGGTGCGTGATGTGAAATTGAACCACGCCAAAGTCGCCGCATTTGGCATGACCTGTCGGGTGGGGGGCGACCCTGCCGACGACGCCAATATCCGTGCCCTGCTCGATGCCCAAACGCCTGTTGTCACAGTAGTGGGTAAAACTTCAATGTTGCACGTCACCGAAGTTATCTGTACCACCCCCGAAGAAAATTTACGGATTATCAAAGAGAGTGTGGCCTATCTCAAATCGCAGGGCAAAGAGGTCATTTATGACGCCGAGCATTTTTTTGATGGCTTCAAACTGGATAATGAATACTCGCTCGATACTTTGCAAGCGGCGGTGGATGGCGGCGCGGATTTGGTCGTGTTATGCGATACTAACGGTGGCACGATGTATTGGGAACTCGAAGAAATCATCGGATTTGTGCGCCAAGCCTTGCCGAATGTTCCACTAGGCATCCATACCCATAATGATGGCGAACTCGGTGTTGCCAATTCACTAGCAGCCGTCCGGGCCGGGGCGGTGCATGTGCAAGGCACGATTAACGGTTATGGTGAACGGTGTGGCAACGCCAATTTATGCAGCATCATCCCCGACCTTGAAATCAAAATGGGGGTAGAGGCCCTGCCCGATGGCAAAATCCGCCGCTTGACGCATGTAGCACGCACGGTAGCCGAAATTGCCAATCAGACCCCTTATGGCAATCGTCCGTATGTGGGCCGGAGTGCCTTCGCACATAAGGGTGGGATTCATGTGGCGGCAATGCGGCGGCATGTGGACAGCTACCAGCATATTGACCCGACACTGGTTGGCAATGAAATGCGCTTCCTTGTCTCAGATTTATCGGGGCGGGGGAATATTTTGGCATTGGCGGAGGCGTTTAAGTTGGATGCTGAAGACCATATCGCCCGTAAGGTGCTGGATGAAATCAAACATCTGGAACATCAAGGCTATGCCTTTGAAGGAGCGGATGCTTCGGTAGCCATGATGCTGCGTCGCGCCCAACCCGATTACAAAGCCCCCTTTGACCTCGTAGATTATATGGTTTTGGTCGAACAGCGGCGGGGGCGTGGCATGGTTACGGAGGCCACCATAAAATTGTCCGTTGAGGGCGAAGAATTGTATACCGTCGCCGATGGTAATGGCCCGGTTAACGCGCTGGATCGCGCCTTACGAAAAGCCCTCTTGCCTGTTTACCCACGTCTTGCAGATTTCCATTTGGCAGATTATAAAGTGCGTATTGTGGATAGCGGCTCGGCGACGGGCGCGACCACCCGCGTGCTGATTGATACACGCAATGGGCATCAGCGGTGGAGTACCGTTGGGGCTAGCACCAATATCATTGCGGCCAGCTGGCGTGCACTGGCGGATTCGGTGGAATATGGCTTGTGTTCTGTACAACATGATGGATAAACCATGACAGACTGTATCTTTTGTAAAATTATCGCTAAAGAAGCCACTGGCAGTTTTGTTTATGAAGATGAACACGTCGTGGCATTTATGGATATTCGACAAGCCAATCCCTATAAAGTCTTGGTGGTGCCGCGTGCCCATGCCCCGATGATTTATGATTTGAATGACGAGCAAGCCGCCGCGATTATGCAAGTGGCGGTACGGCTGTCGCGGGTGATCCGAGAAGTGTCCCAATGCGAAGGCCTGTCGGTGTTTCAATCAAATGGTCGGGTAGCGAACCAAGATGTGTTTCATTTCCATCTTCATTTGTTACCACGCCATGAAAACGACAATCACGCCAGCCGCCGCGATACGATTACTGATCGTGCTACTTTAGATAAATTAGCAGCCGATTTACGGGCTGCGCTACCCTAAATTTTTGGAGAGAATTATGCA
Organism: Chloroflexota bacterium; assembly: GCA_016234595.1. GTDB lineage: Bacteria > Chloroflexota > Anaerolineae > Aggregatilineales > J027 > CFX10. Next base: position 23,719 of record JACRBG010000017.1, on the reverse strand, counting down.
AGCTAAAATCGCTTTACTCCCCGGTGATGGTATTGGCCCGGAGGTGGTGCAATCTGCCGTCCGCGTGTTGGATGCCGTTGCTGCCAAATATGGTCATTCATTTTCCTATCACGAAGCCTTGTTGGGGATTGCTGCTATCAACAAAACGGGCAGCCCTTTACCTGCTGATACACTTAAAACTGCTGAACAATGCGAGGCAATCTTGATGGGGGCGGTGGGTGGCCCTGCGGGTAGCACTCCTCCCGGCGCACCCCGTCCCGAAGAGGGCATTTTAGGCCTGCGTAAACATTTTGGCCTTTTCGCCAATCTGCGTCCAGTCAAGACATGGCCCGCGCTTTTGCAATACACACCCTTCAAGCCTGAACTACTCAAGGATGTGGATATTTTGTTCATCCGCGAACTGACAGGCGGGTTATATTTCGGGCCACGTAAAGAATGGCAAGGTGAAATTGTCCTCGATTCCATCGATACCTCGTATGACACGATGGTTTATGCCCCTTTTGAAGTAGCCCGTGCCGCCAAAGTCGCCTTTGATGCCGCCCGCCTGCGTAAAAAGAAGGTCTGCTCGGTAGACAAAGCGAATGTGCTGGCGTCCTCACGCTTGTGGCGTCGCACGGTAGAAGTCGTGGCTGAAGATTACCCCGAAATCAATCTGTCGCATCAGTTGGTGGATTCATTCGCCATGCTGCTGATGACCCGCCCCGGCGAATGGGATGTGGTTGTCACCGAAAATATGTTTGGCGACATTTTGACTGACCAAGCCAGTGTATTGGCGGGTTCATTGGGGATGTTACCTTCGGCTTCGCTCAATGAAAGCTCGTATGGTCTCTATGAGCCGATTCATGGTTCGGCACCGGATATTGCGGGTAAGGGGATCGCTAATCCTACTGGAACGATTATGAGTGCCGCCTTGCTGCTGCGTTATAGTTTGCGGCTAGAAAATGAAGCGCAGGCCATCGAAAAAGCGGTTGCCGCTACACTCGATACAGGTTCACGCACCGCCGATATTGCGGGGGGTGGGGCCCATCTGAGCACGACAGAATTCACCGATACGGTCATTCAACAACTGGCCTAATCAGCAAAAAATTTTCCCTCAAAAATTTGACGCCTTGCCTTAATTGCCTATACTGGCCTTAGTTAGTCCATAGGTGCTTAAGGGAGGCGTTTTGTTGATGCGTAAACAATCACTATTTTGGATTTCCACGAGCCTGTTGCTCGTTTTGATAATGGGTATGGCGGGTACATTTCAATGGCGAGTCACGGCCCAAGATGGCGCGACCGCCACGCCTACGCCGACTACATCCACCCCAGAAGCCACGCCCAAATATGATGAACCTGCTTATGTTGAAGGGGGTGAAGCGGAATGGACGTTGACCGACCCCACTTTTACCAGTCATTATCCCGATGGTTTCCAGTTTGAGGCCTTTGCCAAAAGCAGCGCGGGCGAGGTTGTCTCAGCCAGCATTTATTATTCACATACCCCAACTTTTCCTGAAGATGCACGGATACGAGGTGAGGTAGATGCCACGACGGGCAAGGTGACGGTGGTGGTTGATGGGCGTGAGGCCGACGATATTCCCCCATGGGTCGCCATTAATTATCGTTGGCGGTTGTTGGATAGTGCAGGGACGATTTATTGGAGTGATTGGCTTGTTGGCAACGAATACAGTGATTCAACCCACCAATGGGAGCGCCAAGAATCCGAAGATTTAGTCATTTTTGTGCAAGTGGGTTTCCCCAAAGATGCAGTAGATTTGGCATTTGAGGCTATGGCGGATGCGCGGTCGCTTTATATTGAGGCGTTCGGGCGACTGCTTTCCTATAAACCGCGTATGATGTTGTTTGCGGATGAGGCCACCTTCGAAGAATGGCGTTCGCCAGATTATGCTTTGCGTGGCATAGATTTTATAGGCCAAGCCAGCGGCTATTGGGGGGCCTTTATCCAACTCATTTATGGGGATGATATTGAAGACTTTGCTTATGGCACGGTAGTACATGAAATTGGACATCTCTATCAATATGACCTCTATGAATCGCGTGCCCCTTCATGGTGGACAGAAGGCAACTCAACTTATTTGGAAATGCACCAGCAGTATGATTATGAAGGGCGCGTGCGTGACACAATTCAATTTTCTCCACTCGAAAGCCTTTTTGCTGGGGATGGGCCCGATATTTTTGGTAATGGCCCGGATGGTCGCAGTCGCTGGGGTTATGATGTGGGCTATACCTTTAATAAATGGTTGGTAGACAACTATGGTTGGGAGGCACATCGCCAATTAATCGCCCTCTTGGCTGCCCCAGAAAATTTACCCGCCTATCAAATCAACGATTATTTTAAGCAGTCGCTTGAACAGGTGCTTGGGTTATCCACTGCTGAAATTGAATCGCAGTGGCGGGAATGGTTAGGGATTTCTGGCGTTGTGCCGACCTTGCCGCCGACCCCGACGATTGAGTTCCGTTTCCCGCCGACGGTCACGCCCTTTGGGCAATAGGGATTGTTCACCTGTCGTAAACAAAAAGGGGCGATGGTGAGTCGCCCCTTGATGGTTGATTGATGGGTTGTCTATTGCAGAGGGACGCTGTTGATTTCGGTGGGATTGACTTGGATGTCTAACCCATTCGTTACATCAAATTGATAGGCTTCGAGCGTATTGTTGAAGCAGTCAAACACTTTGATATCGTAGCTTCCCGGCGGTACAGCCCATTCGATATACGTCTGGTCAGCAAATTTCTCGCCTTGCTGCAACCGATTCTCACCCCAATTGGTTTCGGTGCTTGGGCTAAAGTAAACTTCGCACAAGTCCGTTCCCGCAAGGTTGCTAATCCGCAGAGTGGCCGTCTGATCTTGCGGCGTCTGGCTGGTGGGGGTGTCTTGTGGCGGTGTCCCCAATGGCACAGGCGTAATACGGTCAAGATAGATCTGCACTTCAAGGTCGCGGGTAACTTCGATCTTATAGGCTTCCAGTGTGTTGTTATTGCAGTCGGCTACCTGAACATCATAGGTTCCGGGTTGGATGTCCCACTCAAAATAGGTTTGTGGGGCAAGACTGTTGCCTTCAATTTGATTTGGCCCCCAGTCAGAAGCATCCGATGAACTGAAGAAGACCCCGCATAACTCGATGTCGGTATAGTTGCTGACGCGCCACTTAAACGTGGTTGGCCCCGGCGGAACATTGGGATTTGTACCCCCTGTTGTATCGCCTGTTTCAAATGCGGCGGTCACTTTGAACGGCCCAGTGGTCGAACCATCTTGGAAGCCAAAGCGCGTAGCAACCACAATATAATCGCCTGCGTCGGCAAAGTAGGCTTTGACCTGTGCATTGGTGCTGGTGTCAAAGTTGTCATTTTCAACGATGACAGCGCTGCGGTCAGAGGCCATGATGCCGACATAGGGGTCAAGATCGCCGCCTGTCGCTTCCATTGTCACGGTTACGGTGGTGTTGGCTTCAACGGGCAGGTCAAAAATGACGGCTGAATCTTTGTTGGTAATTTCACCTTCGACCTCGGCTACGTCACCGGGAACGTTATTGCTGGGAATCCCGTTGGTGCCGTTGGGCGGGGTCGTGTTGGTTGGTGTACTGGTGGTGCTGCCGGGAGGGCCATAGAGTGACTGGATGGCGTTGATGTCATCTTCGCCCAGTTTGTTGGCATAGCCCGCATAGGGATACATAATCGCAGTGGTATATTCGCTGTGGCCCAAGCCAATGCCGTGCCCAATTTCGTGAACGGCAGTCGAGATAATATCTTCGGGGCCACCATCACCAATCGTCCATGGCTCGGAATCGTCAATCCACATATCCCCCCCGTAGCGCGGGAAGAAACAGTAGGCCAATACGCCACTTGGTGTTCCTAGAGTGCCTTCGGGGTCGCCGCTGGAAGCCCATGTGACTTCCATATCGGCCAGCGTCACATCGGTGACTTCCGAGAAAGTGAGGGATGATACATTGGCCCATGTTTGGAAGCTGTCCCGAATGGCTTGGCGGGCTTGTTCACAATCCAAATTGGATGGGCAGTTGTGGAAGAAATAGGTCAAACTTGTTTTATCCCACGGGTCGCGCAGGGAAAATTGCATGGAGCCGTTTTCACCGGGGACAGGGTATTGGTCAATGGGTTCAGCTTTGTCGGTGGCTTCGCTGCCGCCCTGTGCAAAGGCGGTTTTGGGGGCTGAGCCATCTGACGTAATGAGGGATACAAAAATCGCCACATTGACAATTGCAAGCGCTAAGAGAACGGCAGGCAAACGCCAAGTGTGTCTAGGGCTTATTTTGCGCTGCGGCAATGCGCTCTTTTTCATAGTTTAATCTCCTGTTCACTAACAACACGCAGTGGATTTGGGACAAGTGATTGATAAGAACAACTTACTTCGATGATTTCGATACCCCCTGACAGCCTCTACAAGATTGTAGAATTTGCCACCATTGTAGACAAGTGCGGAATACAGTGCCAATTGCTTACGTTTGGATAGACGGTATACATTGAATTTTTGTTCCGACGACCTTACCGGAGTTGTGGTGGCAAATAAAAAGGGCAAGTTTTGAATCATGCCCTTTTAGCCTAGCAGATGGGGTTTACGAAATAACCCAACTAAAGTCCGATTTCCTTAGCGTAGTTCAGCAATGCTCTTAGCTTGGGTGAACAGTAAGAGATAATCCGGGCCACCCGCCTTACTATCCGTACCACTCATATTAAATCCACCAAAGGGATGAGCACCAACCATCGCGCCCGTGCATTTGCGATTTAAATAGAGGTTGCCGACATGGAATTCACGGCGTGCCCGTTCCAGCCGAGCACGGTCATTGGAAAACAGTGCTCCTGTCAGACCATATTCGGTGCTATTGGCAATATCGAGGGCGTCCTCAAAGTCCTTAGCGCGAATCATGGCGAGGACGGGCCCAAAGATTTCCTCTTGGGCAATTTTGGCATCGCCGGGGACATCGCCAAACACGGTTGGTTCAATGAAGTAGCCATTGGTGTTGCTTTCGATGGCATTGCCACCTGTCAACAAGGTATGGTGTTCGCGCCCATGTTTAATGTAGTCCATGATGCTATTGAAGGCTTTGCGATCTACCACTGGCCCCATATAAACGCTGACGCTTTTATCTGTTTCGCCAACGGTCAATTTCTTGGTCAGTTCAACCACGCGACCTGCCACTTCGTCATAGACATTCCCCACGACAATCGCGCGACTACCTGCTGAACATTTTTGGCCCTGAAAGCCAAACGCGCTGGCGACAATTGCAACCGAGGCTTTTTCCAGATTAGCTGTTTCGTCTACCACCACCGCATCTTTGCCACCCATCTCGAGTAGGGTGCGCTTGAGCCAGATTTGGCTGGGGTTGACTTTGGCAGCTCGGTCAAAAATACGCATCCCAACTTCTTTGGAACCTGTGAAAGCGATAAAGCGGGTGAGAGGGTGATCCACAATTGTGTCCCCGATAGCTCCGCCGGGGCCGGGGAGGAAGTTCAAAACGCCTGCCGGAAGACCCTGCTCCCAGAAAAGTTCACATAGCTTGAAGGCAATTACTGGACTAGTGCTGGCAGGTTTTTGGATAACCGAGTTTCCAGCGACAATCGCGGCACTGGTCATGCCTGTCATAATTGCGTTGGGGAAGTTCCAAGGGGGAATGACCGCCGCAACACCCAAACCGATATATTGCAAATCGAGTTCTTCACCGGATAGCGGGGTTAGCAGACTGCGGGCATTATCCAGACGCATCATTTGGCGGGCATAATATTCCAGAAAATCAATGGCCTCGGCGGTGTCGGCATCTGCTTCGACCCAACTCTTGCCGACTTCAAAGACCATCCACGCCGAAAATTCGTGCTTGCGGCGGCGCATCTCACCAGCGGCACGCAGCAAATAACGAGCACGTTCATAAGCGGGAGTATGGCGCCATTTTAGGAATGCTTCGTGGGCAATTGGTACGGCTTTTTCAGCCAGTTCTTTTGTCCCCTGTGCAAACGTGCCGACCACTTCGGATGGACGGGCTGGATTGATCGAATCAAAGGTCTGGCCGGGCCAATATTCTTCCCCACCAACCACAATGGGATAACGGCGACCTAGTTGTGAACGGACATATTCCACTGCCGCTGCAAAGGCTTCGACATTGGCGGGATTGCTAAAATCGGTTTGTGGTTCATTGCGAAATTCAGGCAGCATCGAGAGTTTTTGCCTCCAAAATTGGAATTAAGATGTGATTATGTAGGGATGACCGCCAAAAAACTTACAGAATCTTATTCAGCCAAGCCCCTACACCAAAATTTGTTAAGTTTTTGAGCAATAGGACTTCAATTATAACGTGTTTTTGGGAATACTTGACAGACCTATGCAAAAAGATAATAGTTAACAGATGCCGAGTGGCACGCTTATGGGAATTTACTTATAATGGGCCGCTTGTATCGGGATAGTTTTTTAGGGGAACGAACTTTATGTCTCAACGTCCAATTCGCCATGAATTATTAACATGGGAAGATGTTGATAAACTGGTAGATATTTTGATCCCACAATTGCGTAGTGTGGGAAGTTATGATGCCATGATTATGATTACCCGGGGCGGTATTGTGCCCGGTGGTTTATTGGCTGAGGCCCTCGATATTTCCAAGGTACTCACGGCTGCCGTCAGCTTTGGAAGTGATTCAATGATGGGGGAAGGGCTTAAAGCATGGCCCAAATTTCTGCAATTCCCCGAAACGGATTTGCTAACGGGACTGCGTGTACTGACGATTGACGATGTGTGGGGGAGTGGCCGTACCAGCACGGCTGTACGGAGTCGGTGCGAGGCGGCTGGCGCGAAGGCCTATACTTGCGTTTTTCATTTCAACCCCTATCGCTCGTTGTTCGTAAAAACAGAACCAGATTTTTACGGGGCAATTACCGACGCACACATTGTTTATCCATGGGAAACAGATCGTGGCTTAGAAGGCATTCCCAGCTATGATCCACAACCAATTATTTCCCCTGAATCCAACTAGTCGAATTGTTGTCATGCCCCAACAAACCATAACGATTTTTCCGTCTAGGCCTTCAGTATACTTAAAATGCGCCTTTTTCAGGTTTGGGGAGGTCATCCAATGTTAAAACGGCTTTTGGGCTATATCGCACTGCTGGTTTTATTGTCGCTGGTGTTGATCGCTTGCGGCGGCAAAGACAAAAAAGATGATGGTGGGGGCGATAATAACGCTAATGATTCAACCCCTGCTCCTGAAGGTACATCACCTGCCGGGGATGATGTTTTGTTGGGGGATGCCGAGATTTCAGGTTATCCCATGACCCGCCTTGTCCGGGCCGCGCAAGATTTGACCCTTATCTCATACACCGTGGTTCAAAAAGATGGCTATCTGTATCCAATGTATTTGGTACGAAATGATACAGGCGCGGTTATAGAAAATGTTTCGGCGATTGTCACCTTCCTAGATGCCAAAAATCTCCGCATCACCGATGATTCGTTTGTAAGTGCCTATGTCAATATTCCGCCCGATCATCTGGTTCCCTTAATGGGGAGTTATCCTGTTCCGGTGGATTATGATGGCCTTGCCACGATTCTTGTGCCTGAAAGCAAAGAAACATTTGATGGCTATGACCCTTATTTTGATGCTCCCGTTACCACTGAATTGCGGCCCGATACATTAGAGGCGCACGGAACTGCGACCAATAATAGTGGTAAGGCGCTTGTCCAAATTGCAGCCACTTTTGTATTATCTGACGCGGCGGGTAATTTGATTGCAGTCGTTCCTGCGGTGGTAACAGGCCTTGATGAAAATGGCCTGTGGCAACCTGATACGGCCCTTGATATCGTTGGCCCTATCACAGCTTTTGCCGGGGATAGCCTTACCAATGTGGCTAAAACGGACTTAATCGTCGCTGGCTATGAACGCAACCCTCCGTCACGCCAACCCTAAAGACGATTGAACTGAGGCGGGATATTACTGTCTAGACCCCGCCTCAAATCCCCCTAATTAGAAGTGGTTTCCTCGTCTTTGCTATTTGATTTTGCTCCACCCCTAAAATTCAACAGGCGATTGAGTAGATCAAACCAGAAGGGTGCACCTATTACACCCGCAATGACGGTCAGGCTTAGGCCAACAACAGCTTTAAACGGCGTCGTTTTGGGGCGTTGACTGTCACTTGACTGGGCTAGTCCAGTGGGTAAGTGTAGGGATTTTAATTCAGTTTTTGTCCACCCCACCGGAATTTGTAGCGAGGCTAAATCTTCACGGAAGATGGTGACAGGGTTGACTTTCTCTTCCCCATTGGTGGCTTGTTGTTCTTCTTGAACGCGCGTTTCAGCCGTAGCTACCACTGAATCCCGTACCGTAGTGTTTGTCCACAACGATTGGGCAATGTTGATGGTATTGATGTTAAAAACCACCGCCAGCACAGTCGCAATTGCAAAAATCCACGCTTGGCTGGTTCGTTTAAAGATAGTCGTCAGGCTATCCATCGCACGGTTATACCAGTTTTCGACTCCAAACACGACCTCATCAAATTTTTCTTTGGTCGTCTCGATTTTTTCATTCAGCCCTTGCTGACGAATGATGAGTTCAATTTGACGTTGGAAAAACTCTTTGGTTTGTTCTGGTAGCTTAATCTCGGTTAAGCCGAGAGTAATGAGATCAAGCACTTCAGCGCGATAGGTGAAGGCATTACGGACTTGGAAGCGAATTTCGTCGCACACTTTGGGGTCTTTAACGCCAACTTCGATAATGAGGCGGTCTACCCCATCAATGACCGAGCTTTCGTTTTGGTCAATCAGTGTGCCTAATTTATAACGCACATAATTGATGGCCTGCTCTTTGACCTTTTTTTCTTGAAGTGTTTCACCCAAATTACTGGCAAACAAGGTCGCTAAGTCATCAATCGAATAATGGGCATTCGGGTTTTGTTTTTGGATGTCCTCGCCTGTAGCGATAATCACATCCAAGAGGGCCCGCGAAAAGGTGGAAGGGGCGATGTAATCGGGATTGGGGTTATAGGTCAAGAGGGTGCGGGTTGGAAACAGACTGCTTAACAAGGGGATGCGGCGCAGAAATTGCCAAAATTTGGTCTCGACGGTCATATTGCCTTGTTTGAGGCGAGTGCTTTTGATAAGCGGGTGATCCATAATCTGTTTTTGCACATCCTCATCCAGCAGGTATAACAAACCCTGCTGAAGCAACTTGCCACGCATTTCAAGCCCGCGCGAAATCATTGTAAACGCGCCCGAACACATAGTGCCGAAAATGAAAAAAATGAATATTAGGCCGATGGCGGTATCTAACACTGCTGATCCCAACATCTCGACTTCTCCCTGTGGGTAAGAGGCATTGAGTTGTGTGCAGTATAGTAGGGGTGGGAGGTAGATGCAAAATGGGGCCTAAAAATAGAACGTATGTTTCATAATTATATGCGCCGAGGTTGAATTCGTAACGACAGTTACGAATTTATGCGCTACGGTCATATTTAGAGAGGAGAAACGGGCGCTACCCCAAAGGGTTTATGGTAGATGGTCTGATTAAGGGAAAAATATCGCACAAGCTATGTGGTGACAAAAAAAACACATATCCGGTAGCCAGCCCCCATGCTATAGCCACCGGATATGCGTATCCCCATGTGCAGTTTCGGAGCCTTTGCTTCTGACTAGTGGCCCTGTGAACCGCGTATAAAAAAGTTATTTTTTGAGCGGATGGAGTTCCTTAAGGGTGTCGTCTGTAAAAACAGACCCTTCAGGTGATCGCTTAAAAACAATTTAACCCCAAATGCGGGACACCTATATTGTCTATTTGCACAAAGGGGCTAAATCAGGTTTGTATCATTGTGACAAGTAGGGCCAAACAACTAAGACTTGGCTAGATATTGCTGGGTTAAAAGCAGGCTGCTGATGCTTTTGGCATCCTCAATTTCGCCACTAGCAATTTTTGCTAAGGCCTCGGCGAATGTGACTATAATTGGCTCAATAAACTCATCATGGTCGAGGCTTAGGGGATCGTGGATAAGCCCTTCGGCCAAAAACAAATGGATATACTCGGTTGAATAGCCGGGGGCAACAAATATCCCGCCCAATTTGGTCAATTTATCGGGCCGATAGCCGATCTCTTCGCGTAATTCACGCTCGGCGGCTTTCCAAACATCCTCACCGGGGGTCAGCGTTCCGGCAGGCACTTCTAATAGAATTCGTTCAGCGGCTTTACGAAACTGGCGCACCAACAAGATGTGTCCATCGGCGGTACGCGGAACCATCGCTACTGCGCCGGGATGCAGGATAATTTCACGTTGGGCCGTTTCGCCATTGGGCAGACGTACCTGTTTACGTTGCAGATGTAGGAGTCGGCCCTTATAAATATCTTCGGCAGCGATTTCGACTTCGATTAGTGCGTCATCATTTTGCATGGTTCATCCTCGGTTTTAAATGATAAAAGACCCACACAATAAGGGGTGCGGGTCTTTAAAATGCTTCAAGAAGTTGCGGTTTTAATCAGCCAGTCGGTTGCCCTTGTAGGGTGGGGGTGGGTGTTCCGCACGGTTGGGTACGGGCTGGAATCGTCAGCGTTTCACCCGTCGCAATGACGTTGATATTGGTGATACGCGGGTTGGAATTCACAATGTCACGCATGGACACGCAGAACCGGACGGAGAGCTTATAGATATTGTCGCCGCCTTGTACCACATATTGCACCGGGCCAAGTGAGTTATCCAGAACAGTTCCACCTGCCACACCACCTGAAGCACCGGGTGTACCAGTCGGGGTGGGTGTGGGATTACGACCGCAGCCGGGAATCTTGATGGTATCGCCAGCTTTGATATAGTCCCAATTGGTGATGTTGTTGTAGGAGGCCAAAGTTGCTATGGCTACGTTATAGGTACGGGCAATCACCCCCAGCTTGTCACCGGGTTGGATGAGATAATCGCAGTCAGGGTATTGTGAAGATGGGGTTGTCTGACCTGTTATACCACCGCCGGGAGTCGAGCCAATTGGAACTTGGGGCGTAATGGCTAATTGTGTGCCGAGTGCTGCCGCTGCGGTCGCTGTCGCGTTAAAAATAATGGCGGTTGCGGTCATTTGTTGCGGCAAGATCGTTGCTTGCAATTCCGAACCACCCCCTTGTGCCACAATTGTTGGAGCAATAGTGAGAGTGAGGCTTGGGAACGGTGTAAAAGTTGATGTAATTTGCGGGATTGGAGCCTCGGTTGGGACTGTGCTGGTAGCAGTTGGGGTGGGTGTAAGTGTTGCAGTTGCCGTTGCAGTGGGCGTCGCTGATGGTAGATTGGTGGATGTGCTGGTGGGTGTACCTGTTGCCGAAGGTGATGAGGTCGGCGTCGAAGAAGGCACAAAGGCAATCGCCACAGTGGATGTGGAACTTGGGAACTGCACTGGCTGACTAAACGTGGATGTTGCGGTAAAAGTTGGCAATGCCGTAGTTTCCACACCACTACTCGTCCAAACCGTGGGAGATTCGGATGGTGTTGGGGTGCTGGAGGGCGTTTGCGCCTGAAGGGTCAAGACCGCGCTTGTTTCTGTCGCCGCGAAATCTGGCGTTTGCGGGGTCTCTAAATCTACTAATCTTGTATCACCGGGTGGGGTCGGCTGTTTGTCTTCACCAGCAGACCGGTAACGACATCCGGCGATTATAAACGTTGCAAAGATTAAACTTGCAACGCCAATCAATACTTGCCTTCGCATCTAGTAAAACCTCCCGACCCTGTAGTTTCTCTTAAACAGGATAAGTACGGTGTCCATTTTTGGGCCAGTCAAGCGTAGTGTAGCATTACAATCAAAGTGTGGCAAATTGAAAACAGGGCAGAATGCCAATAGGTTAGGATTCACGTTTGTGTGGTGGCACAAAAATTTGCGGATCAATTTCCAGACCGCTGAAATTTTGAAAAGTGAGGTCACGGAAAGTGAATTGATAGCGATTACGTAGCAATTCAAATAAATCTACATACCCCACTATAATACGCGGCATATCAGTCAGGCCTAGTTGGGCGAGGGCGGTTTCAATACCCTCAGGTGTTCCTTCGACCTCTAAAAAATTGCCATAGGGCATTTCGTCTACTACCACTTCGACTTCGGGCACATTGAGTAATGCATAGGTGGTGCGATATTTTTCATAGACCATGCCGTGCTGATAGCCCAGATGCAGCAGGATGTTGTCCATCGTTTCAAAATCGCCAATGGTCGTTTCTAATTCTAACCGCGTAATCATCCCTTCCGAAAGCTGGGTGGCCGGGGCTTTATAGGTCAGCCGAATATCTTGATCACGCCGCAACCGTAAAACGATATGGCGGGCTGCAAAATCCCCATTGGGGCCTTCATAGCGGATGTTGTGCTCATAGGTACGGGGATGGGTCAGTGTGGCCCCCCTTTGCGCCAAATGCGTTTGAATGGTTGCCAAGGATGGGATATATAGCTTGCACTCAATTTCGAGGCTCATAGATACTCCTTTAGCGTCCACGATGACGTGCTTTGGCTTTGGCACGGGCGATGGCGCGCTTATGTTCCCGTTCGGCTTCTCGTTCCTCACGACTGTGGCGGCTTTGTAAGTGTTTGTTTTGCTCAATTTGCAGTCGCATGGCCTCATGCGATTTGCTCGTTATACCCGGCTGAGTCAATTCTCGCCGGATTTCACGCTGCACCCGTTTAGGGCTAAGGCGTTTAATGGGACTCGTTTCAACCGCAACCCCTACTGTCATGCTCTTGAGCAAGTCGGCTAAGTGGTACAAAACAAATTCATGCACTTCTTCATTGGCGGGTTCTGAACCGAATATATAACGTGACACATATAACATGCCAGCGTTTTCGTATTCAATCAAGCCAATCCAATAGGGTGAATCAAACAAAATGGTCAGTTTCATCTTGGTTCCTCAGGAAGCCCATAACACATTTCAGGTCAAAAAACCTGAAAGAAATAGGCCACTGGACATTCCTGAGAAGGAAAGGATACTGACAGCGCTGGCTGCGCCCGGACTACCAATAACCGGGACTGTGTTTTTGTGGTATCCATAGGGTACAACGAATTGCCATCAATCTCAAGTAGTTAGGGGGCCAGTAGCAATTGGAAAAATAAATTGCAGGCCTGCGGTTCTGGTCACCTCCAAAATAAAAGGCCGCCTAAGTTTTGGCGATTTAGGGTGGTCGTCGTATAATCATCAACATAACAATTACACTCACTTGTACAAGAAAGGCCGGGCATGTCAGACCAGCCCGACAATTCAAAACAGATAACCCCGCGTCCAGCAGTGTTTGATACCCCTGCTGATATTCCACTGCCGCCTGAGACGACTGCTAAGATGGTTCCTGTAACTGAAGAGGATTCCATTCCGGTTGAGCAGTTGATTAAAGCCGCCCGTGAATTGACGCAGCGCATTACCAATGATGATCGCCAGCGTGTGGTCAAAGAACTAAAAGATGGTGGAACCCAACTCAATATCCGTACTAAAGCCCCGCTTGAACTGATGGAGTTTTTTACAGGTGAGGTTGATCTGGATACTGAGCTTGCCAAACGTTATGCCCATGCTCCTCTACTGTCACAGGCCAGCCTTCGGCCTTCTAAACCGGGGCCAGATGTCAAACGTAAGGCGGTCGCCATTTTGACCAGCCAAGATGACGCTGCCATGGTCACAGTTGACTTATTTTTAGAGACCCAAGTCCTCGAAGTCACCTTTACATTGGGTAGTATGGTATCCATGCGTTTTACAGTTGGCGCAATCGAGGTTGGTGAGCGGCAGCGCTGGCTTGAATTGATGCGGCGGAGCAGTGGGATAGCCTTTCTGTGGACAAAACAACGCTGGGAAGAGGATTACCTTATTTTTGTCGTGCGTGAAAATTTTGCGCGGGTCTATGCTTTTTCCCCCAAGCGTGTTGAAGCCGCTGCTCGTATTACGCCAGATATTGTTGCGAAATTGGTGGATTGGCTCGAAGCCTTTTGGTTTCATGACAAGCTCACAGCTAAACGAGCCGAAGCCCCAACCCTATTGCGACCACCTGCTCCTGATTTCAAACCTGACACCCAACCGATGCCGCCAGTGGTTAATGAGACATCTAAACCTGAACCACCTAGCCCCAAGCCTGCGCCTGTAGCCGATGCGCCTGCTCCGTCTGAGAACGACACGACTGATTCCGAACCATTCCCGTTCGAGTGGTAGTTTTGTCGCCTACGCCTCTTGGCTGGCGACACTCAATTCATCTTTCTCGTCGTACAATGGTTCTGAGTATTTAATTTTCTGAGGAGGCCAAGTTGCCATCAGAACTTCGTATCTGTCCACATTGTGGGGCAGCAGTCAGCGGCGATACCAAAAGATGCCCTCGTTGTGATGGACTATTAGAGGATATTTCTGCACTGCCAGCGCCAGATGAAGCCGTAGATGGGGCCATTAAAACGGTAGTTGGTATGGAACCCGATTATCAGGCACGGACTGTGCTTGATGATCAAGTTTTGCCTGCTGCACCCGAAGCACCTAAGGCAGAACCAGCCTATGTACCAATGGCGACCGTCATTGATTCCCAGCCACAATATGACCTTGACCCCCCAACGGCTGAACTTGAGCGCGTTTTAAGTGAACCGCCTGCTGAATTTAAGGCAGAACCACCGTCAGCCTCTATTTTTCAGGCACAGACCATTGTTGGGGCGGAAGATGAACCCCCGGCTGTTCTCCAAGAAGATAGTGAACCGGTTGGGATTGTGGATTCAACACCGAGTGAGTTCCAGCCGCCTGTTGCGCCCCCTATGGGCATGAAGACGATGGTAGATGAGAAGCCCCCTGTTGGCTTTTCTGAGGCGCGGACGGAATTTTTTCAGCAGCCACCCTCGCCCTCGGCGACTCCGATTCGTGGGGCGGTCACCATGCCAGCGGATACGGCATCACATCCCATTAGCCGTCAGCCTGCGCCCACCCCGCAAGCTTATATGCCCCAGTATGCGCCGCCTGTACCTCAACCTATGCCAATCCCGCGAGCGCCTTATACTGCACCCCCAATGCAAGCGATGCCACCAACAATGGCTTATGCTGCGCCGGCCCGTCCCAACCCTATGCAAAATTGGGGTATGCCAAGCGGCCCATCGGATTATTGGCTGAGACAGCGTACCCAGATTTATTTAAATGGTGGCTATCAGCTTAAAGGCGAAGGCCCGGGCAAAATCACTTTGGCCTATGGTAAACGGCTAGGCCTGATTTGGTGGGCGGCTGCGGTGATGAGTGTCATTGGTTTTGTATGGTACTGCCTTATTCTGCTCTTTTCGGGTTTCCGCAAAGACAAAGTAACCATTTTCCTAGAGCCAGATGGCTATGTTTTTGAAGATGGTTCAGGGGCGGCGCATGTTCGCATCCGACGCTGGCGTTCGGCCCGACGCTGGGGTGTTATCGGGATTATATTGGCGGTGGTGTCATTGCTGCTGTTTTTGATGCTGGTGGTAGCAGCCTATGTCATCGGCAATCAATACGAGGCGGAACTGGAAAAAGCCTATCCTGAAGTCACCTTTTTTCAAAGTACGGCGAATGAGGCCGCTATTAGCCAAGCCGATGTGGAAATGGTGCGGCTCATTGTATTAGTATTGGGTATATTATTTGTGCTGGCAGCTATTGGCACTTTGGGTGGCGCGGCTGTCGCGGTGGTTAGCTATGTTCAGGCTGCCGCCTATCATGTAGATGTTTCCCCATTGCCCGGTTTTTGGTGAGTTTAGGAGGTTAACGATGCAGGCTACCCCCCAATACGTTTCCTTTGATCGCGCTGCTGATTACTATGATGAGACTCGTGGATTTCCACCGGGGGTCGAGCAACAAGCCGTCAATTTATTTGTAGAGGCAGGCAATTTAACTAACCGTAGTCGAGTTCTGGAGATTGGCGTGGGGACGGGGCGAATTGCCCTGCCACTAGCGCCCAAAGTTGAGACCTATATAGGTCTCGATATTTCGCTGGCAATGATGCAGCGGCTTCGTCAGAAAAAGGGCGGAGAACAGATTACCTTGATTGAGGGCAATGCGGCTCATTTACCCTTTGCAACCCACTCATTGGATGCGGTCATCGCGGTGCATGTGTTTCATCTCATTCCCAACTATCCTGATGTGCTGCAAGAAATAGCGCGGGTACTGCGTCCGGGGGCGATGCTACTGCATGGTTGGAATGATCGAGGGTCTGAAAATAGTTTGGAGAGGACTTGGCGCGATGCGATCAGTCATTTCCACGATGTTTCTAGGGGTATTTCATGGGAAAAGCGCCAAGCGTTTTTACCTGAGGCAGGGTGGCGGGCCATTGGGCCAGAACTGCGTCATCTCTATGTCACTGAACGTTCACCTTTGACCTATGTACAGCACCTGCGGGAGCGCAAGTGGTCACAAACGTGGCGTATGACCGATGAGCAAATCGCTGAAGGCATCGCGGCGGTGGAAGCGTTTATCGCAGACAATCATATTGACCCAACCATTCCCAATCAGGTCGAAGCGACCTTTAATGTGCAGGCCTTTTTGCCGCCCCAATAGTGAAATTACTGTTTTAAGGCTGTTTTTGAGAGAGGGCAGGTCAATAACGATGATCTGCCCTCGATTATTTAACTTACCCGACTGAGGATAAAGTGGGCGTGGGGGTTGGACCACCGGGGGTGGTTTGGAGTTGACCTGAACCCGTAGTTGGGGTAGGGCTGGCAGGGAGTTGAGTAGGGGTGGGGGTAGAACCACCGGGTCGCAATGGGACAGGGGTAGCAGTTGTCTCACCTAAACCACCCAAACCCCCAGTGCTGCCAAGACCGGTTAAACCGCTGGGGTTATAACGAACTGATTTGAAAATGGCTTCTAAAATGGGCCCGGATTGTTCCCAATCGCTGGGTGGTGTGCGCAAGGCCATCAATGCTAGTTTGTCTTCAAATACAAAGACGACCCAATAACCATGCGTAGGATTGGGGACATCTTGATTAAACTCATACCAGATCGCCTCGTTGCCATTGATAGTATCCGTTTGGGTATCGGAGCGTCCTGTAAGATTAGGCGAGTCAAGCAAAGGCAAAATCTGTTCCGGCGTTAGACTTGATGTGGTATCTATCAAGATACGATCAAAGAAGATGATGACCCCACCCGCCGCTGTAGGGCTACCTGAGTTCCGTAAAACACCGATTTCAACTTGATTGCTGGCAAAAAAGATGGTATCTCCACCAGCGACAAAGGCTTCGTCACTAGGCGCGACATATGTCTGCCAATCTTCGGGTAGTAATACCTCAAGGGTGCCTTCTTCATTGCGTAGGGACTGGGGTAGAGGAATATCGGATGTGCCTTGATTGCCGGTACTACCTAGGACACCCCCTAAGCCTGTGCCGCCGCTGCTGGGTGTTGCATTATTATTGGGATTGCCCGTCCCGGCGGTAGGTGGCGCAGCAATTTCAGCAGGCATACGGAGCGATTCGAGAATGGTCAATAAGGTATTGCGTGAGGTTTCGAAATTGGCTGGGGTATCGGATATATAAACGATTGCCAACGTATCGCCAAAGACGATAAACGCTAAATAGCCGCGTTGTTGACCCCAATCGGCAACCACATAAGCCCCGGAAGCATTGTTGACCGTCAGCGCCTGTTTGGGTTCAATCACTGTGACCCCTAGATTTCCGACAAAAGTATCTGTGGCGCTCTCAATATCAGTTGTGGTAAGGTCTAAACCCACTTCCTCAACGCTACGCGAGGAGATTAACCCACCACTCCCCCCAACCACCACCTGTTCATTGGAAATCCAAAAAACCGAACGATTTTCTGTTTCGGCCCCGGTTTCACCAAAAACGAAAATCTGATTGTCGGTGATTTCGTCTTTGAAACTCCAGCCGGTCGGAATAGCGATAGATAAACTGCCATCGGTGGCGCGAACGACCGTAGTACCTCCTCCTGTAGCGCCTTCATCCGGTGAATTATTAGTTGTCGCTTCTTCGGCGGGAATATGGACATTTTGAATGATTGAGTACAGTAAATCACGGTTGGCTTCCCATGTGCTAGGAGTACCGGTTGCGGTCATAATGGCGATGGTATCCCCAGAGCCAAGTACCGCCGCATAGCCATGTTCGCCAGCAGTGGCAATTATCGCAAGGACAATCGTTTGACCAGAGTTAATTTCGACTTCCTGAGCGTCTTCGAGTATAGTCCCGCCCGCATTTTGAAGCTGTAGTAATACAGAGTCCATCAATGATTTCAAAATATCTGTTGAGGCTACTGTGTAACCATAATCGGCCACATTCTGTAGGATAATCGTTCCGCCGTTCCCGACAATGAGGCCCGTTTGACCCCGTGCATCATTGAGGCGACCCGTTACAGCGTCCACCGACTCGCCATAGGTCAAGATATTTTCGCTGGCCGCCACATCGGTGTATGTCCAAGTATCTGGCAACAATAGGGACACACGCCCATCACTGCTTTGGACATATTGGGTGAGGGGGCCTTGAGAATGCGGACTAGCATCCACATGCGACCATTGATTAGCAACGAGAAGGCTGGTTAGGAGCATTAATATAACAAGCCGATGGGAAAAAGTTCTTTTGTGGAAAGAAAAGATCATTCCTCAAATTCCTTTGGTTATTTTGTAATTTCTATTAGATTATGTTGCGGTTTTTGCCAGTCGGCAACCATTGGATATGGCGTTAAATGAAATTTTATTAAATGGATTCAGACTATTGAGTAGGGTTGACAGCATGTGGTAAAATGAGAGCGTTCGTGATGGGAGATAGTTTAATCGGCAGAACAGTGGACTTTGGATCCATCAGTCCTGGTTCGAGTCCAGGTCTCCCAGCAAAAGCAAAAAAACGGGGTATTCTGAAATTGAGGAATACCTCGTTTTGTTTCTAATTGGAGGCCAGCTCTATGGAATCCAACATTTTCTCAAAAGTTGCGCTATATATGCCCCAAGACCCCGGCGCGGCAAACCCATTGATAAACAGCGACTGACCGCTCCCTAAATCAAACACGGCCACCTCACCACGTTCACCATAAGCAATGCTATAACCTGTTAAGGTGCGGCTTTGGCGGTCAATTTTTTGGGTGGTGTCGAGATCAGTAATTTGGGCGAGATAGCCCGATAATTCCTCAGCCGTAGCGTGCCGAATGACCACTGTAAAATCGCCGGGGGTGGCGGCTGCGTCGGTGGCGCTAATCAACAAGCGATTGCTGAGTTCGACTGGGGTAAAGCCTTCTGGTATACCAATGGTCAAACCAAACGCCGTTTGTTCGGTGAGCGGGAGAGGGACGCTACTCCCCGAATCTTCGATAGATGAAGTTTGGGGTGCACCACAGCCAGCATTTGGATTATTGGGGTCGGCTTCGCCACAGGCTTCACCTGACCCACTAGTGTTGGAATTGAGAATAGGGCCAGTAAAATCCGTCACAATACTAAGGGTTGGCGTTGGGGTCGGGGACTTTTTTTCGGTTTTATTGTCCTTGCCACAGGCTGCCCAGAGCAGAACCAGTATAAGGGCGACGGAAAGTTTTGAAAGTTGCGAAAATCGGCGCATAAACAAACCTCTTATCCACTGACGAGCATGTTAAGCGCCCCCGGCTCAACCGAAAAATTCAGATGATTGCCAGCAGCATGTTCGCCGTCAATATCTAGGCTGATTGGGCTGCCCTGACATTCCACCGTGACGACTTTGCCTTGCTTATAATGCACGTCGTCCCGTAGTAAATGCTTACCGCTGTAGACGGAATTTAGGGCGATAATGGCAGATAAGCGCGGCGTATCTTCGATGAGGACTACATCAAAAAGTCCGTCGTCAATTTCGGCCTTAGGGGCAATCAACATGCCATGCCCAAACATCCGGCCATTTGCTACCACAATTGACCACACCTTGCCCTCGTACCATGTGGCCCCATCCACCATGACTTTGACTTTATTGGGGCTATAACTCAGCAAGGATTGGACGGTTGCCCATTTGAATGTCCAAGGGCGGCGCTTGGTGCGGGCATTAACGCGACGGTCAACCTCACCCCCGATACCGGCGCTGGCGATATTCAAAAAATAACGATTGGCGTCATCATAACTCAGATGCCCTAAATCCAGTGGTTTGGGGTTGGCTTGGGTAATCCATTTGACAGCGGCTTCGGGGTCAACCGGAATGTTGAGAGTGCGCGAAAAGTCGCGGCCTGTGCCAATGGGTAATTGCCCAAAAACCATGGGTGGGGCAGTGGGGTCAGTCTTGGCTAGGGCTTGAATGGCATTGACAAGGGCGTGGTTTGTTCCATCGCCGCCAATGGCAATCACCCGCGAAATACCAGCAGCGCGGGCTTTGTCGAGATGTTCGGCTACGTCTTCGGGGCGCTGGGTGATGGCGACAACCAATTCCCCAAGTTCTTTCCACAACATTGGCTCAATTTGATGCCACAATTTACCAGCGCGACCACTGCCAGCGTTCGGGTTCACCACAATTAGGGTACGGGTTTCCATAAAAAGTTTAATTTTCTGGTGAGGGCCTCAGATTACTCATAAGTTGGCCCTGTGGATAAACGATATATAGGCTAACCTGTACGCCATTATGCGGGCGATGATAGGTGGCAACCCATTCCATACGTCCTTGCAAAATACGCGGGTCAATCTTCAGGAATTGGTTGTCTTTCTCATCTGGAAATTCTTCCACCATCAAATAAATCGGCCCATGTTCAGCTAACAGGCTATTGAGATAAGTATAACGCATCACATTATCGGGCCAATCGCGTCCCGGCCATGTGGTATATTCGGGGCTGCAAACAATCCGCAGGCTGTTATAGACGTCTGCCGAGATATGGCTACCGAGGAAAGAGCAGGTTCTGACCATGCCAAATATAATCGGCACGTCGGTGTTGCTAGAAATCATGGGCATCTGGGCAACATCCTGCAATACGTCGCGCACAGCATAACCCGTTTGGTTTTGGAAATATTCGTAGGTGTCGCGTTCTGGCAAGGCAAGTTGGGCGGGATTTTCAACCAGTCGATTGTAGAATGGCCCCCCAAATGTGATGGCCCAAATCAATAGGATTGCCAACGGTGTCCATGAAAAAGTGCGCCAACGTCCTTCGCGTCGAATCATTTCCGATTGCAACGCTAACACCCCTGCCGCAATTAAAATGACCCAGAGGTGTCCAACAGGCATCATATAGCGGGTGGTTAAGCGTCCCGCCGAAAAAATCACTGTGCCCCATAGCAGGACAATCCCCGCCAATAAGTACACCATTTCGCGCTGATGTTTTCGCCATAAGATGGGCAGCGAAATGAGGGTGAGCACTGCCAAAAGTGGCCCCCATAAATAGAAAATCACCTCACCGGTGCGTCGGATGTTGCTAATCAATCGCCCGCTGATGGATAGCTGCTGGGCCATATGTAAATTGGATCGCGCCCCTTCGTACAGATAGCGATCAACAATTGGGCTGGTTCCAGCGGGGTCAGTGATTTGCCGATATTTATAGAAACCTAAAATGAGTGCCCATATAAGTCCGGTCAAAATAAACGCACACAGCAGGGGTTTATGATAGGCTCGCCATGCTTCAATGGCCTGTTGACGCAAATTGAACCGCGAGGTAAAGCCCTGTTTACTCAGGAGGATAACGGCCAGAACGGGCATAGCCACCAATGGGGCGGCCAAAATTTTAGCGGCTAACATGAGGGTCAAGAGGACACCCAAAATTAGCCCATTTTTGGCGGTTGGCCGACGTAGAGTCACTAAACTCCACCATACCATCAGCACTACCAGTGACGCTGTCATGGAATCGCTCAGGGCGAGACGCTCATAGAAGACCATAAACGGGAAAATGCCCAAGATGGCAAGGGCAAGGAGGGCGGTTTGGCGTGAGAACATCAAACGAGCCAAAGCGAATGTCCCAGCCGCACCCAACATGGTGAACAGGGCAACGGGGGTACGGGCTAGCCAACCCGGCAAATGGGCGGGTAGGTCAAAGAGGCCGATCCAATAGTAGAGCAAAAATTTACCCGGCGTGGTGCTGGTCTGCATATCCGAAAATGACCATACGATGCGCCCACGTTCGATATGGCGAATTTCATCTACAAAGTAAGGCATGGGGCCATCAATGAAATGTGCCCGGACAAAGAAAAAGCCGAGTAGTAATAGTACAGCGGGCATCAATCCCACAAAGACGCGCAGGCCTTCATATTCGGCGGTAGCAGCGCGTGGTTGATAGGTAGTTGAACTTGGGTGAGTCATAACATCGCCTGCGTGACCGAGAGACGGTGCAAGCACAATATTCGATACTGGCGGAATAATGCCTTGATTAACCGATTGCTTCCCTGATGTGTTCATAATCTGGCTGTCTCCCGTACTTGTTGTAAGACAACCTGCCCCTTTTGGAAACGAGATGGTGAATATAGACCTTTCAAAAATGTATAGTGATTCACCGCTTTTTGATATGGTTTACTTAACCAAAGGCATAGCTTCGTCATCAGGCGTGGTACGGACGCCACTGACTGGAATTTGCCCCGGATATACTATATACACATCCACAATGATACCGCCGTGTGGACGATGATAAGTTGCCAACCATTGCACCCGTCCGGCAATCCGTTCCTTATGCAAAACAAGGTCGGTGCGAGGGGGTGGCAGTTCTTCATTGAACATATAGACAGCACCATATTGCGCTAGGGCTGCGTTCAAAACTTCGTGCCGTACTTCGCGTTCGGGTGGGCAGATAATTTTGATAGGGGCATCTTCGACCATATGGTAATGTAAGAATGGGCACGAGCGAATAATACCAACTACGACCCGCTGATCTGTCCCTTCTGAGATGGGCGGCAGTGTTTCAACCAATTGCAGAGCGTCACGCAGGGCAAAGCCTGTAAAATTGCGGAAATAGCCGTGCGTTTCACGTTCTGGCAGTTTAAGCGCCGTGGGTTCATAGATATTTTGGTAGGTAAATGGTGCGCCAAAGGTAATTACCCACAACCCTAACAAGCCGACGGGTGTCCATGCTAGGAATTTGAGGGGTTTAGCCTTAAAAAGGCGGCTCAGTTCATCCTTGAGAATGAACATCCCCCCTACGGCCAAGATAACCCAGAGATGGCCTACGACCGATAGATAGCGCGAATTGGGACGCTGCGCCACAAAAATCAAGGGTAGCCACACGGCAAGGATGCAGCCTACCAATAAAGCTGCCTCGCGCCAACGCTTCCAAGCCAGTACACCCATACCCGCAAAACATAGGGCCGTGAGCAATGGCCCCCAAAGATAGCGGAAGGCTTCTTCCACATGGGTCATATTGCCATCGAGTACGGTGTCACTGTCGGGCAGGCCGTACAAATAATCATCTACTAATGGGCGCGATTCTTCGGGGCGCAAAATGCCATGTATAAAATAGAAACCCATGATGACGCCCCAAATAACCCCAACAACCAAGCCTGCTTGCAACAAGGTTGGGCCATAGAGTTTCCATAGGTCAATGATTTGCTGACGCCAATTTCTATTGAGTTGGAAAGGCTTTTGACCCAACAGGGCCATCACCGCAACGGGCATGGCTAACAAGGGGACGGACAAGATTTTGGCGGCAATCATAAAACTGAGCATTACGCCCAAAATTAGACCACCACGCTTGGATGGGTGTTTCGCCAAGACGAGGCTGTACCACAGCGACAGCATCACAATCGAAGCCGTGAGTGGGTCAGTGAGTGCCATACGTTCATGGAAAATCATGAAGGGAAAGACTGCCAAAACAATCACAGCGGTCAAGGCGGCGGCGCGTGAAAACAACATCCGGGTGAAAGTAAAGGTCGCAGCGGCTCCAATCATCGAAAACATGGCTACGGGGGTG
>JACRBG010000018.1 GCA_016234595.1 Chloroflexota bacterium | reverse complement strand
TCATGATCCCGGGCATACTCCAATTCTGCCCGTTGCACTGCGCTCAATGTCAACCTCACGCGATGTGCCATGCTTCACCTCCATCCCCTCTGCCCTTTTTCCTATCTTACCATTACCGATTTATTTTGTTAAACAGCATCAGTTACGAATTTATGCGGGAGAATTATAGAACTATTGTTCTAAGATTGAAAAAGAAATAAGGGCCTTTTGGTTGAAACCCCCGCAGGTGAGGGGTTGATTGGGAGGCCTATCGCTCGTACCATTAGAGTTAAAGAGAAAATTGTGTATAGGGAGGGTTTGATGCTGTTTGATAAAAAATTTACCCCACCCCAAACCCCTCCCAATAGGCGTGGAGGGAGGTTAAGACAACTTTGTGGCTTGATTGGCCTCGGGATGGTTTTGGCGGCGTGCGGAGGTGGAGATAAAACTGAAACCCCTCGTTTGGTTACGATTACCTCGCGCCCTCCAAATCCGGCGGTGCTGACCCAACAATATTTTGCTACGGCTACTACACAAGGGTTCGCTCCACCAACAGCAGTCATTGGTGGGACAGTGAATGTTCCAACTTCCAGTTTCTCCTCGACGGGAACCTGTATTATTCCAGCAGGGTGGCAGCCGTATGTAGTCTCCACAGGCGATACCCTCAGCGGACTGTCATTTGATGTGGGTACGACGGTGGAAGTGATTCAACAGGGGAACTGCATCACTAATGCGGACTCGATTTTTGTGGGGCAAGTGCTGTATTTACCCAACTTACCCATTGGTGCGACGGCGGTCTTGACCCTCCCACCGACTTTTAGTGTGCCAACCCAACCGCTTACCACCATTCGCACTAGTACACCAACTGCTACCCAAAATCTGGGAGTCGGGACGGGGAATCGCCCGGTGTTCCGGCAACAATTGGTGGCCTCACCGACTTCGTTACGATCGGATGGGGTTTCGATTACGCTGCAACTGACGGTGGCGCTGGATGCTGGGGTAGTTAGTGATGCGGATCGTGTGCGTTATTATGCCGGAACAACGGCCATTGACCCTGCACCTGTACAGGTGGGCATTGATAATGACCCCTTTGATGGGACGCGGGTTGTATATACCTTCACTGAGTTTGATAAGGAATTATTTTTTACAGCGGTGGCTGAAAATGAATTTGGAGCGACGACTTCGAATATTTTGCATGTTATTTATGACCCAAATTATGTCACAGGGACGGGCACATTACAGATTTCGCCATTTACGGGGTTTGATGGGCGAATATATCAATTGACGGCGAACGCGACTGTGACGATTACATGGAATAGCGCACCAACCGATGCCAGTTATGTTGATTTTTATTTTGTGAATGGAGATGGGAGCCAATACACGGTAGGTCGTGACCCACTACCGAGCGATGGTGCACGCATCAGTTGGTTAGTGCCAGCGGGATCGAATGGGCAGATTTTTGCGCGGGGAGTGTATGCCAATAATAATACACTGGATAGCCCACGTATTGGAGTGCAAGGGAAGTAAGCCGCAACCCCGTAAAAGACTTTCGGGATACAATATGAAGGATAAGGGCGGGATTCGTGAAAAATATACAGTCAAAATCATGACTTTTGTTCAATACCGCCAAATTATCGCAAATAAGACGGCCTTATTTTTCGCTACAAATGCCAGTACAATAAGATTTAAGTGTTCATAAGCGAGGAGACTCGATGTTAAAAAAGCAATTCCTGAAAACCAAATGCAAAGTGACTTTTGTGCTACCAGAAACGCTTGCCTCCGATGTTATAAAAGTCTATCTTGTTGGAGATTTTAACCAGTGGGATGAGCAGGCAACGCCGATGGAGCAAAAGGCCAAATCTTATCAAGTGACGATAGATTTGCCGCTGGACCAAGATTTCCAATTCCGTTATCTGGTTCATGCAGGGGATAACCCCGGTCAATGGCATAATGATTGGCACGCTGATCGTTATGTTGCAAATCCCTTCAGTGGTGATAACTCGGTGATTTCCACCCGTCGCTAGTCTACATTGAAGATGCTATACGGTTTTTAGGGCTAACGACTTTCAGTTTTAGCTTCAATTCCAGTTATAAAACATCGCTCACTGCTAAAGGTAGCGTATACTACGAGCAGTGGGCGATTTTTGTTATCGAACGGGAGCGTCTGAAAAATGGGCATCCAATTTGGGCGGAGCATTACCGGGGAATTTAACCAAGCGACTCGGCGGGAATGGCTGGTGACCAATGGCACGGGAGGGTATGCCATGGGCACGGTAGCGATGGCCCGTATCCGGCGCTATCACAGCTTACTAACGGTTGCATTGGAGCCACCAACACACCGCTATTTACTGGTAGCTGCGTTGGATGCGTGGGTTGAAATTAATAATCGGCGCGTCCCTCTGATTACCCATGATTGGGTGGCGGGGGTGGTGATCCCGGATGGATATCGCAATTTAGAACAATTTTTATTAGAAGGCAATATCCCTGTTTTTCGTTGGGCGGTTGGTGGCGTACAAATTGAGCAGCGTATTTGGATGGCGCATGGCGAAAATACGACCTACGTGACATGGCACTATACACATGGCCCCCAACCCGTTCGACTGATTATTAAACCACTCGTGACGTATCGCTCGCATCATGACCGCACCAAAGGGGGTAGCACCTTTACGGTCAATATTTCACCGTCGGTGTGGAAAAATGGCATCACGCTCGATATTTTGCCAAAAGAGGATGCGGGTAGTACACCGGCCCCTGATTCGCTGCCCTTCCCATTTCGAATTGTGACGAATGGCGGAAGTTTGACTCCCAATAATGAATGGTGGTGGTCGTTTCGGTTGATATCAGAAGGGGCACGCGGCCTGAATGAGGAAGAGGCGCTTTTTAAGACGGGCACGATTGAGGCGGTGTTGAGTGTGGGACAGCCGTTAGCAATCGCTTGTACGTTGGAAGAAAAAACACCGATAGAATGGGAAGAGGCGCTTAAAATAGAGCGGGAACGCCAAAAATATTTATTGAAGGTAGCGCAGGTTGATGGGAATGAAGATGATAAAAAAGCACCCGCGTGGATTCAACAATTGGTGCTGGCGGCTGATCAATTTTTGGTACAACAAGCGGATGATCGAGGGACACACCCTGCGATTGCAGCAGGGTATCCATGGTTTACGGTTTGGACGCGGGTCGTGATGATGGCCTTGCCGGGGTTGACGCTGGCAACTGGGCGACATGAGATTGCAGCCAAGATTTTGCAAGCCTATGCCCATCATTTTAATCAGGGAATGCTGCCGAATTATTGGGCCGACGAGTATGATAAGGCATTGGACTATAACACAGTGGATGCCTCGTTGTGGTATTTTTTGGCGGTGTGGGCCTATCACCAAAGCGTGCCAGCGGATATGGCTTTAATCGAAGCTTTATATCCGGTACTGCGTGAGGCGATTGACTGGTATTTTAAAGGAACACGGTTTCATATCCATGTTGATGCAGCCGATGGATTGTTATTTGCAGGCGAAAAGACGATTAAAAGTGAAAAATCTTCCACCGCTACCCAGTTGACGTGGATGGATGTCAAAATTGGTGGTAAGGCCCTGACCCCGCGTGTAGGTAAGCCAGTTGAGGTGAATGCACTGTGGATTAATGCTCTGCTTATTATGCAGCATCTTGCCGAGAAATTGGCTGAGTACGACGAGGCCGAACGCTATAAAACCCATGCACAACGGGCAATAGAGAGCTTTAATAAGCGGTTTTGGTCGGCGCTTAAAGGCTGGATGTATGATGTCATTGATGGGCCGGGGGCGGCGGTTGGTGAATTAATCAATGATGACACCCTGCGCCCCAATCAACTCTTAGCGCTTAGTTTGCCCTTTCGAGTGTTGCAAGACGCTGAAAAATCGAAACAGGTGATGGATGTGTGCGCACGGGAGTTATTGACCTCACATGGGTTACGCACACTGGGCCGGGATGAAGCCGATTATATAGGGAAGTATAACGGGCCAGACGAACAACGCGATTTGGCCTATCATCAAGGTACGGTGTGGGGGTGGCTCATTGGGCCGTTTATCAGTGCCCATTACGCCGTGTATCAAGATCAGGCAACAGCCCTCAGTTTCCTGAGACCGTATGAAGATTTAATTCAAGATCATGGGGTCGGGACACTCTCGGAAGTATTTGATGGGGATGCGCCATTCACACCGCATGGCTCGGTGGCTCATGCCGCTAGTGTGGCCGAAGTGCTGCGGGTGTGGCATGAGTTGGGGTGACCTTCGATTATTTAGTATAGGTGGGGATAAATCTACCCCGCTGAGTTGAGGCTATTCCTCTTGAAAATGATACTAAGTGGGACTTATGTTGAGACTGTATCAGGTGTTGATGGCATGGGTAGTGGGAGTATTTATCGTAAGTGGGGCGTTTTTGACAGGTGTTCGGGCTATTGCCCAAAGCAGCCAACCTTTACCGGAAACCTATCTTGATCCGGGGGACTGTGCCCAACCCTGCTGGCAGGGTATCCAACCGGGGACGGGCTTACGGGATTACTTTTCTACGGAGCTGGGGCGCATTAATGAGCGGTATGGTGGGACACCGCGTACTGACCAGAGCGGCGAAATTTTGACTGAGTTTGAATTGATTATGCGCGGGGATATTCATCTTTCGGATATTTTTGCGGCAATGGGGCAGCCATCCAATGCAATTTTGCAGTATGTGGCAGGCACGACCAGCGCTAATCCTTCTCAGCGGGAACTTTTGGTGGGGGGAACCCTTTATTTTGGAAATGGGTTGGTGCAGGTGAGTGTGGTGAGGGAGGACCAAGAGTGGTTGTTTTCCCCTGAGATGGTGGTGCGAAGAATACGCTATTCCTCACCAAGCCCTGAAGGGCCAGCTATGCCGATCGGAACTCCCAAATGGCATGGGTTTGGGCGGGATTATGGTCAACCCGCGCGATAGGCCATGACACGAAACATCAATGGGTCGTAGGTCAGAATGCCATCTTCGTCGGCATGGCGATAGAGGCGGTTTTCCAGTTCGGCTAGACAGGCGCGTTGGACGGTAGGTGACATGGCAGCAAATTCATAAAGTTGGGACGTCCACGCTGTTTTGTAATCAATAAAATCTTCGACACTAAGGCGTAATTTTAGTGGGGCAAATTCACGGGCACTGATGTTAATAAAGCCTAATTCGGCTAAGAACTCCTGATAGTCTTCCTCGACCTGTAAATCTTCATGCCAGACTCGGTCATCATCTAAAAAATCCCGTAGGGCGATTAGTTCAGACGGAGCCTCGTCATCCTCGACGGTGTAAGGCGCTACTACCTCGCCCACCAATTGATCGAGCGGATGGAGGCCACCCCATTCCTGAAAAACTGAGCGTCCACCCGGCTTAAGGACACGATAGCATTCTTTGAGGCTTTTTTGGGGGCGAGTGGCATTGAAACCAAATGACGCAAGAACGCCATCAAATGAATTGGCCGCGAAAGGTAGTCGGTGAGCATCCCCTTGGACAAAGGCAAGATGAGGGGCAGGCTGAGTGGCTTGGAGCATGGGAGCCGAAAAATCTAAACCGATGACCTGTCGGGCGTGCGCAGCAGCAAGGCGTGCGGCAATGCCTGTGCCTGTGCCAATGTCGAGGAAAGTCTCATGGGGTTGGGGGGCAGCCCATTCGACCAAACTGGCGGCATAGGGGCCAAAAGCACGGATGATACGGGCTTCGTAATGGGGGGCTACGACATCGAATAATTTGCGATAGGAAAATGAATGACCAGCGGAAGTTGGCACGATTAGAATGACCTCAACTAAAGGGTGGCGTGGTTAGTATTATAGTAGCTTTCGCGGCAAAAAACGGAGGGGTATTGACATGAAAAAAGCACTGGGTGGACTGTTGATGGTCATATTATTGGCAGGGAACTCGTTTGTTCGGGCACAAGATGGTTTGACACCAGAACAAGAAACCTTGCTTGACCGGGCTATTGCAGCAGTAGCAGCCCGTGATGATTATGAGAGTTTTGTACGGGCGGATTCCGAAATGCAACAACAAAATGTCACGTTAAGTGTGCCGTCGCTCAATTTGACCCAAATTCAATTGAATAAACTAACCCGTGAAGGGACCGCCAATGTTGCTCAAGGCGATAAACACAATATTCAAGCGAAAGTAGTGGCAACGGTAGATCAGACTATTTTTAATGCGGATGGGACACAAGATCAATCGGCTTCGACTCTGAATGCGGAAATCCGTTTAGTAGATGATGTTTTATACGTGAATGCCACTTCTGATGATGCTCAATCCAATATCCCGACTGGGTGGGTGGAAGTTGATGACCCCGTGAGCTTTGAGGTGTTTGGCCCATTGGGATTAAGCAACTATGTTGAACCGGGGTTGTTCAGCGATGTAGATAAATTGCGTCCGGCGGTGCAGAATGTTCGATTGGAAGAACGGACGTTGGAGAATGGGCAGACCGCCGACTATATTATCATTGATTTGGGATATGAGGGTATTCAAACAGTATTGAGCCGCAATGTTGACCCAAATGATGTTTTTACAGCTTTTTTGTTGCTGTCAGTCAATGAAAACAGCACGTTTACATTGACGATAGGGCTTGATGAAAACGATCGGCTGATTGAATCGAGCAGTGACATGAATTTACGGACGGATCAAGTAGATGCCCATGCGCTGCGTCCAACCGATTTCCCTGATGGGACGTTTGTGAAATATGAGGGGCATTATTTGGAGACCTCGTCATATTCGCACATCAACGAGCCATTAGAGGCCGTTGAATCGCCAATAGAATTGACCCAATAAGAGATATTCATTTAAGAATCGGTCAAAGCTGGCAGCGTAAGTTAAGAGGGACATAATTTGCTTGTTACAATTCTGTAACAGGCAGTTGCTGGATTGTGACATGATTGTGACAGCGCCGAAACGCGCCAACTTTATAGTAAAATCTGTTCGCTGGTTACGATCCTGTAATTTTGAAATAACATTTATTCAATAGGGCGAACATTTTCATGAATGACAACGATGAAAAACTTATCACGAGTGTTCATAAGGTTCTTGGGGCAGAAATGACCACCGGAGAATTTCGGATGGAGGAATTCTCAGAAGAAACCATCACTCGGTTGCGGAATCTCATTACTGTGGCTAGAGAGCGGCCTTTAACTGCTATTGAGCGGGCCGAATTGGAAGCCTTCCGCGACGCTGCATTTTATATGCGGAAAAACAACAACTTGTAATCATCTCGGTTATCCTGACGCAACATGGCGGGCCATTTATCCTTTGAGGGAGGGGTAAATGGCCTGTTATGTTTTAGATATGGTGAATGTAGAACGAATGGGCTATATTTTAAGCTAAAGAACAACACTGGTCTTCAATGAGTAATCTATAAAATTACAGCACAACATGGAGAGTAAACTTAACATGAAGGAACTAACGCTTGAAGAGATCAAAAATTTTGTCATGGTGGCCCATTTTGATTTGGAAAAAGTGCAGACTCTTTTAGAAGCAGACCCACGGTTATTAAATGTAGTGAATCCAGATTTTGATGAAAGTGCTTTAGTGTCAATGCCAAAAGAAAAGTCCTCAAAAACGCCGGAATAAAAATCCCCAGATGCTGGGGTTGAGTCAGGCCTCCTTCGCGCCATTGGGCATGGCAAGCATGGCTAGTTCAGAAAAAGAACCCGATTTGAGTTTGTCT
>JACRBG010000019.1 GCA_016234595.1 Chloroflexota bacterium | reverse complement strand
GAATCCCATTGGGCGCATTTTTGGCGACCCCTTTGTACAGCGCATAGACAGTGTGCCCTCGCGCCGTCACCCCGATTTACAGGTCATTTTTCATACCAATCCCGGTCAGTTGACCGAGACTGAGATGATTGGCCCAGCCGATCTGTGTATTGAGGTGGTTTCTGCGGGTAATGCCGCCGATGACTATGGCGATAAATTCTTAGAATACGAAAAAGGTGGGGTACGCGAATATTGGATTATTGACCACCGCCGCCGCACTAGCCTCTTTTATCAGTTGGATGAGACGGGCGTTTATCAAAATCACCCACCGGATGTTGACGGTTACTATCAAACTCCGCTGTTACCCAAACTCAATTTACACGTTCCCATACTTTGGCAAGATGAACTCCCCGGTTATTTTGCGATAGGCCGCGCCATCCAAGTCATGTTTGGGATAGTGAAAAACTGAGGTTGTCATGGAACTGCTAAAAACCACCATCACCTTTGAAGAATTTGAGCAGATTGCGGCATTACCCGAAAATGCCGAGCGTATTCTCGAATTGATTGACGGGGAGATTTTTGAAAAAATGCCCTCTAATCTATTGTCGTCCCGTATTGCCACACGTATTGCTCGGTTCATTGACCAATATTTGGATGCTAATCCAATCGGCCATGTCACAGGCGAAGCGGGGTTGTATCGGGTATTTCAGCATAATTTCGCCCCGGACGTTGGTTACATTTCCAAAGAGCGCTTACCCGAACTCGACTATGAGCATCTCTGTCCCTTATCCCCTGATTTAGCTGTCGAAGTCGTTTCTGCCTCCGATAGAGAAAAGAATTTGGCTTTCAAAATCGGCAACTATCTCGCCGCCCAAACCGTGATTTGGGTGGTGTATCCCGTTGAAAAAGAGGTGCATGTTTATGTTGCAGGTGAGCCAGTCCAAACCCTAGACATTAGTGGAGTATTGGATGGTGGAAAAGTATTGCCCGGTTTTCAATTAGCAGTAAAAGAGATTTTTCCGCAGTAAACGTTCGGAGGAAAGCATTGAAAATCAGCGAGATATTAGACCATCCTGACGACGCCAGCCTCTACCAAATTTTGGGTGAGCCACAACGGGAACTGCTGAAAAATATTGTAGAGTCGAAGGGTTTTCGATTTTTTTGGCTAGATGGCAACCAAGTCTCGACTAGGGAGGAGTTCTATAACCAAATCGAAAAGGTGATGGAGTTCCCTTGGTTTGGGCACAACCTTGATGCACTTTCGGATTGCCTCGGCGACTTGGATTGGCTTACAGGTAAGGGATTTGTACTCTACTATACCGATTATGGCGCCTTCCTAAATGCTGATGCCCACAGTTTTGACATCATCTTGGATATTTTTGTCGGGGCCATTGATTTTCGTCGCCAACATCCCCTACCACCCCTCTATGTTTTTTTTGAAGCGCCACAGGGAAAACTGTTTAGTCTGAGGGTTTTGGAAGTGGGCTAAACCAGCATTACTCCTTCTTCTCCTCAGCGGCACGCTCGGCGTCACGTTTTTCCAAGGCAGCCTGCACGCGCAAAAACATCCCACTAATCGTCGCGGGAGCATCTTCATCCATTGCCATTGGGTCGGGCGCATTTTCATCGGGCAGTTCGCTGACGGGCACGACTTTCGCAGCCGGAACTTGTTCTAACAAATTGGCTTTGTCGAATTCGCCGCGTTGAATTTCACTGGCCCAATTGGCACTTTCTTCAAGCGTGCGGGTGGTGAAACGGACTTTTTCAGCCAAGAAACGCAGCACCTCCAAAATCACTTGAGGGCGCGATTGGATAAACATATTAAATTGCTGACGCGGCAGCATCAACACTTGCAGTGAACTGGTGGCACGGGCACGCGCTGAACGGGGTTGCCCGTCCATCAAGGCCAATTCACCAAAAGGCTGACCCGCTTCAAAACTACGGATAAATTTTTCGCGCCGTTCGCTATCAATGGCATAGATGCTGAGGCTGCCCTTTTCAATCAGGTACATGGCGTCACCATCATCGCCCTGATCAAACAACACCTGCCCATCCACATAACGACGGGGCACAATGGCGCGACTTAGATTTTCAAGTTCGGAGAGGGGTACGCTCGAAAAAATGGAGACCTTTTTAAGGCTTTCGGCGCGACGTTCCAATTCGCTAGGGTCAATCGTTTTGGCCCGCTGCGACAGGTTCATAAACACGTCAAAACGATGGACGTGTTCGGGGTCAAACTCGCCAATACCGTCGGTCAATTGATCCCAGATACCCGTATCTTCAGGGGGAAACACGTTACGGATAAATGACATAATATAGACACCCAGTTCGTTGCGGATGTCATCAATTTCCGTTCGTAGTTTTTCAATGTCGGCTTCCCATGCCTCCCGCAGGCGATCTGAGGTGGGATTGCGCAGATTATTTTTCAAAATGCCGATATTGGCTTGGGCCACAAACAGGCGACGAATCGGTTTGACCTTTTCCTCACCAAAAAATTTGCCAAGTTCACGCAGTAGTTCTTCAATTTGATTGCTGCCCAATTTCTGGACGGCTTTGGTTTCCGCTGCTGTGACACCAACACTCAACCCTAACGTTTCGGCAAAACGTTTCTTTTCTTGGGTCAACCCCTGCTGAATGAGGTTGATAATCAGGAAGCCACCACCCAAGCCAATGCCAATCGCCAACAACAGCAGCAGTGAACCCGATAGTGATTTGACGACATTATTAAAAATGACATGGATGGTAATGGCCGTCACAATGCCGACAATAGGCCAAGTGAATTTTTCGCGGTCATGGGCTCGCCGAATACGCCCCAATGAAATCCCAACCATTGCGCTGGCGGTGGCGTGCATCAATGAGGCCGATAAGACACGGCTAATCGCCAATGAAAGGGTCGCGCCCGTGCCAGAGAGATAGTTGATATTTTCGGCAACGGCAAAACCAATCCCTGCCCCAAAACCATAGGTCGCCCCATCCACCACATAACGGAAGGTGGGTCGCTGAATAAGATAGATAAGAATGAGGGATTTAAGAACTTCTTCGATAACCGGGGCAGCAAAGCGCACCAACTTATCCAGCCCAATGCCGCCTACAATATGCACATTCACTTGATAGGCAATATTAAACGCCCCAAACGCGCCCCACGCCATACAAATCAGCACGGTGCTAATTTTGCCCGTGCCAAAAAGATCAAACGCATCAATCATGTAAATCGCCAAGACAGGAATGCCGATAGCAATGAGGTAGGCAATTAATTCATTCGTATTCATAGGCTGGGGGTCCATAGGCAATGCCAAAAAATTAGACGAGGGATTCACATCCACTCCCCACCTATTGTGAACAATATCAGAAAATTTGGCAATTCCTAGCCCATGGACGGCATAGTCGCCTGCTGCATCGTTGGTGCAACGACAAACTCTGTCCATTGTTCATAAAAGCGAGTTTGGGCCGATTGATCACTGGAAATACAAAATTTCCAAAGGGGAATTTGGGAATTGTGAAGCAGGCAAATGTTCATAAACAACCTATCCCCCTGCCTATTGGGTTCAAGCTGGGGGATAAGTTCAAAGTTCAGATTTATCGTCGCCGCTTCATTAAAAAGAATGCCGCGCTTGATAGTCCAACCGCAACCACAGCCAGCGTAATCGCTTCTAAAACACTTATATCGCCCACTGCTGACCCGGAAAGGCCGCCTTCGCTGGTACTGGTGCTACTGCCTGAAAAAACAATCGCAATGCCCATTACCACCACAATTGCCGCTGCCATGCCAACCAATTGCACCATGCGCTGATTGGGCCATTTACGAACTTTGGCGCGTTGCAGCAAATCGAATTCCTGATCCATCCGGCGCGCAAGCCGCATACTATAGGTTGGGTCAGGGGGTGTATCGGGGTCAATTACATCCCGCAATTGAATGATCACCCGTTCCATGTCACGGGTATTGGTTGAAGTTGTCATAGATCGTCCCTCCAACACGGCATCGGTCAGAGCCGCTAAATCGTTGTCACGTTCGGTGTTTGTCACGCTGCACCTCTTTTAATGTATAGTTCCACCGACTTGATCCCGCAGCGCCTCAATTGCCCGCCGATACAGTGACTTAACTGCATCCAACGTCTGTCCCCGTTGTTCTGCAATCTCTTGGAAACTCAAGCCATCGGCAAACCGCAGCATGATAATTTCCTGATAATGTTCGGGGAGAGTATGCAGCGCCTTTTGAATCAACCCTCGTTCATCCATCGAATCAGTCTCATATAAACCTGCCCGCGCCGTATGCTCGACATCATCAAGGCTGACTTCCCCACCGGGGTTGCCGCCTTTGCCACGTCGGCGGTAATAATCGGCAATCTGGCGGTTCACGATGGTGTACAACCATGTATTAAATTTAGCCCGTCGTTCAAACTTGGGCAGAGACCGCACCATCGCTACAAATGCTTCTTGCGTTACGTCCTCCGCATCTTGAGGTGGCACACGGCTTTTAACCCGGTTATACACCTTTGCCAGATAGCGATTATAAAGGGCTATGAACGCATCTTTATCGCCTTGTTGAGCCAAAGTTGCCAATTGCTCGTCGCTGGCGTCTCGGTTAATCATTTTCTTGCTGTTCCTTTTGTCGTAAAAGCCAGCCAAAACGGGTTGCAGAAAGTTGGAAATTTTTAAAATTCAGAAACAATTCGTAAACCTATTCTTGTTCACGCGAGGTTGAGTGTTGACGCACTGCGTGAAGTATAACCGAGATTAGTCAAGCGTAAAAATGGCCTTTTGGGTGAGGGTCTATCCCAAAAAAGCCACCCATCGAGGCAGCTTTTTGAATAGTGTCTCAAATTCCCTAGCTCAAAATTCCTATTTCTGGTCAGGGTTTTTTAAGGGTGCGGTCTTGGGCAGGGCTGGTAAGGTATCCCGCATACTCGCGGGCGTATCTTTACTCTTTTCTTCGTCTGTTGCCTCTAAGGATGGTAGTTTGGCCGTGCCGCGTGTTTGGGCCTCGCGGATTTCGGGTACGGTGTGGTCAATCATGCGCAAAGCATTCTCGCGCACAAAGGCATCGGGTGTTCCGGCCTCTGGTCGCAACGCATTAATCTGTTGGCGCAAATTCGCCACCAATTGCACCAAATCTTCATAGGATGGTTTTTTATCGGACATAGCCCCCTCATTTCAAAAATAGTATTTAAGCTAAATTATCAAATTCTTCCCAAGCGGTGGTTTGCATCATTGGCACAAAGCGCTGTAATGTGTTGCTCCCTAATTTTTTGGCGGTCTGCAACGCGAGATAGGCCTGTCGAAATAATTCTGGCCCATTATCGGCATCGAGTGGGCAAAAACTAAGGCCCGCATTCGCCCCAACCCGGATGGGCCGACCTTCATACGCGAGTTCAACCTCATGAATCATGGTTAATAGTTTTTCGGCCCATGCCAGACTGCTACTCACGGCCTCCCCTGCCAAATCCGTTAGCAAAACGCCAAATTCGTCGCCATCCAATCGGCCCACTAACGACCCAGCCGGGGCATGCGATTTAATAAGTTCGGCGGCCTCTTTCACCAACGCATCACCAGCGGTGTGCCCCAAAGTCGCATTGACCTGTTTGATGCCCGTTAAATCAATCAACACCAAGCCGACGCCATTTTCGCGCACCTCGGCCCGAACAATAATCTGTTGCAAGCGTTTTTCAAAGCGCCAACGGTTCGGCAAGCCCGTCAATAGATCGAAAAAAATATCTTTCTCGCCACGCGGTCGCGCCATCAATAGCTCCCCACGACTTCCCACGTATTCGGAGCCATATCAACCGAATAGAGGCGCAACACAATGCCCTTGCCGTGATCAATATAGAAATAATGTGGGGGCGGTGCACTGGCAGGCATGGCTTGAAGGCGTCCAGGAAAGGCCTGTTCTGGTGCATAGGCCCAACCTAACTGCTGACGAATTTGCGGATTCTCACGCCACACTTTGCCGATTGGCCCAGTGGGTTGATAGCGACCGGTGGGTGGAATAATCGTCGCATCGCTAAACGGCTGACTGGCATCCCATATATCTGGCACAGTCTCCCAATAGCCCGTATTATAAATAACCCAAATGGTGGCACGCGGGTCAGATGCTCCGGCGGGTGCAGCATAACGATAGACTCGACCCCCTTCAAAATCTTGTCCGGTCGCTGCCACCAAATCCGTTGCCAATGGGCACAAACCTGAAGCGTCGCCCTTGCCCGCCGCGAATGTGAAGAAAAATGAGACCCCGCATCCCGCTGGAATATAGGCGGTGGGTTGGATCGGTACAAGTGGAACCCGCAACTGCTGACCCGCAAAAATCGCGTCGGCATTGAGCAAACAATTGGCCTGCACTAAGGTTTCCACCGTTGAGCCAGTTCGTTCGGCAATCCCCGACAGGGTATCCCCAGAGGACACCACCATCACGGGCCAATCAGTACGCGGCGTGCAATTCGGGTTGGTATTGTTGCCCGTATTGGAATTGCCACTGTTGGTTGTGGCGGTCGCTGTTGGGGTCAATTGGGCACTGACAATCGCGCTGGCAGTTGCATTTGCTTGGGCCACAATCGTCAAATCAGCCGTAGGAATCGCGGGTCGCAAAGTCGGCGATTGGTTGCTATCGCCTTCGGTTAATGAACACGCAAGGGTCAACACCCCCCACAAGGCCAATATCAATCCCAGTCGTAATTTCATCCCACCAACTCCCCGATTTTCTCAACCAAATTCCTGAGCGATTATACGCCAAAAACTACCTGCCGAATATTCTAGCCCTGCTCCACCCAATCGCACATAGAATTGATGCTAAACGTCACTCCCCATTAACTAACCGGATTCTAAAATTAATAGGCAGTTTAGGAGGTATTATACAATTATGAGGTTGCATCGGGTTGACCCTGTCGCAGCCATCATTGCATTACCTATCGCAGCCACCACCCTTTGGTTTTCCTCAGCTTACGCCCGTTGCCCCTTCCAACACCGACCATTTGGCCGATTTTGCAATACGAGCTATCTTGATAAAAACATCTTTTATTGCCATTAAGATACCCCTCAGTTCCACACGAGCCGTATCTGAATAAAGGAGTCCTCAATGGTGAAATTACATTCTTGGATACGCATTTTTGTCATTATCATGGTGATTGTCGCCAATCTGATTGTTGGGATTGAATCGGCGGCGGGTCAAGGCCAAACCTTTAGTGGGTCATTGAGTTCTGGCCCCGGTGCGGGTGGCCCAAGCCAAGCCACCTATGTCATCAGTGCAACCGCAGGCGATACCTTGAATTTTGCGGTGGATTATTCCGGCAGCAATTCATGTTTGGACGGCTGGCTCCTCTTAAGTGTTAATGACCAATTACTCAGCCCTTGGCTGGCTGGCCTCTATAGCGATTTTTCTGGCACGGTCAATTACGCCTATGTGATGCCTGCTACGATGGACATCACTGTCAAAATAGAAATCGCCTGCCGTCACGCCACTTCCATCATGCAGGTTATGTATCTTGCCTATACGATGAATATCAGCGTTGGGGATGCATCCACAGTTGACCCTATTACTACTGAAATAACGGCTGGCATTCAACGGGTCACGGTGGATAATTCACTCCCTGTCACCATCTATGTCCCCACCTTAGAGGCACAGGGTGAACTATTCATCCACATCTGGCAACGGGCTGAAAATGGCTTTAGTTATCCTCGCCTCACCATTTCCGCCGATGATCTACTAGCCCTGCCGGATTTCCCTACCGAGAACCTGCTTATTGCCAGCACTGCCGATGAATTTATTCGAGTGTACAAACTGACGACCGGCGAATTTCAGGTCAATGTCGGCCCGTTGGATGACGGCAAAATCCATGTGCTTATTTTTGATGGCATCCCATTCACGCGCGTCTACGGATATACCTTCTCCGTCGAGCCCTAGGATTGGAGCATATCGCTATGAAATCCGCCATCTTGACCTTTTGCTTGCTGCTGGCCTGTGTGGTTAGCCTCGGCCCAATTCCTTATGTCCAAGCAGCCGAAAGTGTCACGTTTGAAGACACCATCAGTACTATGGGCAATCCAATTCCCAGTATCATCTTTTGGCGCAACCATGAGGTGTATGCCGAGCAAGGGGCTGTCCTCACCTTGACCCTGAACGCTCAGGGGTCGTGTCAATGTCGGATAGGTGGCGGCAATCTTTTGGTCAATCACAGCTTATTGGGGCCGTTTTCTTTGGTGTCCGTGCCAACTATAAGTGCTGTGAACTTTGCCAGTGACTTTGTTTTCACCTACCTCGTTACTGAAACAGGCTATTTGGGGCTGACTGTTGAGCTCTATGCAGGTTACGGTGGCCCAGCCAGTCCCACTGAGACCATTACAATGAACTACCGTTTGACGATTAGCGGGGTTAACACACCGTCAAATACTCTAGAGGTCGCCGAGAATCTGGCAGGGTTACAGCGGGTCAGCACTGACACAGCCCTCCCTGTCGTCATCTACGTCCCTATATCGGATGCGGCTGATTTATTCATTGACATCTGGCGGTTAGATGAAAATAACCTCGGTTATGAGGTGCTGACCATTCCAGCCGATGAATTGCTGGCCCTGCCGGATTTCCCTGCCGAGAACCTGCTTATCGCCAGCACCGCCGATGAATTTATTAGAGTGTATAAGCTGACGACGGGTGAGTTTCAGGTTAATGTTGGCCCATTGGTGGATGGCAAAATCCATGTGCTTATTTTTGATGGCATCCCATCTACTCATACCTATGGCTATACGTGGGAAGTACCAGCCCCTACTCCGTGAGGGGTCAACCGAAAGGAACTTGATTTGAAACGGTTATGTTGTTTGTCCATCGCGCTTTTTCTTATATGGGGCCTTGCACCCTCGGTTCAGGCCGATAGCCCATTAGCTTTTAGTGGTGGCATTGGGACATTTCTGAGCAACTCCATTCATACCTATGTGGATAGTGATAGCTACACGGTCTATGCCGAATCCGGCCAAACCGTGACCCTCGACCTGACCTATACCGGGATTTGTGGCTGGGCGTCGGCCCGTCTGGATGTCGCGATTGGGGTTTCAGTCGGCACGATTGATGTTCCACCATCCGGCACATCCGGGGTGGTCAATATCAGTGGCACACAAACTTATTCACGGGTAATGCCCACAACTGGCCCTTTTCAAATCAGCCTCACCATCAATTCCGTCGCTTTTGGCGGCATTCCCTCTGGTTGCAACCTGACCTATGATATGACAGTGACTGGGGCAACTCTATCTTCCATCACCTCCAACGACGCCACTCTCGCCGCCGAAGAGGCCAGCGGTTTACAACGGGTATCTGACAATGCCCTACCCATCATCATCTATACCCCAACCCCAGCAGGCGTTGCCGATGGAGCCATGTTTATTGACATCCGCGATCTAAATGCCGAATCCCTACTTTACATTGCCGCCAATACCTTGCTGGCCCTGCCCGAATTTCCAGCAATCAATACCCTCATTAGCAGTACCTCTGATGGGTTTATCACGGTCTATCAACTAACGACAGGCGAATTTCAGGTTAATGTTGGCCCATTGGTGGATGGCAAAATCCATGTCATCATTTTTGACGGCATCCCACGCACCCACACCTACGGCTATACATGGGCTGAATAATCTCGGCACATTTTTAGGGGCGTATCTTGCAATTTAGGGTACGCTCTTTTCAATTTTCTTGAATGATACTAATGAATTTCTAAATATGATTGACATTTTATGGATATTTCTTTTAGAATATTGATGTAAACTTTAATTTCAGGCTTACTTCAAGGAGTCTATATGACCATTACTCCTACCCTAGCCTTTACCCTACGCCACCCTACCCTCGATGATGTACCTGTCATTACCCAGCAAATTAATGCCGTGCATTTTCACGACACGGGGGTAGCAACCATCGTGACCGAGGAGCGGATGCGAGCATTATGGGATGCACCGGGCATTGATATTCCGGGTAGTGTTTATTTGGCCCACACCCCTGACAACCAAGTAGTCGGGTTCGATACGTGTATCGGTCTGCCACCTTTTGAAGAAATCGAAACCGAGATGACTATCCTACCCGAATGGCGTGGGCAGGGGGTAGAAGAGATACTTTTACAAACGGTCATTGACCACGCCATGCGGGTACATATCCCCCAAGCCGACCCACACAGTCGCATTGTACTGAAGGCAAGCGCTGATGAACGGGCTATTTGGCAGAACCAGTTCCTCCAAGCCCATGCTTTTCAACTCGTGCGCGGCTTTTGGAAAATGCAAATTGATTTTGATAGCGCCCTACCCACCCCAACATGGGCCGATGGTTTAGAACTGCGCCCCTATGACCCTGCCACGCAAGATCATCTAGTGTATGCAGCGGTGATGGATGCCTTTGCCGAGCATTGGGGTTTTCATCCCGTCCCCTTTGAGCAATGGGATTTCATCATGCGGCGCGAATGTCCCGATCCGACCCTCTGGTTTAATGTCTGGTCAGGTGATGAGATTGCGGGCCTTGCCATCTGTACAACTGACCGCCCCGACACGCCCGATCTTGGTTATGTCGCCGACTTGGGTGTCCGCCGCAACTATCGCAAGCTGGGGCTAGGCTTGGCCTTGCTACATCACGCCTTTGGGGAATTTAAGCAACGCGGCAAAAAAGGGGCCAGTCTGCATGTGGATTCTGAAAATATGACAGGTGCAACCCGACTCTACGAACGGGCCGGGATGCATGTGGTTGAGACCTCGTGGAAATATCATCGGGTGCTGCGCGAAGCCACCACCCCATCCTAACAGCCTATGGTAGTGATTGGAGTTCCATCATGACGGTAACGATTATCTAACCTGTTGATAGGGTGGCCTCCCCACCCTATTTTTGTGTCACAAACTGTTCCAATTCAGGCAACAGCACCACGCTCTCTTGCTCATTCGGGTCAGTCCGCGCAATCACAGCGGTGCAGGGTTCAGTTTTGCTCAGATTCCCCGGCAGATGCGGCATTCCCGCAGGGATATATAAAAATTCCCCGGCCTTAATCACCATATATTCACTGAGATTTTCGCCATACCACATTTCCGATTCACCGCTAATGACATAAATCGCGGTCTCATGATGTTCATGTAAGTGAGCTTTGGCCCGTCCCCCCGGTGGAATCACCAAAAGGTGCATACAGATCGCTTGTGAACCGACATTCTGCGCCGCGATACCCTCAAAATAGCTAAAGGCTTGTTTGCCTTCATAGGTGCGGCTGGGTCGGACAAGTTGACAGGTTGGTTTGGCTGCGTTTGCCATAAATTCCCCCATATTGTAAAAAGAAGCTACCCACAGCATTATACTATTTTAGTCGTTTCAATTAGGCTGTTGGGTCAAAGGAATTTTTGCAATGCCCCACCCCGCCCGCATAGACCGCGATTCTATCCTCCAAACCGCCCGTGCCATGATGGAACTGGAAGGGGTAGATGGCCTATCGGTCAACCGTTTAGCGGCAGCACTGGGGGTCAAACCGCCCTCGCTCTATCATCATTTTGCCAGCAAGGCCGCCCTATTGCGCGAACTGAACACGACCACCAATGCGGGTCTAGTCCTAGCGATGCACACCGCCCTCCATACTACCGACGCCGACCTGCCCCAAAAAATCTTGGCGATGGCGCAGGCCTATCGAATCTATGCCCATGAACACCCCGTCAGTTATGGCTTGGCCTATACCAATGTGGTGGCGGAACTACGCCCCGACCCTGAGTTTTTAGAGAAATTAGCCCTGATGTTGCAAGTGCATATCGCCGAATTGGTGGGGCCGGGGGAATCGCTGCCTGCCCTACGCGGCTTATGGGCGCTGGTGCATGGTTTTGTAGTGTTGGAATTAGGTGGACAATTTCAGCGTGGCGGTGATTTGGATGCCACTTTTGATCAGATCGTCACCGCGCAAATCAATGGCTGGCAGCGATGATAGCTTTTTGAGTTGTTAATTACCCCTATCCGGCACAGTATCGTGCTTTAGAGGTCTTGAAGCTGTATTGCAAGGAAAAACCCTATGTCAAAATTGTCTATCAGATATGTCCTTACCATGCTGACGCTCTTGCATGTTGAATTAGCTTTAGGGTTCAATATACCTCTACCGGAAGCACCTACACTCAATTCTCGAGAGCAAGAATGGGTAACTATCGGGCGTGGTACAGCGGAAAGCATAGCTTGGCATCC
The DNA here is from genome assembly GCA_016234595.1 of Chloroflexota bacterium. Classification (GTDB taxonomy): domain Bacteria; phylum Chloroflexota; class Anaerolineae; order Aggregatilineales; family J027; genus CFX10. Next base: position 20,980 of record JACRBG010000019.1, on the reverse strand, counting down.
TACTCGTAACGAAATTGCCGTTAGTGGAACAACGGGCATTTGGCTATATACCTCAGAATTCCAAGACATCGGACATTTAGATGATGGTGAGCGGCAAACCTCATTCATTGAATATAGCCCGGATGGTACAAAGATCGCTGCGAGTAGTAACTATGGACAAGTCTATATTTGGGATTTAGAAACAGAACAAATCACCGCTTCTTTCGAGGATCAAACGATTGGCGCATTGGCTCGGTCTATTACGTGGAGTCCAGACAGCCGTATGATTGCGACGACTCAAGGGCAAGATGAAAAGACAGTTGATATATGGGAAATCTCAACTGGAAATCTAATAGATAGTTTTACAGACGTTTATAGAATAAGTGCTATTGATTGGAGCCCCGATGGAGAAAAGATTGCCGTAGTTTTATTGGGCTATGGAATACAAATATGGGACACTACCACAAGCACATCCTCAACGATTTCAGTGGAAAACGATTTAGGCATTATTTCTATCACTTGGAGTCCTAGTGGTAAATTTTTAGCAGGGCCTGCTGGCTCCGAAATCATAGTGTGGGAAATAGATCATTATACGATTTCTTCTAGACTTCACTCTGCTTCATCCTATGTGCGTGCAATATCTTGGAATCCCAATAATGGACAAATTGCAGCGGCAACGGGAAATGGATCAGCAGTAAGAGAAGATGGAGAAATAGTTGTTTTTGACATTTCTATCGGTCAACTAGTATCAACTCTAGGTAACTTTAGATATTGGGCAACCGCGCTTGATTGGAGTTCTGATGGGGTTTTGTTAGCTGGATTGAGTCTAGACAACTCAATCAAGATATGGAATACGGAGACAAAGCAACTTATCTCAACACTTGATAATAAGCATACATGGTCAATTGATCGAGTGGCATGGCAACCTGAAGGTGTTATCCTTGCCTCTCTAGAGCGTAACGAGACCGATGTACGTATCCGAATTTGGAACACTAATACAGGCGAATTGCTCCGGTCGTTAAGCATACCCCCAAGCGGGGATACAAAAGCACTCGCTTGGAGTCCGGATGGCAACTCGTTACTATGCGCCTTTACTTGGAGTGCTAATGAAAATAAACACAACATTTTTGTTTGGAATATTGCAGATGAACGGGATTCTCCAGAGTTTTCAATTTTACTTGAAGAAGATTCGATTCAACTGTCTTGGGATTTAAATGGAACCGAATTAGTCATCCTCAATCCGCCGCTAGGGGAGCTGAAAATGGTGAACCTTGCCACCGGAATTGTCTCATCTAAATTCAGTGATTCTCTATATCCGGCAATGGCTTTTGATTGGAGTCCCGATGGAGAATTCACCGCGATTGTTAATCAAGAGAATTCCATTCAAATTTTAGACTCAAACACACTTCAAGCTTTGCTAAGTTTTGATATACCAGATAGGTATGACGTTCTTCCAATTTTAAAGTGGGGCACAGGTAGTGATTTTATAGGTTTTGCTGGTGGAAATGCGGGAGGAAGCTACGTTCTCGTTTTGAATATCCATTCGAAGGAATTTCTAAATCTTTCCAAAGAGACAATGAATGGAATTGTCAATCTAGCTTGGAACGCCGAAGGTAATTTATTAGCAGGGATCGGCACATTTGGTAAGTCACTCTATATTTGGGATGCTACAACCCAGCAAACAGTCGCAACTTTTGATTTTTTCTTAGGCTATACAACATCAATCGCTTGGAATCAAAGCCAAAATCATGTGGCGGTAGGTCTTGCAGATGGGATAATTCAGATTTGGGATGCAGATAATCTGGATTAAGGGAAAGGAATTAAAAAATGCTTTAGGTTTCTGATTTAATTTTTTCAGAGACGCTCTAAGATATTTGATGCAACTGAAATGTTCATTTGATTGTGCTAAAAATCGCAGCATAATCGATTGACTATACATACACCAAATGGGCGAAAGTAGAAGTCAAAGGGCCTTTTTGCCGAATCATTCAAACTCTCATTAAAACAAATTTAGCTAAGCAATGGTCGCCCACCAGTTATACCCAAAATCTTGCGATGGGCGACCTATGACATCAAAAGGATTGCTCATGGAGTGGAAAAACGGGTCGGGGGCGTAGTCAAAATCAGATGGCTATCCCCAAACTCATGCCACAAATAACCCTCGCGCACCGCTTCGGCATAGGCAGTACGCACCAAGTCTTGCCCTGCCAGCGCATACAACATCGCTAAATGACTGGTCACGGGGTCATGCAGGCCCGTAATCAGGCCATTGACCGATTGCAGCCGTCCGCGTGCCGGATGCACAAATAAGCGGGTAAAGCCTTGGGCGGGTTGGACTTTATGCCCCTCCCACGCCGATTCCAAGGCCCGAATCACCGTCGTCCCCACCGCAATCACGCGCCGTCCCTCGGCATGGGCCCGATTAACAGCCTCGGCAGTCTCGGCAGGCACCTCAAAATATTCAGGATACAGCGGATGGCTTTCGACCTCCTCGACTTCGACCTCCAAACTCGATACTCCGGTATGCAGCAGCACCCCCGCCGTTTGGATGCCTCGTTCCATCAGGTCATCCAGCAGTTGGGGTGTAAAGGGATAACCCGCTGAGGGCATTTCGGCGCTACCGGGCACACTGGCAAACACCGTCTGATAGGTATCCAATGGATATTCAGCTTGTAGATAGCCATAACGAATGGGGCGACCCAATTGGGCCATCACGCTGGTCAAATCACAGCAAAAACTGACAAACCACAAACGATCGAGGCCGGGGAAGGGCTGCACCAATCGGGCGGTTAATCCCCCCACCTCAAAAACATCCCCCGCTTTGAGGGGCAAAGGGCCGGGTTGGGCATAACTCCAACGCGGTTCGGCCAGCCACAATTTATGCCCATAGCGGGTTGAGAGATTCAACATGAAATCGCCAATACGCTCATGCTGGGCAGGTAAACTGGCGGGCAGGGTAGCACTGCGATTGACCACCAACACATCCCCCGCATTTAAAAACTGGCCCAGTTGGTGAAAATGGGCATGTTGATGGACGGGTTGACCGTTTTCCAAAGTGCTGACCATCAAGCGGATGCCATCTCGCGCCAAGCCTCGTTCACTCGGCGGCATTTCGGCTTGTAATTCCAGTGGGCGTGGGAAAATCAGTTCATCCCGTTTCATCGTGCCACCTCCCATTGTTCCGCTTGGGCTTGAAACCGCTGGCCGCTGATGTCGGTCACTTTTTGACCAAACAGCCACATCCAAAACGGCAGGGTCACATTTGGTTCGGGCCGATCTGAAATATCTTCACCGGGGAAGGCCTGTTGGTGCATGGTGGTGCGCATGTCACCGGGGTCAACACTGACGACTCCAACCCCCGCCTCTTCCAATTCATGGGCTAAGGTGCGCGACAGCAAATCCAGCGCAGCTTTGCTCGCCCCATAACCACCCCACCCCTGATACCCCCCAAGCGCGGCGTCACTGCTGATGTTGACAATGAGGCCGTGATTGGCTTTGAGCAACGGCAGCGCCATTTGGGTAAGGGCCAGCGGTGCGATGACATTGATTTCCAATACATGTCGCAGGGCCGTTAATGGGTAGTCGGCTAGGCTGGGCAATGGGCTGGGGCCAAGTTCCGAGGCGTTATTGACCAAGACATCCAAGCGCCCCAAAGACTGGATAGTCTCTAGCAATCGGCGGTGGTGGGCAGGTTCCGCCACATCCCCCGCGATGGGGATAATCGTCGTCCCATATTGACGTAATTGTTCAGCGGTTTCAGCCAGCGCCTCGCCGCCACGCGCCGTCAAAATCAGGTCATAATCTTGTCCGGCAAGGCAGGTCGCCAGTGTTACCCCCAAGCCACGACTCGCGCCTGTGATCAGTGCCACCCGCCGATTCGATGGCCCTTCCTGACGTGCCCACCATTCCCGAAAGGCGTAACAGCGGTTTTCGCCGGGGTGGAACGAAGCCGCAAAAATCCCATCCAGCTTGACCTTTTTGCCACTAGGGATGCGGGTTAATTCGACTGACCAATGCGCGAAGCCTGTTTCTGCGGTGACTTCGAGTATCTCATAGTGAAATTCAATGTCGGTCTGGGTGCTGACATCACCCCAATACTTCGCGATGGCGGGGCGACCTTGCAGCGGTGGTTCAAATGGGTTTTCTTGATAGGTGGCATCGGCGGTGAACAAATTAGCAGCCGCTTGGGGGTCGCGGTTGACCCATGCTGCCCCTATCGCCTTGACCCATGTTTCAAACTGTTGACGATCCATGCGATGGCCTCCCAATTTGGCGGAATCAATACATTTTCTACTATGCCTCGCATCGTGCCCCTGCCCCACCGCCTTGCGGACAGTTTGCGCCTGTACTTTGGTACAGCGGCAAGCAAAAATTGAAAGAAACACGCTATAATTTCCTTTTGTACTCATCAATCCAATGCGATTTGAGTGCCCCCGCTTTTTTACCAATCAAAATTTTCAGCAAAGGAATACTCAATGAACCTCTTTGGGTCAGAACTGGCCTCGGTGGTCTATGGATTATTATCAGCGGCAAGCTGGGGTTCGGGTGATTTTAGTGGGGGTTATTCAACCCGACGTACCCCGGTGCTGACGGTGCTGATTTTTTCGCAATTAACGGGCCTCGCGGCGCTGATTTTGTTCGCGCTGGCCTTTGGTGAACCAGCCCCCTCGCGGCACGACTTATTGATTGGCGCAGCAGCGGGTGTGGTGGGTGATATTGGGTTGGCGGCACTGTATCGGGCTATGGCAATTGGCAAAATGAGCATCGCGGCCCCTTTAAGTGCCGTCCTGCAAGGGATATTGCCTGTCACCTTTGGCCTGTTGACGCAGGGGCTGCCGGGGGCGCTGACCATGTTTGGATTTGGTCTAGCCTTGGCCGGGGTATGGCTGATTTCACAACCGGGGTCAGGCAAAATTAGTGCCGATGGGTTGGGCTTGGCGATAGTCGCTGGCGTGGGCTTTGGTGGGTTTTTGACCTTGGTGGCCCAACTAAGTGATCAAGCCCTGTTTTGGTCACTGGCTGTGTCGCGTATCACTTCCATCACCGCCATGTTGATTTTGGCCTTTTCGACACGCCGATTAATCCCCCCCACTGGCAAATTTATCCCCTTAATTATGTTTTGCGGGGTCATGGATGTTGGTGGGAATGTGTTTTTTGCGCTGGCAGAGGAAGCTGGTCGGGTAGACGTAGCAGCAGTATTGTCCTCGCTCTACCCTGCCACAACCGTCGTCTTGGCATTGGTGCTTTTGAAAGAACGCCTGACACGCTGGCAAAGTCTCGGGGTGGTATTCGCGCTAACCGCTATCGGGTTAATCGCGATGGGTTAAATAAGGGTGACAGATGCACACGGATTATAGGTAAAACCTCACCACCCGAATGCCTAAATTGAAGATACAATGAATTCAAGATTGATTTTTGAAATGAGCGCAACTCCGGTCTTTGCAATAGGCAAATAACCGTGATTGGCCTGAAATGGTTTGAGCTAAAAAGCTCCTCCTGAAAATCTCCAAGAACTTCTCCTCATCGGTTCTCAAATGCCTATCCCCCACCGGATAGGCATTTTGATTCCACCACTAGAGTTTATGGGCACGGCGATAGGCTTGCTGTAGGTAAGCCAACAGTTGGTCTCCAATCTCCGACGGCGCCGTGACTTCGACCATATGGGTCAAATTAGGCATGGCCCCCAGACTTTTGGCCTTTTGAACATAGCTGTCAAATGGTGTGGCTCCTAAATCGAGACCAATGCGCATGACCTGTTTGGTGAGAGTGGCACACGCAAAGATGCGAGCAGCTTCGATTGAAATATAGGTTTTAGTAGGGATCAGTTCCGCGTCGGGCAGATTGGCTTTTATCATCATCGCTAGGGCCTGATAGGTTGGCAACAGTGTCTCTTTGCCTTTCATCAGGTTTTCAAACAATACCGCATAATCAAAAACAGGCTTGCCATCATTCAGATAGAGACCGGTGAGAAAATTGGCTTGCAAGTGATTGAGCTTATGTTCAGTTTTCAGCCAATTCAAAATCGCATTTGGCTTGTCTATACCCGACCCAGCGATAAGGGTCAACCAATCGCCAAGCTCATGTCCCGTTTTTTCATGTACGGTCGCAATAAATTCTTGTTCAAGGCGTTGCGAATCTTTTGCCATAATCTTCAATCCTCTCGGTCATTCCATTTATATAACGTCGAACGAGGCGACAAAAAAATGACCTCCGACCAAAAGGAACTTCTCACAGCGCCTTGTCGTCTTGAAGGGAGACGAAATTCAATCACTCCAATAGGAGAAATTCGGATGATGACCTTCCCATTCAAAAAAACCTTGATTGCCACCACATTACTTGCCTCCGTCACGCTTGGAGCATGGCAATCATCAGCACGCGCCCAAGACCCTGCCCCGGATAGCTGGATTGTGTATGAAGCCGACGTAGCCGATTTTACAGGCCATAACCCCGATATTTATTTGCTCAATGTAACCAGCGGCGAGATCGAAAAACTCACCGAAAATTTAGTGAATCGGCAGTTCCTGCGCAACACCGACCCGGTTTTCTCACCCGATGGTAGCAAAATCGCGTTTGTGTCAGATCGGGATGATGCCGCTAGTACTGCCCCTCTCACTGAAATTTATGTCATGGAACGGGATGGCAGCAATCAAACCCGTGTGACCTTCAACGATGTGTACGATTTCAGCCCCACATGGCTTGATGATGAGCATCTGGTTTATACGTCGGGTTTCAAGCCGGGGAAACTCACTATTCTCAATTTGACCGATGGCACAGAAACATCCCTCGGCATCGAAGGCTACTCCCCTGCCCCAAACGCCGATGGGACAGAAATCGCCTATGTTTTTAATGGCGGCCTCTATGTCGTACAAGCCGATGGCAGTGACCCGCGCCAAGTAATTGCTGGCATCGCTGGAATTGCTGGCCCATCATGGTCACCTGATGGTAGCCAATTCTTGTTCACATCATTGGATGAAACAGCACGCGGGATTTATGTGGTTGATGCGGATGGGCAAAATTTGCAGCAGTTGAGTGATGAAGCAGTGCTTAGCACGGCTTGGTCACCCGATGGCTTAACGATCGCATATGTACTGATTGGTGGCATCCCTCAAGATGGAATGCACCCCGACATCAATTTATATGCCATGCAAGCCGATGGCAGCGACCCTCACCTTTTAGCAGCCCTTGCAGGTTGGAATGCCAATCTGGACTGGCAATAATTTCCCCTAGCGTCCCCAACTGATTAACGAAGGTGGCCTATCGAAAACCAATTCATTCGATGGGTCGCTTTCCTAAACATCTCCGCCGCCATATCCACCAACTCACCCAGACCCAATTGAGCCACCTGTCCCTATTGAAGATGCCCGATCTCCTCTAGCATTTAGCAAGGCACACATGCAGGATGAGGCGATCATGACATTTCTAACAACGTTCTTCAACTTGATTGAGCAGACTTATAACGAATGGAAAGAAGACAAGGCTGCCCGCATTGCCGCCGCCTTAGCCTACTATACCGCTTTTTCGCTCGCCCCTTTGCTGGTGGTGATCGTAGCGGTCTTGGGTTTTATTGTAAACGAGGCGACCGTCCAGACCCGTATTCTGAGCGAGGTTAGAGCCGCCCTCGGTGATGATGCAGCAGGTTTTGTCGGCGACCTTATCAGCAATGCGGATCGCCCCACCGAAGGCGTAATTTCAACCGTGCTGGGGGTCGGAACACTGCTTATTGGTGCAATCGGGGCGCTTGGTCAATTGCGTGGTGCGTTAAACACCATCTGGGACGTGGATGACCAGCAGGTCAAACGGAAAACCCGTTACCTCGGTATCGGAAATTATCTCAAAGAAAAACTGCTTTCCTTGGGCATTTTGTTGATACTTGGCTTTTTTATGATGGTTTCCCTAATTATCAGCACGTTGCTGGCAACGGCGGACACCTATGTTATGGAGATTGTGCCAGAGGTTGAACTATTGCTACGGGTCACCAGTGACGGCACTACTTTTTTGTTGATTACCCTGCTATTTGCCTTGATGTACAAGTTCATTCCCGACACCAAAGTGCAATGGCGGGATGTCTGGGTCGGGGCGGCGATAACAGCCTTGTTGTTTACTATGGGGAAATATCTATTGGGGTTGTATCTCGGCTATAGCTCGACTGCTTCGGTGTATGGAGCAGCCGGATCGTTTGTGTTGATTTTGCTGTGGATTTATTACTCGGCGCAGATTGTGTTGTTTGGTGCCGAATTCACCCAAGTCTATGCTCGCCGTGCGACCGCCACACCGGTTGATCTTGCCGAAATCGAGCCATGGGATAAGGCCCGTCGGGCGCTAGAAACAGAACGCACCGAGTCTCCAATTCCCGCTAATGTCTTTCCCCAAGCCAATTACGAATTCCCTACCAGCGGTCAAAGCAGCGTGGGGTGGCAATTAAAATACACCAAGCCCAAAGAGCCAAACCAGCATCCCAACAGACTGGCAAAAGCCGGTATCAGTCTAGGTGCTTTGGTCGTGGCCCTATTGGCAGGGCTGTTGCGCATACGCCATACCGAATCCGAGTCGAACGATATTTCGTCGGATGTTTAATCCACCAGAGGGTAGCGCAAAGCCAGTAATGCGGCTTGGGTGCGATCTGGCACATCCAGTTTTTCAAAAAGCAGGCTTAGATAGTTGCGCATCGTACCCACTAAAAGCGTGTCAGTATCGTGCTCCTAATCACCGCGATTAGTAGGCTATTCGGTTTCCAAATGGATGGACTCGTAACCATTAACATCTGTCGAAATCAAAAACAGGGGTCGTTTGGCCCCTGTTTTATTTACCAATACAACCGCGAATCGTTATTTCTGTAGCGCTTCCTTACCGAAAAATGGCGCTTTGATGAGGGGGGCGATCAGGCAGAAATTAAATGCCCCGGCGAGGACAGGTGCGATACCGATGATGGCAACAATCCAACCACCCGTGCCTTCAATCACAAACAGGCCTACCAAAATCAACAGGATGCCCGCCGCAATCCGCACACCACGACCAATTGGGCCAGCCATAAACTTTGCAAATGCCATCTTAAAATCTCTCCCCGTGAACGGAGTCACGCTGAATTTTGTGTCTTTGTACCCTTTAGATGCAGCGGTGTTAAAAAGGTTACAAAATTGGTCGGAGAGATTTTTTTAGCACTAATCGGCGGCGTTGCGCTCATTAAAAGCGGCTTCAATTTCTGACCACAGTCTTTCACGGCGGGCTTTGGGAATGGCAACTTGGCCTGTCAGCTTGGACATCAGTATCATTTTTTGGGTGGAGTCCAAGACGATGCTGCAATTGGGGCAGGTCGCCAAATGGTCACGCGCTTCAGCAGCAAGGCTTTCGTCGAGTTCACGATCAATGTAGTCGGATAGATAGGTGATTAGTGTTTTGCAGTCCATTCTTCGCCTCGTATTTCTTCAAAGTAGCCTGCCAATGTTTCGCGTAAGGCCAAGCGTGCCCGATGTAGCCGCACCTTAACCGCGCCGGGTTGAATCCCCAAGGCCTCAGCGGTTGCTTCAGTCGAAAGTTCTTCCACATCACGCAAGATAAACACCGCCCGCAAGCTCGGACTAAGGGTGCTAATCGCGGTCATAATTTGCGCCTTGGCCTCCTCCCCTGTCAATAACAGTTCGGGCAGGGTGCTCCAATCAATCATTTTTTCGGGCAGTGCGATGTTGTCATCGGCCCATTCATCCAAATCCACTTGGGGGCGCTGATGCCGCAACCGTGTTTGGGCATGGTTATAGGCCACCCGATACAGCCATGTTGCTAACGAAGCCCGTTCTTCAAAGGTGTGGATATGTTCAATCAAGGCCAAAAAAGTATCTTGCACCACCCCATCGGCGGCTTGTTCATCATGCAATAGGCTAACCGCCAAACGATAGATTTTGTCGGAATAGGTGGCAAAAACATCGGCAAAGGCCGCTGGGTCACGCTGGCGCAAGGCCGCAATCAACTCTTGTTCCATAACCAATCCTTTTATTTAGATGCGAAGCCAGCCTAAACGTTACACCTGACATACAGTTGTCAGGAGGCGCTTGGTACACTGAAGTATCCTACATATCAACGCGAAAGGCTTTAAAACACCATGCCCTCCAAAAAATCACCACCCCCAAGTATTGAGCAATTCTTGGGTGATTATCACCCGAATATACAAGAATTGGCGAATGTGCTGCGCGGGTTGATAAAACAGGCCATGCCGGAGATACGCGAGGCCGTCTATCCGGGTTGGCGATTGATTGGGTATCGTGTGCTGCTGGCCGGGTTGGGCAAAAAAGATGTTTATGTGGGCTATGTGGCTCCCTTGGACACCCATGTAAGTCTGGGTTTTGAATGGGGTGTATTGATGAATGATCCTGAAAAAATCCTTGAGGGGCAAGGAAAGCAAGTGAGGTTCGTCACAATTCGGGCGCTAAATGACATCAATTATGAAAAATTTATGAATTTAATAATTGAAGGGGTAAGGGTTGCGCGGCTTTCTGGTGCGGAAAAAGCCCAAAAATTGCATTTGCTAATTTCCGACAGACAATTTCCTGACGATTTATAGACAATAAACCTTCATATACTTGCACTGGGAGCTTTACAAAATTCTTCACACTACATCTATTAGAGAAAGGTCTACATATGTTATTTAAGCCAATGAGACGTCTAGGAGCGTTGTTATTGGTCTTCATCGTAACCTGCACCATTTTCTTCCCAGCCCATCATCGAATAGCATTATCCCAAAGCCCAACGACTCAAACCCAAAAAGTTGAGTCCGAAGACGCACGTGTTGATCGTGCGGGGACATGGTCAAAACAAACGGCGGGTGCAGCCAGCAGTGGAAGTTATCTTTATGGCGGCGGTGGCGCGAACGATAGCCTTGGCCTACATTTTTATGGTTCCACGGTCGAGATTATTTATGTCAGCGGCCCCCAATTGGGTACACTCGCCATTGAAGTAGATGGCACGGTCTTGCGGACAGTCATTACCGCAGCCGACGTGACGGCCTATAATCAAAGCGCCAAAATCAATTATCTAAGCGACGAATGGCACACCGTGCGGGTGTATGCTCAAGAAGGCGGCACAGTTGCCATTGATGCCTTTGTAGCCAATTTGGATGCCCCCCCACCCACTTTTGTTGACCCGACCGCGAACCCAGATCGGCCTGCCGGGAGTTCAGCCGGGGCAACCACCCCACCCGCTAACCCCGCCCCAAGTGCCGATACTGTCCGTGCCCCGCGTCTGGCCGAATTGGGCCATATCCTGATTAATGAAGTTGACGCTGATGGCCCTGATGCGGTTGAACTGTTCAACCCCACCACCGCCGCCGTCAACATTACAGGTTGGCAAGTGCGGATTTATTACAACAACGCGCTGGATGTGACATGGACATTGCCGACGTTTGCACTCTATCCCGGGGCCTATGTCACCCTGTATGAATCAGCAGGGAGCAATACCGGCACGGCGTTGTATTACAATCAAAACACCAATATCGAAATGGACCTCAATGGTGCGGTCGCGCTTGTAACAAATTCCAATACGGGGGTCGACTTTTTCCGCTGGGGTGGCTCAACGATTAACCCAACCGCACCCGATACATGGTCAGGTTCCCCAACCTTTACCTACAACTCGGCCCAATCGCTTGGGCGTAATGAGCAAAATGACGACGACAATTCCAGCACCGATTGGTTTGCGCAATGCCCGACGCTGGGTAAAGCCAATGATGCCTGCTTGGTGTTGAATGAGTTTTATGTGGGGGGCACGGACGCGGTTGAAATCTTCAACCCAACCAGCACCACTATCACCTTGACGGGGTATCAGTTTACTTCGTATTCCTCGGTGACAACTGTTGACGGCACCTATACTTTCCCAGCCGCCTCGATTCCAGCGGGTGGTTATGTCGTCATTTCTGAAGCCGCCGGAACCAACACTGCCACGACCTTCTATGCTAATTTTAACTTTGCGTGGAATGCGGGCGATGGTGGCGGTCTATTGACGACGGGCGTTGGAGGTAGTGTGGTGGACTTTGCGCGTTGGGGGTCGACAACCGTTGCCCCAGCCGGAGCCGGTTGGTTTGGTGGTGCACTGCCAGTGGCGGGCACTGACGAATCGAGCCTGCAACGCCGTCCCAGCAGTGAAGATGGCGACCGAACCAGCGATTTCTGCTTCCACCTCGTCTCATTGGGAACACTCAATCGGCCCTGCGTGGTCATCAATGAAATCTATGGTGGCGATCCGGATGGGGTTGAAATCTACAATGCTTCCCTCGCCGCCTATACCCTAACTGGTTTCCAAGTCATCATCTATGACTATGATGGTACCGCTGGGGTAAATTTTGTGTTCCCAGCCTTTACCCTCAACCCCATGTCCTATGTCCGCGTCTTCGAAGGGGTTGGCACCAATACAGCAGCCGTGTTGTTTGGTGGTGGCAGCCTCGGTTGGATCGCGGGCGATTCCGGTGCGGCCCAGCTTTACAATGAAGGCAGTAACGGGGTCGACTTTGTGCGCCTCGGTAGCAACAACACCTTAGGCCTCAATGGAGCGAACTTTATCAGCCCCAATGCTCCAGTTTTCCCAACACTAGTCAACGCATCCACCGTTGGACGCAATACCAGCGGTGGCGACTTTGACGAAGGGGCGGATTGGTGTGTTCAACCCATCACCCCCGGCTACAGTAACTATGGCTGCCCAGCCCGGTTAGCGGTATTTGCGCCATCACTCAATTACGTTAGTTTGGTGGACAGCACCGCTAATCCGCCAGCACCCAACGCCTATCTGAGTTATGGGTCGGGTTCACCCGCCGCGACAGCCAATGGGCAATGGGTCATGGGTGACTGGGACGGTGATGGCCGCCAAACACCCGGGGTCTATGTCACCAGTGGTGCTTCAGCCGGGGTGTTCTACACCACCAATGATGTCGGCGCTACTCCCAACTGGACGGCCACATGGTTTGGTCTGTTTGCAGGCGTGGCCGGCAATCAACCCGTCGTCGGGCGCTTTGCTGTGACTGCTAATGACTGCCTCGGCGTCATGGACAGCCAAAACTTCCCGCCCTATGGTACAGCCTTTGCCCTCTACTATACCTGTGTCACATCGGGTGGCAATCCAGCCAAGACCGTGCAATGGAACTCCGTGTTGCTACCCGACAGTGGTGGTTTCAGCGGTACCTTCCAATTTGGCGCAGGTGACTTTGATGGTAATGGCATTGACTCAATTGCCTGCCGACGTGGTACCTACATCACTTGGTCGAATACCAATCCAAATACGGTCAATGGGACGTTCCCCAATGCCCAATACTTTGCTTCACCTGTCGCGGGGAGCAACAACTTCGTGGTCGGCGACTTTGACAACAATGGGGTAGACAGCTTCGGCTTGTTCTTCCCGGCTTCCAATGGCACGGTCTATTTCAAGAACGACCTCGCCTTCAATTCCGGGGCGATCCCCGGCAGTCAAACCGTCGGGCTACCCATCGGAACGGCGACAACCGCCACGACTTGGAAAGGCTATTAATTTAGCCCAACCTACTAATTTCTCGTAATTAAGCAAGCGAGGCAGATAATTGAACATCTGCCTCGTTTTTTATTGCCCACCGCACAAAAACTTGACAGGGCTGTAACACCATCCTCCAAAGTGTGTCTTTCAATACGAGCAGCAGGGCAAGAGCTTTAAAAAATCGCCCGGTTGCAGATGTCTACTTCGTTGAACGGTACTATTCACACAAGGAGAAATATCCATGTTCAAGCAAGTTGCATTGATGGCATTGGCTGTGGTGGTATTGATTATCGGAACAGGCGTAGTGGCGGCTGGCGGTGGCACAGACGATGGCCGTCTCAATAGCGGTGACCGTGCCGCAACTGTCGCCATCTATTACACCTATGGGAATGGAACCATCACCACTAAAGAAGGCAAGCAGGTAACAGCGAAAGTAGTGAACGGGGTTGAATTGTGGTATGCCACCAAAGCGGGTGACGGGCAAAAGCTGTTCCAAGTCTCGGCGGAACAGATTAAACAGGCTGTTAGCGCAAACCAAGCCAACGAAATTCAGATTGCCAGCAGCAAAGGCTATTCACTGAATTACAACAAGACAACCAAAGCCTTCTATGTGCTTGGCCCCAACTATGTGTTTACATGGGAGGACACACTGGGTCTAGCCAAATAAGTCAACCACCCCATCATGTTGCAGCGGGCAAATGATGGGGCCAGTTTAACAGGTAATGTGAGTGTAGCACGGATTCCATCTATCCGTGCTTTTTTAGCGCAGATAGCTGAGAAAACAGAACCCAGCACAGGTGAGGAAGCAGCAACCCATCACCAAAAACAAGAAGCAGCTAAAAACCGACCCGAAGATATTGCCTACTGCATTAAAGATCTCCATTGCCGAACAACCTCTTATATTATTCCATTGTGGATAAGTCATAATTCATTACGTGGAATTGTCACCACTGTTGCATTCATTTACCACCCAAAAATTAGGAGGTCTGCTGCTATGGAAATTATCGCCCTCACCTCTGACAAAACTGATTTTATGAATCAGGCTGCCGCGATTTTGGTGCGGGCCTTTGCCGAAAATTGGCCCGACGCATGGCCTGACTTGGCGAGCGCGTTGGAAGAGATGGAAGAAATGACTGCTTCCGACCGCATATGCCGCGCGGCCTTGATGGACGTGGGTGGAAGTCCGCAGGTGGTTGGCTGGATTGGTGGTATCCCTGAATATGATGGTTTGGTGTGGGAACTCCATCCGCTGGCGGTTGATCCTGATTTTCAGGGGCAAGGCATTGGGCGGGCCTTGGTACGCGATTTTGAGGAACAGGTGCGACAGCGCGGCGCACTTACGATTCAGTTGGGCAGTGATGACCAAAATGACATGACAACCTTGGCAAGCACCGACTTATATGACAACTTGTGGGAAAAAATCGCCCACATTCGCAATCTCAAGGGCCATCCCTATGAGTTTTATCAAAAATTGGGCTATGCCATTATTGGGGTGATTCCAGACGCCAATGGCATAGGGAAACCCGATATTCTCATGGGCAAACGAGTCATCGCATAAGAATCTAAAGCGAGTTCAATACTTTCACTAGATACTCAATAGCGGATTTGGTTTGGTCTGGTTGCATGGCATAGGTAAGACGCATCCAGTTGGCGGCGGCGTCAGAATAATAGAGGCCGGGAACTAACAAGATGCCATATTGTTCAGCTAGAAATCGTCCAAATCTTTCGCTATCTTCCATACCCATAGCATCAATATATTTGGTCATGTCTAGGAAAGCATAGAACCCCCCTCCAATAATAAATGGTATTCCAATTGCAACCAGTGCTTGCTGAAGAACCCGACGGCTTGCCGCCACAGGGCTAATAATGTGCGCGGCTGACTTTGCGAAACCCTTCTCATACGCCGCTATAGCAACTGCTTGAGGATAAAAGCTAGGTACGCCGGTATGAGACAATTGGGTCGCAATGTAGTTAATCACCTTACGACCCGCAAGAAGATGAGCACTTCTAATATTGGCAGCTCCGAGGCTTTTGGTTAAACCATCTAGGAAAATCAGCCGTTCTCGTTCCTCAGGGGTGAATGCCATCAAAAATTGATTGATGTCATAGGGCCCTGTGTCAGTAAGCCAATGGCACATCCAATCCAAAAGTACAAAAGGATATCCTATTTCCAGTGCAGCCCTAGAAATTTCAATTTGTTCTTCTAGACTAAGCAGAAGTCCTGTTGGGTTATCTGGGGAAGATAGAATCAGGCCTGCGATTCGGCGCCCATCTAATTTCACAAACTCAAATGTCTTTTTTAGGGCTTGGTAGGTGTATCGCCATCCCTCCGAAGCCTCGCCGGGTGCAAGAATGGTGTTAAGACCTTTTGTCGTTGGTCCCCATTGATAACTTATCCAAGGGACCCTCGTTATTACTAAGACATCTCCATAACTGGTGTCGCTTAGGGTAAGCATAGCATCATAAGCATTGGCTAAACCATCTCGCCCGCCTTGTACAAAGATAATATTGGCTTGGCTCCACCCTATAGCAGGGTCGAGATTCCAATATTGTTCGGCAGTGATTTTTCGGAATTCCGGGCTACCCAATGGGGATTCATATGAGGTACCCCGCATGAGCTGATATTGATGGGCTTGCTCCAATATATCCTGTGGCACACCGGGTAAAGTGAGATTGCTGTCGCCTTGTGAAAAATCAAATTGGGGAATATCGGATCCAAATTTCTGACGGTGGATTTGCAACCCTTGTTTAAGGGTAAATAACCGCGAGCTAGGTGGCAGTAGTTTCCTAAAATTATAGAGGGGAATTCTATTTTCCATGTCGGTGCTATAGGCTGGGCCACTACCATTGGGTGAAGGAGGTTCCGGAGCCAAAGGAAGTGGGTTAGGAAGCGGTCGGGCAATCGCCATACCCTCAATTGCTCGTCGCAAGTCCACTATTTCTTGGCGTCGTTTTTCGACATTTTGATGCTCAATATATCGCACCCATTGTATTTCTCTCATAAACGGGGGCAGACGAACGTTACTTATTTGGGCATCCATCAAAACGGGAAGAAAACCTCGATTCAGATCTTTTGCATATTGCCACTCGATTTTACATGCTTCTGATTCAAGCGATTGGAGTGTAAGTGCTGTAATGAAAACATCACAATTCCGGATTTCATCCAGAATAGCTTCCCACCACTGTTGTCCACCTAGAATACCTTTGTCAAACCAGACTTGGTGCCCCAATACCTCTGTTAAATCGGCTGTAAGCTGTTGAATCTGCTCTTTGTTCGCGCTATAGCTGATGAAAATTTTCATGGTTGGATTTGCAGGTCATGATAGTCAATGTAATGGACACTATTGTAATCATTATCAGCCAAGTCCACTATCACAAAGCACTGGTGGACGCCAACGGCATTGGGAAACCCGATATTCTCATGGGCAAACGAGTGGGGCGGTAGATTTTCGCGGGGATGCGGGGCGCATTATAATGCAAAGGTTATTTCATCGTTACCGAGGAGCGACTTGTGCGTAAATGGACACTGGGTATTTTAGGGATTATGGTCATGGGTTTGGTGTATTTTGGGGCGACTTGGGGAAGGGTATCGGGCGCTGCGCCTCGCCAAGCGAACACCCCTACCCCTACAGCCGCGGGTGCGGATACCCCCGGCCACATTGCGTTTGTGTTGAATGACCACCTCTACCTCATCGAAGCTACCGAAAGCGCGACGCCAATTGACATCAGTGCCGCATGGGACGAAAACACGCCGGGGGCCGATGCTTGGGTTGATATTTCACCAGATGGGGCATGGCTATTGATTTCGACGGAGCGCTTTGACTCTGAATGCACCGGCTGGGCCTGCATGGTTTTGACCGACCCTATCCTTGAGCATATCGAGGTCATTCGTTCGGCGGGGGCTGTTTGGCATCCTGAAGACGGGGCGATTGCGTCCGGCGGCAATCTGATTATTTTTACCGATGGAGGTGGGCCCCATGAGCGCGACTTGTGGGCGATCACCCGCGACGGAGAGGCTTGGTCAGCGCCCCAATTGTTGACCGCCGACTCACCCTATGCCTTTAATCTGTTTCCAGCGGTGGCCGACGACGGCAGCACGGTTGTCTTTACCTGCACCCACGATGCGTATGCGATTGAACAATCAGCCGTGTGTGAGGTCGAGATTGAGACGGTCGCTTTCCAAACGGTGCTGATGCCTGAGCAAGGGCCGGGTGGCACGGCGAAAAACGCTACTATTCATCCCGATTATGCCCCCGATGGCAGCATTGTGTTTGAGGCGGATTGGCAGGGTGAGCAGATTTGGCGACTGGCTCCGGAGGCCACTACACCGGAATTGGTGAACCCTGATTTTAGCAATGATAATTCGCCGTGTGTGTTGCCCGATGGTCGGATTGTATCTCTGTGGCTGGGTCGGGCCGACAATACCGATGGGTTACATGAATTGAAGGTCATGAATGCCGATGGAACGGGGGATTTTATGCTAGTCATTGACCAAGATATTGTGGATGGGGGATTGGGCTGCGGAGCCTAACATCGTTTATAGAAGCATATATGGAATGGATGCCCTTCTCAAGTTTTGGAGAGGGGTATTTTCTGCCAAAATATTAGAACACATGGTCTATAATCAAGAGTTATATAAGTATAATTTGAATTCGTAACTGTAGTTACGGATTTATGGGTGTACGTCATATCACACATGACCGTTAAGGAAGCGAAAAAATGATAGCGCCACTGGAATTGGCACAACAAGTCGCAAGCCGATTAGGAGAGATCGAAGGTATCCAAGCCGTCGTGTTAGGTGGTTCGCATGCACGCGGGGACGCCAAACCTAATTCGGATATTGATTTGGGGATTTATTATGACCCAACCAATCCCCCTGCCCTTGCATCACTGAGAGCATTGGCGGCTGAATTGGATGACCAACATCGTAGTGAGGCGGTGACAAATTTTGGTGAATGGGGGCCTTGGATCAATGGTGGGGCATGGCTCGATATTCAAGGCCAGCGTGTGGATTGGTTGTATTGCAATCTGACGCAGGTCGAATTTGAAATCAGCGAATGTGAGGCGGGTCGGCCCAAAGTGCATTATCAGCCGGGGCATCCCCACGGTTTTTGGAATCACATTTACTTGGGTCAAGTGTTTTACTGTCGGCCCTTGTTTGAACGCGCCGGGGAGTTGACGGCATTGAAAAAACGCGCTGAAAGTTATCCCGCTTTGCTAAAAAAGGCCTTGATAGGCGGGTTGTGGGAGGCAGGGTTTTCGTTGGAGAATGCGTATAAACCAGCCACGCGGGGAGATGCGTTTATTGTGGCGGGTCATGTGTTTCGCAGCGCAGCCACGATGGTACAAGCCTTGTTTGCTCTCAATGAGCGGTATTGCATCAACGAAAAAGGGGCGGTGGATTTGATTGAGACTATGCCGCTGCATCCACCGGATTTTGCCAAAACCGTGCACGGGATTTTAGGGAATTTAGGGAAAACGCCGGATGAATTAGAGGGCAGTGTCGCTCAATTAGGCAAATTATTGGAGGCGGTGCAAATCCTCTGTCAATAAATGCTTGATCTCATAAATTTTGCGAGCAGGGCCAATGCCCTTACAAGACCGTATAATCTAATAGACGCGACAATAAGCCACAATCAAAAAGGGCAGGTAAATGTCACCTGCCCTTTTATAGAGAAACGCTTTGGCTTAGGCCCTAAACTTGAGACCACGCAGCAGTTGCGCATTCAACGCGACTATCACGGTGCTGAGTGACATAAACACTGCGCCAACAGCGGGGGAAAGCAAAATACCAATTGGGGCCAAGACCCCTGCGGCCAGAGGCAACACCACTACGTTGTAACCCGCCGCCCACAACAGATTTTGAATCATCTTGCGATAGCTGGCGCGGCTGAGTTCAATAATCTTGACTACATCCAGCGGGTTGCTACGGGCCAAGATGATGTCGGCGGATTCGACGGCAACATCAGTGCCACTCCCAATGGCAATCCCAATGTTGGCACGGGTCAAGGCCGGGGCATCGTTAACGCCATCGCCGACCATCGCCACCCGCTTGCCCAGTTGCTGCAATTCGGCGACTTGGTGATCCTTGTGTTCGGGCAGAACTTCGGCAAAGACGCGATCAATGCCCAACTCGGCAGCGACGGCCTGTGCAACCGCTTGGCTATCACCTGTTAACATGGCAACTTCGATACCCAGTTCATGTAAGCGCTGGACAGCCGCCTTGCTTTCAGGGCGAACCACATCTGCCAGAGCGAAGGCTGCTACCATTTGCTGACCGACGACCAAATAAATCACGGTTTGGCCTTGGCGACCAGCATTGGCAGTGAAATCCGCAAATTTGTCAGCCGGGGTTAGGTTCAACAATTCCAACAAACGTGGGCCACCGACATAGGCGGATTGGGTATTCCATTGTGCCTGCACCCCACGACCCTTCAAGGCCGCGAAATCAGTGATGGCAGGTAGAGACAAATTCAACTCGGTGGCTTTTTCACGGACAGCCCGCGCCGTCATGTGCTCCGAATCACCTTCTACCGCAGCGGCTAGCGCTAAAGCATCATTGATTTGCCATGCCTCAGTGGTAAGGGTCGCTATCACCCCCTGTTCGCCTTTGGTCAGCGTGCCCGTTTTGTCAAAGATGACGACATCGAGTTCACGGGCCGATTCGAGGGCGAGGCGGTCGCGGACTAGAATACCATTGCTGGCAGCAAGGGAGGTGCTAATCGCCACGACCAAGGGAATCGCTAAGCCAAGGGCATGGGGACACGCAATCACCAAAACCGTCACGACCCGTTCCAACACCCCAACATTAAACCCCTCGGCAATCAACCAACCGATAGCCGTCAAGATAGCAACAGCTAGGGCAATATAGAACAGCCAACCCGCCGCTTTGTCGGCCAAAACTTGGGTTCGAGATTTGCTTTGCTGGGCCTGTTCGACCAGTCGCATAATGCCAGCAAGGGCCGTTTCGTCGCCAGTGGCCGTCACTCGAATACGCAGGCTACCGTCACCATTGATTGTCCCCGTGATGACCTTGTCCCCCGCCTGTTTGTGGATGGGGCGTGATTCACCTGTAATCATGGCCTCATTGATTTCAGAGTGACCCTCTTCGACCACCCCATCGGCAGGTATGCTGGCTCCGGGGCGCACCAAGAGAAGATCACCCCATTTCAGTTGAGTCGTGGCAAGGCTGGTTGTGCTGCCATCCGGATTGAGACGTTCGGCGGTATCTGGCATCAGTTTGGCAAGTTCATTTAGCGCACCAGAGGCTTGGCGGATACTACGCATTTCTAGCCAGTGACCGAGGAGCATGATGTCAATGAGGGTCGCCATTTCCCAGAAAAAACCGCTGGCGGGGTCGAAAAATACGGCAGCGAAGCTATAGTGTCAATGCCAAAAGAAAAGTCCTCAAAAACGCCGGAATAAAAATCCCCAGATGCTGGGGTTGAGTCAGGCCTCCTTCGCGCCATTGGGCATGGCAAGCATGGCTAGTTCAGAAAAAGAACCCGATTTGAGTTTGTCT
>JACRBG010000014.1 GCA_016234595.1 Chloroflexota bacterium | reverse complement strand
CTGAAATCGCTTATCAGAGAGGCGATCCCACAATACCTCGTGTTCGGTTAGTCCGAACACTTCACTGGGGCGGCGGTACTGATGGGGTTCTTGCTCCTGCGACATATCCAAATCGGCCTACGATGCGCCGCGCTGCTTCAAGTGTTCCTCCTGCAATTCTCGCAGGGTTTTTGGTTCATAGAACCGATCTCGCTCAATCGGTAGCCCTAATGGGCCTCGAACTTCCTGCAATTCTGAGAGCGAAAAGTACCCAAGTTCAATTTCATAACCTACCACAAGGCCAAAAAAGACATCTTCACCGTCATACTCGCTGGCGTACCATGTCCAGCCCGAATCCGCACTAAAAAACTTCACCAGAGCCAGTGCGTCAAGACCAAGTTTTTCATTGGCATACAGTTTTGGGAGTTGTTCACGAATGGTGTCTGGCAAAAGTTCGGGGAGTTGCCGCTGCTCCGCACTTTGGACGGGTACAACATCCGCCATTTTTCCGGTTTGGCGGTCATAAATAATAACAAAATGCTCGTCGGTGTCATGACCCCAGGCTTCTATACCGTTTTCCCCTGATTTGCTCACCGCATACCCACAGGCTTCGGCAATGTCATTGGCCTGCTGATAGGCATTCTCTACTGTGTCCCCTAGCGGCAAATCCATCTCACCGAATAGGTGAATAACGCCCACTCGTTTCGGGTCGCCTGTTTCCCAGATGTCGCATTCAGTTCCAGAAGGAAACTCAATCATGGGATATTTTTGGCCCTTCGTCCAATCTCGACCTACATAAGCCGCTAAAACATCCCCGTCAAGATAAAACAACCCTTCAATAGGCTGTCCATCAAAGGGTGTAGGCTGTCCTTTTTCTACCCAATTCATTCAGAAATCGTAGCATGTCTAAAGTATAAGTTTCAAGATGCCGCTTTAATATGAAGTAGCGACGTTTTCTAGGATTCCCGATAATCAATTATGGAATTGGCTCGACCCAATATTCATTACTTCCACTTTCGGCAGTCCAGCCTATTAAACCGTTATAGTTAACTTGCCACCACGCAAATCCTTCATTGCATGTCGGCCCACTTAGAACCCAAAATTCACTATATTCAGGCATCAGTTCTAGCTGACGTGAGTCAGTTGTTGCAGACTCACGTAACCGATTTGGTACACCACTTGTCACCCTACCTCGTTGATTGATGATTAGGCGAGAGGATAAAGTATTGGGGCAAGATAAAGGCGCGGCATTTGGGACATTTCCGCTCGTATAGCTAATGGGTACATTAGTGCTACCTTGGGGTTGCCCGTTGCTAGATTCACCAGAAGAATTGCTAGACGGAGAATAAACTATAGCACCGCAGATAACAACGGAGGCTATTACAGATGCCACCCACAACGCCCGATACCAAGTTGCCGTATTTTCCCAGCCGCGTGCTTGTATTCTGATTGCCCCCAGTATGGGAAAGATAATGATGGGGCCAATTATCCTAAATACAAATTCTGCTAATGCATCTATATCATCTTGCTCGTTAGACATAGAAATTTGTCCTTCACTAAATAAAAAATGGTGGGTTAATTTTGAGAAGTAAGAAAAGAGTGATGACAAAATAGAGTATACATCTTAGCCAAAAGCAGGGTCAATAAAAATAATAAATACAAACCCTGTTTTCTTGATATTACCGCTTGCGATAGCCTTGAATCGGAAATAGGCCCAAGTGAGTAAGGTTATTTGATAGATAATGGCACGTTTCATGAAGTACGGTGTGCGGCATATGAAGCGTTGAGGGTATTGCTGCTGCAAACCCAATGGCTGCTGTACCTAAACCTACTACCGCTGCCACCGGATGAGTCATGCCATTGGCTAAAGAATAGATGCCAAGACCACTAGCTGCTGTCACAACCTTATCTGTCACATTGAGCATAGATAATTGAATAACTCCAGGGAAAGACCGTAGCGAAACTCCATTTGCGTTATAATACGGTATCCCTCCTGCTAATGACTTGGACAATGGGCGTAAAGCATTTGCCATGGGCGTGTCTCCATAGTACGATTGTTTTCCAATATCACAGGCATACGTATCTAAATCGGTATACCCTTTGGATTTTAGAAATTCGTCAATCTCTGCCCGCTCACCAGACAACATTGCCACCACAAGTTTTTGCCGAAATGCTTCATATGCGCCCACTCCACCCATAGCTTCTTGCGCCAAACGGATCCCTTTTGCATACGTTGGCCGAGATGATAATCGGGCGACGACCCCGGCAAGGCGCTTAAACCAACGTTCTCCAATCCTCAATGTGCGCTGCTTAATAGCAAACGACTGTAATGCTTCTCTACTATCTCTCTTTTGAGGATCGTCTCGTTTGTAGATTTGCTTTAATATGTCATTTGCCAGCGTGTCTGTTGCGATTTCATTCAACAAACGTATTCCTTTCTCCCAAGATTCTTGTTCCGACAAAACCCTTTCTGGAACAGAATAAATTAATTCAGCAATTTCATTCTCGGAAATGGTACGTCGATCAATAACCATTCCAATCCCAATGACTGGCTCAGGATGTGTTTTTCTTAATTGGCTTACCAAGTTTTCTGGAACGTATGAGGGCACGTTATCTAGTGCTATGGATGTAATATGTTCGCGGACAAAATGTGGAATATCTACTGACTGGGAAACTTCACGAATAGGTGGTTTTTTGAGGCTGTGCCACACCTTCTGGCTTTCCCGCACCACGTCAACAAATGAAGTAAACCATTGGCCTTCATTCTCTGCATGATGCTCTGTTAGGATAACAGGCTTTGATAAATCTGCCGTGCCTTCCTGCATTTCTTTGTCAGTATAGCACGGCAAACAACCCTACTAATACATCGAGAGGAAGTGGCGACCTACATACACACCAAAAAATTCGCCGACCTTCTTTTCGTCTTCAACATTGTGGGATTATTGAGCCGACCTCCGTTCCTGCAACACCTCGCCAACTGTCGTCCGCCCTACTTCGATCCCCGCCCCTTGTAAAAATTCATGTACCTGATTGATAGACCCTTGCGCTATGTCGGGGTTCTCGTCTAAGAATGTTCGGACTTTCGCTTTGACACTCCCATTGTGTCCGTTAGTCGGGTGTTCGGACTGTCCGGCCTGTTCGCTCGGAGCGGACAGTAACCGGATACTGGGCGGATTGGCGCTGCCTAAATACCCTTTCACTTGAGACATGGCCCGCTGACGGGCCTCCCGCTCCGTTGAACCAAGTTGCAAGTACCTCGCAAACACGGCACGGTAAATGACGGTGTGCTCCACTTCCTGCCACCGCTGCTCTCGAAAGTCCACACCAGCCTTCTGCTCAAGCACAAAAGCCGCTAACCCCTCGCCTGCGACTAATGCCCCAATGGGAATAATGAAGGCTGCCAACACCACCATGATAAGCGCGGCTTGGCTGGTAGCAGGGAGCGTCCCAAACTTCGTGCCAATGTCAGCGAATGACAAATCATCAATGCCCGCCTCCGATACAACGGACACAAATGCGCCTGTGCCGTTGACAACGATTGCAGTGACGAAAAACAATATCTCAAGTGTCTTGGTGTTTGAGGGGACAGACGTTTGGGCGGCTTTCGCCAGTCGCCGCTGGAATGAACAATACAAGAGTCCAAACTCGACAGCGATAGGCGCGAACCATCCCAATGTCGGGGTAAGCATCCCAAATACTCGTGCTGTGTGGGGTGCTGAGAGTAGAAATAGGACGATAGCAACCAAGATGATCCAATATGGGACACTCTCGGCAATTTTGTCGCGTAGGGATTTGCGCGGGGCGTCCTCGCGCAACCAACGTTTCCGTTCTTCTCGGTAAATTGTTTCTAGGTCAATCTGGGTGTTCATAGCAGATTTCTCTCCACTAGCAAGTGTTATGTGTTGTCGGTCTCGCGTTTATTTCCCGTGCTTGCGAACTCTTCCGCGAATGATATAGCTCACGAGTCGGGTGGAAATGCCAAACTGAGCAGCGATCTGCGCTTGGGTCATCCCGCTTGCGTATAACTCAAGGATGCGCTGTTTGCGCTGCTCATAATCTGGGGTCTCTTGCTTTGGTGGAGAAGAATTGAGGAGACGTTCTATGATAGCCGCAGTCGCCGTGGCGACAGTGCTAGTGAGGATGTACCGTACTTGGATGCGGAGGCCCTCAGGGGGCACAGCATCCACACGTTGTGCTCCCCATGATACGGAAAATCTAACACATTCAAAGCTATGCAATCGTCACATCTTCACACAAATAAACATCTTGGATAGCGTTCAGCAGCGCTACACCTTCAACCATCGGGCGTTGGAAGGCTTTGCGCCCACTTATTAATCCCATCCCGCCAGCACGCTTATTGATGACGGCTGTCTTAACAGCTTCTGCAAGGTCGTTCGCGCCACTAGCCCCGCCGGAATTGATCAAACCCACACGCCCCATATAGCCGTTTGCCACTTGATAACGTGTCAAATCAATGGGATGGTCGGAAGACAACTGGGTATACATGCGCTCATCATTCTTACCATACGATGAACCGCCCATATTCAGTGCTTTGAAACCACCATTTGTCTCTGGTAGCTTTTGTTTCACAATATCAGCTTGAATGGTCACACCGAGATGATTTGCCTGCCCTGTGAGGTCGGCGGCAGCCTCATAACTGGTACCGTTGACTTTAAAACCCGGATTGCGTAGATAGCACCAAAGCACCGTCGCCATGCCCAATTCATGTGCATAGGAAAATGCTTCGGCCACTTCAACAAGCTGCCGTCCGCTTTCGGGAGACCCAAAGTAAATCGTTGCGCCAATCGCGACAGCCCCAAGATTCCACGCTTCCTTGACCGTACCAAACATGATCTGATCGTGTTTGTTCGGATAAGTGAGCAACTCATTATGGTTGATCTTCACAATAAACGGGATTTTGTGCGCGAACTTCCGAGCAACTGCACCTAACACACCAAAGGTCGAGGCAGTCGCATTACATCCACCTTCAATAGCAAGCTCAACGATTTTTGCTGGGTCAAAGTAATCCGGATTCTTGGCGAAAGATGCTCCAGCGGAATGCTCAATTCCTTGGTCAACGGGCAAGATGGAAAGGTAACCCGTACCGGCAAGTCGTCCATGACTGTGAAGTTGTTCCAAACTGCGCAGCACTTGAGGGGTGCGATCCGACTGCCCCCAGATTTCAGAGACACTGTCCGGCCCCGGAAGATAAAGCCGGTCTTTGTTAATGGTCTGACAACGATGGTGAAGTAAGTTGTCAGCTTCTGCGTTAAGCACTTCAACGATATGATCGTAATTAAGTGTAGTATTGGGAACCCGTGTAAGCAACATCACAGCCTCCACTAAAGAACTATTTATCAAGGGTATAGTTATTATAACAATGGCTGATTCAACTTTTGGCATGGTGTTAGGAACCAGTGATAAAAGTAACATCACCATAGTGCTGTTCATCCCGATTCTCGCCCGAAAGATCCCCAGTCATACCAACGATGGTAGAATCAATGTAAAGATTAAAATTATTTATAGAAAAGGGCGCTCATTATGCGACTGGCTGTTTTGACAGGTGGAGGCGATGTTCCGGGTCTCAATTCTGCTATCAAAGCAATTGTGAGTCGGGCGATTGATAATGATTATGAAGTTTTCGGGGTGCGCCGTGGTTGGATGGGTCTTGTTGCATATAACCCCGCCAACCCTGAAGATAATGAGGGTTGGGTAACACCGCTCAACCGTGAGGCGGTGCGTCGAGTAGATCGCTCCGGCGGAACATTTCTCCATACCTCACGTACAAACCCCTCCAAGATTAAAAACAAAGACCTCCCAGAGTTTCTACGCGATTCCAGTGACGGCGTGCGCGACGTGACCCCACATGTACTCAATGTCATTAACAAGTTGGGTATTGATTGTTTGATCCCAATTGGCGGCGATGACACCTTGAGTTATGGAGAGCGGCTTTCACGTGAAGGGATGCGCGTGATCGGCATTCCCAAGACGATGGATAATGACGTCTATGGAACGGACTACTGCATTGGCTTCTCGACGGCTGTCACGCGCAGTGTCGAATTCATTCACGCGCTACGCACCTCGGCTGGTTCGCATGAACGTATTGCGGTGGTTGAGCTATTTGGGCGGAATTCAGGCGAGACCTCGCTGATTGCGGCGTATCTCGCGGGGGTTGATCGTGCCCTCATCTCCGAAGTCCCATTCGATTTTAATAAGCTCGCAGCGTTCCTTCTCGACGATAAGAAGAACAATCCGAGTAACTACGCGATGCTGACCGTTTCTGAAGGCGCGCACCCGATGGAAGGGCAAGTGATGGAAAGTGGTCAGGAAGATGCGTATGGACATCGCAAACTAGGGGGTATTGGGCAGCATGTTGGGGACACATTAAAAGACATAACTGGACAAAACATCATTTACCAGCAGCTTGGCTACCTGATGCGTAGCGGCGCTCCAGATTCGCTTGACCTGATGGTTGCCGCCAACTTCGCCCATGTAGCAATGAGTCTAGTTGAGCGTGGTGAATCTGGTAGATTGGTCTGCCTCCAACGTGGGGTCTACAGTGATGTGCCGATTACAACCCTCTCCCAAGGCAAGAAGCGTGCCAACGTCGCGGAATTATATGATTCAGATCTTTATCGTCCACGCATCCGCCATGTACTTGGGATGCCCATGTTCCTGACTTAATAGAGACCACATTATCTGTAATAAGGGGTCGTATTTGGAGTTTGAATCCTTTAGGGCACTAAACCAGCGCGTGGCTGGTTTTAGTTTTTCAAAACTGCCCCAATCCAGCATGTGATGAATCGGGGCAGTCTGTCTTTCACGCAGGGCTAATCAGCGGTAAGCTGATAGACCCGCACATAATCTACAAGCATGGTTTGGGGGAACACCGTTGTTTCATCGGGGAAACCGGGCCAAGCACCGCCGACTGCGACATTCAAAAGCAGGAAAAAGTCATGGTCAAATACCCATTCTCGGCCACCCATATCGTTCAAAGATACGATCTTGTACAATTCACCATCCACATACCACCGAATGACATTGGCATCCCATTCAATGGCATAGACATGAAAATCGGCTGAGAAATCTTCATCTAGGCTAAAACCACCGCCAATGCCGTTGGCGCCAGAGTATCGTGGCCCGTGTACCGTGCCATGCACTGTTTGGGGCTCAAATCCGACGTTCTCCATGATGTCAATTTCGCCAGAACCGGGCCAGCCAACCTGCCTGAAGTTAGCGCCCAACATCCAAAAAGCGGGCCAAATACCTTGCCCATATGGAATCTTGAGGCGGGCTTCGACACGACCATAGGTAAATTCGACTTTATTGGCTGTGATACATCGCGCCGAGGTATGGGTACAGTGTCCATAGTGGCAGGTGTAGTCGTTGGGATTTTCCTCGCGGGCGACAATCGCTAGGTTGCCTGTACCATCAAGCGATACATTTTCTACCCGATCAGTATAATATTCCCATTCACCGTTGCCCCAACCATTTCCGCCGGTTTCACATGTCCAATTGTCGGCATTGATGGGAGTGTTGGCGACACCTTCAAATTCATCTGACCACAACAATGACCATTCACGCGAATCCCACGTGATGCTCTCATCAATCACAAAAGCTGCTTTTGGCTGTGCATCAAGATAACTAACCCCTGTCGTATTTTCGGCGGTAAATAGCTCAAAATTATCCAGATAAGCGTTGTTAACTTCATTGGTAGATGTGAATTCAAAGCCATAACCTGAGATGTTAGTCAGCGGTAAAGGGCTACCAGAGCTTGATTGCAGTAACGCAAATGGCACAATGACATATTGCCAGCCTTCAGTCTCATTGGTGAATGGAGAGGTCCAAAGCTCGGCTGAATCACCAGCCAAAAGTGAAATCGTGCCACTTACTGACCCGCTGAGCCAAAAACCAAGCGCATTATAGGCCGACCAATCTTGTTGAATGCGGTTCGACCCATCAGTGAAGATATGCTGGAAACCACCCGTTGTCGCATATTGGACGGCCAATACATTATTGACCTCTTTTTGTTCAGGTAGGGCAATTTCACTACCGGGCAATACCTGACGAATTGCTAGGGCGCTGTTTTCAGCAGGAACAAGCCCCATCGGTAAATCAGCATTGTCATAGCCCATCCAGATGCCATTTTCAAAATCATCCAGTGCGCCATCTTCATCTAAGACCGAGGAAAATTGGTAAACTCCCGGTATGACAGCAGCGGTAGGTTGAGCAGATGCCTCATAAAAAATCAATTTGCCGAACAAACTGGGGTCTTGATAGGACTTGTCGCTGGCATCGAAAATTGACCACATCAGCTTGCCACTGCGGTTCTTCTCGGCGGCAACATTCAGATGTACCTGAAAACCAATTTCGGCCTCGTGTTTGGGTGTAATATCCCAAATGTCGCTCTTCAAAGGTACCGCAACTTCAACCGACCAGCCTTCTTCGGTGGGAACGGCAAACAGTTTTGCGTTGGCTGATAGCCCGCGCACGCCCGAAATAATTGCTTCTTCCGGAGGCAAATTGCGGTCAAGCGCCGGGATAGTAATCTGAACAACCCCGTCAGTATAGCTACTGAGGGTCAAATCCCCCGTGCCATTCAAATAGAATTCGATGGAGTCTTCGTTCCAATAGTCTTCGCCATGTTCGCCGCTGATAATGTTACTATCAATAATATCCCCGTAGAGATAGATAAATTCACCATCAGCCGCCGCCCCAAAATTAACAGCCGGCCCATCGGGAGATTGTTCCATATGAACCAATGGGACACCTGCCCAATCGTCAAATTCACCGTCAAGAGCAATACTCACTGGGAACGGTGCATAATAGGTTTCCCCACTCACGCCGTCGGGCGCCAGATTAGACCCGCCCTGCCCAAAACTTATAGGGGGCACATGGGATGATAAACCCATCATCACAGCGATAATCAATATAACTGACCACAAGCGATTGAATCTCATAGAAAGTATCCTTTGCTTATGAAAGTCCAAAACCAAATGGGAATAATGGGTCTGCGATGGGTTGGCCTGCTGATTTCTGCTCAATTTGCTCCATCGTGCGCGGCCATGTATGAGCCAATTTTCCAGTAAAGGGATAGTCCCCAAACAGCACGTCCGCAATGCCTGCACCCTCGGTGCCGGGTAGCCATGCTGCCACAACAGCGTCAGCCAAGGGTAGCTGTGGTGTGATAATCAGTGGGCGGCCTGAAAGCAAGATTAACACGAGTTTTTGGCAGTGGGGCCGCACTTTTTCAATCAAAGCAATTTGTTCGGGGGTGAGGGATAAGTCAGGTTGATCACCAAAGCCCTCGGCATAAGGATGTTCTCCCACAACCACAATCCCAACCTCGGCCTTTAATTCGGCAACCAAGTCACCGCTGTCAGTAAATATAATCTCGGATTTATCCCCGACTGATTCTTGAATGCCTTTAAAAACAGTGGCGCCCATCGTCACATTACCCGGCGCACCTTGCCATTCAATTGACCAACCACCACAGTGGATGCCCAAATCCGTCGCAGCATTGCCTGCCACAATTATCTCAGTTAGATTTTTGGGCAGGGGAAGTACCTTACCATCATTTTTCAGCAACACAGCGGATTTACGAACCGCTTCACGGGCTACGGCGCGGTGTTCAGTACAGCCAACTTTGGACAGTAGCGTATCTCCAACCAATGGCTTTTCAAACAAGCCAAGTTCAAACTTGACCCGCAAAATGCGTTCGACGGCATTATCAATCCGCGCTTGGGACACATCCCCTTTTTGCACAGCTTCCGTCAAGGTAGCAATAAAGCGCTGATATTCAAAAGGAACCATTACCATATCCAAACCCGCGTTGATGGATTGCACTACACAGGTATAGAAATCCGCATTTAACTGCTGAATTGCCATCCAGTCCGATATTAAAAAGCCTTCAAAACCCAACTCGTTCTTAAGCACATCGGTCAATAGATAGCGCTGGGCGTGCATTTTTAGACCCTGCCACGATGAAAATGACACCATGATATTGAGCGCACCTTCAGCAATGGCCGCTTCATAAGGACGGAGGTGAACACGTCGTAAGGTTGCCTCATCTATTTGGGCGTCCCCTTGGTCAATCTTGTAAAATTGGGTGGCCGCTTGCCAGTTACTCCCCGGCAACCATTCGATGGGCTTAGTGGAGTTCCAAGTGGTGCCCCCATCGGCAACAAAATGTTTGACTGATGGCAGCGCCCATAGCCCTGCTTCATTGGGAGCCTGAAGGCCGCGAATGAGGGCTATTGCCAATTCAATGACCACGTTGGTGTCTTCACTAAAGCCTTCATAGGTACGGCCCCACCGAATATCTTGTGGGACAGATACAGCCGGTGCAAACGTCCAATGTACGCCTGTTGCCAAGATTTCTGTCGCGGTGATGCGTCCAATCCGTTCCAGTAAATCCGCATCGCGCGTCGCCCCCAAACCTACATTATGGGGAAAGATCACAGCACCTTTGACATTATTATGTCCATGTACAGCATCCACCCCATAGAGTAGCGGAATCGCCAACCGCGTTTGTAAGGCCCCTTCTTGAAAGCCACGTACCATTTGCGCCCAATGAGTGGGGTCATTAAAGGCTGGGTTCCCACCTCCACCGCTTAATACCGATCCAATATAAAACTCGGCGACTTCGGCAGGGCTAATGCTATTTTTTTCAACCTGTGTCATCTGACCTATTTTTTCGGCCAGTGTCATTTGGGCAAGCAAAGCAGTGGCGCGTTCTTTGGCGGTGATAGACAGGCCTACAGTTGGCTGAGAGGACATGCGAACTCCTTCAGGATTTTAAAGGTTACTTATCAACACCCGTAATAACAATCCCCTGAATAAACACCCGTTGGGCGATAAAGAAGATAGTCAACGGTAGAATCATCGAAATGGTAGCGGCGGCCAAAATCAATTGCGGTTCGGTTCGGTATAGACCATTAAATTCGGTCAGGCCAACCGTGATGGGACGTAAATCACGACTACCCGCAAGATAGATCAGAGGGCCAAAAAAGTCGTTCCATGCAAAGAAGAAATGGAACAGGGCAACCGCTGTGAGAGCAGGGACAGCCTGTGGCAAAATGACTGAAATAAACGTCCGCAGTGGGCCAGCACCGTCAATCTTAGCTGCATCGTCCAATTCGCGCGGAATCGTCATAAAATATTGACGCAGCAAGAAAACATTATACGCATTCCCAAACATTTGCGGCACAATCAACGGCAACCACGTTCCACCCCAATTCAATACCTTCACAAAGAAAGCATAGGTCGGCACAAGCGTGACGGCTGGTGGCAATATGATGGTAGAAATCATCACCATAAACAAAGCGTTACGGAAAGGAAATTTGAAACGGGCAAAGCCATAAGCGACAAATGCTGAAGCGATTAGTGTACCCACCATGGTCACAAACGCATAGACAAAGGTATTCTTTAGCAGCTTCAGGAATTCAATCGTATCCCACGCCTCACGATAATTGCCCCATTGAAATGAGGTTTCGAAGACGGGTTTTAGGGCACGCCAATTACCCTCCCATTCAATAATACCCTTCTCAGGATTATGAATGTCGATAAATTGACTAGTCT
The DNA here is from genome assembly GCA_016234595.1 of Chloroflexota bacterium. Taxonomy (GTDB): domain Bacteria; phylum Chloroflexota; class Anaerolineae; order Aggregatilineales; family J027; genus CFX10. The sequence goes on along the minus strand of JACRBG010000014.1, from coordinate 69,670 downwards.
TGCGACTTTTCTTAATCAAGGCCCATTCTTGATCACCAGAATCACTAGGCACATAAACCACATCATATTTCTCGCCCTCGTATTCGTATTGAACAGCTTCAGAGGGGATAATGGGGCCTTTAGGATCAGAGGCTTGATCTTTGGTTTTGAGAGACGTCATCACGCCAAACCCAAGCGGCATAATGTAAATGGACAAGACCGTCAACGCTAAAAGGGTGATACCCGCTTGGATCAAAATGTTACGACGGCGTCGGGCCATTTGATAGGACGACATTGTTCGTTCGAGACCCATTGGTTTCGACATGGCTTAACGCTCCTCGCTTGAGTAATAGACCCACGAACGCCCTGTTGTAAACAGAACCGTTGTGATAATCAACGCTACAATAAACATCAGCCATGCCAATGCAGCACCATAACCCATATTTTGGAAGGTGAAGGCTTGTTTATAGAAGTAGACCATATAAAAACGGGTAGTACCCTCTGGGTAGCCACTACCCTGATTTAAGACCCACGGCACAATGAAATATTGCAGCAACCCGACTACGTTTAAAATGAGATTGTAGAAAATGATAGGGCTGACCATTGGAATAGTGATTTTCCAGAGGCGTTTGAGCCAACTTGCCCCGTCAATTTCGGCAGCTTCATATAGTTCGGTGGGGACGCCCTGCAAACCTGCCAGATTGATCAAAACAGCATTGCCAATACCCCATAATCCGATAAATGTATATGCGAAATAAATCAACTTGGGGTCATCCAGCCAACGCAGGCCGGTTACCCCCACCGCGTGGATGCCAAAGAGATCGATTAATTTGTTGATCCAACCCGTTTGGGGATTCAACACCCGCGACCAAATGACAATCGCAGCGATTAGCGGCACCATGGTTGGGGCATAAAACAGTGTTCTAAAAACGTTACGTGCCAGCAAATGCTTCGAATTCAGCAAAACCGCCAGTAAAAAAGCCGAAACCATGCCAATAAACAATGAGATTAGCCCGAAAGTGAAGGTTACACGTAAGCCTTCCCACACGTTGGAATCATGAAATAACATGCGTTTCCAATTGGCAAGGCCAACAAAATGGGCATCACCGGGAGCCGAGAGCTTAAAACTATAGGTCGAAAAAATAAGCGAGGCAATCATTGGCATTAAGTAAAAACATGTAAAACCAATCAACCACGGGCTGATAAAGATAAGCCCCCAACGTGCTTCACGGCGTTGCGCCGGAGACATGCTTCGTAATCCAGCCCTTAACCCTTGTCGAGGTTGCGTGCGTGCTACGCGAGTCCATTTTAGAGAAATGCCCATCGTCCTAAATTCCTTTCCATTTGGCGACTTGGGTGGAGGTTGTGGCAGACCTTGACCATGTAGGTCAAAATCTGCCCTAACCTTTTGAGAAGAGGTTTATCTCACCCCTCATTTCCCCGGCTGGCCTTAACAGAAGGAGAAATGGAGAAGCAATGTTCTAGACCCCTTTCCGAAACTACCCAGAAAGGGGTTTGGGATGAGATAATCAGTTAGCCACAGCGTCAAAAATCGCCTGTAGGTCGGTTTGCAGTGAATCTAGACCGGCATCCACATCATAGTCCGCATTGTTGTCGGCTTCTTGCGAATATTCGCCATAGCGGGCACTTGCTTCAAGGAAACTCGGCATCCCTTCTTCGTGATTGGGATTATCGGGGTAAGCTAAAGCAGCAGGCACGACGTCCCAATTCTTGCTGGCAAAGTCGGTGTCAGGGTAGGTCTCGGTCAGTTGGGCAACGTAGTGCTCGATATAGGTGCTTTGCAGGCTCAAACGAGCGGGCATACCATTGTATAGTGTGGTCAAGTCTTCAGCGCGATCCCCTAATAGATAGGAGAGAACGGCAAAGGCTTCGTCGGGGTGTTCAGTGGAGTCCATGATACCAAAAGTATCAGCGTGCAGTTTGGCGGTGACTTGGCCTTCATAGGATGGGACAGGAGCAAAATCCCATGTGCCTTCCAAACCATCGGTACCCCAGCCCAAGAACCACGAGTGAATCGTGATCATCGCAATATTGCCAGTGCCAAACCAGTTACCACCGGGGCCACCAAGCAATTCGCTGTTGCCATAAACGCCATTGGGGTAGAAGTAATCTTCCCACATCGCTTGGTGATACCAATGTTCAGCAGCACGCCAATTCTCAGGAACGACCGCATTGCCATCGGCATCCACAAAATTACCGGAACCAAACAGGGTGTCGCGTCCACGCACGTCGGTGAATTGATTGCCATAACCAAATTGGACAATATCTTCGGGGTCGAATTCGTCCATCGTGGCGTCATTGCCGTTCGCATCCACGGTCAGATACATCGCAATGTCGCGCAGGGTATCGGTATTCCATTCATGCTCAACGCCGTCAGCATCAACATAGGGTTCGCCGTAGGCTTTGGGTGGGTAAGGCAGACCAGCTTCGTCAAAGAGGGCAGTGTTATACAGCATAAATGAGGGGAACACTGCAAACGGAATGCCCAATTGGCCTTCGCCTTCGACTTTATAGAAATCAACCAGCGCGGGGTCAAAGTCGCTCAGGTCATAGCTATTCGCTTCAATTAGGGGAGTGAGGTCCATCCACACGCCGGGGAAGGAGGCGCGCCCACGAATACCCATTGGGCCAACAATATCGGGGGCATTACCCGCCGCAATTTCGGTGCTCAACGCATCGTAGGCTTGCGCGTTCGGGATAATTTCGATTACGAGTTCGATTTGGTCTTGGGAGGCATTAAATTCTTCAACGAGTTTGTTTTGTGCTTCAATCAGAGGAGCATCTGTACCTGCACCCAACCCTACAAACCAGCGGATTTGGACGCGATCAGCCGCCTTAACGGGTTGAGCATTATTATGACTTACAACTGGCACTAAGAGGGCCAATAGAACAACGATTGCTAAAAATCGAGCCTTACGCATTTCATTTTTCTCCTAAAAACTCTGATGCTTAATCAATTTGAGAGCGCTCTCAAGAACGCCCTAAAAAAACCTGATATTGTACCGACTAACTCATGTTCACCCCTTTTTTTAATTTATCTATACGATGCTCATGTAGCCGAGCGCCTATGTGAAAGCGCTCTCAATGAAAGAGAAAATTTCTCTGCTAATTAGCTTGATAGGTATCCTCCTGTATTGGATGACTGGTAGACTTTAATCGGGTTGCCCCACAACTAGCCCGAACGACTAATTCAACTGGTAAAACAATCTGATGGGATGGTGGGTCATCCCCGGATAGAATCTTCACAAGCATAGATACAGCCAAAAACCCTGTTTGCTCAATGGGTTGTCGAACAGTAGTTAATTGAGGGTTTGCCTGTACCGCTGGGGGTAAATCATCATAACCAACAACCGCAATATCGTCGGGTACACGCAGATTGGCTTCTTGTAAAGCCCGCATCCCCCCCAAAGCCATGGTGTCAGATGTGATAAACACGGCATCTGGGCGCTGAGGAATGAGCTGTTTCATAGCATGATAGCCACTATCAACAGTATAGTCTCCATAGACCACCAATTTACGATCCACGACTTTGCCATGGTCAGCAAATGCACTGCAATAACCGGTAAAGCGGTCATCGCCAGAACAGTTCCGATTAGTTGCAATCGTCGCAATACGCTGATAACCCAACGAAATCAGGTGTTGGGTTGCCATATAGCTTCCTGCAATGTTATCGGTATCCACTCGATAGATTTTATCGCTATATAACGAGCGGCCAATTTGGACAAATGGCATCTCGTGTTTAAGCAATTCAGGAATAAACACATCGCCCTTATTGTCACTGGTCACAATTAGCCCATCAATCAGCCCTGTTCCTAAAATGCTTAAAATAGTTCGTTCTTCTTCTTTAGCAGAATGAACCATAAACAGCGCAAGGGTCAGGTTGTTGCTATTGACACCACGCGAGATACCTTGTGTTAAACATGGGAAGTAGGGGTCGGTGAAAACAGCTTGAGCGCCGCTGGGGATTACTAAACCAATAATGTTGGACCGATCTGAGGCAAGCGAGCGAGCGAGGAGATTAGGGCGATAACCAGTCTCATCAATCACCCGCTGGACACGTTCGCGGATTTCAGGGCGAATGTGCGGATAACCATTCACAACTCGTGAAACGGTAGCCCTCGAAACTCCAGCTAATTTTCCAACTTCTTCCAAAGTCAATTTTTTCATAATTTCCATCGCTCACTCTACTTGAGAGCGCTCTCAAATCAAGACTATCGCATTTCAAAATTTTTGTCAAATTCCTTTCTCCTTAGGAATGAAACTGAATTTTTTACTGGGGGATAGGGTCTTGTAATTGGGTAATGATTAACGCCCCGCCTATCAGTAAACCCGTTGCCAGCAGCAAACTGGGTTTGAAAGAGCCATCTGAGGTTTTAAGTGCATCCATAATATACACAAAAATGACCGAGGCTTGACCAAAAAGCTGGATAAGGCCGTTCGAGGTTCCCTCTGGTGTGGGATGGGTAATTTCAGCAGCGTATTGCATCCCAATCGGCAGAGTGCTGACCATAAAAAATCCGAGGCCAAAGGCCGAAACAAGCAGCAAAAGGAATGAGGTGGCAAATGTTAACCCAATCATACCGGGAATTGCCAGCACGATTCCCAATAGCAAATAGGGTTGACGCTTATGTTGTTTATCTGAAAACGGAGGAATAATTACCGCCCCCAGCAAACCACCGACTAGCATTACTGCCCCTAATGTTCCCGCATCCGTAGGGGTAAAACCGCGTGGTCGGACGATGTTTTCGACCCATGTGGTAATCCCATTAAAAATACCCAGCCCCACAAATGACACCAAAAGATAGAGCCAGAAAGCACGAATTTTAAGGGCGTGTTTTAACCCATCTAACATTAAAGCACGAACCGACGGGCCGGGGGGTGTTGGGGGGTGTTCACGGGCAAAAAGTACGAATAGGACGGCAGAAAAGGCCGCTATCGAGCCATAAATAAGTTGAACCGTTGGAATATGGATATTTTCATCAATAAGGATGGGTGTCAAGACAAGCCCTAAAGCGGTTCCAATAAGATTCGACAGTGTCACTAATCCGACTGCGGTTGCCCGTTCATTGGTAGAAAACCAATTGGCCGGAACTTTTGTCCAAGCGTTGAGCAAAAAGGGTTGGGCGATAGCGATGCCAATGGTGCTGGCGAGCACCATCGAATAATTTTCCCCAGCCAAACCGCGCAGCACCCCAAAAACTCCCATGAGCGCCACGCCAAAACTGACCGCCACCCGAAAGCCATACGTATCAATCACCCAAGAAACGGGAATGGATAGCGGGATAAAGGCCAGCATAAATACCATCGCAAACAGTCCAATTTTTAAATCGCTGACTCCATAAAATTTTGCGGCTGGGCCAGTGATAGGGGCATAGCTAATCCATAACATCTGGATGGTGAGGTTGACGAACATGAAAACACCCAGCACTACCCAACGATAGCGATACACGGAATAACTGCTGTCTGTCATGGCGTATCTCCGACGAAAAAATGATTTAGTTGGAAAAGCAATATTTCACGTGCCGAGACGCGGTTGAGCAATTTACTGGGAAGCTGATTGCCGAGCAGCAAATGAATCAGGCCGTGCAAACCTGACCAGATGCTCACCATCAGTAATTCGCTATCCCCTTGCTGTAGAATGTTCTGCCGCTGGCAGGATTCAATCACTTCAACAATTAGCGCAAAATTTTTCTGGGCTTGCTCAACATAATCAGGGTAATCATGTTCGCGCTCAACAATCCCCGAAAAAGTGATCTTAAAATGATCGGGGGTGTCAATTGCAAATTGCACATAAGCCCATGCGGTCTCAATCAACTGGCTACGTGGGTCGGCCTGATAATGCACGGCCACTGCGCTGACCTGTTCATAAAGTTTTTTATAGCCCTCGGTAGCAATCGCTGCAATCAACGCCTGCTTATCCGTAAAATGAGAATACGGAGCGGCATGGCTAACCCCAGCATGTTTGGCTACTTTACGCAGACTAAGGGCTTGAACCCCTTCTTGTGAAAGGATTGCCAATCCCGCTTGAATCAGTGCATTTTTGAGATCACCGTGATGATAATTGTCGGTCATAGGTTGATGATAACCCACAAACTTGACGGTGTAAAGATTTCACGTTATCATCTTTACAATGTAAAGTTACAAGCGGAGCAGCAATGAACGAATTTGAGGCTATCCGTCAGCAAGTATTGAATTACACCCAGCAGTTGGCCCGCGAAGGCTATCTAAAAGGCACTGGGGGCAATGTCTCCATCCGTGTCCCCAATCAAGATATTCTCGCCATCACACCCTCCAATCAAGATTATTTTGCGATCACCCCTGCCGACATTTGCATCTATACCTTCGACCAAACCAAAATTGAAGGTGATTTAAAACCATCCATTGAAATGGGCTTTCATATCGCGGTCTATCAATCCCGTCCCGATGTTAGCTGTGTCATGCACACCCACCAAGATTTTGCCAGCGCCATCGCGTTAATTGGAAAAAGTATCCCAGCCCTATTTGATGAGCAAGTACGTTTTCTAGGTCGTTCAGTCGATGTAATTCCGTATGCTCCCTCTGGCACAGGTTTATTGGTAAAGCAAGTACGGAAAACCGTTCAAAATAATCACAATGCCTATATTCTGAAAAATCATGGGGCTTTATGTTTGGGGTCAACCCCCGAACGTGCCCTCCACAATGTCATGCTGCTAGAAAAAGCAGCGCTAAGTTATATCCTCGCGTTGTATACCGAAGAGAAAATCAACAAAATTCCGCTGGTAGTGCGTGAAATTGCGTTTAGCAAGCTCCGTAGCGAACAAAAGAAGATTGACCAGCAATTAGCTGAAAGGAGTTGACGATGGAACAGGTTATAACAATACCCACGCCTGTAGCCGATCAACAAAAATATGCCATTTCAGAGTGGCATAATACTGAAGATATCTATCGCCGCCTCAAGGCGCTCATCAGCCAACCCATGCGCCCTATCCGCCGTGACAAAATGGCTGAATTTCTTGGTTATTTTGAAAACCAGTGCCGTCGATCCAAAGCCTTGACTGATGAGGCTAAACAATATATCCCCGGCGGCGTTCAGCACAATCTCGCTTTCAATTACCCCTTCCCTATCGCCATTCATCGCGCCGATGAAGCCTATCTATGGGATGAAGATGGCAATGAATATATTGATTTTTTGCAGGCGGGTGGCCCAACGCTCTTAGGCAGCAACTATGCCCCTGTCCGCGAAAAAATCGAAGACCTCATCCGTGAATGCAGCCCGGTGACCGGCCTGTTCCATGAATATGAGTTGAAACTAGCCAAAAAAATCCAACAGCACATGCCCAATATTGAAATGTTTCGTATGTTGGGGTCAGGCACTGAAGGGGTCATGGCGGCCATTCGGGCGGCTCGTGTCCATACGGGCAAGAAAAAGATCATCAAGGTCGGTGGGGCCTATCATGGGTGGAGCGACCCGATGGTCTATGGGTTGCATATTCCGGGGACACGTCGTTTGGAAGCGAAGGGTATTCCACGCCGCGCCAGTGCCAACACCCAAGAATTTTATCCCAATAGCCTCGATCAACTACGCCGCAAACTACAATTAAACCGCCTGCGTGGGGGCACAGCCGCTGTGATTGTTGAACCAGTCGGGCCAGAAAGCGGCACTCGCCCTATTCCGTTCGACTTTAATCAACAAGTACGTGCTCTATGTGATGAGTTCGATACGCTTTTGATATTTGATGAGGTGGTCACGGGTTTTCGTATTGGCTTAGGTGGGGTGCAGGGTTATTTTGGCGTCAAACCCGACCTAACTGTTTTTGGTAAATGTATTACGGGCGGCTATCCAATGGCAGGTGGGGTCGGCGGACGACGGGATGTCATGTTGCATTTTGCAGCGGGCATCGGTGGAACGGGCGAACGCGCCTATATTGGAGGGACACTCTCGGCTAATCCGTTGAGTTGTGCGGCGGGTTACTTTGCCATTGAGGAAATGGAACGGACCAATGCAGCCGTCGTGGCGGGTCGTGCTGGTGATCGCCTGACTAAAGGGCTACAGGAAATAATCGAACGGCTCAAGCTACCCTTTGTGGCCTATAATCAGGGGTCAATTGTCCATTTGGAAACATCAGGGGTTATGTTGCTCGATTTCAAAAACCCCTTGAGGCTGATGCGCGAGGTCAAACCCCGCAAGCATATGATGGAAGAAATGGGTGCGGCCTATATGTCGCAAGGGCTTGTTACTCTGGCAGGCAGTCGCCTCTATACCAGCATGGCCGATACTGACGAAGTCATTGATGATGCTTTGAATCGTTTTGAGACGGTACTGTCAGCCGTCGAAGGCGTTAACTGAATTTTACAAGGAGTAGCCGTTGGATACCTACATTCTCGTTCACGACATCGGCACCACCCACAGCAAATCTTGTCTCTATCGGCTCGACCAGAGCCTTGAATTGGTGGCAACGGCCCTTGAAGAATACCCTCTCTATGTCATGCCTAATGGTGGGGCTGAACAAAATCCCGATGATTGGTGGTCAGCAATTTGCCGAGGTACGGCCAAAATTCTTGCCAATCACGATCCGCAAAGCATCAAAGGAATGGCCTTTTGCGCCCAAATGCAGGGATTCATTCCTGTTGACATAACCGGAACAGCCCTGCGTCACGCCATGATTTACATGGACAATCGTGGAGTCGAACAGCTTCGGCGTGGATTACGAAGCGGCCCGATTAAAATTGAAGGGATGAACGCCTTCAAGCTTTTACAAGCCCTCCGCATCACCGGCGGCGCTTCGGCTTCGGCCAAAGACCCCGTCTGGAAATATCTTTGGCTGCGTGACAACGAGCCCGATATTTTCCAAGCCATGCATCAATGGATGGATGTCAAAGATTATCTGGTACTGCGCTGCACCGATCAATTTACCTTTGGCTATGACTCAGCCCATGCCACCTTTTTGTTCGACACTCGCCCCGATCAATTAAGATGGCACACGGGGTTGTGCCGCAATTATGAGGTTAATCCAGCCCATTTGCCCCCGGTGATACACGCCACCGATGTCGTAGGGACATTAACCCCCGCCGCCGCCCACGATTTAGGTCTACCCGAAACCGTAAGTGTCTTTGGTGGAGGTGGCGACCTGTCCATGATTACGCTGGGGTCGGGCAGCATGGATACCAACGCGGTACACGCCTATATTGGTACATCGGGTTGGGTCGTAGCGACAGTCGAAAAACGCATGACCGACATCAATGGCATGGTTGCTTCAATTTTGGGTGCTGTACCCGGCAAATATAATTACATCTCGGAACAAGAGACTTCGGGGCGCTGTTTACAATGGGTACGTGATCATCTGGCGCTAGATGAAATCGGCATCTATTTGGAACAGCGTACCGTTGCGGATAAAGAAGCTGAATATCGTTCCCTCTATGATTATCTAAGCGCCGTCGTAGCCGAGGTAGAACCGGGTTCGGGTGGAGTCATTTTTACGCCTTGGTTGCATGGCAATCGCTCGCCCTTTGAAGACCCCTATGCGCGGGGTATGTTCTTTAATATCAGTCTCGCCACCCGTAAACGCGACCTCATCCGCGCGGTACTAGAAGGGGATGCCTATCATAAACGCTGGATGCTCGAAACCATCGAACGCAAAATCCCCCATACCGAAAAAATCCGTTTGGTTGGGGGTGGCGCACGTTCCGATACATGGAGTCAAATTCTAGCCGATGTCACAGGGCGCACCATTGAGGTCATTGAAAACCCCGAAAATGTGGGCGCAAGCGGGGCAGCCCTAGTTTGTGCTGTCGGCTTGGGGCAGATCCAGTTTGAAGATATTCAAAAAGTGGTACGGGTCACCAAAACTTTTACCCCACAGCCCCAAGTAAAGGCCCTCTATGATAAGCAATATGGAGTCTATCAGCAGCTTCATAAACAAAATCGAAAACTCTATCGGCTTTTGAATGGGTAATAGAACAATTGGCCTTTGTCACTTTTAATGAAAATTTACCTATGGTCTTGCCAATACGCCCATCTATCTAGTACGCTTGCGTACCATCTTCAGAGGAGATGAAAGGGAGCATTGGTTGACCACTTTCCGCATCGAAATACGGCTACGTGATCAAAAGAAATCAGCAAATAAACTCATTGATTTGGGTTATCAATTAGGGGTTACTACTTTGACGGGCTGTTCCACTGCCCGTCTTTTTTTTGTCCAAGGCAGTCTTGACGAGCATCTTGCCTGCCATTTAGCTGAAACAATTCTGGCGGATACTGTCATTGAGGACTATAGTGTTTTCCCCATTGATGCTATATTACCGCCACAAACGGCTGACCATAGCATCGAGGTGACTTATCTGCCGGGAGTCACCGACACTGTTGCAGAAAATTTGCTGGCAACTGTGCATCGGTTAGGTTGGCATCAAATTGACCAAGTGGCAACTGGTCAATGCTATTTGTTGGAGGGCCCCCTCACACCAAACGACCTAGAGCTATTGGCAAACAAAGCCTTTTCTAACTCGGTTATTCAAAGAGTGACCATTGATAGCCCTATCCATCCGCTGTACGTGACCACCGCGATGGATGAGAGGTTAACCGAAATTATTCCGTTGCGCCAAGCCGATGATCAAACGTTACTCGACATTAGCCAAGCCCGTCGCTTATCGCTGGATCTAGCAGAAATGCGGGCGATTCAGCAGTATTATCAAGTCGAAGCGCGTGACCCCAGCGATATAGAATTGGAGATGTTCGCCCAAACTTGGAGCGAACATTGTGTTCATAAAACCTTTAAAGCGCAGATTACCTATACCGAGAATGGCAGCCAACCCGAAACCATTCGAGGCCTTCTCAATACCTATATCCGTGCCGCTACCAACCAGATAGATAAGGGTGATTGGGTTCGTTCAGCTTTTGTGGATAATGCTGGAATTATCGCCTTTAATGCGGACTGGGATTTAGCTTTCAAGGTCGAGACCCATAATCACCCCTCGGCCATCGAACCCTTCGGGGGGGCAAATACAGGCGTCGGTGGTGTTATCCGGGATGTTCTAGGCGTCAGTGCCCGTCCCATTGCCAATACTGATGTCTTATGTTTTGGCCCCCAAGACCTTGACCCAGCCCAACTTCCCAGCGGCACACTCCATCCACGTCGCATTGAGCAGGGGGTGGTACATGGTGTGGAAGATTATGGTAATAAAATGGGCATCCCGACCATCAACGGTGCGGTTTTATACCACAAGGGCTATACCGCCAATCCGCTCGTCTTCTGCGGATGTCTGGGCTTGCTACCCCATCAATCTCACCCTACCGAAGTCCAACCCAATGACCTAATTATTGTTATCGGCGGGCGTACTGGGCGTGATGGCCTGCGTGGGGCAACCTTCTCTAGCATGGAGATGAACAGTGATACCGGGGTGGTGTCTGGCAGCGCAGTGCAAATTGGTCATCCCATCAATGAAAAACAGGTATTGGAAGTTATCATGCAGGCCCGTGATGCAGGCTTGTATCATGCCATCACAGATTGCGGTGCCGGTGGCCTATCCTCCGCGATTGGTGAAATGAGTTCAGGTCTTGGCGCGACTGTTCAATTGCAAAATGTGCCGTTGAAATATGCTGGCCTGCGTCCGTGGGAAATCTGGCTCAGTGAAGCCCAAGAACGTATGGTCTTGGCCGTTGCCCCTGAAAATTGGGCCGCCTTGCAAGCCGTTTGTGCTCTGCATGATGTCGAGGCCGTGTGCATCGGGACATTTGAGACTACCGGACGTCTCATATTACATTACGGCGCGACCCTAGTGGGTGATATTGACATTCACTTCCTGCACGACGGCATCCCAACCCGACAATTACAGGCGGAATGGAACACCCCGCCAGTTGCCACCGTTAATCAAAGCCCATCGCTTAGCCCCCAAGCATCGTTGTTGGCTTTGCTGGCCCATCCTAACATTCGCAGCAAAGAAGCCGTCATTCGGCGCTATGACCATGAAGTGCAAGGTGGCATGACCGTCAAACCACTGGTCAATGAAAAAGGGCATGGCGACGCCGCTGTTTTTGTCCCGCTGGCGACCCAACAGCAGACCAAAGGGGTAGCAATTTCGAACGGTATTTGCCCAACCTATGGGGAAATTGACCCGTATGCGATGGCATGGGCTGCGGTTGATGAAAGCCTGCGCAATCTGGTTGCCGTAGGGGCTGACCCTGACCAAGTCGCTATTTTGGATAATTTCTGCTGGGGCAATCCTAATCTCCCGGACCGTTTAGGTGCATTGGTGCGCACTTCCAAAGGCTGTTATGACGCGGCACTGGCTTATCAAACCCCCTTCATTTCTGGCAAAGACAGTCTTAATAATGAATACACGGATGTTGATGGGACACGCCATGCCATTCCCGGCACACTTCTGATTTCCGCGGTCGGCCTCGTTCCCAATATTGAGCATACCGTCACGGCTGATTTGAAGCAGGTAGGTAGCTTGATTTACCTGATCGGTGCAACCCGTTCGGAATTCGGTGGTAGCCATTATCATGCCGTCAACGGACTATCAGGTGGCATTGTCCCTCAACCCGTCCCCAATGCCCTCCAGCATATGCGTCGCTTGTATCAAGCTATTACGCAAGGCATCGTACAAAGCTGCCACGATTGTTCCGAGGGTGGTCTAGCGGTTGCCATTGCTGAAATGTGCATCGCTGGTAGCTTGGGGGCAACCCTACAAGTCGAAAATGAAGCCCACTTATTTTCCGAGTCGCTTGGGCGCTTTGTCGTTGAAGTCCGCCCCGCAGATGTGGCGAGATTTGAAAACCTTTTGGCCGATACCCCCTATCAAAAATTGGGAACTGTGGCGGCGGATGCACGACTGACAATTGAAACCTATCTCGATTTATCATTGGCGGATTTGGAGAAAGCATGGCGCGGCGATACACCCCACACGGCTTCGATCCAATCACCATCTATCGCCTTCGTTTCTAAACACTCCCCTACGCTTCATACTCAATCCCCGCGTGTCCTGATTCTACATGCCAAAGGTACCAATCGTGACCACGAGGCAGCTTTAGCCTGTCAATTGGCCGGTGGGGTATCCGAAATTGTCCATATCAATCAATTATTCAATGGGGAACGTAGTCTATTGGACTACCACATGCTAGTGCTGCCGGGGGGGTTCTCGTATGGTGATGACCTCGGCGCGGGTGTCGTTTGGGCTCTAGATTTGCAAACCCGTCTAATTGAGACGCTTACTCCGTTTATCGAAAGCGGACGGCCTGTCCTTGGCATCTGCAATGGTTTTCAAGCACTTGTCAAAGCTGGCCTCCTACCCGGTCATAACCCCCGCACCGTGACACTGGCCCATAATGAATCGGGTCAGTTTGAATGTCGCTGGGTCTATCTAAAACCCAATCCTCATAGTCAAAATCTATTTACCGAAGGCCTAGAAGATTTAATCTATTGTCCAGTGGCTCACGGCGAAGGGCGAATTGCTGCCCAAGATGAAACTACCTTACATCAATTGTGGGACAATGGACTTGTACCGTTGACCTACGTAGATGAACACGGCGACCCCGCCCCATATCCTTACAATCCCAATGGGTCAGCACTAGGTATTGCCGCACTGTGTAATCCAGCGGGTAATGTTATGGGTCTTATGCCCCACCCCGAAGATCATATTTACTATTGGCAGCATCCGCAGTGGCGACGTGGTCAACGCGGAATGCTAGGCATCCATATTTTCGAAAACGCCATCAAAAATGCCTAAGGAGGCCATGTGATTTCTGAGAATGAACTACTAGCAGCAACCCCTTTAGAATCAGTCGAAATTGAAGGCTGGGGGCCACGCCAATCGGGTAAAGTGCGTGATATTTATCGCCGTGATGGGTTGCGGTTACTAATTACGACGGATCGGGTCTCAGCCTTTGATGTCGTATTGGGAACAATTCCTTTCAAAGGGCAGGTCTTAAATCAACTCAGTGCATGGTGGTTCGAGCAAACCCGCGACATCGTAGCTAATCACATGCTCGATGTGCCCGACCCCAATGTGATGTTAGCCCGTGAAGCCTCACCCTTACCTGTCGAAGTAATTGTGCGTGGTTTTATCACCGGGGTCACCAAGACCTCGCTTTGGACACTTTATGAACAAGGCGAACGCCGGCCCTATGGCATCCAATTACCCGATGGCCTGCGGAAAAATGATCCTCTTCCCGAACCTATCTTGACTCCTACCACCAAAGCCGAACAAGGAGCGCATGATGAAGCCTTAACCCGCTCCGCTATTATCGAACGAGGCTTGGTCGAAAAAGGCATTTACGAGCAGGTCGAGGCCGCCGCTTTAGCCTTGTTTAAACGTGGGCAAGCCATCGCCGAGCAAGCAGGTCTCATTTTGGTGGATACTAAATATGAATTTGGCCTCATTGATGGTGAGGTGGTACTGATTGACGAAGTACATACGCCTGACTCAAGCCGCTACTGGATTGCCGGTACAGGTGGCAACGGCGAACCTCCTCAGAATTTTGATAAAGAATTTTTGCGGGTATGGTTTGCCCAACAAGGCTATCGTGGCGAAGGCACACCACCCATTATGCCGCCCGAATTCAAGGCTCAAGTCGCTGACCGTTATATCTCGGCCTATGAACGGCTGACCCAATTACCTTTCGTTCCGGGTGACCAGCCTACTGCAACTCGTATCATTCAAACACTCGCTCATTATCAAGGGTAAACCATGTTTGTACCAATTATTATGGGATCAAATTCGGATTTAGAGCAGGGCCGCGCCGTGGCCGATACCCTGCAAAAATTGGGGATTCCAAGCGAACTGCGGGTGGGGTCGGCCCACAAAACCCCCGGCCATGTATTAGAGATGATTTCAGCTTATGAAGCTGACCCTCGTCCCAAAGTCTATGTCACCATCGCAGGCCGCTCGAATGCCCTAAGCGCCTTTGTAGATGCCCAAATCCAATCCCCCGTGATCGCCTGTCCACCTGTCTCAAGTGCGTTCGCGGGTGGTGATATTTTTTCATCGTTGCGAATGCCCAGTGGCGTCGCACCTGCCGTCGTGCTTGACCCCGCTGGTGCAGCATTATTGGCCGCCAAGATTCTAAGTGTAGCCTATCCCGAATTGCGCGAGCGTATTGCCACATTACAACACGCCAATATGGAAACTATTTTGCAAGACGATGCCGAACTTCGGCGCCAACAGGGGGGAGTAAATGACCTATTTGGAAGATAAGCCGCGTGAAGAATGCGGTGTTTTTGGCATCTACGCACCGGGGCGTGATGTTGCTCGACTGACATTTTTCGGTCTCTATGCCCTACAACATCGCGGTCAGGAAGGCGCTGGTATTGCCACTGCGGATGGGCAACGCGCCTATATTCACAAAGATATGGGCTTGGTCTCACAGATTTTTAATGAACGTAACCTTGCCCCGCTTGTCGGCCATTTGGCGATCGGGCATAACCGCTATTCAACAACGGGTGGCGTCCATTTACGCAATGTCCAACCCTATCTAATTGAAACCGTACATGGCCCAATGGCACTGGCCCACAATGGTAATTTGACCAATGCTCTCATCTTGCGCCAGCTTTTATTACAACGTGGCGTAGGCTTGACCTCGACCAGCGACACCGAAATGATGGCCCAAATTTTGGCCTCGCCCGCCGCCAACTGGGATCAAATGACTCTACCCGATGACACCGACGATCAATGGATTTCACATATCCGCGCCTTGATGCACTTGGTGGATGGGGCTTATTCAATCGTCATTCTGACACGCAACGCCATCTATGCCGCCCGTGACCCGCATGGCCTGCGACCCTTGTGTGTGGGCACGCTTCCCGAAGGGTATGTTATCGCCTCCGAATCATGCGCCTTGAGTACCATTGGCGCTGATTACTTGCGCTATGTCGAGCCGGGTGAAATCCTCCGTATCAACCACGACGGCCTTGCTTCCTTTGAAGGCAAAGCCCCGCAAAAACGCTCCCTATGCTCTTTTGAGTATGTCTATTTTGCGCGACCCGATTCCCTTTTAGATGGTCAAATGGTGCATAAAGTACGTCAGGGTATGGGGCGTCAATTAGCTCGTGAGGCTCCTACCGAGGCTGATATCGTCATCGGTGTGCCTGACTCTGCCACGCCCGCCGCAATTGGATATAGTCAAGAATCAAAAATAGCTTTCAGCGAGGGCTTAACCAAAAATCGTTATATTGGACGCACTTTTATTCAACCAGACGAAATCCTCCGTCAAGAAAGCATTACCCTTAAATATAATGCCCTAACTTCGAATCTCGAAGGCAAGCGTGTGGTATTGGTAGATGACTCCATTGTGCGCGGCAATACTGCCCGTCCACTGGTGCAGTTGTTGCGCGATGGCGGAGCGTCCGAAGTGCATATGCGTGTCTCCTCCCCACCGGTCAAGCATCCCTGTTTTATGGGGGTTGATATGGCAACCTATAACGAACTTATCGCCCATCGTTTAGATGTTGAAGAAATCCGTGCGCAAATTGGGGCCGATAGTTTGGCTTATCTCAGTCTTGAAGGGATGCTCGGCGCGATTCGGGAAACAGTCGGTTTCCCCAACACCTATTGCACGGCTTGTTTTTCAGGCAGCTACCCCATTCCCATTCCTGAATGGCTGTTTGCAACCGAGCGCGACAAATTCATCTTTGAAGGAGTATGGGGCGGATGACGGGTCAGTCTGTCCTGATTATTGGTTCGGGTGGCCGCGAACATGCCCTTGCATGGGCTTTAGCCCGTTCGCAACATGTCAGCCAAATTTTTGTCGCCCCCGGCAACGGCGGAACAACTTGGCCTGCTGCGTTAGGCATCGCCGCTAGCACAAGTATCTCCATTGAGGCCAAAGAGACGTCTAAACTGGTTGAATTTGCTTCTCAACAAGGAGTTGGATTGGTAGTCATTGGCCCCGAACAACCGTTAGCTGACGGCATTGTTGATGCTTTTCAAATCGCCCATTTACCCGTTTTTGGCCCAACCCAAGTAGCGGCTCAACTCGAAAGTTCTAAAGCCTTTTCCAAAGAATTTATGTTGGCGCATGGTATCCCCACCGCTGAATTTGCTGCTTTTGAAGACATCCATCAAGCCCGCAAGTGGCTGCAAACCTTTGATCGTCCCGTCGTGGTCAAAGCCGATGGATTAGCCGCAGGCAAGGGAGTCATTATTTGTGACACACCCGATGAGACCGACAATGCCCTACAATTGATTTTAGAAACCCATCAATTCGGTGCAGCAGGGAATCGAGTCGTCATCGAAGAACGACTGACTGGCAAAGAATTTTCTGTCCTCGCGTTTTCCGATGGCAAAACCATCGCGCCCATGCTGGTAGCACGTGATCATAAACGGGCGCTTGATGGCGATCAGGGCCTCAATACAGGTGGGATGGGTGCATTTGCCCCAACATCCGATATTACGCCTCAGCAGATTGAGGCGATATGTCGCCAGATTCTTCAACCCACCATTGATGGCATGGCAGCACAAGGCACGCCTTATGTTGGGGTGTTGTATGCAGGCCTAATGCAAACCGCCGATGGGATGAGAGTTTTAGAATTTAATTGTCGTTTTGGTGATCCTGAAACCCAAGTCATCCTGCCCCTCCTAGAAACCGATTTATATGAGGTTCTTCTGGCCTGTGTTCAAGGGCGACTCCATGAAATTGGGCTTTGTTGGAAAGACGCCAGTTGTGCCACTGTTGTGCTGGCCTCCGGCGGGTATCCGCAAAATTATACGACTGGGCTGCCGATTACCGGCCTAGAAAATGTAGATAAAAGTGTGATGGTGTTTCACGCTGGGACGACTCTCCAATCCGGCCAACCCGTGACAGCAGGAGGGCGAGTGCTAGCTGTGACCGCTGTAGGGCCAACGCTGGATGCAGCCTTACAGCAGGCCTATCGAGCGGTCAATAAAATTCATTTTGATGGAATGCACTTTCGACACGATATAGGCAAGGGAGTAGATAGTTGACCAGTCGTTATCAACAAGCGGGCGTCAATATTGATGCGGGCACGCAAGCCGTCCATTTAATGAAAGCCGCCGTGCGATCTACCTTTGGGCCACAGGTTTTGTCCGATATGGGAGCTTTTGGTGGGCTATTTGATGGGTCACTCCTCAAAACAATGGAAAAACCCGTGCTGGTGGCTTCAATGGATGGGGTTGGCACCAAAACCAAAGTGGCTGCCCAATTAAATCGGTGGGACACGGTTGGGCAAGACCTTGTCAATCACTGCATCAACGATATTTTGGTACAAGGCGCCCAACCCCTGTTTTTCCTAGATTATGTTGCCTCCAGCCAACTTGACCCAAGTCAAATCGCTGCAATTGTCGGAGGGATGGCCCAAGCCTGTCGTGCCGCGGGGTGTGCCCTATTAGGGGGCGAAACTGCTGAAATGCCGGGGGTCTATGCTCCTAATGAAGTGGATGTGGTCGGCACCATCATTGGCGTGGTGGATCAAAATCAGTTGATTGATGGGCATCGCATCCAAGCAGGCGATATTATTATGAATCTGCCTTCGACAGGCCTACACACCAACGGATTTTCGTTAGCCCGCCATGTGTTAGCTAATGTTGACTGGACCAATAATCATCCCGATTTAGGCTGCTCCATTGGTGATGCGCTCTTGGCAGTTCATCAGTGTTATCTCGATCCTGTCAAGCAATTACGTCAGGCCGGTGTGGATATTCGCGGCTTGGCCCATATCACAGGCGGCGGGGTAATCGATAATCTGCCACGTATTTTGCCACCCGGTTTAGGGGCGACTATTCAGCTTGGCACATGGTCAATCCCGCCCATCTTTAACCTCATTCAAAAATTGGGGGATATCTCGATTCCTGAACTCTACCGGGTTTTGAATATGGGCTTGGGTATGCTGGTTGTTATCTCCTCTAATCAGCGCCATCTAGCGTCGGATTTAACCCAAGTTGGCGAGATTGTAGCAACCCACGACGGCGTAAAATTGGAAGGGGCCTAGATGCGACTGTGTGTACTGATTTCAGGCTCTGGTAGTAATCTACAAGCCCTTATCAATGCTATTCAAAGCAATGAACTAGCTGCCGAGATCGTGTTGGTGGTCTCCAATCGACAGGCCGCTTATGGCCTCGAACGTGCCAAACAGGCAGGCATCCCGACGCTCTACTTTCCCTATAAAAAAAGCCAAGACCGCCACCAATACGATGCGGATTTAGCTGAAAAAATCAGAACCTATCAGGTTGATTTGGTTGTATTAGCTGGATGGATGCACATCCTAAGCCCTGCTTTTTTGGATATTTTCCCTCACCAAGTCATTAATTTGCATCCCGCCTTACCGGGCACTTTCCTCGGAACTCATGCCATCGAACGGGCCTACGAAGCCTTTCATGCGGGCGAAATTACCGAATCAGGCTGCATGGTGCATTATGCTATTCCTGAAGTCGACATGGGGTCTGTCATCCAACAGGCCACTGTTCCAATATTTCCGGAGGACACGCTTGCCGATTTCGAAGCCCGCATGCACACTACCGAACATCAGACTTTGGTAGCGGCTGTCCAACAGTTGATCGAAGAACAGACTAAAAAAGCCGCCAGATAATTCCTAGCGGCCTCTTTTAGGGATTAGATGCGGGGGAGGGTGATACTCACCTGATCCTGATATTTACCCTTACGATCTCCATAGGATATTTCACATGGCTCATCGCTCTCAAAAAAGAGGAGTTGGGCGATTCCCTCACCTGCATAAATTCGTGCAGGCAGAGGCGTAGTATTACTGATTTCGAGAGTCAAAAAACCCTCCCATTCCGGCTCGGCGGGCGTTACGTTCAAAATGATGCCGCAATTATGAACAAAAACACCTGCTTCAAGTGCAAAATTGCCTGCTTCGGGCACACTCAGGCAATAAACATCGTGGTCACCCGGAATTTCTCGAATTTGTTTAATCTTGTGATTTTTTACCGTATGGCCTTTGAAAGCTTGAATAACTTCGGAAAATCTTCGGAAAACCGATCGATCACACTCAAGTAATCTTGCTGCGCCTCGAATCGAACCTGTTTGATCCAGCGCATCGCGTACGACCTCAGCCGTAATTTCCCCTCGGATATTGATACTCCGTGCAATCTCTTGTTGATGTAAGCGTCTCGTCCCATCATCTTGCGCCCAAATTTGCTTCGACAGTTCAGCCCTAAGTTCTCGGTTCTTGGGATCATCATAATATTGCTTTAGGGCCTCACTTTGGGATAATCTGCGTTCCTCTGTCCACGACTGCCGATGGAGTTGGGATAATTTCGCCCTTTTCTCCGCATAGGCTTCGTCAGCCCAAAATGCCTTCGCTCTGGCACTTTGCATTTCCGAATAGTGTTGACGCCATTCTGAGTCTTCAGCATAACGAGCAAGGGCTTCTGAAATTGCTAGGCCATGTTCCTGAGGGTCGAAGTCCTCTCCAAAAGTTTCTTGATTGTGATGCCTTATGTGGTCTAGGGCAGGCATACGTTCGATATTCCAAGGGGCATTGTTTTGCCGATTATGGTCAATATGATGCCGATGTGTCCCTGCAATATCTTCATATATACCATTCTGTAAATTCCACTCATCAGCCAAGCGATGGGTTGGATATAGATGACCATTGATGGGTTGATAAATCATCTCATATCCCCGTGCCAATTTACGATATAGTGGCATTAATGAATGACCGGGGCGCAGTTGATCAGCTATTTGCGAACGCCCATCGCGCATCACAAATTGGTGATCATGTGTACAATAGATCACCTCGTCATTATCCAAAACAATTTCCAGAAGTGCATCTCGGCCAATATAACGTGGGGCTTCCAACAGAGTTACAATAATTCGTCCCTGCTGGCTTAGGCTATATCCCCAAAACATTTCACCATCATCTCCCCGCCGCGCCATTTCCTCAAGTGTTGGAGCTGTCCCATCTACTAGAGCTACCCGAGTGTCGCCGCGAAAACAACGGGCATAGGTGCTTTTACCAACACATACTGCCATAATATTTCGTGGTATTCTGAAATGCTCAACGGTTCTGGCAAGAGCAAAAGAATTTGGCGGCACAATACAAATGTCGCCCTTAAAATCGACAAATGAGGCTGGGTCAAAATGTTTAGGGTCAACAATCGCACTATTCACATTCGTAAATATTTTGAATTCATCAGCTACCCGAATGTCATACCCATAACTCGATACCCCATAACTAATCACCCCGGCGCGAACCTGTTTCTCAACAAACGGCTCAATCATGCCGTGTTCAAGTGACATTTTGCGTATCCAATGATCGGCTTTAATACTCATAATTTTTGAGAAAATCTCCTATTTTAGATTTTTAGATGGATGGACAATGTGTTACCCAAATGAGTCGCGCTTTCAATTAACCACGACTCGCCATTTTTTAAAGCCTCCTCCAAGGAACAGGGACGCGGCACAATACTCCACGCCGCTGCAAAGCCCCATGCCTGCAAATTTTCGACGGATGCTGTCACGCTACCTGCCAACGCGATAACTGGGATCCTCAATCGTGCCGCTGCATGTGCAATCCCCAACGGCCCCTTGCCACCACCGGTCTGATCATCTAATTTACCTTCACCCGTAATGACCAGCGCGACACCCTGTTCCGTCAAGATTTTATCATAACCACACGCCTGAATAACCACATCAGCACCGGAAACTAATTCGGCCCCAGCCAAGGCATTTAAGCCCGCGCTTAAGCCACCAGCCGCTCCGGTACGCGGGACATCGCCCATCTCAATTCCAATATCCCGCCGCGCAATCTTGGCAAAGTGAACAAGGTTCTTTTCCAATTGGGCAACTGCCCAAGTATCGGCTCCTTTTTGCGGCCCAAAAATCGTTGCAGCACCCAATGGCCCAATCAACGGATTATCCACATCACAGAGTACCCGAATTTTTACTCCTGCTAATTTTTCACGCAATGGCGTAATATCAATTGAAGCTAACTGACCGAGTGACTCCCCTGTCCCAGCAATTAAATGATTATTTTTATCCAATAGATGTGCACCCAATGCCAACAGGCAACCCGCGCCCCCATCCACTGTAGCGCTGCCACCAACGCCCACTAAAATTTCAGTGGCCCCCCGCTGGACAGCATCCATAATCAATTGGCCTGTCCCAAATGTGCTCGTTTTAAGGGGGTTTCGGTCAGACAATGGTAGCAGTTCCACTCCCGACGCCTGTGCCATCTCAACCAGTGCTGTTTTTCCAGCCATGCCATATTCAGCCAAAACGGTTTCACCTAATGGCCCGCGCACCGGGATTTGAATCCGCTCGCCTTGCACAGCATATAACCATACATCTAATGTGCCATTGCCCCCATCCGCCAGAGGCATTAACAATGGGTCACAGGCCAAGCGGCTTTTCCGTAGTCCTTGGGCCATTGCTTCGGCTGCTTGCAAGGCGGTCAGACTACCGCGAAACGCATTGGGGCACAGCGCAATCTTCATCAAGGTATTTTTCCCTATTTCTATTAAATTTTGTCCAGTATAGCCTGTTTTGCGGAGCGTATGCAGTCTTCATGTTTGCTGTATACTAGTAAAAGTCAACGGGGTTTTCATTGTTCCATTTACTTGTTTACGGGAAATTCTCATGAGCGACCAAAACGCAGGACAGGTAATCGGCGATTACCAACTTCAGGAATTATTGGGTGAAGGGGGTATGGGATCGGTCTACCGCGCCATCGATATTCAGCTTCAGCGCCCAGTTGCCCTAAAGCTTATGCACCCAGAAATTGGACGGCAAGAAAAATTCCGTCAGCGGTTTATCCAAGAAGCCCGCGCCATTGGGATGCTCGATCACCCCAATATCGTCAAGGTCTTTTCATTCCATGCCGATCAAGGCCTGCTTTATTTGATTATGGAGTATGTCGCAACGGGCAGCCTTCGTGGTTATCTCAATCGCATGTACCGTGACAGCAAATTTGTCACCCTATTAGAAGCTGTCGCCCTCATTCGCCAAATCGCTTCCGCTCTGGATTATGCCCATCAACAAGGCATGGTTCACCGTGACATCAAACCAGACAACGTGCTATTGAAAGTTTCGACCAGTAGTGGCATCGGCGATACCAATTTTAATGCCTTGCTGACCGACTTTGGCCTTGTGAAGATGGCTGAAAACGCGATTTTGCAAACACAGGGCAATCACCCCATGGGCACACTACCCTATATGTCACCCGAACAAATTAAGGGTGATGAGGTAGATGGCCGCACCGACCTCTATGCCCTTGGTGTCATGATGTACGAATTGATTGTTGGCAAACTACCTTTTATGCCCAGCAACATTCTCGAAGCCGCTGAGATGCACATCAAGACTCCGCCACCACAGCCGAGTAGTGTCCGCCCCGGCATTGTGCCTGAACTTGAAGCGATTATCATGAAGGCTCTTGCCAAAGATGTGAATGATCGCTACAAGACCGGACGTGATCTTATTTTTGCTCTCCAGCGCCTCGATTTAAGCGACAACGGCAAAGTCACTATATTAGATACGCAGGCGCGGGCCAGCGACAAACTGGATAGTCTTGGTACTTATCTTGCTTCCATGCCCGGTATGCCCCAAGGTGTCAATGTCGCCATTCCCCAACTCGGCAATCTGGTCAGTGATGAATTGGTTATTGTAAAAGAGGGTGCTGCCCCTGAACGCTATAAAATCTCCAAGCAGTCGTTGACCTTGGGGCGCGAAGATCAAGATATCACCCTCCCCAGCAGCCGTGTATCCCGTCTCCACGCCCGCATTGATAAACAGTCCAATAACAACTACACCATCACTGACCTCGGCAGCACCAACGGGACATTTTTAGATGGGGCCAAGCTACTAGCCAATGTGCCCGAAAAATTAGTCCCCGGTCAAGTCATTAGCCTCGGTGAATACCGACTCAGTCTGCAAAAGGCCGGTGGCAAAAAAGACACCATGCCAATGGGTGCCCCCAGCATCAGCGATCCGCGCGCTGGCCCATCGGGCACTATTCTAGATGTGCGGGCCGCGCCACCAAGCAATCCGGGTGCGCCCCCTCAAAAAGTGACCATCCAACTCAACCCACAGGCCCTGCGTGTCGAGCCGGGGATGCGAACCGATGCCCAGATCGAGATTTTTAATCAGAGCGAATTGGTCGAACATTTCCGTGTTAATGTGCAGGGTCTGCCCATTGAGTGGGTCATCATGCCCCAAAGCACCCTGCAATTGATGCCGGGCACACGCGGTACGCTCCCCATTACCATCCATCCCCCTCGCAACCCAACCGCCACTGCGGGCACCTATAATCTAGGCCTGCGGGTTTCGAGTGAAGAACGCGGCATGGAAATTGCTCGCGGCACCGGCACACTTTCTGTCAATTCATTCCACAATTTTGCGGTGGATATGTCCCCCAAGCGGGTGCGGAAAAACGGCAAAGTTCGCATCAGTGTGAGCAATACGGGCAACACCCCCGACAGCTATACCATCAGTGGCCGTGACCGCGAAGAAGGCTTAACCTTTATTCCACCGAGCACCTCGCTTTCCGTCGGGCCGGGTCGGGTAGAAACTGTTGAAATGGAAGTGCGTCCTCGCAAGACCAGCCTACTAGGGACGCCCACCATCTACCCTTTAGAGATGCGGGCCGTCTCTAGCACCAGCGATTTTCATGTCGAAAATGGCGAACTCGCGGCTACCCCCCTGTTGCCCTATTGGATTTTAGGGGTTGCGACACTGCTTTGCACACTATGTGTTGGGCTGGCTCTCTTTGCCTATTCGCAACAGACCGCCCGTAGCAACGATCATAAAACTGAAACGGCACAGGTCATCGCCGCCGCACAAAATCAAAGCACAGCACTCGCCCAAACCCAATCTGCTGAAACCACGAGTACATTTGTCGCAGGGCAAAATGCAGCCACGCAAACGGCTATTTCCGTCACCGGGACAGCCCAAATGGAACAGAATTTTGCTACCCAGACCAATATTGCCAATCAAAATTCCGCCACCCAAACCGCTATTTTTGGTAGCCTGACCGCTGCTGCTGTCCAAACTCAAAATTCTGCCGCGCAGACCCAAAATGCTCAAGCGGGCACAGCTATTGTGCAAACACAGCAAGCCGTCCTCACCGCTAATGCTCTCGCCATGCAGTCTAGCAATATGACGGCGACAGCCCAGATGATGAGCGCCCAAGCCACTGGAACCGCCCAAGCAATGGCTAACGCGATGACGATGACGGCTGATTCGATGGCCTCTGGTGCTGCCGATCAAGAGAGTGCCTTAAATTCACCATTTCGCATCGTCTTATACAATACGGGCTTTGGCAATGGGGAAATCGGGGCCCTGTCCGACAGCAATAATTACTACCCCCTCCAAACATTTGGGGAAGCGGCCAATTGGACTCATCTCTCCACGGCTAAAAATGCGACCGTCTTGTTCTATAATCAGACCTCGGGCGATGCTGAGGTTGGCACTGTCAGCCGTGAAGGGAATATGACAATTTCGACACAGCCTCTATGGGATACGGGCTGGACTTTGACTTCGACCGCCAACAATCTGACGCTCAATTACCAATTCAGCGGTGGGGCTTGGTGGGTTGGCTATGTGGATGGAACCGATTGGACAACTGTAGACTACTCCGATCCCTATTTTTCACCCGACTGGACTCATATCGAAGGCTCACCTGCTGGTTGGATTTTCTATAGCAACATTTCTGGCGGGGTAGCGGTTGGGAATGTCACAACCGATGACCCGGCGACCTGCGCTGCAAGTTGTTTTGTGACCTATTCAAGCTCCATCAGTTGGCCGACGGGTTTTTCGCATATGCTGGCACCGGTTATCGAAGGCAATCAATTGGTCTTTCTCTATGATACCAACACAGGTTATTATCAAACCTATCAGCTCATTGTGGATCAAGGTTCTCAGACAGCCAGTGCCGATTTGTGGCAAGAAAGCTATATTGACGCGGGATGGACATCTATGGTGGCGGTTGGTGATCGCCTGTTCTTCTATAACACCTTCACAGGCGCGGCTCAAGTAGGCCGATTACTCAGCAATGGGGTCTACCAAGCAGAGACCAATCTTTCAAATCTTACCCCCGGCTGGACGCACATAACCGTCTCAGTCTGGCAATAAGCCCAAAAAAGGATCGAGATTGAACCCTATAGCGCCATCTAAACCCTCCCCACAGGAACGGTGGCAAGTATTTTCAACCACTAAATTACCTAAACTGACTCGGCGGCAAAGATGGGGAGGGGCCGCCGGGGTAATCATTACAACCCTGCTGTTAACGGTTTTGGCCTTACCCTATGTATTGCCGCTGACTGGCCCAACCGCCGTGAATCCCCACCAACTCGCCGATTCTGATGGGGCGTTCGTCGAAATCAACCATCAGCAACTTTACTACGAACATCTGAAGGGCCAAGGGGAAACCGTCCTGCTGCTGCATGGTCAAGGCGGTTCAACCCTCACTTGGCGCGAAACCATGCCTGCCCTGCAAGCCGCTGGCTATGATGTTTATGCACTAGATTTGCCCGGTATGGGCCTTTCCCAAAAAGGGCTGGGGTTAGATTACAGTCATCCTGCCATCGCTGAAGAAGTGGTGGCTTTTATGGATAGTCAGAACATCGAAAAAGTCAATCTGGTCGCCCACGCTTTTAGCGGCAATATCGCCACCCAGATTGCATTATCCTATCCTGACCGTGTGAACAAATTGATTTTGGTCGCTCCCACCTTGTTCTATACCCCCACTGCCGAAGTCCCCCAGTTTTTGTTCGATTTAGGCTTCCTCAAGCGGTGGTCACGGGTTATGCTGCAATTAGTTTTACCTGAAGCTGTCGGGGAACAACTTCGTAGTGCCACCAAAAAAGACGAGGTTGTAACCGACGAACTCATTGACGATTACTCCCGCATTCTCCACACTCCAGATTGGGATTTATCTGTGTTGGGGATGCTACGTGATAGTTCGCGTAATGCCCTAAGTGACCCCATTCAAAATGTGCAGGGTCCTGTATTATTACTTTGGGGATCGGGTGATGGTTGGGCTACTCCCAATGCAGCGGATGGGATGCTGCGTGATTTTCCGAATGCCCGCCTAGTCAAATTTGAAGGGGTTGGGCATCTGCCCATGCACGAAGTCCCCTCAGATTTTAACGCGGCTCTTATTGAATTTCTGGATAATTGAAACAAGTCCTATTCTTGTTCAAGGGAGCAAATGCAATGGCTGTCGTCAAATTGGGGCAAACAGCGCCAGATTTTACCGTCAAAACCAACACTGGGCAGGAAGTGCGACTTGCCGATTATCGGGGTAAGAAAAATATTGTTTTGGTGTTATATCCCGGTGACCAAACCGCCGATTGTTCGCGGATGTTATGTGCTTTCCGCGATGAATTCCCGCGTTTTAACGATACCGATACATTGGTTTTTGGGGTAAATCCTGCCAACGCCGACAGTCACCAGCGTTTTGTGGATCGGCTTGGTTTACCATTTGAACTCATTGTGGATGAAGGTCGTGAAGTCGCCCGCCGCTATGATGCCCTAATGCTGATGGGCTATGTTGTCAAACGCACCGTCATTGCCATCAACAAAGAGGGCAAAGTAGTATTCTATGAACGGGGTTATCCTTCCAACGATTCCATTCTGGCCGCCCTCAAGGGCAACTAATTATTGGCGGGGTCGTCGGTCGCCGATGGCCCCATCCATGTAAATATAATCACCCCCAGCGACGCCACCATAAAACCAATAATCATGCCAAAGGCCTGCCATTTGCCTAAAACAGGGACGATTTGGTGTTCTGAATCTGGTGCGTGGGATCCAAATCCTAACACGTCGGCCAAACCCGCTGCCCCTGTCATCAATAACCCGGTTAGGCTCAACCGTACCCCTATTTGTTGGGCCAGATTGGTACGCTGATGAGGGTAAAACATAATTTTGGAAAACAGCAATGCCCCGCTAATCAACAGCGTCAGTCCACCGAAAGCTACCAAAATCTGCAAAACCCCAATCCCTGACTTTGGTTCAAGGCCTGTGATAGTGGGAAAGAGGCCAATGAGTACCAACATCAACCCTAATGTGCCAACCAAAATCGCTAATTGGCCCACCCGCTCACGCTCCATCGCGTCATTTTCGCCGGAAGGGATTACAGCATCTACTGGATAATAATTTTCCACCGTCGTATACCTTTTAATTAGGCAGGCTCTGTTCAAGAATTCGCAAAAAATTTCCGCCCAAAATCGCCTGTACATCGGCAGCATCATACCGTTTTAAAAGGAGGTCTTTGAGCATCCATTCATCCGTGATGGTATTCATTGGGTAGGGAATGGATTCTGCCCCAAATCCACCATCCATATCACTGCCAATCCCAACGTGTCGTGCATCCCCGGCTAATTGGCAGATATAATCCACAATATCGGCCACATGCTCAATCCGAACCTTGTCACGCGGGTCGCTGCGTTGCCAACTTCCATTGATAAATTTGTTCAGCATCACCACACCAATAACCCCATCCCGTTCGGTCAAGCGCCGGATCATATCATCCGAGAGGTTACGGTCGCTCTCATAAAATCGGCGCGGGTTACTATGGCTTGCGATAATTGGCCCAACATATTCATCTACCGCTTCATAATAGGCTTTCTCAGCAAGGTGGGACAGGTCTAAAATCATATTCAAATCACCCATCGTCCCCAAAAGTTCATGCCCCAGCGGGGTCAGTGGGCCGGGGTGACCAGTACCCCCCGCATAACGAGTATCAATCCACGCCAAGCCAATCGCCCGCACCCCGCGTTCATACCATTCTTCGACCTGTTTCGGTTCAATGACGGGGTCAGCCCCTTCCATCGAAATCATCAGGCCTAGTTTATGTTCCCCAACCTGTTTATCCTCAGTCCACGTCGCCAGCACTGCTTTTAAGTCGTTCTGTGTCTGTATTAAAATCACACGATCATCATGGTCAGCCAACCGATGGTAATAGTCCAATTGGGCCATCGCCTGTTGATAGGCCTGTGCCGCATTTTGATACCCTGTCTGCGCCGCTCCCAAAAATGGCGAACTGGCTGGCTCGGCAAACAGTGTACCAAAAGCCACTCCAATGCGACCTAACAGCACATCTGGCAAGCCCACGGTGGCTAACCCTCGATCCTTTAATCTTTCAGGCCGATTGTCTTCCATTTGGCGGGTTTTTAAGGCGGGTTGGCGAAAATCGCGCTGATGGACAACATAATTAAACGCAATATCCAAATGGGCATCTACAATAATCAAAGGGCGCTGCTGACTAGACATTCATAACTCCATCAAGAAAATTTTGGAATCTAGGCCAAAGCAAACCCCTCTCGCCATCAACTCGGAGGGGTTTGCTTTGATTTATTATCTTATTGACCAGTGCTAAGCAATTGATTCAGCGTAGCAACAAGATTATATGGATTCTGCTGAAGCTCATTATTTAGCAACACTGTCGGCGTACCATCCGAATATTGGCTCATCTCGCTATAGCCCCGCTCGGCTTGGCGTCGTGTATCGCCATCATTATAGCAATCATTAAACTTGCCCTTGTCTAAGCCAAGTTCTTTGACGGCTGTATCAATCCGTGATTTTGTTGTACTAACCCGTCCCTGCCAATAAAACAAAATGTCGTGCATTTCCCAAAACTTATTCTGTTTGCCCGCACAAATAGCTGCTTTAGCACCTTCTTCGCTTCCCGGCCCCCCAATTTGGGAAATCGGCACAAATTCAATCCGCACGTCCCCGGCTTTCACCATATCAACCACGCCGTCAATGACGTTCTCATGCAGATCTTTGCAATGTGGGCACATAAAGCTCGAAAATTCACGCACAACATTGGGGGCGTCCGGGTTCCCCAAATGCCCAACCCCATCCCCGTCAACTGATTGCGGTATCCCTGCATATTTATCTTTCACACCATCAGGCATAGGGGCATCTTTGGGTCGCACAAGGTAAATTACAGCCGCAGCCAAAATGATAGCGCCAATAATACTGCCACCCACAATCATCATTTGGCGCTGTTGTTGTTTTTTGCGCAAGGCAGTTGCTTGTCGTTTAGAACGACCACTCATTTTATAAACTCCTTGTTGCCACTTCCACTACATATTAATATCTGGACTATGGTTATTTTGCCAGTATAACGTGCGGGCTCTAATCTTGCGACCCTAACCCTCCTCAGTGTGTAAATAAAATAATTATTGCCATCTCTGTTCTCTATCTCTATTGTGTGCCTGAAAGTTGCGTGTTATTCTGATACACATATTGGGATATAGACCGCGCAGAAATGGCAGGATTGAACCGTTGGGAACCGATAACCCGCTTGTGCCGCCATCCCCTGAAAATGAAAGTCTTGATTTGCCGCCAAATGATGAGGATCTGCTAACACCCTCTCTTGAATTGGAGGACAACCCACCAGCGGAGGAACGCCGCATAGAGTTTCCGACGCCCTTGGTCTTGGAAGAAAAAAACGCCGTGCCTGAGCCGGAAACTCCAGTAGCGGCTGCATTGCCTGTTAAAACGGCTATCGAGGTTTCTAAGCCATCGGTACCGCTTGAGACTTCCGTCGAGGCTCCTAAACCGCCGCTACCACGCCGTGCCGCCAAAAAAGAGGCCCGACGCCTTGCTAAATATGCCGATATTCGACGCGAACAATTTGAATTATTGAATAAATTACTAGACACACTCGCTCGGGTTGATGATTTCCCCGAAGCTCAGATGGAACAAGTCCGTGATGCCGTTTTCCACGCTGACCATCCATTTTTGTTGACTCTCGTTGGGCCATTCAGTTCCGGCAAATCGAGTGTCATCAATGCCTTGTTGGGTGAAACGGTGCTTGAAGTTGGCCCTGTGCCTACCACCGACCATATCGCCATTTTACGCTATGGCCCAACCGTGCAAAAAACACGTACTGGGGATGTCAGCACTATTTTTTATCCCGCTGAACTTCTTGAACGCCTTAGTCTAGTAGACACCCCCGGCCTAGAATCGGTTTTTAAAGAACATGATGATCTAACCCAACGATTTTTGCATCGTGCCGATATTGTGTTGCTGGTCATGATCGCCACCCAAGTTTTAACGGCAGGCAATCTGGAATTTATGCAGCACCTCAAAGAATATGGCAAACGCCTCATTATTGTCGTCAACCAAATTGACTTACTTGAACCCGAAGATCAGGTCACTGTCGAAGATTTTGTCAGAGAGCAATCACGTATTCACATTGGCATCGAACCAGTCGTATGGCTGGTATCCTCTAAGCAGGCACGCACAGCTTATGAAACCACCCCTCGCGATGAGATCATCTGGGATGAAAGTGGCTTTGCGGATATTGAAGAATACCTTGATGAAACGCTTGATGATGCTGAACGTATACGCCAAAAATTGGAGACCCCCTTACAAGTCGCCCAAAATGCTAACCGTGAGGCCCTCAAAAATGTGCGCGAAGGCCAAGCCGCTCTCGGTGAACACAAAAAGACCGTGGATAATATCGAAGCTCAAATTCTCGCCTCCGAAAAAGAACGCCAAAAAATTATCGAAAAATCCTTTGGCGAAATTGACCGCGAATGGCAGGCCACTATTGATAATGGTACCAAAGCCATCGCTGAACTATTCCATCTCTCACGGGCCGTTAGTCAAGTCGGGGCTGGGTTTGGAGAAATTATTGCACTTGGCACCTTGATTCGACGCTTCCGTAAACAAACCACCAGTGAAGAGGCCTTTTCTCGGCATGAAGTCCGCGAGAGCTTGCAACGGGCCGCGACTGCCGCCGAAAAACTAGGCCCTGCGATTGAAGGCCGCGACCTAGAGGATATGGATCATCTAGTAGATTACACTCGTGACCAAATGCGCCGTCTACCGGACACGTTGCAACAAAAAGTCATCGGCAAAGTGCAGTCTCCCTTGAATTACGACCGCAAGGCCCTGCGGAACATTCGGGGCGAGTTGGATGATCTAGTCAAGAAAGCCAGTGTTTTTGAAACCAGTCGCCTTGACCGGGCCCTCCGTAGCACAATTGTCTTGATTGCCTTTTGGGAATTTCTGGTGATTTTGCTGGCGGTCTTAGTCGCGACAGGTCAATTCAGTGCAACAGGCAGCGGCGTTTTGAGCATTATTCTGATTATGGCCCTCGCCGTCATCGGATTATTATTCCTGCCTATTCGCGGTTGGAGCTTGCAACGCGCCTATGAAAATCGTCTAACCGAAATTCGTGATCGCTACAAAGTGATCCTCGACCGTGCAACCAAAGAGCAAATTGCCTATGGCACTCAACTGCGACGAGATAGCGTATCTCCCTTTACCCGGCTCATCAGTACTCAAACCGAAATCACCGATGAGCTAAAACAAGAACTTGAAGTTCACGAGCGAGCGATTGTCCGCTTGCAGCATAGCCTTTCTGCTTTGTTGAAGGATTAACGACCTTGACCAATATCGTACTTGAAGGCCCAATCGTCCAAATTCGGGAGCGCGAAGTAAAATTGCTGTTTGATCTTGCTGAACGGATTGCGACGTTTGGCGGTGATGCTCCTGAAGATAAAAGTCGTTTGTTGCAAAGTGCCAATGACCTACGGGATATGTTTTTTCTTGTGGTTGTAGTGGGTGAGTTTAACGCTGGAAAATCCACCTTCGTTAATGCTCTATTGGGAGATGACTTGTTGCCAACGGGCATCACGCCCACAACGGAAGTTATAGAGTTAATCCGTTATAGCGACCGTAAGAGTAAAGAACCTAAACTCCGTGAGCAGGATTCCATTCGAGAGTGGACACATCCAAATACAGGTGCGCCGGGGGTAGCCATTGTAGATTCGCCCGGTACAGGCTCCGTGTTTGCTAAACATGAACGTATTGCTAAAGGATTCCTAAGCCGTAGCGACCTCGTCATTTTTGTGATGTCAGCCAAGCGCGCGTTTGCTCAAACGGAACGCCTCTACCTCGAATTGGCGCGTGACTATGGGAAAAAGGTCATTCTCGTCATCAATCAGGTAGATTTACTCGATAAAAAAGACCTCAAAGAAGTGGTCTCTTTTGTAAAACAGCAGATTTCGGAACTCGTGAATCTTGACCCGCCCATTTTCACGGTCTCAGCCAAAAAAGCCCTGCAAGGTAAACGCGGCGGCGGTCTTTTTAGCGGCGGTAGTGGTGATGATAGTGGGATGAACAACCTGCAAGACTATCTGCGTGACACCTTCACCCGTGTCCCACCTGCCAAACAAAAACTCGTCGCCCAAGTGGATTTTGCCGACAGTCTCATGCGAAAATATCAGGGCAAGGTTAGCGAAAAACTGAGCTTAATCGGGGCTGACCGTCAATATGCGGAACAACTTCGGGCCGAACTCGAAAAACAGGCTGATGCATTGGCCGAACAACTCAATACCACGATGCGTGAACTGGATCGCATTTTCGATACCTTGCTCACCCGTGGACGCGATTTTGTCAACAAACACCTGACTTTAGGGCGATCCCTCCGGCCCCCAGACCGTGAAGCCATGCGCCAAAAATTTGAAAAAGAGGTCATCGGCACATCGCTTGATCAAATCAGCCGCCTCTCCGAAGATTATGTCAGCGCCGTCGTAGATAGCAGTCGTCGCTATTGGCGCAGCATCATTGACCGCCTCAACAAATTAGAGGCCTTGATTGAGCAAGAAGTTGGTGGTGTAGATGCCGCCAGTTATGCCGATCAACGCGCCGCTCTGCAACAAGCCATCGCCATTGCCGATACCGAACTTAAAACCTATACCGAGGATAATCTGGCTGAAAGCCTGCGTGATACTTTTGCTGCTAATATGTTTGGCTTCACCGCCAGTGTCACTGGTTTATTAGGCGGTATCGCTGCGATTATCGTGGGGAGTGCTGCCCCCGGCGCCATTACCGCCACCGCCATCGGCGTTCTGGGTGCTATGGTAGTTGGCCCGGTTATGGCTGTTGGTGGAATGGGTGGTGTCTTGCTCTATGGTCGAAAACTTCGTCACGATGCCATTGACGAGCTAGAGACCCGCCTAGAAAAACTGCGCGAGGGTTATCGTCAATCGCTAGTGGATATGACCGATCGTGAACGCGCACGGTTGCTGCAATATGGACAGCAAATCCTGTCGCCTGTTTTTAGTCACCTAGAAGTAATCGCCAAGAAGTATCAAGACCAAAAAGCGGCCTTAGATGAATTGCAGAAAGTCTCGACTGAGCTTCGTAAAGAAATTGATTCATTACAAGTGACGATCGAGTATTAGGACTATCAGAATCTTGTTGGTGGGCAGGCCCAATAAATTAAGCCGCCCTTCCCAGAAAAAAATGCTAATCCTCACTCGGTTTAAAGCGCTATCTGAGGGATGATAAGAGTAAGTAAGGAGGGCCATATGTACAACAAAATATTAGTCCCACTAGATGGCTCAAGTCTCGCAGAACAAGCCTTACCTCATGCGATTGAACTAGCCCAAAAATTCAACAGCGAAATTCACTTGATTCAGGTCATTGTTCAGTATTCTGGCGCAATTACCCCCTATGAACTTGATTACAAGATGACCGAGACCTTTCGGGAAGCGGCCATTCGTGAGGCCCACGAATATCTACACCGGATCGAAGGTCTATTCATTGCTAAAGGGATTAAACCCGTTGCAATAAAAGTCATTGAAGGGATGGTCGCCGAGAGTATTTTAGAATACGCGGCCCATTATGGTATTCAATTGATTGTAATGGGAACTCACGGGCGTAGCGGTGTTGGCCGTTGGGTTTTTGGCAGCGTGGCCGAAAAAGTCCTACGGGTCTCGGACTGCCCGGTTTTTCTAGTACGTGCCACTGCCGAAACTAAGTAAATAAAAATAGGGGCATGGATTTTGCTCCATGTCCCTATTTCAATTGACCAGCTAAAACGGCCTAGAAGGGAATATCTTCTGGTTCTTCGCCGCCGCTATAACCACCTGCATAATCTTCACCAGTTCCCCCGCCACGGTCGCCCTTTGAGCTCAAAAATTTGACGTCCCGGGCCGTAATTTCAAGGCTGGCTTGTGGGTTGCCATCTTGCCCGGTATAGGCTCGTACTTCCACCTCATCCGCGACAATCAGAATCAACATGCCTTTGTGAACAAATTGGCTGCATGTCTCAGCAAGTTGACGCCATGCCGAAACCTTGTACCAAGTGGTTTTTTCCTTCTTTTCATTACTGTTGCGGTCAGTCCATTTTTTACTCACCGCCACACTAAATGAACAAACCCCTGTGCCATTGGATGTATAACGCAGTTCAGGGTCACGCCCAACACGGCCTATAATGGTAATTTGTTGATACACTGGTTTATAGTCCTTTCCCAAGTTGCAGTCTCAGCGATAGTGTATCTTGTAAATCAATCCTCTAATTATAGAACAACCGTTCCTTTAATACAAGAGGCTTTTGATCGTCTGTAGCAATTCGTTTTGGTCAAATACTCCTTTCACAATATAGGCATCCGCGCCAGATTTAAAGCCCATTTCTTTATTTTCCTGCGAATCCAGCGAGGTCACTAGAATAATAGGCAAGTTTTTAAATTGAGGATGTTTACGCACTTGTGCCGTCAATTCAAATCCGTCCATCCACGGCATCTGCACATCCGAAATCAACAATTCCACCGGGCCCGTCTCTAATTTTTTTAATGCTTCGACCCCATGCGTCGCCGTAATCACCTCATATCCAGCCGCTTCTAGGATGTTTTTCTGCAAAGTGCGGGTGGTAATGCTGTCGTCCACCACCAAAATACGGCGTTGTGGTGGTGCAGAGGGCGTCGGAGCAGCAATCTGACGACGGCGAATGGTGCGACCTTGTGCGGTTTTCATCAAATCACTGATATTCAAAATAATCACCACATCCCCATTAGCCAAAACCGTCGCCCCACTGACATTCCGCACCCGGCTAAATTCGGGGTTCAGATTGCGCACCATAACTTCTTGCTCGGAAATAATGTCATCTACCACCACAGCCAGCCGCTTTTCTGCTGTAGCCAACACCAGCGCAAATTGGCCCACTATATTTTCTTGGCTGGGTCGTTCCAACAAATCAGTTAAGAAGACCACTGGTACAACTTGACCATCGAGCGTCAACATGGGCTGACCCGTCACGCTAAATTCATCGTCTTGGTGATAATTGACTACTCGTATCACCGCAACACTTGGAATGGCATAAATCTCATTCCCCGTCCCCGCCGCCACCATAATGCAATGTAGGGTACTCAGCGACACCGGCAGGGTAATTTCAAAACGTGTGCCGTCCCCCGGTTTACTTTGGATAATCATTTGGCCCTGCAACGCTTCGACGGCTTGCCGCACCACATCCAATCCAACCCCCCGGCCCGAAATCTCACTGACGGTGTCACGGGTGGTCATACCCGGTTGTAGCAAAAGTTCATAGATTTCGGATTCACTGAGTTTGTCAGCATCCTCGCTCGAAATCAGCCCCATCGTGACGGCTTTACGGCGGGTACGCTCAGCCTCAACCCCGCGCCCATCGTCCGCCACCATCAAATGGACACGGCTACCCCGCTGTACCAGTGACAACAAAATTAACCCTTGTGGGGGTTTGCCAACTGTGCCACGTATTTCAGGTGTTTCGATGCCATGATCAATCGCATTGCGCAGCAAGTGCATTACGGGGTCTTTGATTTTTTCCAGAACTTGACGATCTAGTTCAATATGCGTACCCGTCGTTTGGAACATCACCTCTTTGCCCAAGTCGCGTGCGACATCCCGGACCATCCGCCTAAAACCAGCGACCAGTGTCTCAAATGGCAACAATCGCATGGCCCGCACGCCCGATTGTAGCGCGGTTGTCGTCAAACCAAGCGCGGTTGCATCATCGCGTAGCGTATGTTCCAATTGCTGGATAAGTTGAGCCGAATTTTGCATGTACCCTTGGGTATCATGCAAAAATTCCAATAAATCAGTCCAGACCCCTAAAGCCTCAGGTTTATTACCTGCCACCCGTAACAATTGAATATAGGCCGTTTGCACCGAGCGCCATTTCTTTTGCCAGCGCCGATGTTTGTCGCGCAACACCCGCAACTGGTCGGTGCGTTGCTCGATATTCATATGCAAGGCCAACAAATTGCTGGTTTCGTTAAGCAGGGTATCGAGCTTGCCTAAACCAACTCGAATGGTTTCATCACGGTTGACAGGGGCATCTGGCGCAACAGCTTCAATTTCATGGGTTACAACAGCGATGTTAGTGGACGTAGAGGTTGTTTTTGGTGGCTGCGTACTGGTTAATCCACGCAACGAGGACAATAAATTTTCTTGCTGAACTTCCCCTGTGCCACTGAGCAAAATCTCAATCGCGTCTAGCCCGTCATATAAAATGTCTGCGGCGGCAGGGGTTAAAGCCAGTGTACCACGCCGAAATTCCTCAAAAACTTCTTCTAGGGCATGCCCAATCTGTTCAATTTCGGCCTTGCCAACGGTTCTTGCCGCGCCCTTGATACTATGCGCTACACGAAACAACTCACGCACAGTCGCCTCATACTGCTCACGTGGCATATCTGCGGCTGTTTCAAGCGCCAGCAGCAGGCGGTTCATGGTGTTGAGATGTTCCGCCGCTTCCATTTGAAACAATTGCTCTAGCTCAATCGTTTGGCGCTTGGGTGAATCAGTCATAGCGTTTTATCTTTTTCCTCAACACCACCGTCAAATCATCCCCCGGCATTCCACGCAGCGGTCGTCTATCGGTTCCACCAAAACACTCTGCAACCTCAAATCCGGTCATCTCGGCCAACAATCGAATCTCACTCAGGCTGGTGTGCCGATATTGCATCACTTGTCCGCCCGATATTAGGGTCTCAATTTGGCTGATAGGGTTGAAAGTTCGGCCTGTACCACTCCATTCCAAACATTCGCCCTCAATACCGGGGGTCAACCCCAATTCCCGCACACCCGGAAAAATCGTGTCAAAAACAAAATAGCCATTGGGGATAAGATGGTCGGCCAGTCGTCGCAAAAAACTCAATTGATCGGCTTGATTTAATAAGGCTGGAAAAGCCCAATCGGCCATAAGTGCCAGTGCAAATTGTCGGCCCAATTTCAAGTGAACCATATCTTGCAGATAAAATTCGACCCGTATCCCCATATCGTCAGGTAATGTCCGAATTTGAGCAGTGGCCCTGCTTAAAAAATGGGGATTGATGTCCACCGCCACCACCGTATAGCCCGCTAAGGCCAGCTGGCGTGTAATCCGTCCATTGCCACACGCCAATTCCAGAATAGGCAGCTTATTAGCATAATTCGTCGCACACTCTGCCCAAAAAGGCCAATCATAGAGCCAACCAATCGGCTTACGTTCATCCCAAACCTCGCCGGGATAATCAGCCCATCCAGAGTGTTGACCACTGTCGCTTGTTGGCATCATAAGCTTTAGGTACGATACCCCTGTACCATCTCATTCAATTTACGGGCCATTGTCCCCAAGTCGCGCGCGGCTCGTTCCACCGCCATTGTACTGGCATTGGTTTGTCCAGTAGCTTGTCGGATACGATTCATCGCTGTGCTCAATTGATCCATCCCGACCGTTTGCTGGCGGGTACTGGCCGCAATTTGCACCGCAGCATAGGCAGCTTCCTCAATCAAATTGGCAAGATCACGGATACTTTCACCTGCACTGTTCACCAATTGCACTCCGGCATCAACACCCTTCGTGCCTTCTTCCGTCACCATCACCGCGCTGTTGGTGGCCTGTTGAATCTCGCTCAAAATATCGCGCACCTGTGCCGTGGCTTCACGACTTTGTTCCGCCAAATTGCGCACTTCCATGGCGACGACTGCAAAACCCTTGCCCTCTTCACCCGCTCGTGCCGCTTCCACCGAGGCATTCAACGCGAGCAATTTACTTTGGTCAGCCAATGCCGAAACCGTCGCAATAATCTCACCAATCTGTTGGGTGTGCTCGGACAGCACCAAAATGTTATCAGCGATCCCTTCCACCCGTTGGCGAATAAGGGCCATGCCGTCAATGGCTTCTGTAACGGCCTGTTCCCCAGCTTTGGAAACCTGTACTGAATTTTGCGCCATCTGCGCCACTGCCGCTGCCCGTTCGGCGGTTTCCGTGACCGTTGCTCGTACTTCTTGTACCGTGCTGCTGGTTTGCATTACGCTGGCATCCTGATCGCTCACCGTCGCAATTTGCTCATTCGTCGCCCCTAAAATATCATCGGCTACTCTTGAGGCATTCTCCGCAACGGCTTGAATTTGACGGAGTGTCGCTTGCAATTGAGCCACTACCGCATTCATCGCCTTTGCCAAATTGACAATCGGGCCATTTTTAGCTTCATCCGCAGGTGAAAACTCAACACGACTGCTTAAATCGCCCGCTTGCACCCGTCGTGTAAATTGGTCAATCGCCCCCCAAAGCTGTTCAGGTGTTTGGGCCTTTCGCATCATCGCATCCATGCGAGGGCGCACCAACCAACGCGCTGCTGCCCATCCCGACCCAACCCCCGCAATTCCTAACGAGACCGTCCAACCTAACAGGCGACCCTTTAAATCATCGCTGATGCTCGACCCCGTAAACAAAACCATCACGATTGTGGTCAATAGCGATGGTAAACCACCTAGAACCATTAAAAGAGCGCGAGTCAGATTCCATAAACGGACATGCAGGACTTCATAATTGTCACCAACCGAAACCATCTAATTTACTCCTGCGTGTGACTCTGTTTGAAAAATAGTCGCCATTAATTTACCAGACAAACGGCTCAAATCCTGTGAAATATTTTCAGCCATCCGGGTCGAGGCATGATTTTGCATCGCTACTTGGTCAAGGCTTTGCATCGCGCCGCCTAAACGCCGTACGCCATCCGATTGCAAGTCAATTGCGTTGAGAATAGCCTTCGCTGCCATATCCCCTCGCGCAATCGTCTCATAGAGACTAGCGATTACCGCCCCAGCATCCTCCGCCTGATTTAATCCAGCCGCAACCCCGCGTGCCCCTTCTTCGGTTGCATTGACCGCTACCGAAATCGCCTGCTGAATTTCCTTCAACACCGTCCGCACATCACCAGTCGCCCGCCGCGATTGTTCGGCCAGATCGCGCACTTCCTCCGCAACAATACTAAAACCCCGCCCTTGTTCACCGGCCCGTGCCGCTTCAATTTGGGCATTCAAGGCCAAAAAATTTGATTGTGTGGCAATATCCGACACGGAGGTAATGATTTGGCTGATATGGCGCAGATGTAAGGCCAATTGCCCAATCGTTTGCCCTACCATTAAGACCGATTCACGAGTATAGCGCATTCCCTGTAGGGCCGCCTGAATAGTCTCATTTCCATTTTCGGCCACACTAACCGCCTCTTGCGCCAATCGGGTCATCTCGTCCGCTTTAGAGCGTGCTTGCAAAGCCAAATGCCGAAAATCATCCAATTCTCGATTTGCATCCGCCACTACGTTCGTTTGCTGGTCTGCCCGCGACGATTGCTGCGTCGTAATGCCATGAATAGTGCCTGCTGCTTGATCAAGTTGTTTGGCCGTATCGCCAATTTGTTCGGCCAACAATGCTAACCCTGCATTCGTAACAGGGACGGTTTGAGTGGTGGTTAGATGAGGGGCAGGCTTAGGCACAACGACTCGCACTCGCCGATTGAACAGCCCATAAATCAAAAACACGCCTGCAAATAAGCATAATGGGCTTAAGACATCGGTCGAAAAATCAAGCGATTGATTCAAAAATCGGGATAGGACTACCCACGTCATCCCCAATAGGCCCGACCATGAAGCCGCTGACCCAATCCCATGCAACAAAATAATATAGCCCCAAATCAGCACCCCAAATGGCACAACCGCCTGCCAATCAGCCGAATTTACAGATAACAAAGCAAGGCTATAGCTGACGATCTGCCCCCCCATGAGTGCTGTCGGGGCATACGCGGACATACTAGAATAATTAAACGCGATAGGGACGACAGTAATCACCAATAAAGCCAGTGCTGCTGGTATTAGAGCGACATGGTCAACCGTTAGAACTAAGCAAAGCCATACCAATAGACCATTTAACGCCGCCACATCAACCAGAAATCTTTTGTTATCATCTCCCAAGCGCCAAGCAGCCAATACTTGCGACCAGCCACTTAATTCATTTTTTGGTTTTAGGGTCATGCAGGTTCCTCAAAAATCCGCAGGCGCGGGTCACGGAACAGACGGTCAATATCTAATAAGATTAACCCCATAGCCGCCACTCCCGCAATTCCCACACCAGAGTTATGATCAACAAAGGCACCCGGATCGAGTTCGACCACAGCCTCAACACTTTCCACCAATAGCGCAATTTCCAATCCTGCCCCCTCAACTACGATCAGCATAGCAGGGGCAGCATCGGCAATATCAAGGTCATAAAAGCGCCGCAAATCTAACACGCTGGTAATCTTACCGTTGAGATTGGTGACACCCCGATAATAACCCGGTACACATGGTATCGGGGTCAGGCGGCGCAACGGGGCAATCGCGCGGACATGCCGTACCGACAGAGCGTAGTTTTCAGTATTCAGTCGAAAGGTGAGATAATCTTGTAAAACTTCAGAGGCAATTGGGGAAATGGCGGCTTCGGCAAATTGCTGAGCACGGCGCTCAAGAATAGTCGTCCGTGCTTCGGGGGTGGTTTCCCCTTCATCCAACAACGCCGAAATTTCTTGCAAAGTCTGGCGGATAGCATCCCAATTGGGTGATGGTTGGTTCACAGGATAATGCTCTCAATAGTTTAAAGGAAACTATTTTTGCATTATAACCTGTTTAGAAATTTTCTGGTTTGGATACCCGTAAAGTCACCGCCAGTTCCGTGCCAATTACCTGTTCAGCCCGACCAACCCGCAAGCGCAGTGGCCCATTAAAGGGTGCTCGCGACACCAATTCGATCTTTTGCCCCGGCACCAATTCCAATTCAGCCAGATAGCATAATTTTTCAGGATCGTGGGTGTTAACACGGCTAATCATATATTCAGCGGGGGGGGTACATTCCGTTAGAGGCTGGTCATGCAACACGGGCATCACCCCATCTTCACTTGGGATAGGTTCACCGTGCGGGCAGCGTTTAGGATACCCGGCCATTTTTTCCATCCGAGCCGCCAGTCGTTCCGTTACCGCCGATCCCAGCGCATCGGCCTCATCATGGACTTCATGCCAACCAAAACCCATCACGCTGACCAAAAAGGCTTCGGCCAAACGATGCCGCCGAATAGATTTAAGCGCCTCGCGTTCGCCGCGCTCGGTTAATTTCATACCTTGATAGGGTTCGTGGTCAATAAATCCAAGCTCACGCAACCGTGAGGCCATACGAGCGACGGCTGGCGCTGAAACGCCTAATCGTTCCGCCAATGCGGAGGTACTGACAAATGGTTCTTCTTGATAAGCGGCAATCCGATAGGCTTCCGCGAGATATTCTTGCATGACGGGGCTTATGGACATGTTTGCAATTTCCAATACAGCGTTGTCTAAAACTACCACAGCCCCTATCATAATAAATTAATTCATTTTTTGCAAAAATATTTGACTAATTATTTATGAAAGCCTGCCGAATGATTTCCGCTACCCGTTCCGGCGCTTCCCATTGGGGGAAATGCCCAATATCATCCAACGGGAAATAGGCTGTGTCAGGCCGCCGTCCCAAAATCGCCTTGGCAATACTCGGCACAGCCACCGGGTCGCGTTGTCCCCAAACGACCGTCAGCGGCGCCGCATGAACTTTGAGCGCATCCAGCCATGTGTGTTCATGAATTTTGCGTTCCCGCAGATATTGAATCAGTAAATGATAAATCCCCATCCCGTCGTTATATTGAATCAGCGACCAAAACTCATCAATTTCACTGGTCGTCAACGGCGTGGCAAAAAGTTTTCCAAATTGGCGGGCGAAAGCAGGTTTACGGATAAGTCGCAGTTTGGTCACGATTGGGCCAATGATTGGGTGTAGTAACAATTTTTGGGTGATGAGTGGCCGATAGTCGTCGAGCAGCACACTCCCGTTTAGCATCACCAACTGGCTAATTTCAGGTTCCCCCCGTCGCATCACCTCCAATGTCACCGAATTTCCGACATCATGCGCCACCAATCGCGTCTTGGTTAGGCCAAAATGTTGCGCCA
The DNA here is from genome assembly GCA_016234595.1 of Chloroflexota bacterium. Lineage (GTDB taxonomy): Bacteria > Chloroflexota > Anaerolineae > Aggregatilineales > J027 > CFX10. Next base: position 26,736 of record JACRBG010000014.1, on the reverse strand, counting down.
CCACCTGAGTCATTTCGGCTTGTTCAAATAGTGAATAGGGGTGTTGGTGGGGTTTGTCCGAAAACCCATACCCCAAATAATCAAAGAAAATGAGCCGAAATTGACGGTCAAGCAATGGGGCAACTCTTGCATAATCATAGCTAGAGGTTGGAAACCCATGTAAAAAAAGGATCGGCTCTGCATTCGCATTGCCCTGCGTCCGTACAAAAATCCGATGCCCTTTAAAGGACAAATAATCACCCGTCTGTTGCCATGTCAAAATATCACTCATGGTTGCGCATTCTCTCGTGGGATACGGGTTGGCGTTGGAGGGTTCAAAGTTAATGCAATATTTGTAGCAAGCTGCTGCTGGGAATCCATAATCACGGCGTTCGTTCCACTGATGCTAGTTGCCGTCTGAGCATTGGCTCCAAGTGGCGCATCGCCGCTCGTCAGCATCACAATCGCCGCTAACCCAACCGCCACGACCACTAAGCCAAGCAATCCTAACACCACAATCTTGCCACGCCCTTTTGATTTTTTTGGGGGCTTAGGGGTATCACCCGCCCAATCTGGCATAGCAAATTCAGACTTCACATCTACCCTGACTTTAGTGGATGGCTTACGTGGTGGCAATAATTGGGTCGGATGTGCCTCCTGCGTTGGATAGGGGTCATCAGCGACTTCTGGTTCAATTTTAGGTGACGCCGAGGGTTTATGGGCTGCCGGAGTCGATTTAGCAGGCACAATCGCAATATGATGTTGGTCGGCCAATTTCAGGGCGGCAGCACTCTGTGGATTCACCCGCAGGGCATGCCGAACACTGGCAACCAATTCTTCCCGATTGGCGGCACACAACGCCATATACACCCACGCTTTTTCGTTGTTGCGGTCTTCGGCCAAAATCGCTAACAACTGTTTGCGTGCTTGCACTTTCTCGCCAGCTTTAATCAGCGCCACCACCTGTTGTAAATCGCTCAAGTCACCCACTCCTCACGAATTTAATGATTTCGCTCACCCATTATAATCAGCTTTGCGTTGTCGTGCAGAAACAGTTATCCTTCTTATGCCACTTTGATTATTGATTGGTGGGGAAAATCTATGACCCAAATTTATCTTGTCCATTCCACAGACGATGCCGACTTTGCCCAGCACTTAGCAACCGATTTACTAGCACAAGGGCTAAATGTTGCAACAGGCGACCCCGACACCAATGAACAGTTTGCCGCCCTCCATCGTGCCACCCATGTCATTGTTGTCTTGTCCGAAGCAGCCATAAAGGATGCCAAACTGATTTCGACCCTCAGCACCACCGCTGATCTCAAGCAAAAAATGATTGCCGTCCGGACTGGCCCTGTCAAAACCATGCCGCGTCAGCTTAAAGGCATCCCGTTAGATTTTTCTGATCCTGAAACCTATCAGGACTCGTTTGAAGCCCTTATGGATGATTTGCGACCGCCTGTTAAACACGAGCCTGTCTTGCCGCAGGAAATTCAAACAGCCCTTCGTAATGATGATGCGGTGGCGCGCCGCGATGCCGTGATTGCGCTTGGCTTGTTACGCAACACCCCCGATATGGACGTACGTGATTTAGCCGAACAAACCCTGCGTGATCTTGTTTTCAAAGACCCCGAATCCAATATCAAAGCTCTTGCTCGCAGCACCTTGCAACTCTTTCAGGGCATGAATCCCGAAGCGGATACTCCCCAGCTTAGTTCATACATTACCCAAAAAGCTTCTGAATCCGATGCATCCGAGACAACCGAGGCTGTCAGTACGCCAAGCCGTGCCCCAACCTCTCCTATTCAACAGCCTGTCCCTGTTGTCGCCATGCCCTTATGGCAATCGCCCCAATGGAAGATCGTACCCGCCTTTGGTTTGGTCATTGCCGTCCTGCAAGCCCTTGCTACCCATAACATCGCCTATGCCATTTCCGGTGTCTTGGTCTGGTTGATTTTCCCCTATCTCAATGTGGTCATTCGAGACGGTGGACGTATGGCATGGGATATGCCCGCCCCAGTCGTCGCAGGCGGCATCATCGGCCTTATTTTGGGCATCGTAGGGCTACTTGCGGGGTCTTTTTTCAACGAGATAAATGGGCTTGATATTGTCATTGCAGCGGTCAGTGGTAGCGTGTCCGGTGGGTTTATCGGCTGGTTATCCTCACTCCGATGTGATAGCGTTTAGGGGTCTATTGATTATCTATCTACCTTTGTGAACTGACCCCAATGGAATTACCAACCTTCAATAAAAATCATTCGCGCCTGCTACTCATTGGCATTTTGTTACTAGCAGCAGCGCTTCGTATTCATGATTTAGGTACACGTAGTTTGTGGGAGGACGAAGGCTGGACACTGGTCTTATCCAAAGGCCCCACCATCCCCGCTATCGTCCAGCGTATGGCTTTCGACCAACATCCCCCACTCTATTTTGTCGCCATCCATTTGTGGCGCGAAGTAGCTGGTAGCACCGAGTTTGGGCTGCGAATGCTTTCTGTTCTGACGGGCATTATCGCGGTAGCAGGCATCTACCAACTTGGGAAAAGCATGTTTGGCACGACGGCTGGCATCCTAGCGGCCCTGTTTTTGGCCCTGTCTGACCATCACATTGACCTTTCCCAAGATGTCCGCCACTACGCCCAAATGGCAACCTTCATCGTCTTAAGCTGTTGGTTCTATTTTCGCCTGATTAAAACCGATGCGCCCTCGCGTGGCACACGCATTGGTTATGTCTTGCTTTCAACGGCGTTGCTCTACTCCCATTATTTGGGTGGTTTTGTATTCGTCTGCCAAATTTTGCATCTGTGTCTATTTGTCCGCCCATTCCATCGCCTGCGTTGGGCCATATTCCACTTGATTGCTGTCGGCATCGCCTTTGCCCCTTGGCTACCTGTGATGTATCGGCAAAATCAGGTGCGCTGGGTAACTCCGCTTTATTATTTGAATGCGCTACCCAATACCTATGCCACCTACCTCATGGTACGTGATGCTCTTTTTGGTAAACAATATGCCATTACCCTGTTTCTATTGACTCTCGGTCTGGTCTGGATTTGTTACCAGCAGGGGCTCACCAAGCTGAAATTTCACCCTCTCGGCCCCACGTTTTTTGCGGTGTTTTGGCTGGTGGCCTATACGGGCATCACCGTCTATATGAATCAGGAACGCCAATTCCTGACCGTGCGCAACTTCCTAGTTGTTACTCCTGCCATCGCACTTCTAGTTGGGCACGGCCTCGCCAATTTACAGTCAAATTTGCGTCTATTTCTGGTGGGTGTTTTTATAGTGATGAGCCTCACCACTATAGATACTCGCCAATTGAAACCCCCATGGCGCGAAGTAACCCACAACATCACCGAATTTCACAACCCCGGCGAGCCTGTTTTGATGGATATTTGGGTCGGCGATTTTTCAGTACGCTACTATGTCGAGCAGCAAATGGGCCAAAACACGCCTTGGCTGTCGATTCGTGAAACAGCGGACCAATACAACACTCAATTTTTGCCCTATTTATTGACCTACGTCCGCGACTTAGATGCGTTTTGGTTGGTCTATTGGGGTGATGAACCCAGTAAATATGGTGATTATTTCGGCATTTTCGAGCAAGCGGGTTTCCAACGCACTGCTGCCCCTTATGTGGTACACGAAGGAGCCAAGCTCTATTCCTATCGTTATGACCGCCTGACCGATGATGTCTTTACCACCTATCACGATGATACCCAAGCGGTTTTTGCCTTGCGTAAATTCGCAGTCCAAGGGGATTTAAATCCCGGTGAGACAATCACCGCGACCTTGTGGTGGACGGCTGAAGTTCAACCCCCGCTGGATTACAGTGTTTCGGTGTTTGTTCTAAACACCGCCACCGGGCAACTCGTCGCCCAGCACGACGGCCCCCCACTGGATGGCAAGGCCCAAACCTCAACCTGGACACCGGGGCATTTTCAATATGATCAGCACCAGCTTGCGCTTCCCGACGATTTACCCCCCGGCAGTTACACCCTCGGCGTCAAAGTCTATTATTACGCCGCGCAGAATAGCCCCTTACAAACCGACTGCTCCAAACAATCAGCAGCCTCTTGTGATTGGGCCACCCTGCAACAATTCACTATCAACTAATATTTAGGGGAGGATTCTGTTTCTCCCCTATTCCCGGAGTTTATCAAATCTAACTGCATCCTTATGTGTATTTGGGGTAAAATTTTACCTAGAAGAACATTTTTAGGAGGCGATTGTGCCTGCCACAAAAATTATTCGCGTTATTTTGATAGATGATCATGCCCGTGTGCACGACGCCGTTACAATGGCCCTTCATAATCTCGACGATATTGCCTTGATAGGTCATGGGAGTCGCGGTGAAGAGGCCCTAGCCTTATGTGAAGAATTAACACCTGATGTTATTTTGATGGATGTCGTCATGCCCGGAATGAGTGGTGTCGAGGCCACTAAGCTCATCCGCAAAAAATACCCCAATATTAAAATTCTAGTGGTATCCAGTTTTCAAGATGATGATACTATCCACACCATTCTGCAAAACGGCGCTTCCGGCTATGTTCTGAAAGATGCCATCGCCAGCGACCTTGCCAATACGATTCGCACCACTTTCGATGGAAGTGCCGTGTTTTCGCAGGAGGTAGCCCGTGTCCTGCTCAAATCCGACCATTCTGAGCCATCTCAGCGGTTTGGTCTGACCCAGCGCGAACTTGAAATTCTGCGTTTAATGGCCCAAGGTCAAAATAATGCTGAAATCGCCCATACCCTTACCATCAGCCAATCCACTGTCAAATTCCATATCAACAATGTCATCGCCAAAATAGGGGTCGACACCCGCGCTGAGGCTATCGTTCTTGCCGCTAAAAATAATCTTGTTTAGGGGGGTTATGAATTCATCAACACTACCCTATCTAGTCCCCTATATCATCTCACTGATTATCTCTGTTGGCATTGCAGTCTACGCTTGGGATCATCGGCAAGTCAGTGGTGGAGTATATTTTACAGGTTTAGTAGTCAGCCAATCATTATGGATCGCAGGCTATATTTTTGAACTAGCGAGTTCAAGTCTGCAATCCAAGCTGTTTTGGGATAACTTCCAGTGGATACCGTCCACATTTATACCCCTCAGCATGTTCCTCTTTGTCCTGCATTATGTCCAAAACCCCCTGCGAAATTCACGGCGATTGATCTCTTTCCTCGTAACCATCAACCTTGGTTTTTTGTTGCTGATCTTCACCAACAGCCTGCACCATATCATGGCCTCGGAGTCGCGGCTAATCAAAAATCCGCCTTTCGATACCCTAGATTATGATTTCCATAGTGGTTTCCCCCTTTGGATTCTAAATGTCTATGGGTTGACCCTAATCGGTCTCTGGTATCTGGCAAAAGCGCTCCGCAATTCCAAACATTTCTATAGCCAGCAAATCATTATCTTATTGGTCGGCTTTCTCATTCCAATAATGGGTGGCTTCGTCACTTTGGCGGAGGTTTTTACTATTGCTGGGCAACGGGATATAACCCCTTTTACTTTCGCTTTGGGTAATGCGGTTTTAGCGTGGGGCCTATTCCGTTTCAGTCTATTAGATGCTGTCCCCATCGCCCGTGACACAATCATTGAAAATATCAGAGATGCCGTTATCGTCATTGACCAAATTAATCGCGTAATAGATCTCAATCCCGCCGCTGAAGTCTTGATAAGACAACCCAGTCGTCTGGTCATTGGTCAACCCATCGAAGTCGTGTTTTCGCGCTGGCACGATCTTCTTGAAAAATATCGTAATATCCAAAACCTGCGCGATCAAATCACTGTTGGGGAACAGCATCTAGAAGTCAATATCTCACCCCTCTATGACCACCGCCAACGCTTGATTGGCCGCCTCGTCTTGATCCATAATGTTACCCAACAAGTCAAAAACCAAGCTGAAATCCACCAGCGTAGCCTTGAGCTTGAAACCGCCAACCATGAATTACAAATCGCTTGGGATGCTGCTAAAAGCGCCGACAAAACCAAATCTCAGTTTCTTGCCAGCATGAGCCACGAACTGCGAACCCCGCTGGGCGCTATCCTGAATTTCACCGAATTTTTGACAATGGGGATGTTTGGCCCACTGAATGAACGTCAAAAAGACGCGCTCGAAAAAGTATTAAGCAGTGGGCGGCACTTGCTGGCTCTCATCAACGATATCTTAGACATTACTAAAATCGAAGCGGGCATGATGCATCTGTTTGTAGAGGATGATGTCAATTTATCCCAAGAACTGACCACTGTCATTGCCACTGCTGAGGCCCTCATCAAAGACAAGCCTATTCAATTTATTACGGATATTGACGACGATTTGCCTATCATGATGGGCGATAAGCGCCGTATTCGCCAAATTCTCCTAAATCTCATCTCCAATGCCGCCAAATTTACAGACAAGGGCAGCATCACCTTAAGCGTCAAAAAACGCGACAACGAGCTACTTTTTATGGTCAGCGACACCGGCCCCGGTATCCCTCCCCAAGATCAAACCCTTGTTTTTGAACCCTTCCGCCAGTCCAAAGCAGGCCTCAAGAGCGGGGGAGGAACAGGTCTGGGCCTGCCTATCACCCGGCGACTCGTCGAAGCACATGGCGGTCGGTTATGGCTCGAAAGCGAATCCGGCGACGGCGCAACTTTTTTTGTAACCCTGCCCGTCCAATCCGCCGAATTACTGGCAATGATGCAACCCGAAGCTGCTGGCCTATAGTCTTTCCAAATTCTCCTCAGCTTTACTTATAGACCTGTCTAGTTGGACAGGTCTATTGGTTTCCAAAACTCTCTGTTTAGCTAGGCGATTTTAGTTGAGCAATACCCTAAACTGTATCTTTAGGCAATTCCGCCCTTAGATTGACCTGATGGTAAAACTCATGCTTCCGCTCGAAGAAAAACGCATATTCTATGTCGAGGATAATGTTTCCAATCTGGCCCTTGTTCAGATGATTTTGGAACAACAAGGCGCCAAGGTCTATTTTGAGCGCTGGGGCGATGAGACCGATCTTATTTCGCGTTTACAATCATGTATGCCCATCAATCTCATCCTGCTCGATCTAATGTTTGCGGGCAATACAAACGGCTATGATCTTTTCGATAACATTCGCCAAATCCCGGATTTCAATCTTATTCCCATCGCTATGCTTTCTGCGGCTGACCCCTCTATTGAAATGCCCAAAGCCCGTGCCAAAGGCTTTACCGGTTATATCAGCAAGCCAGTGAAACTCACCTTATTTCCCCAGCAGGTAGCCGACCTAATCAATGGTCAACACGTTTGGTACGCGGGTTAATACCTCGTTCGGTTCCCCACCCATTCTTTGCTATTGTCACCTATTGCCGAAAAAACTTGTCCTCAAAAGACAAACCCTAATAATAGGAGCTATAGACCTAATTTTTTTGAGGAATAGACATGGCAACCATCTTGATAGTAGAAGACGACCATCACCTACGGGAAGACATCGCTGAAATTCTGACTTTCAAAAACTATTCCGTCATCACGGCTCAAAATGGGCGAGAAGGCTTGGAAATGGCCCGCCAATACCTCCCTGACCTCATTATCTCCGACATTATGATGCCAGAACTCGATGGTTTCGGCTTCCTACTCTCCCTCCGCGAAGACAAAAATATGGCGGCCATCCCCTTTATTTTCCTAACCGCCCGCACTGATTATTCCGATCAGCGTAAAGGCATGTCATTTGGCGCGGATGATTATCTCTTTAAACCGTTTAATCCCATCGATTTACTTAATTCCGTCTCGATGCGGCTAGAAAAACAGGCCGAACTAAAGCAACGAGCCGAACAGGAAGTAAGCACCCTCCGAAATTCGGTGGTCAGCATGATGCCCCACGAGCTTCGCACCCCCCTGACGGGCATTATTGGTTACGTAGATTTGCTAGTGAATGATTTTGAGGATTTTGACACCAAGCAGGTCTTGCGGATGCTGCAAAATATCCAAAAATCGAGCTACCGTCTCTTCCGCATCGTGCAAAACTACTTACTATATACCCAGCTAGAAATTATGGGCCTCGATCCTGAAAGACGCGCCCTAATCAATCAATATAAAGGCCAAACTACGGCTGATCCCGCTGATATTTTTAGCCGTGTCAGCCATAACAAAGCGATCCAGTACAACCGATTTAATGATTTAACGGTGGAGCTTCCCCCCGGTGTTGCCCACATCCTTGGGGATGATCTTGAAAAAATCGCCGAAGAGTTGGTGGACAATGCCTTTAAATTTTCTCAGCAAGGCTCAGCCATTTCAATTATTGGGCAACCCGAAGCGCAGGGTTATCGCATTTGGATTACCGATCATGGCTGGGGGATGCGACCCGACCAATTAAGCAAAATTGGCGGCATGGTGCAGTTTGATCGTCACATCCACGAACAGCAAGGCGCAGGCCTAGGGCTGGTGATTGCCCGACGCCTGACCGAAGTTTATGGCGGGCAATTTTCTATCGAAAGTGAATATGAAAAAGGCACGACCGTGTGCATTGTGGTGTAAAGCAAAGATCTAAACTGTCACTGGTGCTTGATTCAAGCGTTGTCGTCGCTCACGCCAATCAGGTAACGCTTGATCCATCAAGGCATAAAACGCGGGGCTGTGGTTCAGTTCCTTTAAATGGCACAGCTCATGCAGCACCACATAATCAATCAGTTCTTCGGCCATCTGGACTAATTTTAGGTTGAGCGAGATTTTTTTCTTGGCGCTGCAACTGCCCCAACGCGATTTCATATCGCGGATGGTCAGTTTTGGGTATTCAACCCCAAACCATTCCACCTTCGGAAAACAGGCCGCCAATCGTTCAGCAAAAATTCGCTCAGCCTCAATTCGATACCACCGATTAATTAAAACCGCGATACGTGGTGTATCAACGATATTAGCCACCCTCACCGTCAAAAATTCCTCATCCAACTGTGCCCCTTCTTTACGACCCTCTACAATTTTCAGGGGATAGGCTCGCCCTAATAAATGATAAGTTTCACCCTCCGCATAACGTCGTGGAGTGGGCCGTGCTACTGGCCTTTCTTGAAAATGGCGTTGATGTTTTAAAACCCACGCGGCCCGCTTCAATACAAATGGTTCTATTTTGACTTGCTTCACCCCAATAGGCGCTCGTACCACCACTCGACCATCAGGATAGACCTGAATTGAAATAGTTTTGCGTTTGCTATAGATAACTTCGTATTCTATCGTCGCCGAACCAACCATAATCTGATGAGACATTGGGCCATTTACCAATTTGGGTTTATCAACACATTGAAAGTATAGTATGCCCTAGATTCAAATTACTATCACCCTCATGGCTTAATAATGGTTTTAAATTTAGAGGAGGTTTTTTATGTTAAAAGTAGGCTTAATTGGCTGTGGCAACGTCGTCAGTTATGGGCACAAACCCGCCCTCACCATCCTTCCGGATGTTGAACTAGTAGCCCTCGCCGATGTCACCGAAGCCCGCCGCAAAATCGGTCAGGAGTGGTTTGGTTTGGCCGATGCTAATCTATACGATGATTACCGCGCTGTGTTGGCCCGTCCCGATGTGCAGGCCGTCTGCATCACAGTGCCGCAGCAGTTCCGCCGCGAAATTGTGCTCGATGCCCTTGCCGCTGGTAAACATGTGCTCAGTGAAAAACCCATTGCCCGCACCCCTGCTATCGCCCAAGAAGCCGTATCTGCTGCTGATCAAGCTGGCTTAGTCTTGGGCATGGTGCATAACTATCATTTCCTGCCCGAATACCGCCAGATGAAAGCCTTATTAGATGCTGGAACAATTGGCGAACCCCGTGTTCTCACCATGCACTATCTTGGCGTGATTGATTACCCCGGGGCACCCGAATTCCAAAAAGACTGGCGGCATACGATGGCGGCAGGTGGCGGCGTTTTGATGGACATGATTCACGCCGTCTATCTTGCTGAGTGGCTAATGGGCCAGCATGCTATACAGGTCATGGCTTTTGTGGATGCGCCGACCTATGCCCATCGCAATCCCGTCCTCGAAGACCTTGCCCTCCTGCAAATCGCCTTCCCTCAAGGTTATGCCGTCATCCATATGGGTTGGGGGCAGGGTGTTGGTGGGGTAGATATTAGTGGCAGTGAGGGTCAAATTCGGATGCGCTACCATCAATATCAGACCAGTGGCTTTAACCAACCGATTGAACTGTACAGCGTCCGTGATTGGCAGCGTACCGACCATGTACTCAATAATCTGCCGACCCACATGGACAATATCGCCCGTTCCTTCACCGAACTATGGGCCAATTTCCGCGACGCCATCCATCATAACACGCCAACCATCGCCCCCGGTGTGGCAGGCCAACGCGCCCTCGAAATTGCGTTAGGGGCCTATTTATCTGGTGCAACAGGTCAAGTTGTGACCCTACCTCTCGCCACCGACCATCCCGTTTATTTGGAAGGGATTGACGGTATTGCCAAATCTGATGTATGGCCTGCCAGTCGCACCAAAGCCGCTGGCCTATTTGGATTACGGGGTAAACTACAATGACTCGTCATGCCGAACTTGCTGAAATCCAATTACCCGATTTTGGAATGCCCACCTTTGAGCCAGAAATCCCAGCCGAGGTGTATCGTCACCGGCTTTTTACGTTTTCTGGTGATGTATCAATGGATCACGACTTTGTGCTGGTTTACGCAGACCGTGAACACTTTGCTAATATGGCTTATCTGACAGGTTATGATCCTAGATTTGAAGAAGCACTCCTCATCATCAATACAATGGATTCAAGCAAAAAGCCATTACTGGTAGTTGGCAATGAGGGCATTAGCTATGTCAGTATCAGCCCAATAAAAGATGATCTTGAGGTAATCCTATATCAACCATTTAGTCTAATGGGTCAACCACGTGGGGGCAGATCTCTACGCAATATTTTTGAATCTATTGGTATAAAAGGCAAGAATGTAGCGGTCGTTGGATGGAAATATGAGGAAGAAAACTATGATTCAAACATTGTAGTTCCAGCATATATTGCTGATCTTTTGCGTGATTTTGATCTCAATCCCTCCTTATTCAATGCAACAGGATTCCTAATGGCTGAGGATGGCCTCCGCATCATCAACGAAGTCGAGCAACTAGCCCGATTTGAATTTGCAGCCTGTTTCACCTCCCAAGCCCTCCGCAATGTCCTTTTTGGCTTGCAACCCGACATGACCGAATTTGAAGCTGTCCAATTGATGGGCCTCAATGGATTACCCCTCTCCTGTCACTTGATGCTCTCGGCTGGCCCGCGTGCCTTTATGGGATTGCCCAGCCCATCCATGCGAAAAATCGCGCGAGGTGAGCCATTCACAATGGCCTACGGCGTCTGGGGTGCGTTGAATGCCCGTGCGGGGTGGGTCGTAGAATCCGCAACTGAACTGCCTGTCAATATTCAGGATTACGTCGAAAAGTTGGTCAAGCCCTACTTTGAGGCCATCGTCGCGTGGTATGAGCATATTGGCATCGGCGTGACGGGGGGCGAACTCTATGACATCATCCATGACCGCATTGGTGATCCTTTTTTCGGCGTCACTCTCAACCCCGGTCATTATATTCATTTGGATGAATGGATCCACTCACCGATCTATAAAGGGTCAGGCATCAAATTGAAATCAGGCATGGCCCTGCAAGCGGATGTCATTCCGGCGACAGGCACACCCTATTTCACGACCAATATCGAAGACGGTATCGCGTTGGCCGATGAGAATCTGCGTCAAGTCTTCGCTACTAAATATCCTGAAGCATGGAGACGCATTCAGGCTCGCCGTGACTTTATGGAAAATGCCCTAGGCATTCACTTAAAACCCGAAGTCCTGCCCTTTTCCAATATCCCGGCCTATCTGCCACCATTTCTATTATCACCACGCCACACCATGCGAATGGTAGATTAAACCTGCGTCGTAGGGGCGATGCTCGAATCGCCCAGCTTGTATTTTCCTGTCTTTTTACAAAAACAGGGCGAACCATATCAGAATATGTCCGCCCTGCATAAAAAACTTGACACCACTTGACAAGCCCCTACCGTTTTACTGCTCGTGGTATCAGCCTTGATCAAACTGGAATAACGAACAGCCGCCATCTAACACTAACAGTGACCCCGTCATATATTCGGTGTGCGGCCCCGCCAAATACACTACCGCTTGTGCGATTTCAACTGGCATCCCCGGCTCCCCCAGCGGGATTACTTTGGAGACACGAGCGGCATACTGGGGTTCTTCCACCAGTTGTCGGCCCGCCAAACCCGCTTTGACAATCCCCGGTGCAACGGCATTGACTCGTATCCCATAGTGGGCCAATTCACGGGCCATCTGCTTCATTAGCATGTTAACCCCCGCCTTGCTGACCGTGTACGCCGTAATTTCCGGCCAAGGAATCTCGCTCACCCAGCTTGAGGTAAAGATAATCCGGCCTTTAGTTTTGTTGAGTACCATGCGTTGGGCGGCGGCTTGCCCGACATTAAAACAGCCTGTCAGATTGATATCTAGATGACGCTGCCATTTCTCTTGGGTGATTTGCAAAAACGGCGCCGAATCAACAATTCCCGCATTCGAGCAGACAATGTCCAATCCCCCCAACGCAGTCATCGCGACATCCAAAGCGCTATCTACCACATCCCGATTTCGCACATCCACTTCTTGATAGAGAACTCTTTTGCCAGTCGCGGTGATACGGTCAATTCGAGGCTGGGCCTGTGCTTCCGGCACAATATCCCAAATAGCAATATCCGCTCCAGCTTGGGCCAGATGCAAGGCCATCTCATTGCCCAGATCACCCGCGCCCCCAGTCACTAACGCGATTTTGCCTGTCAACATGGCTTATCACCCCACTATCTGCTGGGTAGCTTCCGGCGTGATATCCGTAGAAGTTTCAGTCGCTGCCTCAGTTGGAGCCGGGGTCGTCTCAATAGTCGGTTGGTCGCCTGTCGGAACAAGGCTCTGTTGTAAGAAAGACAAAGCTTGCTGGGCCAGTTCACCCAATGGGTCGCCTTCGGGAATCGAAGTCGTTTCAAGCGAGACGATGACAACAAACACATCATTAGACTGGAAGGCCCCACCTGCGATATAAGCTACCCCCGACGCAAATACATTGGGTTGTGGGAAATCATCGCGGGTTTGGCCTTGTCCGGCAGGGTTTAGACGTAATGAGGTAGATAGGTTTTGGCGACTGCTATCCGCATAATAAGCCGCAGCATCATCAGCAGTATCAAACACAGTATAATTAAATGTTACCTCGCTGCCAGCGTCCCCCTTATAAATTGCGCGAATTGAGAGACCATTATTACCAACTTCGAGAGGTTCAGGATAGTTTTGGCTGGCGTCCCGTTCCCATACTGCCTCACCTAAAGTAAACTGATCGGGCAGTACAACATCAACCGCTTCCATCCGAGCAGGTTTTAAGTTCGGTGTACTGTAGCGTGCAACCCCAGCATTAAGCACATTAATGGCCTGACGCGCCGAAGCAACCAACGGATTTTGACCAACACTGGAATATACCTCGATAAACACTTCTACAAAATAATTCTCATCCTGAATAAGTGCTACCGAACCCGTTGTCGTACCTAAGCCAAAAATGTTGGGGGCTGGAAAATCGTCGCGTTGTGTACCTGCTTTGAGGACGGTACTGCGGACTTCTTGAAGTCGCTCAAAATGTGCATGGGCCAGTTCAGCGGTATCAAATACAGCATACGTAATCTGCATAGCGCTGGCGGCTTGGGTACGATAAAAAACACGCCTCCCGATGCCATTTTGGACATTAGGCGGTGTTTCAAAACCCTTGTCACCTCGCGAGGTATCAATTTGCCATTGCTCGGCTCCGGCTGGCATGTTAACTGGAATGGACGCAACAATGGCATCTAATTGCTCTTGTCGAGGGTCAACCGCCTGCGTCTCTCCGCCACCATCAGTATTTCCAGTCGGGGCAGGTGTTGGCGTTGGGGTTAGCGTAGGTGGGGGTGCAGTGGGCGTAAAATCCTTATCAGATGGCGCACAAGCACTAAGCAGAATTAGACCAAGCGCCGCTGTACCAATCCAATAAATTGAAGTTCTTTTCTTCAGTTGAAACATCTAAATTTCTCCCAAAACAGGCACAATAATTTGCGCGAGAGGATGGTATAAAAGACCCCGCTTCGCACGGGGTCGGAATTTTTCAACCAAGTACGGTCTAAACCATCATCTCTTCTTCACGAATAAGCCGCAGGCGTTCCGGTACTTCACCTGTCATCACCATATTGGCAACTTCTTCTTCATCCACTTCATCTTTATAGAAATCCCCAACCTTGGTCCCATGACTAATCACGGTAAAACGATCAGCGATTTGATGAATCTGACCAATATTATGCGTGATGAAGATCACGCTCATCCCCCGCGCTTTAGCAGTACGGGTATATTCCAATACTTTGCGTGTTTCACCTACCGAGAGCGCCGAGGTTGGCTCGTCCAAAATCAAAAGTTTCTTGCCAAAATAGACCGCGCGGCCAATGGCAATGGACTGACGCTCACCACCCGACATTGTCCCCACTTCTTCATGTGGGTTACGAATAGTAATGCCCACGTCCGCCAGCGCTTTGCGGGCTTCTTCACCCATTCTCTCTTCATCCAACAGGCGGAACGGGCCGAGACGTTTGGTGGGTTCTTGCCCGAGCCAGAAATTACGAGCAATACTCATCAGGGGTACCAGTGCAAGGTCTTGATAAACGGTTTCAATACCTAATTCGCGCGCCACATACGGCGAATCAATACTCACCGGGCGACCCTCAAAATAGATTTGCCCACGAGTCGGGGTATGAAAACCCGTTAACGTCTTAATCAAGGTAGATTTGCCTGCGCCATTATCACCCAGTAAACCCACAATCTCCTGCCGATCCACATGAAAATCTATGCCCCTAAGGGCTTGGACACGGCCAAAAAATTTAAAGATGCCACGCATTTCAAGCAATGGAGTATCATCTGATTTTCGAGTTGCCATTATTTTTTCCCCTCTAGCTGCGTGACCGCTTGACCGTATTATTCAAAACAACCGCCCCAATCATGATAACGCCGATCACACCTTGGAACATGCGGGAATCCATACCAACCAAGACCAAGCCAGTGCCAAGCATCCCAAAAATCAATACACCCAGCATTGTGCCAATGATGCTGCCATAACCCCCGGTTAACAATGTACCCCCAATTACGGTCATCGCAATCACGTCCAGTTCCCAAGTATTGCCTTTCAATGGGTCAACACCGGGGTTACGTGCTACTTCCATAATGCCAGCCAAGCCCGTTAAAAATGAACAGAGCACAAAGTTTTGTACCTTCACTCGGTTGACGTTAATACCCTGTGCACGGGCCGCCCCGCGATTCCCACCCACCGCAAAAACGCTATTGCCATATCGGGTACGGAACAGAATGACTTGGAAAATCGAGGCGAGAATCACCCACCACGCAATCGCATTGCGCAAGTTGGCTTGGTCTGGAATATTCACATGCACCAAGCCCCGTGTAACCTGTGCCATTGTAAAACGCCATTGACCGTTCGCCACATCAAAAAATCCGACTTTGAGCGGGCTATCAATATTGCCAAAGCGTTGATACGCGGTCACAATCAATGCCACAATCAATAGGGCTAGGGCAGCCGAAACCCCCACCGTCAGATACCCCCGTTCACGGAGATATTGCGAAACCGGGACAGCTTCAACTCGCTCACCAACGGCCACTACTTGTTGGCGTGCCAGCCGATATTGGCGGAAAGTAGCAAGCGTGACGTGGGTAAAACCTAGTGCCGCAACCACAATTAAAATCAACATCGAAGAATCAGGATTACTTAAATTGAGCCTGAGATCATAGACCTTTACGATCAGAGCAAAAATGGCAATCCAAAGAATCCAGCCAGTGACCCCTGTCGGAATACTATACGCTTCTCCAGCATTTAGCCCGCCAGATTTCTTGCGCCATGAGGGGTACAAATTGATGGCTGTAATAACTGCCGCCGCCGCCAAACCCAATATGATCGCCAACCAAAAATCAGCTTGGCCGAGGGTCTTCCCAAAATGCACACGATCAAGATGGAAATAGGCAACCAATGCCAACCATGCAAATGCAGTGGCAAGGGTAGCGGCTGAAATAAATGACCAAATGGAAACACCAAGCGCGATGACCGATCCCATTTCACGGTCTTTAATATGCGACCATGCCCGAACTGAACGCGACCAATATTGCGGTATGGCTTGAAGTGCCGTGACCAGAATAAACAATGCGCCCGTAATCGCTAAGGTAGCAATGGCCCAGCGGCTAATAAACACTTGGGGGAATTCGGCAGGCGGGGGGAAATAATCCCGGTAGCGCAAAATTCGTCCACCGCCGATAAACACAAGTGCAATGGCACGATAGGCAAATAGCGTTCCCAAAGTCACAATAAATGAGGGTATCTTCGTGGTGACGAGCAGCAAGCCATTAATCAATCCCATAATACAAGCACAAATTAGGGCTAGGATCGCGGCAATCACAGTTGGTTGTTGTTCAAAACTCAAAGGGCCAATACCTTTGAAACCCTCGCCCATAAAAATCATATAGGCCATGGCCGTCACACCCAATACCGACCCTACTGACAAATCAAATTCGCCCGAAATCATCAACGTCGTAATGCCAATCGCAATAATGCCTTTGGTGGCGTTATTGCTCAAAATCGAGGCAATTGAAGTCGTGTCAAGAAACAAGTCGGATGCCATACTAAATCCCATCACGATGACCACCAACCCGATGATGGCTCCCGCGCTGGGTGATTCAGCAAGTTGGATACGAATTCGCTGATCGGGGGTGTAGACTGATCCTTTCACGGCATAAGAGTAGATTGCGGCGGAAAAGACGAATAGGCCAACACCTAATAAGAATCTTTCTTTATTAAAACCTTCTACTGTCGTTGCAATGACAACCAAGTTCGCAAATACAGCTATGAAAAATAATCCAAAAAACCACCCCCAGAAATTTCCAGAATCGAGCTTATCACGATCTTTGGCAATAAATCGGAAAATGCGTGCCAAACCTTGACCATAGAGCACGAAACGAGTAAGTAAAATGCCAATGGAGGAAACCCAAGCAATGATGAGGATAGAAAGGCCTAAAACGTCATTTGGTAATCGAGGGGCGCCTATATTGTTTTGCTGAGTTGCTCCTAAAACAGCACTCATGGCAATCGCAAATCCAACGAGTAAGCTGACAAAAGACACCCACTGCAACCATGCCCAGCTTACCCGTTCACGTTGGGCCAAACCCCATGCAGTACGAAATGCGCCAATGCCCAAGAGGGCCGACCCAATGGCAACAGCCCATTCATTGAAATTAATGTCACGGCGGCTGACATTGGCACGTTCACCAAGGGCAATCCAGCCAGTGAAGATTAGGATGGTCACGGCTAGATAAGCCAGACCAAGCACTCCCATAATAGCGGTATAGAACTGCCCGGATTGGGCATTTGAGTCACGGTTCTCAAAATAGGCCTGCATTTTTAAACTCTTCTAACATTACAAATATTTTGTCTATTAAAGACGGGCGGAGCAATTACGCTCCGCCCGTTTACTACTCAAACTCTACAACTAGCGTTTAACGATAGCCAGCGGCGGTCAACTCAATGATCGCGTCAACATTGCTACCATCAATGACGCCGGGGCCAGTCAGGATGTCGCCACCGGGGGCCAGTGCATAACGGCTGTTCAGGTACAACCACATAATGGTTTCAAAACCTTGCAAGTAGGGTTGTTGATCAATCGCCTGCAACAGATACCCGTCTTTAATCATTTGATAGATTTCAGAACTGGTGTCATGGGTGGTCGCATAGATTTCACGTGGTTGACGGCCAGCTTCTTGCAAATACAGATTGAAGGAGCTTGATGGATTGGGGCCAAGGAAGAAAGCGGCGTTGGTGTCTGCGTTGGCAGTGAAATAGTCAGCCAAAACGCCAGCACTCTCGGTCACGTCATTGCTGATGGTCAAGCCGTCCAATGGAATGCCTGCTTCTTCAAAAACACTACGAACACCAGCGCAACGGGCTTCCAAACCACTGTGGCCGACTTCTTGGATGGGGCACACGCCACGATTGATGGTAACACCATCGGCGGCGGCTTCAGCCAAAACGCGGGTCGCATTGGAACGTCCACCAAGGAATTCGTTCGCGCCAATGTAGAACAAAATAGGCAGGGACTGGTCGGTGCCCGCATTTGGGTCGGCGGTGTTGAAGGCAATTACTGGAATACCAGCATCGTGAGCGCGACCAACAGCATCGCGGATCACTTCAGGATTTGGAACGGTAGTGCCGATACCATCGGGGTTAGCAGCAAGTGCGTCATCCCAATAGCCAGCCATATCATCCACGTTGTCTACGGGGTCGGCCAACCAAGCGCAGTCTGCACTCAAAAGGGCACAGGCATCTTCCATACCCTTGATAACGACAATCCAGAAAGGATTACCAACACCACCATGGGCAACCATACGGAAGACATCCGTATCATCTTGGGCGCTACTTGCACCAACAGTTGCAATCAAGAGGCCAACTACTAACAAAATAACAGGGGCAATACGTCTAGCTCTACGCATTTTAAAAGATTCTCCTCGCGGACTAAAATGTTTTTTGTTGGGGGAAAGCAATATAAGGTCGGGTTATTTTACCGATAAAGCACTCCTCCTAGTAATTAGTTCGGCCACACAACAAAGTTCTTGTAGACTGGGAATTCATCAGCTACACTGTATACTATATACTAATCTTGTAAATTTTGCACAAGCTTTTTTCTAATTTCAATTGTAAAGATTTTGTTCATGCAAATTCACATCCTCTCAAAGTATTATTTTTCACCCCTATCTTGTTTTTCCCATAATCAGAAAAACAAATATTTACCCATTCTAAAGGAGCTTTAACAATGGCTAATTATGAACCACGTCCTGAACATAGATTCACCTTCGGGCTTTGGACAGTTGGGAATGCGGGGCGGGACCCTTTCGGGCTTCCTGTTCGCAATGCACTGCCTGCCCACGAGCTAGTCCATATGCTGGCCGATATTGGAGCCTATGGGGTCAATTTTCACGATAATGACCTCATTCCGATTGATGCCACGCCTGCTGAACGTGATCAAATCCTCAAAGATTTTCGTGCTGCCCTCAATGCAACTGGCCTCAAAGTCCCGATGGCTACTACCAATCTTTTTACCGATCCAGCCTTCAAAGACGGTGCTTTTACTTCTAACGACCCCAATGTACGCGCCTATGCCCTACAAAAAACCATGCACGCCATTGATTTAGGAGTCTCCTTCGGTGCAGGCGTTTATGTTTTTTGGGGAGGGCGTGAGGGGACAGAAACCGATGCCAGCAAGAACCCCTTAGAAGCAGGCAAGCGTTTCCGTGATTCCATTAACTTTCTGTGTAATTACGTCAAAGATCAAGGTTATGACCTCAAATTTGCGCTAGAAGCTAAACCCAATGAGCCGCGTTCAGATATTTATTTGCCAACCACTGGTGCAATGCTCGGCTTTATCGCCACACTCGATTATCCAGAGATGGTCGGCGTTAATCCTGAAGTCGCCCACGAACACATGGCGGGGTTGAATTTTATGCACGCGGTTGCCCAAGCATGGGACGCAGGCAAGCTATTCCACATTGACCTGAATGATCAAAAATTCGGTCGCTATGACCAAGATTTCCGCTTTGGTGCGGATATGCTTAAGCAGGCCTTTTTCTTGGTCAAATTCTTAGAGGATGTGGGTTATTCGGGTAGCCGTCATTTTGATGCCCATGCCTACCGCACCGAAGACACTGCGGGGGTCAAAGATTTTGCGATTGGGTGTATGCGTACCTATCTAATCTTGAAAGAAAAAGCCCAGCGGTTTAATCAAGACAAAGAAATTCAGGCACTCTTGGCCGAAATCAATGCCGATAACGGGCACTTCAATTATCTCGCTGGTGGCTATAGCCGCGATAATGCCAATCGGTTGAAAGCTGAATCATTTGACCGTCCAGCCCTAGGGGCGCGAGGATTAGGTTATGAACGGCTTGACCAATTAACCGTCGAACTGTTGCTAGGTGTGCGGTAATCATGCGCTACTTGCTTGGCCTCGACATCAGTACTACCGGAGCAAAGGCCTTGCTGATAGATGAAAAGGGGGCAGTGGTGGCAAGTCACACCACACCCCAACCCATCAGCACCCCTAAGCCATTGTGGAGTGAGCAGAATCCTTCCGATTGGTGGGACGGTATGGTGCTTTCCATTCGTGCCGTCTTGCAAAAAACCAATGCAGCGGAATCCATTGTCGCCATCGGCCTGACTGGGCAAATGCACGGTTTGGTCTGTTTGGATACAAATGGGGCAGTGTTACGACCCGCCATGCTGTGGAATGACCAGCGCACCCAAGCCGAGTGCGATTGGATCACTAAGACGATTGGCCCCAAACGTCTTATCCAATTAACGGGCAATCGCGCCTTAACTGGCTTCACTGCACCCAAAATTATTTGGGTACGAAACCATGAACCCGAAGTCTATGACCAAATCGCCCATGTGTTACTGCCCAAAGATTTTATCCGCTACAAATTGACAGGCGACTATGCTACCGATTTGGCCGATGGTGCAGGCATGTTGCTAGTAGATGTTGCCAATCGTCGCTGGTCAAATGCCGTCCTCAGCGAATTAGGTATTCCTGCCGAATGGATGCCAACTCTGTATGAGGGCACTCAGATTACAGGTGTAATTAATTCAACTGCCGCCCAACTAACTGGATTAAAAGAAAACACACCTGTTGTGGGTGGGGGTGGCGACCAAGCGGCGCAAGCCTTTGGAGTAGGGGCTGTCACTCCCGGCGTCATTGCTTTGACGGTCGGAACATCGGGTGTCGTTTTTGCCCCTCTCGGTAGCTATGCCTACGAACCAGAAGGTCGCTTGCACGCATTTTGCCACGCTGCCCCCGGCCTATGGCATTTTATGGGGGTGATGCTTTCCGCAGCAGGCAGCTTGCAGTGGTATCACGATACGCTTGCCCCTGATACCAGCTTCGACACCCTGATTGATGAGGCGGCTAATGTCATTCCCGGCAGTGAGGGTTTACAATTTTTGCCCTATCTAACGGGTGAGCGCACCCCACACCCTGACCCCTTAGCGCGGGGTGGCTTTATTGGACTCACCGCTCGCCATGCGCGTGCCCACCTGACCCATGCTGTTCTCGAAGGAGTTGCCTTTGGTTTGCGCGACAGCTTTGAATTGATTAAACAGAGCGAGGCAGGCCGTGACATTCGGCAGGTACGAATCAGTGGTGGGGGTGCAAAAAGCCCTGTCTGGCGTCAAATTATGGCCGATGTACTCAATGTACCGCTCGTCAGTGTCGAAGCCTTAGAAGGGGCTGCGTATGGGGCTGCCCTTCTCGCTGGGGTCGGCGCTGAAATTTGGGGGGATGCGCAACAGGCCGCTTCGGTAGTACATTTAGAGGAAGAAACTTTACCCGGTTCAAATGTGAGCGCCTATGAGCAGGCCTACCAGATTTACCGGACGTTGTATCCCATACTTACCAACACATTTAAGGAGTTGGCAACGTGAGTGAAATCCGGATTGCAAATGCTCCGTGTTCATGGGGCATTATTGAAATTGGGCCAAAGGGGGAAACAGTCGGCTATGCCCAAATGCTAGATGAAATGGAGGAGGCAAGCTATTCTGGTACAGAATTAGGCGATTGGGGGGTCATGCCCACTGACCCTGCCAAACTTCGCTCGGAATTGGCCGCCCGTAACCTTGCGTTAATGGCGGCCTTTGTGCCTGTTGCCCTCATTCACCCAGAGAAACATGCTAAAGGCGAGGAGGTCGCCCTTCGCACGGCTGGCTTACTTGCAGCAACTGCGGGTGAACAATGTTTTATTGTGTTATCCGATGACAACGCAGCCGACCCCAATCGCACACTCAAGGCAGGCCGAATTCAGCCCGAAGACGGCCTGAGCACCGACCAATGGAAAATTGCCGCCGATGGGGCTAATCGAATCGCGCAGGTGGTCAATCGAGAAACTGGCTTACGCACGGTCTTTCATCATCATGCCGCTGGCTACGTGGAAACCCCATCCGAGATAGCCACATTTTTAGGATTAACCGATCCACAGGTATTAGGTCTTTGTTTTGACACAGGCCATTATGCCTTTGGTGGGGGCGACCCTATGCAAGGCCTGCGCGATTATCGCAATCGTATTTGGCATGTTCATTTCAAGGATTGCGAACCCAATATTGCTGCCCGCTCGCGTAATGAAGGCTGGGAATATTTTAAGACAGTTGGGCAGGGTGTTTATTGCGAATTAGGCAAGGGCATGGTGGATTTTCCAGCGATTGTCGCCGAACTCCGCGCTACCAACTATGATGGTTGGATTGTGGTGGAGCAGGATGTTTTACCCGGTATGGGTGCGCCACTTGCAAGCGCCAAACGTAACCGCGAATACTTACACAGTATCGGTCTTTAAGGAGAAAATAGTATGGGTCTCAAAGTTGGTGTGATAGGTGCAGGACGTATTGGGAAGCTCCACGCCGAAAACTTAGTCTATCGTGTCCCTGAAGCCGAGGCATTAGTGATTGCCGATGTCAATAAAGCAGCAGCGGAAGAGTGCGCCCAACGCTTACGAATTCCAACAGCTACGAGTCGTTATCAGGACATTTTAGAAAATTCTGCTATCGAAGCCGTATTGATTTGTTCGTCTACCGATACCCATTCCCAGATTATTGAAGAAGCTGCCGCCGCTGGCAAACATATTTTTTGCGAAAAACCGATTGATTATGATCTAAAAAGAATTGACGGCGCCCTTAAGGCTGTCGAAAAAGCAGGCGTTAAATTGCAAATCGGCTTCAATCGCCGTTTTGATCCAAATTTCCGCCATGTCCAAGAAATGGTGGCCGCAGGCAAAATTGGCGAACCGGCCATCTTGCGGATTACTAGCCGTGACCCCGCCCCGCCGCCCATCGCATATGTCAAAGTATCCGGTGGTATGTTCCTTGATATGACCATCCATGATTTCGACATGGCCCGTTTTCTAATAGGCAGTGAGGTTGTGGAGGTTTACGCTGTTGGTGGCGTGACGGTTGATCCTGCCATTGGTCAGGCGGGCGATGTGGACACGGCTGTGATTACCTTGAAATTTGCTAATGGCGTCATCGGGACAATTGATAACTGCCGCCGCGCCGTTTATGGCTATGACCAACGAATTGAGGTGTTTGGATCAGCAGGCAATTTGGTTGCTGCTAACAACACACCCCATAATGTTACCTATAGCAATGGCGATGCCGTGCTGACCGCCAAACCCCTATATTTTTTCCTTGAGCGTTATACCGAATCGTTTGTTGAGGAAATGCGCCAGTTTATTGCCTCCGTCACTCAAAACAAACCCACACCTGTTACAGGCCGTGATGGTCTAATCCCTGTCATGATAGGCCTAGCTGCCCAAAAATCGCTACGTGAAGGTCGCCCGGTCAAACTAAGCGAGATAGGCTAATGCGTTATACAGCCGAGACCATGTTGGTGCGAACCAAACCAGACCCTCACTTTTTGAATAAAATTACAGCCGATGAAGCAGGCTGGGAATATCTTAATCTGGAGGTGCGGCGATTTTCAGCAGGCCAGTCATGGAATCACGACACCAGTTCCAATGAAGCCGCACTAGTCATCTTGGGTGGGCAATGTCGCATCGAATCCGTGCACGGTATATGGGAAAAAGTCGGACGGCGGCCTGACGTATTCAGCGGAATGCCCTATACTGCCTATTTTTCGCGCCACACTCGTTTTGAAGTGACCGCCCTAACCGATGGGCTAGAAATCGCACACGGCTGGGTCAAAACCGACCAAGATCATCCTGCTCGTTTGATTACCCCCGCTGATTCGCCTATCGAAATTCGTGGCGGCAATAATGCGACCCGCCAAATTAACGGCATCATCCCACCCGGTTTTGATTGTCACCGCCTAGTGGTAGTTGAAGTCTATACCCCGGGGGGCAATTGGAGCAGCTATCCGCCTCATAAACATGATGTCCACCGGATGGATGAACAGGGAAAGCTGCTTGAAGTTGACCTTGAGGAAATCTACTACTACAAAATAGATAAACCCGAAGGCTTTGCCATCCAGCGTGTCTACAATGACAGTCGCTCGATTGATGCAGCTATGGTCGCCCAGAATAATGACATAGTCCTCGTTCCAGAGGGGTATCATCCCGTCAGCGCGGCCTATGGCTACAACTGCTATTATCTAAATATTTTGGCGGGGTCAGCCCAATCACTGGCGAATACGGATGATCCTGCTCATGCGTGGGCCAAATCCACATGGACATCCCAAGACCCCCGCGTACCCGTTGTCACCCTTGCGATGGAAAGGTAGAGCGCGATGGTAAATCGGACTTATGACCTTTTAACCATGGGACGCAGTTCCATTGACCTCTATTCCAATGATGTCGGTGCGAAATTTGTCGACATCCAGAGCTTCGCGGCCTATGTCGGCGGCTGTCCTACCAATATTAGCGTTGGCACACGACGGCTAGGGGTGCGTTCAGCGCTTTTAACAGGTGTCGGCGAAGACCCAGTTGGTGACTTCATCCTCAATTTCTTAAAAAATGAAGGGGTCGAAACCCGCTTCGTCATACGCAAACCGGGCAAAAGGAGCAGTGCTGTCGTTTTGGGCATCGAGCCCCCCGATAAATTTCCACTGGTCTATTATCGGGACAACTGTGCTGACATCGAACTCACCATTGATGATGTTTTGGCATCTCCCGTTGCCGACAGCCGTGCTTTGTTAATTTCGGGCACAGGCCTTAGCAAAGAACCAAGCCGGAGTGCCACTATTTTTGCTGCTGAATTAGCAAAAGCCGCTGGTACCACCGTCTATCTGGATATTGATTTTCGGCCCGACCAATGGCATGACCTGCGAGCTTTTGGTGTGACCATTCGCTCCATATTACGGCTGGTGGATGTCGCTATTGGCACTGAAGATGAAGTCAAAGCTGCCATCGTCACTGAGTCTAACCAAGTCGTTGTCAAAGATTTGCAAGTTTCGGGTGCCGAAGTGCAAGGTGATGTGCAGCAAGCCATCAAAACACTGTTGGCAGGTGGCCCACAGGCTCTGGCGGTCAAGCGGGGTGCGCATGGAGCAGCCATTCATCTAGCCAATGGAGAGGTAATCGAAGCCCCCGGTTTTCCCGTTGATATCTACAATGTGCTAGGGGCGGGAGATGCTTTTGCCAGTGGTTTTATCTATGGGCAATTACAAGGCTGGGATTGGTATCAATCGGCTCGCATGGGCAACGCGACTGGGGCGATCGTTGTGACCCGACATGGCTGTGCTAATTTCATGCCCTATGAGCAAGAAGCACTCGATTTTGTAAAGTCGAGGGGTGGATTCTAGGAATTAAAATAAGTCTGGAGTGGCTCGTCTAAAGGCAAGGACTTACCCAATTAGAAGACATCGGTCAGTATTTGAGGGTAGAATGGGGTTCGAGTCCCTACCACTCCTCTTTACCTCTCCGAAGTTTAATCTTTAACCGCAACTACAATATCTTGCCAGTCACTGACCCCTGTACGGCCCGACCAAATGCCATAACGGATGGGGTCTTCGATTCGCAGACCATATTTTGCATACAATCCCCGAATCTGTGCTTCGTCAAAAGCAATAGCCTCTTCGGGGACATGTTTATTCCGTGCCCAGTATTCAGCGGTGCGATATTCCATTGGAATAGGATTTTTACCCGCCTCAATCAACTGCCGCGAATCTTCGTTTAGCAGAAAATAGGTAATAAGGCAGCGGCCCCCCGGTTTCAAGAGGCGTGCAATCTCGCTGAGGTAGTTTCCCAATTCTGCCGGAAGCATATGGGTGAAAACTGAAACCAAAAAAACAAAATCAAAGGTCGCTGTTTCAAATGGAAAATGATAATCCGCCGCTTGCCCTTGCCCTTTTGGGTTATACATCTTGTTGTAGATGTTGATGAGTTGAAATTGAAAATTGGGATGTTCCGGGGTGATATGCTGCTGACACCAAGCAATACCATCGGGCACAATATCCATCCCTACATAACGCCCCTCGGCTTCCAAATATTTTGTTAAAGCCAGCGCCATGCGCCCAATTCCAGAGCCAATCTCCAAAATACTATAATTCGGCTGTATATGCCCTAGTTCTTTAAAATAAACTGTAAACGTCTGCCCCGCAATATTAAAATGATTCCGTAAATCGTTGCCTGCAAAGCCATAAATAAACGCTTGGGAGCGCGAAGGCATGGAGGGGTCAACTTTACCCTGCACCCGATCTCTAGCATCTAATAGGTAATAATAGAATTTTGCGCCGTTTTGCCAGACATAATAACGGGCTTTGCCGGGGACAAAGCTTCGTACAATGCGTTTCATAAAAACAATTGGTCTCCCAAATTAAGAACCAGCAGGGCTTCAAGTTCTACCGCTGCTGGTTCTATACAATTTAGTGGGCCTAGAGGGATTCGAACCCCCAACCAAGCGATTATGAGTCGCCTGCTCTAACCGTTGAGCTACAGGCCCATTCTAGTTCATAAAGTATACTGGACTCTCTTCTAATTGAAAAGTCGGATTTTGAGTTTAAATGTATTTCAAGTTAAAGGCCATCCTATTTTCAAGGTATTTTGGGTCTCATCAATAAATGAATTTTTTATAGAACACTCATTCTATTACTGATATTTATATGCGCCGAAGTTGAAAGCGTTACTAATGCGCTTTAACAATTAAATACGGATATAATGAAGGCAAAGCAAGAGGTCAGGAGGGAGCGATGGTAGCCCGCTTG
>JACRBG010000016.1 GCA_016234595.1 Chloroflexota bacterium | reverse complement strand
GGAAATGGTGTTACCCGGGGACAATGTCAACTTGATTGTCACCTTGGAAAAGCCCATCGCGCTCGAACAAGGCTCCAAGTTCGCCATTCGTGAAGGTGGTCTCACCGTCGGCGCAGGTGTCATCACCGAGATTATTAAATAATCTCTCAATCAGACAGCACTCAGGGGTAGCAATACCCCTGATAAACGGGTGTAGCTCAATTGGCAGAGTAGCGGTCTCCAAAACCGTTGGTTCGGGGTTCGAATCCCTGCACCCGTGCAGAAATTCTTCAGATTGTAACTAGGGGAGTAGCTCAATTGGCAGAGTAACGGTCTCCAAAACCGTCGGTTGGGGGTTCGAGGCCCTCCTCCCCTGCCAATTCATGTGAATTTCGCGGACACCGCCCCCTAAAGGCGGTGTCTTAGTATGTCGAATTTACTAATTTTTGAGGAGTACGCGCAGTGTCGAAAGTGAACGCCCGCAAAAATGATGTCCTCGGTGAAGAGGAATTGGATGACAATTACGACGAATTAGAGGGCGAAGAATACGACGAAGAAGAATACGAGGATGAGTCGGACGACGATAGTATACCGTCTGGTTCACAGGTAGTAGTTTCTGACAGCCGTGCCCGCCGCAAGCGTAATCGTGGCGAGGCTTTTGAGACAGTTGCTCCCGGCCCGGCTACTACTGAAAAGAAAAATCGCCCAACTCCCAGCCGCCGTGACGCCAAAGGTGTTGCAACGACTGGCAATCGTATTGAATCTTTGCCGGTTATTGGTAGCCTTGTGACTTATTTCCGTAATGTTTATACGGAAATGCAAAAGGTAACATGGCCTACTCGTGAAGAAACCATTCGCCTGACCCGAATTGTTTTAAGTGTCACAGTAGGGTTCTCGCTGGCTCTCGGCGGTTTGGATATTTTTTACTCATGGTGGATGCACACCGAACTACTTAACAATGAAGGTGGCTTCCTCGGGGTGGCAGCCGTATTTGTAGTACTTCTTGGCATCGCCAGTTGGTATCTGTTTTATCGTGAAGATGAAGCATTACCTTATTAGCACAAGCCGGATTAGTAAAAAGGCTTAGGTCGTGACCAAGAAACGTCAAGAGCAATTTGATGACGAGTTCGACTTCGATCCAGAACCTATTTACATGGATGACGAAGACGACGAAGCGGATGAAGATCCCCGTCTAAAAGAAGATATTCTGCCCAGTGAACGTGGCAAGCGTATTGGTAATGACATTGCAATTGCACTAGGGGACGAAATTAAATTCGACCTCGGTGACGATAGCGGTGACATGGGCGGCAAACACTGGTATGTCGTTCATTGCTATTCAGGTCAAGAAAATAAAGTCTGCCACGCCATTGAACAGCGTATCGAAACAATGGGGATGCAAGACAAGATTTTTGACGTGGTGGTTCCTACCGAAGAAGAAATCGAAGTCAAAGAAGGCAAACGCCGTACTGTCGAGCGCCGTGTTTTCCCCGGCTATATCCTTGTCCAGATGATTATGGACGAAGATTCGTGGTATGTGGTGCGTAACACCCCCGGGGTGACAGGCTTTGTGGGAATGGGTAATGATCCAACCCCACTCCGTCCTGAAGAAGTCAGCCAGATTATGCGTCGCATGGAGGCTGATACACCTAAGATTAAAGTGACCTACAAAACTGGTCAAAAGGTGCGTATCATTGATGGGCCATTCAACGAATTTGTCGGTGTCGTCAGCGACATTGACCAAGAAAAATCCAAAGTTCGGGTCATGGTATCCTTCTTTGGACGTGATACGCCTGTCGAACTAGACTTCTTACAAGTCGAAAAAGTCTAGCCGGATGTATGCGTGGAGAAAATCTCTCCGCATAAAATTGAGCAGCTAACGTTCGGGCGGGTTACCAAGACCCGCCTCATGTTGATAAAAATCAAGAAGTAACGCAAGGATAATTTTCAAATGGCTAAGAAACTCAAAGCAATTGTCACCCTGCAATTGCCAGCCGGGAAGGCAAGCCCAGCACCGCCCGTCGGTCCCGCGTTGGCCCAACACGGGATTAACTTGATGAACTTCGTCAAGGAATATAACGCCAAGACCGCCAGCCGGATTGGTGAAATCATCCCAGCCGAAATCACCATCTTCACCGATGGTTCATTCAAGTTCCGTCTCAAGAGTCCACCCACCGCATTCCTGATTCGCCGCGCCGCTGGTGTTGATAAAGGCTCCAGCACCCCGAATCGTGATAAGGTTGGTAAGATTACTCGCACCCAAGTCAAAGAAATCGCTGAGATCAAAAAAGAAGACCTCAATGCGGTTGATGTCGAGGGCGCTATGCTCCAAATTGCGGGAACAGCCCGCAGCATGGGTATCGAAGTTATTGACTAGTCAAACCTAGTCACATTAATCAAATTTTGTTTCAAGCAAGAGTGGGAGAGCCTGTTTCGGCTCGATAACCACCGGAGGAATATCAATGGCTCACGGCAAGAATTATCTAGGCGCAATTGCCAAAGTGGATCGGGAGAAGAATTACACCCCCGAAGAAGCGATTGCCCTACTCAAACAAGTAGCGTTTGCGAAATTCGATGAAACAGTCGAAGTTCATGCTCGCCTCGGCATTGACCCACGTCAAAGCGATCAACAAGTTCGTAGCACGGTGCTGTTGCCACACGGCTTAGGCAAGACCGTCCGCATCCTCGTTTTTGCTGAGGGTGAAGCCGTTCAAATTGCCAAAGACGCGGGTGCGGACATCATCGCTGATGACGACATTATCACCCAAATTGAGCGTGATGGGTGGGTCGAATTCGACACCGCCATCGCCATCCCCGCGGTCATGCGTAAGATCGGTAAACTCGGTAAAGTCTTGGGTCGCCGTAACCTGATGCCCAGCCCCAAATCCGGCACGGTCGTCGCCCCCGAAGACCTTACCAACGCCATTCGTGAAGCCCGCGCTGGTAAGCTGGCCTATCGTAATGACAAGACGGGCAATATCCATGCCCCTATCGGCAAAATTCGCTTCGAAGAACATCAATTGGTTGACAACTTGGGTGCTTTGATGGATTCCCTGCGCCGTAACAAGCCTGCCAGTGCCAAAGGTATTTACCTCAAACGTTTGGTCGTCACCAGCACAATGGGCCCCGGCCTGCGGGTTGACCCCAATATTGCGCTGGCGATGGGTATTACGGTCGCTCCCTGAGACGCGGAGTTCAAAAAGTAATTTCAGGCCGATTGATTTTTATCAGTCGGCTTTTTTATTTCCCGATAAAGATATAGACGTGACCACCTTTTGTCAGTAATACGGATAGGGTAGGTAATTATATATGAACATGTGTTCTATAAATGTGGATTATATGCGCCGAAGTTGAATCCGTTACTATAGTAACGCATGAGTTTGTGTTACAACTAGATACTTAATAGATAAATTGGCTTGGGTATGGGGAATTGGGAAAGAGGTGGGGTAAAATCTTAACCGTTTGTCAATGCAGTTGAAACAATGGGAGGCGGAGATGGCAAAGCGCAAAACATTCTATGCCGTCGGTGTGTTGATGGGCTTGAGTTTATTGCTGACCACCCTTTTGAGCTTGGCTGCCCCTGCCCCAAATATCAGTGCGGCACAATCGCTGACGCGGACAGCAACCGCAACTCCAGAAAATGTTCAAGCAGTGAATGCACTTAATTCCTTAGTGTCTGATTCAAATTGCGTTGCACCTTGTTGGTTAGGTTTGCAAGTGGGTGTCAGTGGTTGGGAAGAATTACAGAACTGGGCCACAACGAATCTGGGACGCCCATTGCTGCAAGGTTCGGAGGACGGCAAATATTTAACAACGGGTGGTTTGTTCCGTAGGGCAGGCATTGACAACACGTTGACAGCTATTTGGATAGATGTTGAGAGTGAGCGGATAATAGCGGCAAATCTGCAAGTAGAAAATCCCTCAGAAAGCTATATTGATTGGTCCCCCCTAATGCCTGCTCAAATTCTTGACTCACATAAAGCACCTGATGAAATAACGCTGGAATTGGAAGAGTCCGCTGGTTATTTATATTTGACCATGCGCTACTATTCGATTGGCCTGTTTGTTCTTTATGGAATTCACTATGAATATACCAGTTACGAATTGCCTCTGAATATCTGCGTGAATTTGAATAGTATCAATTGGATGAGAATGTGGATTCAATCTGAGCCAATAGAATTGTCTTTGGAGATGCAAAACCAATTTTGGGAGCGTGTCTTTAGCAGAAGCCCATATGAGTTTGATTTGGAAGCGGTTTCAGACCTAGATATTCCAAGCTTTGTTGAAACAATATCCGATGGGATTGATTGTTTTGAAATTTCATCTTATGAACAATTATCTAAACTAACTCATCACATAATACCCATTGCCAGTCCGATGGCTACAGACTTACCATAATGGAAATTTGAGTGTGATTGGCAATGATCTGCTAACGACTTGGTCTGGGTAATGCAATCGGTTATTTACTGAAGTCCCAGATTTCCACCAAGCCATTATCTAAGCCAACTGCCAATTTGGTGCTTTGCCAATTCCAATCAAGGTCGTTTATTGTACTAACCGTCATAGGCTTGAAGTGGTCAATCATTTCGCCTGTTTGCACATCCCACAATTGCACCTCTGATTCCAACGCGAAAGCAATGCTTCCCTCAGAATTCCAAGTAGCATCAACGATTCTTGAGCCTAGATCGACTTCCATTTGTACTTGGCCTGTTTGGGTATCAATGATTTGTGCTATCCCGCCCCATGAAGCAGTAACTACCAAGAAACGATTGGTAGCATCCCATTCAAGCTGATAAACTTCAGAGGGTATCGAGGAGAAGGTGTTCACGACCTTTCCCGTTGAGGTGTCCCAAATATCAACCGTGCCGTCAGAGTTGATCGCTGCTAACTTGTTTTGGTCAGACCCCCAAGCAAGGTTCTGGTAGTATGGCGGTGCATTTTGAGTGAGGAGTGTTCGACTTGTTGCGCCGTCTATTGACTGAAGGACGAGTTTGACTTCGCCATTTACGCGGAAAGTATTCACCAAGAACGCGAGTTCGTTTCCATCTGGACTCCACGCAGATGATAAAGGGGCATCGGATAGAGTTAATATATTTTCCGCTTTGATAGAGTCTCCATTTTGCTCAATTGACCATATCTCAGCTTGGGCTTCGGCGGATTGCGAAAGAACCTCATTGCCATCAGAATTCCAAGTCACCCAAATCCAGTTCGAAAAGATGGATATGTGATTTGTTTCCACACGAGCCAGAAAACGATTCTGTTGGGCATCCCAAAACCACATGTCGGTTGCAATCCCGCTCACCACTAACCAATCACCATTCGGTTGCCATGCCACAGAGGTTATGCCCCAAGGATTATGACCATAGACCGTAGCGATAGTTCCAAAGGTATCCGCCTCCAAGATGCTAATTTTGCCGTCTATGTATCCAGCGGTAGCTAATCTTTTTCCATCAGGAGACCACGATGCTAGGGCAATACCCCAAACATCCTCCATTGGGTAGCTGCCCAATATTTCTTTTGTCATCCCATTCCAAACTTGGAATTCAGCACCTGAATCTGCTGTTGTAATCAAGTCATCATCCCAATAGGCCGCTATCACTAAATGGGAGTTGGCAAGGTTGCCTATTATATTTCCATCCAAAGCATCCCAAATTTTTACAGGCACGTCCAGATAATTGTCGGATATGCTGGCTATTTGGTTTTCATCAGAATTCCATAATAAGACCAAGATAGTTGTGACATCGGCCTGCCATTGGCTCGTTGTGCTTGCTTGATTATCCGATATTGTAATCGTCCCATTGTTATCCCCGATTGCAAGAAGATGAGCAGTAGGACTCCATGTAATGGCAGTGATACGCGCATCGGATACATGTAGGGTATTTACGATTTCCTTAAATCCCTGTCATAAATCAAGACTGTACCTACACTTGTTCCTAAAGCGAACACATCACCCAATGGACTCCATGCACCGACAGTAAATTCTTCGGTATCTAATTGGGAAATCTGCTCCCCTGTCAGAACGTCCCATATACTTACCATGTCATTCTCGTCTATGGAGATAATTTCGTTTTGTGACGGATGCCAGTAGATTTCCTGAATCCTTGTTGGCGTTGCCCAGAAAGATATATCTTCCAGATTTTCGGAATACAGCCAAATGCCACGCTCACTTGCCACTGCCAGCGCAAGACCATCGGGTCGCCATGCTAGGTTTGTCACCACACCCCGCCCGAAAATGGTGCTCTCATGAAATGCCCCTAAATTTCCAGCATTGGTCACATAGGCAGATGAAATAAAGATGCTAATCACAATAGGCAGAATCGTCTTCTTGAATAAGTTGAAAGTCAAAACTGACCCTCCTTTTTGTATGTATTGGTCAAGCGAATGGCATTGTATCCCCCTTAAATTTTAGTACAGTTAAGGCAGGCGTGCAGCACTTATCACATTTTATAGGGAGGGGTATGTATAACCACGACTCAATTCAGGCGGTGGCTGCGGCACGGATAAGCCCTGATTTCGCCAAGCCGCTGTATGACACCTATTGTTTTTCGCAAATCCCCCAGACCGTTTTTCATCTGCTGACGGGTGAGGGACACAGCGGGTTGCCGACCAGTGTCCTCGGTGATTTTCCCCAACGCTATGACAAGGTGATTTTGCTGTTTGTGGATGCGTTCGGCTGGCAATTTTTTCAGCAATATCAGGGGCAACATGATTTTTTGCGGCGGTTTGTGGAACAAGGGGTGGTGTCGAAGATCAATTCCCAATTCCCCTCGGCGACGGCGGCGCATGTCACGACGATTCACAGCGGCTTGCCCGTTGGACAATCGGGTGTGTTTGAATGGGTCTATTATGAGCCGCTGGCCGATGAGGTCATCGCACCGCTGCTGTTTTCGGTATCCGGGGACTATGAGCGTAACACCTTGCAAAAACGGGGGTTTAACGGGGATGGATTTTTCCCAGACCAGACCATTTATCAGCGGTTGGGGCGGCAGGGCGTGAAGTCGTATGTATTTCAGAACAGTGCCTATCTGCCCTCACCCTATTCGGATAAATTGTTGGCGGGGGCCAAAGTGATACCGTATAAAACAAATACCGAGGCCTTGCTGAATTTGACGGATGCGGTCATAAACAGCGAAGGGCCAGCCTATTTTTTCTGCTATTTTGAGCCGATTGATACCATCGCCCACCGTTATGGGCCGGGGTCGCGCCATCTTGAGGCGGAAGTCCGCACGATGATGACGACTTTGGAACAGACCCTGTATCAATCGCTGGCAGGCAAGGCCGAAAATACGTTATTGCTCGTCACCGCCGATCATGGACAGCTTGAGGTCAAACCCGAAACCACGGTCTATCTGAATCGGCATGTACCTCAAATTCAAGCCCTGATTAAGACCAATCAACGCGGGCAACTTTTGACCCCGGCTGGATCACCCCGCGATTTGTTCCTGTATGTGTGGGATGAATGTATCGAAGACGCTTATGGGTTGCTGGCGGAAAAATTAGAGGGGTTGGCCGAAATCCATCGTACGGCGGATTTGATCGAACAAGGATTTTTTGGCAGTGGGAAACCCTCAGCCGAATTTCTGAGCCGGGTCAGTAATTTATTGGTGCTGCCCACGGGAAATGAGCAAGTTTGGTGGCATGAAGATACGGTTTTGAAATCCTTCCGAGGGATGCACGGTGGCATGACCCCGGAAGAGATGGAGACTATTTTGTTGGCGCTGCCGCTGTAATCGGATTACAGGTTGCCGGAGAACACCAAGATCAGAAAGGTCATCACGGCCAAAACGCCGATGGTAACGACGATGGGGAAGATATTTTTCTGGACAACCGAAATGGCCGAGCCACTTTGTTGTAAGGCAACCTGTGGTGATGAAAGTTGCGGGATATTGACAGGCTTGGGTTCTTCGAGGGCGGCCCGCACAATTTGCTTATTGAGGAACCAAGCACTTACCGCAAGGGCAATCGCTATGCTCATGACAGCACCGCCGGCGACAACCACGACCAGTGCTAATTGAGCCAATTTATCACCAGTGCCCGATAAAGTTGAGGCATCGGGGTTGGTTACTTGCTCAACGGCAGGGATTTCCCCACCACTAATCGTAAAAAAGCCACCAATGACGAGCGCCGCAAACACAAAACCAATTAAAAGGCGGGCTGAATTTTGCACAACAACCTCCGCACGGTTGGGAATACCGTTGAAAAAAGACTGAGAATCATTTCACAAACTAAACCAAACGGACGGAATTATAACGGGTAGGCGTCGGTTTATCAAGAAGTGAATGGCCTAACCTTGCGCTCCAAAACTCGCGACTTGCTCTGGCATGGGCAGGCCCATTTCTTTATAGAGCAAACTGGCCTCGAACAGGAAGGTGCTGGCACGGGCACGGGTGCTATAGCGATGGGAGGTATGCTTTAGATATTGCCCATAGAGCAGCAAGGCTTTAGCTAAATGAATACGGCGTCCCTGTCTTCGGCCTGCGGTTTCGGCCCGATCTAGAGCATCTTGAATCGCCTCGACTTTTTCATCGCGCATAATTTTGACTTCGGCCAGACCTGCATAGATGGCCGTGAGATAGCGTAAATCGCCCTGTACACCGACTGCCCCCAGTGCCTGATGCAGAAATTGATCGGCGTCGTCCACATTCCCTTGCAAAATGACCAATTCAGCATTATAGAGGGCTATCACAGGGCGATACCACAACATGGCCGAGGTGACACTGCGGGTATTCAATTTTTGCAATAACTGATTGGCATCGTCAAATTGTTTGCGGTGGATGTGTAAAGCCAAGCGTAAAAGGCTTGCCAATAGATCTAAGTCTTCTGACGAGGGTTGGCTATCAGATTCAAATTTTTGCAAGGTAGCTTCGATGTGGTCATAGTGCTCACGATCAAGAAAAAGTTCATAGGCGCGCAGCAACTGTAGATGGGCGAGACTGGCGGTATCTTTTTGCGAGATGAAATATTTCTCGGCTTCATCAAAGGCTGTAGCGGCGGCATCATAGCGTCCTAAGAAACACAGGGCCAACGCATGATCTTGATGCAGATGGCCGGGGGTACGATTGCCATCGGATACTGATGGCATCCGCAGGGCGCGCTCCAAAATTTCAATGCCTTCTTCGGCCTCACCATACAAGATTTTTAAGCGACCTAACTGGGCTGTTGCTTGTTGCAACAAAGTCGGGTCGCCTAGTTTTTCGGCCTTTTGATGGGCTTGTTGAATATGCGGGAAAGCTCGGTCGCGCTGGTAATCCAACATCAGGTAATGGGCCACATCCAAGCGCATTTCAATCTCAAGGCGGGGATTGGCGATGGGGTCGGCTTCGACGGCACGGGCTAAGACCCGCACGGCATGTTGACGTTGCTGATTCGCAAAGAGGGCACGGGCTTGCAGCCATTTAGCTTCCACGGCTAACTCGCCAGCTTCGCTATTTTGCAATAGACCAATTGCGCGATTGGCATCAATCCCGACAGCTGAATAGTTACGGCGCTGCATTTCACTACGGGCGCGGATAATCAATGAACTTGCCAATGGGATAGGTTCCCCGATTTGCTCGGCGTAATCTATGGCACGGCTGGTTTCGGCAATGGCTTTTTCCAAATTATTTTGGCGCAAATACAAATCGGCCCATGCCAAGCGAATTTTGAGTGATACGCTGGGAGCAACTTCATTTTCTTGGCGGGCAATTAAACGCTCGGCAGCCAAAACACTTTGCATAGCTTCAGAGTTTGCCCCCCAAGCTGCGGCAAAACGACTGGCATCTAAATAGGCATCAACCGCGCCACGTATTTCACCGGCATGTTCCAAATGATAGGCAACAAGGGCTTTGCCCGCATGGCCCGGTGCGCGGAGCATTTGCCACACGGCAATTTGTTGGTGGGTTTCCGCTCGTTCATTAACATCCAAATGGGCATAGAGGGTTTCGCGAACATTTTGATGGCGGAATCTATCCCAACGTCGCGTTGGCCCTTCATCAACATAACGCTCACACAGATGCAGTTCGCGCATTCGGTTTAGTTCGACCAAGGCAGGATGGGCGTGCTTCTTAATCCATGGCACATTGTTATAAAACGTCATGCTATCGGCAGCAGTATAGAACATCACTTGACGTTCGCGTGCCCCTAGGATTTTGTTGACCAAGTAATCTGTGATTTCCGGCCAATCACGCGGCCAATCTTGCGGAGGTGGGGTGTTGTCAAAGTCCCACTGACCACCACGTCGTTTTAGGAGGCCATGTTCCAACACAGTTGCCAGTCCAACGATATTGGCAGGCGTATGGTTGGCTTTGGAATCGTTGTTGCTTTCGCCATGGGCAGGATCATAAATGTTCAAAAATTCGGCAAGGGCGGCGCGATAATGCACAGGCCAAGGAATATCTGGCAGAAAGTGATTGAGTAATCGCCACGCATCTTGACCAGAAAGGGGCTTGGCGGCGATGTGGGTTGGGTTCGCAAAATAATGAGCTAATGAATGGGTTGAGTTGGAGCGATCTTCCACACAAAACAGCACAGGATAACTTTCAAGGCTATCGGCTAATTTCTTTAGTAGGTCAAGTGATAGGGCATCACTATTGTCCAGATATTCAAAAATCAACATCAAGGGTGATAGTTCGGCTACTTGTCGTAGCAAATAGAGCGTTGTGGAAAATAACCGTTCTTGTCGGACTTCGGGTTTTAGGCCATCCACCATTGGCGATGTGTTAGGAGTCAGACCAAGCACCTCGGCAAACATTGGAATGGCGGATTCGGCATCGGGCAACATGCGAATAAGCGATAGTTGGAGTTTTTCCAAACTTGCGGCTGGTTCGGATTCGGGAAAAAGGCCGAACAAAAATTGCCAAATCGGAATCCAAAGAGTATAGGGTGCTGCTGGAACATGGGCAGGGCCAATAGAGATAAAGCCGCTGCCACCAGCGGTCAACCATTGTCCAATTAATTCATCAATGAGAGCCGAGCGCCCATTGCCACTATCCCCCGTCATCAACAGTAAATGATTGGCTCCACTTAAGCCACGTTGGGCTTCTTTGCGAATTTGATCACGTTCGGCGTCACGTCCCACTAATGGAATTTGACGAGCGATTTGATAGCGGGTGGATAATCCGCCCCCCAGACTGATTTCGCCTGTCATGGTGAAGCCAGCATCTAGTCGCCCAACCCGACTGCCCGTCATAGCGCGCCAGCCAAAGATTTTTTCGGTGGCGTGTTGGGTAGTTTCGTCACCAACAACTTCACGGGCATCGGCGGTATCAGCAAGTTGGGAGGCCGTGATTAGAGCCGGGGAAATGACGGTATAGGGGCTGAAATATTCGTGCCCAAGTAGAGCCGCAAAACCAGTGCCACTGGCGATTGCCATATGCAAACTGGGTTCAGAATTATTGAGGGCACGTTGCAAGGCCAAGGCGCAACCCGCTGCATTACGACTGGATTGTTCTTGGATATGGGGCACACCAAAAACAAGGCGAATTTCGGACTGATCGGCCTCAACCGCAATACGGTCAAGCAAAGCACCGTAGCGGGACGCGATGTCTAGCACATTTTCTAAAATGCTTGTCCAACGCGGGATGACTTCGTCGGTGCTGAGGGTTATGCCTTTGATCCGCAACACAATACAGGCTAGATGTTCCGTTAGAACGCCTTCTTGAACAGAATGGAAAGGTGAGCCGGCCCGCAAGAGTGGGTCAATAAACATCTCAGCAGTAGCGATGGTGCTTGAATTGCCTGTAACAGGTAGCGGTGAACTTGAACGTTTATTTTGTCCTTTTGCCAGTGCTTCGCCGACCTGACTTTCGGCAAAACTGCCTTCGGGAAGGAAGAAGTTGCTGGCAACCCATTGACCCATCGGCGCACTACCGAGGCGCTTGAGCACATCGCGATGGGTGATCACTTTCCCATCTTTTGCCAGTGCCAATGCTTGATCGGCTTGATCAATGGCAGGGCCGCCGAATATAAAAACGTTACGCTGAAGGCCCTCGCTATTAAAGACGAAGGTCGCAACCTGCCCAATGCCCGCACCCGCCGCGATTTTCCAATGAATATGGGGATAACCGGGGGGAGTTTTATCTAGGGTGGCTTCAATTGATTTTTCGACAGCCGTCAAGGTTTGCAGTACACGACCAGCTTGGGCCACACTTTCGAGCGGTACGATCGCGGTCAGGCGGTTCATGCTTAATTCGGCTAAGGTAATTTTGGCGTCTTGTAGGGGTTGAAGGAGTGGCGCGTAAAGAGTATTAAACAGGGTCGTGATAACCGAGGCCTTGCTGGACACGATACTGTTTTGAACAGCTTCATCAGTCAGGCCATCAATCCGAATACGCACGACAATCGCTTGGAAGCGTTGAATCTGTCCATTAGTAGGACGTGAGGATGTGACAGAAAGTTGTTCACGTAGCAACGGTGATACGAGGCTGACTACGGAAAATTTCCGGACAGATTGACCATTAGAAGCTGACAAACCGTTAGAAGGGGCTGGTGATGTCAATTTAACTTGTTGCCTTTTTTCTATACGGGCTGTCCCACAACAGCATATAGAGATAAAGATACAGTTAGAGATAGAGTTACAAACCGATTGTACCCCAAAGTATACTTGAGGTTTGATACAACCTCAAGAAAGTGTAGAGAAAGAACCAATAAGGAACCAATAGAGACTAACTATATCTAGGTAGAGACTTGTTATTTTCGATGATGACCTATTGATTGCACTAGGCCCTTCCGGTAAAATATACACTAAGAGGCGTTGATGGAAACACCTTTAATTGAGCAAATCGCCCAGCGAGTCGGGAAATTAATGGGTGCAAGCCCGACGCGAAATCTCAGCTAGAGATCCTTCCGGAGCCGTGAACTGAATTTGCAATTTGTCAAAAAAATAAGGCATTGCAATAGTAGGGGATACCGGATGCTGCCCGTTAACGCAGCCGCTGCACTAGAATGCAGCACCAAGAGCCTCAATCTTGCTGATTGGGGAATCGGGGTGGTACCGCGAGACATGACATGCTCTCGTCCCTAATTTTGTTGGGGCGAGAGTTTTTTATTTTCGGCGCTGGGTAGAGGGTATTATGACATTTTTGGAAGTCCGTCCGGCAGTTTTGGCAGATGTTGAGAAATTATCGGCCATTTGGCAAGAGCACATGAATGATCTTGCCAAGTTAGATCGGCGTTTTCGGATTAGTGAAGATGCACCTGCGCATTATCAAAAAGATTTGCAAACATGGTTGGGGCGCGAGGATGCCCGTGTTTTAGTAGCGGAGCGCGAGGGACGATTGATTGGTTTTGTGGTGGGGTGGCATGTTAGACGCCCACCAGTTCAAACGCCTGAAAACATGGGACTGATTAGTGATTTGTGTGTGGATGGTCATGCTCGACAGGGTGGTGTGGGTTCGGCACTGCTGGACGGGTTACGGGGGTGGTTTAAAGATCATCAAATTGAAGTAATTGAAGCGATGGTGCCACAAAGCCACCCTATTGCACAGGCTTTTTGGCGAGCATTAGGCGCAACCGATTATCTGCACGTCGTGCGCTATCGGCTTTAGGAATCGAGCAAACAATGGTTCGGCAGTTTTTTACATGGTTGGGCCCGGTGCGGGCACGAACTTTCATGGGTCTGCTCATCCTGACGGGTTTGGGTAGCCTAATTAGTTTGGCGTTGGCAAGTGACCAAGATTGGTCAGTGCCCGTCCAAACATTGATGATGCTCACTTTTTTGGGTGGCACAGGCGCAATTGTTGGGACTAAGCTACCACGCCCAGCCCAGATACGTTTGTTGTTGACGCTAGGCCCCGCGATTGGTTTGGTAGCGCTTAGCCTGCTGCTACCCAAGTCGGCCTTTACGGTGATATTGGGTTTAGCATTTGGATGGCTATTGGCTGCGCAATTACTGTTTCGAGATCGGGTGCGGTTGGAATATCGGACAGCCATTAAAGCGATGCGTAAGCAAGATTATCCTGAGGCCATCAATGTTATTACCGACCTTATCAAAACCGACCAGAAAAACTCCGAGCATTATCGGTTTCGCGCCGAACTTAATCGCTTGGCAGGACGCATGGGGCCAGCCATCCGCGATTATGAGGAAGTTGTGAACCTTGCCCCTGAATCACCCGTTGGCTATAACGGCTTGGCTGAAGTGTATTTGCAACAAGGCCAATATGAAAAAGCCAAACCCTATGGTGAACAGGCCTTTCAACGCGAACCGACCTATTGGGTTGCCCCCTATAACTTGGGCATGATTGAGGATCGGCTGGGTGAAAGCGAAAAGGTGATTGAACACCTGAGTGTTGTTTTGCAACGCGGCCTGCCCGACAGCCGTCATCGTTTGTTGACCTATGTTTGGCTGGCACGGGCCTATCATCGGCTGGGTCAAGCGGATGAGGCTGACCGGGCATTGGCGAAGATTAAACGAGAAGTCAAAGGCCTTAAAGAATGGGAGACTATTTTTGCCAACGAGCAATCCGGGGTGCTTCGCAAAGTGTTGGAAACCGATGTCCAATTGGCAAAGCAGTCTTATGAAACTTCGGAAGCGAGTGCTGCCGAACTCTTTGGAGATGAGGCTGAATGATTCTTTGGCGTGATCCTCGCCTGCGTTTGGCCTTTGGATTATCTATCGTTATGGCGATTGTTTTATTGGTGGTGTTAGGTCAAGCCAAATCAGGTGATCGAGTCCCGCTGGTAGTGGGTTTTGCCGGGGTGCTGGCACTGCTTCAAGTGGGAATTCTACTCAAGGGCGGAGGTCGCCAAACCTCATTGCTCAAGGCGCAACAGGCGTTTGTGGATGGGCGATATATCGAAGCCGTCCAATTATTGGAAAGTCAGCTTGAGCAAAGTCGGGCTAGTGGAAGTTCGCTAGATATAAAAGCCCTAACGGTTTTAGGCAACACTTATCGGCAATTGGGACGATTGGATGAGAGTGCGGCCCTGTTGCAGCAGGCAGTGGAACAATTTCCGGGGAAAGATTTTCCGGTCTATGGTTTGGGGCGAACACGCTTGGCACAAGGGTATTATCACGAAGCCGCTCAATTGATTGAACAAGCCCTGAGCCTTGGTGCACGCAAAGTTATTCGGGCTGATTTGGCACTGGCCCTCTATTATGCAGGCGCTGACCAAAGTCGTATTATAGAGGTGGCATATCAAACCGGACGAGTTCTCAATGTGGAAAGTTATCGGGCGCTGATGGTGAACTACTTACTCTATCGCTTGGCCGATCAATCAAATCACGAGGCCGAGGTGCAGCTTGCCAAACGAGTTATGCACAATATGGTCGGAGGATTAGTCTATTGGCAAGGGGAAGCCAAACGCCATGCGGCCACTGATTTTGGGCAGCGATTAACAGCCGATGTTGCACGCATTGAGGCCATATTAAAAGAGGAGAACAGCGGGCAATGAGTGAACAACCAGAATATGAGCAGGACTATTATGATGACGAGTCCGCGCAACAGCAAGATTATCCAGAACAAGATTATGAAAACGAGCCACCAGCTTTAGCCCGCCGCCCTCAACCGGATGGGCCGGGATTATTGGACAGTTGGTTCATACGGTTGCTTTTAGCCGTGATTTTAATCGCAGGGGTTGTCGCTATTTTGATTGGTGGGGCGTATTTTCAAGCGAGTTCCAGCCGGGATGAGCCGTTGGAAATCAAGGCCTTTCCGGGTTTATTGCAGGCTTCCTACGAAAAAATAGACAAGGGACACGATTTGCAAATTTGGTCGGGCACAGTTGATCTGGCGGAACTTGAAAATCATTATAAGAAACAGATGGATGACTGTAATCGTCTATTTAGTAAACCTGAAGAAGGCCAAGAACAGTCGGATCAGACGATAGAGTCGAAAAACTATGTCCGCACCACTTGTTTACTTGACCATTCGCATGAGCTCTTTGGTATTACCCAGTATGTGCGCCTTACCGTTGAGCCAGCATTTGATGAAGTGGG
This sequence comes from Chloroflexota bacterium, assembly GCA_016234595.1. Classification (GTDB taxonomy): domain Bacteria; phylum Chloroflexota; class Anaerolineae; order Aggregatilineales; family J027; genus CFX10. The sequence continues at coordinate 90,790 of JACRBG010000016.1, read as the reverse complement.
AGAGCGCACAGGTGTTGTGAACGTCACGCTTGAACGAGTGTGGAAAGAGTAATCACCATGCAAGAACCGGATTTGGTTCAAGATGACTCCACCGCGCCAACTGAAGTCAAAACGCATAAGCCGCGTATTGTTATCCCTATGTGGGTGGCCTTAGCGGCAATGGCCTTAGCTGTTGTTTTGGCGGGAATCATTATTTCGTTAATCGCCAAACCGCTTTTGAACTTGGTCTCGCCTGAAAAACCCGATATTCCGGTTCCATCGGGGGCACATTTGGACGAGAAAGATGAGGATCCGAATTATGCGGATACCCAATGGCTTTATAGCTCGAAACAGACGGGCTGTGAAGTGGCCTTGTTTTTTGATAAAGAAGATGACGTAGAGTGTACTTACTCGCCCTACGCCTGTGCTGCCGATGCTACTACAACGGCAACCCCTGGAATTGAACCGACGCCGACAGCAGAGGGCACGATAGGGGCAAGCTTTTCACGGGTGGCGACTTGTACTAAGCGGGTCAAACAAGTGGCGTCCAGTTATACATGGCGCGTTGAGATTTTTGATGGTTATAGCGGCGAGTATCAAACGAAGTTTCGTATTTACCTATTTAGTGAGCGTTAGCCTTATATGAGCAATATGACTCCCGATAGAAATGAGAGAGGAAGGTGTCACCGTGATGCCGCCGTTGGAAAGACGGCTGCGTTGCGGGGTATTGGGATTGGGATGTGGATAGACCCGATATGGCACAGCAGCTTATCAATCAACGACTTGTATTAGACACCTTCTAGGAGAGAGTAGAGTAGTACCATGACTAAACGGTTTACCCCTGTTTCGCCAAAACTGGACATCAATGAATTGGAATTGGATGTCCTTGAATTTTGGCGTGAGAAAGATGTCTTTCATCGCGCTATGAGTGAGCGCGAAGGTGGCCCAAAGTTTGTGTTTTATGAAGGCCCGCCTACGGCTAATGGTCGGCCCGGTAGCCACCATGTGCTGTCTCGCTCATTTAAAGATATCTTTCCACGCTACAAAACCATGACAGGTCATCATATCATCCGCAAAGCCGGGTGGGACACGCACGGTCTGCCAGTCGAAATTGAGGTCGAAAAAGAACTCGGCATCAAGCACAAGAGTGAGATCGAAGAATATGGCATCGCCGCGTTTAATCAAAAATGCCGCGAAAGTGTTCAGCGTTATATCGCCGATTGGAATAGGCTGACGGAGCGTATCGCCTTTTGGGTGGATTTGGACACAGCCTATGAAACTTATAAACCTGAATACGTCCAAAGTGTTTGGTGGCTCCTCAAACAGCTTTGGGACAAAAATCTGATCTATCAGGGCTATAAGGTTGTGCCCTATTGCCCACGCTGCGGCACGCCCCTATCTAGCCATGAAGTTTCATTGGGGTACGCTGAAGTAGACGATCCCAGTATCTATGTTCGGTTTAAGGTAGTTGGCGAAGAAAATACCTATTTCCTCGCATGGACGACCACGCCTTGGACACTGCCGGGTAATGTAGCGCTGACTGTTGGCGAAAAGATTGACTATCTGCTCATCGAGGGTCGGGTGGACGCTGAATCGCCCGTCGAACGGCTGTATGTGGCGCGTGCCCGCTTTGAAGCGATTGTGCTGCCACAGGTCAAAGATGGTGGTGGTTATGAGGTATTGGCAGAAATGAAAGGCCGTGATCTGCTTGGCAAACATTATGAGCCGCTGTATACCTATCTGTCCGTTGACCGTGACGCCTATTACATCACGGCAGGTGATTATGTGACGGTGGAAGACGGGTCAGGTATTGTTCATACTGCGCCAGCATTTGGGGCCGATGACCTTGTCACGGCCAACAAATATAACTTGCCTGTGCTGGTTACTGTGAATGCTGATGGTCGCTTCAAAGAGGAAGTGACGCTAGTGGCAGGGATGTGGTTTAAAGACGCTGATAAGGTTGTGGCACGTGATCTGAAAGATCGAGGCTTGCGTTTCCACCTGACCACCTTCCGCCACAATTATCCGCACTGCTGGCGCGACAAGGGACCATTGATGTATTACGCCCGCTCCACGTGGTACATCCGCACGACAGCCTATCGTGACCAGTTGGTGGGGTTGAACAAAACCATCAATTGGGTGCCAGAGCACGTCAAAGAAGGACGTTTTGGCAACTGGCTCGAAGATGTCAAAGATTGGGCGTTGGGGCGTGAACGCTATTGGGGAACACCCTTGCCCGTGTGGATGGCGGACGACCCCGAGGTGGATTATGCAGTGTGTGTGGGCAGTCTGGCCGAACTCAGCCAAAAGGTAGGGCGCGATGTGACAGGCGTTGACCCACATCGGCCTTATGTGGATGACATCACATGGCAAGAGACGGTCAACGGCAAAACCGTGACCATGCGCCGTGTGCCTGAAGTGATTGACGTGTGGTTCGACAGCGGTTCGATGCCCGTCGCACAATGGGGTTATCCGCAGCATAACCATGAGATGTTTGAAGATCAATTTCCAGCGGACTACATCTGCGAGGCGGTTGACCAAACCCGTGGGTGGTTCTACAGCCTACACGCCATCGCTACGATGGTTTTTGACTCGGTGGCCTATAAAAACGTGATCTGCCTCGGTCTCATCATGGCCGATGACGGCAGCAAGATGTCCAAGAGTAAGGGCAATATCGTTGCGCCGTGGGATGTCATCAATAAGTATGGGGCAGACGCGATGCGCTGGTTTATGTTTACTGCCAGCCAGCCGGGGGACACGAAGTATATGGGATGGCGTAACCCCGATACTCAAGATGAGATCCCACCTATCGCGGAAATCTTGCGGAATTTCTATCTGAAGCTATGGAATGTGTATAGCTTCTTCGTGACCTATGCCAATTTGGATAACTTTGACCCATCCGCACCACAAGTGCCGCTGCAAAAGCGTGAAATGTTGGATCAGTGGGCCTTAAGCGAACTGAATTCGCTGGTCGAACATACCACACAGGCGTTTGAGACGTTCGATGTGACCGGGGCAACCCGACCCATTGAAGAATTTGTCGAAGACCTGAGTAATTGGTATCTGCGCCGTTCACGTCGCCGCTTCTGGCAGGATGATAACCCGCAAGATAAATTGGCGGCCTATCAGACACTCTATGAATGTTTGGTGACGATTGCCAAACTGCTGGCCCCTTCGATGCCCTTTTTGGCAGAGGCGATGTATCGTAATTTGGTTGTTGGGCACGATGCCGCTGCGCCGGAAAGTGTGCATTTGACGACATGGCCGGAAGCGAACAAGAGCGCCATCAATGGTGATCTGAACTATAAGATGGCATTGGTCAAGCGCATGGTTAGCTTGGGCCACGCCGCCCGTAATAATGCGGAACTGCGGGTGCGCCAGCCACTGGCAGAAGTCAATTTCGCCGTACCGTCGCATGAAGAGGCGGATACCCTGTTGGATATGGCTGACCTCATCGCTGATGAGTTGAATGTCAAAGCGGTGCATATTTTGAATCCGGCTGAAAGCGTGGGCATGGTCAACTATGCTTTGAAACCGATTGACACACTGGGGAAGGAACTGCGTGGCGACTTCCAAGCCGTGCGTAATCTACTGGTGAATGCCAGCGGTGAGCAATTGGTCAACTGGAGTCGCACCCTGTTGGCAGGTGAAACAATTTCAGTTGAGGCCAATGGCAAGATTTTTGCCCTGACGCCACAACAGGTGATTGTTAAACAAACCAGCGCCGAAGGGTTTGCGGTGGCGGAAGAGCATGGTCACTTGGCGGCGTTACGCACTGAGTTAACTGATGAACTCATCCGCGAAGGGCAGGCCCGCGAAATCGTGCGATTTATCCAGACGTTGCGGAAAGATGCTGATTTCGATCTCAGCGACCGTATCGCGGTGACGTATCAGGCCGAAGGAGGCCTCGGTGAGGTCATGCGCCAATTTGAGGACTACATCCGTACCGAGACATTGGCGGAGGAATGGCATTCAGGTGCTCCTAGCAATGGAGGGCACACCCAAAGCTTAGATGTAGACGGGGCAAAAGTAACTGTCAATCTACGTCGCCTATAGATTTTTCCGGGTAGGGGTGGTGTATAATCACCCCTACTTGTTTGCTATTTATGGAGCAGTGAAATTGGAAACCTCTTTGCAAAATGAATCACCCTCACCCAATCCAGAAAAAATTAGCACACCAACGACTACCCCAGCCCAATGGATATTGCTGTTTGGGATCGCTACATTAACGATTTTGGTTGACCAGTTGACCAAATGGATCGTCGTACAATCGCTGGACTATGGGGAAACATGGGTTCCGATTCCTGCGCTCAAAAACATCTTTGACATCACCTATACCCGCAACACTGGAGCCGCCTTTGGCATGGCACAGGCTTTTAGCAATATTTTTTTGCTGATTGCGGTTATTGTAGTCGGCGCGATTGTGTTTTATTATCGCAAATTGCCGTCGGGGTCATGGTTAGTGCGTATCACATTGGGGTTGCAAATGGGCGGGGCGTTGGGGAATGCCCTAGACCGTATCACACGGGGTTATGTGGTAGACTTTTTCTATGTACACGGCTATCCCATCTTCAATATCGCTGACAGCATGATTGTGGTCGGGGTAGTGGTTTTAGTAGCAATCCTGTGGTGGGAAGATCGCAAAACCCTAAAGGCAACCCCCAAGGACGCATAAATCACCTGCTCTAATCTGGCGTTAATTCTGGACGTAGCCCATATACTTTTGATTTAATCATTTCGGTGTCAAAAGGCCCGGTTTGACGGAAAATAATCTGCCCATTTGGGTCAAAAACCAAGATAGTAGGGATGATTTTGACGCCAAATTGTCGTGCTGTGCTTCTCCCGACCTCACTCAAAAAATCAATCCGCAAGACGGTTGCTTCGCCTTGTAGGTCTTTTTCTAGACCATCTACAACTGGCTTCATCATGGTACAGACGGTACACAAATTATTGTAATATTCGACAATGGTCGGGTGTTGACCATTGGTAACAAGGATATTCAACTCACTCTGGGTTTTAACTTCGCTAGGCCGGATATACCACATGACGTGGATTGCTGCCATTAGGATCATACCCAGCCCTAAAAATATCGTGAGTAGGGGGTGGTTTTGCAGAAATGAAATCATCAGGCACACTCCTGAATCAATAGGATGAGATGCCTTTTGGATGCAAAACCAGCAAAAAAGTTACACCGCTATCGTTGCGCTACATTGCGAACCGCCTCGGCAATGCGACCCACATTGGGTACAACCGTATCTTCTAGCGGCGGGCTATAGGCGACCAAGGCCTGTCCCATATTGACCCGTTTAATGGGAGCGTCCAGCCAGTAGATGCCTTCATCGGCGACCAGTGACACAATATCACCACCCCAACCAGCCGAATGAGGTGCTTCTTCAACAATCACAAGGCGATTGGTTTTTGCCACCGAATCTAAAATTGTGTCTTTATCGAGGGGAGCTAAGGAGCGTAGGTCAATTACTTCGACTGAGATCCCCTCTTTTTCTAGTTCCGTGGCGGCTTCGAGCGAACGATGGACCATTAATTGGGTAGAGACAATAGTGACATCGTTGCCCTCACGTACCACATGCGCCTCACCCAATTTCATCGGGCCAGTATCGTCTGGTACATCGCCTGTCATGTTATAGAGGAGCTTGTGTTCCAACACAAAAACCGGATTATCTTCACGGATGGCGCCACGCAACAACCCATACATATCGGCAGGGGTGCTGGGTACGACTAATTTTAGGCCGGGGCAACCCATCAAAAAGGATTCGACGCACTGCGAGTGCTGCGTGCCAAAACCCGCCCCAGCGCCTTGGGCCGCCCGAATGGTCAATGGTACTGTAAATTGTCCCCCACTCATATAACGATATTTGGCGACTTGGTTGACGATTTGATCCATGCAGACAAAGACAAAGTCGGCAAACATGAGTTCAGCCACTGGACGCAGACCGGTAATCGCCGCCCCAAGAGCCGCCCCTACAATAGCTTGTTCGGAGATGGGGGTATCGCGCACCCGGTTGGAGCCAAATTCTTCATAGAGGCCGGGGGTGACTTTAAAAACACCGCCCGCTACAGCCACATCTTCGCCGAAAAAAATCACTTGTTCATCTGTACGCATTTCGTCAGCCAGTGCTTTACACACGGCTTCACGATAAGTCATCTGGGGCATACCATACCTCGATTTTAGGCGTAAATATCTTCAAAAAGGCTTTCAATGGGCGGGAATGGCTCGGCTTTGGCCCACTCAATGGCGTCAAACACCAAGCGCTCAGTGCCTTGTTTCAATTCTTCTAATTCGGTTTCATCCAATTGTCCATCAGCAATCATCTTGCGGGCCAACACATCAATGGGGTCACGTTTTAGCCATTCATCTAGTTCGCCGGGGCGACGATAGGGAGCGGTGTCGGTGCGCGAATGTCCCCGATAGCGATAAGTTTTCAGTTCCAAGAGGGTTGGGCCTTCGCCGTATCGAGCGCGGTCGGCGGCTTCTTTGACGGCATCATAAACCGCCTCGGCATCTTGCCCATCTTCGACCACGCCGGGGATGTTATAGGCCGTGGCCCGTTCCGCAATATGGGCGACAGGGGTGGTGTTTTCCATCGGACTATATTCACCATAGAGATTGTTTTCACAGATGAAAAGCACGGGCAATTTCCAAATAGCTGCCATATTCAGCGCCTCATGAAACGTACCGATGTTGGTCGCACCTTCGCCAAAAATGGCTACGGCAATACGCGATTCACCCTTGACTTGGGCCGATAGCGCTGCGCCAACTGCGATGGGTAGGCCTGCGCCAACAATCGCGTTTTCGCCCAATAGGCCAATCGAAGCATCAGTCAGGTGCATACTGCCGCCCTTGCCCTTGCACGCCCCACTGGCCTTACCCATCATCTCGGCTATCAGCTTTTGCATAGTCATGCCGAGGGCCAGTGCGTGACCGTGCCCACGATAGGTACAGGTTACGGTATCACCGGGTTGCAGCGCGTGGGCAATCCCAACTGAGCAGGCCTCTTGCCCAATACAGAGATGGGTTGTGCCGCGAATAAGATTTTGCATAAACAGGCCTTGAATCTGTTCTTCGGCGATGCGGATTTCAAGCATCCGCCGTAACATCCACTGCCGCGAATCCAGATTAAGTGCGGGTACTGTGGTCATATTTTCTGTTCCTAACTGAACCGTTCCAATTCTTCTTGGAAGGTCGCCATAAATTTGCCAAGTGTCATGCCGTCCACCACGCGATGGTCGCCGCTGAGGGTCAGATACACGGTATTACGCACATGCAGACCTCCATTGATGACGACAGGGCGGGGTTTAACCGTGCCCACCGCTAAAATGCCTACCTGTGGCGGGTTAATCACAGCGGTAAATTGATCGACTTGTTTGACTACCCCCAGATTGCTGATGGTAAACGTACCGGATTGTAAATCCGATGGGTGAAGATGATTGCTACGTGCCCTTTCAACCAAGGCGCGACTGGCTTGAGCAATACCCTGTAAGGAAAGCTGTTGAGCGTCGGCGAGGACAGGGGTAATGAGGCCATCCTCAAGGGACACGGCAATAGCAAGATTCACTGTCTCGTGATAATAAAGATGGCCGTTTTCAAAAGTGGCATTCAATTCAGGTACACGCAAGAGGGTCTGCACTACCAAATATTGCAGCAAATCGTTGACTCGCACACCTGAGATCGTTTTTAATCGGGTCAGAGCCGCTTCCAAATCAAATTCACCACTGACATAAAAATGGGGGGCTTCTTGCATACTACGATGCAAGCGTTCCCCAATGGTTTGGCGCATCCGGCTCAGAGCTATCTCACGCACACCAGATTTTTCTCTGGCGGGTGTTGAAATGCGCTGCTGTATATCCGCCAGTGTAATTTCGCCGTGCCGTCCTGTCGGTGTGACATCAGCCAAAGAGACCCCTAATTGACGGGCAGTTTGGCGGACTTTGGGTAGGGCCATGATCCCTTTTTTGCCATTTGATGGCTGAGGGACACTGGCCGATTGAATGAGTTTTTCGACGTCCTGCCGCATAATTTTGCCGCTGGGGCCACTTCCTGTGACGGCAGCTAAATCTAGGCCGTGTTCTTCGGCGATACGGCGGGCCACTGGCGACACTTCGACCATCATAGGCAAGGTTGGGGTTGGTGACGATGGGGCGATGGCCTGTTCATTGGGTGACCCAACCCGTGCAATAATTGCGCCGACCTTTACTAAAGTATCGGGAGGAAAAAGCTGTTCCAATAAAACCCCATCCCCCAGCGATTCCAATTCAACATTGGCCTTGTCTGATTCGATGACAGCAATGACATCCCCACGCCGCACTAAATCCCCCGGATTTTTTAGCCATTCAACAATCCGGGCCTCTTGGGCGTCAAATCCCATATTGGGCATTACAATATCCATGTGGTTTTAGTCCTGATGGAATACTTCTTCCATATCCGCCCACCATTCACCGGGGGCGCGCGTTTCTAAGGGCATTTGCATGGCCTTGGTAATTCCCCACCATTCTTGCATACGAGGGGCATTTGCCAGTTTTTCCATACGGGCGGCAAATTCTTCTTCGGGGCCATCATATTCAAAATAGGCAAACAAAAAGCCATCCTTATAGTAAATGCTGTAATTGATGATGCCAGATTCGCGGATGGCGTCTTCGATTTCTTGCCAGATTTTGACATGAATCTGTTTGTACTCTTCTAAAACCTCGGGTCTTACCCGATTGACCTGACCAAATCTTTTAACCATGATTGTCGTCCTCAAAATTTTTATTTTCTTCTGAAGAGGAAGTTGATTCAAATGGGAGGATAACCTGCCCGCCACGCCCAAAATCACCGGGCAAAATTTCCTGAAAAATCACCAGTACATCCTCCTGTTTTGCACTGGCTTCGTTCACCAGCACGTCAGTAATCTGCTCAATCACCGTTTTTTTTTGTTGGGGGTTCCTACCGGGTGACCAGTAGATAATGACGGTGGGCATACATAAGCTCCTTTAGCTGGGGGGGGCTTGAATAATTTCCAACGTAATATCATCTGGGTCAAGAAAATAGCACGTAAAGCCGCCTTTATTGATGCCAGCGGTGATGGCGACGGGTTCGGATTTAAAACGCACCCCTTTGGCAGTCATTTCGTGATATTTGGCCCACGCATCTACGACCTGAAAGGCAAGGTGGGCACTGCCGGGGCGACAGGTGGCTGTGTCGGTGGGGTCGCAACGTGGAGAGACATATTCGACTAGTTCCAATAAATGACCTGATCGGACTCCCGGCATCCTCTCAATCCCCAATTGGGCTACTTTCAACGAAGCATCGGGGTAGGCGACTAACTTGCGGGTATATTCGTTGGATTGCTCCTGCCGATGCACCAATGTCATGCCGATGATGTTCGTATAAAAATCAATCGAACGCTCCAAGTCGGCCACGGTAAAACTAAAATGCCAATAACTGATTAACATAGATTTTTTAACCTTTGATTGCGCCAAATGTTAGACCCCGAATCATGCTGCGCTGGGTCAATAGTACAAACACAACGGCGGGGATAATCATCAACACCGACATGGCACACATGCCACGCCAATCCACTGTAAATTGACTAGTAAAGTCATAAAGGCCAACTGGAAAGGTTTTGGCATCGGGTGTGCCTGTGATTAAACTGGCAAGTTGATATTCATTCCATGATGCCAGAAATGCAAAAATCGCGGCGGCTGAGATGCCGGGGAGCGCTAACGGTAAATCAATGCGCCAAAAAGCTGTCCAATAGCCACAGCCATCTATATAAGCGGCTTCGTCGAGTTCGGGTGGAATTTGGCGAAAGAAGCCATCCATCAGCCAGACTGAAATAGGCAAATTCACCGCGACATACACAAAAGCCAAACCATGCACGGTATCCACTAAATCGTATTTCCGCATAAGCAAAAATAGCGGAAAGCTTAGGGCTACACCGGGGATACTGCGCGACAACATGATGAATAAAAAGATGAGGGTGTGCCCACGAAATTTAAAACGCGAAAAGGCATAGCCCGCCATCGTGCCTAGAATTAGGACGATCAAGGTACTGAGGGTTGCAACCCGAATGGAATTCCACATATAACTCCGTACTGGCACAGCGGCGGCGACATCGGTGTTTCCCCCAAAAAGTTTTTCAAACGCATCCAATGTAAGCCGATGAGGAATCCAAATCGCCGGACGGATATTGACTTCATTACCGGGTCGGAAGGCTGTAAAAATGATCCAGACCGCTGGTAATGCACCAATAATCAAAATGGTGAACGCCACAATGTTGTAAATGGTCTGGCGCAAACGGCGATAGGGGCGGACGGCATTGGTTAACATTAATACACCACCCGCGACTTGACCAGTTGGCGGAATAGATAGAGAGTAAACAAAATCCCCAAAATGACCCCTGCCATCGAGATCGCACTTGCCATGCCATAGCGGTTACTACGAATCGCCATACGACCGGCATATGTCCAGATCATCTCGGTACGATGAGCAGGCCCGCCATTGGTCATAATCCGTACAATATCATAGGCCCGACTGACATCAAGTGAACGAATCGTCAAGGCGATGAGGATAAATGGTCGTAGCAGGGGCAGTGTAATGTGGCGAAATTGATTGAGAAACCCTGCGCCATCCACTTCAGCGGCTTCGTACAATTCGTTGGGCAATGAAAGTGTGCCAGCCAATAAAATAATGGTCATAATCGGGACGTTCATCCAAATGCTGGCAATCATCAGCGCAATCATACCAGTTGGTTTATCTACCAACCACGGTTTGGGATCATTGAGTTGCATCAGGCCGAGGGAGGTCATGGCATTGTTGACTAGGCCAACGCTGGCATTAAAAAACCATGCAAACTGAAAACCTACCAATACAGGGGCAAACATCATCGGTATCATGAGGATGGTCCGCAATAGACCTTGCCCCCATGTTACCCGTGCCATCAATTGTGAGAGCAATAACCCCAACACGAACTCGGTATTGACCGTGACAGCAAGGAACAAAATGGTGTTTTTGAGCGACCGGATGAAAATTTCATCATCCTTTAGGCGCTCGTAATTTCGCCACATGGTAGACTGCTCAAAGTGAAACGTCTTTTCATAACGCAGCATGTTGAGCGGGGTAAAGCTGACATAGACCGAATAGCCCAATGGGTACAGGACAACCATTAAGATAATGATGACGGTTGGCACAATTAACAACAGGGGGAAAATCGTCCGGCGGCGATCATAGGGCACAAGATTCCACAGGTATCCAAATGGTAAAAGTCGCCAAATTATCCCCATGACTTGTGTGAAGGCGTTCATGATGACAAAAACGCCACTGGAAAATCTCTCTGTCAATAAGGAAAGCAATTTTAGATTCCTTCTCTCAAATAATCAGGACAGACAGAGGCGATCTAGGAGTATCGCCCCTGCATGGTAAATCAATCTGAAGTTTTAGTCGTAATAACCGAGGTCTTCCATCAAGCCAGTGGTCTCTTCAACCGCCTGTGCCAGACCTTCTTCGACACTCACATCCCCTAACATGATGGATTGCAAAGTGGGGAACCACAGATCGGTAAAACTAATCCAGTCTGCGAACAAGGGTGGGGTGAAGAAATCTTCGGCGATTTGTTGTTGGGCTAGTTCCAAACGCGGTACAGCCAATGGGTCTTCGGATGCGCCAGCTTCGGCAATCAGACGCCCCCACACATCGCCGCGGACGGCCAACAAACCGAGTTGTGATTCTTCATAGGCCACGCGCTCGGAGGTCAGGAATTTAATCAATTGTGCAGCAGCCTCTTTGTTTTCGGCATCTTTTGGAATCGAGAAGGCATGAGCGCCTGCCCAACCAGTGTGAACATCACCCGCTGTACCCACTGGCCCACGAGTTAGGCCAAATTTGCCAGCGACCGCACAGCTATTGGGGTCTTGGAAGTAGCTGTACCAACCGTACCATTCTAGATAGAAGGCTACTTTGCCATCGCAGAAGTTTTGGGCAACTTCGGGCCAAATGTTATTGGGGGTATCGGGTGGGATGTAGCCGTTTTCGTACAGGTCGCGCATCCATTGGGCGGTTGCGACACCCGCTTCATTATCGAAAATCGGTTCCCAATCTTCATTGAAATAATTGCCGCCATTGGCGACCAGCAATTCATAGAACCGACCAGCGAGGGCTTCTTCCTTGCCTGCAAACTGGGTTCCATAGACGGGGCTGTCGGTGTCTTTGGTGACATTGGTGAAAAATTCGGCCATATCATACATTTCGGCGATGGTCGTGGGGGGAGCCAATGGATAGCCGTATTCAGACTCGAACTGGGCTTGATAGTCGGCATTGCCAAACAGATCGGTGCGATAGTGCATGGCGCTGATGTCGGCATGGCGGGGGATGAGGGTCAATTTGCCATCAATGGTGGCAGCGTCCAAAATGGCAGGGCTGAAGGGAGCCAATTCTTCTTCGGTGAAATATTGGCGCATATCTTCAACAAAATCCACATATTGGGCGGTAAAGCTGGTGTGGTTCCATGCTACATCGAAATCCACTGTGCCAGCGGCATAGTTTTGTTTTAAATAACGGTCAATTTCAAAACCGTCGCCTAAGAAGACAATTTCGACCTTAGCGCCGGTAGCTTCTTCAAATACTTTGAAAGAATCATACATTGCTTCATAAGGTTGACCACCAATACCCGCAAAACGGATGGTAATCCCTGACAAATCTTTGTCTAACCCTGCATATTGTGGGCCGTCATCTTGAGCGCGGACGGTGCTCTGTTTGCCCGGTACGCCCACAATGACACTGCAAATCAATAATACTGCTAGCAGCAATCCTATTTTTTTACGCATGTTAAAGCCTCCACTCTACTCTTGAATAAAACCATTTCTTTGATGGGGATTGAAAAAAAATTTATTGGGATGGGTGGCCTCCTTTGCCTCTCACTCGACAAATTATAAATTATAATTTATAATCTAACAACAAATTCGTCAACAGTTTCTCATCCGAAAAATGAAAATTCGTTTATGACCCAACCACAACCATCCCTTTCCCTACCTAGAGCTACCTTGTCGCTGCAAGTGCAAGAACGGATCCGTGAAGCCATTATGCAGCGCCTCCTAAAACCCGGTCAGCGTATTGACCAAAATAAATTGGCCGAAGATTTACAGGTTAGCCTTGTGCCTGTTCGCGAAGCCCTCAAGGGATTAGAAGCGGAAGGCCTTGTTACCATCATCCCCCGACGAGGGGCTTTTGTGACTGAAATCTCGCTTAGTGACCTTGACGATCTTTACTTTGCGCGGGCGCTGGTCGAAGGTGAAACAATTGCCCATGCCGTTGATCGGATGGGAGAATTTGATTTTGCTCGCTTGCATGAACTGATCCATTTGATGCAAGAGGCCACGAGCCGGCAGCACATCAAAGAATTTATGGAACTTAACCGCGAATTTCACCTAACGATTTATCGGGTACTTAACAACGAACATCTGCTGCAAGCCATTGTCACGTTATGGGATCGCAGCGAGTTGTACCGCTATCGGTATATGTTTGTATTGCGGAATGCTGATGTGGTGCATGAAGAACACCGCGAGATTTTAGCGGCCTGTGAAGCAAGGGATGCAGCCCACGCCAAAGAATTGGCGGTGCGACACATCCAACACACCCAACAGGGGTTGAAGGCGAAGATTGCTGAGGAATTACAGGCGGATGCGTAATGCCCTCGAATGTGATTGACTCCCTCTTCTTTAAAGACCTATTTGGCTCACCTGCTATGCGGGCGGTTTTTGACGATCTCAATCTGCTGCAAAAGTGGTTGGACTTTGAAGCCGCCCTTGCCCGTGCCGAGTCCAAATTAGGCTTGGTTCCGACTGAAGCTGCCGCCGAAATTACCCGCCAAGCCCGCGCCGAGAATATGGACACGAGCGCCATCAAAAAAGGCATTGACGATACGGTTCATCCATTGGTCTCGGTCATCTGGCAGCTTTCTAAGCGCTGTCAGGGTGAGGCGGGCGGCTATGTGCACTGGGGCGCGACCACGCAAGATGTGATGGATACAGCATTGGTGCTGCAAATTCGTGATGCCTCGGCACTCTTTGGGCAAACGATGGATGACCTGATGGATGCGATGAGCCAATTGGCCCAGACTCATCGAGATACTCCTATTGCGGGGCGAACACATGGTCAGCAAGCCCTTCCGACGACCTTTGGGTTTAAAGTGGCGGTATGGCTAGCTGAGATGCACCGTCACCGCGAACGCTGGCAGACTAGTGAACATCGGGTGTTGATGGGTGAGTTTGGCGGGGCAGTTGGTACATTGGCGGGGGTCACACAGGGCTCTCCGGTGGGATTAGCGGTAGATGGCATCGCTATCCAAAAGGCCGTGCTGGATGAATTGGGCCTCTATACCCCGCCGATTGCATGGCATACCTCGCGGGATGGCTTAGCAGAATTTGCTACTCATATTGCTATGCTTGCTGCATTAATGGGGCGCATCGCCAACGAAGTGATTCATTTGCAGAAACAAGAATTTGGCGAGGTGGAAGAACCCTTTGAAATGGGCAAGGTTGGCAGCAGCACCATGCCTCAAAAACGCAACCCGATGATATGTGAAGCGATTTTGGCGATGGCCCGATTATGCCGTCAGCACGCTACGACTGCGATTGATACCCTGCTCTATAACGAACATGAGCGCGACTGGTCGTCGGTGCATATGGAATGGGCCTATCTACCAGAGTTGTGCATCATGGCACACGGGGCGATGGAATTGACCTTGCGCGTGTTACGCGGTTTGCAAGTCTATCCTGAGCGAATGCGCCGCAATATGGATATTACACATGGATTGCTGTTGGCCGAACGAGTGATGTTTGAATTGGGCCAGCATATCGGGCGACAAGAGGCGCATGATGTGGTGTATGCCAATGCGATGCAAGCGGTTGAAGAACGGCGACCTTTTTTAGACTGCCTTGCATCTGATGAACGAGTGACAGCTCATATTGACGCGGCTAAGTTAGCGACCCTGCTCAATCCCGAACAATATACCGGGCTGGCAGCGGTGTTTGTGGATCGTGTATTGAATTTATAGCGTATAGAGCATTTTTTAGTTTAGGAGGATAATCCCATGACCAAGGTTGATACCCATCAACATTTTTGGAATCTCGAAAAAGTGGCCTATCCGTGGCTAGTGCCCGAATATGGCCCTATTTACCGCACGTTTGAAGCCCCCGAATTAGAGCCACAGGTCAAGGCGGCTGGCATTGATAAAACTGTTTTGGTGCAGTCAATGGATTCCTACGAAGACACTGACTATATGTTGGCGACAGCGGCTACTTTCAAGTGGATTGGTGGAGTGGTTGGTTGGGTTCCACTGCTCCGACCAGATGAAACTGCCAAGTCGTTGGAGAAATACACCCAAAATCGAATTTTTAAAGGGATACGGCATCTCATCCATACCGAGGCTGACCCCGATTGGGTGGTACAGGATGTGGTTATTGAGGGACTAAAAGTATTGGCCTCGTTCAATATGACGTTTGATGTGGTGGCGGTTTTCCCCAACCATCTCAAGCATGTTCCCATATTGGCCGAAAAAGTGCCAAACTTAAAAATTGTAATTGATCATCTTGCCAAACCTCCTATTGCTAGTGGGGAATGGGAGCCTTGGGCCTCCCAAATGAAGGCGGCGGCTGGCTATCCGCAAGTTTATGCTAAGGTTTCGGGGCTCAATACGGCCACGGCTGACCCCGTGAATTGGTCAGCCAAAGACCTGCAAAAATATGTGGACTATGCCTTTGAAATTTTTGGAGCGGATCGGTTGATGTTTGGCAGCGATTGGCCGGTGGCAATTTTGGCGGGCGATTATGCCAAAGTGTGGGCCGAAACCAACAAGTGCCTTGCGGGGCGCTCGCAGTCTGAAATTGATGCGGTGCTAGGTGGTACGGCAACTAAATTTTACAACCTGTAGTAAGCGATGGAATGAAAAAATGGGAGTCTTAAATATTGATTGGCGGCCTAAGCTGCCTGAGAAAAAAGATTTTGGTATCGGGATTGTAGGTTGTGGAGGTATCGTCCAATATGCCCACATGCCCGCCTATAAAAAAGCTGGATTTAATGTCGTGGCTTGTTATGACATTAACCCCGAAGCAGCACAGGCCTTGGCGAAACAATGGGACATCCCTACAGTCTACACCTCACTTGATGAATTATTGGCTGATCCTAAAGTGGAAATCGTGGATATTGCGGTGCAACCTTGGCATCAACTTGGCATTGTAGAGAAGGTTGCCGCCGCGAAAAAGCATATGCTGTGCCAAAAACCCCTCTCGGATGAGTTCTCCAACGCAGTCAAGACGGTGGAACTCGCCAAAAAAGCCGGGGTCAAACAAGCCATTAATCATCAAATGCGGTGGGATGCAGGCATTGCCGCTGCCAAAGAAATGATTACAAAGGGTTGGATTGGTCAACCCACTGATGCTCAAATCCAAGTGAGTTGCGAGACACCTTGGCATATGTGGCCGTGGTTGGCGTCCTCGCCCCGCTTAGAAGTAATGTTCCATAGCATCCACTATATTGATTCGCTGCGTTTTCTGTTTGGTGAGCCGGAATGGGTGACGAGCCGCCATGCTAAATATGCCAATCAGGGCAACGTGAAGGCCGAAACTAAAACAGTCACGGTCATGGATTATGCCAATGGTCTGCAAGTGTTGGTGGCGGTCAATCACTACAACATTCATGGCGAGACCTTAGCGCTTTTTAAATTTATCGGGACAGAAGGTGCAATTGAGGGCACGATTGGCCTGATGTATAACTATCCAGCCGGACGCCCCGACACGCTGGAATATCGGCAAAAAGGGCGTGGGGTGGTGACGTTGGCGTTGGATGAGATGTGGATTCCCGATGCGTTTGTTGGGCCAATGGCTGGTTTGATGCGGGCCATTGAAACCGATAGTGTCCCAGCGACTAGCACCGAAGATAATCTGAATACACTGCGGGTGGTCAATGCGGCGTATCTCTCTGCCCAAGAAAATCGTTCGGTCCGCCCCTCTGAGATTCAAGGATAACCCCATGGCACCTGTCGCAAATCGTCTAAAAGGAAAAGTTGCTATTGTCACAGGCGCAGGGCAAGGGATTGGCAAAGGCATCGCCATACGTCTTGCTCAAGAGGGGGCACATGTTGTTATCGCTGAATATAAGGCCGAGAATGCCCATGCGGTCGCCGATGAAATCAGCGCGACTGGCCCACGCGCATTGGCCTATCCAGTGGATATTGGTGATACCGATAAGATTAATCAAATGGTCAAAGATGTCGTTCAGGAATTTGGGCAGATTGATATTCTGGTCAATAATGCCGGGGTCTTAGAAACCCTGCCGTTGTTTGACCTGACCCCCGAAAAATGGGATTGGCTGCAACGGGTCAATCAACGTGGCCTGTTTTTCTGCTTGCAAGCCGTGGCTATGCAGATGGTGGCCCAAATTCCCGAAGAGGTCAAATCTGCCGGAAAAGCGGAACATAGCTATGGCAAGATTGTCAATTTTTCGTCGGTGGCGGGTCGCAAAGGTCGCCCCTATGCCGCGCATTATTCTGCTGCAAAGTGGGCCGTCATTAGCATGACCCAAAGTGCCGCGCTCTATCTGGCGCAATATAACATCAATGTGAATGCCATCTGCCCCGGTGTTGTTCCCACGCCGATGTGGGAAGATATTGACAAGACCCAAGCGGCTCGATTTGGGATGCAAAAAGGCGAGTGGATTCAAAACACGGTGGATAAAGTGCCGTTAAAACGTGCCGCCAAACCAGAAGATATCGCCGCCGCCGTGGCATTTCTTTGCTCGGAAGATGCGGATTACATCACCGGACAAGCGTTGAATGTGGATGGCGGGATGGAAATGAATTAGTTGTTTCTCAGGAGAGCGAGTTCCCTCCCCTCGCTCTCTTTTACCTAGGTTGCCTACGGGATAAAAAACTACCTAAAAATCATGTTTTGCGAGAGACAAAATTATTATGAACCGACTTGACCATATCAAACTAGAACATTCCAAAACGCTAGGGCGGGTGCTGCGCCTAGATGATATCGAAACGATGGGAGTGTCGTCGCAGACGCTGGCCGAAGAAGCGATTGCCGAGGGGCGGTGGGATTTGGCAGCGGATTTGGTGCGTTATTTCCATGAAGAAATGCGGATTATGCACCACATCATGACGACATGGCTGCAAGATATTCAGCGGTACATTGTTCTCAAATCGGGAGCGATGGAGGCGCAAGCTGAATCGGCCTCGAAGGGTATGATGCGGACTTACTGGACATACCCCTTTGGTGTGACTGAGTGCGAGAACAGCCTCAAAGCATTGGCTGTAAACAATGATGCCGAGGTGTTGAAATGGTTGGAACGGATGCGATTAGCTTTTTTGAATGTGCATGATGTGTTGGTGGCATGGGTGCAAGATCAACTGTCGTATATCGCCGAGACATGGCAAGAAGAAGCGGTACTGGACACGGTTTTGCATACCCATCAGAGTATTTGGGGAGATCGGTATGCGGCATGGGACAACATGACGCCGTGGGAAAAAGTTGCCCTGACAGTGGAGGGAATGCGTGGAGGCCATTTTAGTGGGGGGCAGCGGCGGGGCGATGTGATTGTGGAAGATCAGGGAGATCGCTTCATGGTCGCGTTTGACCCTTGTGGCAGCGGCGGGGTGGTGCGGCGTGGCGATCCTGAAACCGGGCGGCACAGCTATGAAATTACGCTGCATGGCACTAATCAAGAAAGCCATTTGTGGACTTGGCAAAAAGAAGGTGTGCATTGGTACTGCGCCCATTGTGCAATCGCAATGGAATGGCTGCCGGGGCGCAAACGAGGCTATCTGCTGCGGCCACTGGATCATACCCTTGACCATAACGCACCGTGCCCGTGGTACATCTATAAAGAAGACCGCCTGATTCGGGGTTACCACTATCCACGAACGGGCTTGACTAAACCTATTGAATAAAATTTAGGAAGGAATTTTATGTATCACTATCAAAATATGCCTATTTTGCCGACACAGGTAATTGGGAGCTATGGCACACCCGGTTGGTTGTTTGTGGTGCGGGATGCTATGAAACGCGGCGAGATGGGGTCGGTAGATATCCGCGAGGCCTTTGATGATGCGACCAACCTTGCCATTATGGAAATGGAAGAGGCCGGGGTAGATGTAATTTCGGACGGCGAGATGCGGCGCTTTAATTTTCTGGTTGGCTTTTATGATTACATTCATGGCGTGCAGAAAATCCCGTGGGAGCGGCAGTTAGGGTATCCCGGCCCGGATATGATTAATGCTTTTCGGGCGACAGATCAATTCGCTACACCGAAAGGGTTGGGGTTGGTCGAGGAGTTAGAATATGCTCGCACACGCACCCAAAAACCATTAGTGACTCCATTGGGTGGGCCTGTTACCTTTGCGTTTCGGGTTGACCCCGCTGATGTCTATAAAGATAAACGTGAGGTGGCATGGGCGCTAGTTCCGCTGCTGAATCAGGAATTGAAAGACGTGGTAGCGGCGGGCGCAACCCATATTCAGGTGGATGAACCCTCGGCGATTGATGATTTTGTCTCGGTAGATGAATTTGTCGAGATGTTTAACGCAATGGTCGAGGGAGTTGAGGCGACGATTGGTTTGCACATCTGCTTTGGGAATTTTATGGGGCGCCCAGCGGTGGCCCATCGCACTTATGAGCATGTGGGGCCGATTTTCCCCCGATTAAAGGCCGATATTATTCATCTCGAATTTGCCAATCGTGGTATGTGGCAATCGGATTTGTTTATGAAATATGCCCGTGAGGATCAATATCTGGCGGCAGGAGTAATTGATGTAAAGGCGAGGGCGGTTGAAACTCCCGCGATTGTGGCAGAACGTATTCATGACATCTTGAAATATAACGACCCTAAGCGAGTATGGATTAGCTCAGATTGCGGATTTAGTATGACGGCACGCTGGGTTGGGCGTGAAAAACTCAAGGCGATGGTTGCGGGAGCCAAAATGGTGCGACGTGAATTGGGCTATGACGATTAGGTAAGTATTTAAAGGGGAAGGTTAGTTGTGGCGGCCTTCCCTTTTATATTTTTTATCGAACGTCATGCCATGCAGTATAGACTTCGGTTTGACCAGCGCGGATAGCCCGCAGAAGGGCATCTTGATCAACTGGCAGACTGAAAATACGCACGCCCGTTGCATGGTAAATCGCATTACAAATGGCGGGTGAGGTATTAATGGAACAAATCTCGCCGACCCCCTTAGCGCCATACGGCCCCGTGGAAGCACGGTCTTCAATCAGGTGGGATATGATTTCGGGGGTATGTTTGATGCTTGGCATCTTGTAACGCGAGAGCAGATTTGTCCACGGTACACCGTTTTCGACAATGTAGGATTCGGTTAGGCAGTTGCCCAGCGCCATTATAATGCCACCTTCGACTTGGCCTTGCAGCATCAAAGGGTTAATTGCCCGTCCGATGTCTGTACCTGCGACAATCTTGAGGACTTTGACTGCCCCAGTTTCCATATCCACTTCAACTAAGGCGGCTTGGGTAGCGTAACTGAAGGCGAAGTGCATATCGCCGCCTGTGCCCAATGGTTGCGTAGCAGGGGCGTGATATTCGTGGCGGACTTTGGAGGATAGCCCGTTGGCCTTCATCCAACCAACCAGTGAGCCTAATTCGACACTTTTACCGTTGTGACGGAGCAGGCCCTCTTCGTAATACAACGATTCAGGGGGTACATCCAAAAATTCGGCGGCGGAACGGGTCAAGGCTTCACGCAAGAGGGAGGATGTTACCCTCGCGGCATTGCCACTGACAAAAGTTTGACGTGATGCTGTGGTTGGGCCACCATTCGGCGTTAAGTCGGTGTCACAGAGCAAGACCCGCACTCGATCGTAGGGCAATTTGAGTTCCTCGGCGGTGCATTGGGCCACCACATGGGCCAAGCCTTGTCCCATATCAGCGGCGGCGACCCGAACTTCGACTGTGCCATCTTCAAAGGCCTCAACCTCGGCTTCGGCTTTGTCAGGCGCACCCCCGCCTAATCCAGTATTTTTATAGGCACAGGCTAGACCCCACGCATAGGCCTTATGACCGTCACGCCATGCCCATTGAAAATCTGAACGGGGGGATACCATGTCGTTTTGCACGCGGTCAAGCGTTTCGAGCAAGCCAACGGATTCACGCAAAAGTTGTCCGGTAGCTGTAGTCGTGCCGACCCGTTGGGCATTGATGCGGCGAAATTCGATGGGGTCAATGCCGATCATTTCCGCCAATATATCCATGCTCGATTCGACTGCGAAGGCTGATTGTGTTACCCCAAACCCGCGAAATGCCCCAGAGGGGGGATTGTTGGTATACATGGCATAACAATCAATTTTGGCGTTGGGTACGACATACGGGCCAGTGGCATGGGTGGTGGCACGGGTCATGACCTTATCTGATAGAGAAGCATACGCCCCCCCATCACCGTACAGTTCAGCTTCGACAGCGACCAGTTTGCCGTCTTTAGTCGCGCCTGTTTTCATACGAATGATGGTGGCGTGACGTTTGGGGTGGACGATGAGTGACTCTTGGCGAGTATAGAGCATTTTGACCGGACGACCGGTAGCTTGGGCCAACATGGCGACATGAATCTGACCTGCGATGTCTTCCTTGCCGCCAAAACCACCACCAATGAGCGTGCCAATGACCCGAACTTTTTCTTCGGGCAGGCCCATCGCTAATGCGATTTGGTTGCGGTCTTGATAGGGGATTTGAGAACCGACCAAGATGGTCAATTTTTGATGACCCGCCACACCCGCCGGAATGCCAATCGCGCATTCGGGTTCAAGGAAGGCATGTTCGGTGGTGGGCGTGTGATATTCACGCTCGACAATATAATCGGCCTGTGCGAAACCCTGCTCAATATCGCCGTGTCGGACTTTGATATGTTTCAGCAAGTTACCTGTTGGGTGATTGGGGTGCAGCACAGGGGCTTCCGGTGAGTGGGCAAATTTGGGATTAGGCACGACAGGCAGGGGTTCATATTCGACCTCAATAAGATTGAGGGCTTCGGCGGCGATGTCTTCGGTTTCAGCGGCAACAATAGCGATGGCATCTCCGGTATAGCGCACGACATCATGGCATAAGACAGGCCAATCGCGATAGACCAAGCCATGCAGGTTTTCACCGGGCACATCGGCATGGGTCAAAACGGCGACGACCCCCGGCAAGGCTTTGGCCCGCTCAGTGCTGATCCTCAAAAGACGTGCGTGCGGATAGACAGAACGCAAGGTGCGGGCAAATAACATGTTGTCAAAGGTATAGTCATCGGTATATTTAGCCGCGCCTGTCACCTTTTCACGAATATATTGAGGGGGCATGGAACGACTAATGGCGTGCATTGGCTCGCTGACTTCAGGTTCATTGACAGATAATGGCCCTTCACCACGCATTTCACTGGCGGCGGATTTAATGGCAGCAATCACACTGCTATAGCCTGTACAGCGACAATAGGTATCCTTGAGAGCCACTTTGATGGCGTGGTCATCGGGATCGGGGTTTTCATTTAATAGAGCGGTGGCAGTCATCATCAGGCCGGGGGTGCAAAAACCGCATTGGACAGCCCCGTGATCTATGAAATTATGTTGCACGGGATGCAGCTCATCCTCATGGGCAAGGCCTTCGACAGTTTGAATGTCATGACCCTGTGCTTTAAACGCCGGGAAGATACACGAATTGACCGGAAGGCCATTAATCAAGACAGTGCAGATACCACATTCGGCTTCTTCACAGCCAATTTTTGTGCCTGTCAATCCCAAGTCATAACGCAGTACTTGGGCCAGCGTGCGCGACTCTGGAACGTTTAAAAGATGTGCTTGTCCGTTGACGGTGATTTTTAACTCGCTCATTTTATGTATCCCCCTATCACTCTATTCCAATACCTTCTGGTACGGCCTGACCTGTTTGCGCTCGCTGGACGGCCAGTTGCAGCGTGCGACGCAGCAGAACCGCAATCATTTCCCGGCGATATTCACCCGTTGCACGATATTTACTAGTGCGTGGTTTTAGGATTTTTACGGCGGTGTCAATCGCGCTCTCGATGGTGGCATCATTGGCAGGTTGACCAGTAAGGACGGCTTCGACTTCGGTGGCACGAGCTGGGGTAGGCCCAATCGGTGCGATGGAGAGGCGAGTGGCCTCAAAATGGGTTTTGGCAGGATTCAAACGTACCCAAGTGGCACAACCCAAAATAGGCAGGGCAACCCCTTGGGGGCGCATAATCCGTTTAAAAGCGGTGGCCTCGCGTTCAGCACATAGAGCAAAACGAAAGCCGATAATCAGGTCATGGGTTGAATCAATCAGCGATTGACCCGGCCCACGATACATTTCTAGGATAGGGACAACGCGGCGCTGACCATCCATCACGATGTCAGCTTGCGCATCAAGAGCGACAAGGGAAGTAGTGCCATCCCCTGCTGGGAGGGCATGAGCGACATTGCCACCAAGTGTGCCAACATTCCGCACCTGTGGCCCACCCACCACGCCGCAGCTTTCGACTAGACAGGTAGCGAGGGCTGCCAAGAGAGGCGATTTAACAAGTTGAGTATGGGTGACACCGGCTCCAATGTAGATTTCATCATCAGTGGGGGCAAGGGTTGTCAATTCAGGGATCATGGTGATATCAATGAGGGCATCTTGCACAGGGCGATGGCCTTCACGCAACTCGACCATTAAGTCCGTGCCGCCTGCGACCACCCGCGCTTTACCCTGATATTGGTTGAGCAGGGTGAGGGCTTCATCAATTGAATGGGGGGTATGGTAATTGTTCCACAGTTTCATGAGGGTTACTCCTCCTAAAACTGCTGGTACTTTTCGGAGGGAAAACATCCCAACGCCGCCGGATAGGGCGACCCGCAGTCGTCTATTGTGATGATTGTTTGATTGGCGAACGTATTATTTATTATACAGGTACTTTTGATCCCGCCATCATCAATCCTAAAGTGCGAATATCAGCTTGGTCGCGTTTAACCTCGCCAACAATCGCCCCTTCGTACATGACGACAATGCGGTCAGATAGGGCTAAGATCTCATCTAAATCCTCTGAAATGAGCAAAATAGCTGTGCCTTTGGTGCGTTCTTCTAACAGGCGATGGTGAATATACTCACTAGCCCCAATATCCACCCCCCGAGTTGGTTGGGCGGCAATCAGTACACGTGGCTGACGCGATAGCTCACGCGCCAAGACCAGTTTTTGGATATTACCCCCCGATAAACTCTTGATGGGGGTTTCATGGCTTGGTGTCTTAATTTCATAATCTTTGATGGCGGTTTTGCATTGGCGGGTAATGTTGCGGAAATTCATGAAAACCCCGCCCCACGCATAAGGTTTGCGACCATGATTTTGTAGAACAAAATTTTCAGCGACGGTGAAATTTTTAATGACCCCATCGGTCATCCGCGCCTCAGGGATATGCGACAGGCCGTGTTGATTCATGGCAGCAGGCGAATGATTGGTGACATCATGGTTGTCGAGCCAGATTTTGCCGGAGCTGGTAGAGCGCATTCCGGCAATGACTTGGGCCAATTCGCGCTGACCGTTACCCGACACCCCAGCTACCCCAACAATTTCACCCGCGTGGAGTTGCAGCGACACTTTTTTCAAGCCTTCGTCCCCACGATCACTGGTGGCGCTGACTTCTTCTAAACGCAAACGGGCTGGGCCGGGTTCGATAGGCCGCAAATCGTAATGCAGCACAACGGGGCGCCCCACCATCATATGGGCGAGGGTTTCTTTGGTAGCGGTTTCGGTAGGGATGCTGTACACCTGCTTGCCATCGCGCAGGACGGTAATACGCTGGCTGATGGCGAGAACTTCATGTAATTTGTGCGAGATAAAAATGAGGGCATGACCATCGGCGGTCATTTGCTTCAAAATGCGGAACAGGTCATCTACTTCTTGAGGTGTCAATACGGCGGTCGGCTCATCCAAAATGAGCAAGGCAGCCCCACGATAGAGTGCCCGCAAAATCTCGACTCGTTGCTGTTCGCCTACAGCAAGCTGCCAGATGGGGGTACTGGGATTGACTTGCAGGCCATAAATCTCTGAAAGTTCGCGGATACGTTTGGAGACCATATCTATGTCGAGCAGGAAGCCACGTGAAGACTTCATGCCGAGGGCCACATTTTGGGCAACTGTCAGCGACGGCACGAGCATAAAATGCTGGTGGATCATGCCGATGCCGTGTTGAATGGCTTGATTAGGAGAACGAATGACCACAGGCAGGTCATTCAAAAATACTTGGCCCTCTTCTTGATGATAGAGACCATACAAAATTTTCATCAGGGTGCTTTTACCTGCGCCGTTTTCACCCAACAGCGCATGAATTTCACCTGCTTTGACATCAAAATCCACGTGGTCAACCGCCAATACACCGGGGAATTTTTTGACAATCCCCTGCATCCGCATTTGGTCAATGCGGCGGTGTCCAGTGGGCAATAAGTGTTCTGGCATTTTTCAGTCACTCTCAAAAAAGGGGTGAACAGATTGCCCACCCCAGATTTTTTAATTTATTCCAGCGTGTAGGTGACAGTGCCGTCAATGATGCCTTGAATAGCAGCATCGGCAACAAATTTATCGAACCCGCTGAGGGCATAGGCGTCGTTATATTCAATGACCAAGCCGCCGTTTGCCAGCGTCAGGGTGTAAGAAGTACCACCGAGCGTGCCTGATTGGATTTGCGAAATGATGTCTTTGAGGACGATTTCCCAGTGATAGACCTGATTAGCCACGACGATTTCAGGGGCGAGTTCGGTTTGATTGGACTGTTGACCGAACCACAACACATTACCCGTTTCCTTCGCTACGCCAACCGCACCGACGACCATTTGGGCTGAACCAGTTAGCACGTCGGCTCCATTGGCGATATGCGCTTGGGCGGCCTCGGAGGCGAGGGCCACATCACTGAAGGATTGGATGTAGTTGACATTCACGGCGATTTCGGGGTTGACCCATGCCACGCCTGCTTTGAAACCATCTACGTAGAGTTTGGCATCACCCACTTCGATGGGGCCAACAACACCAATAACATCACTCTTGGTGAGTAGCGCAGCCAACACACCATTGACGAACCCGCCCTGATCCGAGGCGGCTTCATAGGCGAACACATTATCGTACCCAAAGGTATCCACATCCGTACCCCAAGCAAACGAAACATCGGGGAATTCGGGGGCAAGTTCTTCGATAATTGCGCCATATTGTGACCCATGCGCGATTATCAGATTATATTCGCCTGACGAGGCCCATTCACGCAGGGCAACGGCTGCATCGTCCACCACGAAAGTGCCTTCTTGGAACACAAATTCAAAGCTGTCGCCCATTTCGGCATCAATCGCAGTTAAAGCGTCAAACATACTTTGGCTGAAAGCAAGGTCGTTGCTGGCGCTGGGCATGACCACCGCAACTTTGAAAGTGTCTTGGGCTTTAGCCGAGCGAGTGTGATGGTGTGACGGCGCGACGAGCGCAACAACAACGAGGAGGATTAAGGGGAGCAATAACCATTTCTTACGCATACTCTTGGAACTCCTTATGAATATTTTAGCGAAAGCCTAATAAGGCAAGGCGATAAAACAATAGTTTAGGTGCTTTCACGGATAAGTGGTGAAAGATAGTATAAATTGCCAAATACGTTCATGATTCGCCTCGCTCGAATGGTTTAGTCAAGGCAGTTGGTTGTTCCACCCGCTTAGAGGCAAAAATCAATGTGATAATGGTGACTACATAGGGAGCCATCACCGCAAATTCAGATGGCACATTGATCCCCAAGGCATTTTCAATCGTTTTGACTTGAAGTTGGAGCGCATTAACCGTACTGAATAGTAATGCACCACCCATAACCCAATAGGGTCGCCATGCCCCGAAATAGACCAGCGCGACCGCGATAAATCCTTGACCTGCGGTGAGATTGCTTTGGAAAATGTTTAATAGCGCAATGGATAGGGACGCCCCAGCTAACCCCGCCAATGCCCCGCCAATCATTACCGTCATGTAACGCACACGGGCCACGCTAATACCCATCGCGTCAGCGGCTTCGGGGTTTTGACCGACTGCCCGAATTTGCAGGCCAAAGGTGGTGCGGTTGAGAATGAATGATGAAATGGGCACAAGGGCAAAGGCAACATAGACCAATAGATTATGGTGGAAAAAGATTTCACCTAAAACCGGAAGGTCGGTTAAGACCGGAAAATTGATGCGTGGGAAACCCTCAATGGGGGTCGGCGTTGAGACGGTTTTCTGAAAGAGCAATTCGCTGAGGCCCAAGCCAAAAAGATAGACCCCAATGCCACTAATGCCTTGTTCGGCTTGCAAGGTGACACTGATAAAGGCCATTGCCAGTCCTAACAGCATTCCGACGATGAGAGCCGCCAGTACCCCCAAAAGTAAATTACCTGTTTCGAAAACCGCATAATAGGCTGCGAATGCTCCCAAAAGCATAATGCCATCAACCCCGAGGTTGAGAACCCCGCTGCGCTGCCCAAACGTCTCGCCTAAGCTGGCGAAGATATAAGGCGTTGCCAACCGAATGGCTGAGGCTGCCACACTCGCTTTGATAATATCAGTAATCATTGGGTAGGCTCCTCTTGCAGGGCGGGAACAGACTTAGGTGTAGTGGGTTGGGGTGGAACACTGGCCCGACGTTTAGTTAGGCGTTTAATGAAGATCTGACTGCTGACCACAAAAATAACCACCAACCCGTTTAAGGTAGTAATCAGCGAGGCAGGCACTTGAACTTCGCGCTGGATACTTTGCGCCCCGATGAGTAGCGCCCCAAAGAAAACCGAGGCCGGAATCGTACCAATCGGATGGAGACCCCCAAACAGCGCCGCCACAATACCATTGAAACCCGCGTTGCCGGTAAATCCTGCGGCTGAACCGTCAGTTTGCATTCGATATTGGAGGCCAAGCACTTGAACGGCTCCAGCGAGACCTGCACAGCCGCCAGAAATCAGAATGGCATTAAGCACCTGCCGTTTGACGTTGATGCCCGCATAACGTGAGGCGCGATTGCTTTGACCGACGGCTCGAATGCGATAGCCGAGGGTCGTGCGCCACAGCAAAATGTAGACCACCACTGCCAAGGCCAAGCCAATAATTAGGCCCGCGTGAAGGCGGGTGGGGGTGTCGCTGAACCATTCGAGACGTGGGAGTTTGGCATAGTCTTGGATACGTGCCGTTTTGGGAATCCGATTGACCCGATCTTTCTGGTCGGGATCAAGCAATACGCCGTTCAGCAGATAATTCATTAACTGGAGAGCGATTTGGTTGAGCATGATGGTGCTGAGGATTTCATTGACCCCAAAATAGGCTTTAAGCACCCCAGCAATCCCACCCCAAGCCGCCCCAGCCAAAAATCCAGCTAACAGTGATGCCGTCACTATAAATATGTGAGGGAAGTCGTGGATTGGGATGTTTTCCAAAAAGCGCGGGACGGTATCGAAAGAGAGGGCGACCCACACGGCAGCAAGTGCCCCAATAATCATTTGACCTTCGCCACCTACATTGACCACGCCACCACGAAAAGCCACACAAATTCCAATCCCTACGAACAGCAGCGGGGTGGCTTTGACGAGTGTTTCGGCGCGGGAATTGGTTGTGCCAAAAGCCCCTTCATATAGAGCTTGATAGGCTTTAACCGGGTCGGCATCCATCAGCCAGATCATGACTGCACCGACTAATAAGGCCGCACCGACCGCTAACAACAATAGAGAGATATTGAGGACAAGATTGATTAGTTTTGAGGTATCAAAAAAGCGGTGGACGAATGCCATCATCAGAATTATTCCAAACGATGAATAAAGAAATCCATTTTTATATAAGTATTTGCAGTATGGCGCAATCACCCCCAAATTTCAAATACCATATGTATGAATTTCACACAGCTTTTTGACATTCCATTCGAAAGTGACAAAAGATGAAACTCCTGAATCAGCCCTAAAAAATTTATAGCGTTTCAAAATTCTTTCAGGTCATTTTCAAAGATTTCAGCAAATTGACACTGAAATGAAAATGAAAATTTTCACGAATATGTCTTATATTATTTATGGAATTTTGGCGTAGATATCCCAATTAGAGGCCTTTTCGGATAGTTTTTCGCTTGAAAAACTCACTTTTAGTAAATATTGACAAACCAAATCGTGGGTGATAACATGAAATCAAATTGAAAAATTTCAGTTTTTATTCTAAAAAGCCCAAACATGAATAAATCTAATCCTACTATTCAGGATATTGCTAGAGAGTCGGGGTTTTCATTAGGGACGGTTTCGCAGGCACTTCGGAATATGCCGGGAGTGTCAGTGGAAACACGTACCCGTGTCCATGAGGTCGCCTCGGCCCTTGGCTATCAACGCCAAATTCGGATTTCTTCCCCCATTAACCAACAACTTTCCACCGTTGGTTTGCTTATGAAACAAATGACGGATAGCTCCCTCCGAATCAATCCATTCTATTCCTATGTATTGGCTGGAACCGAGCGAGAATGCCAACGGCATAATTTGAGTTTGATGTATGCCAATTTAGAGGTAGATGAACACAATCAGGCCCTCAATTGGCCGAGTATGCTGTTAAACGACCGCGTAGATGGAATTTTGGTGGTGGGCGCTTTTTTAAAAGACACCATTACCCGCATTGGCGAAGAATCTAACAAAACGATTGTGTTAGTGGATGCCTATGCCCCGCTGCAAAAATTTGACAGTGTGGTGGCCGACAATTTAAACGGGGGGTATCAAGCCACTAAATATCTGATTGAACAGGGGCACACCCATATTGGGTTGGTGGGGAGCAATCCAGACGCCTATCCTAGCATTCGGGAACGTCGCAAGGGTTATACCCGTGCTTTAAAAGAATTTGGCATCCCTGACACTTACATCGAAGATAGCCCCCTCACCCGTGATGGCGTTTATGAAGCAACTTTACGTTTATTAAAAAACTCTCCCCAAATTACAGCCTTATTCGCGTGTAATGATGAAGTAGCCATTGCCGCCATGAACGCTGCTAATGAATTGGGGTTAAGTATTCCTGATGATCTTTCAATTGTTGGTTTTGATGATATTGACCTCGCCCAAGAAATCACTCCCCCCCTTACAACAGTACATGTGGATAAAACTTTGATGGGAGTTTTAGCTGTGCGGCATTTACGAGATCGATCTGAAAATCCGGAGCGAACCAGCATCACCACTGTGGTTAGCACACAGTTGATTATTCGTGAATCGGTTCGCTCACTTCACAAAAGATAACTTGATTGATCTAGATACTAGATCACTAGAGATTATAAAAGGAGGCTGTATCGGGCACTATATCTGTTTTGACCATATTTTCATTCGTCGGATTTTAGTTTAGGAGAACCAAATGAAACGTAAGATTGGTTTGATTCTTGTACTGGCAATTGCTTTGTCAGTGGTAGGGATATCACCACGCCCCACTCACGCGCAAGGTGTAGAAATTACAATTTGGATGACGGGTGGCGATGTTGATGCCCAAGTAGCCAAGGAAGCTGCCGCAGCATGGGAAGCCGCAACAGGCAATACTGTAACGGTTGAGGCCATTGACTGGGGTTCAGCCCATGCCCGTATTTTGACTGCTGCAACCAGCGGCGAAGGCCCCGACATCATCACCGGTGGTCTCTCTTGGGGGATCGAATTTGGTGAACTCGGCGGGATGATTGACCTCAATGAACGTTATCCCGAGGACGTTGCCGCTTTGGGTGCAGCGGATAACCCCGGCATCTGGAAATCCATCGTCAGCACCGACGGTGCAGTTTATGGCGTGCCCTATGACTTGACGACCTACTTGATGTTCAGCCGTCCCGATCTGCTCGAAGGTTTGGGTTTAACTGTTCCACAAACATGGGATGAGCTATTGGCCGCGCAAGAAGCGATCAAGGCCGCGAATGAAAATAATGAAGGTGGCGTTGCTATTGGTTGGGGTAACACCGACTGGCTCGGTTACTCCAATTTCCTGTGGCAGGCTGGTGGTGACTGGTACGATGACGAATGCAATGTCACCATTGATAGTGAAGAAGCCGCCGAAGCACTCGATTTCTATGCCAGCCTCTATGATGCTGGGGTGCCAACCGACTCCGCGACCGCGATTGAAGCTGGTTTGGACTCCGGCCTTTACCCAGTCAGCTTGCAGGGCAATTGGATCGTGGGTGGTTTGGATGCTAGCTATCCAGATATGGTTGGCAAATGGCAGGCCTCCCCACTACCCGCTGGCCCAACTGGCAGTCGTTCCGCGTTCATCGGTGGTCGTATTATGGGCATTATGTCCTTCAGCGAACACGTTGATGAAGCCTTTGACCTGATCAAGTATTACAATACCGAAGATGCTGCTAAAGCTCTAATCGCTTCGAGCACCGCCCAAAACACTTTGTTTATCCCCCCAGCCACTGATTTCATTCAATACACCGCGTATGGCGACAACATCCGTGAAGCCTTGACCGCTGTTTTGGAAGAAGCCAAAGGCCCACCGAACTGCCCCGGTTGGGAAGCTGCTACCTCCGACGTCACACTGCAAATCCAAGCCGTGATTTTTGAAGGAGCGGATTCTGAAGATGCCGTTGCTGAGATGGCTGCCATAATGGAAGACAACATGGAATAACACCTCTCCTCTGCTTGGCTGTGGAGGTATCTCCCCTCCACAGCTTTTTACCAAAACGGATGTTGACTAGTCCGCACTTGATTCGCTCATTCAATCCGTATTTTTTGGCAATCGTGTACGGATTAGTAGATGGAGTATCTCATGAAACTCACAACCAAACTCAATAAGGTATCCCTGTCTGTCAGTCATTTTTCGGTTAAAGGTAGCATTATTGCTATTCAAATTTTTTTTCAAACCCTTTGGAAAAAACGTATTTCATATCTATTGTTGAGTCCTTTTTTGGTGATATTTATCGTGTTTGGTCTATTGCCAATTGCATGGTCGGCTCGACTTGCACTAACCGAGTATCGTGGCATCAAAACGGTGCCGCCCAAATGGGTAGGGACTCAAAATTTTGAAGATATTTTGCAAATAACTATCCGCGTACTTCCCCCTGAAATTGACGAGGCCACAGGTGAGCAAGTTTATAAATGTGGCCGCAAGAAGATGCCCGAGTCTGAAGCGCGCGTTCTGATGGCGGAAGGAGAAGAATGTGAGGCGCGGATGATGACCCCGCGGGATGTTCTTCCTAAAGGCTACTCGGAATATGACCGTTATAATTTTCGTGGTAAGACGTACTTAGTCGGAGCCACTGATCCCCGCTTTTGGAGAGCCATGTATAACACGGTGCGTTATACGATAGGGTCGGTCATCTTGACGACCTTAGGTGGTCTTTTCTTAGCCTTAATGCTCCAAAAACAAACCCGCACCAATATGGTGTTGCGAGTGGTATTTTTCCTGCCCGCTGTGACTTCGGGTATTGCGATCACCGCAGTCTGGAAATGGATTTTTGCAGGTGAATCCTATGGCCTTGCCAATACAATTTTTGACATGGTGGGTATGGGACGTCAGGACTTTCTAGCCGATGTGCGCTGGACAATGCCGATTCTGATTTGGTTGGCATTGTGGGGCGGTATGGGTTTCCCTATGATTCTATTCCTTGCAGGGCTTAAAAACATACCTCTAGAACTGTATGAAGCAGCAGCTATTGATGGAGCAAGCGTTCCTCGGCGTTTCCGTCATATTACTTTGCCGTTGCTGCGTCCCACATTTTTATATGTTGTGATTATTGGAATTATCAATGCTTTCCAAGTATTTGACGTGGTTTACGTTGTCTTTAGTACCACCCAGAATATTGGCGGGGTTCTCGATTCGGCGTTGACGGTGGTCACTTATTTATATGACCAAGGGTTTAATGAATTGCAATTGGGCTATGCCTCAAGTATTGCATGGGTATTGTTTGGGGTCATTTTCGTCATGACAGTCCTAAGTTTGCGCTTAGGCCGCGTCAATGAGAGCTATTAAGTGGAGAATTTGTCATGATTGAAAAAAACACATCTATCGGTCGGCTATTGACATGGTCGGCTATGGCTCCCGTTCTGTTCATGGCCTTTTTAATGATTGTGCCCTACTACTGGATGGTCATTGGGGCATTTAAGAATGTGCCAGAACTGCGTAAGGTTCCACCTACCTTTGTTGTAGAAAACCCAACGCTCAATAATTTCTATGATGAAGAAGGCAACACTCCACCGAATCATCAAGAGGGCTTATTCCAACGATTCAAAGATACCAAGGGTGGATTTGCCCGGATTTATGCCAACAGCATTTTTATTTCGGTGTCGGTGACATTTGCGTCGTTACTAATCGCGTCGTTAACAGCTTTTGTGCTAGCTAAACATCGTTTTCCGGGCCGAAATTTTATCTTTATCATGTTTATGGCCTCGATGATGGTGCCTTGGCAAGTTACCCTGATCCCGAATTTCTTGATTATGCGCGATTTGAATTGGATCAACAGCTTCCGGGCTATTGTCATTCCCGCCTCTGCCCAAGTATTTGCCGTATTTTTCCTACGTCAATTCATGCTTTCACTGCCTGATGAACTATTAGATGCGGCGCGGGTGGATGGTGCTGGGGAACTGCGTATTTGGTGGTCAATTATTTTGCCGCTGGTGCGCCCAGCCTTGACAGCTATCGGCTTGATTATTTTCCTCGGTCAATGGAATAACCTCGTTTGGCCGTTGATTGTCTTGCGTGATGCGAATTTACGGACGATTCCACTGGCAATTTCGCTTATCAATCAATCACTCTTTGGCCCTACGACATTAGGGTTAGTCATGGCTGCGGCGTTTTTGACTTCTATTCCCACGCTTATTCTTTTCATCGTTTTCCAAAAAGAATTCGTGCGTGGCATTACTATGTCCGGTATGAAAGGTTAAAGGTTACATGGGAAACACGATTATTGGTCAGGCTTTACCAAATATTCCTTGGGAAGACCGGGCTGCCAATTGCAGTGAGGTGTTGTGGCGCTATAGTCAAAATCCTGTCATCAAAAGGAACCATACGCCGCGCTCCAATAGTATTTTTAACAGCGCCGTTGTGCCTTATCAGGGCGTCTTCGCGGGAGTTTTTCGGGTGGATGATACCCGGCGACTGATGAATGTTCACAGTGGACGCAGTCAAGATGGTTGGCATTGGGAAATTGACCCCTCACCGATTGAGTGGGAGGTGGATGACCCTGAAATCGCACCATTTGTGCATCGCTATGATCCGCGTGTGTGCTGGCTGGAAGATCGCTATTACGTGACGTGGTGCAACGGTTATCATGGCCCAACAATTGGCATGGGTTATACCTACGACTTCAAATCATTCACCCAGATGGAAAATTCGTTTTTGCCGCATAACCGCAATGGGGTGCTGTTCCCACGCCGGATTAATGGGAAATATGCGATGTACAGCCGCCCCAGTGACAACGGCCATACGCCCTTTGGTGATATTTTTTACAGCGAAAGTCCAGACCTCATTCATTGGGGCAAGCATCGCTGGGTGATGTCACCGAAATCGTGGACATGGCAAAGCACTAAGATTGGTGCAGGCCCAACCCCGATTGAAACCACTGAAGGATGGTTGCTGTTCTATCACGGTGTTTTGACTTCATGCAATGGCTTTGTTTACAGCATGGGCGTGGCCTTGCTCGACCTCGACCAGCCATGGAAGGTCATCTATCGCAGTGCACCGTATCTGATGTCCCCCCAAACACTTTATGAAAATGTCGGGGATGTGCCGAATGTGGTGTTCCCCTGCGCTGCGCTGACTGACGCCGCAACAGGCCGCATCTCCATCTATTATGGCGCGGCTGATACGGTCACGGGCTTGGCCTTTGGCTATGTGGATGAGATTTTGGATTTCCTGAAAGCGAATTCAGAACTGTAGTGGCTTAGATTATCCCCACTCTGAACTCCTATCTACTAGAGGAGACAGGGTGGGGTGCAAATTATATTTGGGAGGGAACAGCACCAATGTTTAAGAAAGCAATCCTCGCAGGTGTGCTGGCGACTACTTTATTGGCGGGGCATTTTGAAAAACCTTCACAGGCACAAAGCCCGGGTTCAGTGGTACGCAAGATTACTAGTGTAACGCCATTATCGGACATGGTGGGGCGTTATGAAAAATTTGAGGTCGTGGTCGAACTCGATGGCGAAATCAACAACCCCTATGATCCTAATGATGTGCGTTTGGATGGGCAGTTTATCAGCCCATCGGGCCAAACGATGCTTGTTGCTGGTTTTTGGTATCAGGATTTCGCTGAAGAACTGAGCGCGACAGGCGATACCTTGACCCCCACCGAAGATTGGTCATGGCGAGTGCGGTTTACCCCGAATGAAGCCGGTGAGTGGACTTATCAGATTTTAGCGACGACGGCAGTTCGCGGTACCGTGACCAGCGAAAAACAGCATTTTATGGTGGCTGAATCGGATGAGCATGGATTTGTGCGTTTTGATACACGCAACCCCCGCTATCTGGCTTTTGATGATGGCACACCCTATTTCCCAATTGGGGCCAATGTGTCGTGGTATGGCGCAGGGGGTATGGCCGATTATCAAAAATGGTTCGACACGATGGCCGAGAATGGCGGTAATTTTGCGCGGGTGTGGATGGCATCATGGGCTTTTAGCATTGAATGGCTAGACACAGGCCTAGGAAACTATGACCGCCGTCAAAATCGTGCTTATCAACTGGATACCCTATTCAATATGGCGGATGAGCGTGGCATTTATATCATGCTGACCCTATTGAATCATGGTCAATTTAACACCGGGGTTGATCCTGAGTGGGATGCTAACCCCTATAATGCTGCCAATGGTGGCCCTTTGAGTGCGCCTGTTGAATTTGCGACTAATCCCGAAGCTGAGCGTCTGTGGCATCAAAAAATACGCTATATCGCGGCGCGGTGGGGCTACTCCACTCATATTATGAGTTGGGAATGGTGGAACGAGGTCAACTGGACACCACTGGCAAGTGCCTCTATCTTAGGGCCTTGGACGGAACGCAGCGAAGCATTTTTGGCGACAGTTGACCCCTATCAACATTTAACCACGGTATCCGGCCCCATCGTTGCAGACGATGTAGTGTGGGATTATGTGGATATTATCCATGCCCACCACTATAACATGCAAAGCCTCGTGCAAGATTTCAACCAAGCTATTCCAAGATGGTTAAACGCCTATCCGGATAAACCCTATATCGCGGGCGAATTTGGCTCCCCCAATGAATACGACGTGCATGGATTGCTGCTGCATTTGGGATTGTGGAGTGCGCCCATGAATGGCTCCTTAGGCACAGGCATGTCATGGTACTGGGAAGATTTGTATGATGACGGCCTTTATTATCAGCTAAAGGGTATTGCGGCCTATTTTGCAGGGGAAGACCTCGCCGCCCATCAGTGGCAACTGCTCGAAGCTGCGATGGATGATGAAAGTAAAGCGGCGGCACGGGTCTATGGAATTCAAGACGCACAACATGCGCATGTGTGGGTTGTCAGCAAAAAATATTCGGAGGCGCAATTGGTCAAACTCTATGAGAAGAATTTACGAAACCGAGTTGAAGACCCCCTCGATATTCAATTTCCTGACATCACTGACGCCAAAGTTGTCATCAGTGGCCTGAATGACGGGGACTATACTGCTGAAATTTGGGACACGCTTGCGGGTGAAGCAATTGCCACCGAGACCATAACTGTAGCAGATGGACAGGGCGAAATTCCGCTCCCGACATTTAACACCGATGTGGCGATTAAAGTCAATCCGGTGGCTGAATAAAACTTACTTCCGACCTCTCCCCAAAAATAAGGAGGGGTTGGTGCTTATATGGATGAATTATTTCAGTGGATGACCTATGTTAACCAATTATCATCACGACCCCATCTTAGCTGTTTACTATTATCCTAAGCCTCAATGGGGAATTCCCCAACTTAAGAGCGATCTCGATGCTTTTGCAGCATCTGGCTTGAAACAAGTCTGGTTATTTTTTGACCCCTTTTATGATGTGGCGGATATGGCGGGACTTAAAGCATTGCTAGATCATGCGGCATCAGTGAGCTTGGGTATTGTGCCCGCACTGGGTCAATTTTTGCAACTGCATGAGCATCCTGAAGTCAAAATTGTGAATGCGGATGGTACAACCTCGGACGATCCGCGCTATTGGAATATGGGGTGCTTCCGTCAGCCGAAATTATTTGAGCTTGCCAGCGGGCGATCTGTTGGATTTTTCCGTGATTTTGGGGAACACCCAGCACTTTATCATATTGAGGGTAAGCCGCTGATGAACTTTGTGCATGAGGCCTACTATCGCAACAATGTGCCAGAATTTGGCAGTGGCCCGATGCACCCCAATTGCTATTGCCCCCATTGTCTTGAGGCTTTCCGTGATTATCTGGCGGCGCATAATCTTGATCCTGAGACACCTGCTCCCAAAACCAATGCCGACCCTGTTTTGTGGCAGCATTGGATTGATTGCCATGCTGAGGCTATCCCTGAATTTTTGCGACGGTTAATCGCTGTCACCAATTTGCAGATGCCTGTTTGGGCCACTCATGAATGCAACGACTTCTATCCAGCCTCATGGCAGTCGGTGCATACCGGGAATGATTGGTGGCGGATGGGGGCCGTGCTGGATTTTGGGCATGAGGATATGTATCCATTGGAATTTGACACGCGCTATCAATGCTATGTCTATGATTACACCAAAGACATTATGCGGAGCGCAACGGGCTTTAATAAATTAGTGACGTGCAATGGGCAAGCCTTCAATTCATGGCTGGGCTATAAACTGCCCGAAAACAGCATGATGGAACAAATTTACTCGGCTTTATCGCACGGGGCATTGGGTTTGGTGTGGTGGACGGAATTACCGGGTTTAGACAGCCACACCGATTACACAGAGATTCGACCAGATCGCCTAACCAGCCCACGTTATAAAATGATTTCTCAAACCGAAAAAGCAAATCAGCGCTATGTGGAGTTGGTCAGCAAGTTACAGGACTATCAACTAACCCAAGCCAAAGTCGCCTTGCTGTATTCTTGGACAACCATGAGCCAAGAACTGGCGGATGACCATACCTATGACACTTTGCTGACCTATATGGCATTGGTGCAAAACGGTTATCCGATAGATGTTTTGTCGGAAGAACACGTGGCGGCTGGTTTGTTACAACAGCGCGGCTATCAGGCTTTGCTGGTAATGGGTGTGGCCGCTGTGCCAATGGCTACCCAAACCGCCATTACTGAATTCTTGGATGCGGGTGGTTTGGTGATTGCGGATTACGCCCCAACTTTGAATGCCGACTTTGTACCCCTATTCGGCCAATGGCGGGGGCAGGCCGAATCGAAACCGCGCGTTTATACCCTGCCAAACGATACCCCGATTCCAGTGCAATTAGCCGCCGCTCCACTGAATCCCCCCCTCCATGCTGAAGTGTTGGCCTCATTTGAAGATGGCACACCGGCCATTTGTCGGATTCAGCAAGGGCAAGGCACGCTAGTCCTCGGTGGCAGCTATTTCGGTTGGGACTATACCAATTACCCGGGATATTACGATTTGGCGGCGATGTTCCCTTTCCACACGCGACGGGATGAAATTTTGCGCCGTTTTCTGGCAGACCTATTGAAATCCGCTGGTATTTTCCCGCCCGCCGAATCTTCCCACCCTGACGTTGAGGTTGGAGTATGGCATACGTCCCCCAAAGATGCTTATGTGCTCTTGGTCACGAATCATTTGCAAGAGACAGTCAGGACAACCGTACGCTTAATGGTCGGCATAGGACACTGGACTATTCAGACACCAGATGTGCAATGGCATCAGGACGGGCATGAAGTTGTGGTGGAATTGGAATTAACTCGCTTGGACGGAACTGCCATTGAGGTAATAAAGGCTTAATTCAATTTAGGAGCTACAGCGTGGATGTTTTATCGTTAAATGGCACATGGTCATTATCTAAAGCGGCTGAGACAAGCCTTATTCCAGCAATTGTGCCGGGTTGTGTGCATACAGATTTGTTAAACAATGGCTTATTGGATTACCCATTTTATCGGGATAACGAACGTAAACAGTTTTGGGTAGGTGAGACGGATTGGACGTATCGGCGAAATTTCAACCTCACCAAAGATTTTTTGAATCATGAGCGGGTACTGTTGCGCTGTCATGGGTTGGATACGTTGGCGACCATTCGCGTCAATGGGGTTGAAATCGCGCAGACTGACAATATGTATCGAACATGGGAACTTGATCTCAAGGCCCATCTGCGTCATGGCGAGAATGAGATTGAGATTTATTTTGCCGCCCCGATGCCTTTTTTGCGTCAACAGGAAGAAGAAAAAGGCAAACTATATGCGTGGAGTATTGGCAATGAACGCCTCAATAGCGGGGCATGGCTACGCAAAGAACCCTGTAATTTCGGCTGGGATTGGGGGCCAAAACTTGTCACTAGCGGCATCTGGCGTGATATTGAACTGGTGGCATTTGATGTAGCACGTATCAGTGAAGTCCAGATATTGCAAAATCATGAACGTCCTGACCATGTAACCCTGACGATTAAAGGAGTGGTCGAGCGTTTGACCCATGAGACTTTTGAAATTGAGGTAAACCTGAATTTTTCAGGAGAAACCATTGCCACTCAGACACTACCCGTCACCGAAAAGTCTTTTGAGGTGTATTTAGAGATTCCAAGTCCTCATTTGTGGTGGCCCAATGGCATGGGGGAGCAAGCCCTGTATGACCTTACCGTGACACTATGCCATGCAGCTACCCAACTCGATCAACAAGTTAAGCGAATTGGTTTACGGACGCTTCGATTGGAACGCCATGCCGATGAGTGGGGTGAATCATTCTATTTTTCGGCCAACGGGGTGCCATTTTTTGCAAAAGGGGCGAATTGGATTCCGGCTGATCCTTTTGCAGCGCGACTTGACCGTCAAGATTATGCCGCACTGATTCGGTCAGCAGCGGATGCTAACATGAACATGCTGCGGGCATGGGGCGGCGGCATTTATGAAGCCAATGATTTTTACGACCTGTGTGACGAATATGGGTTGGTTGTGTGGCAAGATTTTATGTTTGCGTGTGGCACATATCCTGCCTATGACGCCGAGTTTATGCGGAATGTCGAGGCCGAAGCCCGCGATAATGTACGACGATTGCGCCATCACCCTTCGATTGCGTTGTGGTGTGGCAATAACGAACTGGAGCAGGGGCTAGTTAAAGACGAGTGGACGGAAACATCCATGAGTTGGGAAGACTATAGCAAGCTGTTTGATGTCCTCTTGCGTGACGTTACCCATGAGCTAGACCCACAGCGTGATTATTGGCCCGGTAGCCCCCACAGCCCCTTGGGAGACCGCAACGATTGGCGCAATCCTGATTGGGGAGACACCCATTTGTGGGAAGTGTGGCACGGTCGTAAACCGTTTGAATGGTATCGCACCTGCTATCATCGTTTCGCCAGCGAATTTGGTTTTCAATCCTTCCCCGAACCGCAGACGGTTTTGAAGTTCACCACCCTTGAAGACCGCAATATTACCAGCTATGTGATGGAATATCACCAGCGCAGCGGTATCGGCAACCAAACCATTATTCACTATATGCTGGACTGGTTTCGGATGCCGACCTCATTTGAGGGAACGTTGTGGTTAAGCCAGATTTTGCAAGGCATGGCGATGAAGTATGCCATTGAACACTGGCGGCGCAATATGCCCCGTTCGATGGGCGCACTTTATTGGCAGTTGAATGACATCTGGCCGGGGCCAAGTTGGTCATCAATGGATTCGACGGGTCGGTGGAAGACCCTGCATTATATGGCGAGAAAATTCTATGCCCCACTGCTGGTTTCGGGGGTAGAGGATGTCGCTAACGGGACTGCCGAAATTTATGTCACCACTGATTTAATGGAAAACAAACAAGGGTTGGTGAAATGGACAGTAACCGACGTTGCTGGAAGCACAATCGAACAAGGGCAACTTGATGTTACGCTGGCTCCACGTCAAAGCTTGAAGGTCGGCACGCTGGATTTATCGGCACAATTAGCGACTCATTCGGCCCAAAACCTCTTGCTATGGTTAGAGTTGGTAGTAGACGGGCGTACCGTATCTGATAACTTAGTGACCTTTGCCCGACCTAAACATCTTAGCCTGCCAATACCCGAAATCAAACTCAATATTGCCCCACTTGAAGAGGGTGGGTTCGCAGTGACATTGGTTTCAGACCAGAGTGCGTTGTGGACATGGCTAGAACTGCCGACCGACGCGCGGCTTGCGGATAACTTTGTGCATCTACGCCCCGGACACCCTTATACGATTCATGTCTATCCCACGACTCCTATGAGTCTGACAGGGCTTCAAGCCCAACTGAAAGTGATGTCTTTGGTAGACACCTATCAATCGGCCTCACTGGAATTTGCATTTTAAGCCGTTTAATCGGGTGGGTTATCAGCATTTGACAGGAGGTGGCGGACGCAAGACCAATAAGTAAATGGATGTTGTTGTAAGAAATTTTTGATAAGGAGCAAAGATGTACAAACGAGCTTTGAGTTTAGCCATTGTTTTAGCTGTCGTACTGACCTCTATCTTGAATCTGACACCCGTCGTGGCCCAAGATGGATCAGCCCCGCATTATGTCAATCATAATGGACAAGATTTATTTTTGAGCGGGATTAATCTGGCATGGATTAGTTTTGCCCACGACCTTAGTGATTTTAATGAACTAGCGTTTATTAAAGCCCTTGATGATGTTGCTGCCGCACATGGGAACACCGTTCGATGGTGGCTGCATACAAATGGGAACACTAGCCCGATTTATGGCGAGGATGGCAAGGTCACAGGGTTAGGCGAACACGACATTGAAAACCTGAAGCGTGGTTTAGATTTAGCCTATGAACGTGGCATTCTGGTTTTGCCGACGCTGTGGTCACACGACATGATGAATGATGTTGAAGGTGTGCCCGCCGAAGCCAATAAGCTGATGATCGAAGACCCTGCCTATACACAAGCCTACATTGATAACGCCCTGATTCCGATGGTCACTGCCTTAAAAGGTCATCCGGCGATTGTCGGGTGGGAAATTTTCAATGAACCTGAGGGAACAACCTCCTCCTTTGGCTGGACA
Source organism: Chloroflexota bacterium (assembly GCA_016234595.1). Lineage (GTDB taxonomy): Bacteria > Chloroflexota > Anaerolineae > Aggregatilineales > J027 > CFX10. The sequence goes on along the minus strand of JACRBG010000016.1, from coordinate 48,737 downwards.
GATTTGCGAACTGAAATGAACTATATCCAGCAGTTTATCAATTTGCTGGCGGGGGCAATTCACCGTACCGACCCGGATGTCAAAGTTACTAACGGCTCTTGGAATATGCAGGTGTTAACTGACGTAGACGGCATGATGAATTACTACACCGATGAGCGTCTGATTGAGGCGGGCGGTGATCCTGATGGTACGCTGGATTTCTACACCGTACATTACTATCCTGAATATTTTGATGAGACAACCTCTCCCTTTCATAATCCCTATTCGCATTGGGAACTGGACAAGCCACTGGTGATCGGTGAATTTCCAGCGGCAGGCATCAAGAATCTAGGCAATGGTTATAAGCCCCGTAAATCCTTCCAAAACATTGCGAAAGTCATGCAGTATATCTATGAAAATGGCTATGCTGGGGCTTTAGGTTGGGCCTATACAGGCGGGAACGAATTTGGGGGTATTGTTGATTTGGCCGCAGGGCTGAATTGGGTCAACCGTTTGGACGAAGGTGTCCACATTGCAGTGAATATCGGGGATATTGATCATCTGCCGACAGTGGTTGCCCCGATTGAAAATCAAGTAGTTTCCAATAAAGAGACCTCAGCCGTCATTGCCAACCTCAACGATGTTTTTATGGATCAAGAGGACGGCACGAATCTAACCTATGAAATTACCCAAAACTCAGCACCCGATAAAGTGCAGGTTACTGTTCAGGACACGGGTGAACTTACCGTATCTTTTGCTGAAGGGGCATTAGGCGCAACCACTCTAGAAGTGACAGCGACTGACAGTGCGGGAAATTACTCGCGCGTTCGGTTTGTGGTGCAAATTACTGATCCCGATTTGGGTAATGTGGCTTTGGGCAAAACGGCTATTTCATCCTCGGATGAAAGCAGCAGTTATGTTCCTGCGAATGCGACTGACGGCGTTGAAACTACCCGCTGGTCAAGCACCTATGAAGATAATCAATGGTTTATCGTTGACCTTGATGGCGTGTTTACGATCAACCAAATTCTGCTGCGTTGGGAAGCGGCCTTTGGCAAGAACTATGAAATTCAGGCTTGGGATGGCTCCACATGGCAAACTGTTTTCACCGAGCCAAATAGCGACGGCCAAATTGATGAAGCCATTTTTGAGACCCCTATCCAAGCCCAGTTTATCCGCTTGAATGCGATTCAACGCGGTACGCAGTGGGGCTTCTCGTTGTGGGAGTTTGAAGTCTATGGCGCACGATCAGAGAACCAAGACGCCGTACTGGCGCAAACCCCACCTGATTTTGCTGCACCGACTGATGAAGCCGCCGCACCCGTTGTGACGGATGTCAGCCAACAGTTCAGTTTTGAGGGTGGCGATGCACAGGGTTGGGTGATGGCCGATTTCTGGGCAGGTGGCAAGGCCTTAGAAGCTTCCGATGCGATGGCGACAGATGGCACAGGGGCTTTGAAGCTGACCATTTCGACCAGTGGGACGCAGTGGGAAGAAGCTGGCGCTTTTGTAGACTTCCCTGATGGTGTGGATTGGTCAAACGCGACCAACGTGTCAGTTGATGTGTATGTACCCGCTGAAGCCGCCAATTTCCTTGCCCAAGTGTTTGTTAAGACAGGGGCAGATTGGACATGGGCCAACAGCGCAGATGCAGCACTGACGCCCGGTGAATGGACGACGGTGACAGTTGACCTCAGCACATTAGGTGCGATTAACGAATTGCATGAAGTCGGGGTCAAGGTTGGGTCAGGCAGCACGGCCTTTGAAGGAGATGTCTTCATTGACAATTTGACGCTGGTGACACTGCCTGAAACCGAAGAAGCCGCTGTCGTGACTGAAAGCGCCCAATTGTTTGGGTTTGAGGGCGATGTTGAAGGCTGGGTGATGGCCGATTTCTGGGCAGGCGGTAAATCATTGGGCGCCTCGGACGCCATGGCGACGGATGGTACTGGGGCACTGAAGCTGACCGTTTCGACCAGCGGCACACAATGGGAAGAAGGCGGTGCTTATTTCGACTTCCCAGAAGCAGTAGATTGGTCAAGCGCGACGGCTGTAACGGTGGATGTGTACGTACCTGCCGAAGCCGTCAACTTCCTTGCCCAAGTGTTTGTTAAGACAGGGCCAGACTGGACATGGGCCAACACCGCGGATACAGCGTTGACCCCCGGTGAATGGACAACGGTCACGGCTGACCTCAGCACATTAGGTGCAATCAATGAACTGCACGAAATTGGTGTTAAGGTTGGATCAGGCAGCACGGCCTTTGAAGGCGACATTTTCATTGATAACATCCAGTTGGTGACTGCCGTAGCGGTTGCACCCGCTGAAGTCGCTGCTGGCACACCCTCCCTGTTGTTTGGATTTGAAGGCGATGTTGAAGGTTGGGTGATGGCTGATTTCTGGGCTGGTGGCAAAGCATTGGAAACCTCTGACGCAATGACTACCGAAGGCACAGGGGCATTGAAACTGACCATTTCGACTAGCGGCACACAATGGGAAGAAGGTGGCGTTTATTTTGACTTCCCCGATGCGGTGGACTGGTCAACCGTAACGTCATTGACGGTGGACGTGTATGTACCTGCTGAAGCTGTCAACTTCCTTGCCCAAGTGTTTGTTAAGACAGGGCCAGATTGGACATGGGCCAACACTGTGGATACAGCATTGACCCCCGGCGAATGGACAACTATAACCGCTGATTTGAGTACCTTAGGTGCCATCAATGAGGTACACGAAGTCGGGGTCAAGGTTGGGTCAGGCAGCACAGCCTTTGAAGGTGATGTTTTTATTGACAATGTGACACTGATCAGCCCTGCCGAGTAGTAGTTTCTAAATCTTTTTGGCTCCTAAGTCCCTTCTCCAATCAATGGAGAGGGGATTTTTTTCGTTATGTGTTTGCCAAAATCGAGCGACTGGCAGAATAAACGGATATTTTTGTACAATTCCCCTAGTCACACGAATAAGCAATGGGGCACTGCTGAATGAACACTGTTGGACGTTATGAACGACTAGAGTTAATCGGTAAAGGCGGCATGGGGCGTGTTTTTTTAGGTAAAGACACCACCTCGGGTTTAAATGTTGCCATCAAAGTGTTGCCAACCGATGCGATTGACGATGACCCCGGCTTATTGGAACGGCTGAAGCGCGAAAGTGAGGCGTTGCGCATTTTAAATCACCCCAACATTGTGAAGATGTTGGATGTCGTTGAAGACACTGATAATTTCTCCATTATCTTAGAATACGTTGAAGGGGGTTCACTGGCAGATTTGCTGCGGAAACAACCTCAGCTTCCACTCCAAACCATCCTAAAAATTGCATTAGAATTGGCTGATGCCCTTGCCCGTGCGCATCATCTCAAAATTATTCACCGTGATATTAAACCTGCGAATATTTTACTAGCAAACGATGGCACTCCGCGCTTGACAGATTTTGGGTTGGCCCGCATGGAAAAACACCAAAATGTTACCCAGACAGGGGCTATGGTGGGCAGTGTAGCTTATCTTAGCCCAGAAGCAATACGGGGCGAGACTTATGACAGCCGTACTGATATTTGGTCGTTTGGGGTTGTGGTTTACGAAATGCTGGCGGGTAAGCACCCCTTTGATGCTGACTCTTCGAGTGCCACGCTCGCCAATATTTTATTGCAACCTGTCCCCGATCTTGCCCAATTCCGGGGCGATTTACCGCCACGCCTTGTCAATTTGGTGCTGCAAATGTTGGAGAAAGAACCCAATGAGCGCATTCCGAGTGCCCGTCGGGTAGGGGCCGAATTGGAAGAATTGGTGAAAGACCTCGACAGTGCCATGCTCTCGCCCGGAATTCGTTCTAATCTGCCAACCGCGCGTTTTGCAACCCCCTTACCCGATGAGGTGGTAGTTACACATACCCCAGCCCCACGTGATGCCAAAACAACACTGATTGCACCAACTAATCGGACGACGCTGATTGCACGTGCAAAACAGGGGCGGGGGGTGTTACCTATTTTCGTGGCCTTGCTAATTGGTTTGGGTATCTTGTTCGGCATCGTGATAATGCGAAATCAGGATAAACCTAGTAAACAGCCAGCCATCGCCACGATTGAGCCAGTTGCACCGGGGGAGATGATGGTCTTGATCGCCCATTTGGAGAAATTTGGCGATGAACGGCCTCAAGTAGATCGTTTTATTCGGGATGACTTGATAGAGGTGATTGAAAAGGGCGCTCCCATCACCGGAATTCGGATTCGAGAATACCCACAAGTTGTTAAATCCGAAGCAGAGGCAATGCAAGTAGCCCAAGCCAATCAAGCCCCGATTTTGGTGTGGGGTAATTACACCGATGATTTTATTGAAATTGAAATTGTGGTGAATTATTTTGGGCAAGCCGATTTACCAATTGACTTACTTTGGGATACGGGGAATGTCCGCTTAAGGTTGCAAGATGAGCGTTCTCAATCCATCGCTCCCCAAATTCTGACTGCTGCGACGATTTGGCACGCCTATGATGGGGATGCGTATGACGCGGCGACCACAATGGTGGCCTTTAATGATTTGGGCGATTTGCCCCGCGCCGAAATCACAGGCGTTACGGTTGGGGCGCATGTCTATCGCCATTATGAAAACTTATATGATGACCCGGCCAAAGCGGTCGAATCACTGGATAGTGCCCTACAAATTAACCCACGTAACCCCATTGTTTTTCATTTACGTGGGGCAGCACTCGATCGGGTTGGTCGCTACTCGGAAGCAGTCCAAGACATTAATACAGCCATTCTTATCAGCGACAACAAATGGGCCATCCCGTATATCAATATTGCCAATGTCGAAGGCTCGCGCCAAAACTTTCCGGTTGCGATTGAAGAAATGGGCCATGCCATCGAACTTGAACCGAATGACTGGCTGCCCTATGCCATGCGTGGGTCATTTTATTTCCTCAATCGCCAATATCCAGAAGCTGCTGCCGATTTTGACGCCTCAATTGCCCGCAACCCGAAGGCCAATTTCCCTTATGCGCTGGCAATTAACATCGCCATTCGGGAAGGCCGGATTGATGATGTCACCAGCTTGCTCGATGAGGTGCTACAAAAATTTCCCGACCCCACACTGGGTAATCGCGTGATTTTGACAGCAGGTAATCAGCCAGAGTACGGCGGTTTTTATGGCTTGTTGTTATCCGCATTTGCCAACCTCGCCCTGCACCAATATGACGCCACCATACGCGATGTGGATGCCGCGCTCGAATTTGGAGACTTTGCTGAGCTTTATTTGTTTAAGGGGGTGGCTTATTGCGTTATTGGTGACTTAGAAGCTTCGGAAAACGCCTATACTGAGGGTATTGAGCGCGATCCTGATTTTACAGTGTTGTATCTGCTGCGGGCCGATATTCGACGGCGCAACAATGATTTGGCTGGGGCATTGCAAGATTTTCAATCAGCCCAACAGACGACCTACTGGCCGAATTTTGCCGAACTTGCCAGCAATCCCGCCAATATGAATCTTGGTTGCGAGAATTTCTTTCCGACGGAATAGGGAATAATTCTAGGCGGGATGTAGTAGAAGAGAAGCAAGACAACAATCCCCCTGTCTGGTAAAATCGCCTTTGTACAATCATCTATTAGGCTTGGGGACAAAGTGTGACCACTCCACTCAATCGCTTGAAGCAGTATAAATCGTGGGGGCGCTATCCCACCGTTGAACACAAGGCCATTCACCAGATTCACTGGCGAAGTGATGTGCCTGACATTAATAAATTCGAGGAGACCGTGCTGCCCTATGGCTATGGGCGCAGTTATGGGGATAGCTGTCTGAATGAAGGCGGTATCTTATTGGATACCAGCTATATGCAGCAGTTTATGGCATTCGATGCCGAACAAGGCCTCGTTCGTTGCGAGGCAGGGATTTCATTAGAGCAAATTTTAGAGGTTATTGTGCCGCACGGGTGGTTTTTGCCCGTCACCCCCGGTACAAAGTTTGTATCTATTGGCGGGGCGATTGCCAACGATGTGCATGGCAAAAATCATCACCGCGCGGGTACGTTTGGCTGTCATGTCACCCAGTTTGAACTGCTCCGTTCGGATGGGCGCTATATCTGCTCCCCGACGGAAAACGTTGAGTTGTATCAGGCCACGATTGGCGGTTTAGGGTTGACTGGGATAATTACGTGGGCTGAATTCAAGCTCAAACGTATTCCCAGCCCTTTGATTGATCAAGAAAAAATCCGCTTTGCTAATCTGGATGAATTTTTTGCGGTTTCGGCAGAAATGGATCAAAAATTCGAATACCTTATGTCATGGTCAGACTGTCTTTCAGGTGAAAGCAGCATGGGACGTGGCATCTTTATGGCGGGGAATTTTTACGATCCACCACTTGGCTCAGAGCCGATAGCCAATAAATTGAAGCCATTTGTGCCGTTTGATTTACCCTCTTTTGCGTTGAACACCCTGTCTGTTAAGGCGTTTAATGCAGTGTTATATCGCATCCCCCTCGGTAAGCATGTGCGCAGTATCGTGCATTATGAGCCGTTTTATTATCCGCTGGATGCGATCAATAATTGGTATCGGCTGTATGGCAAACGCGGCTTTTTACAGTATCAGTTGGTCGTGCCAATTGAGGGCGATAATGAAGCAATCCGCGAAGTGTACCGCCGGATCGCCCAATCAGGTGAGGGGTCATTCTTGGTTGTCCTTAAGACCTTTGGTGACATTGCTTCGCCGGGGATGATGTCGTTCCCGATGCCGGGGGTGACACTAGCCCTTGATTTTGCATTTAATGGCGAAAAGACCCTAAAATTGTTGGATGAATTGGATGTGATTGTGCGTGAGGCCAAAGGTCGGGTATATCCGGCTAAGGATGCGCGTATGTCGCCTGAGAATTTCCGCGCCTATTTCCCCCAGTGGGAACAATTTGCACACTATATAGACCCAAAATTCTCGTCCAGTTTCTGGCGACGGGTCACAGCATCAGCGAATGGAAGATAACCATGTTGAAAATTATGATAATCGGCGCGACTTCTGTCATCGCGCAGGAAACTGCCCGTTTTTTTGCAACTGAGGGGGCTGAATTTTTCCTCGTTGGCATCCCGATGGATAGACTCACGGTGATCAAAGATGATTTGATTGCTCGGGGAGCCAAACGAGCCGAAGTTTATGAAGCTGATTTGACTGATTTTGGCAAACATCCTCAAATCATCGAATCTGCTGTCCAAACAATGGGTAGCCTTGATGCAGTGTTGATAGCTCATGGTACGCTTGGCAATCAAAAGGCTGCCGAAGCCAGCGTTGAGGTTGCTTTGAAGGAAATCAATCTCAATTTATTGAGCAATATATCCCTACTGACTTTGTTGGCTAATTATTTTGAGCAACAGCGTCGCGGCTGTATTGCGGTCATTTCGTCGGTAGCAGGTGATCGTGGACGTGGCAGCAATTATGTCTACGGCACAGCAAAGGCTGGAACGACGGCATTTATGCAAGGGTTGCGCAGTCGGTTGGCGAAATCAGGTGTGGCAGTGGTCACGATTAAACCCGGTCTCGTAGATACCCCGATGACCGCGGATGTCAAAAAGAATTTCCTGTTTGCGGCTCCTGCTACGGTTGGAAAATCCATTTACCTCGGCATGAAAAAAGGCAAAAATACAGTCTATGCCCCTTGGTTCTGGCGCTACATTATGGCGGTGATTATCCACATCCCCGAATCCATTTTTAAGAAGATGAGTCTCTGATTTACGTCGTATTCATCTTGCTGACCTGTAAGGGAGGGTTTGCAAATCCTCCCTTGCTGAATCAACCTGCCAAGACTTGCTATAGGCCAATATCTGCGCAAGTAATTGGGTCGGTACCTCGGCTTGCCATCACCAATGTCCAATAATGATCCAAATCGCTGTCGGGGTTGGAGACATGCCCTAAGCCCATTTCGCGCATGTTGGGGTCAAGAATATATTCAGTGCCCCATGAGCCAAATGCTGCGGTGACACTGGTTGGGCCACCTGCGATATTTTCCCCTAAAAATACCCAAGGATAATTTTGGGCGGTCACCCGGTCGCCAACATTACTACCATCCGAGCCAACATGATCTACGAAATTGTTGACTGCCATGTCAATACTGTGGATGGTCGCTGCGTTATTGAGTAGAGGGTTTAGGATCACCGGATTCAAGCCATTAGTGCAGCGGGCCTGATTAATCAAGGCCAAGACATCGTAGCTGTTGTCAATAATGGTATAGGCAGGCGCTGAAGTCGAAGTTGGAGTAGATGTCACCATTGCATCGGTTGGCGTTGGGGTGGCTGTTTCTGTTTCGGTTGATGTAGCTGTAGGCGTCGAAGTTGCCGTAGCCGTATCGGGTACTGCTGCGCTAGCAGTTACAGTTGCTGTAGCCGTCTCAGTTGTATCCAAAGTTGCGGTTGAGGTACTGGTTGCAGTAGTGGTTGGTGTGCTGGTCGGAGTAGATGTGTCGGTAGCGGGTTGACCCACAATTGGTGGGGTATCAGTCGCTGTTTGAGTAGTTGTTGGTGTCAAAGTAGATGTGGCTGTCGGTGTCGAAGTTGGATTAATACCTGTCAGCAGTGGCTTGGTCTCGGAAGGTGTGCTGGTTGGGGTAGGGCTAACAATGCCCCCTTGCGTTGATGTGGGTGTCGCTGTAGTTGTTTCCGTCGCCGTGGTGGTTGGTGTTTCGCTAGACAACGTAGCGGTTTCGGTGGATGTTGGCCCCTCAGCAATTACTGTCGGGGAAGGGGGTACGAATTGGTTAGGGGTTGCCAATAGCCAATCAATCGGGGTTGGGGATGCGAAACCATCAGTGGCTAGGGTCGCTGTCCGTGGAATATTGTTAGCAGGGCGACGGGTCGGTGTCGCGCTCGAAACCAAAGCCTGCACTGTGGGTTCATTAGCATCATTTTTTCCGCCGAATAGATTAAGGCCGATAAAAAAGAACAACCCAATTGCTAGGGCGACAAAGGGTACCCCTGCGACCAATATCCCAGTTAAACGCCGCTGCTGCCGCTGCTCAATATTTAACAACCCGCGCTGGGCTTGAGCATGATAGGGATCGAGTTGTAAAGCCTGCATAAAATAGCGCCGTGCTTCGGCAGGGCGTGAGAGATAGCCCATCAATACCAACGCCTCGACATGATTAGGAACCTGTTGCAATAGCGTCAACAAGGTGCGTCGTGCCTCGGCATGGCGACCTGCTTGTACGAGAGCATAGGCAGATTCAAATAGGGGATCGGGCAGTGGTTGATAGTTCATGCTTTTAAATCGGTGGGTTACTCATATTCATTCAATTTGATTCTTGCCTCAATGGTAGCATATTGTACAGTTTCGGTAGGCGGCGGGTTGCCTACCAACTGTGATTAACCACCAAAACGTGGGGTTTGCGTAGGCGAGGCTTAAAGTTATAATGCCCCTTCAAACAGGAGAGGAAATCTTATGTCCCTAAGCCGTGCCGAAGTTGAACATATTGCCGAACTTGCCAAATTGAACCTAACCGAAGCTGAACTTGACCAATATGCGGTGCAGCTTTCGGCAATTTTGGATTATATTGCTGAATTAAATGCCCTCAACACGGATGATATTCCGCCAACTGCCTCGGTGCTGCCGCTGAAAAATGTATTGGCCGCCGATGTGGTAGAACCCGGACTTGAGCAAAAAGCGGCTCTTGCCAATGCCCCCGACTCCGAATTAGGGCAATTCCGGGTGCAGGCTATTCTGGAATAAAAAACGCGGGAGCAACATCCCGCGCTTTTTGATTTTTAGTGCGACAATTTTAGCCCGCAATCATCGTTTCGCGGCGTTTGACATCCTTTTGGCGCAAATCATTGCTGAGGATGCGTTTGCGAATACGCAGGCTTTGGGGTGTCACTTCTAGCAGTTCATCTTCAGCCAGAAATTCAATGCAATCATCCAAACTCAAATTGCGAGGCGGGGTCAAACCGAAATCTTTTTCGGTGGGCTTGGCGCGATGATTGGTCAGGTGTTTGGTCTTGGCGACATTGACCGCTATGTCTTCGGCGCGGATGTGTTCACCCACGACCATGCCTTCGTACACATCAATCCCCGGCCCAATAAACAGCGACCCCCGCTCTTGGGCATTTTGCAGACCATACGAGGTTGCCATGCCATCTTCCCACGCGACCAGACTGCCAAATTGACGACTGGGGACTGGCCCAGAAACAGGTTCATAGCCATAAAATAGGCTGTGCATTTGGCCCATGCCACTGGTTGAGCGCATGAATTGTGAGCGGAAACCAAGCAAGGCACGGGTGGGCACTAGATATTTGAGGAAGGTGGTGCCATTTTCCGTGACCATATCAAGCATTTGTCCCCGGCGCGCACCCATCAATTCGACAACGGTGCCAGCATAGCTTTCGACCACATCCACATGTACTTCTTCGATAGGTTCCATCGTCTCGCCCGTGTCGGGATCTTCATGAAAGATGACTTCGGGTCGGCTGACATCGAATTCGTAGCCTTCACGGCGCATGGTTTCGATCAAAATTCCGAGGTGCAATTCTCCACGACCACTAACCACAAAACGATCAGGCGAATCCCCATCGGCGACACGCAAAGCCACATTGACGCGGGTTTCATCAAAGAGACGTTGGCGCAGTCGGCGCGATGTGCCCCAACCGGTTTTGCCTTCACGTCCAGCAAATGGTGAGGTATTGACACCAAAGGTCATGCGGACAGTGGGTTCTTCGACGCTGATAGGCGGCAAACCTTCAGTCATGCTAACATCCCCGATGGTGTCGCTGATCCCGATTTCATCCATCCCGCTAAAGGCCAGAATATCGCCCGCCGTGACTTCGTCGACTTCTTGACGAGCCAAATTGTGATGGGTGAAAAGATATTCAATTTTGCCGATGCTGCGTTCCCCTTGGGGGGTGATACGGGCAACGGTCATGCCTTTGCGAATGGTGCCAGACAGCAATCGGGCGACACCAATTTGCCCCTTGTAATTGTCGTAGTCCAAGGTGGTGACCAACATTTGGGCTGGTGCATCATGGTCAACACGGGGGCCGGGAATTTCTTTGATGATGGTTTCAAACAAGGGAGATAGATCGCCTGTAAGTTCCTCGGCGGAATAACCAGCACTGCCTGTCAGACCAATAGCGTACACAACAGGAAATTCGGCTTGAGTGTCGTTAGCGCCTAGCTCGATAAACAAGTCAAACGTCTCGTTTAGCACTTCATCCAAACGGGAGGCAGCGCGGTCAACTTTGTTGATGACCACAATGACCCGAAGATTTAAGGCAAGGGCTTTGCGCAAGACAAAACGAGTTTGAGGCATTGGGCCTTCAACGGCGTCGATCAACAGCAGCGCACCGTCGACCATGTTCAAAACACGCTCGACTTCGCCACCAAAATCGGCGTGTCCGGGTGTATCAACAATATTGATTTTAATACCGCCCCAGGTGACGGCGGTGTTTTTTGACAAAATGGTAATACCGCGCTCACGCTCTAGCGCATTGGAGTCCAAAATACGTTCCCCTACATGGGCCGATTCACGAAATACTTTGGATTGCTTGAGCATTCCGTCTACCAACGTAGTTTTCCCATGATCAACATGGGCGATAATGGCAATGTTGCGAATATCAGATCGCGTATCAATCACAGACAGTTTCCCTAATCTCTCTTCATAGTTGAGCAAATTTATTGTAGCAGAACATGATGGCATAATATAGGGGGTTTGTAGGTTCTCACAGGTGGCTCATTCATCGGATGTTTTTGCAAATTTGGGCTAGGCAAGGGATAATTATTATAAATCAAATATAAATTAGATTAAGTAAAGAGCGATTAATGTTTAGGCAGGCCTCATTTTATGTCGCCGATTGGTTAGACAGACGCGCAAAATTTACGCCCGATCACATCGCCCTCTTTAATACTCAAAACCAACGCGACCTTACCTATTTTGAATGGAATATTGCCGCCAATCGCACGGCCAATTTTTTACGCGACTCCCTTGGTGTTTGCAAAGGCGACCGAGTGGCTGTTTATGCCACCAATAGCCTCGAATACATGGATGTATGGATGGCCTGTGGCAAGATTGGTGCGATTCTCCAAAACCTCAATTGGCGGCTGACCCCGGCTGAATTAGAACAATTATTAGCTGATGCTGCCCCAACCGTTTTATTCTATTCGGATGATTTTGTGCATCAGGTCAATCAAATTCGGCCCAACCTCTCTTCCGTGCGATCTTTTGTGGCTTTTAGTACATTGGCAGCCGATTCGCATTGTCATATCAGTGAGCGCGATGCTTACAGTGATTATTGCGTGGCTGACTCCACATTAACCCCCGATGACGCATGGGTCATTTGTTATACAGGGGGCACGACAGGCCTGCCCAAAGGGGCAATTCTGACGCATGGCAACATGACGTGGAACGCTATCAATACCGTTAGCAGTTGGGGGCTTGATCAGCATGATGTGGCGATTTTGAATTCCCCATTATTCCACACGGGCGCACTCAATGTTTTTACACTGCCCCTGATTAGTACAGGCGGCAAGAGTATCCTGTGCTCAGGCTTTAATGCGGATGAAGTATTCGATTTGATTGAATACAGCGATGTCACATTGTTTTTTGGCGTACCAACCATGTTTATTATGCTGCAACAGCATCCACGCTGGGCATCGGCTGATTTTAGCCGTCTAAAGTTAGTGATTTCCGGAGGCGCCCCTTGCCCTTTACCAGTCTTTGAGGCATTTTGGGCCAAAGGGGTAGATTTTAAGACGGGCTATGGCCTGACCGAAGCTGGCCCGAACACCTTTGTTTTGCCGCAAAAAGATGTGCGCCGCAAACCGGGCGCGGTAGGTTTCCCGTTGATGCACATTGATGTCAGAGTGGTGCGCGAAGATGACTCCGAATGTGAAGCCGATGAGGTCGGCGAATTGGTTATTCGTGGCCCGCATGTTACCCCCGGCTATTGGAACAAACCCGAAGAGACAGCCAAAACGATTCGACAGGGTTGGTTACATACAGGCGACCTTGCCAACCGCGACGCTGAAGGTTATTACAAAATCATGGGCCGTTTGAAGGACATGATTATCTCTGGTGGCGAGAATGTCTATCCTGCCGAAGTTGAAAGCATTATGCACGGATATGCTGCTGTTGCCGAAGCCGCGTTGATTGGCATTCCTGATGAAAAATGGGGTGAAGTGGGGCGGGCAATTGTGGTCGTTGCGGCTGGACAACACTTTGATGAAGCCGATTTTATGAATTATCTGCACCAACGTTTGGCCCGCTATAAAGTGCCAAAATCGGTGGTGGTGGTTGAGGCCTTGCCGCGCACTGGCCCCGGCAAAATTGATAAAAAGTTATTATCCGAACAATATGGTCAATAAATCCAACTGCACTTTGGGAAAATTTTAGAAGGGAGGCATTCGGTAAATCGCAAAAGTGCATCTTTAGTACATTTATGATTGTTCAACTGTTTTGTGTTTCTACAGCTAAAGGAGCTAGTATGTTTGGGAAAAAATCCGTCCTGATGACCGGAATCGTGATGATTACGGTCGTGGCGTTGGCCCTCCCCACCTTCACTCATGTTTCATCAGCCCGTCAAGATGATGTGCTGAAAATCGGCGTGCTAACCGACCACAGCGGCGCTCTGCAAATTTATGGTTTTGAGCAGACGCAGGGCTTCCATCTGGGTTTGGAATATGCCACGGGTGGTACGATGGAAGTAGCGGGCCGCAAGATTGAAGTGGTTGAAGCCGACAATGGCAGTGATATTGACACCGCCAACAGCCAAGTGCGTGAATTGATCGAACAAGAAGGCGTTGAAATTTTACAAGGTAGTGCCAGCAGCACCGTTACCCTCGCGGTGCAACAGGCGGCTGCCGAATATGAAATGGTCTTAATGGCTGGCCCTGCTGCTTCACCTGCCATTACAGGCGACAGCTTTAACGAATATACCTTCCGCGCTTGCCGTAACAGCTTCCAAGACTCCTATACTATGGGGTCGTATGCAATCGAGGCTTTTGGCCCCAATTATGTCCAATTGGCGGTTGATAATGCGTTTGGTAGCACCTCTGCCGCCGCGTTTGACTTTGTATTACAAGGGCTTGGCGGAACACCTGCCCAAGATACCATTCTAGTGGCTGCCGACACCACTGATTTTACTGACCCATTGGAGCAGGTTCGCGCCAGCGGGGCGGATTTCTGGATTCTGACATGGGCGGGTGCGGGTACAGTTGAACTGACTCAACAAATTGCCACCCTCGGTATCAATGATGATGTGCCAGCCATGCCTGTTTGGAACTCTGATGCGATTATGGTTCCCTCATTCTCTGACCCAACTTTGGCCGATTATTTTATGGACACGATTGGTTTCACGACCTATCAGTACACCCTGCCCGGCCAAGACCCCGATAACCCTAATCCAGAAGTCAATGAATGGCTGGTTGAGAATCATAAGGCCGAATACGAAGGAACATTTCCCGGCTTGTTCACTGAATGCGGTTTTGCCAGCGCACAGGCCCTTGTTGCAGCGTTAGAAATCACCGAAGGTTCAACTGACCCAGCTGACCTGATTCCCGCGTTGGAAGGTTTGGAATGGGCTGGACCAAAAGGTCTCTATCACATGCGTGCCGAAGACCATCAGGTACTTGTGCCGATGTATATCGCCAAAGTCGTCAACACGGACGATCCTGAGTACAAATTCTATGAATGGGTTGCGACGATTAGCCCCGAAGATACTACACCGCCGTGTCTTGCACCCGGACGTAGTTCTGATACGGTGACATGCCCACCCGCTGCTCAATAGACAGCCAACTTTTGATAGGGGCAGGTGTTAGGCCTGCCCTTTTTTGTAACTAGTGATTAGAACAATTTTGAGAATCTTTTTATGTCAGACTTCATTTTAGAAGCCATCAATCTTCGCAAGGAATTTGGAAGCCTCATCGCGGTCAGTGATGTGAGCCTACAAGTAGAACGTGGCACAATGCACAGCATCATCGGCCCAAACGGGGCTGGGAAAACCACTCTGTTTAATCTGCTTTCGGGTAATCTACGCCCTACCAAAGGGCGGCTGGTTTATAACGGCAAAGATATTACCCGTGTGCCCCTCTATCGTCGTGCCCACATTGGCATTGGACGTTCTTTCCAAATCACCAATGTGTTTCCCAGCTTGAGCGTTTTTGAAAATGTGCGGTTGGCGGCTCAAGCGATTGACGGTAGTAGCATGGTTATCTTAAGCCACTTTTCGCGCTTTAGCTCCTATGAACGCAAAGCCCTAGACGCGATTGCAACCGTTGGCTTGGCCGGGATGGAAAATGTGCCTGCCAGTGTTTTGCCGCATGGGGATAAACGCAAATTGGAATTGGCGATCATTTTGGCAACCGACCCGCAATTATTGCTACTCGATGAGCCAACAGCAGGTATGGCAACCGAACAAGTGCCTGAACTGCTTAAGACGATTGATACCATCCGCAGCATTGGCAACAAAACGATTATGCTGGTCGAACATAACATGAGTGTGGTGATGAGTGTGAGCCACAAAATCACCGTGATGCATCAGGGGGCGGTTTTAGCCGAGGGTACTCCTACTGAAATTGCCGCTAACACCACTGTTCGGAGTGCTTATTTGGGTGAATTATATGGCGACCTCAATCAAATGGCGCAATCCCATTAACCAAGCACATTCACGATAAAGAGTTGGGCATGAGCGAACCGATTTTAGAAGTCAAGGATATCCACACATTTATCGGGCAATTTCATATTTTGGAAGGTGTCAATGTCACCGTTCAACGCGGTGAAATTACCGTATTGCTCGGTCGTAATGGGGCTGGCAAAACAACAACCCTGCGCAGCATTATGGGATTAGCCAATGTCCGCAGTGGTGAGATTCGATTTAAAGGGCGCGAAATTCGCCAAATGCGTCCTTTCAAAGTGGCACGTTTGGGAATCGGGTACGTCCCCGAATATCGGGCTATTTTCCGTGACCTAACAGTCGAAGAAAATTTGAAAATTGCCGAACGTGAGGCCGGGGATTTAGCAAGGCGCTTGGATTTCATCTATTCGCTTTTTCCCGATTTGCAACGGTTACGCAAATTGGGTGGGGCGCAGCTTTCAGGCGGTCAACAACAAATGTTGGCGGTGGCGCGGGCACTGGTTGCCGAAAATGAATTACTCTTGATTGATGAACCCAGCGAGGGCTTGGCCCCGGTGATTATTGAGCAGTTGATGGCCGCCATTCGCCAATTGAGTGCCCATACCACCGTGCTGCTGGTCGAACAAAATTTCCATATGGCGAGTCAATTGGCTGATCGTTTTGTGATTATTGAAGAGGGCAGGTCGGTGTTGTCTGGCCCAATGTCGGATTTAGTGGGGAATGATGCAGTGATTAGCAAATATTTGGGGGCGGCGTAATGGATACTATCAAACGACGGCCCACCTTTAAAATTGACAAAAATACTTTATCTGGGGTTGTAGCGATTGGCTTTACCCTATTGATGCTGGTGTTAGTAGCGTTGGATGCTAAGGATGGCAAACGCTTTAGCCAGATTGTGGCGGGTGGCCTTTATCAAGGGATGCTCATTTTTATGGTTGCGGCGGGCCTGAGCATTGTGTTTGGCCTGATGGACGTGCTAAATTTTGCCCAAGGATCACTGTTGATGATCGGGGCGTACGTCGGGTTTGAAATTCTGAGTAGCCTCTCGACGGATACCAAAACCAACGCGGTGCTGCTTTCAATTCATGTGGTTGCGTTTACCCCGATTGCCACTACCCTGTTAATCGAAATTGCGATGATCCCCCTCTATCGGTTTGTGCCTAAATTAGCTGAGGCAGGTCGCCCATCGAGCCATCTACTTGCCAAAATGACGGCCTCGGCTCTCATTGGCACTCCATTGGGATTGTTGCTCGGTAGCACGGTTGCGGATAATCTCGGCAGTTCAGCGGATACAATGCGGGTGATTGGCGCGGTAGTGGTGACGGCCCTAGCATCGGTAGACATGGTGCGTGACCCACTGCTGTTCGGCATCAAGTGGTTCATCAATGAAATCAGCACACGCTTTCAAATAGGCCTTGCGATAATTCAGGGGCGTCAGGCCCCCCCTATTGAAACGCTTGAATATAAACCTAGCTCTGCCTCTGATAAGGCTGTGTTAGGGGCCATCTTGTTGAGTACGTTTATGGCGATGTTGCTCAATACTACCGAAACCACTGCCCTGCGTTTTGGGATTGCGGCAATTGCGGCGGTCTTCGCGGGAACATTGGCGGGTATCATCATGGAAACGGTGTTTATCCGTCCGACGTATGTGCGCCCTTTTTTCCAGATTGTGCTGACATTTGGGATTGCCTTGGTCATCCGCGAAGTGATTATCTATAGATATGGCATCGCCACTCAGGGCAATCTAACGGCTTATCTGCCGCGTGGCTTGGCGGGGACATTCCCACCCCACTTCCTACACGGTCTATTTCCAAATCTTGAAACGACTATTTTTAATTACTGGATTTTCATGATTATCATGGGCCTGCTCATGATGGTTGGTGTCCAAGTGCTGCTAATGCGGACGCGCATTGGGATTATTATCCGGGCTGGCGTGCAGGATAGTGAAATGGTCGAGTCGTTGGGGGTCAATGTACGGTTGGTTTTTACGGCGGTTTTTGCGCTTGGGGCAGGCATCGCTGCGATGGGTGGCATCATCTCGGCTGGATTTATCAGTGTTGACCCAGTGATGGGCGATTTATTTTTGTTACAAGCAATTGCAGTGGTCATCATCGGTGGGTTGGGTAGCTATGCGGGTACCTCGCTGGCAGCCATTATCGTAGGCCTAACCCGTTCATCGGCTGGCTATTTCTCACGCCAGCAATTTAATACGGATGGACTGGCCCCAATTGCTGTGCTGGTGTTGTTATGTATTGTGCTACTGGTCAAACCATCCGGCTTGTTTGGAAAGGAACACTAGACGATGACTGATAATCGCTTAGGCCGTCGTCATCCCCTAGTCCAGACCTTCTACGACAATTGGCCCTATGTGTTGGTCCTAATCTTGTTGTGGCGTTTTCCGTATATCGTCGCCAATATTACCCATAGCGATGTTGCACCCGACTCGCCCCGCATTGTTTCGGAAGCGAAATTTTGGCAGGGGGTCATGATTGAAGTTTTTACGCTGGGTGTCCTTGCCATCAGCTATAACCTGATGTTTGGCTTCACCGGCCTTATCTCGTTTGGGCATGGTGTGTTTTTTGGGACAGGCGTCTATAGTGTGGCTATTTTGGTGTCCGAATATCAGCAATCATTTGAAAAAAGTATCCTGATTGCCCTTGCTCTAGGGGTCATTATTGCGCTGATTTGGGCGATGGCGGCCTTCCGATTAAAGGGGGTGTACTTTGCGATGTTCACCCTCGCCTTTGCCCAAATATTTTATGAGCTATCCCGCCTGACTCTGTTTAAATTCTTGACGGGTGGGGATGACGGTATCACATGGACAGCACCCGATTGGATTAACGCCGTTAGAAATCGCCTAACGTTATATTATGTGGCATTAGCTGTATTCGTATTTGCTTTCATGCTGGTGCGCCGCTTGATGAATTCACCATCGGGCAAGGTACTGGTAGCGCTACGTGATAATCCCGTGCGGGCCGAGACATTAGGCTTCAATATCTATCTCTATCGAACCCTCTCGATTGTCGTATCGGGATTTTTGGCAACACTGGCTGGCATTATGCACACGGTCAATTTTCGCCAAGCTGAACCCACCACATTGAGTTTGGGGCGCACAGTTGACCCCTTGATAGGATCGTTGATTGGCGGTATTGGCACAAACCCCGGCCCGGTGTTAGGGGCAAGCTTGCTGCGGATTGGTGAGCAGTTCCTTCGTAAAGATGATTTGCAAGTGGATTTTAACTTCATAATCTATCGTTACACCACCACTATTGATGCCGAGAAATATTGGTCGGTGGGACTGGGAATAGCATTCATTTTGTTCGTATTGGTTGTTCCCTATGGCTTGGTGGGGTCACTCAACAAAACATGGATTGAAATCCGCCGTTGGCTGCGCAAATATCTGTATAATCCGCTGATTAAAAAATATCCCATTGTGGCGACATGGGCCGAACCTTTTACGGGTGAACCCCCCGAAGTTGCCAAAGCGCTTGCTAATATTCCACCAGAACTCGATCTCAAAGAGTGGGCATTGGCCTATCCGTTTGCCGCGATGAATAGCAGCACGGCGATTATTGCTGTGCTGATGGGATTCGTGGCATGGAGTTGGCGGGTGGGTGTATCGTGGTTGTTATTTTTGTTACTGATTTCAGCCCCTGTGCGGATGGTTGCTCTGGAGAGGCGTTTTCAAAAAAGGCGGCAGGGTTAATTCAGGGGAGTTTTGATCTAGGAACTTAATTAGCATCAAGGGCCGACACCATTTGTGATGATCGGCCCTTGATGGATGTGATGTTAGATTTTTACTTGGGGCATTGTCTGTGATTGTAGAATAGCTTTGACCGTCATAGACTGACGTTTTTGGTTTGGTTCTGCGACCAATTGTCCACCGCGTACTGTGGCCCACATGACCAGACCCGCGCTGACCAACACCATATTCTTGATGATATATTGGCCTTCTAAGGTCGCGGCATAGGGGAATTTGGTGAAGGTCTCACTGGGGAAGAAAAACAGCGGTAAGATCGTTCCACTCATCTGGGCAAACAGCAACAGCAGTGTGACACGCATAAATTTGCCCGTTAGCAAACCGACCCCAATCGCACATTCCCAGAAGGCCAAGATGGGCAGCGAAATGTTTTCTTTTAACAGGCCAAAGGTCAGCGTTTCGATAGTGCGCGCCGCTAATTCTTCGGCAGGGCTAAGACTGGGGAAAAATTTGAGGACGCCGAACCAGAAAAATACAATGCCGACGCTGACACGGAGTAAGGTGATGCTGTGACGAGCCATCCATTGGGTTGCCACTTTATCAAGGTTGGTTAGCTGGGCCAAAAGCTTTTGACTGGACATGATGAATTTCCTCTCATGGATAATTGCTGTGAAAATTACAACACACCCATAACGACTTTTAGCAATTGATAGTTCCTACACCTTTAGTCGGAAATTTTTCTACTGGCAAAGCGCATGGGGATGCGCTACAATAGAACGATTGTTCGCTGACCCCCTGACCCAATTCACACAATTTAGGTGGAGGATTATGGAAGCCAAGTTCCAACTTGTCTCGGATTATCAACCCACCGGCGACCAGCCCCAAGCCATTCGAGAACTGGTCGAAGGAATCAATTCTGGACTGACCAATCAAATTTTGCTCGGCGCGACAGGCACAGGTAAAACTTTTACACTGGCGAATGTGGTAGCCCAAACCAATCGCACAACCCTCATCATTGCCCACAATAAGACCCTTGCGGCCCAACTGTACTCTGAATTTAAGCAGTTCTTCCCCAACAACGCGGTGGAATATTTTGTCAGCTATTACGACTACTATCAGCCGGAAGCGTATGTTCCCAAACATGACCTCTATATTGAAAAGGTCTCGCAGATTAATGAGGACATAGATCGCCTGCGACTGGCCGCGACGTTTTCCCTAATGACCCGCAAAGATGTGCTGATTGTGGCTTCAGTGTCGTGCATCTATGGCATTGGTAGCCCGGTGGCATGGGGTCGTTTGATGCTTGATTTAAAGGTGGGCCAGAACCAGCGACGCGATTTGATTTTGCGGCATCTGGTGAGCATCTATTTCAATCGAAATGATATGGAGCTACAAACGGGAACTTTCCGGGTGCGTGGGGATACCCTTGAGATTTGGCCGACCTATAGCCAGAATGCCATTCGGGTTTCGATGTTTGGCGACGAGATTGAACGTATTGTTGAATTTGAGCCACTAACGGGTGAAATTATCGCCGAGCGCGATGAAATTTCAATCTTTCCGGTGAAGCACTTCGTCGCCGAAAGCGAAAAGATGGAAGAGGCCATCCGCGATATTGAACTGGAATTGGAAATGCAGCTTTCCAATATGAAACAGGCTGGGAAATTGTTAGAAGCCCAGCGCATTGAGCAACGCACCCGTTTTGATCTTGAGATGCTGCGCGAAGTCGGATTTTGCAGCGGGATTGAAAATTATTCACGCCATCTGGATCGGCGGGCAGCAGGCACGGCTCCTTGGACACTGTTGGACTATCTACCCAAAGATCATTTGTTGGTGATTGATGAAAGCCACATGACCATCCCACAGGTGAATGGCATGTCAGGCGGAGATCGGTCACGCAAGGAACTTTTGGTACAACACGGTTTTCGTTTACCCAGTGCGTTAGATAACCGCCCGTTGAACTTTACCGAATTTGAAGATCGCATGGGCACGACGATTTATATGTCAGCCACCCCCGGCCCCTATGAAGATAAACGTAAAGATCGAGTGGTTCAGCAGATTATTCGTCCAACAGGGATTGTTGACCCGATGGTGGAAGTGCGCCCAACGAATGGGCAGATTGATGATTTACTGCGCGAAGTCAGCCAGCGCGTGGCGATTGGTCAGCGGGCCTTGATTGTCACCTTGACCCAACGCATGGCCGAAGATTTGTCGGAGTATCTGATTGAATCCGGCATTAAAACCCACTACCTGCACGCTGAAATTGATACGATTGAGCGTATCGAGATTTTGCGCGATTTGCGGCTGGGGGTGTATGACACAGTTGTTGGGGTCAACCTTTTACGTGAAGGGCTTGACCTGCCGGAGGTGTCATTGGTCGCCATCCTTGATGCGGATAAAGAAGGTTTCCTACGTTCGACGCGGGCCTTGATTCAAAATATTGGACGGGCGGCACGTCATGTGGAGGGGCGAGTCATTATGTACGCCGATAAGATGACCGATTCCATGACGGCAGCTATTGAGGAAACCAACCGCCGTCGTGACATCCAAATTGCCTATAACATGGAACATGGTATTGAACCCAAGAGCATCATTAAAGAGGTGCGCGATTTGACTGACCGTGTACGTAGTCTTCGCACTGAGCATCAGGGTGAAGTTGAGGAAGCGCCCACGCCAGCCGTTCCATTGCACGAACTTCCCACCGAGGAGATTATGCGCTTAGTGCAAGAACTTGAGGAAGAAATGCGTCGGGCCGCGAAGTCGCTCGAATTTGAGAAGGCGGCTACCCTACGTGACCAAATCATCGAATTGCGACAGGCACTGGTTTTAAAGAAGGGCCAGACTAGTGATGACCTCTCCTTGATGTTGGTACAAGAAATGGAAGCTACTGCTCATGCCAATCAAGTACGCGGCAAGCGTAATTCGCGGATGAATTAACGATGTAGGACGGGGGCGGTTGGTGGCAGATCGCCCCTTGTTGAATTATAGGGTAAGGGCTAATTGGGCCGCAGCAAGAGCCGCATCCAAATTGGCCTCCATTGCAATTTCGGGGACATATTCGACATAGACGACTTTGTTGTTGGAATCGAGGACAAAAATTGATCGCTGATTCATGCCCAAATCAACGATATGAACGCCGTAATCATCCGAAAATCGCATATCTGCGGAACATGACAATACCTCGACCCGATCAATACCCGCCGCTTCACACCAGTTTTGCTGCTCGTCGGGAGTATCGGAACTTACCGTAAGGACGACGATATTTTCACTCAAGTTGGCTGCTTCTTGATTAAATTGGCGAGTTTGGGCGTTACAAATCCTTCCCGAAAGTGAAGCCACGCTACTAATGATTTTTATCTTGCCCGCATAGTTGACAAGGGTTCGTGGGTCACCTGTTGGGGTGATAACGGTAAAATCAGGGGCGGTGTCACCTACCTTCAAAAGACTACCCCTAACCGTATAGGGATTACCTTTTTGGGTGACGCCATTGGGGCGAACTTCATAAGTCATAACATATTTACCTCGCTGGCTAGTTATCCTTACATCGGCGGCACATATTACCCCATCGCAGCGAATTTAGGCTAAAATCTGGTTAATATTTAGCAACCATTAATCAACGCTGAGGAACGCCGTGGTCAAAGTTTCGACGCAACGTTTGGAAGATCAAGAAAAAAGGGCTTTGGCTCCCTATGCGCTCAAGAGTTACCAAAGCCGTGGGACTGAATATCCTGACGCCGAACCTGAATACCGCACCATTTTTCAGCGGGATCGTGATCGGGTGATTCATACCACAGCATTTCGTCGCTTAGAATATAAAACGCAGGTCTTTGTCAATTTTGAAGGGGATTATTACCGCACTCGGCTGACCCATACGCTTGAAGTAACCCAAATTGGACGGAGTTTGGCGCGGGCCATTGGGGCGAATGAGGATTTGGTTGAGGTCATTTGCCTTGCCCACGATCTAGGCCATCCCCCTTTTGGTCATGCAGGCGAGAGCGCCCTAAACGAATGTATGGCTACGTATGGCGGCTTCGAGCATAACAAACAGTCGTATCGCATTGTCACAGAGCTAGAGCGGCGCTATCCCAATTGGCCGGGGTTGAATCTTTCGTTTGAAGCGCGAGAAGGAATTGTCAAACACGAGACAGAGTACGATAATAGTGATACTGCGGGTTTTGGTTTTAATCCAAGCCTAAGAGCCAGTCTCGAAGCACAAATTGCCAACAGTTCGGATGAAATGGCGTATAACGCGCATGATTTGGACGATGGTCTGCGTAGTGGTCTTTTAGTTCCTGAACAATTGGCCGAGGTGGAATGGTGGCAATATTTATCAAATGAAGTTGGCTATGCGGGTGGGCCACTGACGGAACTGATGCGGCATCGCTTAATCCGCCGAATGGTAGGGTTGCAGCTTTTTGATGTGATTAACACTACCGCTGATGCGATAGATGCGGCTGGCGTGCAATCGCCCGAAGAAGTGCAACAATTGGATCACAATTTGGTCGGGCATTCTGAGCGTTTTGCCACCATGAACCGCCAGTTCAAAACATTTTTGTATGAAAATTTGTACCGCCATTTTCGCGTGGTACGTATGAGCCGTAAAGCGCGGCGTTTTTTACAAGATTTGTTTCTTGCCTATATTGAAGAACCGGCCCAACTGCCACCGTCCGTGCGCGAGAAATTCGATGAGCGCGGTCAGCATCGCGCCGTAACTGATTATATTGCGGGGATGACTGATCGTTATGCCTTGCAGGAATGGGAGCGTTTATTTGTCCCATTTGAGCGACCCTAATGGATAAACGCTTTATTTCAAAAAATCTTGTTGAGCAAAATCCCAGCTATTCTTTTTAATCATTCGGAGAACGTGCTATGTCTGATGAGCAAAATTTCCTGACCGCTGATGGTGCAAAAGCCCTGCGCGAGGAATTAGACCAATTGCTGAATGTAGAACGTCCAGCACTGGCTGCCAAACTTAAAGAAGCTATTGCAATGGGCGACCTTTCGGAAAATGCGGACTATCATGACGCCAAAGAACGGCAGGGTTTTTTGGAAGGGCGTATTCGTTATCTGGAAGTGGTGTTGCGTAGTGCGACCATCATTGACGAAGACCCTAGCGGTGGTATCGTGCGGGTTGGCTCCGAAGTGACTATCCAAGAAGAAGGATTTGAGCCAGAAACCTATCGCATTGTTGGGCCAGCCGAAGCCAATCCCCGTGAAGGGCGTATTTCCAATGAAAGCCCCTTAGGTTCAGCATTGCTTGGCAAAAAAGTGGGCCAAACCGTCAAATATCAGACCCCTGATGGCTTATTGAAGGTCAAAATCAAGAAAGTCCACTGATACATCTCCTCTAACACCTAAAAATCAAAATGACTACCCTTTCGCAGCGTTGAATATGCTTTCTCGCTGCGAATTTACTCCCTAATTCGACAAGGAAAAAGTGACGTTATAACCTCAAAGTCTTTTCGAAAACAGCTTTTACTTCTTGGGTTCAGAAAACAAAAACCGGAAGTAGAACTTACCAAAGATGATAAGTTGCTTCCGGCATTTTGATGCTCAGTATAATGTTCAATAAAGGCGGCAGATAAAGTTTGGCTGGTAAACGATGTGCTCCCAGAAGTACATCAACCGTGTTAACTCGAAGTGATGGTTTATAATTGCTGTCGCCAAGCGAAACTTGAGCCACCTAGGGAGGGACTTCTCCAACGGTTGGTGATTTCGGTGCTCCATGCCTACGAACAAGCCATGTTTGAAGCAACGATCCATCGCCTATCAGCAACCCATCGCTTGGCCTTAGACGACCTGCTCTATGAGGTGGAACTAGGTCAGCCATCCCCACTGCACGATCTCAAATCTGATGGAGGAATAGCTAGAAGCCATCAGTCATCTGAAACGACACCCCGCTCTGGATTGTTACACCCTGTTAGCGGTTTTTTGTTAGCTTAGACAAAGGCAGATGAGGGGCCAACTGGCCGAACGCTTCCTTCAGGTATTGTAGAAGATCAAGACCACCACTGAATGCAAAGAGACCCATTTTTACACATGGTTTGTCGTATGCCCTAATTGAGCAAAAAGTAATATTGTATTGATTTCTTTATGCGAATTTTATGGGCATTTTATTTAGATCCGTTATCTTTAAAATAAGAGTTGATATCCGCTGTAACAATACTCAAATCTAAACCAAGCACTCTACGGGTTCATTTAATAGAGAACTCTCTCATTGATAGGATGCCACCTTCCTCAAGGTAGTCTATCTCATCGCTGTTTGGAGCATCCACCCAAAAAGAAAAATAGTTCTTAGCATTGTTAACTCGTCGAGGTGGAAGTGTCTTGATGAGCTAGGTTTTGTTAGGCTCTGTTGATTTGTTATGTTGCTTCGCTTTTGAAGGTCGAGTTAAGGACCAAGGAGTTAATGAAATAATGAAATATAGCAAAGTCGTTTTGATCATCATAGTGTTAATCGCCAGCATTATCACACCGACCTATGCCCAAGGAGCCGACGATACCTATAAAGTCGCCTTGTTATTGTGGAGCGACCCAACCGGGTTTAAGGCCAAAATGCTTGAATATGGATATGTCGAGGGCGAAAACCTGACCTATCTCTCTTTAGACATGCAAGATGTGGCAATGGAAGACTGGCAGGCAGAATACCAGAAGCAGGTTCAAAGCATGGTAGACGAGGGGGTAGATGTATTTGTTACAGAAACAGATACAGACGCGGTCAATCTTCGTGCTTTAGTGGGCACCGAAATTCCAATCGTGTTTGCCCGATCCGACGATCCAGTTGCAACCGGAGCCGTCACAGACCTTGTGAACCCCGGCGGTAATGTGACCGGAAATATCACCAACAAGCCCCATGAACGCCGCCTTCAGCTACTCACCGAAATTGATCCTACCACCAAGAAAATCTACTATATCTCCAGTTCATATGCCCTTGGTGTGGATGTCACTTTGCAGCAAGTACAGGCCGTTGCCGACAAGCTCGGTGTTGAAGTTGTTACCGCCCAACTGAGCGAAACCATGACTGGGTTGCAGGTAGTGCAAAATATCCCTGAAGACGCGGATTGGGTATTCATTACGCCGTTCGTGTTTTTTGATCCGGAGTCCAACCAAATGTTGATGACGTTCTGCACAGAACATCAAATTGGCATTGCTGGAATCACCGATGACCCAGTCCCCGGTTACGTGGTCGGTTATGGCCCAAGCGTGAATGATAGCAATGGTCAAGCGGCCCAGCTTGTTGACCGCATTCTACGTGGTGCAAGCCCTGCTGACCTCCCTGTTCAAACCGCTGAGAACTTTTTGACGATTAACCTTGAAGCGGCGGCGGCCATCAATATGACCATTCCTGAAGCAATCTTGCGTCAGGCTAACACGATTGTCCGTCCCGGCTACTTTGAAAGCCTTGCAACCGAGGCGCCCAATAATTAGGCAGATGCCTGCATCACGCATAATCATCATCAAAGAAGAGGAACAATAGCCTCATGTTCAACAGCTTACGCATCCGCTTAACGCTCTTATTCGTCAGTTTGACTATCATCCCGTTGGTCATCGCTGGTACGCTGATTACCTTGCAAGGATACGATAGACTTCAAAACGAGTCGGTCAAATCCCAAGAGCATCTTGCACGGCAGACCTCCATCAGCCTCGAAGCCTTCTTTAGCGAGCGTGAAAATGAGTTATCCGTCTTGACAGATGTCTATGGCTTAACCTCTTTGGATTCTGTTGCTCAAAAAGATGTGCTACTCGTTCTACTCAGTAAGCAACCAGCCTATTATGAGCTAACATTGGCGCAAGCTGATGGGCAAGAAGCTATCCGTTTAACTCGTGGGTCCATTGTTACCGATAGTGATTTGACCAGCCGTGAAAACGACCCTTTGTTTCAAAGAGCCATCGAAACGGCTGAGGTTAGTTTTAGCTCGGTTCACTTTAACGAAGATGCGCGTGACCGTCTTATCACAATGGCTATTCCGATTGAAGACTTGTTCACTGGTACAACTGGGTATGTTCTGATTGCGGAAATCCGTTTTCAAAATGTGGAAGAAAGCATCCTTCGCAACCTAGACCTTGCAGATGGCGAAGATGTCTACATTGTAGATAACACCGGGTTGGTGATTGCCCACCGGAATCCCAGATTTGTGCTCAAAGAAACAGTCTTCGATCTGCCTGAAAGTCAAGGGCGACATACTGGGTTGCAAGGTAATGACATTGTGCTCGCTATGAGCAAAATGCAGCTTCAAAACCAAGAACTGATCGTGGTAGCCGAGAAAGATTATTCTGAGGCAACCGCCCTTGCCTTTGACCTTGCCCAACTTGCCACCATCATCACGGTCATCACCCTTCTCGCCGCGATTGTCATCGTCATTTTGGCAGTAAACCGCGTCGTGCGACCAATCATCCAAATCTCGCAGGTTGCTCAAGCCATTCAGGGCGGCGATTACTCCAAACGCATTGAGATGAACCGCAAAGACGAAATTGGTCAGTTTGTCGGGGCATTTAACTCCATGACCCACCAACTCCAAGACCTCATTAGCTCACTAGAGGCACGGGTCTCCGAACGTACTCGTGAAGCTGAAGAAGCCCGACTTAAGGCTGAACGTGCCGATCAGGTAAAATCCCAATTTTTGGCCGCCACCTCGCATGAACTGCGTACACCTTTAAACGCCATTATCAACTTTAGTAAATTTGTGTCGAAGGGTGTCTTGGGGCCAGTTAATGATAAACAGATTGAAGCATTGACCAAAGTAGTGCAAAGCGCCAAACATCTATTGGGCCTGATTAATGACGTGTTAGATATTTCCAAGATTGAGGCGGGTTCGTTACAGCTATTTGTCGAATCGAATGTGAATTTGGCTGACGAAATCCGCGAGGCCTGTGCGACTGGCGAAAGTTTGTTGGAAGGTAAACCCATCGAACTCCGTCAAGAAATAGACGAATCGCTCCCGCTGTTGACAGGCGATAAACAACGTATCCGTCAAATTCTACTGAATCTCATCTCGAATGCAAGCAAGTTTACCCAGACAGGGCATATTACGGTAAAGGCTCACCGAGATGGGGATACCGTGATAATGGTCGTCGAAGATACTGGCCCCGGCATTCCGCCCGAAGAGCATGAAGCCATTTTTGAAACATTCCGGCAGACCGAGACAGGGTTGCGTCAAGGTAAAGGAACTGGACTTGGCCTTCCAATCTCCCGCCGCCTCGCTGAGGCACATGGGGGACGACTTTGGCTAGAGAGCAAAGTTAATGGAGGCTCAACTTTTTATGTGTCCTTACCTATCCAACCCAGTCATCTAAAACCAACTCTATAAGTTGGAAAGGAAAGTAACATGCCAACATTTTTGTATATCGAAGATGACCTCTTTAGCCGGGAAGTCATGAAGTTGCTTTTGGTTGATGTCCTTGGCTTTAAGCAGGTCACTATCTTTGAGGATAGTACCGATTTTGAGCAGAAATTGGTGAAATTGTCGCCCATACCAGAGATTATTTTTGTGGATATTCATATGGAACCAATCAACGGCTTCCAAATCCTAGAAATCATTCGGCGATACGAACAGTTCTCATCATCTCAAGTGATTGCACTGACCGCTAGTGTCATGAATGAAGAAGTCCGGTTGCTCAAAGAAGCAGGATTCAATGGGGCGGTTGCCAAGCCTGTGGATAGTGACACTTTCCCAGATACTTTGAGGCACATTATGAATTATGAGGAAGTTTGGAAGATCATTGTCTAAGCTTCCACAAACTCCAAGGATTTTTGATAGGTAGCTTTTCTAATATTCAATGGAGTATAGGGCTAGATTGGACACAAGACGCAGGGAGAATATGGGGAATTCGAAACTTTTACAAGACAAACGTATCTATGTTGTTGAAGACAATTCAGATAACATCTATATACTTCTGACAATTCTCCGAATGCACGGAGCTAATGTAGAAGTGGATTGGTGGGCAAAAGGTGAAAGTCAAAAGATATTAAAGGCACTCCCCATTGATATTATCCTTCTAGACCTGATGTTGCCTGACAAACGTACCGGATTTGACGTATTCCAAGAAATTCATGCACTGCCTGAATTGGCCGCTGTGCCAATTGTAGCGGTTTCAGCGGCAGATGCTTCGGTTGCTGTTCCTAAAGCCCGCACAATGGGCTTTGCTGGGTTTATCAAGAAACCAGTGGATGATGATTTGTTTCCCCAACAGTTAAAGACTATCCTTGAAGGCAAACCGGTATGGTTCTTCGACTGATTAATCACAAGGTAGAGGATGAAAATGGCTAAACACGCCTTGATAATTGACGACGACCCGATGAGTTTGGAGATTTTGAGTCAGTTGTTGGAACTCGAAAATTTCACCTACACCGCCGTACAAGATTCAAGCCTAATCGGGCAAGTTCTAGATACGCTTTCCCAAGTGGATATTGTGTTTTTGGATCTCGAAATGCCAGCCGTAAATGGCTACAATGTACTCAAATTTCTGAAAAACGATATCGGGATGACCGCCCCAATCGTGGCCCATACCGTGCATATGAGTGAGTCTAATGTCGCCCTCTCTATGGGCTTTGACGCGTTTATTTCTAAGCCTGTTGAAAGCGACGAATTTCATGGTCAGCTTCAGCAAATCTTGAAGGGCGAACGTGTGTGGGTAACGCGACACCGATAATTGATCGGTAAATTTCCAAAAAACATTTGGGAAGCACGAGATCACGCAAAAATGGGAGCTAGGTAACCAGAGAACCTCCAAGGGGAATGCCTCTCATGGAAAAGACCAGTGTCAAAAAAGCCATTCCGATTTTGAATTCAACTCTTGGATGTCCTTTGGGGGCGCTATCCTGATTACCCCATTTTTGCGTGGTTTCCATACTGTGTCATTTGCTCGAATACGCCTGTTGGCTGATTATTATCATATTCAGGCGACCCCTCGACAGGACTGACCCATGTATCACTGGCGATTGAGATAACAAAACATTTTATGAGCAGAATTCCTCTCCCCACCGCCTCTATATCTAGAAATGCACTCAAAGCATTATTAAAACAAAAAACTATTCTCGCGGCATTAGAAGTCTTCCATGCAGAATTGGGTGATGTGTTTCAGATTCCGCTACCGGGCTTTAATCCAATCATGTTGGCTGGGCCAGAGGCAAATCGCTTTGTTTTAGCTGAACACCGAGATGCCCTGCGCTGGCGCTCTGATCAAGACCCGATTGTTCGCCTGCTTCGACATGGGGTTTTGGTAGAAGATGGGGATTCTCACGATTATCTCCGTCGTCAAATGAACCCAGCTTTACATCGAAACAGGCTTCCCGATTATGTAACGCTTATGAGGGAGTGTGCGGACTTTATTTTGGCTCAATGGGATGCTTCGGTACCCCTAAATGTTTCAATCGAGATACGTCGAATGGCCCTCTTGGTGCTAACTAGAACGCTCTTTGGGGTGGATTTTGAACCAGAAATGAAGCGGCTGTGGCAACCCATTCTGCGCACACTGCGCTATATTTCTCCCGGTTTGTGGGTCATATGGCCCAATATCCCACGCCCCGGCTACCAAAGGGCATTCCGACGGCTAGATGAATACTTTTATCAGCTTATTGCTTATCGCCGCGCCAATCCCTCAAGCAATGAAGATTTATTGAGCCTTTTAATCACCTCGAGGATGTCAGATGATCTAATTCGAGATCAACTTCTCACCATGATTATAGCTGGGCATGATACCAGCACGGCTCTCTTAAGCTGGGCACTATATTTATTGGCATGTCATCCGGATATTCAAGCAAAAGCCCAAGCAGAAATAAGCGGGGTATTGGGTTCAAATCCACCCCACTATAGTTATCTATCAGAGCTTCAATATTTAGATCAGGTAATCAATGAAACCCTGCGTTTATATCCCCCAATTCATGCTGGTTTGCGGATTGCTGCAACAGATCTTGAGTTTGGGGAATATTGCATTCCAGAGGGCACACGGGTCATGTATTCTATCTATCTGACCCATCGTGATGCACGATATTGGCCTGACCCCAGCGCATTTAGACCAGAGAGGTTTGCATCGACTACTCGCACCCCGTATGTTTTTTTGCCATTTGGTGGTGGGCCACGTAATTGTATAGGGATGGCGTTTGCTCAGGTAGAGGCCAAAGTTATACTTGCACGCATTCTCCAGAAATTTGAACTAAATTCCACAGGTAAACCTGTACGTTCCTTTATGGGGGCAACCCTTGAACCACGCCCTGCTGTGTGGCTAACGCTTAAAAAACGGAATTAGGTCTTATAATGACGGCCTTTCCATTGGACCTCTTTTCCCTGACGTAGCAAGGCATTTAAACCTAATGCCATCACACTCCAAGCAGCCAAAGGTGTGGTAATCACCTCTGAGAGCGACCTTCTAAAATAGAAGTTTATGCATCCTCGCAGAAAAGCAAGCCATCCAATTTCTAGAAGGGGTAGCCGCTTTTGAGGAGCATTCAATAAATAAAAGAACGGCAACACAAAAATACAAGCGTAACCCCACGCAAAGAGTGGGCCGAACCAAGCAGGGGGTTTTTTAGCCGCCGAAGTTTCGAGACCTAGCATCAGATTTTTAGAAAACCCGCCCCATACCTCACTGGCATTATGGTACATCCGACAGCTTAGCATGGATGTACCACTCACCATGGCTGTTTTATATCCTCCTAAACGGACTTGCTTGGCTAATGCAAAATCATCTACGAGTTCATTAAAAATCGCTTGGTGACCTCCCATTGCATGATAGGCTTCGGCATTAACTAACAAATATTGCCCGTTGGCGAGTGCGGTACTTGAACCATTTTGCCAAAGTGCATTTAGGTCAACAGCAATGAGGGGTAAAAAATCGAGGATGAATGAAACGACAATCTGTTCGCCCCAACTCTCCGTGATTTGTTTAGGAAAAACGCTCAACAACGCCACACCCAATTTTTTAGCTTGTGTAATACCCTGTGCAACACTGGCTGAACTATGGACGGTATCTGCATCGGTAAACAACAACCATTCCCCTGTTGCCTGTTCTGCTAGGCGGTGACAAGCATAACTTTTACCATTCCATCCTTTAGGGGGATCTTCTGTTCCATGCAGCACCCTAACATTTGGGTATTGAGTTGCCAGACTGTCCAGCAAAGTCCCAGTTTCATCGGATGACAGATCGTTCAGCACAATAATTTCAAATTCTGGATAGTCTTGGCTTACTAGGGATTCAATACAAGGCACAATGTTACGGGCTTCGTTTCGCGCTGGAACCAAAATACTCACCTTAGGTAGAGTGCCGCTAGAATCTGTTGCCAAGCGTTGAGCCTGTTGTAAATACATGAGATTGTGCCACAGCCTATAACTCATTATAGAAAGTAACGATAAAGCAGTGGCGTGGACACCAATAGGTGTGTATTTTTTTGTCATGTTTTGTGTTCTATAGATTGCTCAAATGAAGATTTCGACTGTGGGGAAATAAGAAACACACTGATTTTGGCAACAAGAATCAACAGTTGCATCAGCGCTAGTATCAACATCCAAAATGGTTTTCCCCGTAAGATAAGATAGGCGAACAAAGCCATAGGTACGGCAAAAGTCCGCAGTATATCATTTTTGATGGTAAGAGAAGCAGCAATGGCCGCACCGCCCATGACGAGAGGAATTTCGTATAGGGTTAGCCCTGACCAAGCCCCAAAAAAACTGGTGAGTGCTCGCCCGCCCCTAAATCCCAGAAAAATCGAGAATGCGTGACCGAGGCTAGGCATGAGGGCTATCCAAAACAATTGCTCTCCCGGAAAATCTAGTACCCACTGGGCAATTGAAACGGGGATAAACGCTTTGAAGAAGTCGAGAAGCAAAACACTTATGCCAAGCCGCCACCCTCCAACACGAAAAGCATTTGCAGCACCGGGGTTTCCATCGGCGACCGTACGAACATCAGTTTGAAAGAAAAATACTCCCAACCAGACCGACCATGGGAATGCCCCAGATAGATAGGCGAGAATCAAAAGCACAATAAACATCCTCTTGTATTCGCCCTTTAACGGATTAATGGTTTGAATTCATGCAGCAATTGATCAAGTGTTTCAACGCCGTCTTGCAGGCTTCTGCCCAAAAATATACCGGGCACTTGGGATACCAACTCTGGCTTTTCCAAAAATATGCGTCCCCCATAACCTACGAGTGGATAGTTCGTTTCTGTCGCTTTGGGTAACCAATAGGGCCAGTCTGTTAAAGCACGGGCCGTTTCTTCACTCATCGCTACAAAGACCAGCGCCATCGCTTTTACATCTTCTACAAATGATGCTAAATCGGCGAGCGGCATCGTCTGTCCTAAATAGAGGACAGGCCATCGCAACCGTCGTAATAAGACTGCCAACATCAAAAGGCTACCTTCATGCAGTTCACCGGGGGCACAGGCCAGCACTACTGGATTAACTTGGTAAGCAGGTGGCCCAATTCTCATCCATAATATGAGGTGTTGACGAAGAAAATGTGTTGCAAAATGCTCAGTGGCTATATCAATTTTCCCCTCGCTCCATGCCTCACCTATGTCATAAAAAGTTGGGCCAACAATCTCTAAAATGAGGATTTCGATAGAAAGAAGAATGAGTGCTTCCTCAAGCACTTGGTTTGCCCCATTTATGTCATGACGACGAAGTAACTCAAATAGCCTATGACGGAACGTGTTGGGTAAGACCCCTCGGTTGGTTGGTGGTGTGCGAGCTGGCAAAATGGCTTCATGACGAGGTTGTTGCAGTGCGCGTATCGCTTGGCTAATTTGCATTCCTTCATCCATCCGCTGCTTAACCCATTCAAGCCGCGCAATCTCTTGATGAGAGAAGAGGCGATGCCCACCAGATGTCCGCGTAGATTTTGGAAAATCATAGCGGCGCTCCCATACACGCAAGGTGGTTTCTGGAATTTGAGTCATACGTGAAACCGCGCCAATGTTAAAGAGAGGCTCTTCGTCAGACGTGAACTCATGAGGTTGTGACATTTTTGTTCCTCTGTTTTTAGCTGAGTATATAAGAAAATACTCATTTTGTCCAATTTTTCTCTACATAAGTTTGACAAATATTATGCATTATTTTATGATTTGTCTAAGTTTATTCTACATGGGAGGATGGTAATGGGTGTCAAACTGGCGACATGGGAGTCTCGGTTATTAAGCTTAGCCCATGAGGCGTTTACTAGCCCTACAGTTGATGGACACGTTCAAATGGAAACGGATGCGCTTACTACAGCATATTCCTATTGCGCCCGTATTACCCAAACCAATAGCAAGACCTTCTATTTAGCTTCCCGGCTTTTGCCAAAACCCAAACGCCTTGCTGTCCAAGCCTTGTATGCTTTCTGTCGCTGTACGGATGATTTAGTGGATGAAACACAAGATTTAGACCATGCAGATAAGATATTTCCGAGCTGGCGTGCCCGTTTGAATAATCCATATCTTGCTGCCCATGATCCTGTTCCCCTTGCATGGATGGATACCCAAACCCGGTATCAGATTCCAAAAGGCTATGCAGATCAATTAATCGCCGGAGTTGCACGTGATTTGACCCAAAAACGCTATGAGTCCTTTGCGGAGCTGACCGAATATTGTTATGGGGTAGCCTCTACGGTTGGGCTTGTGTCTATGCACATCATTGGCTTTGAAGATCAAGCAGCTCTACCGTATGCGGTTAAGCTTGGTATCGCCTTGCAGTTGACCAATATTCTGCGGGATGTTGGAGAAGATTGGCAAGCAGGCCGTTTGTATCTTCCACTCGATGAATTAGATATGTTTGGGTTAGATGAATCTGATATTGCTGATGGACAAGTAGATAACCGTTGGCGGGATTTTATGAAATTTCAGATTAACCGGATTCATCATCTCTATGAAGAAACAAAACCGGGCATTCGACTTCTCAATGCCGATGGTCGGTTCGCAATTGCTGCTGCTGCAAGCTTGTATCGTGCTATTTTGGATGATATTGAAGCATACGACTACGATGTATTTCATCGTAGGGCACATATCGGTTTATGGGGGAAAGTTAGCCGTCTACCGGGTATATGGTGGAATAGCCGAGCCAATAACCTGAATTACCCAATCTATCCGAATTTTAGGCACATTTAACCAGAACTATCGCAGAGGAAATTCATGTCTAGGATTATTGTCATTGGGAGTGGGTTTGGTGGATTAGGGGCGGCGATTCGCTTGGCAGCGAGAGGCCATGAAGTTGAGATATTTGAAAAGCGTGACAAGCTCGGCGGGCGAGCCTATGTATATGAAATCAATGACTTCAAATTTGATGGCGGCCCTACCGTCATCACCGCGCCCTTTATGTTCGATGATCTTTGGGCTACAGCAGGCAAGCGTCGTGAAGACTACTTTGATTTAGTCCCTTGCAATCCGTATTATCGCATTTTTGACCATACAGGGCGATGTTTTAATTACAATGGGGATGAAGCCTATACCCTTAATCAAATTGAATCGTGGAATCCAGACGACAAAGCTGGCTACCAAAAATTTATTGGTACTACCAAGGCCATCTTCCAAAAGGGATTTGTCGAGCTTGCGGATACGCCCTTTCTCCATTTCACAGATATGTTGAAAGTGGCGCCTGACCTTATCAAAATGCAGTCCTATCGTAGTGTATATGGCTATGTATCGCAGTTTATTCAAAATGATTTTTTGCGCAGATGTTTTACTTTCCACCCCCTTTTGATAGGGGGCAATCCGTTCGACTCTCCTTCTATTTACGCCATGATTCACTATCTTGAACGTGAATGGGGCATTCATTATGCAATGGGTGGTACCGGCGCGATTGTTGAGGCAATGGGAAAGCTTTTTGGTGAACTAGGCGGCAGAATACATTTGAACGCTGATGTTGCTGAAATCCTTGTGGATGAAAAGCAAGGACATCGGGTACAGGGTATCCGTCTGGCGGATGGAGTAGTTCATACAGCGGATCATGTGGTTTCCAATGCAGATGTAGCATTTACCTATCGTCATTTAATTTCAAGTAAACACCGACGCATCTACACTGACCGCAAGCTTGATCGAATGAAATACAGCATGTCGCTTTTTGTCATTTACTTTGGCACCAAGCGACAGTACCGGGATCAGGGCCTAGCGCACCACAATATTATTCTCAGCGAGCGCTATAAGGCGTTGTTAACTGATATTTTTGATAAGCAGCATCTGCCAAACGATTTTTCGCTTTATCTACATATGCCGAGCCTAACCGATCCTTCAATTGCTCCAGCAGGGTGTGAGAGTTTTTATGTTTTGTCACCGGTTCCCCACCTCGGCGGTGATACTGACTGGACTCAAATGGCAAAACCCTATCGAGATGCAATCATGCATTTTTTGGAGCAAAATTACCTGCCGGATTTGCAGGCGAATATCATTGCCGAGCACTACATTGACCCCCTGCATTTTCAGAATGTACTTAACAGTCATAAGGGATCAGCCTTTTCTCTACAACCCATTCTGACGCAATCCGCATGGTTCAGACCACACAATCGCTCAGAGGAGTTTGAGAATCTTTATTTTGTTGGTGCAGGCACCCATCCGGGGGCTGGGTTACCCGGCGTTTTGTCCTCTGCCATCATTGCAGAAAATCTCATTGGCGACCCTGTACCCTCACCATCATCGCGGTTGTCCCCTGTGAGCGTGCAATCCATATGACCTATTTTGCTTTTCTCCTTTACTTTCTCGTGATACCTATTTTGATCTTGAGTGTACTCACCTACCACGATTGGCGCAGGGGATTAAGGCTTCCTTCTTCATTGAGTTTGATACCTGCTTGGTGGATAGTGGGGATTCTTATTGGAATTGCGTTGGTCTATACCACCCCATGGGACAACTACTTGGTCGCTACGGGTGTTTGGTCATATGACCCCGCGCTTGTTACGGGCATTACTTTTGGCTGGGTTCCATTGGAAGAATATACATTTTTTATTCTTCAGCCTATTATGACGGGCCTTTGGTTGCTGTTTTTGGGCCGCCGTGTGCGCCCCAATGAGACTTTTATCCCCCAACTCAATATTCGCCTAGCATCGGTAGTTGTAATTGGCATTGCTTGGCTCACTTCAATCGGTCTTTTTCTTTCGGGCCAGAAGCCTGTTACCTATTTGTCCTTAGAATTGATGTGGGGACTCCCGGCAATCATGGTGCAGCTTGCTTTTGGGGCAGATATTCTCTGGCACAATCGTCGTCTCATTGCGCCAGTAATCCTCAGCGCGACACTCTATTTGTGTTTCGCAGATAGCCTCGCGATTCAAGATGGAACATGGACGATTAATCCTGATCAGAGTCTCAATATTTTGTTTGGGAGTATCTTGCCAATTGAGGAGGTTATCTTTTTTTTGCTCACCAACACATTAGTCGTGTTTGGAATCGTCTTGGGATTGACCTATGAGAGTTCCTATCGGTTGCCGTCGCGGGTGATGAATCAACTAACCTCTTCACGAAAAGGAAGATAAGTTTGTGGTGTACCCCCAACACCGTTAAGAATTCCTTCGTTTAGCTCCCCTACAAATACATCGCAAGTGTCCTCAAATTAGAGTCGTGACAATGGTAGGCCATAGGGTAGGTCGCCAATTGTGGGTCAGTGCTTTATGCATGACATAGGCATAGGCTACAGTAAAGCCACGTTCAGCATAGTAGCCCTCGATAATATACTCCGTTAGGGCTTGAATAAATTGGCGGTGTTCTTGTTCAGGGATGAGGACTATCAAAATCCGGCTCAGGGCTGGTGACATACCTCCATGCCAAGGCCTTGCAGCTTTTAAGAATGTCTTGATGGTGCAAACCCAAACCATGATCTACCCAGCAGTCCGGGCTACTCGATGGGATGTAATCCTGACGGTCATTGTAATATTGCAGATACTTCAACATACTGTGTAAGCCTCCAGTCCTTGGCCCATGCGTTTCGGCTTGATGTAACGCAGATTTGCTCCAGTATCAAACACCTTCCCACTCTGGGCAAAACACAAGCAACCGCGATAGCGCTTCTTCGGCTTTGGCAACTACATCCTTTGTCGTAGGTTATGCTTATCCTTTTGATGAGATAAGTTCCGAACTTTGTCCCTAGTTTGAGACACTGAGCAGATTTATCATCAAAAAAGATCAAGTTTGATCTGGGTTCAACATGAGGAGATTTTCCAAATGCCGCAGCGCAAAGTTCGTGTCGCAGTCAATGGTTATGGTGTCATTGGAAAACGTATTGCCGACGCCGTTGCTCAACAAGATGACATGGAGTTGGTCGGTATTGCCGACGTTGTGAGTGATTGGCGTATTAAGGTTGCTCAGGAAAAGAACTATGTCATCTACGGCTCAACCCCAGATGCTGCTAAACAAATGGCTTCGGCGGGTATCTCTGTCGCAGGAACACTCGATGAACTACTCTCACAAGTGGATATTGTGGCGGATGCGACCCCCAAAAAGGTAGCCGCCAGCAACCTTGAACGGTATCGTGC
This sequence comes from Chloroflexota bacterium, assembly GCA_016234595.1. GTDB lineage: Bacteria > Chloroflexota > Anaerolineae > Aggregatilineales > J027 > CFX10. The sequence continues at coordinate 10,055 of JACRBG010000016.1, read as the reverse complement.
CAAGGGAATCAAATCCATCTTTCAAGGTGGTGAAAAGCATAGCCTAACAGGTCATTCGTTTGTTGCCCAAGCGAATTATGCCTCCGCGCTAGAGCTTGAGACGACCCGTGTAGTTTCATGCAATACCACCAGCATCGTCCGCACGCTCGGAGCATTGAAAAATGCGGGCCTCCTCCATAAAGCACGTGGGGTATTGGTGCGCCGGGCCACCGATCCTTGGGAATCTGACCACAGCGGCATTATGAATACCGTCGTGCCAGAAAAAGACATCCCCTCCCATCAAGGGCCAGATGCTCAAACCGTTATGCCCGACCTTGATGTCATGACCATTGCAATGGTCGCTGCCCATACCACCAGCCATCTCCATGCGTGGACTGTGGAGCTGACCCGTTCGGCTGACAAAGAGGAAATCTTGAGCGTATTCGGCACGACCCCGCGTATTGCCTTCTTGAAGATGGCGGATGGACTTACGGCGCTCAATAGCACCATTGAAATGATGTCGGATCTGGGGCGTCCACGCGGTGATATGTGGGAAGTGGGCCTGTGGTCAGATGGTTTGACAGTACGGGGTAACGAGTTGTTTTATAACTATCAGGTCTACAACCAAGCGATTGTTGTCCCTGAAACAGTTGACGCCATCCGTGCCCTCACTGGCATTGAAACCGATGGCTTACGATCTATTGCCAAAACTGATGCCGCGATGGGTATAACACACCAATTTACGCGGTAATAGTCATCATCATGGGCTTCAGTGGGGAAATCATCCTCAAAACCTTTCCCCACTGGAATTGGCATACCACGATCAATTTCTACGAAGACAGATTCTAGCGACCCTATTGCATCCCTGTGAACAGCGAATGGAACATACCTCAGCGTACCCCCACCCGTAGATTTCCATCTTGGACTATCGCGGCTTGAATAACCAATTGATCCCCATCCTCCACTCAACCTGTACTGTCTCGACGGATGTACCTATATAGAATTGCCGTTGGTGATAGACGCCACCTTGCGCCTGTCTTTGTCGTGGATGTGCAGTACAAAATCGCGAAATTGGGTTTGTGTCAGTTAAGTAATTCTGGAGTTGGCCCATTTGGGCTGTGCATTAGGAACATCGGCTATACTGGCCGGCAAAGCCTGTCCTTGTGCCGAGAACCACACCCACAACCCATTGAACCCCACGCTATTGACACCAATTGATTTCGACGGTCTCTTAGCGTATATTTCCCCCTTTTTGTCTTTGCAAGACGAGATACGCGCAAAATTATCGAAGAATTGGCTAAAAACGGCTTTCGGGAATCCCCGGCACAAAATAGTGCTGAACATTCATATAATATTCCAATGATTCAGTGGGTTGCTCATATTCTGCTGGGATGGGTAGCTTGGAAAATGTTTGGAAATAGCATAGGCAGGCATCACGCCACCAACAAGCCTCCTTTTCTTGGATTACCAATAATGCCCTAACATGCTCAAAACGAGCAGCATCCACAAATTCTGCCAATGAATCCCACGCCGCTTGCATCTGCCGAACCTGTGCTACACCCTCGTTATATTTAAAACAAAGCTCATTCCACAAGGTACGTCCTGACATCAGAATATATTGCCAATTCACATGATGGAACCATAGCAGTAGATTCTCTGGGCAAGTATCGCGATTGGATAGTTGTTCTCGATACGGTGAACAATATTGGCTAATCGCGTTGCTGCCAAATGGAGTACGGTCAAACCCTATGCCTTCGGAATCGGCTTGATGATAATATGGGGATGTCCAATCGGCACGCCCCCCCGTTACCCAAGGCCCCGGCCCATAATGATGACTACGGGCCATGATGTGATGGAGGCCGAGTGGGGTCATGTAATTGACAGGCGCTTCACGTGAGGTCAACATCATCTCAGTTGCCATTTGTACAAAACGGGGAGCGTTGCTAAACGTCATCCGCAGCCATTCATGTGCGATGGCCTCCGATGAAAGTGTGTAATCCCATGCCAAACGTCCAAAGGTGTACCAATTCGCCGCGCCAAAGGGATGCCCACACCAATTCCGATCCGATCCTGTGTTGGCAACCCCCGCCATTCCGGTGATGGTTTGTGCAAGTGGCCCGTCACAGGTTTCGGCGTCCATCGTTTCTTTGAACAGAGGGGCCATATAGACCATGTGGGTCGCCAGCCCTAAATATTCCTGTGCCATCTGAACTTCTAACACCAATGATGTATTTGGCATCGCGCCAAAAATCGGATGATAGGGTTCACGGGGTTGGAAATCGAGTGGGCCGTTTTTGACCTGTAACAAAACATTTTTTTCAAACTTGCCGTCTTGGGGAACTAGATCATCATAGGCTTGTTTTGTGCGATCTTCGGGATTTTCGTTCGCATATACAAATGCCCGCCAAATAACAATTCCACCAAATGGGGCGAGGGCATGGGCTAACAAATTTGCGCCGTCTGAATGGGATCGTTGGTAATCGTGTGGGCCGGGTTGCCCTTCAGAATTGGCTTTGACAATGAATCCGCCAAAATCGGGAATATACCGATAAATCTCCTCGGCTTTGGTCTGCCACCATGCAATGACATCCGCGTCCAGCGGGTCGGCTGTTTTTAGCCCCCCGATTTCGATAGGGGCGCTAAAACGGGCTGAAAGATAAACCCGAATGCCATAGGGCCGAAACAAATCTGACAAAGCTACGGCCTTCTGCAAATATTGGGGGGTTAAAGAAAGGGCATTGGCATTCACGTTGGTTAGGGTCACGCCGTTAATGCCGATCGAGGCCACCGCTCTCGCATAATCGGTATAGCGCGGTGAAAGATAATCGGGGAGTTTGTGCCAATCCCAAAAAGAAAATCCGGCATAGCCCCGTTCAATAGTGCCATCCAGATTATCCCAATGGTTGAGAACACGATATTTTAGTTTGGGGGCACTTATGATAGGCAAATTTTCCAGCGATTGATGGGTCTGCAAATGGCGCAGAAAATGGAAGACGCCATATAACACCCCAATATCCGTATTCCCCGCGATGACGATTACCCCTTGAGTGGAGGTAATGATATACCCTTCATCGCCTATTGATTCTGTCTCTAATTTCGCAAATGTCGGCTTGCCCAATACAATCGCGCCGGGGGTCAGCGTGTTGGTGAGTGGAATCAGCACACCCAGCAACCCCTCCAAACCGCGCACCAGTTCATTTTGGGCAATATTTAATGTCAGCGAACCCGACGGTTGCATAATATTCGTTATTGCTGCGCGATAAGTATGCAGCAGGGACATATCCTCAATCGGTACATATCGCAGCCATAAGTCATAGCCATCTTCATCTGGTTTATGAGCGTGAATCATGTTTTTTGGCCCTAAGATAGTGGACGAATCTCGATTTCCATAGTATATTTTAATTGGTTTACAAGCGCTTGCAAAATTTGTAAAAAGATGAGAAACTCCTATGCCCGTCAACAAAATGCCGACGATTTATGACATCGCAAAAGAGGCTGGCGTCTCCTATTCTACGGTGTCACGTACCTTGAGCGGCTTCGAATTTGTGAAGGAAAGTACCCGCGAAAAAGTCCTCGCTGCGGCCAACAAATTAGGGTATGTCCCCAATCAGCAAGCCCGGAGCCTAGCGGGTGGCCCCTCCAATTTGATTGGTGTGCTGGTGCCGACCCTCGCCAATGATTACATTACGCAGATTATTCACGGCATTGATGATGAGTTGACTAAATCTAGTTACAATCTGATCTTATATACAACCAATCGGCATCAGGGCAAAGAAGCCACATACGCAGCCGCGATTATGAATGGGGCGGCGGATGCTCTGCTGCTGGTTGCGCCGCTCATTAGCGACCCCTATCTGGATGTTCTGCGTGAACAAAATTTCCCTTACGTCCTGATTGACCAAGCTGACCAATCCGACCAAAGTACGGCGGTGAATACCAACAACCAAAAAGGCGCGTATGAGGCCACCCAATATCTAATTCAATTGGGACATCGGCGGATTGGGTTTATTGCAGGGTTGCCCCAATTAAACAGCGCGATCGAACGTTTGGCTGGGTATAAAAAGGCGCTGGCGGACTATGGTCTATCTTTTCATGAGACCTATGTTGCGCAGGGGAGGTTTACTTCGAGTTATGGATATACAGCGGCCAAACAACTGCTCAATCTAGCCACCCCTCCGACTGCCATATTTGCTGCGAATGATCTTTCCGCAATGGCAGCAATGGAGGCTATCCGCGAACACGGCTTACGTATTCCTGATGATATTTCGTTGGTCGGCTTTGATGATGTTCCTCAAGCGTCTATTGGGTATCCCAAATTGACTACCATCCGTCAGCCGCTCCACCAAATGGGACAAGATGGAGCTAGGCTCATTCTTGAACGACTTGCAAACCCTTCGGTGGAAGTACGCCGCATCACACTTGAGACCGAACTGATTATTCGGGATTCGTGTGCACCGCCGCGTGCCTAAAGCCCATCAAGTTGAGATCAAGGAGGTGATGTGTCAGCGTCCAAAAGATTTTTTACTTTAATGTGTTTACGCTGATTTAGGAGGGTAATTTTTAGCATGAAAAGGCTGTTGCTTGTTTTTACACTACTCATTTTGGTGTTACCTATGACAGATATGACCGAAGCGCAGGATACCGCAGTCTCGCTACGAGAGTTTGCGGCACAGAATAACATTTATATCGGCGCGGCGGCATGGACTCAACATCTGGATGTGCCCGAACACAGCGAAATTTTGGGTCGTGAATTTAATATGCTCACGCCCGAACACGAGGCCAAGTTTTGTATGATTTCTTCCGCACGGGGGGAATATGATTTTGGCCGTGTGGATGAGCTAGTCGAATTTGCCGAAGCCCATGACATGGCGATTCATGGTCACACCCTCATCTGGCATTCCTGCTCTCCGGACTGGGTAGAGAATGGCAATTTTACTCGCGATGAAGCTATTGAGGTTCTAAAAGAACATATCACTACTGTCGTCAGCCGCTACAAGGGCCGCATCAAGTATTGGGATGTGGTCAATGAGGTTTTTGATGGGGCGGAACTGCGCGATACGGTCTGGCTTCGCACCATCGGCCCAGAATACATCGAAATGGCCTACCAATTTGCCCATGAAGCCGATCCTGACGCCCTCCTTTTGTACAATGACTATGGCGCAGAGGGCATCAATGACAAATCAGATGCGATCTATGCGATGGCACAGGATTTTGTGAATCGAGGGATTCCGCTAAATGGCATTGGATTACAATCCCATTTTGATCTAGGCGGCATCAATTTTGCCTCGATTGCCGAAAATGTCGCCCGTATTGGTGAATTAGGCCTCGAAGTCCAGTTTACCGAAGTGGATATCAAATATCTGGGGGATACTGACGAAGATATTCTACGGCGACAGGCCCGCGATTATTATCACTTGATGGAAGTCTGCCTCGATGCGGATAATTGCACGGCCTTTATAGTGTGGGGCGTGTCGGATCAATTTACATGGCTACGCAGCCCGGATTATTTTAACAATCCAACCGTCCAACCCCTGCTGTTTTCGGATGACTATCAAGCAAAACCTGCTTATTTTGCCCTGATGGATATTCTGATGCGCCGCGTGGGAGCGACCTCGATATTGTCCGATGATGCCATCGCCGCCATCTTAAATGACCCGGTGGCAGAAGTAGCCCTGCCGGATGCCACCTTTACCGACCCGAATCAGCTTGCCCCCGATAGTGTCCCCGGTGTGGCCTATTATGCCCCGATGGGTGTCACGATTACGCTGGATGGCGACCTCAGCGATTGGGGCAACGTCCCGCGTGTAACAGTGGACAAAGGCACGCTGGATGGGCCGGGAGCAGAATCGTATGAATTTGCCGTTGCAGTTGATGACACCAACCTCTATTTCATGGCGAATGTTACCGATCCTAATGTGATGTTTGGCGAATTTGGGGCGGGTGACTGGTATCAGACCGACTCGGTTGAGTTTTATATCAACGCCACTGGCAACCTTGCCGCCGCTAGTTATGAACCGGGTGTTGTGCAAATTGGCATATTGGCCGAAAACGCGACCCAACCCGCCGCGCCGTTGTATGGGGGCGGGAGCAGCGACACGATTACTGTGAGTATCGCCGCCGTCGAAACTGAAACGGGCTATATCATCGAAGCGTCTGTACCACTGGTCAGCGATATTTGGAATATTACGCCCGAACACATGGGAGTGTTGGGTTTCCAAACCCATCTCAATGGCTCATCGGGGAGTGGACGCGATGCCAAATTCATCTGGTCAGCCGCGGATACCCAAGACCAATCATGGACGAACCCAAGCCTATTTGGGCAGTTGATTTTCTGGGACAAGAACCAGTAGTAAAGGGACAAGCGCGTTTTTAGCCGGAGCTTGCCCCGTCTGATGAATGGATGATAGAGGTTAGATCGCTACAATCTGGCCTCGCCCCATCCTCTTGTAGAGCTTAACCAAGATTTCTCAAGAACAAAAATCGTAGGAAACAAACAGAGGGAGGCATCATTACCTCCCTCTGTTTTTGAGTGATAAGTTGGACAGAGTGGCTTAACGGGGAATTTCTACGACCTCGCCCATGAGTTCGATGTCGCCTGAAAGGGTTGAGCTATATCCCGGTTGACCGCCGCCGACTATAATTGAGAAGCGCCCCGGCTCAATGAAGCGCCGACCATCCTCGGTCACAAAGGAAAATTGTTCGGGACGTAGGGTAAAATATAGGGTTTGTGATTGGCCCGGTTGCAGCGGAACACGGGCAAACCCTGCCAGTTGATGAATCGGCACAACTCCTGATGATTCCAGATGGCGTAGATAAAGCTGAACGACCTCATCACCTGCCCAGTCACCTACATTTTGCACCGTGACTTGTACATCCAGTGGTTGACCGATCTGTAGCTCGTGGGGTAGTTGCAAATCGTGATAGGTAAAGGTGGTGTAACTAAGGCCATGCCCAAAGGGATACAGTGGCTCACCTTTGAAATAACGATAGGTACGGCCCTTTGCCATCTCATAATCCTCAATGGGCGGGAGTTGGGCATCGGATTTATAAAAGGTAATAGGCAGGCGTCCGGCGGGGTTGTAGTCCCCAAACAACACATCTGCCAACGCTGTACCACCTGCCTGCCCCGGGTACCACGCCTCCACAATAGCAGGGATATGCTCATCGGCCCAGTTCACGGAAATCGGGCTGCCATTCATTAAGACCAACACCACAGGCTTGCCTAGCGCATGAACCGCCTTGAGCAGTTCTTCTTGTACGGTAGGCAAATCCAACCCCTGCCTATCCCCTTGACTCTTTTGTCCATCCCCCACATTTTCCATTTGCCCATTTTCGCCCTCAAGCGCCTGCGAAAGCCCCATCACCATAACGACCACATCGGCCCGTCGCGCAACGGTCAAGGCGGAAGAAAACTGTTCGTTATAGTTCCGGTCACGAATCTCCAAAATGAGGTTCACGACATTGCAGCCTTTGACATACAACACTTCGACATCCGGCTCCACTTTTTTGCGGATGCCTGCCAAGGGGGTGATGGGTTGGGCTGGGATACCGCTGTAATTGCCGAGTAGGGCGTCTATGGAATCAGCATTTGGCCCAATCACCGCGATGGTCTTCAATTGGGATTTGTCGAGTGGCAGCAGGCCATCATTTTTCAGCAAAATCATAGATTCTCGTGCCGTTTGTAATGCCAGATCACGATGCAGGGGACTGTCGTTGACTTCATAGGGAATCTGGGCAAAAGGTACACATTCTGGAGGATCGAACATGCCCAATTTAAAACGGGCCAAGAATAACAAACGGACGGCCCGATCAATAGTCGCCTCATCAATCAGGTTTTGCTCAAGTGCTCCTTTGAGCATCATATAGGTTTCGCCACAATTGAGTTCACAACCCGCGATGACGGCACGGGCAGCAGCCTCTTCGGCGGTATCCACCACCCGATGATTTTCAAAAATATCACGGATGGCCCCACAGTCGGAGACTACAAACCCTTCAAAACCCCATTCGTCGCGCAAAATATCCTGCAATAACAAGGTGCTAGAGGAGCAGGGTTCACCCCGAAAACGCTGGTAAGCACTCATCACCGAATAGGCCTGGCCTTCTTGGACAGTGGCCTTAAAAGCGGGTAGGTAGGTATCCCATAAATCGCGCTCCGGCACATCTACATCAAAATGATGGCGGGCATGTTCGGGGCCGCTATGAACGGCATAATGCTTGGGTGTGGCAACGGTCTTTAAATATTTGGGATTATCTCCCTGCAACCCCTTAACCATCGCTACCCCTAGCCGCGATGTTAGGTAGGGGCATTCACCATAGGTTTCTTGGCCTCGCCCCCAGCGTGGATCGCGGAAAATATTGATATTGGGCGTCCAAAAGGTCAGGCCATGATACTGCCCGTGAAAGCCTTCGCGGATGGCCTGATGATATTTGGCGCGGCCCTCGTCCGAAATCGCCACTGCAATCGTGTGCATCAGGTCTACATTCCAAGTTGAGGCTATCCCAATCGCTTGCGGGAAAATGGTTGCAATACCAGCTCGCCCAACCCCATGCAAACATTCATTCCACCAGTTATAAGCGGGAATTCCCAATCGTTCGATGGCAGGTGCATGATGTACCATCTGGGATATTTTTTCGTCCAGTGTCATCCGTGAGACAAGATCGACGACCCGCTCTTCAAAAGGTAGGTCAGGATTTTTGTAAACGTCTAGCATAAAATTACCCCCTATACTCATTTTCTGGAACTAACTAAGGTGGTAGTGCTATCTGTTGTTCCCGCAGATAACACACATACAAGAAGCAATAGACATCGCTGGCACAAAATTGGGGAAAAGGCTTATTGGACAGGGTGTCGGTAAAGCACTCCATGACCAACTTGGCATCGCCGCATTCATGCCTTCGGTGACTTCATAATCAAAATAAGTGGCAAGGTTTGACCCTTCTATAATTTGTTTCCCCTTAAAACTCCTGTGGAAGCGATGGGTCGGTGGATCGCGTTCCATCAAAAACGTGCCAAGCAATCAAATATTTGTGTTCAAAAAGAAATTTGACCGTTTCTTGAGCATGATTAAGGGTTTCGCCGGGGCAACCCAAAAAGAAAAAGGGTTGATTCCAGATACCTGCCACGTGACCCTCACCCAAAAAACGGCTCATATAATTTCACCTCTCTAATTTATTGCAAGCGCTTGCAATATTATTGCAAAAAAAGCCTCCCACTTCATCAACGAATAACTTAACAGTCCAATAGTCTAGGCGTTATGCTGCGAGGGATGCTATGCATACAGATAATTCAACAACATCTTGGCGGCAGCATGATAAATAGCCAGATACTTTAAGATTTTGCGTAAACCGATAATTATGCAGCCGAGAGGGGCATTAGCCACCGAATTTGATGACTCCTGAGTGGGTGCCCACCGACAATGATTCTTAGCCGTTTAGGACTATAACAGCGGTGTTGATGAACAAGCGTTGCAGAATTTATTTCCAATAATGATCAGAATGCCACGGTATTGCGGCGATTGAAAATATCTCGACGTTGAAAATGGTTCTACAAGGTCGAGAAGCGACCATCTATAGGAATCTCAACTATTTTATTCCTCTGCGTCTTATCAATCCGCTCTAGCAATCAAGATAGATCTATTTTTGTAAACACTTGCGAAAATACGAAAAAAAGTGAAGCAAATTATTGCAAGCGCTTGTAAAACATTCTAGGATATTACATTAAGATTGTCAAGCAAGCCGAAAATGGCTTCTAGTACAACCTAACAGAAAATCCGGGTGATATGGAATCTGGGTAAAGTCTAACTCCATTTCAAATCTTCCCTAAACAGAGGAAAGGGTTTGAACGCGGCATTATGCCCCTCCCTGTAGCTCTCTACCGCCACTTTTCGTCTGTCTTCTGTGAGGCATCGAAAAGCGGCTGCGACGCTCAGGCTATGGACTGTCAATGCCAAAAGAAAAGTCCTCAAAAACGCCGGAATAAAAATCCCCAGATGCTGGGGTTGAGTCAGGCCTCCTTCGCGCCATTGGGCATGGCAAGCATGGCTAGTTCAGAAAAAGAACCCGATTTGAGTTTGTCT
>JACRBG010000015.1 GCA_016234595.1 Chloroflexota bacterium | reverse complement strand
TGGTGGTAACATCGGGTACTTGTATGTTGGAAATCAATCGAAAATCTGCTCCAATAATCCGCCATTGGGAAAAGCTATCCACAGCAACGGAAAAGCAACCATAATACGATACCACCGCCCCATGAATTTGGTAACCTAAAAGCACGGCAGGAATGCGTGATGATGCGCCTAAAACGAAGCTGTTGACCTGATAGGCCCCAAAATAGGGCTGTACCAGCGCAGTATCGGCAAAACCCGATGAAAATGATTGATAGGTCTGCGGCGGATTGATCCACAAATTATAGGCCGTCGCAAAATCCCGCAGATTAATCGCGTTATAGTAGCGATAGAGCATAGCCTGTGAGGTACTATAGGGGGTTTGGGCATGAACAGGGTGTCCACCACCAAAGGCCACAGTAACAATCATCAAAATTGCAAAAATTAGGCGCCAACGACGGAAAGGGTTCATGAAAATGCTCCTCTGGGTTGCGTCATCGTTGCCCTCATTTTAGGCTTGTTTTTGCCTCTGAATAATAGAAGTACAGAATCATCAGGATTTTACGATAGGCCCTTTCGTCTGCTTATTGTCCACTATTCGCCAGATATTCAATGGGTTAGCATTTTGCAGTGCTTCGGGCAGCAAGACATCTGGTAAATTTTGGAAAGCCACTGGGCGCAAAAATCGTTTAATGGAAGTCATACCGACAGAAGTAGTGGCTGGGGCGGAGGTAGCAGGATATGGCCCACCGTGCTGCATACTATGAACGACTGCCACACCCGTTGGAAATCCGTTCAAAATCAGGCGTCCGGCTTTTTCGCGTAGTAAATCAAAAACTTCTTTTGCTGAACCTAACTCATTTTCTTCGGCGTGGATAGTGGCGGTTAGATTGCCATGAATAGCAGGCAGCGTGCTCTGTAAATCCGCCATATCTTCACAGATGACAAAGAGAGTCACTGGCCCAAAATGCTCAGTTTGCAAGGCAGGGTCGGCAACAAAAGCTCGTGACCGGGTTGCCAAAACAGTATTAGGATAACAAAAGCTCTCGGCTTCTTTTGGTATTGCCCCCGTCAAAGTCTGAACGGCGCTGTGGTTACCTGTCGAGGCAACAGCTTTGATCAATCCCCGCTCGATACTGGCATTGAGTAATACACCGGGAGGGCGTGCTTCCATTTTAGATCGCACTAGCTCAACAAATTGGCTGGTTTCAGGGCTGTCAATCACCAGAACTAAGCCGGGATTGGTGCAAAATTGCCCTGTGCCTAAAGTCACTGACGTAACCAACCCGTCAGCCAGTGTTTCCATTCGTGTCGTAAGCGCCCCCGGCAAAATGACAATAGGGTTGATGCTGCCCATCTCGGCATAGACGGGAATTGGTTTGGGTCGAGCCGAGGCTGTATCAAATATGGCCCGCCCGGCTCGTAGTGAACCTGTAAAACCTACCGCTTCTAAGAGAGGGTGTTTTACTAAATTCTGTCCGACTTCGACTGTATCGCCTTGCAGAAGCGAGAAAAAGCCTGAAGGAAAATTGGAGGCAATAATCGCTCGATTGATTGCAAGGGCAGTCAATTCGGAGGTGGCAGGATGACCGGAGTGAGCTTTAACAATCACGGGGCACCCCGCTGCAAACGCCGAAGCCGTATCCCCACCAGCTACTGAAAAGGCGAATGGGAAATTACTGGCCGCAAAAACCGCTACAGGCCCAATCGGAAACAGCATCCGCCGAATGTCAGGCCGATCAGTCACTGCTGTATCAATAATCGCCTCGACATATGACCCCTCGCGCAGCAAATTGGCAAAGGCGCGAAGCTGTCCGGTGGTGCGGGCACGCTCGCCTGTCAGACGGGTCAAGCCAAGCCCCGTTTCCATATCCGCCGCATTCAGCCATTCATCACCCAATGCCTCGATTTCAACCGCGACTCGCTCCAAAAATTCGGCTAGGCGACTTGCGGAATAATGACGTGTGATTTTGAACGCTTCAGCGGCGGCTGTGACTGCGTGGTCAATTTCAGAGGGGGTGGCATTGAAAAATTGCACATCACCGGGGGTTTTGGTGCGCGGGTTGACGCTGGTAAAAGTCTGATGCCCCTCGGCACTTGGATCGCCAGCAATAAAGTGATGCCCACTAATCGGCATAGGTGACTCCTTCAGATTGGGTAGGATTTTGGCTCAATACCTTCATCCCGGCTTTCAAAACTTCAATAATGCGATCCGTATCATAAATGCAACCGCGCCAAGTTCCCCCACTGGCCTCTTGTAAAGCAGCCCATAGGCGGGTGTCGTCGGGTAAAAGGGCATGGGGGTGCATATCGGGATGGGGGTCACGCTGGATTAATAATTCAGTGGCTTGTTGCGGAGATAAATCCTGTCCTGCTGTGCCAACCAAATTAATCTGCCCTAGCATGCTTTCGCGGTCAATAAAAATTTCGATGATGTCCCCATCGCGCAGTTTGCCAATCGGCCCGCCCGACAAGGCTTCTGGCCCAACATGTCCAATGCACGCCCCAGTGGAAACACCCGAAAATCGTGCATCGGTCAGCACCGAAACGGTCTTGCCCCAAGGAATAAATTTGAGAGCGGAGGTGACTTGATAGGTTTCTTCCATGCCTGTCCCGGATGGGCCAACGCCAATCATCACAACAATATCGCCTGCTTCGACGGGATAGTCGCTTTGGCCTTTAATGGCACGGACGGCGGCGCGTTCGGAGGTGAAGACACGGGCAGGGCCACGATGCCGATAGGTGTTATCTGGGCCAATCACAGAACTGTCAATCGAGGTCGCCTTAATAACCGATCCCTGTGGTGCGATGTTGCCGGTTGGGAAAACGACGGTGCTGCTCAACCCTTCGCGGCGGGCGGTGTCTGGATTCATAATCACAAGGTCAGGGTCAATTTGATGACCTGCGCCTAAGATTCCCCGCACAATTTGGCGGCGTTCGCTGGCTTCCCACCAATCAAGGACAGTTGATAGTTTTTCACCTGTAACCGTCAAGACATCCAGATTGAGCAGGCCCATTTCGCGCAAATGCAGCATGACTTCCGGCACACCCCCCGCCATAAAAACTTGCACTGTCGGGTGATTGCGTGGGCCATTGGGGAGAGCATCCACCAATCGCGGGGTGCGGCGGTTGACGTGTGTCCAATCTTCAACAGTGGGTTGATTTAATCCAGCGGCATGGGCTATTGCGGGGATGTGCAGCAGCAAATTGGTCGAACCACCAAACGCAGCGTGTACCAACATAGCATTTTCTAGGGCGGCAGGTGTCATAATATGCCCTAGTGAAATCTGCTGAGAGGCAAGACGTAAAAGGGCTAGGGCTGAACGGCGGGCCATATCCAGCCAAATGGGTTCACCAGATGGAATAAGGGCGCTGTGCGGTAAGGCCATCCCAAATGCTTCTGCCACAACCTGCGAGGTAGCTGCTGTTCCCAAAAATTGACAACCACCCCCCGGTGAACCGCAGGCCCGACAGCCCATCTCAGCCGCGTAATCTATACTAATCATGCCGTGCGCAAAGCGTGCGCCGATAGTTTGAATCTTACCTGCGTCTTCGGCCTCGGCGGTGGGCAGGGTTACACCTCCCGGCACAATCACACCGGGTAAATCATGGCAACCAGCGAGGGCCATCATCATCGCAGGCAGGCCTTTATCACAGGTCGCCACACCTAGAACACCTGCACGGGTGGGCAGGGAGCGAATCAACCGACGCATAACCATCGCCGCGTCATTGCGATAAGGCAGACTGTCCATCATGCCGGGAGTACCTTGTGTACGTCCGTCACACGGGTCACTGACATAACCCGAAAAAGGGAGTGCCCCATTTTCTCGTAGTGTTTCAGCGGCGGCCCTGACCAGTGCATCGAGTTCCCAATGCCCGGTGTGATAGCCAAGCGCGATAGGGTGTCCATCTTCGCTACGCAGGCCCCCAAGTGTGCTTAATATCAGATAGGGTGTGCGACCCACATCAGCAGGATTCCAGCCCATCCCAACATTGAGGGTCAGGCCAAATAGATTGCCGCTCGGCTCATTAAGCAGCATGTCTTCAGTCAGGGGTAATTTACCCTCAACCCCTTGACCATAAATACGTGTGTTTTGGATGGACTGGGCTGAACCTAAAATATCATCCAAAGAAGGATTTGCGGACTCACTCATAGGACTTCACAGGTGTTTTCTAATCTGCCGATGCCATCAATTTCTACCACGACTCGATCCCCATGTTTCATAAAGAGTTTTGGATTGCGGAATGCGCCTGTGCCATGCGGTGTTCCTGTCAAAATAATGTCACCGGGTTCAAGTGTAAAGGCTTGTGAAGCAAACGAGATCAAATGGGCGACCCCAAAAATCATCTCACTAGTGTTGCTTTCTTGGACAGGTTCGCCATTCAAGATGCAGCGAATGGCAAGCGCCTGTGGATTGGGGATTTCATCTTTTGTGACCAAGACTGGCCCAATGGGGCAGAAGGTATCCAAACTTTTACCACGAATCCACTGCCCATCGCTGAACTGCAAATCACGGGCGCTGACATCGTTGGCACAGGTGTAGCCAAAGACGTAATCGAGCGCCTCAGCCTCGGATATATGGCGGGCGGTTTTGCCAATGACGACTGCCAATTCGGCCTCATAATCCACCTGTTCGGTTAACGCTGACGCCCATTTAATTGGGGTGTTGGGGCCGGTCATGGCGGTAGTAAATTTGGTGAAGATTAATGGTCGTTTAGGGGGTTCCGTGTTGGTTTCGCGGCAATGATCCATGTAGTTGAGACCAATGGCAATGATTTTGCCGGGGCGCTCAACCGGGGCAAGCATAGGGAGCGTGCCAAGCGCATATTCGACTTTTGGACTAGGGGTTTGGCCTGACAAAATTTCAGACCATGTGAGTGAAGTAGAAAGAATGCTCTGGTTTTCTAATAAACCAAAATGTGTACCTTTTTCAGTATCAAAACGAACCCATCGCATGAGATTATTCCCTAATTTTTGAAGCATTGAACTCCTCAGTATAATAACCTGCGATACCTTTTAGGAGCAAAGAGTTTATGGCAGAAAAAATTTTTGAAGGGCAGGTCGCCATCGTGACTGGTGCTGGGGTTGGTATTGGCTATGAAATTGCCCATCAACTTGTGTTGCGTGGCGCCAAAGTATTATTAAACGACGTAGATGCAATTCTCGCTCAAGACGCTGCCCAAACCATTGCGTCTGAGGGGGGTACTTGTATTGGTATGGGAGGCGATGTGGCTGATGTACAGCAGACACGTGGTCTTGTAGCTGAGGCCATCCGTCAATTTGGGCGTTTAGATATGGCCGTCGCGAATGCTGGGCTGACCCTATGGGGCGATTTTTTTGATTATTCGCCTGAAAATCTGGATCGAGTGCTGGGAGTCAATTTACGCGGGTCATTTTTTCTGGCCCAAGCAGCGGCGCGGTATATGCGCGAGGCAGGTCACGGCGGACGAATATTGTTTATGTCGTCGGTCACTGGGCATCAAGCTATTCCCTATATCGCAGCCTATGCCATGACCAAAGCTGCCCTCGAAATGCTGGCGAAAAATTTGGTGGTCGAGTTATCGCCTTATAATATTACGGTCAATGCTGTCGCACCGGGGGCAACGGTCACACCCCGCAATCTAGTAGATGACCCGAATTATGAGGTTGTGTGGGGACGGGTTATCCCGACTCAGCGTCCGGCTTTTCCGTTGGATATTGCCAACGCTGCTTTGTTTTTCCTATCTCCAGCCTCGTCCCAAATAACCGGACAGACCTTGGTGGTAGATGGCGGCTGGACAGCCATTAGCCCTTCGCCATCACTTGATTTTGTCGAACGTAAAACGGAGTAAAACTCATGATAGACCCTGTAGATGTGGGTATTGTTGGAACCAGTTGGTGGGCGGATTCGATGCACCTGCCGGCACTGGCTAATCACCCCCATGCCAAAATTGACGCGATTTGCGGACGCGATGTGATCAAAGCCAAACAAATGGCTGAACGTTGGCATATTCCTTATGTCTATGCCGATTACCATGACATGATTGAAGATCGGCGTTTGGATGCGGTGGTGATTTCCACATCCAATGACAGCCACTATCCGATTGCCATGGAAGCCATGCAAGCAGGGTTGCATGTGCTGTGTGAAAAACCATTGGCTTTGACCTATGCCCAAGCCCAAGAAATGGCTGATTTTGCGGCTGCGAAAAACCTCAAAACGCTTGTACCATTTACCTATGGCTTTATGCCAACTGCGCGATTTTTGAAAGAATTGATCACGGACGGCTATATCGGTCGCCCCTATCATTTAAATATGCGCTACTACACGGGATATGCCCGTAATGGTGAATATCAGTGGCGTTTTGATTTGGGCAAAGCGGGTGCTGGTGTGGTTGGTGATCTTGGTACGCATTTTTTCTACATTGCCCACATGTTGTATGGCGATGTCAAAAGCGTGAGCTGCCATTTAACCCATCTGGTGGAACGTGTGCCCACCGACCCTGATGGCAAACCTTATGAGGTCGGGGATGACGGCGCAATTATCACACTGCAATTTGAAAATGGCGCCAGTGGGGTGATTCAAGTTACTGCTGTGTGTTATGAAGATACTCCTTTTGGACAGACCCATCATATGGAATTTCACGGCTCCGGTGGCACGCTTTATAGCTACACCGATTGGGCGACGGTGCAAATGGTGTCGGGGGCGCGAGTGGGGGAAGGCCAAGTCAAGCCGCTTGAAATTCCCGAACATATTTGGGCAGGGGCGCGGCGTGATACAGTCCATAACACCTATCGAGATATTTTCCGCGAACAGGATAATATGACACGCGGCTTCATCACAGCGATTGTCGAAGATAAACAGCCTATGCCAGATTTTCAGATTGGGGCGAAAATTCAGCGGATTTTGGCGGCAGCAATTAAAAGCCACCAAGAGAGCCGTTGGATTGACGTGAGTTCGATTACTACTTAAAAGGAAATTTTATGCGACTCCAAAATAAAATAGCCCTCGTGACAGGAGCAGCACGCGGTATCGGGCATGGCATTGCGGTGTGCTTTGCCCAAGAAGGGGCCAAAGTGGGCGTGCTCGATTTGCACGAAAGCGCCTGCCAAAAAGTAGTGGACGAAATTTTGGCGGCAGGGGGTCAAGCCATTGCCCTCGGCGCGGATGTCACCGATGAGCAGAGTGTCAATCGGGCTGTGTCGCGACTTAAAGAACGTTTTGGCTCCATCAACGTGCTGGTCAACAATGCCGCTGTTATGCCCTCTGGTCGGATTCATGAAGTACATCCCGATGATTTTGACCGCTGTATTGCCGTTAATTTGCGCGGTGCGTATCTATGCAATCGGGCTGTGATTCCTGACATGTTGGCGATGCGGCAAGGCAGTATTATCCACATGGCAAGCGTGACCGGAATACGTGGCCTGCCGGGGATTGCGGCTTATTCGGCTACCAAGGGCGCGTTAATTGCTCTGACTCGCGCCATGTCCACCGATTATGCCCGTTTGGGAATTCGGGTTAACTCGGTTTCTCCCGGCACGATAGACTCTCCGATGCTGCACGATTTTTTGGCAGAGCAATCGCGACCTGAGTATTTGCGACAGCAGTTTGATGCAATGCACCCCATTGGGCGGGTAGGCACGATTGAAGAAGTCGCTAGTGTTTTTGTGTTTTTGGCATCGGATGAAGCCAGTTTTGTGACAGGTTCCAATTATGAGGTGGATGGCGGGTTGGCCTCTAAAGGCGAACAACCCCAAGATTAGATTAATCAGAAAGTGAAAATTTGTTATGAGTGACCCATTGTTGGTGCGTTATTTCCATCCCGATTATGGGGTGCGGTTGGGGGTGCGGTTTGATGAAAAAGTACGCGATGTCCATAGCGAATATCCCAGCCTGACTGCTTGGCTCAAATCGAGTGTGGGCCGTCCCGAAGCCGCCATTGAAGAAATACTACAAGCGGGTCGAGCCAGTCTTTTGACTTTCTCAGCCGCAATTTTTGAAAATGCCCCCGCTGAAAGTAAGCCACATTGGTTAGCGCCGATAGATGAACAAGATGTGTGGGCGGCTGGGGTGACATATGAACGCAGCAAGATGGCCCGCCAAGAAGAAGCAGTCGATGGTGGGGATGTATACGCCCGTGTCTATCGTGCCGAACGACCCGAATTATTTTATAAGGCGCGTGGTCGTTGGGTCGTTGGGATACACGCCGGAGTGGGGATTCGCAGTGATGCCACATGGTCAGTGCCAGAACCGGAGTTAGGCCTTGTCATTAATCCAGCAATGGAAGTGGTTGGGTTTACGGTGGGCAATGACATGAGCAGTCGCGATATTGAGGGTGAAAATCCGCTCTATCTGCCACAAGCCAAAGTCTATACCGCCTCCTGTGCGCTGGGGCCGGGAATTCTATTAAAGTCAACTGCCGACTGGCCTGATACCTCGATTCATATTCATATCCGGCGGGGCGGTGAAGTCGCTTTTGAAGGGGCGGTACATACCTCCCGCATTAAACGTACTATTCCTGAATTGGTGGATTATCTAGGGCGTAGCAATACCCATCCTGAAGGAGTGGTGCTGTTGACGGGTACAGGGGTTGTCCCTCCCGGCGAATTTACCTTGCAGTCAGGTGATGAGGTGCAGATTCAGATTGAGGATATTGGTACACTGGTCAATACCGTGAAAGTCGTCTGAGATGGATCAAATTCGCTCATGGCTCTATATTGGTAATTATCGAGATACCTGCAATCTACCATCTTTGCAAGACCGCCATATTGGGGCGATGCTGCAATTAGCGGAGTTGGTGGAACAGCCAGATATTGAGGTGTTGTATCTACCTGTTGAAGACGGCGAACCCCTCCTAATAGACTTATTGATTCAAGGTATCGAATTTGTCTGTTCGCAAAAGGCACTTGGCAATATCGTATTGGTCGCGTGTGGGGCGGGGATTAGCCGTTCGAGCAGTTTTGCGCTGGCGGTACTCAAAGAAGAGGAGAACCTGAATTTAATGGATGCTCTCCGTGAAATAGCAAAACACCATTCCGATACCCAACCCCACCCAGCTTTATGGGCATCTCTTTGTGCATATTATGGCGAAGAAATTGATTATTTGGATGTACTAGACCTTTTGGATGAAATCAAAAGATTATGAAAATCGTTGCAATCGAATCCCTGCAATGGGCTGAATATCCGCGTTTAATGGTCGTGCGTGTTCATACTGATTCCGGTTTGATTGGTCTTGGCGAAACGGTAGATAAAATCCCCGGTGCCAAAGGGGCGCTGCATGGTACTGTCGCGCCGCTGGTACTGGGTCAAGATGCGCTGGATATTGAAGGCCTCTGGCGTTTTGTTATGGATAACCTCATGTATCACGGGTATGCCGGAGCCGAAACGCGGGCGCTTTCCGCTATTGAGGTGGCGCTGTGGGACATCATGGGCAAACATTACAATGCCCCCCTCTATCATTTGCTCGGCGGCAAAACTCGACAGCATGTGCCAACCTATAACACCTGTATCGGCTTTGGCCCGGTACAGGATTATGCGGCATGGCATGAGGACGCTGGCATATTGGCGAAAAGTTTGCTGGCGGATGGTATCAAGGCCATGAAAATCTGGCCCTTTGACCAATTTAGTGAAGGGTCGTTTGGGCAATATATCAGCTTGCCCGATGTTGAAAAAGGCTTAACTCCTGTTCGCCAAATTCGGGATGCAGTGGGGACGGAGATGGAAATCGGCATTGAGTGCCATTTCCGCTGGAATCGGGTCAGTATGGAACGTATTGCCCGTGCGCTTGAACCCTATAATATCCTCTTTTTGGAAGATGTGATGTCAGCGGTCTATCCCGATGAAATCCGTGAATTTTCGCGCCGTACCTCCATCCCTGTCATCGGCTCAGAACTATTGATGACACGCTGGCAGTTGCGTGAATGGCTGGAAAAGCATGTATCCCAAATTGTCATGACCGACCCCGTGTGGAATGGGGGCATTGCAGAGACGCGGAAAATCGCTAATATAGCAGAAGCGTTTGGTATCCCATTGGTGCTGCACAACGTCGCTGGCCCGATCTGCCATGCGGTTTGTATGCACCTTGGGGCCCACATTCCCAATCTTTATTTTGTAGAATCCGTGCGAGCCTTTTACCAGACCTATTTCCCTATCATCAGCGAATTTGCACCCAAGGTCGTGGATGGACATTTAGCCATTCCAGAAGGGCCGGGATTAGGCGTGACGCTGCGTCCCGAAATGTTGAAACGCCCCGACCTCATTTACCAAATTTCTGAAGGGGAAGGGTTAGCAAAAGGCCGACGGGCGATGGGCGACCACTGGGCCGTCGAGGAGATTCGCTGAAATTTATGAGTAACAAGGCTATTGTTAGAACTGTCATGATTGGTGTTGGTGGGATGGCCCGTCATCACATCAAGCAGATGTTAAAAATGGCGAATACCACTGAGATTGTGGTGGTCTCTGACCCCTCTCAAGAAGCCTATGCTGAGACCGCCAAAGTCTTCATAGATGCTGGATTGAAAGCACCGCCCAATATCCCAGATTTGAAAGAACTGGTTACAGAGTATCAGGGCAAATTAGACGCGGCTTTTATCATCACCCCACACGCCCATCATCATGACCAAACCAAGTTGTGTATGGAAGTGGGTATTGATGTGTTGTTGGAAAAGCCGATGGTGATGAATGCCCAAGAAGCTGAAAGCCTAATCGAAATTCGAGACCGCACCGGGCGACTGTTGGTGGTGGCGTTTCAAGGCAGCCTGTCGCCCCAAATTCGTACGCTCGACCAAATGCTGCGGGCAGGCGAATTAGGCGAAATTCTGACCATCAGTGGCACCGTTTGGCAAAATTGGGGGCCGAACACAGCAGGGACATGGCGACAAGACCCACCTTTGTCTGGTGGGGGTTTTCTGTTTGATACGGGCGCACATATGCTCAATACCATTGCCGACATTGCAGGTGAAGATTTTACCGAGGTGGCAGCATGGCTGGATAATAACAATCGGCCAGTTGACACCCGTGCTACGGTTATGGGGCGACTGAAATCAGGTGCGATGATCACAATCGCAGCCTGTGGCGAAACTATCCCGTCCTGTGCTTCGGAAATTTTTGTATTCTGTAGCAAGGGGATTGTCCGCACAGGGCAATGGGGTGAGCGTCTGCTACTCCAAAAACATGGGAGTGACAAATTTGAAGAAGTGCCAGTGCCAGCCTCAATGGGTGTATGGGAGCAGTTCTTGGCGGTGCGCAGTGGCAAAATCCCGAACCCCGCCCCCCCGGAAATTGGTCTACGCATGTCACAATTATGGGATGCGGTTCAAGCCTCGGCAGCGCAAGGTGGCGCTCCGGTTAAAGCAAATTAAGAGAGGGAAACGATGTCTAATCCATTACGTGTTTTAGTCTGGAACGAAGGCCGCCACGAAAAAAAGAATGAAAAAGTGCAGGCCCTCTATCCAAATGGCTTGCATGATGCGATTGCCAAACCACTGCGTGACGTGGGCTTCTCGGTTAAGACGGCTACACTGGATGATTCCGAACATGGGTTGACTGAGGCCGCGTTGGCGGAAACGGATGTTTTGACATGGTGGGGACACCTCGCACACAAAGAAGTCAGCGATGCAGTGGTTGAGCGTGTTCAACAGCGGGTTTTAGACGGCATGGGCCTTGTTGTTTTACATTCCGGCCACCATTCCAAGATTTTCCGCAAATTAATGGGCACGACCTGTGATTTGAAGTGGCGTGAAGCCGATGAGCGCGAACGGATGTGGGTGGTCGCCCCTCATCATCCCATTGCAGAAGGTTTGGGGGAATATTTTGAAATCCCCCGCGAGGAAATGTACGGCGAATTTTTTGACATCCCCCAACCGGATGAATTAGTGTTGGTCAGTTGGTTCCAAGGGGGTGAGATTTTCCGCAGTGGTTGTTGCTACCAACGCGGACGTGGCAAGATTTTCTATTTCCGCCCCGGCCACGAAACTTACCCGACCTATTATCAGCGGGAAGTTCAGCAAGTGATTGTCAATGGTGTCAAATGGGTAGCTTCGACTAATGGCCCTAAGCCGATTTTTGGTAATCACAAACCGCTGGAATTTATTCCACCTTTTGAGGGTTAATTCGCAAGTTTAAATTATTGGCGAGTTGACGAATTTACTTAGACTCATGGCGGTCTGTTACGACGATGGGCCGCCATAAGATGACATTGAAGAAGGCAAGCCTACCTGCCAAAACTCGTGTACTGGTTGTAGATTATTCTAGAGATTAGAAGGATGATTTTTGGAATGAGCAAAAAGATTAGTCTTTATATATTGGCAGGAATAATTTTGTTTGGCTTTGCTGTCGGCGGCTATGGGGTTTATCGCTATGTGGATGCCGAACTTAAATTGCGTGATAATGAGGCTGAAAAACTGATTAGTTCTGGCAAACAAGTTGAAGTAGATAGTTTCAATATGGGCTATGAGCTATTCAAATCTTCCCTTGAACGTGACGAATTACGCAAACAGCGGGCTGATGCTTTGCCATTTATGGGGGTGGGCATGGTGGTTATTGCTGTTGGATGGCTAGGATACGAAATCTTCCCGAAAAAAAACCAAAAAGCAGACCCAACAGATACTCAAACAATGGAAATTTTGGAGAACGGTAAAAACCCATAATATATGCCAGAAGACTTGTTTCACATGACTGTTTGTACTTCACCATCTGGGAAAATTGACCTTCATGATGAAGTCAAATTACTGAAATCCGCCTTACTTTACGCAGATAGAGTGAGGCTTTGTAGTATTACTTCCTCAATGCTGGTTCTATTTCAGCAAATTGGGAACTATAAGCCAATTGAATTGGTGAGGATCTTTGCTCAAGGATTAAATAATCCAGAGCTACTTCAGTTTATTGCCTTACATGATCAGATCAACTCAAAGAAACATCGTTCTCGGGATGAAATTATCAAGTTCCGTAAAATTGAATTGGAGATCGAGAAATTCCGTGAGCAAGCTCTAATGTATTTTGAGGCAATGGCTGAGAAAGCTGGTATGAAAAACCTGAAAAATGCTCAGGATGCAGGGCTACTCGAAATGGAAATTTTCGATGGTGATGATAGCGATGCGCTGGCTGCAAAGTTTCTATCATCTGTGA
The DNA here is from genome assembly GCA_016234595.1 of Chloroflexota bacterium. Lineage (GTDB taxonomy): Bacteria > Chloroflexota > Anaerolineae > Aggregatilineales > J027 > CFX10. Next base: position 6,722 of record JACRBG010000015.1, on the reverse strand, counting down.
TTAGTTCAATTACCACAGGAAACACTTATCCTATTTTTGATAACAGAACATCTAAGTTGATAAAATCTTTGGTAGATGAAAAAATACTAACCACTACTCCGGTACAGTCAAACCGTTCAAAACAGGTTAGCTTGCCTTCAGATTTACTTCGCAGGCTTCCATTTTTTGATGAAGCCTCGATTGATGAGATCATAGATATACGTAGAGAATTAGATAAACCCCTTATACGTTTTCGATCTGCAATGATAGCGTTTTCGCAAATAATTGAAACGGCCTCTTGGGATGAAGAATTTCCATTTGAAGCTGAAAGAATTTTCCATCAATATGTAGCACCTGCCGTTTTGGAAATAGAAGAGGATTGCAGAGCCAATAGTTTTTTACGAGGCTTTCTTCCAAATTTGATTGGAAATATTGTTGAAAAGCCTGCATTACCGGCAACTGGCTCAGCTATATATTTAGTACTTGGCCCTGCTGCGGGGCTTCCTGACATTGTCGCCGCGGGCCTATCCTTTTCTTTAGGAAGCTCGGTTTTGTTATCGAAAACTCTAAGCGATTGGCGTGAAAAAACCCAAGAAATTGAACGGAATCAGATGTATTTTTACTACCAATCGCGTCAGAAATTAGGTTCTTCTTAGACCCGTGCCGCGTCAATCAATTGTTGAATCAGTTCCATATGCTGAAGTGCTTCGGGTACAGCCGTCGCAGGTTGCCGGTTGTGTCGGACGTTTTCATAAAATGCGAGTAGCTCATTTCGAAACGCCTCGTCATAGGATACAACCACCCGCTTTTCCCATGCCAATTCTTCGTCACCCCCTTGCACAATCACTGGACTGGGGGCGTTTTTTAGATACGGCGACGGCATTTGGAGCAATACGCGGTCATGATTGCCATAGAAGGCATATTCTTCCCGATAGTCTTTGATGTGGGCTAAGAAATGCCAATCAAAAGTACAGCGCACATCATTGGGATATTCGACAACTGAATGAATGGATAACCCCTTACGCCAGATGTCGGTGCTAAGAACCCGTAACGGTGCTCCTAAAAAACCGTGCATCGTGTAAATCTGGTGAATCATGCTGCTCGCGATAATGCCGTAACCCAAACGCAGAGCCGGATTATCTTTGCGTGAACCGAGCGCCTCGTCTACCAAGCGGCCTAAACTGCCACCCGCGAATGCTCCTAGCTGGACATTAATCTGCTCTTCTAAACTGATGACCGATTGATGCCCATCATCAATTAACCTGTTGCCGCGCCGAATGCGATGTGGGGAGAGGCCCATTTCGTTCGGGGGATGCAGCACCGTGACCCGCACCAAGCCAATATCGCGCATTTTCTGAATTTGTTCGCGGGCATATTGAAAAGCTGGGTCATAACGTTTATGATAGGCAACCTGCACTACACAATGTGATTGAGCTGCTTGTACTGCAACCTCTTTGGCCTCGCGCAGATTCCACGCGATCGGTTTTTCCACAAAAACGTGTTTACCCGCGGCTAAGCTCGCTAAAACCGAATCTCGGTGCGATCCACTGTGGCAAATCACTACAGCTTCTATATCTTCTTTCTCCAGCATTTCCCGCCAATCGGTATAACGCTTGGCGATATGGTAGTGATCCGCGACAGCTTCCAATATGGGGACATAGGCATCTGAAAGGGCCACCAATTCAAATTTTTCATCATAATCAACTAAATAAGGGATGTGCATAATTTGAGCAATCGCGCCACAACCGATCAAACCAACACGTAGAGGGGATATCATAGTGGTTCTCTCCAAATAGTCTAAGTATGCGGAGAAGATTATTCTTCCCGCTCTCTATACTGTCAAGTTATAATGAGTTTTCACATTGTTCTAACCATCGTCTTTTCTCATCATGCTTCTGAAACGAGTGAATATGCAAACGGAATCTTCTACCACGTTTGTACGGGATCGGTTTACGTGGTTGGCCTATTTTATGCTGGCTTTTTTCTCCTATATGGTATCTACACGCGGGCCGTTTATCCCATTTTTACGCGATGAACTCAATCTTAGTTATAGCGTCGCTGGGATGCACTTAAGCGCATTTGCTATCGGCATGGTGCTTGCTGGGTTAACGACTGATCGTTTGGCCCGTCGGTATGGACGTAAGTGGGTGTTTTGGGTTGGTGGCGGCGCAAGTATTGTTTTTACGGGGATCTTTTTGGTTGTGCATCAACCTGTTTTAACCATTGGTAGTACCTTCTTTCAGGGTCTTACATCTGGCTGGTTGCTCGTGACCATTCAGGCGACTCTTAGTGACCATCATGGCGAAAAACGGGCAATTGCTATCACCGAATCCAATATCGCGGCCAGTGCGTCCGCTGTATTAGCGCCTTTAGCTGTTGGCACTTTTGAGGATATTGGCATGGGTTGGCGCATGGCACTGGTTGTGGGCATGATTACATGGGGATTGGCGGCTTTATGGTGGCACAATGTCGAAATTCCCCCGACCCAGCAGGTGGTTAAGAAGGCTACTGAACACCATCTGCCTTTACCCTCAGTTTTTTGGGCCTACTTAGGTGTGATTTTTCTCGGTGCGGTCATCGAATGGGGTATTATTTTTTGGGGAGCAGATTTCCTTGAAAAAAATGTAGGCTTAAGGGCTACCACGGCCTCGACCATGATGACCATCTTTTTCTTAGCGATGGTGATTGGCCGGACGATTGGTAGCCGCCTGTCGCGCAGCATTGATGTCAAACATTTGCTGCTCATGGCCTATGGACTGCTGGTGATTGGGTTCATACCATTATGGTTAGCGCCCACCCCCGCCATTAGCCTCATAGGCTTATTTATTGCTGGGTTGGGGGTTGCTAACGGCTTCCCCTTGACCCTTTCAGCGGCGCTTGGCATGGTTCCGCCACCCGAAACAGATAGGGCCAGCGGACGAATTTCTTTTATAGCAGGCTTGGCGATTTTCTTAGGGCCGCAGGTGCTTGGCGTGGTGGCAGATATTAGCGGCATTCGTACTGCTTATGGGCTTATCGGAGTGATTAGTATTATCATGGTGGGCCTAGTCTATTGGGCTAATCATCTACCCGAGCATATTCCCGGTATTACACATGAAGAGGTAAAAACATATGATGCCGACAAGCTATGATATTGTGATTGTGGGTGGTGGGCATAATGGCCTTGTCGCGGCGGCCTATCTGGCAGGTTCGGGTTTGTCGGTACTGGTATTAGAGCGCAAATCAGTCGTCGGTGGCGCGGCGATTTCGGCCCAAGTATTTACTGGAATGGATGCTCGTTTATCTCAATATGCCTATCTGGTGAGCTTGTTACCGCAAAAAATCGTGCGGGATTTGAAGCTGAATTTTTCAACACACCGTCGGCCCATTGGGTCGTTTACCCCCACGATCGAAAATGGGCAGCATAAGGCGTTGCTAGTCAGTAATGAATCGCCTGCTGTGACTGAAAAATCTTTTGCTGATATGGGCATTAGCGATGCCGATTATCGCGGTTACAACCGTTTCTATCAGCTGGTGGGTCAATTGGCAAAAGTCATTTGGCCGACCTTGTTATCCCCGATGGTTAGCCGGGATGCTTTAAAACAACAATGCCAAACTGAGGAACAAAAAGCCGCTTGGGAGATGTTTATCGAGCAACCGTTAGGTATTGGGATTGAGCAATCTGTTCAACATGATCTTGTGCGGGGGGTGATTTTTACTGATGGCAAAATCGGGGTGTTTACTGACCCACATGACCCGTCACTACTGCAAAATCGCACCTTTTTATATCACCTGATTGGGAACGAGACAGGTGAATGGACAGTGCCGGTTGGGGGAATGGGTGCTTTAACCACCGAATTGGCCCGCGTTGCCCAATCAAATGGAGCTAAGATTTTGACCTCGGCAACGGTTAAATCTATTGAACCGGACCAACCCCAAGCCATTGTCCACTATACCCATGAAAATAAGCCACAGACGGTACAGGCACGTTTTGTTTTGGTCAATGCTGCTCCACAAGTCTTGAACCAATTGCTGCCCAATCCTTTGCCTATTGACGATGCCGACGAAGGGTCAGTATTCAAAATCAATATGCTACTCAAGCGCCTGCCCAAATTGAAAGCCAATCACTATGCTCAAGAGGATGCTTTCACTGGAACTTTCCATATAGATGAGGGCTATGAGATAATGATTGAAAATTATCGAGCGGCAGCGCAGGGTCATGTAGGAACCCCTATTTCGGGGGAGATGTATTGCCATTCCCTGACCGACCCCTCTATTTTGTCAGCGGAGTTGCAAGGGCAGGGGTATCAAACTTTGACCTTGTTTGGGCTGGATATTCCTTATCGGCTATTTAATGAAGCCAATAATGCCGAACTCCGTGAGACCATCCTGCAAAAATATGTGCAGGGGATTAATCGCTATCTGGATGAGCCACTAGAAGATTGTTTGGCGATAGATGGCAACGGACAACCATGTATCGAAGCAAAAAGCCCACTTGATTTGGAAAATGAATTAAAACTCCCCACAGGCAATATTTTCCATACAGCGCTTTCGTGGCCTTTTGGCGAAAATGCGAGTGCATGGGTCGGGAAATGGGGCGTGGAAACGGCTTATGAAAATATACTAATTTGTGGGTCCGGGGCGCAGCGTGGCGGGGCAGTCAGTGGTATTCCGGGGCACAATGCCGCGATGCAAGTACTAGAGTTAATCCGGGCGACTCGGTAATAGTTCAAGTCGCCCTTCTAAACTCGCTGGGAACTACTTGCTTTCACGGTAGAGGACGTGACGGCGCAGGGTGGGGTCATATTTCTTAATTTCCATACGGCCCGTGTCGTTGCGCTTGTTCTTCTCGGTGTAGTAAACGTGATTGCTTTCGGTGCTGACCAAGCGAACCCAGCTACGGTCTCTCTTTTTCTTTGCCATGACTTTGTGCCTCCAAATGCATTTTCAGGCAACATTGTAGCGGAAAGCCGTCGCTGTGTGAATACTAGAATTGTCATATCGGAAAAGCCGGAGACTGCGTCACTCAAGCGTTGTAAAAACGGACGCTGATTTATATGAAATCCCATGCTACAATGTCGGCTCATCTTAAGTTGTATCGGTTTCGAATGTCATGAAAAAAAATCCATCCCATCTCTATAAAACACTTGCCCCGGTGCTGGTATTGGTCATGCTTATCGGCAGCACCTTGGCCTGTTCTTTGACCGAAGAAGACCCACCGACGCTAGCGCCTCGTCAGCCGATGTCTACCACAACCTCGCAACCGCCTTTAGTCCCGGTTGGCCCGGTGACGATTCAAGCGCCCCCTGTGTTGCCCGAACTACCGCCAGAAGTTCAAGAGGAAGTACCCACTAATAATTCGGTGACGAACTGGTTACTCTACGTGGATAACAACCGCATGATGAATACGGTTTTGGCGATGGAGAATTTTCAAAATCGGCATAACTTGGGCGTACCTGCCCCGGATAAAGGCATTTTTGCTGCCGAGTTGTATCTAAAAGCCCGCTTTGATGAGATTAAAGATGGCAACCCCGATAAACAAATTGCTGTTTATACTCAACCCTTATCCATTAGCTATGGGGGCCTCAGCTCCAACCCCGACAACATTTTTATGGTCTTGCCGGGTTTAGATGCCTCGGCTGGCGTACTCGTGGTTGGGGCACATTATGACACCATCAATAACGCTTCCGTCACTAGCTCCGATCTACTCCAACCCGGCGCAGATGATAATGGGTCGGGCGTTTCGATTGTATTAGAACTGGCCCGTGTTATGGCACAAGGGTATCACCGCGCCACCATTATTTTTGTGCTATTTGCTGGTGAAGAGTTTGAACAGCGCTTTGGTAGTACCAATTTTGTTGGATATTTGAAAGGCAATAACCTCGATATTAAAGGGGTGTTGACTTTGGATATGGTCGGTAGCCCGACCGGGCCAAACGGCGAACGCTATGATAACCAGATGCGCGTGTTTTCGGCCCCCCCTGCTGATTCTGGTTCCCGCGAATTGGCCCGTTTAATGGAATTGGTGTCGCGGGCCTACATGCAGGGTGAAATGAATGTGACGGTTGAGGAGTTGCTAGATCGTTCGGGACGCTGGGGCGACCATATGAGCTTTAGTAATGAGGGTATCTCAGCAATCCGCATGATTGAGTATCGGGATGACCCCACCCGCACCCATAATGCGATGGATCGGTCAGATGATGTTGACCCTGCTTATCTAGGCCGGATGACCAAACTCGCGTTAGCAACGTTGCTGGTACTAGCAGATGGCCCCAATCCACCCCAAGACTATCGTATTGACACGGGGACATGGCATTTGGAGTGGACACCCGTACCGGGGGCAACGGCCTATGCGGTCGCGTTGAGATTTCCGGGGTCATCAGTCTACAATCAAATTTTCACCACGCCTGAGAGCGGCTTCACATGGCCTCAGATGTCGCTATATGAGACAGTGGGTGTTGCTGCGATTGACGAGAACGGCCAATTGGGTCGTTTTGTCGAATGGCGTATCCCACCCGTGCCGACCCAATAATTTCGGGTCTTATTTCACAGTGAAAGCCAACCCTTTAGAATAGCTTATTCGATGCACAAGTTTTTAGAATAAAGGTCATCTTTCTTCATTGAAATATGACCCACTCACATAAATGCGTAACTAATGCACTTTAACAAATTAATACGGATATAAACCGACGTAACGTAAGAGATCAGCCGAAGGCGTTTCCCATTGAGTAAACCAAGCCTCAACGGCAGCTTTGAGAGCATCC